>JBGART010000104.1:0-14571 GCA_044230055.1 Myxococcaceae bacterium | reverse complement strand
GCGTCGAGCGTTGCGCCGTCAGGCGCATAGTCGAGACGTCGGCAGTGCTCCCGAAGCTTGGCTCATGGGGCCGCTCCGCTCCGCTCGAAACAAGCCGGGCAGGGTGCCGTGCGTGGGTTTTCGCCACCTCTCGACTATGCGCCTGACGGCGCAACGCTCGAGGCGAGCGGGGGTGGCGCCTGACGGCGCGAGAACAGCTGTTCCTCCGACGAAATGGCCGGCCAGGCCGGTTTCCCCCTCGAGGCGAGCGGGGGTGGCTCCCCAAGGGAGCCTCAAATCCAGAGCGCGCGCGGAGCGTGCTGGAGCTCCCCGGGCTCCAGCTCCGGCGTGAGCGGGCACACTATGGTCAACGAGCCCTCGCGCAACCGCAGGCTCCCGCCCAGCTCATCGCGCGGCCAGGAGAACGGGACTGGGCACTCCCACAGCACCACGCGGCTCATGCCGGCCTGGTGCGCCACGCGCGACGCGCACTGCATGAGCGCCACCGCAGACGTCGCGTCCTGCGCCTCCAGCCAGAGCACCATCAGCTCTCCGGTCCGCACGTTCCCCGCCCAGAAGGCGCTGGAGCGGCCAACCCAGGCGCCGCAGGCGGAAGGACGCGGCCTTCCGAGGAGCTCCGAGTACACGCGCTCCCGCTCGAGGTGCCAGTCCAGCTGCGCCGCGGTGGGACGAAGGGCGAAGCGCGCCGCGGGCCAGCGGACAGACTCCCACGTCGCGGCGAGCGTCGCCTCCGTCACCAGCCCGCTCACGCCCTCCGGTGCGTTGGCGTGCTCGGCGCGAAAGACGCGGTCAAACGAAGGCCGCGCGGTGAACCCGGCGCGCGCGTAAATCGCCTCACCCACGTCAGAGAACAAAATGACCGCGTGCTCGCCGCGCAGCCGCTCCACCAGCGCCCGCATCATCTGCGTCGCGTGGCCGCGGCCGCGCAGCGCCGGTGCGGTGTACACGCTCGCCACGCCGTAGCTGACGCCCGCCTCGTCCTGAAGCCGGCTCTCCATCCGGAACGTCTCGCAGGAGGCGAGCACCTCCGCGCCGTCCGCCCAGACCCAGCTGGTCATGCCCTCGCGCGAGAACGCGTGGCCGCGCAGGCGCCGCTCTCGTTCCTGGTACTGCGGCACGGTCAGGCTCAGGCCCCACGACTCGTGGGTGAGCACGTCCCGCTCCTGCACCTCTGCAGCCGTCGCCTCTCGCAAGCTTGCCGTCATCCCCGCTCCTTCGCGGGGGACGTCATATCCGCGAATGGGTGGCCTTCAACCGGTGGCGTCGGGCCGCGTGAGCTTCATCCGCGTGAGCGAGGCAAGCTCATTGACGTAGGCGACGAACAGCCCGAAGTAGACGTTCAGGTGGTAGTCGATGCGGCCCTCGTCCTCCGGTCCGTGCACCAGGGTCATCAGGACATTCCACACGTCTGTCGTGGAGTCCTCCTCCGCCGCGGGAGACACCGGCTCCCCCAGCGACCGCTGAATGCGCTCATCCCAGCGCGCCTGCGTCCGGCGCGACGCGTACTCGACGAAGAACGACCGGGCGAGCCATCCGCGCGGCCCCTCCTGCTCCAGCGTGTACTGGAGATATCCCTGGAGGAGCTTCGTCGCCAGCAGGGGCTCCGAGTGGTGGACCTCGCGCTCGGTCAGCCCCAGCCGGACAAGGTCCTTGAGGAACCGGCGGTCCGGCACCCGTTCGTCCAGCTGCCCTTCAAACGCCTTGACGCCCGCCACCCGGGCCAGGCGCAGCCGGAGGAGCGCTTCCACGGTGTGGCGCTTGAACAGCTCCTCGTCCACCGCCTCCGAGCCTGACAGCTGGCCCGCGGCCGGCGCGCTCGCGAAGAACTGGGACAACCGCTCATCCAGCGTCCTGCTGACTTTCTCAAACAAGACAGGGTTTACGGGAGGCAGCATGGCGACTTCGTGAGGGGGAGCCCCGCCTGCAGGCTTTGTTACACGGCGGAGAATTCCGTTTGATGTGGCTGGTTTGGGGGGCGAGTGGATTTCGCCTGGGTTCTGTTAGAAGGGCGCGCCATGCACTCCCCCGCAGCGCCCGCCCCTTCGGATCGCACGTTCTACGTCTTCAACGCCCTCATCTCGGCCGCGGCGCTGTCGTTCCTCGCCTACCTCCTGCTGCTCCGCCGGGGCGGCGCCGGGGCGACGGTGGACCTCCGCTTCCTGCCCGCGGTGAACGCCAGCCTGAACGCGCTCGCCGCCACGCTCCTGGTGAGCGGCTACGTGGCCATCCGCCGGGGAGCCCGCACCGCGCACAAGTACTTCATGGTGGGCGCGCTGGTGGCGTCGACGCTCTTCCTCGCGTGCTACCTCGTGTACCACTACGTCCACGGCGACACGCGCTTCACCGGCGTGGGGCTCATCCGGACCGTCTACTTCGTCATCCTCATCAGCCACATCCTGCTCTCCGCGGTGGTCTTCCCGCTCGCGCTGAGCACGGTCTGGTTCGCCTCGCGCGCCCGCTTCGGGACGCACCGCAAGGTCGCCCGCATCACGTTCCCGCTCTGGCTCTACGTGTCGGTCACCGGCGTGGCCATCTTCTTCCTCCTGCGAGGAAGCCCACCCGCCGCGCCCTAATGCAGCAGCGCGCTAAGGAGGGACCGCTTCCCGGTCACAATCTCCACCGCGCCCTTGTCGCCAGGTGAGACGCCCTTGGGGGACTGCAGCACGATGGTCACCTGCGCTTCGCTGCCCTTGGTGCCCAGCGGCGGCGGCGTGTTCCCGGAGATGGTGGCGTCAATGGACGTCTTCTTGCCCGCAGGCGTGAAGCGGACCGGCGTGCCCAGCGGCAAAGGCTCGCCCTTGAGCTGAATGACCGCGCCCAGCTTGGTGGGGTCCCCGAGGATGAACAGCTCCTCCCCGCTGGCCACCGTGGCCTTGAGCTTCGCGTCCGGCGCAGGCGGCAGCACGGTGCCATCGATGGGCGCGCGCACCTCCACGACGGAGGCCACCGCTTCGGCCTTCGCCTTCGCGGCCCGCGCGGCGTCCAGCTGCGCCTGCTTCTTCTTGCGCACCGCCGGCTTGGCCGCCTGCTTCACCATCGCCAGCTTCTTGGTCAGCTCCGTCGCGCGGGCCTTGGCCTCCTTCACCTTCTCCTTCGCCGCAACCACGTCCTTGAGCGACGCCTTCTTCTTCTTCGCCAGCGCCGCCACCTTGGCGACGGCCTTCTTGGCGACGGCAATCTCCTTCTGGCGCGCCTTGAGCTGCTTCTTCATCGCCGCCAGGTCCTTCGGCTTCAACTTGGAGAGCGCCAGCTCCTCCTCCAGCCGCTTCACTTCGTTGAGCACGCGCTCCGGTGCCTGGGTGGCCTCCTTCTGGGTCACCTTCGCCAGCAGGTCCCCGCGCTTCACGCTCTGGCCCACCGTCACGGAGAGCTCGGAGAGCGTCCCTCCAGCCGGCGCCTTGACCGCCGTGCGCTCCAGCGGCGTGAGCGTGCACTCTTCGTTCACCGTCACCGGCCGGCGGATGCCCAGCAGCACCCCCAACGCCACGGCCACCACCACCACGCCTCCGATGATGAGCTTCAGCGGCTTGCGGCGGCCCGGGTAGGCGGCCCCCAGGTCCTCCTCTTGCGGCCACTGGCCGGCGTGGGTCTGCGGCTCCGCCTCCGGTTCGCCGCCCTCTTGCGGCAGCTCGGGCTCCGCGCCCAGCCCGCCCATCGGGCCGTCGCCCGGGTCGCCGCCGCTGCCGAACGCGCTCACCACCTCGCCGGGCGGGCTCCAGCCCTCATCCTGACCCTCCTGCGGGGCCTTCGGACCCGAGAGCTCAAAGTCGCCAGAGGTCATCTGCTCCCGGTCGAAGTCGGCGACCGTGTCTTCATTGTCCCGGGGTTGGCTGAGCGCCGGGTCCGGCTCTGGGTCCATTTCGTGCGTAGGGCGGGGCATCCGTTCCTCCGACTTCACCGAGGAGAACAGCGGCGGCAACGGCGCGGCGTTCTCAATCAGACTGTAGGCAGCCAGCTGGCGGATGAACTTGACCAGCTGGTCCAGCGTGGTGGGCAAGCCGAGCTTCCGGCTCTCCTCCATGATGCCTTCGAGCGTGCGGCGCCCGTCCATCAGCTGCGCCACGCTCTGTTCAATGTCGTAGAGCGTGCAGGTGGCGCTGGCCTTTGGGTTGCGCAGCTCGAAGAAGATGGACTTGCCCTGCTCGACGCGGCGGGTCTCCAGATCCCTCCGCAGCTTGGGGCGCTCCGGCGCGGTCCAGCCGCCGGACGCCGCGGAGATGACATCGCGCGAGAACGGTGCGGTGGGTTCCTGCAGCCGGCTCTCGCTGCGCGGGTCATCCTGCCGGGTGGTGGTAGTGTCGCCGGTGTCTGCGTCGCCGTCGACCGGCGCCGCGGAGGGGGGCGGCAACGGCTCCGCGTTGTCGATGAGCTGATACGCGGCGAGCTGGCGCAGGAACTTCTCCAGCTGGTCCTGGGTCATCGGCAAGCCCAGCCGCCGGCCCGCCTCCACCAGCTGGTCAAGCGTGCGCTTGCCGTCCATCAGCTTCGCGACCTGAAGCTCGATGTCGTAGAGGGTGCAAACGGACTGCGACCCGGGGACCTGTAATTCGTGCAGGTTTCCGCCGTCGGCGCCGCTGCTGCGGGAGAGGAGGTCGGATCTCAAGCGCGGCCGGACCGGCGCGACCCACGACCCTGAACGAAATCTCTCGGAACGCAACGCTTCGCCCATGAACAGGCCGGTAACCATTGTCTACAGGCTTCAGCCCAGCCGTCGAGTACGCGTGGCGCCTGTTGTGAGCCCGAGCCCACACGGGCGACCAGGCGCTCAGTGTCCGGAGGGCGCTTCCTCGAGGAGCGCCTCTGGGAGCGGCGAAGCGACTGCCGGTTCTGGGAGCCCATCCACATACACCACGACGTTCCCCAGCACCGCGGGGACGCGCGGACCCGGCGTCACCACGCCTGTGAGGTTGAGGGGATCCACCGCGGAGAGGTGAATGCGCTCCTGAAGCTTGGGGGTGCGCCGCACCGAGCGGGCGACATCCACCGCCTCCGGCAACGCGAACTGCTCCCCCGCGAAGCCGGAGACGAAGCGGCCACCGCGAATCTCCCCGCGCGCCTCCATCCGGCGGTACACGAAAAGCAGCTCCCGCCAGGACGGCGCCAGCGGCTCACGCAGGGCGAGGTCCCGCCACACGATGCCGTACCGCTGGAGGAAGAGCCGCGCCACCCGCTCATGCACCTCGGCGGTGGGCAGGGGCTGCGCGGCGGTGACCAGGCTCCAGCGTCCAGGGCCTCCTCGCGCCGTCGCCCGCTGGCGGCGCCGCAGCTTGGGCGACTGCAGGACGCGGAGGTTTTCGACGGCGTCCGCCGTGACTCGTCCGTGCGCGAGCAGCTCCCAGAGCGCGTCCTCCACTTCGGACGGGAGCCGGCGCGTGGCGGAGACCAGGTCCAGGAAGAAGCAGGCGCCGCGGCGCTCCAGCGCCGCCGCCACGTCGCGCGCGGGCGCGGAGAGCTCGTCCGGCACCGCTGGCTCCGGGAGGGCTCCCCCCGTTCGCCCCGAGCGTAACGCCGCAGGCGCGCCTGCCTGGGTCTGCGCCACCTCTACCCTCGAGACGAGCGGGGCGGGCCTCGCTGCGCAGAGGAGCCAGTCGAGGTCTTCCCTCCGCATGAACGTGAGGCTGGCGTTGCGCGAGGGCGAGGCGCTGCGCGAGGGCGCCGCCTTCACCGGCTCCACCTCCGCGCCACGCCGGGGCCCGGCGCCGGGCTTGCTGCGCAGGGTGAGCCGGCCCCACGCGAGCTCTCCAGACCAGCACGCCCGCTCGAGCAGCTCCGGCAGGAAGTGCATCCGGGTGGGCAGCAGCACCTGCTCCCACGCGGCGGCCGGCGCCTCGTAGCCCTGCAGCAGCGCCACCGCCTTGGCCAGACCGGCCTTCCCCCGGAGCGCGTCCTGCTTCTCCAGGTGGTGCCAGCGAAACAGGAAGCGCATGAAGTCCTGCGCGGAGAGCGGCTCAATCTCCTTGCGCAGCCGGCCCACGGTGAGCGCGTGGATTCGTTGCAGGAGCCGCCGGTCGCACCACTCAACCACCTCCGGCTCTGCGTCAGGGCGGAAGCGGCCGCGCAGCACCTGGCCCTCGCTCTCCAGCTGGTGCAGCGCCTGCTGGACCGCGGAGACAGAGAGCAGGCAGAGCGCGGAGAGCTCCGCGGCAGTGGTGGGCCCAAGCACCTCCACCGCTCCGCGCACCAGCGCCAGCGCGGCCTCCTCGGCGGAGACCGGCCCGTCGCCCCGCAGCGGCAGCAGCGGCGGTGAGAGCGGCACGCCAGGGAACAGCGCCTGGGCATACGGCACCTTCTCCGCCGCCACCGCCCGGCGTTCGCCGCCGACGTCCAACACCGCGGCGCGCCGCGCGTCCACCAGCGCGCGCAGGTGCGCCTCGTCCAGCTCCGCGACGGGCGCCACCACCCGCTGCAGCAGCGCGTCGTGGAGCTCCTCCGCGTCCCGCATCGGCGGCTGCGCGTCGGCCACCACCTGCGCGATCGCGGAGGCATCCAGGGCGCCGAACGCCGCCGCGTCCCCCGGAGGGAGCGACCGGCGCAAGCTGACCGCACGCGCCCGGCGCTCCTCCAGCGGCGCGTCGTCCAGGTACGTGTAGGGGTTGGAGTTGAGCAGCGCGTGCGACAGCGGCGAGGGCTCTGGCCGGTCCGCCGTGCGGCAGAGGATGGTGCCGGCCTTCATCCCGCGCAACACCTCTGCGAGGCCGTCCACGTCCATCGCCTCGCGCAAGCAGTCCTCCGCCGTCTGGAAAACGAGCGGGTGGTCCGGCAGCTCGATGTCGCCGCCCCCGTGGTTGTCCTGGCAGCCCACCTGCGCGGGAAACACGGAGGCCAAGAGGTCATCCGAGCGCGCCCGCTGCAGCGGCGGCGGGACCTTCTTCCCCATGGAGAAGCGGGTCATCGCCAGAGCACGGGTGGCGTTCCAGCGGAAGCGGGTGCCGAAGAGCGGCGTCTGCAGCACCGCCTGCGTCAGCACCTCCTCCACGTTCTGCGGGGAGAGGAACGCGAACACATCCTCGAGCGGGAAGCTGTGCTGCTCGCCCAGCGAGAGGAGAATCCCGTCGTCCGTGGCCGCCGCCTGGAGCTCGAAGTCGAACGTCCGGCAGAAGCGCTTGCGCAGCGCCAGGCCCCAGGCGCGGTTGATTCTCCCGCCGAACGGCGCGTGGAGGATGAGCTGCATCCCTCCCGCCTCATCGAAGAAGCGCTCGGCGACGATGGTGGACTGGGTGGGGATGGCGCCCAGCGCCTGCTCGCTGGCGCGCAGGTAGCGCAGCAGGAAGTCCACGAGGGTGGGCGCCAGCTGCAGCTCCTCCTCGAGGAAGCGCGGGGCGTCCGGACGGGCCAGCAGCTCCTCGCGCAGGCGGCTGACGCGCGCGGAGAGCTCGTCCGTGCGCGAGGGCGCCTCGCCGCGCCAGAACGGAACCGTCGGCGCCTGGCCCTTGGCGTCCACCACCCGCACCGTGCCCGCGGTCACCCGCTGGATGCGCCAGGTGGTGGAGCCGAGCACGAAGACATCCCCCGCCATGCTCTCCACGGCGAAGTCCTCATCCAGCGTGCCCACCACCTTCTCCTCCGGCTCCGCAATGACCGGATAATTGAAGGTGTCCGGGATGGCGCCACCGTTGGTCAGCGCGGTGATGCGCGCCCCCTTGCGCGCGCGCAGCTTGCCGCCCACCCGGTCCCGGTGCAGGTGCACGCGGGAGCGGCCGCGGCGGGTGGAGACGCCCTCGGAGAGCATCTTCAGGACGCCCTCATACTGCGTCCGCTCCAGTGCCCGGTACGGATGCGCGCGGCGGACGAGGTCAAACAGCTGCTCCTCGTCCCAGTCCTCGCAGGCACAGGCGGCGACCAGCTGCTGCGCGAGCACGCACAGCGGCTTCTGCGGCATCCGCACCGCGTCCAGTTCGCCCTCGCGGATGGCCCAGAGCAAGGCGGTGCACTCCACCAGCTCGTCCTGCGTCATCGCGAACAGGATGCCGCGGGAGATGCCGCCGTAGGAGTGCCCGGCGCGGCCGATGCGCTGCAGCGCCACCGCGATGGCCCGCGGAGAGCCGAGCTGAACGACCAAATCCACCGCGCCGATGTCGATGCCCAGCTCCAGCGAGGCGGTGGCGACCATCACTTGCAGCTGCCCGGCCTTGAGCCGCTCCTCGGCGGCCAGCCGCAGCTCGCGCGCCATGCTGCCGTGGTGCGCGGCCACCTTGTCCTGCCCCAGCCGTTCGCCGAGGTCGTGCGCCACGCGCTCCGCCAGCCGCCGGGTGTTGGCGAAGACCAGCAGCGTGCGGTGTTCGCGGGAGAGCGCGACGATGCGGTCGTACACCTGGCCCCACATCTCGTGCGTGGCCACCGCGGAGAGCTCCGCGTCCGGCGTCTCCACCGCCAGCGTCCACGGCCGCACGTGGCCAATCTGGACGACCGAGAGCGGCGCCGGCGCGCCCCCTGGCGTGGTGGACCCGGTGAGGAAGGCACCCAGCTCATCCAGCGGCTTCTGGGTGGCGGAGAGGCCCACCAGCTGCGGCCGCGCGTGGGTCAGCGCCTTGAGCCGCTCCATCGACAGCGCGAAGTGGGAGCCGCGCTTGTCTCGCGCCAGCGCGTGAATCTCATCCACCACCACCATCTGGACATCGCGCAGCAGCTCGCGCGACTGCCGGCCGGTGAGCAGCAGGTAGAAGCTCTCCGGCGTGGTGATGAGGATGTGTGGCGGCGTGCGCAGCATGGCCGCGCGCTCCGAGGAGCGGGTGTCACCGGTGCGGACCTGGACGCGCAGGTCCGTGGGAGTCAAACCTTGCGCGGTGGCGAGCTCACGCAACTGCTGCAGCGGAAGGAGCAGGTTCTTCTGGACGTCGTTGCCCAGCGCCTTCAGCGGGGAGACATACAGAATGCGCGTCTTGTCCTGGAGCGTGCCGGCCAACGCCTCCCGCATCAGCTGGTCCACGCAGACGAGGAAGGCGCTGAGCGTCTTGCCGCTGCCGGTGGGCGCGGCGATGAGGACGTCCTTGCCCTGGAGAATCTGCGGCCAGCCCTGCTGCTGCGGCTGCGAGGGCTCTCCCAGGCGCTCGGCGAACCAGCGCTGGACGAGCGGATGGAACGGCGAGAGCGCCGGGTGGACGGAGAGCGGAGGAGCCGGAAGGTCGGACATGGGAGCGCTCAAGCCTGAACACAGGTGCAGCGACAGGTCAATCCCCGGGCCGGCCGCGCGAAGTTCGCTACGGTGCGCACCCATGACGCTGCCCTCTCTCGCGTTGCTCTCGCTGGCGCTGACCCCCGGGCCGGACCTCTCCACGCTCGCCGAGCAGTCAGGCTTCAAGCGGACCGGCCGCTACGAGGAGGTCACCCGGCTGTGCGCCGCCTTTGCCAAGGCGTACCCGCGCAAGGCGCGCTGCGAGACCTTCGGCACCACGCCAGAGCGGCGGCCGATGGTGGCGCTCATCCTCTCCGACGACGGGGCGCTCAGGCCGGAGACGGCCCGGGCGAAGAAGCGGCCCGTGGTGCTGCTCCAGGGCGGGATTCACGCGGGGGAGATTGATGGCAAGGACGCCGGCTTCTGGCTCCTGCGCGACGTGATGGCCGGCAAGGTCCTCCCCGGCGTGCTGCAGAAGCTGACCCTCGTCTTCGTGCCGGTCTTCAACGTGGACGGGCATGAACGCTTCGGTCCGAACAACCGCCCGAACCAGGTGGGCCCGGAGGAAATGGGCTGGCGGGTGACGTCGCAGAACCTGAACCTCAACCGCGACTACCTGAAGGCGGAGGCGCCGGAGATGCAGGCGATGCTGCGCTACCTGCTCGCCTGGGACCCCATCCTCTACGCGGACCTCCACGTCACTGACGGCGCGAAGTTCCAGCACGACATCTCCCTCACCTTCGAGCCGCAGATTGGGAGCGGGGAGACGCAGGTGGACGCGGTGAACGCGCTGCGCGAGGAGGTGGTGACCGCGCTGGCGAACAGCGGGCACCTCCCGCTGACGTTCTACCCGTCGTTCGTCCGGGATGATGACCCCACCTCGGGTTTTGCCGTCGCGTCGCAGCCCCCGCGCTTCTCCACCGCGTACTGGGGGCTGCACGACCGGCTCTCGGTCCTGGTGGAGACGCACTCCTGGAAGGACTACGCCACGCGCGTGAAGGCCACCCGGGACGCGCTGACGCTGCTGCTCACCGCCGCCGCGCGCGACGGGCAGCGCTGGATGGAGGGCGCGCGCACCGCGCAGGCCCGGCCGCTCGCGGGCACGCCGGTGGTCATCAGCTACGCCGCGGGCGGGACGGTCAAGCGCATCCCGTTCCATGGCTACGCTTACACGCGCGAGCGCTCGTCGCTCTCCGGGGCGATGTGGACCCGCTACGACGACACCAAGCCCGAGGTGTGGACGGTGCCGTTCCTTGATGAGCTCTACCCGTCCTTGACCGTGTCCGCGCCTCGCGCGGGGTACGTTGTCCCCGGCGGCTTCGCGGAGCGGGTGGCCTCCAAGCTGTCGCTGCACGGGCTGACGTTCTCCACGCTGGAGACGGCCCGCTCGCGCGTTCCGGTGGAGGTGTTCCGGGCGACGAAGGCTGCGCGGTCGTCAACGTCCTTCGAGGGCCGGCAGACGCTGGCCATCGAGGGTGCCTGGACTCGCGAGGTGAGGGACCTTCCTGCCGGCTCGCTCTACGTTCCGCTGAACCAGCGGTGGGCGGTCCTGGTGATGCATTTGCTGGAGCCTCTTGCGCCGGACTCGATGGTGGCGTGGGGGTTCTTCAATGCGGCGTTCGAGCAGAAGGAGTACCTCGAGGATTATGTGCTGGAGGAGGAGGCTCGGCAGATGCTCAAGCGCGAGCCGGGGCTGAAGGCGAAGTTCGAGGCGGATGCTGGAGTGGGGATGCGCTTCTTCGCGGAGCGGCATCCTTCATGGGACGAGCGGCTGAACCTGGTCCCGGTGTTTCGGGTGGATGCTGCGCCGTAGAGGCCCGCCGGAAGTGTGGGGCACGGAGGGACGGGTTCGGGTTGCGGGTTGCGGGTTCGGGGTTGCGGGTTCGGGGTGCGGGTTCGGGGTTCGGGGTGCGGGTTCGGATTTCGTTTACGCGTTCGCGTTCGCGTTCGCGTTCGGACTTTCTCACGGGTAGGGGTTCGGAGAGGGGTAGGGCCTTCGGGCGACCCGGGAAGTCCCTGCCCGTCTCCGAACCCCTGCCCCTACCCGGGCCCGTGAACGAAGGCGAACGCGAACGCGTAAACGAAATCCGAACCCGCAACCCGCAGCCCGAACCCGCAACCCCGTTCCCCGAACCCGCAACCCCGTTCCCGTCAACCCCGTTCCCGTTAACCCGAACCCGACACTTCGAGCGAGCAACGAGACCTGAGTGAGCGCAGACACCTCACCACTGAATATCAATCGTGGCGTGGGCAAGGTCTTCCAACTCAATAGCAAGCTTGGGCCGCCCACCCGTCGCAACGACCGCGCCCTCGATAACACCCACCTGGTACGTCTCCAGCAATCCAGGCATGCCCTTGTACTGATACTGAATCTGCTTGGGCCCAACCCTCCGCGCCGTCACTGACCCGCACCGGATGGTGACCCCGTACGCGCGAGGGCCGTTCTCCAAAACGCGGCCAACATCCCGGCCCAGTGCAAGGAAGAGCACCTTCCCGAGCACGCTGGAGAGCATCGTCTCGTACGCCTCATTCCCCATCTTGCGCAGCGCGTGGGCAAGCGGCAGGTGCGCGAAGCAACACCGGCTGGCGGTGACGCAGAGCCTCAGCCACTCCGAATACGGGTAGTCCTTGAACGCGAGGTACCGCCGGGCGGGGACGTTGGCCTCCGCCGCGAGGTCCGTCTTAGGAGACACCCGCTGGGTGTGCTCGAACAGCTGAGAACAGAACATCCCCTTCACCGTGGCGCTCGGCTCGACGAGGTTCAGATGGGCTTGAAGGTCGATAGCAACATCGAGCCGGGGTTCACCGAGCGGCATGGGGGGCGGGACCATACCCGCAGCGACCATGCGTTTCACAGTCGATGTGCTATGCGGCCATCATGTTCCAGCAGGAGCAGACAGCGCCGGCCGCCCGAGCCGCCGGCCCGCTCGCCGCGCTGCTCCCCGCCCCGGGTGCGCCTCCCCTTCGTGCAGACGACATCCTGAGCCGCTTCCTGGGCTGGGCGGCCGCCTCTGGCCTGTCGCTCTACCCGGCGCAGGAAGAGGCCATCCTCGAGCTCTTCGCAGACAAGCACCTGGTGCTGGCCACGCCCACCGGCTCCGGCAAGTCGCTGGTCGCCACCGCGCTCCACTTCAAGGCGATGGCCCAGGGTCGGCGCTCCTTCTACACGTGCCCCATCAAGGCGCTGGTGAACGAGAAGTTCTTCAACCTCTGTGAGCTCTTCGGCGCGCAGAACGTGGGGATGGTCACCGGCGACGCGTCCATCAACGCCGAGGCGCCCATCGTCTGCTGCACCGCAGAAATCCTCTCCAACCTCGCCCTGCGGCAGGTGGCCGGCGCCATCGACGACGTGGTGATGGACGAGTTCCACTACTACGCGGACAAGGAGCGCGGCGTGGCGTGGGAGGTCCCGCTGCTGGCGCTCTCTGAGACGACCTTCCTCTTGATGTCCGCCACGCTCGGGGACCTCACCTCCATCAAGGAGAGCCTCACCCGGCTGACCGGGCGTGAAGTCGCCGAGGTGAAGAGCACCGAGCGCCCGGTGCCGCTGGACTTCGAGTACCGCGAGACGCCGCTGCACGAAACGGTGGAGGAGCTGCTGGCCAAGGGGAAGTACCCCATCTACCTGGTCAACTTCACGCAGCGCGCCGCCGCCGAGCAGGCGCAGAACCTCATGTCGCTGAACTTCTGCTCCAAGGAGGAGAAGGAGCAGATCCGCGTAAGCCTGTTCGACGCGAAGTTCGACACGCCGTACGGCAAAGACTTCCAGCGCTTCCTGCGCCACGGCGTGGGCTTGCACCACGCGGGGCTCCTGCCCAAGTACCGCCTCCTGGTGGAGCGCCTGGCGCAGAGCGGCCTGCTCAAGGTCGTGAGCGGCACGGACACGCTGGGCGTGGGCGTCAACATCCCCATCCGCACCGTCCTCTTCACCCAGCTCTGCAAGTTCGACGGGGAGAAGACCGCCATCCTCTCCGTGCGCGACTTCCTCCAGGTCTCCGGGCGCGCGGGCCGCAAGGGCTTCGACGAGCGCGGCAGCGTGCTGGCCCAGGCGCCAGAGCACGTCATCGAAAACCTGCGCCTGGCGCAGAAGCAGGCCGCCGGGAAGAAGGTCGTCAAGAAGCAGCCGCCGCAGAAGGGTTACGTGCACTGGGACCGCAGCACGTTCGACCGGCTGCTCTCCCGCCCGCCGGAGCCGCTGGAGTCCCGCTTCTCTGTGACGCACGGGATGATTCTGAACCTCGTGCAGGGCTGGCAGCGCGAAGGCTACCGCCGGCTGCTCACGCTGGTGGACCGCTCCCACGGCAGCGACTACCTCAAGCGCAAGCACCGGAAGACCGCGGCCGTCTACGCCCGTTCGCTCCTGCGCGCCGGCATCATCGAACACGTCAAGCGCCAGGCCGGCATCGCCGCGCACCTGCGTGTGCACGTGGACCTGCAGCTCGACTTCTCGCTCAACCACACGCTCTCGCTCTACCTCATCGACACGCTGGAGAAGCTGGACCCCACGACAGAGACGTATGCGCTGGACGTCCTGACGCTGGTGGAGTCCATCCTCGAGAGCCCGATGGCCGTCCTCTACTCGCAGCTGGACAAGCTCAAGGGCGAGAAGGTGGCTGAGCTCAAAGCGCAGGGCATGGAGTACGCGGAGCGGATGGAGGAGCTGGAGAAGCTGGAGTGGCCCAAGCCGCAGCGCGACTTCATCTACGCTACGTTCAACGCCTTCTCCGCGCTCCACCCGTGGGTGGGACAGGAGAACATCCGGCCCAAGTCCATCGCGAGGGAGCTCTTCGAGCTCGGCGCGTCCTTCAATGAGTACGTGCGCGACTACGGCCTGCAGCGCAGCGAAGGCGTGCTGCTGCGCTACCTGAGCGACGCCTACAAGACGCTGGTGCAGTCGGTGCCGGAGGCCAAGCGGACCGAAGGCGTGGACGACGTCATCGCCTTCCTGCGCACGGAGCTGCGGCTGGTGGACTCCAGCCTGCTCGACGAGTGGGAGCGGCTGGTGCACCCGGAGCTGGCCGGCGGCACCCGCGCGAAGACGGAGCCGCGAGAGAAGCGGCCGCTCCTGGTCGACCCCGCCGCCAACCCGCGGGCGTTTCAAGCGCGCATCCGCAGCGAGCTGCACCGCCTGCTGCGCGCGCTGGCACTCAAAGACTACGAGGAGGCGGCCCGGTCGCTCTCTTCCTCCGCCGACGCCGCACCGGAGTGGACCGAGGAGAAGCTCGCGCAGGAGATGGCGCCGTACTTCGCCGCCCACCCCACCGTGGACCTCACCCCGCGAGCGCGTCTGCCCAGTCAGACCTTCGTCTCCGAGGAGTCCCCCCGGCTCTGGACCGCGCGGCAGAAGATACTGGCGCCGGATGGCACCGACGACTGGATGCTCGATTGCGCGGTGGACCTGCGCACCCCGCGCCCTCCGGATGCACCGCTCATCTCGCTGCGGCGAATCGGAACCTGAA
>JBGART010000103.1:0-15981 GCA_044230055.1 Myxococcaceae bacterium | reverse complement strand
CATTCCCCTGTCCGAACCCCTACCCCTACCCGGGCCCGTGAACGAAGGCGAACGCGAACGCGAACGCGTGCTCCCTACCCGAGAAACCATTCCCCGAACCCGTACCCGAAACCCGTACCCGAGAAACCGAACCCCGAGCCCCGCTGTCCCGCAGCCCGAACACTCCGGCCTTCGCCCTCCAAAGGCGCCCCGCTACTGCTGCTGCCGCAAGCGGTCGAAGAACTCCCCCACCTCTCCCAGCGCAACCCTGGCCCCGAGATCGCGCGGAATAATGTGAAACCCCTCCCTCAACTCCACCACCTTCACCTCCGGCGCCCGGATAAGCCCCCGCTGCAGCTCCAGCGCCCCCTCCCCGGAAACCACATGGTCCTGCCGGGCGTAGACAATCAGCGCAGGGCACAGCACCTGCCCCATCGCCGCGCGAGCGCTGTCCTGAACGCTCCAAACATCCGCCAGCCGAGCCGTAGGGAACGCCGGAAGCACAGGCGCCGCCCTCCGCTGCACGGGGTCCTCAATATCGGTGCTGTCCTTCGCGACCCACGGCTTGAGCGCCTCCACCACCGGCCACCCGCGAAGCAGCTTCATCGCCGCCATCTGCCGGTCGAGAAAACGCATCGCCGGGGCGAGCAGCGCCAAGCCCTTCACCCGCGCAGGGAACCGCTCCGCCAGCCCCACCGAGAGCAGCGCCCCCATCGACAGCCCCGCGACGAAGACGCGCCGGTAGCGCTCCAGCGCGCCAAGGCCCTCCTCCACCGCCTGCTCCCAGTCGCGGTGACTGACACTGGCCAGCGCCTCCGGGGTAATGCCGTGCCCCGGCAATCGGATTCCCTTCACGAAAAAGCCGCGAGCCGCCAGCACCTCCCCCAGCGGGCGCATGTCCCAGGGCGTCCCCGTAAACCCATGGATGAGAAGGCACGCGTCCTCGCCAGCACCGAGCTCGAAGGGCGCCGCCTTCTGGGGGTCCAGTCGCGCGTGCACGTCGCGCAAGGGTAGCCCGCTGGCAAGCGCTGGGCGCAAGCGATATTCACTGGCGACCATGGCGGATACCCCGAAGCCCCCCGAAGTTCAGCTCCAGTTGCAGCTCGATGATGACGTCGCGAACGGCCAGTACATCAACATGGCGCTGGTGAACGTGTCGGAGACCGAGTTCACGCTCGACTTCATCTACCTTCAGCCGCAGCAGCCGAAGGCGAAGGTGCGCTCGCGCATCATCACCTCCCCCAAGCACATGAAGCGGCTCTTGCTGGCCATCCAGGACAACGTCCGCAAGTTCGAGGCCCGCTTCGGCACCATCGAGCTCTCCGACGGCGACAGCCCGGTCCACTGAAGAGCCAGCCCTTTGAAGACCGCCCTCACCTGTCTCCTGCTGACCCTCGCCGCCTTCTCCACCGCCGCCCGCGCCGAGTGCCTGGACCGCGGGGTGAAGACGTTCCCCGCGCCGAACTCGGTGCTGCCCACCAACTCCAAGCTCATCCTGGAAGGGATTGGCCCGGACGGAGAGAAGGTGGCCGCGCTGGTCGGAAAGCAGGTGGTGCTGCGCGCGTCGGACGACGCGGTCAGCGTGACGGTGAAGAAGGGCTGGTCCTCGCGGATGGGCCGCGTGGCGGTGCAGCTGTGGCCCAACGCGGAGCTGCGCGCGGACCGCACCTACAAGCTCCAGCTGCCAGAGGGGCTGGCGGACGCGGACGTGCAGAACGGCGACGCGCTGGTCTGGAAGACCGCGCAGGCGCGCGACACCCGGCCGCCCGCCTGGATTGAGAAGCCCGCCGTCTCCCAGGGCGAGTACCGCCTGGAGAGCGGCAAGCCGGTGCGCCACCTCACGTTGCACCTCCGACTGGACGAGGAGAGCCCCAGCTACCTGGTGGTGTCGCTGCGCCGCGCTCGCGGGGACGCCACGCTGCAGACGTACTTCGTGCCGGTGAACGGCGGCGAAGCCTCCGTCGGCCATGACCGCTGCAGCGGCGGCTTCACCTTCGACGACGGCCGCGCGTACAAGGCGACGGTGAGCGCGTTCGACACCGCCGGCAACGCCGCGCCCGCGCTGCGCGAATTGGAGCTGCACGCCCCGCGCAAGGAGCTGGCGCAGTGAGCCAGCCCCTGCCGCCGCTGGCAGAGCAGATGCGCGCGTTCGTCACCGGCCTCCAGGAGCGCATCTGCGCGCAGCTGGAGCAGGTGGAGGGCGGCGCGCGCTTCCGCGAGGACCGCTGGGAGCGCCCCGGCGGCGGCGGCGGGCTGTCCCGGGTGCTGGAGGGCGGGGCGGTGCTGGAGAAGGCGGGGGTGAACACCTCGGTCGTCCACGGGGAGCTTCCGCCCGCGTTCGCGAAGAAGCTGCAGGGCGACGGGACGTCGTTCCTCGCGCTGGGCATCTCCCTGGTGCTCCACCCGGCCAACCCGATGGCGCCCACCACCCACGCCAACTTCCGGTACATCGTCCAGGGCGGCAAGGCCTGGTTCGGCGGCGGGGCGGACCTCACGCCGTATTACCTGTTCGACGAGGACGCGCAGCACTTCCACCGCACGCTGAAGGCCGCCTGCGACAAGCACGACCCTGGCTACTACCCGCGCTTCAAGAAGCACTGCGACGAGTACTTCTGGCTGCGCCACCGCGGCGAGGCGCGCGGGGTGGGCGGGCTCTTCTTCGAAAACATGGGCGGGGACCCTGCGCGCGAGCTGGCCTTCGTGCAGGACTGCGGCAACGCCTTTCTCCCGGCCTACCTGCCCCTCCTCCTGCGGCGAAAAGACGCGCCGTTCACGCCGGAGCAGCGCCAATGGCAACAGCTGCGGCGCGGGCGGTATGTGGAGTTCAACCTGCTCTACGACCGCGGCACGCTCTTCGGCTTGGAGACGCAGGGCCGAACCGAATCCATCCTGATGTCGCTCCCGCCCACCGTGGCCTGGGCCTATGACCACCAGCCAGCGCCCGGCTCCCCCGAGGCGCGGGTGGTGGAAGCGCTGCGAGCGCCGCGCGACTGGGCCTGAAAAACAAGACTGCGCAGGGCAGGAACTTCAAATCAGACGTCTGGTCTGACGCGCGAGGCTGCACCCCGCTCGCCTCGAGCGTTGCGCCGTCAGGCGCATCGTCGAGAGGTCGGCAGTGCTCCCGAAGTTTGGCTCATGCGCCGCTTCACTCTGCTCGAGACAAAGCGGCAGAGTGCCGTGCGTGGGCTTGCGCCACCTCTCGACGATGCGCCTGACGGCGCAACGCTCGAGGCGAGCGGGGGAGGCGCCCGACTGAGAAGAACTGTTCCTCCGACGAAATGGGACGCCCAGGAGAACAGCCTAATCGGTCTAGCCTTGAGCAACTCAGCGACTGCTTCGGGCACTTCCAGCGTCACTTTCACCATGGCCCCTTCTTGCCATGGACTCCCACGACGGAGTGACCCACACCGATCAGCTCAGATGATGCTCAGGATCAGATCCACACCCGTTTGCGCCACCTCTCGACTATGCGCCTGACGGCGCAACGCTCGAGGCGAGCGGGGGAGGCACCTGACTGAGAACAGCTGTTCCTCCGACGAAATGGCCGGCCAGGGCCGGTTTCCCCCCTCGAGGCGAACGGGGGAGGCGCCGTCACGGACAGGGGCGGTTGCTCTCCGCGGCGGGGCTCTCCACGCCCGGCGCGCTGCAGCCGCTCAAGGCGTTGAGGCGAATCCTCCCCACCCCGCCACCGCCGCCTCCGCCACCGCCGCCCTGCATCTGGGTCGCGCCGTTCTCGCCGCCGACAGCGCCATCCACCGCGCCTGCGCCCGCGCCGCCGTTGCCGCCGTTGTTGGAGAGGTCTCCACCGTTGGGCGTCCGCGCCACGCTGTCCGCGCGCCCGGTCAACCCATTGGCGCCCGCGACGTCCGCGCCGAAGCCATCCGTCGCGTTGCCCTCACCGCCGCTGCCGCCGTTCGCGCTCAGCACGCCGTTCAGGACCAGCCGGTCCGCCTCCAGCAGGAGGCCGCCGCCGCTGCCGCCGCCGCCGCCGCCGGTGCGCGCGCGGGTGCCAGGCGCGCCCCGCCCACCGCCGCCGCCCACCGACACCCGCCCGGTGACGGAGAGCTGACCGGCGGCGCTCAGCTGAAGCGCTCCGCCCCCGCCGCCGCCTTCACCGCCCTGGTTCCCGCCGCGTCCGCCGTTGCACCCGCCGCGCAGCGGGACCAGCGCGGTGCTTCCGTTCACGCCCCCAAGCGCGCCGCCCGGGACATTGTTGTTGCCGGTGCCGCCCGCGGCGCCCGCGCTGCCGAACCCGGCGCCGCCGCCGCCGCCGCCGACCGGCCCCAGCCCGCCAGAGCTGCCGCCGAGGGCCCCATGCCCGCAGGCGAGAGAAGTGCCTCCGCCCGCGCCGGGAAGCGCGCCTTCTCCGGTCGCCTCGACGTCCCCCTGCACGAGGGCATCGCCGTAGACCGCCAGGATGACCGGGTGCTTGCCCAGCAGGCGCAGGCGCCCGCCGTCTGAGACCTGAAAGCCCTTCATCACGACGAGCACCGCCTCCACGCCTCCGTCCGCGCCGGTCAGCGCGTACGCAGGAGGCGCCGGCCGGCCGCACCACGTCGTCCCGGCGTCCGCCGCGCTCAGGTCCACGTCCAGCGCGCAGTCCACCGTCGTCGCCACGGACGGAGCAGGGACCGATGCCGGTGAGAAGTTGCTGGGGTCGAAGGGGAACACGAAGCGGCACACCCCTCCCGGCCGGCAGGTGCCGCCGTCGCCGCAGGAGGTGCCGTCTCCCTGCGGCAGCTTCACGCAGCCGCTGCCCTCCACGCAGGCGCTGGAGAGGCATGGCCCGCCCGGAGCAGGGCACGTCATCGGCCCGCCCGCGCAGAGGCCGTCCGCGCTGCAGCGGTCATCCGTCGTGCATTGCTTCCCGTCGTCGCACGGTGTGGTGGCCGGGGCCTGCGCGTATTGACAGCCGGTGGCGGGCGAACAGGTCCCGGGGGACATGAAGCAGCTGGGCGGCTGGTCGCAGGTGACGGGCAGCGCGTCCGCACACTTGCCCTCCGCGTTGCAGGCCTCGCCCCGCGTGCAGGCGTTGCCGTCCGAACAGGCGGTGCCGACGGGCTGCATCGGGTATTCGCACAGGCCCGTCTCCTTCGTGCACTGGCCCGCCAGCCGGCAGAGGGGCGGGGACTGGCAGACGACGAAGCCGGTGGGGGCGCCGCAGCGCTCGCCGGTGCAGACCTCGCCCAGGGTGCAGTAGTTGAAGTCCTCGCACGCCTTCTCGTTGCAGTCGGGGTCCGCGCAGTCGGCCTTACCGTCCCCGTCATTGTCGTCCGCGTCGTTGCACACCTCTCGCTGCGCGCCTTCGCACTTGCCCGCGGCGGAGCAGGTGCCGCCCTCCGCGCACAGCTTCCCCGCGCAGTCGGCGTCCTTGCAGTCGCGCGCGCCGTCGCGGTCGTTGTCCAGCCCGTCCCCGCAGCTCTCCTCCAGACAGGTCCCCGCCGCGTCACAGCGCCCGCCCGCCGCGCACGCTTGCCCCGCGCACGCCGCGTCCCGACAGTCCGCCGCGCGGTTGCAGTCGTTGTCCACCCCGTCGCTGCACAGCTCCGCCGCGCCCGGATGCGCGCTCGCCGTGAGGTCATCGCAGTCAGAGCCGCCCTGGTTCCCATCGCGGAACCCGTCGGCGTCCATGTCGTACCAGGGCGGCACAGGCGACAGCACCAGCGTGGCGCGCTGGACGCCTTGCGCGGGGAAGGTGGCGTCGAGGACTTCGCTCTCCTCGTTGAGCTGGTCGCAGCCGGCGCCGAGATAGCCCCGGGCCTGCAGCTTCACCGTGGCGGGGAGGGCGGCGCTGCGGAAGACCGCCACCACCAGCTCGCTGGCGCCGGCGCGCTGCATGGGGCCGCTGGAGAGCGTCGTCATTCCAGGGGCGGAGACCTCCAGCTGCACACACGTGCCCTGGATGGGATTGGGCATGGAGATGAGGACGGAGAGCGCGGGGTAGCTCGGCCGCGCGCAGCTGCCCACCGTCAACGCGACAACCACCCAGGTGGGCCAGCGCCCCATGGGCAAAACGGTAAGGCAATCGGTTCGCTGCCGTCCACGCGGGGCCGGGTTTCAGGCTCGGGAGGGGGATGGGGTACGATGTTTCCCTGCAGGGGGTGTCAGGAGTCTTCGTGACCCACATCCGCGATCTCCCGAAGCCTCCGCACGGGAAGAAGCCCGTTTTCGAGGACGGCGACGGCGACCGGCTGTTCGACCGCGCCCGCGTGGGAGACCTCTCGGAGGACGAGCTTGCGCAGCTCTCCGCCCTGCTGAGTGAACGCCCCTCGCTGGCGGACCCGTTCAGCCCGCAGCTGCAGGCCACGCTGGAGCGCTTCTCGCGCGGCTCGCGGGGAGCCATCAACCGGGTGAAGGACCTGCTGCCGGATTTGGCGCGCGTGACGGACCCCTCCGCGCTCCCGGAGCGCTTCGCCTCCGACTTCGTCGTCCTGCAGCAGGATCTTTTGGAACCCCGCCTGCCCGAGGACGAGCGCGCCCACCGCGCCCTGGAGTTCTTCGGCCGCTACGCCGAACGCTTCGTCGCGCTGGCCGCCGGCGAGGCCCGCTCGCTCGCGGAGGACGAAGGCGAGCTGACCGCGCCCGGGGAGGGCGGCGCCCCGGAGGCCGCTTTTGCGAGCGAGGAGCGGACGGAGGGCGCAGGCGTCCCGGGACCGCGGGAGGCGCTGGGGGAGGCAGGTCACGCCCCGTGGACGCGCGAGGCGCAGGCCGCGGTGGCGAAGAGGTTCGCGCTGCTCGCGGAGGGGCTGGGCTTCGGCGAGCTCAAGGACGCGCGCACCGGCAAGACTGGCACTGAGCAGGTCTTCGCGCTGGCGATGGCGCGCAGCGTTCCGGAGCTCAAGGCGCAGCTTGCTCACCTTCAGCTCGAGGCCGCGGGGCCGCCTTCGTCGCCTGCGCCCCAGGCCCCGGCGCAGCTGGCTGCGAACGCGCCCGCGCGCCGGCTGAACGCCGAGGCCGCGGCGTCCGCCGGGGTGGCCGGAGAGAGGAAGGTGGAGCTGGAGCGGGTGCAGCACCGGTCGTCTGGCGTGCCGGCGCCACCCTCCGCGCTTGAGGGCCCGCTGAACGTCCAGGCGCCCGAGCGCTCGTCGCGCTCCTTCGACGGGGAGGGGTTCAAGGACTCCGGCTACAGCAAGCCGGGGACCGACCGGCGGCTGGGCCGCAACACCCTGTGGAACCTCCTGCACCGCTTCCGTGGCTGCGCGCGGGAGGACAGCGCGCTCGCCCGGGACCTCTGGGACAAGGTGGCGGTCGGCGCCCTCCTCTTCCTCTTCGGTCTGGCCCTCCTGGCGGTCGCCCTCGTGACGCTGTAGCGAAACTGTCCACGGGTGGGCGGGCTTTGGGTAGAGTCCGCGGCCACTCCTTGGCTACCGACGACCTCACACTCGTCAAGCGCGTCCGCAGCGGGGATCAACGCGCCTTCAAGCTCCTCGTCGAGCGCTACCAGCGCAAGGTGTACGGCATCGCGCTGGGCATGCTGCGGGACAAAGAGGAGGCGATGGACGTCTCCCAGGAGGCGTTCGTCAAGGTCTACAAGTACCTGGACCACTTCAAGGGCGACTCGTCGTTCTACACGTGGCTCTACCGCATCACCTCCAACATCTGCATCGACATCATCCGGAAGAAGGGCAACGGCCGGAACCATGTCGAGTTCGACGAGACGGTGAGGATGGAGGCCGCCGAGGCCAACATCGGGGCGCTGGGGTCACGGCTGGGGACCAATCCGCAGAAGAGCGCCCTGCGCAAGGAGCTGGCGGAGAAGATTCAGGAGGCGTTGCAAGAGGTCCCGGAGAAGCACCGCGCCATCCTCCTGCTGCGCGAAGTGGAGGGGCTCTCCTACGAGGACCTGGCCCGGACGCTGGAAATACCCAAGGGTACGGTGATGTCGCGCCTGTTCCACGCGCGGGCCAAGGTGCAGAAAATCTTGAGCGCGTACCTGGAGTTGGACGAGGCCAAGTCCGGGTTGGGGAACGAGTGATGACCGCGGCGAATAACGATTTTGGCCTCCCGTCCCTGGCCCTGGTCCCCACCCCGAAGAGCCGGTGACGTCATGGCGCCCAACCCTGCGTGCAGCAGCTACATCCCCCTGCTCTCCCCGTTCATCGACGGCGAGCTCGTCCCGTCCGAACGGCAGAACGTCGAACGCCACCTCGCCGCCTGCAAGGACTGCACGGGCCGGACGGCGGACCTCCGCGCCGAATCCGGGCTGGTCCGGGTGGGCCTGGAGATGGCCGCGGACGATGTCGACTTCAAGGACTTCGCCCAGAAGGTGATGGCGCGGATTACCCCGGAGAAGCCGCCGCTGCTGGAGCGGCTGCGGCTGTCGCTCTCGGAGATGTTCACCTACCAGCGGCCGGTCCTCATCTCGTCCTTCGCCACCGCCGCGGCGCTCGCGCTGGTCGCGGTGCCGCTGCTGCTCCGCGACGGGTTGCCCATGGGCTACGCCGCCGAGAAGATGATTGTGGAGCGGGTGAGCGCCTCCGAGGGCGCCAAGGTCCAGCCGGTGGTCCTCGAGGTTCAGGCGGGCCAGCCCATCATCTGGATGGTGGACAGCGCGGAGCCCGAGCCCGCCGGCATGAGCCCCGAGGACGAGGCGCAGAGCGAAGAACTGGACATGGCGCCGGCGCCGAAGGATTCCGCCAAGGGCGGC
Source organism: Myxococcaceae bacterium (assembly GCA_044230055.1). Taxonomy (GTDB): domain Bacteria; phylum Myxococcota; class Myxococcia; order Myxococcales; family Myxococcaceae; genus JBGART01. The sequence continues at coordinate 7,355 of JBGART010000103.1, read as the reverse complement.
GACGCTGGCGCGGGCCGCAAAGGAGGCGAGCTGTGACGTTCGCGAAGGGCCGGACTGCCGGGGTGCGGTCGCTGGGGCTGGTGCTGCTGCTCATCCCCTGCGCCGCGCTCGCGCAGGCGAAGGTCGACGTGCAGGCGGAGACGGTGCTGGTGTCGAACAAGGACAGCACCATTGACCCGCCGGAGCTGGCCAAGCTGAAGGACAACTTCCTGAAGAACGGGCTGGCCTTCACCTCCTACCGCCGGCTGAAGACCGCCAAGCTCTCCCTGGAGCAGGGCAAGCCCTCCAAGCTGGACTTGCCCAACCGCAAGACCGTCACGGTCCGGCTGGACTCGCTCAAAGATGGGACCGCCCGCCTCCAGGTCGAGGTGCCGCCGCTGTCGCAGACCATGACGCTGGGGCGCGAGGGCTCTGTGTCGATGGTCGCGGGGGACCACGACGGCGGCAAGCTGGTGCTCGTCCTCTCGCCTGCCTCCGCGGGGAAGCCCCGGCGCGCGGCCGTCAGCCGGCCGGACACGCTGGTCTGCCCGCGGAACTAGAGAGGTCGCCTGCCGTACGGGCGAGCGGACTTTCGGGCGCTGGCCAGCGCGCGGTGGCCGGGACAGGATGCGCGTTCGATGAAAAGCCCTTGGGTTGCCTGCTGCGCCGTCGTCGTCCTCTCTGCTCCTGCCCTCGCGAAGCCCCAGTCGTTCGAGGCGTGGCTCGTCGATTTGCGCGCGGAGGCGAAGGCCAAGGGCCTGTCCGACGCCACGCTCAAGGCGCTGGACGGCGTGCAGCCCATCCCGCGCGTGCTGGAGCTGGACCGCAAGCAGCCGGAGGGGAAGTTCACCTTCGACCAGTACCTGGAGAAGGTGCTGACGGAGGCCAAGCGCACCGAGGGGCGCCGGCTGTACGAGGAGAACCGCGCCGCGCTGCAGCCCATCGCCGACAAGTACAAGGTGCCGGCGCACTTCCTCGTCGCGCTCTGGGGCGCGGAGACCGCCTACGGGACCATCACCGGCGACTACTCCATCGTCGCCGCGCTGGCGACGCTCGCCTACGACGGCCGCCGCAGCGCCTTCTTCCGCAAAGAGCTGCTCGCCGCGCTCACCATCCTGGAGCAGGGGCACATCACGCCGGAGCTGATGAAGGGCTCCTGGGCCGGGGCGATGGGCCAGTGCCAGTTCATGCCCACCACCTTCCTGCAGTACGCGGCGGATGGCGACGGCGACGGGAAGCGGGACATCTGGACCAACCGGTTGGACGTCTGGGCCTCGACTGCGCACTACCTGTCCAAGCTGCGCTGGAAGGAGCAGCAGCCGTGGGGCAGCGAGGTGGCGCTGCCGGAGGGCTTCGACGAGCAGGCGCTGGGGTTGAAGGACGCGCGCCCCGTCGCCGAGTGGACGGGGCTGGGCGTGAAGGCGCTGGATGGCAAGCCGCTGTCCGCGCAGCTGCCGCCCGGGGCCGTCCTCAAGCCCGGCGGCACCACCGCCCGCGCGTTCCTCATCCACGACAACTACCGAGCGCTGCTCAAGTGGAACCGGTCTCAGTACTTCGCCGCGCTGGTGGGGATGCTCTCGGACGTCGTGAAGGCACCGGCGCCGCCCGCAGCGGATGGCGGCACCGTGCTGCTCAGTCGGCCCGCGCCGCCGTAAGCGGTATTCAAAGCGTCGCCCCGTTCGCGTCGAGCGTTGCGCCGTCAGGCGCATAGTCGAGACGTCGGCAGCGCTCCCGAGGCTTGGCTTATGGGCCGCTTCGGTCTGCTCGAAACAACCCGGCAAAGTGCCGTGCCTGGGTTTGCGCCACCTCTCGACTATGCGCCTGACGGCGCAACGCTCGAGGCGAGCGGGGGCGGCGCCCGACTGAGAACAGCTGTTCCTCCGACGAAATGGCCGGCCAGGGCCGGTTTCCCCCTCGAGGCGGAAGCGCTTAGATGCCGAACGCGTTGCGCGTGACGGTCACCACCTGCGCCGGTGAGCAGGTGTTGGGCGGGCAGGCGGCGCGGATGCTCAAGCCCTTCAGGTAGGCCTTGGCGCGGAAGTGCTCGTTGGCGTCGGCCTCGAAGGCGCGGGCGTGGTTGGCCATGCACTGGTCTCCCCAGCCCTGCGTCCAGCCGGTCCCGCCAATCTTCGCCAGGCACGCGTCGCGCGCTTCCACGCCGATGGCGGCGCGAAAGTCGCACAGGCCTTCGCGCTGGACCGAATTGATGTTGCAGAAGCAGCTGCTGCAGGTCTTCGTGACGCCGCGGTCGAAGGGGTAGTTGGCGACGCCGCCGCCCGTGTCCTCCAGCAGGCTGCCGTCGAGCGGGAAGATGCGGGCCGAGGAGAGCTGCATGTCGTAGGCGATGACCTTCAGCCCCTGCGCGAACTCGTACGGGTTGGAGTCCTTGAGGTTGTTCAGCGGCGGGATGTACGTGGCGGAGTCCACAATCCAGCGGGCCACGCGCTCCGGGGACGGGATGGCGACGGTCGCTGTCGCGGTCTGGCCCAGGTACGTGAAGGTGCAGCGCTGCGCGGCGTGCGGCCAGCCGGGGAAGGTGGTGGAGCTGCAGTTCTGCTCCACGTACGGCTTGATGTTGAGCCACGACACCAGCGACTCCGGCGGCGTGATGGGCGCGGGGCAGCGGTCCGGAATGCCGGAGGGCATGTACTGGCACGGCGCGCCGCACTCCTGCTGGAGCTTGAGGGAGCCGCTGCGGCAGACGTAGAGGATGCGTGGATCTCCCCCCACCGTGTTGCCCCCGCAGAAGAGGCCGCCCTCGCTGCTGCAGGGGACGACAGGGCAGGCGCCGCAGTCGCGCTCGCAGGAGAAGCAGGTCTCGGCGCCGTTGCACGTGGCGTCCCCGCAGAAGGGCGCCACCTGGCCCGCATCCCCTGCGTCCGGTGGGTGCATGACCATGCCGGAATCGCCGCTGCCCGCGTCGCCAGTGGGCTTGATGGGGGTGGACCCGTCGGGCTTGCCGGCGTCCGGAGCGCCCCCGTCAGGGCTGTCGCCGGGCTCCTCGCCGCAAGCGAGCGCGCACAAGAGAAGCGAAAGACCGAGGGGGAGGGCGGTACGTCGCATGCGGCGGACCGTATGAGGTCCCCCAGGCGGGTTCCACAGCGAATACCGGGAGTGTCACTCTGGCATTGCAGCCCGGGATTCCAGGGAAGGGCCGGGAGGGCCTGGCAGAGGGCCGCGCTGTGGCATCGTCCCGCGCCATGATTGACCTCTACAGCGATACCAAGACGCGGCCGACGGACGGGATGCGCCGCGCCATCGCGACGGCCGAGGTGGGCGACGAGCAGAGGTTCGAGGACCCCACCATCAACCGCCTGCGCGAGCGCGTGTGCGAGCTGCTCGGCAAGGAGGACGCGGTCTTCCTCCCCTCGGGGACGATGTGCAACGAGATTGCCCTCGCCGTGCACTGCCGCCGGGGCGAAGAGGTGTTGCTGGAGCGCAGCTGCCACATCGTGAACTACGAGGCGGGCGGGCCGGGCGCGCTGGCCGGCGTGGTGCTGCAGGCCATCGACGGCGTGCGCGGCACCTTCACCGGCGAGCAGGTGAAGGCGCTGCTGCGCCCGGAGATGCGCTACCTGCCGCGCACCCGCCTGGTCTGCGTGGAGCAGACGGCCAACGCCGGTGGCGGGCGCGTGTGGCCGCAGGCCCAGCTGAACGAGGTGGCCCGGGTGGCGCATGAGGCGGGCCTCAAGACGCACATGGACGGCGCGCGCCTGATGAATGCGGTGGTGGCCTCCGGCGTGGCGGCCCGCGCGATGGTGGCGGCGTATGACTCGGTCTGGCTCGACTTCTCCAAGGGGCTGGGCTGCCCGGTCGGCGCCATGCTCGCCGGCACGCGGGACTTCATCTCCGAAGCGTGGCGCCTCAAGCAGCAGTGGGGCGGCGCCATGCGTCAGTCCGGCATCCTCGGCGCAGCGGCCCTCTACGCGCTGGACCATCACGTGGACCGCCTGGCCGAGGACCACGCCAACGCGCGCTACCTCGCGGAACAGCTGGCAGGGCTGCCCGGCGTGCAGGTGAATCCGGCGGAGGTGGACACGAACCTCGTCTACTTCGACGTCACCCGCACCGGGAAGAGCGCCGCGGCGCTGGCGCAACAGCTCAAGGCCCGCGGCGTGGAGGTGGGCGCGCTCGGGCCGTTCCTGCTGCGCGCGGTGACCCACCTGGATGTGACGCGCGAGCAGGTGACCCAGGCTGTGAAGACGCTGCGAGAGCTGCTGTAGGGGGACCGCACCGGTCGGCGTGCATGCTCCACCCGCTGGGCACCCCCCGCTCGGCACCGCCGCTGGGCACCCCCGCTCGAGACCCCCCGTTCGGACCCCTGCTCGGCCCCCCCCCGCTCGCCTCGAGCGTTGCGCCGTCAGGCGCATAGTCGAGAGGTGGCGCAAACCCACGCACGCCACCGGCCTTCCCGCCGTCTCGAGCGTCGCCGAGCGTGCCTGAGCCAAGCCTCGGCGGCACTGCCCCGTCTCGACTATGCGCCTGACGGCGCAACGCTCGACGCGAACGGGGGTGGCGAGCGGGAGTGGCGAGCGGAGAGCACCCTCTGCGAGGGTGCTATCGGCCAACCAGAGGTGCCCGACGTGCGCTGAGCGCGGTCGCTCGCCTATGGTGCCGCGCCCATGCTCGCCCTCACCGCCCTCGTCCTCCTCTCCGCCGCACCCCCCGACGTCGCGCGGCTCGCCACGCTGCCCATCCCGGGTGACGCCCGCTTCGTCGCCGCCGCGCGGGAGGTGGTGGACGTCGCCTTCGCCCTGGACCCGAGCGCCGCCGCCGGCGCCGGCCTCTACGAGGACGCGCTGCGGGTGCCATCCTTCGACCCGCGCTCGGTGGAGCAGCAGGTTGGGCGGCTGGACGCGGCGCTCAAGGTGCTGCGCGCGCTGCCGTGGCGCGAGTGGCCGGTGGACCGGCAGGTGGACTTCCGGTGGATGTACCTGAACGCCGAAGCGGCCCGGCACCAGCTGGTGGTGGAGCGGCTCTTCGAGCGCCGCCCGGCCGCCTGGCTGGAGCCGTACGCGAACACGCTCATTGCGTTCGAAACCTACGCCCCCGAGGTACCGCGTTACCGGAGCGTGCTCTGGCAGAAGCTGCCGGCTCTCCTCGGAGAAGTGCGCCGCGTGGCCACGCAGGTGACCCGCCGGGACCTGGACACCGCGCGCAAGCTGACCGCGGCGCTCCTCCAGATGGCGCAAGGCAGCCCGGAGGCGCGCGAAGCGCAGAAGGCGCTGGCCGCGTACGCCGAGGAGCTGGCGCAGCAGAAGCCCGCACAGGAGTTCCAGGTGGTGGGGAGCGAGGCCTACGCCTGGCGCTACCGCCATGCGATGTTGCTCCCCTGGACGCCCGCGTCGCTGCTGGAGACGGCCCAGCGGGAGCTCGCCACGGTGGAGGCGCGCATCGCCCAGCTCAAGCCGAAGCTGAAGCCGAAGGCGGAGGCCACGGCGGCGCAGAAGAAGCAGGCCGAAGCCCTCACCGCCGAGGGGCTGCTGCGCCTGTACGACGACGTCACCGCGTCGCTGCGCAAGGCCACGCTGGCGGGGAAGTTCGTCACCGTCGTCCCGGGCGTGGGTCCCTTGCGCGCGCGCCAGACGCCGGAGGCCGTGGTGCCGCTCTCCGGCGATGGCGGCAGCATGAACCCGCCGCCGCCCTTCGCCGCGTTCGACGTGGGCTACTGGAACGTGGAGCGCTTCGCTGCGACGTGGTCTCCCGAGCTGCGGCTGGAGACGGTGGTGGACGCCCAGGCCTTCCGCGAGAACAGCATGGGCCCGTACGCCGCGCACGAGGGCTTCCCCGGGCACCACCTCCAGCTCGCCATCGCCCGACTGAACAAGAACCCGCTGCGCAGCCTCCTGGCGGACCCCGGGCTGACCGAGGGCTGGGCGCTCTACATCGAGGAAGTGCTCTGGAAGCACGGCGGGCTGGGCGGAACCGTGGAGGCGGAGGTGGCGATGCTCAAGTCGCTGCGCTACCGCATCGCCCGCGTGGTCTACGACGTGAAGATTGAGACCGGGGAGTGGACCCTGCAGCAGGCGGCGGAGTTCAAGTTCCGCAACGACCCCAAGAAGGTCACTGTCGACGAGGACCTCCTCCGCTCCATCCAGTGGCCCAGCCAGCTGGTGACCTACTACGCGGGCCGCAGCCAACTGCGCGCGCTCCGGGAGGAGTACCGGCAGCGGAAGGGCGCGAAGTACAGCGAACGCGCGTTCCACGACGCGGTGCTGGCCGAGGGCTCCATCCCCGTCGCGCTGATTCGCGCCAAGCTGCTGGGGGAGCCGGTCCCGGACATCGAGCTGGAGCCGTCGCACGCCGTCTCCGGCGAGTAGCCCTTCAGGGTCCGGCGTCCTGCAGCTGGAGTCGCTCCTGCTCCAGCGCGGCGGCCTTCGCTTCGCGCAGGGGCTTCTCCGTCGCCTCGTCTATCCAGTGCTCCACCACGGCGAAGAAGCAGACGGACAGATACACCGCGGTGGAGATGCCCGCGCCGATGGCCGCGACCATCATCGTCCGGCCCACCACATCCGTCTGCTGGCTGCTGACGCTCTGGCCAGGGCCAATCAAGAGCGAGCCCAGCGCAATGGGCAGGGCGCTCAAGGCCCACGCCGGCAGCCAGCGGTCCGCCGTCCGCGTGAAGACTTCGCCTGCGGAGGGCGTAGCGCGGAGCTTGCGCAGCTCGAGGTCAATCTCCGAGATCCGCTTCGCGCTCGCTTCGGGCAGCAGCCGGGCGCTGGGCTCCGGCGCGCCCATCAGCGTCACGGAGAGGAGGGTGAGCAGGAGCATGGGGCTGGGCCCCGTTCTACTTCAGACGGTCGGCCGGGAAGCAAACCCGCGCATCCCGCCGAGCCCGAGAGTCGCATGTTCAAGGCAGCGGTACTTCGGAGGGGCCGCGGAGGTGTCGCAAACGCAGACATCAACTCGAGCGCAGCTGTCCTTGAGGGACGCGGGGGACGGCGGGGTGAGCGCCCTGCCTCATCGGGTCTGGCCCGAGCTCGACCCGCGGTGGAGGCTGCGTCTGGATGAACGGAGCGGCCAGCTGGCGGGCGCCTTGGCGAACTGCGAGGGGAACCCGAGACTCGTGAGCGTCCCCCGCAACGATTGATGGGTGGTTACGCCCCGGTGAGGCGTCCCGCGCGGGCGGCCGTTCCGCGCACCTCCCGCGCGAGGAGGTCTCAAAGTGGTCGACCGGTCGACCAGCCCTTGAGTTCAGACTGAGGAGCCGGCCAAACCTCCTGCAATCGTTAACGAATGGATCCGAGGAGGTCTGACGCCTCGTGGTCGACCACATGGTCGACCATGCATGAGTTGACGCTGCTGCACTTCAAAGGTGCATGTCTGCTGGTAGTTCGCCCCTCCAGGCCGGTTCCGCACGAAAGTGGTCGACCGGT
>JBGART010000102.1:0-17460 GCA_044230055.1 Myxococcaceae bacterium | reverse complement strand
CTGCCCTGCGGCCTGGTTGTCGTGTACCCACTCGGGCAGTGCAGCTTCCCAACCCCTTGAACCTCCGTGCTGCGAGTTAGTCAGGAGCGTTGCGCCGTCAGGCGCATAGTCGAGAGGTGGCGCAAACCCACGCACGGCACCTTGCCGGTTTGTTTCAAGCAGAGCGAAGCGGCCCATGAGCCAAGTTTCGGGAGCACTGCCGACGTCTCGACTATGCGCCTGACGGCGCAACGCTCGACGCGAACGGGGGAGGTTCACCCTTCCAACAACGAAAAAGATGTGACCAATCGTGAGACGCTCGACGCGAACGGGGTTTCAGGTGGAATCACTTCGCCGCAGGCGGCGCACTAGACCAGCAGCAGCCCCTCGTCGCCCAGCTCCGCCGCGCCCGACAGCACGGCTTCGTTCTGCTTGCTGCGGTCCTCGTTCAGCTCCGCGATGAGCGCGAGGATCTGCGGGTGGCTGGAGATGATCTGATCAAAGTCCGCGCGGGGCAGGCGCAGCAGCGAGGTCCGCTTGCTGGCGCTGACCGTAGCCGCCGCGGGCGTCTTGGTGAGCAGCGACATCTCCCCGAAGACCTCACCCTCTTTCAGCCGGGCGAGCACGGTGTCGCCCTTGTTGATCTCCACCTCGCCCGACAAGACGATGTAGAGCCCGTCGCTGTTGCTTCCCTCCTGGATGACCACCGAGCCCTTCGGGACGTCCCGCGCCCGGAAGCGCTCCACCAGCGCGCGGCGGTCCTTGCCGGCGAAGGAACGGAACAGCGCCGAGGCCGCCATCACGTTCGCCAGCATCCGCTGCCGGCAGAACTTCTTCAGCGCCTGCGCCACCTGCGGGTAGCGGTGGGAGAGCTGCGCCAGGAGCTGGGCCGAGAGCTCCAGCAGCTGCGTCTCGTCCGAGTCCGCCTCCACCGAGGCAGTCCGCGGCGCGCCCGACAGCAGGGCCATCTCGCCGAAGAACGCGCCCTCCTCCAGCGACGCGAGCTCCTTCCGGACCCCGTCCTCCGAGCGGAAGACGTTCACCTTCCCCGCGCAGATGACGAAGAACGAGTCGCCCAGGCTGCCCTCTTCGATGATCCGCTCGCGGGCGGTGAAGCGGCGCAGCGGGCAGCGCTCGAAGAGCTCGATGAAGGCCTCTGGAGACAGGTCCGAGAAGAGCGGGATCTTCGGCAAGCCCCCCGCGTCCGCGCCGGCCGGCGTGTCGACCAGCTCATCGCCGATGGAAAAGGCCTCCTCCCCGCCGGCTTCCCCCTCGCCCTCGCCCATCCCGGCCCGGGCGGCCGTCTCCACCGCGTGGAGCAGGGATTCGCCCTCCAGCTCCAGCTCCGTGAAGGACGGCATCACCGCCGACGGAAGCGGGGCGCGAGGCGCGGGAGCGCGCTGCACCGGAAGCGACTCAGCGGCGGAGTCCACGTCCATCTCCAGCTCGTCGAACCGGGAGAAGGTGGCCAGGCCCGCCTGGATATCGGTCCGGTGCGCCTTGCTTGAATCCTCGGCCTCCGCCGCCCGAGCAGCAGGCACCTGCCCGAAGCTGGAGGGAATCCAGATCCGCGAACCCGCCTGCTCCGGCGTCACCGGCAGCGGCGTCTTCGGCCGATCGAGCAGGAAGATCTCCTCCTGCTCATCTCCCTTCTTCGGCCGCATCCCCGGCGGAAGGCCGCCCGCCTGGACCCGCGCCACCGCCGCCCGGGCCTCCTCGTCGGAGAGCGGCGCGATGATTCGCGGCGGCCGGGGGGAGACCTCCACCACCAAGCCCTCCGCCGGCTCCGGTTCGTCCGCGTCCGGGCCGGACTGAATCTCCCGCTCCAGCGCGTCCTCCCCTACCTCCTCTGTGGAGTCGCTCGCAGCGGTCGCTGAGGTGTTCGCGGCCCGCGCGGCGGAGCCGGGCGCAGCGCTCGCGGCGGGGCTCCTGCTCTCAGGCGCGGCATCGGAGCTCTTCGAACCCGACGCCGCAGTCGAGCCCGCGGCGCGACCGGACGCGGCACTCACAGCGGGGCTCTTGTTTCCAGGCGCGGTACTCGAGCTCGCTGCAGGACCGGACGCGGCACTCGAGCTCGCAGCGGGGCTCTTGCTGACAGGCGCCGCACTTGAGCTCGCGGCAGGACCGGACGCGGCGCTCGCGCTCGCAGCGGGGATCTTGGTCCCCGGCGCGGCACCCGAGCTGGCGGCGGGATTCCTCGCGCCGGCGGGGCCCGATGCCGTGGGCGAGGCGCCCTTCGCCGGAGGCGGGGCCGCGCCCCTTCCGACGGGCACGTCCTCCACGTCGTCGACGTCGATGATCTCCGTGGGGCCGTCCGCGTCAGCGAGCGCTGTGGCGCCGCCCATTGCGGGCAACTCGAGATCCAGCTCGATTTCCCCCGACGGCGTCGACGGCTTGTCGTCCTCCGCGCCGACCTCCAGGTCGACCTCGCTGCCGGAATCCGTTGCGCCGGCGTCCGGAAGCTCCAGGTCCACCTCGGCGGCTGTCTTCTTCGCGCCACGCGCCGGGAGCTCCAGCTCCACCCCGGACGGCGGGGCGGCGACCTTCTTTGGCGCGCTGCCGGGGAGATCCAGCTCCAGCCCGGACGGGGCGAGCGCACCGGGCGCTTCCAGCTCCCCGCCCGAGGGCGGCTGCGCGGCGGCCTTCTTCGCGCCGTCGCCGGAGCGATCCAGCTCCAACCCCGAGGGCAGCTGAAGCTCCGGCGGCAACTCGCTCGACAGATCCACGGGCTCGCCCGCCTCGAGCCCGACCGCGGCGGCAGGCGCGTCCGGGTCTGCCGGCAGGTCGATGGCTCGCGAGGGCGCCGCCGCGGGCTCCGGCGCCGCGGCCGGCTTCTTCCCGCCGCCGGTCTTGCGCGCGTAGAGATCCGCCAACATCCGCTGAACGCCGTTGTGGGCGGGATCCAGCTCGAGGATCAGCTTGCTGGCGGCGATCGCCCGGGGAAGGAACCCATCCTTCGCATAACCCTCGGCGGCGGTCTGATAGGCGCGCACTGCCTTCGATTTGTCGCCGGACTTCGCGTACGCGTCCCCCATCCGGACCCGCGCCTGGAGGTCCTTCGGATCCTGCTGGCAGTAGTCGGCGTAGAGCTCGGCGGCCTTGCCGAACCGGCCCTTGGCGAACGCCTCTCCCGCCTTCTCCTTCAGCTTTCGAAGGTCCATTACTTGGGGGGCTCCGTCCCGCCGACGCCAAGCTTGGCCAGCGTCGCGCCTGCGTTCTCCCTCACGCGGCGGTAGTAGTCGCCCTTCAGCGCGTCCAGCGGCTGCGCCTGCGCGCCGCTCCCCATGCCCGCCAGCGCCTCCGCGGCGGCGGCCCGGACCTCGGGGCTGTCGTGGTACAGGTCCCGGCCCACCACCTCGGCGCCCTCCGGATCTCCCAGCTGGCCCAGCGCGAGCAAGAGCTCGCGGCGCCCCACCGCATTCGGGTCCTCGAGGTTCTTGATCAGCTCCGGGGCCGCCTGCTTCGCCTTCAGCGCGCCGAGCAGCTGCGCCGCGCTCACCGCCTCTGCTCCGCCGTCACGCAGCACGGCGATCAACGCGTCCGCAGAACCCGGGAGCGCGCCGTGCTCGCGCAGCGCGTCCAGAAGGCGCATCCGTTCCCCGCCGAGCCGCGGCAGCAGCGCCGCCACCGCGCGCTTGCCCTCATCGCTTGACGCCGCCAGCGCGCGCGCCACGGCGCCTTGCACCTCGCGGTCCTCGTCAAGGAGCCCGGCGGCCGCCAGCGCCGTCCCCTCCCCGCCCAGCTTCGCGAGGCCGACAAAGGCGGCGCGGCGGAGGGTGGGAGCCGGATCCTGCGTGAAGCGGGTCAGGAGGGCCTGGGCATCCGGCGCCTTCAGCGCGCCGAGCGCGTGAACCGTGGAGGCCAAGAGCCGGAGCTGCTCCGCGGTCGCGTCGTCCACCAGCTCCGCAGGGGCGCGGTGGGTCACGAACACTTTCTGCGTGTCCGCGGCCTTTTGCGCGTTGAGCTCGCGCGCCCGAGCGAGCAGGGATTCGCGCTTGGCGCGGCTCTCCGCCTCCTCGCCAGACGGGCCGTGACCACCCCCGCCGAAGCCCGGTGCGAGCTCCTTCGGCAGCGCCGCGGGGATCCAGTCCGCCCGCAGCCCCTCCAGCGCTTTGAGCTCCTGCTCGAGGACCTTCTGGACTGCGGGGATGGCGGCGGGGTCCCCCAGCTCCGCCACCGCGTCCAGCGCCAGCCGCCGGACCGCGACTTCGGTGCTCGCGAGCGCGGGGAGGACCTTCGGCGCGGCGGCCTTCGCGGTGGGACCCAGCCCCACCAGCGCCTGAAGCCCGGACGCGGCCGTCGTGGGCTTGCCGAGCCGCTCGAGGATGGGCTCCAGAGGGCAGCCGCCTCGGCCGCGCATGTGGTACCCGGCCGCGAGCGCCTCCGCCTCTCCCGCGTCAAGCGCAATGCGACAGAGCGCCTTGTCCGCCTCGGGGCCCTTGGGCAGCGCGAGGATGGCGGCCGTCGCCTGCGGGCTGGCCGCGCTCTGCTCCACCGCCACGTCGACGAGCTTGGGCAGGGCGAGCGGATCCTGCAGGCGCAGGAGCGACTCGCAGGCGGCGTCCCGCAGCTCCGGGAAGTTCTCCTTCAGGAGGTCCGCGATGGGACCGACCGTGTGGCGCTGCCCCGCGAAGCCCAGGCCGCGCACCGCCGCGGCGGCGAGGATGACCTGGCTGTCCTTGATGAGGGGCAGGAGCCGGGTGACCGCCTCCGCGCGGCCGCTCTTGCCCAGCTCCTCCGCCGCCGCCACCCGTTCGGGCAGCGCGCCGGAGGTGAGCGCGTTGAGGTTCCGGTCCCAGAGGCTCTTGGCCTCCGCGGCGACGGCGCTCGCCATGGCGCCTGGCACGTTGGCCGCCTTGAGCGCGTGGACGATGGCGATGCGGGTGGCCCGGCCCCGGCGGCCGTACTGGTTCACCAGGTAGGCGTTGGACTTATCCCCCTTCAGCTGCGCGAGGGCGCCCGCCGCCTTGGCCTGCACCCCTTCATCGGGGTCCCCCAGCAGCTCGCCGAGCAGGTCCACCACCCGCTGATCCTGGCTGGCGGCCAGCGCTGCCACGGCCTCGCCGCGGACGATCGCGACCGGGTCCTTGGCTGCGCGGGTGAAGAGGACAAGGTCGTCAGGCTTGCCCTGCTCGGCCAGCTTCTTCACCGCGAGCGCGCGCTCCTCCGGCCGGGCGCTCTGAAGATCTGCCAGCAGCTTGTCCCGGCCCCCATTGCAGGCGGCGAGCGAGACTGCGATGACCCAGCAAACGCGAAGCTTTCGCACGAGCCGTCCCAGGGGATGTCCCGCCGCCGGTTGAAATTCTCCGAGGCGGCGACGGGGTGATGTCTACATCGCGGGTCTGACATTGTCTCGTTTTGAGTCATGTTTCAAACCTGCGTCGCGAGCTCGGAGCGCGGCGAGGAGCTTGTGCATGTCGCGATGACCTTTGAGGCGACGAAACTTGCGAGCGGCCTCGAGTGCGGCGGTGGCTACCCATCGGAGCGCCATCCCGCCGTCTCGGCAGCGCTTCACGCGGCCGCCCACACGGCGGACCCCTCCGTTGAGGTTCTCGATGGGGTTCGTCGTCTCGAGCGTGCGACTGAGCGCGCCCGTGAGGCCGAGGCGCGTGACGGTAAGGGTTTCCTCCATCCCCTCCCGCAGGCTCGCCGCAGCGCTCGGGTGCTTCTTGGCCAGGGTGCGGGCCAGGTTCTGCAGCAGGCGCAGGGCCGTCTCATAGCTGGGCGTCTTGTAGGCCTGGTTCATCGCGGCGCGGACCTGGCCGCGTTCCCCCTCCGGGATGTGCTCCAGCACGTTGCGTCGCTTGTGCACTCGGCAACGCTGCACGAGGGCGAACTGACCGAAAACGTCCGTCACCGCCCTCCTGAGCCCCTTCCCGCCGTCAATGACGACGAGGATGCTCCTGTCTGCCGGCACCCCCCGCGCCACCACGTCTGCCAGCAGCTCCTTGCAGACGGTCTGGTTCTCCGTTGTCCCCTCCCGGAAGCCGAGCAGGTGCTTGTCTCCCCCCTCATCGATGCCCAGCACGATGAGGATGAGGTGCTCCCCGAAGTAGATGCCATCCACCATCAGGGCCGCCCACTGCCTATCAGCGAGGGACTCGCTCAGCGTCACCTCCAGCTGCGCCGCCGTCTTGGCGACGAAGCGACGGCTCACCGCACTCTTGCTCGTCCCCAGCTCTTCGAGCGACGGGGTGACGGGCTCCAGCGAGCGGGCGTACTTCCGGGTGCTGACGCCGACCAGCATCTGCTCCACTGCTCGCTCAGTCAGGGGGTCCTCCACCTGGAACTGCTCATAGGCGGTGAGGGGCACCTCCTTGCCCTCCCGGCGGACCCGTGGACGCTCGAGCTTCACCCTACGCCCGCCCAGCACGGCCTCGCCGGGACCGACACCCCACCGGCTGGCAAGCCCCTCTCCGCGTGAGTACCTTGGGCCGCACAACCGCTCGACCTCCTCCTCGAGCATCGCCGTCGCGACGGCCATCCCGCCCTGGAGGAGCACCTCCCTCAGCCGGGACCGGACCTCAATCTCGACGTTGCCTATCCGCACCTCCCGCAGCGCGGGACGGAGCTCTGGGACGCGGGACGGAGCTCTGGGACTTCCCTCCGAGACGTCTTCCTGCTTGTCTGCTTCATGGCGGCTCCTGTTTCGTGCAACCCGAGTCTCTTCGACTCGGGGAGCCGCCCCTTCAAATTTCAACTACGCGCGGGACATCGCCCCGTCCCATCCCCCAATCGCGAGCCCGCTTATATCAGCGCCGGGCTGGGGCAGGGGGCGGGATCAGCCGCGAGCGGGCACGGAGCTCTGCCCCTGGTACGACGGCCAGTCTCCGGTCAGGACGGCCACGAAGAACAGCGGACCGACCAGCGCCTGCAGCAGGTTGCGGAAGAAGGCCGGCTGCCGCTTCTCCCACACCACATGACCTGCGAGCTGAACCAACCAGGCGCAGACCGCCAGGGTGACGACCAGCCACCGCGGCGTGATCCACCCCAGCGGGAAACAGACGGCGCAGGCCACCGCCATGATCGCGGCGAGCTTGACGTCCATCCACGCGTACCAGCCGACGGCTGCGGCCAGGACCACGTGACCCAGGCTCAGCTGATAGCCGGTCCCGCCGATGGGCAGCAGCTTCACCCAGTCCAGCATCGCCAACACGTGGAAGACGATGAGGGGGATGGCGATCTTGTGCGTCAGCCGGTTCGTCGGGTGCTGATGCGAGTCAGCGTAGTCGCGGAACAGCGCCTCGAGTCGTGGCTTCAGCATGGGGGCCCCTTCTAGCCCCCCGCTACGGGAAAGTCACACCGGTCACCGCCGCGGCGGCTTCCCGCCCGGCCCGCGCTTCCCCGGCCGCGCCCCGAAGCCGCCGGTCTTCCCTGCGTATCCCCCTCGCTTCGGGCCGCTCCGCGCGCCGAAGCCGCCCTTCTTCGCGCCACCGCGCGGGCCGGAGTCCCGGCCGACGCCGGCGACGCGCTTTCCGGGGCCAGGACCGAAGGCGCGCTTGCCGCCGCTGCGGTCTCCAAAGCTGCGACCCTCTCCCTTCCCGAAGCTCCGCTTCGGGCCACCTTCCCCGAAGCTGCGCTTCGCACCTCCACCACCGGCGCCGAAGCTGCGGCCAGCGCCGCCTCCAAAGCTTCGACCCTCTCCCTTCCCGAACGACCGCTTCGGGCCACCCGCCCCGTAGCTGCGACCTTCTCCATTTCCGAACCCTCGCTTCGCTGCGCCACCGAAGCCTCCTGGTGCACCCTGCTCACGCCGCTCTCCGAACGCCCGCGGCCCGCCACCCTCCCGCTTTCCCGGCCCCCCTCGCTCACCGAAGCTCCGCGGCCCGCCCGCGCGCTTCCCCGGCCCGCCGCGCTCGCCAAAGGTCCGGGGGCCTCGATCACCGAAGCTCCGCTTGCCGCCAGCGCCCCCGAAGCTCCGCTTCTCTCCGCCGAAGCTTCGCTTCTCTCCGCCGAAGCTTCGCTTCTCTCCGCCGAAGCTTCGCTTCTCTCCGCCGAAGCTTCGCTTCTCTCCGCCGAAGCTCCGCTTCTCTCTGCTTCTCTCCACCGAAGCTCCGCTTCTCTCCGCCGCCGAAAGAGGCACTCTCCTCGCTCCCGGATCCGCCGCCCTCTTCTCCACCGAAGGAACGCGCGCCGCCGCCCCTGCGCCTTCCCGGCCGCCTGCCGAAGCTCCGCTTCTCCGCTTGCCGAAGGAGCCACCGCCGCCCACCGGGCCGCCTCGCTCGCCGAAGCTCCGCTTCTCTCCGCCACCGAAGCCGCGAGAGCGGCCGCCCTCACCGCCACCGAACGAGCGCGGACCGCCGCCCTCGCGCTTTCCCGGGCCGCTTCGCTCGCCGAAGCTCCGCTTCTCTCCCCCGAAGCCGCGTGCTCCCCCGCCCTCGCGCTTTCCGGGGCCGCTCCGCTCGCCGAAGCTCCGCTTCTCTCCGCCGCCGAAGGAGCGACCGCCGCCCTCGCGCTTCCCCGCACCGCCTCGCTCGCCGAAGCTCCGCTTGGCTCCGCCACTGAAGCTGCGCCCGCCACCCTCGCGGTGCCCGCCTCGCGCCCCGCCACCAGACGCTCTTGGACCGCCCTCGCGATCGCCAGAGCGGCCCTCCGACGCGTCACTGGACGCCGACTCGCTCTCTTCCGCCTCGAACCCCTCGTCGTCGTCCTGCTCGGCGCCACCGTGGCCGTGCCGACGCGGCGGCAGGCGAAGCTCGCGCTGCTTGGGCGCGGCCTCTCCGTTCGCCACGGCCTGCAGCTCCCGCACCTCGTCGCCGGAGAGGGCTCGCAGCTCGCCCTGCCGCATGCCGTCCACTCCAACGCCCGCGTGGGACGGGCGGAACAGCCGCAGGACAGGATGCCCAATGGCAGCGCACATCCGCTTGATGAGGTGCTGCCGGCCCTCGGAGACGGTGATCTGCAGCCAGGTGTTCCGCTCCGCGTGCTGATAGATGGAGAGGGACACCGGCGTTGCCATCCCGTCCTCCAGCCGCACGCCGCCGCGCAGCTTGTCGAGCGACTCCACCGTTGGCTCGCCCTTCACCTTCGCGAGGTAGGTCCGCGGCACCTCGAAGCTGGGGTGCGTGAGCTTGTGCGCGAGCTCGCCGTCGTCGGTGACCAGGAGCGCGCCTTCGGCGTCGTAGTCCAGGCGCCCCACCGGGTACACGCGGGTGGCCACCTCCTGGATGAGGTTCGCGACAGAGGTGCGGCCAGCAGGATCATCCAGCGTGGTGACCACGCCGGGCGGCTTGTAGAGCACGTAGTACGACCGGGACTCCGGCAGCTCGACGAGCCGGTCGTCGACGGTCACCAGGTCCTTGCCCGCCTCCACCTTGGTGCCGAGGACGGTGGTTACCGTGTTGTTCACCTTCACGCGGCCCTCAGTGATGAGGGCCTCGGCGTGGCGGCGCGACGCAACGCCCGCGCGCGCGAGGTACTTCTGCAGTCTTTCGAGCATGCGGCCTGCTATCAGGTTCCGCTGTCGTTCACACCCGCGGAGTTGATTTCTCCGGGGGGCGGCGCGGCGGGCGCGGGCGGGTTGAGCACCTCGGCGACCGTCTTGGAGCGGTGCTCCGCGGTGGTCATCGCGCTCTCCAGGGCCTCGAGCGCCGCTTCGGACTCCTGGTTGGAGGCCTCGAGCCGCTTCTCGAACTCAGGGTCCGCCAGCGCCGCGACCGTCCCATCCACGCCTGGCCCCGGGGCCTCCTTCTCCACAATCTCCTGGTGCTCGCGCGTGAGCTCCTGGAACTCCCGCAGGGTTGGCAGCGAGGACAGGTCTTTGAGCGCAAAGAACTCAAGGAACTCGCGCGTGGTCCCATAGAGGATGGGCCGGCCAACCTCCTCCTTCTTGCCGAGGATCTTGATCAGCTTCCGGTCCAGCAGCGCCTTCATCAGGGCCGCGCAGTCCACGCCGCGGATGTCTTCAATCTCCGGGCGGGTGACCGGCTGGCGGTACGCAATGATGGCCAGGGTCTCCACCGCAGCCCGGGTCAACCGCTGTGGCTTCACGCGCAGGAAACGCCGCACGTACTCGCCGGAGCCGGGGTCCGTGCGCAGCTGCCAGCCGCCGGCCACCTCGTGGAGGACAATCCCGGTGATGCCGTCGCGCATGGTGCCGCCGAGCGCGTTCATCGCCTGCTCAATCTGCTCCTGCTCAATCCCCGTGGCCTCGTGCAACTGACCCACGTTCAGCGGGGCGGGCGCCACGAAGAGCACGCTCTGCAGCACAGAGCGCACGCGCTCAGGCGAGAGCTTCCGGCTCTTGGAGACCAGCTTCTCGAACGACGTCTCCGGATCCGCGGCCTCGTCGTCGTCGATGTTGGCCGCATCCACCTCGTCGAGCTCGGGGTCTCCCGCCGGGCCCTCGGAGGCCGCCGCCAGCTCATCGTCCGTGAACCGCCGCTTGCCGCTCGTCTCGCCGGCCCCCGCTTCAGGAGAGCCCAGACCCGTCTTACTTGTACTCACTCTCGTCGACCTCCGGCGGTACCAGGTTCTCCAGGGCGCTCCCGTTCGGAGAGAGCACGATGTCGCCCCCGTCCTCCTGGAACACGCGCAGGATCTTCATCTTGCACATCTCCAGCAGCGCGAGGAACGTGGCGATGATCCGCGAGCGGTCCCGCGGCCCCTCGAACAGCTCAAAGAAGTTGAGCTTGCCGGCCACCCGCAGCCGCTGCGCGATGTGCTGGATGGCGTCGCTGATGGAGAGCCGCTCGCGGACGACCTCGTGCTTGGCCTCGGGCTCGGCGCTCTTGAGGACGCGGTCCAGCGCCTCAATCAGCTTGTAGATGGAGATCTCGACGAGGCCCACCTCGTCGTCCGGGATGGGCGTGGCCTCCACGGACACCTTCCGGGTGAACACGTCCCGGTCGAGGATGTCCTGCTTGCCCAGCGTCTCCGCCGCGTCCTTGTACTTCTGGTACTCCAGCAGGCGCCGCACCAGATCCGCCCGCGGGTCCCCCTGCTCCTCCTGCTCGATGACCTCGCCCTGGACCTCCTGGCGGGGGAGCAGCAGGCGGCTCTTGATGTGGGCCAGCGTGGCGGCCATCACCAGGAACTCCCCGGCGATGTCGAGGTTGACCTCCTTCATCCGCGCCAGGTGCTCCAGGTACTTCTCGGTGATGAGCGCGATGGGAATGTCGAAGATGTCGAGCTTGTGCTCCCGGATGAGGTGGAGCAGCAGATCCAGCGGCCCTTCGAAGTTGGGCAGGGCAATCTGGAACGCATCCGAGGCAGAGAGGGGGGCGCCGTCCAGGTCGGCGAAACCCTCCTCTGGTCCGGCGGTTCGCCCTTCGGTCAAGCCCACACCCCAGTAGCGATCGATCCAAGGCCGATTTACAGGCCTCATTCCCGCGTCGAAAGGTCGGCCTTCCTACCAGCGGCCGCGACGCCGGGTCAACGGGCGACTGGGCAGGCAGGCCCTTGGGCGCTGCCGTCGCCGGGGAAGCACTGCGCTTAGGTTTCATTGAACCGCAGCCGTGCACACATTCAACCCGTCGCCAGGAGGCAGCGCCGTGAACCGACCCTCGATGCAGCAGCCGCAGCCAGAGCTCTCCAACCGACGACTCCCCCGCGAGGACGGCAGCGCCGGGCCTCCCCTCCTCCGTCCCTGGCGCCGCTGGGCCATCCTCGGCCGCGCCGACATTGTCGCCGCCATACTCACAGCCGTGGCCACGTTCTTCACGGGGCTGGTGATGTTTTACCCGGAGAGCAGCTCCGGGAGCCTGCCGTCGGCCTACTCCGTGGTCGCCCCGCTGATGGGCGTGGTCTTCTTCATCGCCCTCATCGCCCAGTTCGTGGAGCGCGAGCGCCATGGCATTGCCCGGGCGCTGCTCATCAGCGCGTCGGTCATCCTGGCGGTCTCCGGCGTGGTCTTCAGCGGACAGGTGGGCGCGGGCCGCGTGCTGTTCAGCTACTGGATTCCGGCGCTCATCGCCGTCGCCGCCGCCATCGTGCTCATCCGAGGCCACGCCGCGGCGGGAGATCCGACTCACGTCCGGGTCCGGGCGCGGCGCTAGCCGGCCTTCGGGAGCCAGAGCGTGAAGGTGGTCCCCTCGCCAGGCGGAGACACGAAGGAGAGCTCCGCCTGGTGCGCCTCCGCAATCCGCTTGACGAGCGCCAACCCCAGCCCGGTGCCTGAAGCCCGGGTCGTAAAGAACGGCTGGTAGATGCGGTCGCCCAGCTCCGCGGGAACCCCCACCCCGGAGTCTCGGACGTCCAGCCGCACGCAACCGGGCTTCGCCGCGTCCACGCTGCCCCGGACGACGACTTCTCCGCCGCGGCCCATCGCCTGCGCGCCGTTGAGCAGGAGGTTCAGGATGGCCTGCCGGCACAGCTGCGCGTCGAGCAGGACGCTGGGGAGCGTCCGGGGGACTTCCACCCGGATGGTGACCCCGTGCAGCCCCGTCCCGCGCTCCGCAGCCTCCACCGCGCTCACCACCACGTCGGCCAGCACCTCGGGCTTGAGCCTGGGCTCGTGGGGGCGCGCGAAGTCCAGCAGGTCCGCGACCAGCCGGTCCAGCCGTTCAGACTCCTCACCGATGATGGTGATGAGCTGCGCCGCGTCCGGCGATGGCCCCAGCCGGGTCAGCGTCGCCAGCGAGTTGAACACCACGCCCAGCGGGTTGCGCACCTCGTGGGCGATGACCGCGGCCAGCTCTCCCAGCGCCGCCAAACGTTCGCGCTTCACCAGCTCCTTCTGCGCGAGGGCCAGCTCGTCGTAGCTGCGGCGCAGCTCCACCAGCAGGCGCGAGCGCTCCATCAGCACCGCGAGCTGGCTGGCCAGCATCTCCGCCGCCCGGAGCTCCTGGTCGGTGTAGGGCTCCGCGCGGCGGCGGCTCAGGTTCAAGGACCCGCTCACCTTGTCATCGGCCACCAGCGGCAGCAGCGCGGAGGAGAGGAAGCCCACGCGGGCCACGTGCTCGCGGTGCTCGGGCGGCCAGTCGTCCAGCATCAGGGCGCGGCCGCGCATCCCGCTGGCGGCGCCCCCGGTCACCGAGCCGGCCAAAGGCAGGCGCCGGTAGCGCTCCGTGAACCAGCCCGGCGCGCCTATCTGCTCCTCCATCACCAGCACGCCCTCCGCCGGCACCGCGCGGTAGAAGCACGCCGCGTCGCTCCCGGTCGCCTCCATCACGATCCGCAAGATCCGCGTCCGGCGGCCGCTGAGATCCGGATCGCTGGCGGCCTGCACCATCGCGTTGATCGCCTCGAGCCGGCGGTTCTGCTGGGTCAGCTCGTCGATGGTCTGCGCCCGCTCCAGCGCCGCGGCCAACTGGGCGCAGAACAGCGAGAGGGCCGCCGCGGACTGCGGGCTGAGCGCGTCCGCCACCACCACCAGCAGGCCCCACGGCTGGCCATGGAGGCACAACGGAGACACCGCGGCCTTGTCCATGCCGGCCTCGCGCAGCCGCACGAGCAGGTCTGCCGGGATCGCCACCCCGGCGGCCTCCAGGTGGAGCCGCAGCGCCGCCGGCCCGTCGTCGAAGTAGGCGCCGCGCTGCCGGTCAAAGGCCTCTTCGGCTCCGGGGACGTGCTTGAGCGGAAGGCTGCGGCCCAGCACCGGCTTGAGGAAGGCCTCCAGCTCCGGCCGCGCGCGCACGGACTCGAACCGACAGGCGCCCTCCACCACCCGCGCCAGCGCCACGTGGAAGCCCAGGCGGAACAGGCCGTCGATGGCCGCCTCCAGCATCCCGGCAGAGTCGCTCGTCCGCTGCACCCGCGCGGCCAGCACGCCGAGCTCTCCCAGGAGCAGCTGCTCCCGGCGGTGGGAGGAGAGATCCCGGAAGACCATCAGGACCTCGTCCGGCCCCACCATCCGCGGCTCCACCTCGAGCTGCACCCACGTCCCGTCCCCGCGGCGCACCGTCATCTCGTAGGCGGGGGTGATGGCCTCACCGCGCGCCCGAGCGACGTACCGATCCCGAATCCGCTGCCCCTCCTCCGGGCTGAGCAGAGAGAAGGGATCCAGCTGCATCAGCGCGGGCGCTTCAATCCGCACCATCCGGGTCAGCGCCTCGTTGACAAAGGCGTAGCGGCCGGCGCGGTACAAGGCCACGCCTACCGGCAGCTGCTCCAGCATCTGCTGCCACGCCGGCCCGCCCGAGTTCCCCATGCGTTTTCCGCGAAGCGTCATCGAGCTTCCAGCGAAAGACAAAGGAAACCGGATCAGGGCCGGCTTGCCCACATCGACGCAGCTGCCGTCAGTGGGCCACCGCGCGCCGCGCCCGCTCCGCCCCGGACTCGGGCGGCACCAGCGCCGCCTGCCCACGGCCGATGAGGTCCGCCCGGCCGGCCGCCACCAGCGCCTCGCGCGCCAGCGGCCACTGCTCCGGGTTCCAGTAGAGGAGCAGCGCCTTCTGCAGCTTCTTCTCGCGCAGGCCGGTGGCCGTGTAGACCGGCTTCATCGTCAGCGGGTCCATCCCCGAGTAGTACATGCAGGCGGCCATCGACATCGGCGTGGGGATGAAGTCCTGCACCTGGCGCGGCCGTCTGCCCGTCTGCTTGAGCCAGAGGGCCAGCTCCACCATGTCCTCCAGCGTGGAGCCCGGGTGGCCGCTGATGAAGTACGGGATGTCGTACTGCTCCTTCCCCGCGTCCTTGCTGGCGCAGGCGAACATCTCGAAGAAGCGCTCGTAGCTCTCGATGCCGGGCTTCTTCATCTTCTCCAGCACCCGCGGGCTGACGTGCTCCGGCGCGACGGAGAGCTGGCCGCCTACGTGGTGCGTGGCCAGCGCCGTCACGTACTCCGGCGAACGTTCCGCCAGGTCGTACCGCACGCCGCTGGCGATGAAGACGTGCTTCACCCCCGGCTCCTCGCGGGCCCGCTTCATCACGTCGATGAGCGGGTCATGGTCCGTCTTGAGGTTCTCGCAGATGCCCGGGTGCACGCAGGACAGCCGACGACACTGCCGCTCGATGTCGTCCGACTTGCAGCGCATCTTGTACATGTTCGCCGTCGGCCCGCCGAGGTCCGTCACCGTCCCGCGGAAGCCGTCCATCCGGCGCAGCGCGCGGATCTCCCGCAGCACGCTCTCCGCGGACCGGTTCTGGATGACCCGGCCCTCGTGCTCCGTGATGGAGCAGAAGGTGCAGCCGCCAAAGCAGCCGCGCATGAGGACCACCGAGTGCTTCACCGTCTCGTACGCGGGGATGGGCTCCCGGTACCGTGGGTGTGGCACGCGGTTGAACGGGAGATCGTACAGCTCGTCCATGGCCACGCCCTGGCCATTTCCCGCGCCGTCGTCCAGCGGGAAGGCCGGAGGGTTGAAGTACACGCCGCGGTCGCCGTGGCGCTGGACCATCGCCCGCGCGTTGCCGGGGTTCGTCTCCAGCTGGAAGTCCCGGCTCATCCTCGCGAAGGCGATTTTGTCCTGCGAGGCGACCTCGAAGGACGGAAGCACGACCACCTTCCTGTCCGTGGCGTAGCGCGCAGGATCTGACTCCAGCTGCTTCAGCTCCTCGCGGCCGACGATGTACGCGGTGCCGCGCACGTCGCGGATCTCGGAGATCTGCTCGCCCTTGCGCATCCGGTCCGCCACCTCCCAGACCGGGCGCTCGCCCATTCCGAAGATGAGGAGATCTGCCTTGGCGTCCATCAGGATGGACCGGCGGACCTTGTCGCTCCAGTAGTCGTAGTGGGCAATGCGCCGCAGCGACGCTTCGATTCCGCCCAGGACGATGGGGACTTCGGGGAACGCTTCGCGGCAGCGCTGGGCGTAGACAATGGTCGCGCGGTCCGGGCGCGCGCCGGTGCGGCCGCCGGGGCTGTACTGGTCCTCTGACCGGTTCTTCTTCTGCGCGGTCAGGCGGTTCAACATGGAGTCGAGGTTCCCGGCCGCCACCCCGAAGAAGAGGCGCGGCTTGCCCAACGCCTTGAACGGTTCGGCCGAGTGCCAGTCCGGTTGCGCCAGGAGGCCGACCTTGAAGCCGCGCCCCTCGAGGAAGCGGGCGATCAGCGCCGGGCCGAAGGCCGGGTGGTCCACATACGCGTCGCCGGAGACGATGACGATGTCCAGCCCGTCCCAGCCGCGCGCCTCGACGTCAGCGCGGCACGTCGGCAAGAAGGGGTGCTGAAAGGGGGCGGCGGGGGAAGCCATGCGCCTTCCTGCCAAAGATTACGGGCCCGTGGCAAGGTGGCGGCTCGGCAAGTGAAGAAAGTTTGCGACAGGGGGCAGCCCCTGGGAGCTTGTGTTTGAAGACAAGACGCCCGGCGCCTTCGGCGAAGAAGCGGCCCAAACAGGCGCGGTCCCGTTTCACCGTGGAGGCGCTGCTCGAGGCAGCGGCGCGAGTGCTGGAGCAGGAAGGCTACGACCGCGCCAGCACCAACCGCATCGCCGAGGTGGCGGGCGTGAACATCGCTTCGCTGTATCAATACTTCCCCAACAAGGACGCATTGATTGGAGCGTTGATCGATCGGCACCTTGCGTCGGTGCAGAGCGAGACCGCGGCCATGTTGGAGGACTTCCGGAAGGCGCCTATCGAGCAGGCCATTCGGTTCGCCGTGCAGGCACACCTCTCGCTGCACCGCGCGAATCCGTCTTTCCATCGGGCGTTGCTTCAGGAGGTCCCCCGGGTGGAGCGGTTGAACCCGGTGATCGCGTTGCGGCGCACGATGGTTGAGCTCCTCGCCGCGGTGCTCGAAGCGCGCAAGAAGGAGATCGACGTCGTCGACCTGCAACAGGCCGCCTTCATTCTGGTTCAGCTGGTGGACGGGCTGACCCAGGCGGCCATCCTCGAGCGCCCCGACTACGTCGCGGACGAGACGTACGTCGACGAGATTGTCCGGCTGGCCGCGCACCTGCTTCGGGTGCGACGGACATGAATTCGGCGGGTGGCTGAAGAAAGTTTGCGACATCGAGCGGCGACTCGCACCTCCCTCTGGAAGCCAACACAGCGGAGAATTCGACCCATGAGGCTGCGTCCCGTTGCCCTCGCCCTTGCTCTTGCCCTCGTCTGCACCGCGTGCCGGGCGACCTCGTACACCGCCATCTCCATGCCGAAGGCCCAGACCCGGAACGACGACACCTGTTTCGCGGACTGTCAGCCCCGGCGCGAGCGCGGCTCGGAGGAGTATCTGGCGTGCGTGCGTCACTGCCCGGGCGTGTCGGTCCAGGAGAACTCCGCCTGCGGCGACATCCAGGCCATCCCGAACTACGTCTGCGCCGAGGAGCAGGGCAGCCGCTTCAGCGTCGGCCGCACCGTCGCCCTGGTGGGCAGTCTCTCCGCGGGCGCCGTCGTGGCCGCGGTGGCCATCAGCGTCGCGGCTGCCGCAGCGTCGGCGTCGGCCACGCAGTAGACCCACGGATCGGGGACGCCAATCCGTTGGCGGCAGCCAGAACGAGCCTGGATGCCAGCGCGAATGCAGCTGGACGGGGAGACGCGGGTCCCGGGCTGAGCTGTCCGTGTGCGCGCGCGGAGACGGATGCACTGCTCGCGCGGAGGGCGCTGTCCCTGAGGGTGGTCAAGGCAGGCGGGACAGTCCTGGGCGGCTGCCGGCGGGCGCCC
>JBGART010000101.1:0-16400 GCA_044230055.1 Myxococcaceae bacterium | reverse complement strand
CCGGCAGCCGCCCGGGACTATCCCGCCTGCCTTGACCACCCTCTGGGACAGCTGCCTCCGCGTGAGCACCGCATCCATCTCCGCGTCGGCAACCGGACAGCTCCGCCCGAAACCTGTGTCCCCCTGTCCCGCCTGCCTCCCGCACTGCACGCACCGCCGCATCGAGCACCAGGCCTGCCAGCGATGCGCCTGGCGGCAACGCTCGAACACTCTGGGCAGACCGCCGGCTTCGCCCCGAGCGCCCGGCCTGCTAAGCACGGGCACCGAAGACGATGGAACCCCGAGAGACCTACGAACGCCTGCGCGCGCAGTGGCGCGCCTGCCGCTGTGCGGAGCACGCGGAGTGGGTGGAGGAGGCCGGCCGCCGCTTCGCCAAGCTCCGGCCGCCGCCCCCGAACCCGGACGGAATCAAGAAATGGCACGCGAGCTGGATCCAGCACGCCCGCGCAGGAAACCCGCTGGACCTGACAGCCCTGCTCGACAGCCTGGAGGCGCACGCCACCTCCCGCCACGCCTCGATGATCGCCTCCTGCCTGGATGAGCTGACGCCGCACGAAGAAGATCCGCAGCTGACGCTTCCCCTCCTGAGGTTGCTGGACGTCCCCGCCGGCTCGAGCGCCTGGAACAAGGTCCACACCCGCGTCTTCAAGCTGCTGGAGTCCATCGGAGATCCACGGGCCATCGCCGCGCTGGAACCGGCGGTCGAGCGTTCCCGGGTCCTCGCGCCCAACCAGTCAGAGGCCATGCGCGCCTCCCTGGCGCGCGCGCTCAAGTGCCAGAATCGGCTGGCAGCACGGTTTCCCCAGGGCGTCCCGCCCGCCCCGGCAAACCTTCCGCGTGACCTGGACGCCGCGATCGCCGCCCTCCCCTCCTGCCCCGACCTGCGCCCACCGCAGCGGCTGGACGAGCAGCAGCTTCAGCAAAGCATCTGGGAGAACCCGGACGACGACGCCCGCCGCCAGGTCTACGCCGACTGCCTCCTGGAGCGCGGTGACGCCCGGGGAGAGTTCATCGCGCTGCAGCTGAGCACGGGAAACGAAGAGGCGCAGCGGCGCGCCCGGCGAATGCTGGAGGGCAAGGTGCGCGCCTGGTTGGGGCCCATCGGCAAGGCGGTCATCGCGTCCACCGCGGAGTTCGAGCGCGGCTTCCTCTCCGCCTGCGAAACGGACGTGCGCCGCGCAAGCGAAGCTCGGGCCCTCTTCAGTCGCCCCGACTGGGCCACCGTCAAGCGGATCCACTTCCGCGGCCACGCCGGGCTCTCCCGTCAGATGCGCTCGCTGGAGACCGCGGGCGGCGTCACCCTCGCCGCGCTCACCACCCTCAGCACGGACACACTCCCACGCCTCCAGCGCCTGGGGATCGCCGTCGCCGGCTACGACGACGCGCTGCAAGCCGGCACGCCCAGGGACCCGGGGCTCGAAGCGCTGAGCGCAACGCGCGGGCTGCCGAGCCTGGTTGAGCTGGAGCTGGGCCTCTCGTCCGTCGAATACGGAGGAAGCCAGGTCCGCGCCCGCAGCGCCGGCGACTATGCCTGGCTGCTCGAATCACCAGTCGGAAGGCAGATCGACACGCTCTCCGTCTCCTTCAGCGCCTCACAGCCCGGCATCCTGCTCGACTGGCTCAACGTGCTCCGGGATTCCTCCAACCTGAGGCGACTCCGCACCTTCAGCGGCTACCACGACGTTCGCTTCCAGAAGGACGAGGGCGCCATCCGGGCGCGGGTGGACCTCGTCGCCGGGGGCGTGCCAGACCCGTCGGTCAAGCACGAGCTCGCCGCGCTGCTCACCCTCCTCCGCCCGGAGGTGTCGTCGCTGCAGGCGGGTGACCTGGACGTCACCGCTGGCCGGTAGCGGTCGCCGGACCCGAAGCGCGGGAGCCGCTGCGACGAGCGGGAGCCCTCACCTGTCCGTGTTCGATGAGGCTCCGCCCCGCGTCCAGGCGGCGCTGAGCTGGGCGTCTGAGGGCTGAGCCCTCAGATCTTCCCGGGGCCGTACCAGGACGGAGGCTGTGGCCCCATGGGGCCGGCACCGCTCACCTTGAGGTAGAACTTCCCCGTCTGCGGGTTCACGTACGCGTCGCGGCGGGGGCCGTCCACGTGTTGCATGTCGTCGATGAAGACCGGCGTAAACCCTTCCACGTTCGGCCGGGACTGCAGGGGCGGCAGGCGCTGGACCTTGAGGGCCTTCAGCACCGCCTCCCGGCTCACCGTCACCGGCCGCCCGGGGGGCGGCTCTCCGGGCTCTGCTCCGCCCACGCGAAAGAGCAGCTGGTTCTTCGACGTCTCGAAGGTCTCCATGGAATCCTCGAGCCAGAAGTTCAGCTCGGGATAGTTGATTTTGCCGTCGCCGTTTCCGTACGAGTCCACCGCTTCAGCGCCTTCCTGAAGCCTGGCGGGCAGCGCGGCAATCTGCAGGGTGTTCACGCCCCTCCGCATGAACTCCCGGTTCAGCGCAGTGAACGTCTTGTCCGTGTACTCCTTGCCAATCTCGGTGAAGTCGATCACCTCGTTGCGGTCGATGTAGCCGTCGCTGTTGCCCGCGACGCGGTCCGCCTCCCTGGCGTAGTACTTCAGCGAGGCCGGCAGGTTTGAGCTGGAAATATGAAGCGCCATGGGTCAACTCCCTCTGAGAGCGATTGAGTTCGCGGTGAGCCGAGAGAGAGAGCCGAGCGCCGAAGAGATGTGACAACCTCTCGTGTCATCAGAACTCGAGCCTCGCCAGCCCCCTCATGTCCCTGAAAACGCTGGAGCCGCGCGACATCTATGAACAGCTTCGAGCGCACTGGCGGGCGTGCCGGTGCGCGCAGCACGCTGCGCTCGTCGAGGCGGCCGGACGGCGGTTCGCAACCGGCGCGGCGCTGGGCAGCGAAGGCCTGAGGGCGTGGCACGCCGAATGGATTGCCCGCGCCCAGGCCGGCAGCCCGCTGGACCTCGCCCACCTGCTCGACAGCCTCGAGGCGCGGGCCACGCCGCGAAACACCTCGAGGGTCGCCCTCTGTCTCGAGGAGCTGGCCCGGCACGCGGACGACCCGCAGCTGACCCTCCCTTTGGTCCGGCTGCTGGAGCTCCCCGCCGGATCCAGCGCGTGGAACAAGGTCCATACGCGCCTCTTCAAGCTGCTGGAGGCCACCGGAGATCCCCGCGCGCTCGACGCGCTGCAGGCCGCGGTTTCCCGTTCCCAGGTCTTCGTCCCCAACCAATCAGACGCCATGCGCGCCTCCCTCGGACGCGCGGAGAAGACCTGGCAGCGACTGGCGGCGCGCTTCCCCGACGGCGTCCCGGACGCGCCCCCGCACGTGCCCAGGAACCTCGACGCGGCGCTGGAGACCGCGCCCGCCCCCCGCCCTGCGCCGGACGCACGCAGCGGCGACGAGCGCCTGCTCCTGCAAGCCATCTGGGAGCACCCGGAGGACGACGCCCGCCGTCAGGTCTACGCCGACTGCCTGCAGGAGCGGGGAGACCCGCGCGGCGAATTCATCGCCCTGCAGCTGGGCAATCCACAAGCCCAGCAGCGCGCCGCGCGACTGCTGGACGGCAAGGTGCGCGCCTGGTGCGGCGCCATCGGCAAAGCGGTCATCGTCTCCACCGCGAAGTTCGAGCGGGGCTTCCTCGCGGTCTGTGAGACGGACGTCAAGCGGAAGAGCGAAGCGGAGGTGGTGTTCGCCCATCCCGAGTGGGCCACGGTGAGGCAGCTGGTGTTCAAGGGCCACGCCGGGCTGTCGCGCTGGATGCAGTCGCTTGAGGACGCGCAAGGCGTCACTCAGAGCGCGCTGGCATCACTGGCGACGATTCAGCTACCCCGCCTGCGACGGCTCATCCTCGCGGAGATCGGCGCGGGCGACGGGCTCCTGGACGGCAGGCCTCGAAGCCAGGGCCTCAAGGCGCTCATCGCCACCACCGGCCTGCCGCAGCTGCGCGAGCTGGACCTCGGGCTCATCTCCCACGAGTTCCAGCCCAGAGAGCTCCACGGCCGCGCGAGGACGGTGGACGACTTCGCCTGGCTCCTCCAATCCCCGCTGGGGCGGCAGCTGGAGGCGCTCACCGTCCCCTTCCACCTCCAGAAGCTCGAGGTGCTGCCCGCATGGCTGGACGCGCTGCGCGCGGGGAAGACGCCCGGGCGGCTCTCCCTGCACAGCCGCGACTTCGAGATCCACTTCGACCGGGCGCGGGACCCGCTGACCGCCACCGTCCGACTCAACCGCTTTCGGTCGGTGCAGAAGGCGGGGTTCCTGCGGTCTGACATGGACACGCTGCGAGCTGCGCTCGAACGCCTCGTCCCCGTAAAGGTCGACGCTTAGGCTGCAATCAAATCTCGCGACCTGCGCCCGGGCGGGAATGTCCTTTGAGTTGAAACACTCAAGGAGCCCCCATGTCCCGTTGCACGCTGTTCGCCGTTGCCGCCCTGGCCGTTGCCCTGCCCGCTCTGGGGCAAGAGCCCCCCACGTACAAAGAGCTGCCCAAGAGCCTGAACCGAAGCGCCCACGCCAAGCTCATCGCCGCCCTGGCGAAGAAGGAGCCCTTTAACAACAAGGAGGTCCGCGCCGTGTCCGTGACCGAGGACTGGGGCCCCTTCAAACCAGACAACAACTACATCCTGGTTCAGGAGCTGCACGCCGCCGTCGCCGTCTTCGACCCGGCCAACCCCAAGTGCTGGCTCTGGAGCCACGTCTGGTTCCACCGGCAGAAGGGGCTCTCGCAGGTGGTCTACATGTACGGGCTGCCGGACTACAAACGCGTCCTAGAGATCCCCTGCTCAAAGGCGAAGGGCTAGCCACTGCTCCCGGCGCCGTCAGGCGCATCCCCCGTTGGCCTCGAGGAGGTAGCCGGCCCTGGCCGGCCATTTCGTCGGAGGAACAGCTGTTCTCGCGCCGTCCGGCGCCACCCCCGCTCGCCTCGAGCGTTGCGCCATCAGGCGCATAGTCGAGAGGTGGCGCAAGCCCACGCACGGCACCTAGCCGGTCTGTTTCGAGCAGAGCGGAGCGGCCCATCAGCCAAGTTTCGAGAGCACTGCCGACGTCTCGACTATGCGCCTGACGGCGCAACGCTCGACGCGAACGGGGGGCAGGCAGCCACAGTCAAGACAGCGCGCCGGGCTCATCAGCGAGCCTTCCCTGACACCGGGCTTGGGATGAGGGGCGGTCGGTCCTTCCCCTCCACGGTCCGCTGCAGCTCAATCTCGCGCAACAGCGTGGCGGGCGCGATGGCGGAGACCGGGACGTTGCCGCTCTCCGCGCCGCAGAAGCCGTTGAAGATGCCCTGCTTCTTCCCGGTGGCGACAATCTTGTTCACCGAGGACAGCGGCGTGCCGACGATCTCCACGCCGCGGACCAGGCTCTCCTTCCCGTCGCGCACGTCCACCCGGTAAACCATCCGTGGGATGCCCTTAAAGGCCTGATACCCGTAGCTGGACGTGTTGGTGTTCCCGCCGGTGATGTCGCGGATGATGAGCCCGTACGGCTTGCCCTGCCGCTTCGCCTCCTCGATGAGGAGCCGCTTCAGCTCCGCGTCGGAGACCTGCTTGGTCGACTCCACCACGAGGTTCGCCATTCGGGCGATGGGCTTGCGGTTGCCCTGGCTGCGCCCGTGGCCGTTGGACTTCACGAAACCCTCCACCGCGTGGCGCGAGAGCAGGTAGTTGCGCAGCACGCCCTTCTCCACCAGCTGCGTGCGTTCGCCCTTCACGCCCTCTTCGTCGAACAGGTAGTAGCCGTTGATCGGCTTCCCGTCCTTCTCCCGCAAGGCCGGGTCATCGAAGATGCTGATGAAGCTCGGCAGCACCAGCTTGCCCACCTGCCCGCGGAACGTCTTCCCCTCGCTGTCGTTGTCCTGCCGGTCTCCCTCCAGGCGGTGGCCGACGGCCTCGTGGAAGAGCACGCCCGCGGCGTCCGGCTCCAGAATCGCGGGGCCGGTGTACGGGTCAATCGCCTCTGCCACGCGGAGCGCCAGCAGCTCCTGGATGACCTTGTCCGTCGCCTCCGCCAGCTGCGCGTCCGTCGGCAGCCCGCCCTCCGTGGGCGCGTAGTAGTCGCGCGAGTTGTCCAAGAGCTGCCCGTCGTCCGCGCGGGTGGCCGCGCTCACGTGCACGCCGTAGAGGACCTCCTCGGTGAGCAGCCGGCCACCTTCCGAGGAGACGAAGAAGCGGATGACCTTGTCCGCCGTGACGCGGACCTCCGAGTCGAAGATCTGCGGCACCCCGTTGAACCGCCCGGACAGCTCGCGGGACACCTTCGTCCAGCGGGCGCGGTCAAACGGGAACGCCACCGGCGCCTGGAGGTACGTGTTCGGCTTCTCGCGCGTGAACGATGGCGGCCGCTTGGGGTCCTCCACCGAGTAGACGTTCTCGCCCTTCTTCTTCAGGAAGTTGAAGAGCCCGGCCTTGTACTTCTCGTCCGTGATGAGCCACAGGGCCGCCCGCAGCGCGCCCGGGTCATCATCGATGGGGCCGTTCTTCTTGGTGATGTAGCTGGTGCCCTTGGTGGAGAAGTTGAAATCCATCTCCTCGTCGACGGAGTTGTCGAACTCGTAGGTCCCCACCCGGACGTCGACGTAGACCTTCCGGTCCCGGTAGCTGTCGTCCTGGAAGAGCGCGCCGTACCGCGCGGATACCTCGTGCTGCTGGTACTCCTTCATCTGGTAGCTGATGAAGTACGGCGGCGCGTGGTCGTTGACCTTCAGCAGCGACTGGTTGCGTGCGAGCTCCGCCGCCATGGCATCCAGGAGCCCCGGTCGGGGATCCGGCGGAGCGGCGGCGGTGCACAGCGCGAGGGCGGCGAGCGCGACGAGCGAACGGGCGTGCATGGGTGAAGGAACTGTAGCCTCCACCCGCCCCAAAGCGAACGATCAGGCTTTCACGATCCGTTCTCGCCCCACCCGCACCGCCTTCGTGGCGTTGCGCGTGTCCACCACCAGCTTGGACGCCTCCACCACCTTCGCGTAGTCGATGGAAGAGTGGTCCGTGAGGATCATCACCGCGTCGTAGCCGGCCAGCACCTCCGGGTTGAGCGTGACGGAGCTCATCTCGTGCGGGTTGCCGTGCCCCTTCTCCAGCTTCGGCACGAACGGATCGTGGTAGTCCACCTGCGCGCCGCGCTCCTGCAGGAGCGAGATGACCCGGATGGACGGGCTCTCGCGCATGTCGTCGACGTCCTTCTTGTACGCCGCCCCCAGGACGAGGACCTTCGAACCGTTGAGGCTCTTCCGCTGCCCGTTGAGCGCCTCCATGGTCCGGTTCACCACGTAGTACGGCATCCCGACGTTCACCTCGCCAGCCAGCTCAATGAACTTGGTCTGGAACTCGAACTGCCGCGCCTTCCACGTCAGGTAGAACGGGTCGATGGGGATGCAGTGCCCGCCCAGGCCCGGGCCCGGATAGAACGGCATGAACCCGAACGGCTTGGTCGACGCCGCGGCGATGACCTCCCAGACGTCAATCTTCATCCGGTCGCAAAGCATCTTGAGCTCATTGACCAGCGCGATGTTCACGCAGCGGAAGATGTTCTCCAGCAGCTTGGACAGCTCCGCCACCTGCGTGGACGACACCGGCACCGTCTGCGCCAGCGCGCCGGCGTAGAGCGCCTGCGCCGCCTCCAGGCACGAAGGCGTATGCCCGCCGACAATCTTCGGGATGGTCTTGGTGTTGAACTTCCCGTTGCCGGGGTCCTCCCGCTCCGGGCTGAACGCCAGGTGGAAGTCCTTGCCGGCTTTCAGCCCGCCGCGCTCCAGGATGGGGCGCAGCACTTCGTCCGTCGTGCCCGGGTAGGTGGTCGACTCCAGCACGTACAGCTGGCCCGCGCGCACGTGCGGCGCCAGCGCCTGCGCCGTCTGGATGATGTACGTCATGTCCGGCTCGCGCGCGTCGGTCAGCGGCGTGGGCACGCAGATGACGATGCAGTCCAGCTCGCCCGCCCGGGAGAAGTCAGAGGTCGCGAACAGCTTCCCCTGCTCAACCAGCGCCTTCAGCGGCGCGCCGGGGATGTGCTTGATGTAGCTCTCCCCCTTGGCAATTTTGTCTATCTTCCGCGTGTCGATATCCAGGCCGCAGACGGGAAAGCCCGCCTCCGCGAAGGCCATCCCCAGCGGCAACCCGACGTACCCCAGCCCCACCACCCCGACCTTCGCCTCCCGGCGCTGGATTCGCTCCAGCAGCGGGCTCACCGTCCCACCCATGCATCACCCCCACAGGATCAACCACCCCAGCGCGCAAGGCAGCGCTCGCCGCGCCCTCACCGCCACACTCAAACTCTCGGTCAGCTCGCCGTAACCGGGCGAGTAGCGGGCCTCGTCCAGCGAGAGGCTCAGCGGGCCGGCGCCCAGCACCAGCACCACCGCGTCCGCCGCACCCGCGGGCCCCAGCTCCACCGCCGCCTCCCCCCACAGCGCCATCGACTCTGCGACCTCTCTGGCCCGCGCCCGGTGCTCGGGCGTGACGGGCACCCGCCGCGCCTGCGCGTCCTTCAGCTGCAGCCGGGTGACCAGGCTGTGCACGCCTGCCCCGCGCAGCAAGTCCACCACCAGCAGCGCGCGCCGCACCTTGTCCAGCGTGAACGTCCGCTCCACCTCCACCCCGGGGAAGCCGGTGTGCGCCGCGGTCAGCTGCTCCACCGTCTGGCTGCGCAGGACGCGGGAGGCCCGGGCGCGAGCGCCTTCTGGCAAGGCGAAGAGCCGCGCGGGGTCAAACGGCGCTTGCTCCGCGCCGTCGACTTGAAGCGTGCTGTGCGCCGCGGTCCGCCGGAGCGCGTTGCGCAGCGCGGGATCTCTCGTGTACGTGCCGGTGCCGGGATCCACGATGACCGGCACGCCGCCCAGGTGGAGCTCGAAGGAGAGCTTGTCGTTGTGGCTGTGGCCGCCCAGCCCCCGCTGCCCGTTCTCGCCCGCGCTCACCGACACCACCGCCCCGGCGCCGCGCAGCACGTGCAGCCCGCCCGCCGCGGAGGAGAAGGATGCCGGCCTGGCCTGCGCGGGCGTCGCCTCGTAGCGCGCCCCGCCGCTCTCGCCCAGGAGCCACGCCGCCTCGTCGCACAAGGGCTCGCCCTCGCGGCGCAGCTCGCTCGCGCCGAAGAGCGCGGCGCCCAGCGACGCGAGGTACCCGTGCTCCCGGCTCCCGCGGTCGGTGAGACCCAGCGCGCGGCCCGAGTCGTTGTCGCCCAGCTGCGGCGCTTCGCCCCTTTCAGAGGAGTAGGCCAGCGCCACGCGGTACATCGCGCGCAGCCGCTCGGCGTAGCCCCGCCCCAGGTCCGCCCCGTGGTCTCGCGCGTGGACGAAGGCGAGCGTGAAGAGCTCGACGGCCAGGCGGTGGTACGGGACGGAGCCCTCGAAAGAGACGCCATCCGGATGCACCTGCGCCTCCATCTCCCGGCGCAGGCCCTGCGCCGCCAGCGCCACCCTCCCCTCCATCCCCGGGAGCTCGGGAAAGAGCACCCCCATCACCAGCAGGCCGGCGTAATCCGCGACGAGGTGGTTGTTGGGGACCGCGCCTTGGTCCTCGAGGTGCGCCTCGACGAAGGCGGCGTGCTCGGCGACGGCCACCAGCGCGCGCTGCAGCACGTCGCCCGCCTCGAACGCCGGTGCGTCCGCGAACATCCGCAGCGCCCGGGCAAGGTTCGCGCCGCGCAGCGCCACCTCCATCGCGCACGTCCAGTGGACGCCCACGCCCGCCGGGTTGTCGGCCAGGAACAGCCCGAGCTGCGCCGCGGCTTCAGCAGCGAAGACGTCTGCCTGCGCGGGCCTCACCCACGCGCCCTGCGCCAAGGCGAGCAGCGCCTCCAACCGGCCCAGCTCCCAGACCGGCTTGGGGTCCACGCCCGTGCGCAGCAGCGGCAGCGAAGACGCCGGCACGCGCGGATAGACGTGGCCGCTCTGCGGATCCCTGCTCCAGGCAATCTCTCCACTGGCGCCGAAGCAGACCCGCTGTCCGAAGAGCCAGAACTCCCGCCGCATCGCCCGCTCCGCTCGAGCCAGCGCGCGCTCCTGCGCCCCCGGAAGCCGCCGCACCACCGAGAGCACGCGCTCGCGCTGGGCCAGCTCACACGAGGAACGCCCTGCCCGTTCGCGCAGCCTGGGCGCCAGCTCCGCTGCGTCGGCCGCGCGGAACGCCGCGAGCACCGCGTCCGGCGACGCTGCCGCGCCGAACCGATGGAGCGCCACCCGCGCGGCCCTGTACGCGCGGCGGGCCGCTGCCTTCGCCAGCTCGCCCGGCGTCAGCCTGCGCGCCAGCGTCGAGTAATGGTCAATCGTCCCCAGCAGAGCCCACCTCCGCCGAACGCCTCGAGCAAGCGATGCGCCACGGCGAGGGAGTCCTCCTTCCTGTGGCTTGGTCCGCAGCCAGGCAAGGCGGACCGTAATTTCTCCACCCGGTAAGGAGGGCGAGACCGGAGATCCTTCCCTCCTACCCCCAGGCGCCACGGGGCCCTCCCTCTCGCAGCGCGCGGGGCACGCATCCTGCTGTGGACGCCGTCAGCGGAGGGCGGCGGGCCTTGGGAACCGGACTGTGCAGGGTGCGGGTGGAGCGGACGGAAGAGACGAGCGAAGCGGAGCTCCTCGCGAAGGTCGCCCAGCGCGCCGTCGCGGGGGCGCCCCGGGACGCACTGGAGTGGGTCTGCGCGGCGGCGTGTCAGGTGGGTCGCGCAACAGGCGCGGGCGTCTTCCTCTGGAGCGGCCACCAGCTGCGCTGCGCGGCAGGCGCGCGGCTGGGAGCGCTCCGACGACGCACGGTGCTCTTCGACTTGAGACCGAGGGGCGCGCTGCGCAAGGCGCTGCGGCAGGCGGACGGCGGCGTGGACGCCCACGAGCACCGGCTCTACCCCTTGAAGGTGGGCGGGCGACTGGCGGGCGCGCTCTACATCGAGTTCCCGGACCGGACCTCCACCATCGACCGGACCCTGAGAGCGCTCGCAGCGTTGGCGAGCTCCATCCTCGAGAGGGAAGAGCGGGACCAGGCGGCGTCCGCCGAGCGCTGGGCGCAGCGGCGAGAGCTCCTGGAGCACCGCGCCCACCACGAGACGCTGGAGCAGGCGACGGGCCGCTTGGCGCACGACCTCAAGACACCGCTGGTCTCGCTCAAGGGCTACGTCGACATGATGGAGCGCGGCATGGGCGGCAGTGTGAGCGAGGCCCAGGCGCGGTACCTGTCGCGAATGGCGCAGGCCGTGGAGCGGCAACGGGAGCTGATTGACAGACTGCTCTCGCGAAGGCGGTCCGCGCCGCAGAGCACTGAGCTCTCCGCCACCGCCCACGACGTCGCCGCGGCGCTCCGGCGCAGCAGCAGCCGGATGGGCATCTGGATAGACGTGGACGCGCCGTCCGCCGTGACGCTGCCGGCCCCGCGCGGCGAGCTGACGCTCCTCCTGCGTGAGCTCCTCCTGGGGGCGATGGAAGTCGCCCCGGTGCGCAGCCGACTGAATCTCAAGGTCGACGGGCCCGTGCTGCGCCTGTCGCTGGAGGAGCTCCCCTCGGCCAACGCCCGGCTCAAGCGGGCCGCGGCCCTGGCGCGCCGTCTGGGCGGACATCTCCGCCTGGAGACCGAGGAGGGCGGCGCGGCCATCGTCGTCGACCTCACGCCCGCCGACGCGGATGCGAAATGGGGACAGGCTGCTTTTCCGTAAATAGGGGACAGGCTGGACAGGCTACTTTTCAGAAGAAGCAGCCTGTCCCCTTTTCGCCAAAAAGCAGCCTGTCCCCTTTTTCAGAGCGCCACGTCCGGCGCCTTGGGCGCGGGTGCGGCCGCCTTCACCGGGGCCTCACAGTGGGGCGACTTCCGGTTCGGGTGGCAGTGACGGATGCCGTAGACGTGATGGCAGCCGCATGCGTCGACGCGCTTCTTCTGACAAATCTGTGGATTGAACGCCAAGGAGGCGTTGCTGGGCTCCGGAGTGCCCGTCAACGCCATCGCCACCAACAGCCCGCTGAACCACCCCATCGCCGCCCCCTGTCGCCCCCCGCATCCGGGCGCGCAGCACAGATGGGAATCACCCACCCCCTTCGCAAGCCCGGACGGCGCCCGCGCCGCCCCCGGCGTGCTGCTGCGCACAGTTGAGGCGAACGCATCAGAGGCGCGAGGACAGCGCGCGCGCCTTGCGCCACCGGCCGAGCCACCGGGCCAGGAGGAGCGCGCCCACCGCACCGAGCACCGCGAAGAGCAACCAGTGCGACGCTTCCCGCACCCGCTCCAGCACCGCCACGCCAAAGTAGAAGCCCAGCAATGTGAACGTAGGAGCAAGCAGCGCAGCGGCGAGCGCGTCCGCCAGGAGGAAGCGCCGGTACGGAATGTCTCCCATGCCCGCGAGGATGAACGTCGGCGCGCGGACGCCCGGCAGGAAACGGGCGACGAAGATGGTGAGGGCGCCGTGCCGCGCGAAGTGCCCGCGCACCCAGCCCACGCGCCCCGGCGTGAGCACCTTCGACAGCCGCTTGTGGGCCATCGCCTTGGGCCCCAGCTTCCGGCCAATCCGGTAGAGCAGCGAATCCCCGCTGATGACGCCCAGCCACGCGACGGCCATCATCACCGGCAGGAGTGCCCCGCCCTTCGCCGCCACCACGCCGCCGGTGAGGACGATGAGGTCTTCTGAGAGTGGCGCGCCCATCCCGCATGCCAGCAGCAGGACGAACACCGCGGGGTACGAGAAGGTCATCAGCCAGGACAGCAGCAGCTCGGGGCTCACGCCGCGCCTCTCCGGACCGCGGGGCGGCCCCAGTCGACAATGGCCCAGGCGCGGCGCTGGGCCTCGCGCCGCAGCAGCCGGTCCGGGTTGACGGCCACCGGGCGGCCCACGCGCTCCAGCACCGGCAGGTCCGAGAAGGAGTCCGTGTAAAACGCGCAGCCGGAGAGCGGCTGGCCCTCGGCCGCGAGGAACTCCTTCGCGTGCAGCAGCTTCCCCGGGCCGAAGCAGAGCGGCTTCACGGTCTTCCCGGTGTGCGCGCCGCGTTCGTCCACGCCCAGCTCATTGCAGAGGATGGCGTCCAGGCCCAGCTCTTCGGCCACCAGCTCCGCGAGGTAGAGCGTGGACGTAGTGAGCAGCACCAGCCGGTCTCCCTGGGCGCGGTGCGCGGCGAGCGCCTGCCGGGCGCCCGGCCGGTAGAGGCCTCGCACCTCCTCCTCGTAGAAGCGCCGCGTCCGGTCCCGCAGCGCCTTCGCCGGGCTGCCCGCCAGCGCAGCCACCGCCCGCGCGAGGGACTCCTCCAACGCCGCGAAGCCCAGGTGGTATCGCGCAAGCGTGACGCTGGCCCGCAGCGCTTGCCACGGAGTGATGAAGCCTTCGCGGACCTCCCGGCGGATCCACAGGGTGCCGGAGTTCTCCGCGAGGAGCGTCTTGTCGAGGTCGAAGAAGGCGACGGGCACAGGGTGGAGTCTAACGGTCACTCGCTTGACCCGCTCTGGGTCACTGCCTATGACACCCGCTTCACGACATTTTCGGGGGCAGCCATGGGCCGTAGCGTCAAAGGTGGTCTGATCCAGGTCTCCACACCGCGGTCCGATGGCACGGTGAAGGAGATCGTCAGGGCGATGGTGGAGAAGACCCTGCCGTACGTCGACAAGGCGGGGAAGGCCGGCGTCCAGGTGCTGTGCCTTCAGGAGGTGTTCAACACCCCCTACTTCTGCCCGGCCCAGGCGCCGAACTGGTACGACTCTGCGGAGGCCTGTCCGGGTCCCACCACGGAGCTTTTGGCCGAGTACGCCAAGAAGTATTCGATGGTCATCGTGGTGCCCCTCTACGAGCGGGAGATGGCGGGCGTCTACTACAACACGGCCGCGGTCATCGACGCGGACGGCAAGTACCTCGGGAAGTACCGCAAGAACCACATCCCGCAGACCTCGGGCTTCTGGGAGAAGTACTACTTCAAGCCCGGGAACCTCGGGTACCCCACGTTCCAGACGCAGTACGCCAAGATCGGCGTCTACATCTGCTACGACCGCCACTTCCCCGAGGGCGCGCGGCTGCTGGGCCTGAACGGCGCGGAGATCGTCTTCAACCCCTCCGCCACGGTCGCCGGCCTCTCGCAGTACCTGTGGAAGCTGGAGCAGCCGGCGCACGCGGTGGCCAACGGCTACTACGTCGGCGCCATCAACCGGGTGGGGACCGAGGCGCCGTGGAACATCGGCAAGTTCTACGGGACCAGCTACTTCGTCGACCCGCGCGGGAACTTCCTGGCCACCGGCAGCGAGGACAAGGACGAGCTCGTCGTCGCGGACCTCAACCTGGACCTCATCGAGGAAGTTCGGCGCGTCTGGCAGTTCTACCGGGACCGCCGGCCGGAGACGTACCAGGACCTCACCCACCTGCTCCCCTGACCGGCCAACGACATGCGCACGCTCATCAAGAACGGCACGGTGGCCACGGCCTCCGACCTGTATCGCGCGGACGTCATCCTCGAGGGAGAGAAGATCTCGATGATCGGCGTGGACCTCTCCCGCCTCGGCCCCTTCGACAAGACGTACGACGCCACCGGCAAGTACGTCATCCCGGGCGGGATTGATCCGCACACGCACCTGGACATGCCCTTCGGCGGCAGCTCCAGCTCGGACGACTTCGACACCGGCACCCGCGCGGCTGCGTTCGGCGGCACCACCACCGTCATCGACTTCGCCATCCAGCCCCAGGGCGGCGCGCTGCGCGAAGGCCTGGACGACTGGCACAAGAAGGCCGAGGGCAAGGCCGCCATCGACTACGCCTTCCACATGATTGTCCGGAGCGTGAACAAGGAGTCGCTCCTGGAGATGGACAAGCTGGTCAAGAGCGAGGGCGTCTCCTCCTTCAAGCTCTTCACCGCCTACCCGGGCGTCTTCATGGTGGACGACGCGCAGATCTTCCGGGCCATGCAGCGCACCGGCGAGAACGGCGGCCTCATCTGCATGCACGCGGAGAACGGCCCGGTCATCGACGTCCTCATCGAGCAGGCGCTGGCCAAGGGCCACACCGCGCCGAAGTACCACGCGCTCACCCGCCCTCCCCGGCTGGAGGCGGAGGCGAGCAACCGGGTGCTGGCACTCGCCGAGGTCGCAAACGTCCCCGTCTACATCGTCCACCTTTCCGCGAAGGAGGCGCTCGCTGAAGTCCGCGAGGCGCGCGACCGCGGGATTCTGGCCTTCGCGGAGACCTGTTCGCAGTACCTCTTCCTCTCCTACGACAACTACGAGGAGCCCGGCTTCGACGGCGCCAAGTACGTGATGAGCCCGCCGCTGCGGCCCAAAGGCAACGAGGAGGCGCTCTGGCAGGGGCTGCGGCAGGATGACCTCGCGCTGGTCTCCACCGACCACTGCCCGTTCTGCATGAAGGAGCAGAAGGAGCTGGGCAAGGGCGACTTCTCCAAAATCCCGAACGGCGCGCCCGGCATCGAGCAGCGGATGGGCCTGCTCTGGGACGGCGGCGTCCGGCCCAAGCGGATTGACATCAACCGCTACGTGCAGATCACCAGCACCGCCGCGGCGAAGATCTTCGGCCTCTACCCGAAGAAGGGCACCCTGGCGCCGGGCAGCGACGCGGACGTCGTCATCTTCGACCCGGAGAAAGAGGTCCGCTGGTCGGCGAAGACGCACCACATGCGCGTGGACTACAACCCCTACGAAGGCCGGGTCACCAAGGGAGCGCCCACGCACGTCTTCTCGCGCGGCAAGCTGCTGGTGGAGAACGACACCTGGCACGGCAAGGCGGGCGACGGGAAGTTCCTCCGCCGCGGCGCCCTCAACGCGAAGTGAACGGAGCGCCCATGCGTGACCGCCTGAAGACCCTCACGGCCCTGCTCGCAATGGGCGCCTGCGTCACCACCGCG
Source organism: Myxococcaceae bacterium (assembly GCA_044230055.1). Classification (GTDB taxonomy): domain Bacteria; phylum Myxococcota; class Myxococcia; order Myxococcales; family Myxococcaceae; genus JBGART01. Next base: position 640 of record JBGART010000101.1, on the reverse strand, counting down.
CAGCGTCAGCCTGCGCCGCCGCCGCCTGCCACGGAGCAGAGCACCCAGGCTCCGCTGGAGACGAGCGACGGCGCGCAGCACCCCACCCCCTCGCAGAAGCGGAAGCCCACCGCTTCGGACCTGTCGAACCCCAGCACGCGGTAGAAGGCCGCGGCCTGAGTTTGTGGGGCGTGCGCCCGCCCCCACCCCCGCTCGCCTCGAGCGTTGCGCCGTTAGGCGCATAGTCGAGAGGTGGCACAAGCCCACGCACGCTGTCAGCCAGTTCCGTCCCTCGGAACACCCAAAGCGGAACGCGCAGGCATTCACCGTTTGAAGGATGCAGCCAGGATGGGCTGCTCTGCAGTGGGCTCAGAGGGAGACGGGGGGCGACTTGGCCTGCGCCGTGCGCCCCTCGGAGCTGGCCCGACCTCAGACCGCGGTGGAGGTGTCGCCGGTCGGCCGCAGCAGACAATTGAGGGGCGCAGATGCAACCGTTCGTCGACCAACCCGGCCACGGAGGGGGTTTCGTGCCCGTGCACGATTAAGTCGGCCTCTGCTTCCTCAAAATCGCCCTTTCTTTGGCGAGACGGACCTTCCAGCGAGAGAGCAGTACCCGATGGATGCCTTTGCTCGCGGCGAAGTCCGTCGTGTTGAGCTTGCT
>JBGART010000045.1:0-87047 GCA_044230055.1 Myxococcaceae bacterium | reverse complement strand
CGCGGGACGGAGCTCTGGGACTTCCCTCCGAGACGTCTTCCTGCTTGTCTGCTTCATGGCGGCTCCTGTTTCGTGCAACCCGAGTCTCTTCGACTCGGGGAGCCGCCCCTTCAAATTTCAACTACGCGCGGGACATCGCCGGCCTCCCACCACAACCATTTCTCCCGAAGAGAGCACGGCGGCCCTGGCATTCCTGTGAGCCCTCCTCATGCTGGGGAGGGACGACCAGGTCCCGGAATCCGGCGAGTACATCTCGGCGGATGAATGCGGCAGCATGAAGTCTGCACCTCCAGCGACTATCACCGTTCCATCCTGAAGAACGCCTCCGACCGCTGACTCTCTCGGTACGCCCATTGACGCAGCCCTAGTCCACCGCATGGTTGCTGGGTCGAAGAGTTCGCAGAGCCTTGAATAGCCGCCGGTACGCCCCGACCCACCACAAACCAAGGCACGTCCGTCCTTCAAGACCAAACCAACCGAAAGGATGCGCGTGCCATCCTCCATCTCTCCCGCCGGGCGCCACACGCCGGTTGACGGATCGAATATCTCGGCGATGTCTTGGTTCGTCCCGCCGACGACTAATACACGTCCATCCAGCAACAACATGCTGGTGTGTCCATTTCGACGGAACGCCAGAGTGCCTCCGTCCAACCAGCGTCCGCAGTAACCTCCGTCACAGCGTCGCGACTCACCGGCATCCAAGACCCCGGCATCGACGCCGCCATCCGAACTCAAGGCGTCTGCCCCGCTGTCTGCGCCAACCTCTCCGGCATCCAGGTCGCCAGATATCCCTCCGTCGGTCTCGTCCGGCTGAACACAGACTTGATATCGAAGATTGCAAACCGCGAAGGAAGGACAATCCTCCTGCTGTTCGCAGTAGCCGAGCGGTTGACGACAACCCGGCGCGGCAATTGCCCCGAGTAGACCAAACGCGACAAGAACTCGTAGCCCATGACCGTGCTTCGCTTTTCGAGGCACCTGTTCCGAAACGGCTTCGCTATCGAGTGGAGTTCGACCAACGATCGTCATCGTGAAGCGCGTCATCTGGGTTCCTTCCCCAACTGGGGCGCGGGATGGTCTTCAAGCCGCGCCGCGAGTCAAGGAGAACCCGCGACTCTCGACGTCCTTTGCGCCGACAGACGAACGGATGCGCGCGAAATGGATGCACAGATCCCTGAGGGAGCCGGGGCAGGCCAGACAGGCGCGGGCGGCTGCCGGCGGGCGCCCGCCGGCAGCGCGAGCGTCTGCGGCCAGCTGGCGGGCAGCTTCATCGCCCCTCGCGATACTCCCGGAGGTGATTCGCTTCGCCTCCCGCGGCCGACCGAGCTGTCCCCCAGGCTCCGTCAGCACCAGACGCAACCGTTCGTCGACAAACTCTACAACAGAGGCCGAAACACGTTCGTTTCGGCTGGGTTTGTCGACAAACGGTTGCGTCTGAGTCATCAACAGACGCGACAGTGCCACCTGCCGCCTTACTCAGGCGGGCGCCAGGGATCCGACCCTGCCGCGGCCTCGCGGCTGCTCTCCGCGCGCTCGTACTGCTCTGCGAGCAGCTCTTCCGAGAGCCGCCGCTTCTCCTCGGGACTTGGAGCCAATCGGCGCGTCAGCGCTCGCACCATGGCTTGCGCAGAGGCCAACTCTTCGCTCTGCTTCTTCAGCCGTTGTTCGAGACGGGTGTGCTTCACCTGGATGTCCGCCGACTCACGCTCCGCCTTGCTGAGCGCGGAGCGCGCTCGGGCGAGGTCACCGCGGAGCGCCTTCCGCTCCGACTCAAGCGCTTCAATCTTGTCGCGCAAGGCGCGATCGCCCTTGTTGAACATGGAGAGCGACTAACACACCGCAGGCGGGGGCACGCACACCGACCAGACAGCGCCAGCGGATGCACAGGCAATGTCTCGCCTGTTTGTCACCACCTCAAGGCTGAACCGCTCGTCGGGCTCCCGGGAATCCATGCGTCCGAGGTGACACAAATGCAGGAGCGCCGCGGCGGCGATCGTCATCATGAAGCGCGTCATCTGGGTTCCTTCCCGAACGTGGGGCGCCGGATGGTCTTCAAGACGCGCCGCGAGTCAAGGAGAACCCGCGACTCTGGCCGTCCGGGCGATGCCTCGACAGACGAACGGATGCGCGCGAATGGATGCACAGGTCCCTGAGGGAGCCGGGGCTGGCCAGATAGGCGCGGGGGGCTGCCGGCGGGCGCCCGCCGGCAGCGCGAACGCAGCCTCCCGTTCGTGCTCCGCTTCCCATCCCTCCCTGCGCTCCCTGAGGTGTTTCGATTGCGACTTCGTGATTTGGCTGGAGCTGTCCCCGAGCCACCACGAAATGCTGACGTTGTTTCGTCAGAATAGACGTCTGAAGTGATAGACGTTCTCGTCAATAGTGACGAGAACGTCTATCACTTCTATCGCAGCGACCAGAAACGGGCGCAGCCCTCAGGGCGCTGCGTTCGCGGCCCACTAAGCGGATTCGCTCGTCGAAAGAGAGGGCTTCGCAGCCGGTTCGCCTCAGCCGGAGGCAGCTCGGGGCTGAGGCCAAGGCGAGGTCCTCACCACGGGGGCCGCGCGCTGGATGAAGGAGGCAACAGCCGACCTTGCCGCAGACGTTCGCGCCTATCCCGCCCGCCTCGACCTCCCCGGGGACTGCTGCCTCCGCTCTGGCAAGGCGGGCCGACTCATGCAGCCTTCCGCCCGCCTCCGGTCTGGCGGGTCCGACGTATCCGGCCGACCGCGAACAACCTTCCCCGGCATGATTCTGGAGGGCGCGGTCATCCTCCTTCCCGTGAGGTCTGTGCCCCCCCTGCAGCAACGCCCCCACGCCGGAGAGCCCCGGCGCGGCGAGTCAAGTCCTTCCTCGCCCCCGCCGGCGCCCCTCCCCGGAGCCTCACTTCCTCGAGGATTGCGAGGCCCCACCCGCAACGGTAGCGTCCGTCAGTTCCGCTTCTCACACGGGTGCTCCCATTCGCGTCGAACCGAGACTCCTCGTCCGCCGGCTGACTCCGACCGCCACCCGCTTGCTGGAGGCCGCTGTCGGGCGCGCCAGCGGCGGTCAGTTTTACGAGATTGGCGTGGAGCACATGCTCCTGCAGCTCCTCTTGCCCGAGGACGGCGACGTCGCCCGCCTCCTGCACCGCTTCGAGGTGGACCGGCAGCGCTTCAGCGCGCAGGTGGAGCGGATGCTGCAGCGGCAGCGCACGGGGAACCCTGGCCGGCCGGTGTTCTCCGAGAGCCTGTGGCAGTGGTTCGAGGACGCCTGGCTCTACGCCTCCGTGGAGCTGGGGGCGACGTCCTTGCGGACCGGCGCGCTGCTGGTCCAGCTGGTGGCCAAGCACGAGCGCTACACCGCGGAAGGCTTCTCCGAGCTGGAAAGAATCTCCCTCACCGACCTGAAGAAGGAGGTGGAGGACCTCATCGCGCCTTCGCCTGAGTCCGTGGAGGCGGTGCCGCAGACGCCCTCCGGGGCGCCCGGCGCCCCCGCCTCCGGGCGCGGGGACGAGGCCCTCAAGCGCTTCGCCCAGTCGTTCACGGAGAAGGCGCGGGCGGGTCAGATTGACCCCATCTTCGGCCGGCACCGCGAGGTGCGGCAGATGATCGACATCCTCGCCCGCCGCCGGAAGAACAACCCCATCATCGTGGGCGAGCCGGGGGTGGGTAAGACGGCGCTCGTCGAGGGCCTGGCGCTGGAGATTGTCCAGGGCGACGTGCCGGAGTCCCTCAAGGCCATCGAGCTCTACGGCCTGGACCTCGGCCTGCTGCAGGCGGGCGCCGGCGTGAAGGGCGAGTTCGAGAACCGCTTGAAGGCGGTCATCGCCGAGGTGAAGGCGTCCCCCAAGCCCATCGTGCTCTTCATCGACGAGGCCCACACCCTCATCGGCGCGGGCGGCACGGCGGGCGGCAGCGACGCGGCGAACCTGCTCAAGCCGGCGCTGGCCCGCGGCGAGCTGCGCACCATCGCCGCCACCACCTGGTCCGAATACAAGAAGTACTTCGAGAAGGACGCCGCGCTGGAGCGGCGCTTCCAGCCGGTCAAGGTAGAGGAGCCGTCGGAAGAAGACGCAGTCCTCATGCTCCGCGGCCTGCGGGCGACCTACGAGAAGGCCCACGGGGTGGTCATCCGCGACGACGCGATTGTCGCCGCGGTGAAGCTCTCCCACCGCTACATCTCCGGCCGGCTGCTGCCGGACAAGGCGGTGGACCTGCTCGATACCGCGGCCGCGCGCGTGAAGATGGAGCTGCACACGCGGCCGGAGGAGCTGGTGGCGCTGGAGGCGGAGCTGGCGGGCCTGGCGCGCGAAAAGGAGGCCGTCAGCCGCGACAAGGCCGAAGGCCACGAGGTGGATGAGCCGGGCTTGAAGAAGGTGGAGGAGCGCATCCACGCGGTGCAGGACCAGGTGGCCACGCTGCGCGGGCGCTGGGAGCTGGAGCGCACCGCCGTCGCCGCCATCCTGGACGCCCGTAAAGTCACCGAGGCCCCGGCCCCCGCCGACGGCACTCCCGCCCCCGCTGCCGACAAGCGCAAGTCGCTGGATGACGCGCGCGCGGCGCTGGCCAAGGCGCGCGGAGAGACGCCGCTGGTGCACCCCGAGGTGGACCCGGACGTGGTGGCCCGCGTGGTGGCCAGCTGGACCGGCGTGCCCGTCGGCAAGATGCGGGCGGACGACCTGGAGGCCATCCTCAAGCTCGAGCAGCGCCTGACCGAGCGCGTGCGCGGACAGCCGGAGGCGCTCAAGACGGTGGCGGAGACGCTGCGCATCGCGCACGCGGGCATCCGCAATCCCAGCACGCCGGTGGGCATTCTCCTCTTCGTCGGCCCCAGCGGCGTGGGCAAGACGGAGACGGCCATCGGACTGGCCGAGGCGCTCTACGGCGGCGAGCGCTTCATGACCGTCATCAACATGTCCGAGTTCCAGGAGAAGCACTCCGTCTCCCGGCTCATCGGCTCGCCTCCCGGCTACGTGGGGTTCGGCGAGGGCGGCATGCTGACGGAGGCAGTGCGGCAGCGGCCCTACTCCGTCGTGCTGCTGGACGAGTGCGAAAAGGCGGACCCGGAGGTGATGAACCTCTTCTACCAGGTGTTCGACAAGGGGGTCCTCTCCGACGGCGAGGGCCGGGTGGTGGACTTCAAGAACACGGTGGTCATCCTCACCAGCAACCTCGCCTCTGACCAGGTGATGAAGCTCTACGCGGGAGAGCCGCCTTCTGCGGAGGAGGTGGCCACCGCCATCCGCCCCACGCTCAGCCGCCACTTCAAGCCGGCGCTCCTGGCGCGCATGGCCATCGTCCCCTTCGCGCCCATCTCCGGCGAGGTGCTCAAGGACATCGTCCGGCTCAAGCTCAAGGCGCTGGGGGACCGGCTGCGCGTCTCGCACCGGGTGGAGACGACCTTCGCGCCGGAGCTGGTGGAGCTCATCGCCAACAAGTGCACCGAGGCCGAAGCCGGCGCGCGCAACGTGGACCACACGCTGCGTGGGTCTCTGATGCCCGCCGTCGCCCGCGACGTGCTGCAGCGGATGGCGCAGGGCCCGCTCCCAGAGCGCCTCACCATTGGCCTGGATGAGGGCGGCGACTGGAAGCTGGACTTCTCCGGGGCCGCCTCCGCCTGAAGAGAGCCGACATGCGCCCCCTGGTCATCAAGGTCGAAAACACCACCACCGGCGAGCAGCACCTGCGCGCCTTTCACAAGTCTCCGGTGCACATCGGCCGCAACGAGCTCAACGACCTCCCCATCCAGAACGGCTACGTGTCGCTCTGGCACGCGGTGGCGCGCTTCGACGAGGACGGCGTCCGCTACACGGACCTGGGCTCCACGAACGGCTCCGAGGTGAACGGCGCGCGGGTGGAGTCCAACAAGGCGACGGGCGTGGGCGAATCCAACCCGGTCCGCATCGGCGAGCTGTGGCTCTACTTCTCCCGCGACGAGGCGCTGGCGGAGCAGGCGGACCGCGAGCCCGCGGGGACGCTGTTCGCGAAGGGGGACGCGGCGGACGTGAAGCCCGCGGAGGCCACCTCCACGCAGGTCTTCCAGTCCCCCCACGCGATGGCGGCGCAGAAGCTGGTCATCGTGCGCGAAGAGGCGCCGGTGGTCCCCATCCAGCGCTACGAGAAGCCGGACCCCGCCCCGCCCAAGCCGGTGGTGAGCGTGGCCCGCGGCGCGGAGGGCGCGGTGGGGAAGGCCGCCGCTGCGGGTGGCCCGGAGAAGCTGGTCAGCACGCTGCTGCCCACCTACGTGCGCTTCCGGGACGCCTGGAAGGAGCTGCGGCTGGAGCTGACCCACGGGCTCAAGGAGCTCCGCAAGGAGGACCGGAGCCGGGCGTTGGACCTGGTCCGCGAGCAGATGCCGCAGGTCCTCAAGGAGGAGGAGTTCCAGGTAATGCTCATCGCCCTGGGCATTGCCTCCCGCCGTTCGCTGGGCGCCGCGCCTTCAGGCGACGCGCCGGCCGCCACCCCCACCCCGCCGGTCCGCCCCGTGCCTACTCCGGCCGAGGGCGCGCCGTCGGATGTGGCCTCCAAGCTGCTCGCCCGCTTCGCCCGGAGCTACGCGCCCGGGGGCGCGTTCCAGCCACCGGCCGACGGCGAAAAGCTGCTGGAGCGCGTGGCGGATGTGATGGAGACCTGCGCAAAGATGTATGTGGAGCTGCGCAAGGGGCACGGTCAGTTCGCGGAGCACATGGCGCTGCGGTCGCAACCGCCCCAGACCCCGCTGGCGCGGGCGCAGGATGGGCGGGAGGTGCTGGCGTACGTGATGAACTGGCGCGAAGGGCGGGCGCGGGTGGATGAGCTCCGGGACGGCTTCAAGGAGTTCATGGTCCATGAGATTGCGCTGTTGCAGGGCCTGCGCGCCGGCGTCCGGGAGCTTCTGGAGTCGTTGAGCCCGCAGAAGGTAACGGAGAGCTCGGGCCCGTCGCTCCTGGGACCAGTGACTCACTGGCGGCGGTACGTGGAGCTGTACGAAGACCTGGCCGAGGAGCAGACGTTGACGCGGAAGCTGTTCGGAGGGGCCTTCTGGCGGGCCTACTCGGCGGTGGCTCAGGAGAGCGAGTAAGCGGTGGCGAAGGTCGACAAGTACGAGCTCATCCGCAAAATCGCCACCGGCGGGATGGCCGAGGTGTTCCTTGCGAAGGCCGCCGGCCCGATGGGCTTCGAGCGGACGCTGGTGGTCAAGCGCATCCTCCCCCACCTGGCGGAGGACCCGAAGTTCGTCGAGATGTTCCTGATGGAGGCGAAGCTGGTCTCCCAGCTCAGCCACCCGAACATCGTGCAGATTTTCGACTTCGGCGAGTCCGAAGGCCTGTACTTCCTGGCGATGGAGTACATCGACGGGCCCAACCTCCGGACCCTCGCCAGCCGCGCCAACCAGCTGGCGCAGCCCATCGGGTTCCAGCACTGCGCCCGCATCATCGCCACCGCCTGCGAGGCCCTGGCCTACGCGCACGAGTTCTCAGACCCGGAGTCCGGCAAGCCGCTGCAGCTGGTGCACCGGGACATCAGCCCGGACAACCTGCTCATCTCGAAGAACGGCGCGGTGAAGGTGGTGGACTTCGGCATCGCCAAGGCCGCCAGCCAGACCCACGCCACGAAGACCGGGGTCATCAAAGGCAAGCTGGCCTACATGGCGCCCGAGCAGCTGAAGACCAAGCTCGTGGACCGCCGCGCCGACGTCTACGCGCTGGGCGTGGTGCTGTACGAGCTCATCGCCGGCGCCAAGCCCTACGACGCGGACAGCGAAGTCACGCTGATGCACGCGGTGCTCTACGAGCCCATGGTGCCCATCCGCGAGCGCCGGCTGGATGTCCCGCCGGAGCTGGCGAACGTGGTGGACAAGGCGTTGGCCCGGGACCGCGACGAGCGCTACGCCGACTGCCGGGCCATGCACCAGGACCTGGAGCGGTTCATCCACCTCTCCCGCGAGCCCACCGGGCCCTTCCAGATTCAGCAGCTGGTGGCGGAGCTGCAAGCCAAGCCGGTCAGCATCACCGGCACCCCGCTCCCCCACGGCCTGTCCACGCCCGGCGGGAAGGCCACGCCGCTGCCCCGCACGCCCGGCGGTCTGCGCACGGACGCCGGACGCCAGGAAGAGGCCGCCGTCGCCCAGAAGGCCGAGGGCGCTGGGCTGCTCCTCACCGGCACCCTCCTCGCGCAGTCGCTGCTGGGGACCGACCGCGCGCAGAGCAGCCAGAGCATCCCCATCGTCGTGGACCCCCGTGCGGACGAGGCTCGCAAGGCAGAGGAGGCTCGCAAGGCAGAGCAGGCTCGCCGCGCAGAGGAGACCCAGCGCGCAGAGGAGGCTCGCAAGGCAGAGGAGGCCCGCCGCGCGGAGGAGACGAAGCGCGCGGAAGAGGCGAAGCGCGCGGAGGACGCCAAACACGCAGAAGCCGCGAAGCGCGCGGAGGACACCAAGCGCGCAGAAGACGCCAAGGCGAAGGCGGCCGAGCACGCGAAGCTGGCGGTGGCCCACCACGAGTACGCGCGCACGCCGCTGCCCACGACGGTGACGCCGCCGAAGCCCGGGATGCTGCGCTACGCGCTGATGGCAGGCGCGGTGGTGGTCATCGCCACGGTGGCGGCCATCATCAAGAGCCAGCCGGACACCGTCCAACCGGCGGTGGATGCGGGCGTCGCGCAGGTCCCGGACGCCGCGACGGACATCCTCGAGGAGGACGCCGGGCTTCAGGAAGAAGACGTGCTCCCGGTCGGCGACGCGGGCGTGGTGGTCATCACCAACACGCCGAAGACGAGCGGGCTGGTGGAGGCGGCGCGGCCCAGCCCCATCGAGCACGGGCAGTGGCTGGCCACCCGGTTGAGCCCCGCCAGCACGCCGCTGGTGGTGACCGGGGTGACGTACGCGCTGTCGGTGAACGAGACCTGCGTCGCGCACCTGGCGCACCGGGTTCGGATTTTCCACGACGCCGTGACGTCGCTGCCGCCCAACCCCGCCTGGAGCACGGAGCTGAGCATCCCGGCCACCTCGCCTCAGTCAGCGCCGCGGACCGTCATCGCCCAGCTGCCGGAGCCCCTCACCCTCGAGTCCGGCGAGCACCTCTTCGTCGCGCTGGAGATGGTGGGCAGCGGCCGCGGGAGCGACCAGCGCTCGCTGTGCGTGGCGACGTCGAATGACCCCACCCAGGCCAAGCGCGACTTCTGGAGCTACGCGGTGCAGCCGCCCTACGCCTGGAAGGACATCATGGGCCTGGGCGTGAAGGGCAACGCGGTCATCCAGGCGCTGGGCCCGGAGGCGCCGGAGACACCCCCACCGCCGCCGCCCAACAAGCCGGGCATCTCGCTCACCGTCACCTCGGAGCCGCCCGGTCGCATCACCTTCCTCATGGGCAAGAAGGTGGTCGGCTCTGGCGCCTCACCGGCGACGGTCAAGTTCTTCACGCCCGGCACCGTCACCATCGAGGTTCGCGACGAGAAGCTGAAGTTCTTCAAGCGGGAGAAGGTGGTGCTCCCGCCCGGCGCCGGGATGGTCAACCGGACCATCTCCGTGGGCAAGGCCGCCCTGATGTTCCACTCGGTGCCGTACGCGAACGTCACGCTCGACGGGAAGCCCATTGGCGAAACGCCCATCCCCAAGATGGACGTCTACGAGGGAGAGCACAGCGTCTACTTCGCCTGCAGCAACGGCAAGAAGGACACCCAGACGGTCCGCCTGGAGCCGGGGCAGCTCATCGACGTGAAGTCGAAGTGCAACTAGCTGCCTACTGGCTGCCTACTGCACTTGGAACGTCCAGACGCTTGGGAGCGCCGGCGTGCCCGCGTCGTTGCGGATGTCCTCGGTGATGGTGGCCTTGTAGGAGCGACCGCCGCCGACAAACGGAGCAGACGGGGTGAAGATGGCCTTCGTCCCGGAGCACTCGGTGAGGCCGGCGAGGGTGCCCGCGTCCGAGTTGAACGCCACGATGAGGCCCGCATCGCTGCAGTAGACGGCCTGGTCAAACGTCGCCGTCACCTTCGCGTTGGGGGAGACGTTGATGGCCCGGTTCAACGGGTCCAGCACCGTCGGCTTGGGGCCGTCCTCGCAGACCCGCGCGCGGGTGGAGGGCGTGACTGACTTGCAGTACTCCTGCTGGCTCACCGTGTAGTCCACGCAGCCGAAGCCGAAGGCGAAGGCTGCTGCGGCGGCCAGGCACTGTTGACGCCAGCTCATGGCAGCGGTCCGGAGAAGACGGTCGCGAAGCCATGCTCGTTGGGCACGACCTGGAGGGAGAAGAGCGGCATGAACTCGGGGCTGAGCTTCCACAGCAGGCCGCCCAGGAGGACCGCGCCGCCCGCGCCGACCAGCACGTAGCCGGTGGTCTGAAAGGTCTGCCCGCGGCTGACCGCCGCGTCGAGGTCCGCGCGGGTCTTGATGTCAGAGCTGCCGGAGCGCAGCTGCCCATCCACCATCCGGCTGGCGACGACGAAGCCGCCGCCAGTGAGGAGCGCCGCGCCGCCGATGCCGATGGGAATCCACGGCAGCAGGCCCGGCCCGGTCGACGGCTCCGGGTGCGCCTCCAGCGGCGCGATGGGGCCAATGGGGACGACCTTCGGGGCCGGGAGCGTGGCCTTCACGTCCTCGAAGAGCCGGCGCGTCTTGGGCGGCGCGAACTCCGGGAGGCTGAGCAGGCGGTCCAGCTCCAGCGCGTCGCGGAAGGCCTTGGTGGCCTGCGGCTCCTGGAAGGCCTCCATGCGCAGGATGCCCTCCATCACCAGCAGGCGGCTGCGGTCCGCGGCGTCCAGCTCATTGGAGTTGAACGCCAGACCGAGCACCACATCCGCCGCCTCGAACAGCTGCTTCTGGTAGAGCGTTTCGATGACGTTGATGAGCGGGCTGGGCGGCTTCGCCGTGGCGGCCACCATCGGCGGGGCGGAGGTCGGCGTGGCGGCCACGGCCGGCGTCACCGGGGCGGTGGCCGGCACCTTCGGCGCAGCGGAAGCGACGGCCAGCCACGGACATGCGATGACGAGGACACACCAGCTCTTCACGTAACCCCCATCCCGGTAAAGACAGACACCTTAGTTTGCCGCCGGTGGGGCGCAAGGCTCTAAAGCGCAGGCCTCTGCTTGAGCCACTGCGCCATCGGCTTGAGGAGGATGCTGGGAAGCGGGAGCGCCTGGGCCCGGGCGTACGCGTCGCGGGCGCCGTCGAGGGCGGCGCGCGGGTCGCGCCCCAGCTCCCAGCGCGCGCGGGCGAGGGAGAACTCCACCTGGACGAGGTCCCTCGGGTCGCCGCCGCCCGTCTCACGCAGCAGGTCAACCGCCCGCGCGAGGTGGCGCGCGGCCACCTTTCGCTCTCCCAACTCCAGCGCGCTGGACCCGAACGCCGCCAGAGCCAGCGCCAACAGAGGGGGCTCAGCGCCCGGCTTCTCCAGCCGCGCGAGACTGGCCTTCAGCAGGCCGTACGCCAACGCGTGCTCGCCCCGGTACTGGCGGATGCCGGCGTAGAGCAGCTCGCAGCGGACGTACAGCGGATGGCCTGGGTCGAGCGTCCGGCTGACGATGGACCAGCCGCGTTCCGCGTGCGCCAGCGCGTCGTCCAAACGGCCCCACTCCGCCTCGTTGAGCGCGAGGTTGAGCAGCGTCGTCCCCACCTCGTAGTGCTCGGTGCCCCGGACCTCTTCCCTCACCCGCAGCAGCCGCTGATAGACGACCTGGGCCTCGTCGTAGCGCCCCCCTCGCCGGTAGACGGCCGCCAGCGCGCTGAGCGCGTCCCGGGCGTCGCCGCCCTGCATTGTGCCGGCGGCCTCGTGGATGGCCAGCGCCCGGTTGAGCTCGGCCTCCTGCCCGGAGCCGCCGGTGGCGTTGTAGAGCTGCGCGAGGGCGAGGTGGACGTTGGCCACCGAGGGGTGCGTTTCACCCAGAACCCCCTTGAGTATGGCCAGCGCGCGCTTGACGTACGCCACGCCCTCCTCGCTCCGGCCCAGCTTGCGCAACGCGAAGCCCAGCGACGTGAGCGTGAAGGCCACGCGGGGATGTTCAGGTCCGAAGAGGCGCTCTTGCAGCGCGAGCGCGCGCCTGAGGAAGCTCAACCCCCGCTCGTAGTCCCCCCGCACCAGCGCGTGGTTTCCCTGGGCATAGAAGAGCCGCGTGGAGAGCTCGCCCTCGGGCTGGCCCGCGGTGAGCCGGTCCACCGCGGCCACCGCGAGCGCCTCCACATTGCGCGCCTCCGCCAACCGATTGAGGTTCGCCAGCACGGTGACGAGCCGGATCCACGCCTGCGCCGCCACCTCGTCGTTGCGCGACGCCACCGCCACCAGCCCGGCCTGGGTGAGCACCTCCGCCCCGGCCCCGTTCTCTCCGGCCGACACCCGCAGCCCTCCCGCGGAGAGCAGCGCTTCCGCGTACACCGGCTGGAAGCCGACCGCCTTCGCCTGGGCCTCCACCCCCTGCGCAACGGCCAGCGCGTCCCGGAATCGGCCGGAGCTGTTGAGCGCCTCTGCCATGGCCAGGCGCGCTCGCAGCCGCGCCACCTTCTCCCGCATCGCAAGGTCTTCGGGCTCCAGCAGAGAAGCGCGCAGCGCGGCCACGTCCTCGCAGACGCTGACGGCCGGCAGCGACGTCGCCGCGCTCACCGCCTTCTCCAACACCGCCGCGTCGGGCGTGGCGAAGAGCTCGGTCAGCGCCGCGAGGTGGATTCTCCGGCGCGTCAGGCAAAGCATCCGCAAGTCCAGCACCTGCTCCGACTGAGTGCCCACCACGTGCGTCGCTTCGCAGGCGTCCACCGCCATGGTCGCCCAAGCGCCGGCGTACCGGTCCAGCACCTGCTCCACGGCGCGCCAGGTGTGCTCTGCGTAGGGGAGGCCGGAGCCCAGGAATGCGCGCTTCACAGCGTCCTTGCGCTCCAGGTCCCAGGCACCGGCGATGGGGAGCCCCGCGGCCCGGCAACGCCGCGCGCCGCGCTCCACGTACCAGCGGCCGCCGGTCACCGTCGCGACGACGAGGGCGACCACTGCTGCGGCCAGGCTGGCGCGTCTCCAGCGCGGGTGCGGGGCCCGGTCCAGCGCCGCCAGGAGGGCGGTCATCGACGGCCAGCGCGCGGCAGGGTCCGGCGACAGCCCGCGCACGAGCGCGCGGTGCACCCGCGCCGGCACGCCGGAGCCCGGTGGGGGCCGCGGCCGGGCCGCGTCTTCGGCGGTGGGCCGGACCAGGTAGAGCGCTTCATACAGCGCCACGCAGAAGCTGAACTGGTCCGACCGCGCGTCGGCGGCGCTCCCGCCGTGGCGCTCCGGCGCGATGTACGCCGGAGTCCCCGGCACCATCCCCGGCAAGGTGAGCAGGTCCGCGTTCGGCGATGGAGTGGCCACGGCCCCACCCTCGCCGGAGGGCGGCCGGGCGCCGTCCATCTGCCGCGCCAGGCCGAAGTCCGTCACGCGCGCGGTGCCCTCGGCGCTCACCAGGACGTTGTCCGGCTTGAAGTCCCGGTGCACCAGGCCGACGGCGTGGGCGGCCGCCAGCCCTTCGCCGGCCATCCGGTACGCCGCCAACACCTCCCGCCAGCCGCGGGCGCCCTCCAGCTGCCATTGTCGCAGGGTCCCGCCCTGGACGAACTCCATGGCCAGGTAGACCTGCCCGTCCACTGTCCCTGCCTCGTACACGGTGACGACGTTCGGGTGGGTCAGCTGGGCCATCGCGCGCGCCTCGCGCGCCAGCAGGGCGTTGCCCTCCTTCTCCGAGAGCAGACCCGGCTGCCGGACGCGCAGGAGCTTGAGGGCGATTTTGCGGTCCAGCTGCGGGTCGTACGCCGCGTACACCTCGCCCATCCCGCCACGGCCGACGGCCTGAAGGATGATGAAGCGGCCAACGCCCTGGCCCTGGGTGAGCGCGGGAGTCTCCGGACCGGCGGTCGGCGGGAGGGTGGCGGCGTCCCCTTCCAGGGTGGTGCTTGCTGCGAGCGCCTCTGCGACCTGCCGGCAGGATTCGCAGGTCTCCAGGTGGCGGGCGACCTGCTGCGCGAGGGGGGGTGCGAGCTTGCGGTGGACGTGGTCCACCAGCGCGTTGTCGTCTGGGCACGGCATCTTTGCTTTGGTGGATCTACGCGAGGTGGGAGGGGGAACGCCACTTCGCCCGGGGAGCGGCTGGGTCACGACGTGTGGCGAACGGCGGGCTTCGGGAATGGTGTCTCGGGCTGCGGGCTTCGGGGAACGGTGTCTCGGGCTGCGGGCTTCGGGGAACGGTGTCTCGGGTTCGGGCTACGCGTTCGCGTTCGCGTTCGCCTTCGTTCACGGGCCCGGGTACGGGTTCGGGTTCGGGTTCGGGCTCGGGCTCGGGCTCGGGTTCGGGCTCGGTGACGGCGGGAGGAGAACGGGCGCCCGGTGGGCGGTGGCAGCACCGAGCGCAACGCTTGCACTGGTGCCTGTCCCTACCCGCCCAACCCGGGCCCGAACCCGAACCCGTACCCGGGCCCGTGAACGAAGGCGAACGCGAACGCGAACGCGTAGCCCGAACCCGAAGCCCGCAGCCCGAGACACCGTTCCCCGAAGCCCGCAGCCCGAGACACCATTCCCCCGCAGCCCGAACACTCCGGCCCGGCACTCAACGCACCTGAAAGCGCAACGCTCAGTGCGAACCCGGTCTCAGAGCGCTCGCCGGCGCTTGAGCCACTCGGCCATCGGCCGCAGCTCTGCGTCCGCCGGGTTGTACTGCCTCAGCTGGGCGTAGGCGTCCTTCGCAATCCCCAGCGCCGCGTCGACGTCCCGGCCCGCTTCCCAGCGCGCCCGCGCGCGGTAGAAGTCCACCTGGGCGAGGACCGCAGGCGACTGCTTGCCCTGCTGGAGCAGCGCGTGCGCGCGCTCCAGGCGCTGTCCGGCCACCTCGGGCTGACCCAACCGCAGCTCATTCACCCCGACCGACACCAGCGCCAGCGTAAGCTCATAGGGCTGCTCCGCTGCCGAGCGCTCGGTGCGGGCGAGGCAGCTGCGCAGGAGGGGCTGCGCCGCCGCCGCCTCTCCGCGCCGGCCGAGGATGTTGGCGTAGGCCAGCTCCACCAACGTGAGCGCCGTCCCGCCGGCCGCCTCCCTCCGCACGACGGCCACGCCTCGCGCGGCGTGCGCGAGCGCGTCATCGAGGTGACCCCAGTCCGCCTCGTTCACCGCCATCGCCACCCATCGCTTGCCGGCTTCGAGATGGCCTGGCCCCAGCGTGCGTTCGGCTTCGCGCAGCAACGTCTGCTGGAGACCGTGCGCCTCGGCGTAGCGCCCTTGCCGCCGGCGCAGGTCCGCCAACGCAGAGAGCGGCCGCGTCTGGCTGGAGCCGAGCTTCTCGGCGATGGCCAGCGCCGCCTGGAGGTGGCGCTCCTCGCCGGAGAAGTCGCCCAGCGCTTCCGCTATCCAGGCCAGCTCCAGGTGGGCCGTCGCCACCGACGGGTGCAGCTGCCCGAGCAGCTCCTCGCGCAGCGCAAGGCTGCGCCGGGCGGACTCACGCCCCTCCTCCAGCCGGTTCAAGACTCTCAGCGAGGTGGCGATGGAGAGTTGAAGCTGCGCGACGCGCAGGTGCTTCGGCCCGGAGAGCCGCTCCTGCAGCGCCAGCGCTCGCCGCAGGTGGGCAAGCGCCTGCTCCGGCTCGTCAACAAGGAGGCTGGGCCGGGCCCCCTCCAGCGCCGCCTCCAGCTCATCGTGCGCGGGCTGCCCGGCCAGCTGCTCCACCGCGGCGACCGCGAGCGCGTCCGCCATCCGGGCCTCGGGGAGGCGGTTCAAGTTCACCAGCGTGCCGATGAGCCGCGTCCAGGCGATGGCGGCGACCTCGTCCTGGCGCGCGGCCATCGCCTCCAGCGCGGCGCGCCGAAGCAGCGCCTCCGCCTTAGGGCGGTCTCCGGCGAGGCTGCGCATCAGGCCCTCCTGGAGCAGCGCCTCGGCCTGGAGCGGGCGATAACCAATCGCCTGCGCTTCGGCTTGCACCTGCACCGCCACCTCGAGCCCCTCCTTGAACCTCCCGGACAGCTCCAGCGCGCGCGAACGGGCCAGCTTCGCGCGCGCATCCGCCACAGCCTGCCGCAGCGCCGGTTCCTCTGGGACGCCCGCGCTGGAGCGCAGCGCCACCGCGTCCTGGCAGAGCGAGAGGGGCCGCAGCGTTGAGGCAGCACCCACCGCCTTCTCCATCACCTGCGCGTCCGCATCCTCGAAGACGTCCACCAGCGCCGCGAGCTCCGTCCGCCGCCGCGACAGGCAGAGCATCCGCAGGTCCAGCTCCTGCGCGGTCTGCGTCCTGGCCACGTGGGTGGCTTCGCATGCCTCCAGCGCCGAGCGCGCCCAGGCCGCCGCGTACCCGTCGAGCGTCCGCTCCACCTCCCGCCAGGTGCGCTCCGCGTAGGGCTTGGCGGAGGCGAGGAACGCCCGGTGTACCGCGTCCTTTCGAGCGCCGTCCCAGACGCTGGCGATGGGCAGCCCCGCGTCCCGACAGCGGCGTTCGCCTCGCGCCGCGTACCACCGGCCGACCACCACGGTGGCCACCGCCAGCCCCACCGCCGCCGCGGCCAGGACCACCCGCCTCCAGCGCGGCCGTGGGTCCTGCCCCAACGCGGTGAGCAGCGCCTCCATCGACGGCCAACGCGCGAGCGGGTCCTCCGCCAGTCCGCGGACCAGCGCCCGCTGCACCCACGCCGGGACGCCCGCGCCGGAAGGGACGGGCGCCGCGTTCACCGGGCCGGGCGGCTGTCCGTAGAGCGCTTCATACAGGGCCACGCAGAAGCTGAACTGGTCGGACCGGGCGTCCGCAGGGCTCCCGCGCAGGCGCTCGGGGGCGATGTACGCCGGCGTGCCAGGCACCATCCCGGGACGGGTGAGTCCTTCCTCGCTGGCGAATGGCGACGCCTTCGCGTCGTCCTCGCCCCGCGCGCTGTCCAGAGGGCGCGCCAGGCCGAAGTCCGTCACCCGCGCCACGCCCTCGTGGCTGAGCAGCACGTTGTCGGGCTTGAAGTCCCGGTGCACCAGCCCCGCGGCGTGGGCGGCCGCGAGCCCCGCGCCCGCCATCCGGTAGACCTCCAGCACCTGCCGCCAACCGCGCGCGCCGTCCCGCTGCCACTGCCGGAGCGTCCTGCCATGGATGAGCTCCATCGCCAGGTAGACCTGGTCCCCCACCGCGCCCGCCTCGAAGACCGTGACGACGTTGGGGTGGGACAGCTGAGCCATCGCGCGGGCCTCGCGGGCCAGGAGCGCGTTGCCGTCGCTGGCGGAGGGCCCGTCCGCCGGGCGGGCGCGCAGCAGCTTGAGGGCAATCTTCCGGTCCAGGGAGGGGTCATACGCCGCGTAGACCTCCCCCATCCCACCCCGGCCGACCGCCTGGAGGATGACAAAGCGGCCGAACCCGGTGCCCGCCGCAAGCTCCTGCCCGCCTGCTCCCCGGCCGGGCAACGTGGCGGACGCGTCCCGTCTCAAGGCGTCCACCGCCTGTCGGCACGACTCGCAGCCTTGGAGGTGCGCGTCGACCCGGTCCGCCTCCGGCGCAGGCAGCCGGTGGTGGACATGGTCGACCAGCGTGGGGTCATCCGGGCACGGCAGACTCAAAGCAGGGAGGACTTACGCCAGGTGGCGACGGCCACGCCAGCTGGGGCCCTGGTACGACCATTCCCGGAAGTCCGCTATCCTCAAAGGCCCTCCCATGGTCCGCCTCATCCACCTCTCCGGCAGCCTGGCCGGGCAGAGCTTCAGCGCGGACCGCGCGCCGGTGCGCATTGGCCGCAGCGCCGGGTGCGATGTCCGCTTCGATGGCGAGCGGGAGCCGGGCGTCTCCTTCCACCACGCGGAGCTCCTGCAGGAGGGCGCAAGCTGGGTGGTGCAGGACTGCGAGAGCGACCGCGGCGTGCTGGTGAATGGCCGCAAGGTGGCGAGGCAGGCGCTGGCCGACGGGGACCGCATCGCCCTGGGCGAAGGGGGGCCGGAGCTGCGCTTCGAGCTGAACGCCGCCGCCGGCAGCTCGGACCGGCTGGAGGGGCTGCGCAGCCAGAACTACCAGCACCTCGCGGAGGGCGCGCGACACCAGAACGAACCCACCCTCCCCTCAAAGCCCGACGACGGCACCGCGGCCACCACCGCGCTGGCGCAGGAGGTGGCGCGCCGGGTGGCGGAGGAGCGCGCGCGGGCGGGCGGGAAGAGCTCCGGGCAGACCGTCTTCATCATGTCGGACGCCATGCAAAAGGTGGAGGCGCTGGAGCGGAAGAAGAGCCGCAAGAAGTGGCTCCGGCTGGTGGCGGCGGTGGCGGGTGGCGCGGCGGTGGTGGCGGGGTTTCTGGGCCTGGTCATCGTGCAGCAGCGCGCGCAGATTCGCGGCCTCGTCGAGGAGAAGACCCGCATCGACGCGGAGATTCTGGCCGTCCACGAACAGATGCGGACGGAGACCGACGAAAACCGGCTGGAGGACTTGGAGACCCGGCTGGCGCAGCTGTCCGGGACGGCGAACGAGAAGCTCACCCAGCTGAGCCGCAAGAACAGCCACATCGCGGAGGAGCTGGAAGGCGATGAGCTGGACCGGGACATCCGCGCGGTGCTCAAGAAGTTCAACGCGGAGACCTACTCGGTGCCGCCGGTCTTCAAGGACGCCTTGAAGGTCCACATCCAGAACCTGGTGCAGGGCCGGAACATGGAGCGCGCGATGGCCCGCAAGGCGCGCTACTGGCCCACCATCTCCAAGGCGCTCATGCAGAGCGAGCTGCCGGTGGAGCTGGGCTACATCGCCTATGTCGAGTCCTCGTTCGACCCGGAGGCCTACCATCCGCGGGTGGGCGCGCGCGGAATGTGGCAGTTCATCGCCGCGACGGCGCGGACGTGCGGCCTGCGCGTGGACGACACGGTGGACGAACGGCTGGAGCCTGAGAAGGCCAGCAGGGCCGCCGCGCACTACCTCTCCAAGCTGCTGGTGGAGTTCGGCGAGGAGTCCTTCATGCTCGCGCTCGCCAGCTACAACAAGGGCGAGGCCGGCGTGCGGCGCGCACTGCACAAGGTGGCCAAGAACCCCGGCGGCTTCCGCCAGCGCGACTTCTGGCACCTCTACCGTCTGAAGCTGCTCCCGGATGAGACCCGGGAGTACGTGCCCGCAGTCATCGCCGCGGCCATTGTGATGGAGAACCCCGGCCGCTACCTGAAGGCCGCGCCGCCCACGACGGCGCGAGCCGACCCGTAAAGCTCTAGCGGACCTCCTCCACCTCGAGCGTCGCAATCTGCCCGGGCGCTCCGGCGGTGCAGCGCGCGGGCGTCAAGGCCATGTCGGCCGGGCGGTCCGCGGTGAGGGCGATGGAGATGCGGCCCGGCGGCAGCGCATTGCAGGTGCCGATGAGCGTGGTCTGTTCAAAGAGCTTCTGCTGCGGCCCGGTCCCAGTGACCTTCTCGATGACCACCGGCCCGGGGTTCGCGCAGGGGGCGCCGTTGAACTTCACCTCCCAGCGGCAACCGGAGGTGTCCACCGCGCCCTCCACCTTCAGCTGGTCGCTCCAGACCACCCGCAGACCGGTGGTGGGCGCGCGCTTCTGGATGACCACCGCCCGCGAGTTGAGGGGGCCGGCGCTCATCGTCTCGGTCAGCTTGGCCTGGTTGCGCACCAGGGTGCGGAACGGCTCCTCCGGGTAGAGGGCGAAGCCGTCCACCCGCGTGGTGCCCAGGTTGCCGCCGTTCACCGTGATGCCGGGCTTGATGAAGCGCGTCCCGGGCGGGAAGCGGTCGCGCGCGGGGCCCTCGCCGCCCACCAGGCCGGTCAGCTCGTACCACTCGCCAGTCTTCAGGGCGGTGTCCTGCGCGATGAAGCCGCCGTTCGCGACGAGCGGCTCTTTCTTCTCGTTGTAGGCCATGAAGCCCGCGCTGAAGGGGCCCGCGCCGGCGACGAGCTTCGCCCAGATGCGCCCGCGGTAGTACCGGCTGGCGTCCACCGGGATGAAGTCGCCGTAGAGGTACGACGCGCCCTGTGTCCCGGAGGCCACCGCGAAGTTGAAGGAGGACTCGCCCTCGCGGGAGTCCGTCGCGTCCACAGTGAGCGTGGCCTCCACGCCGGTGAGGAACGTCCACGTGGCGGGGTCAGAGCCCCACTGGATGAGGTTCCCGCCGAGCGCAGAGTCGCCTCTGGGGCCGCGCTCGCCCGGAGCGCCGGCGACACCCTGAACGCCGGGGTCCCCGGGGTCTCCCTTGGGGCCCGCCGGGCCCTGCGTGCACGCCGTGGACAGCGCCAGAACCAGCGCGGTGAGTAGAGCCTGCTTCACGACCACCTCCAGAAAAGAGCCTTCAGTAGCTGCAGCACCACACCGGCATCGAGGCATTGCCAATCCCGCCCGCCCCGCTCGTGCCGTTCTCATTGACGTGCACGCCCTCGGTGCCACCAATGAACCCGTTGTCGGCGACGTGGCCCCAGTTCCCGCTGGGCGGCTCGTCGTGACAGATTCCCTGCCGGTCCGTCCAGTCGCAGGTGGTGTCCGGCCGCGTGGTGTCACACGCACCGTTGCCACGCTCGGCCTGAGTGCAGACCCAGCTCCCCGCCGGGCACCCCGCGGCAGAGCCTTCCCAGATGACCCGCACGTTCGACATGCCAATTTTCACGGCCCCATTGACGCACAACCCGGACTCCACGCCGCTGAGCCCGAAGCGGGAGACGCCCGGACGGCCCTGGCCCCACACGCGGGTGGGGCCGCTGCCCGCCGGCATCACCACGCGCCGGGCGTCGATGGCGCTGCTGTCGCCCGCCGCCAGGCTGAGCGCGCGGAAGAGCGTCACCTGGACCTGGTTTCCCGCCGTGCGCGGCGCCTTCACGGTCAGCCGCAGGTAGCGCATGGCCTTTCCGGGGGGGATGGCGTGGACGAACATGTCTCCCCCCACCGGCGCCACCGACGGAATCGCCGTCCACGCGGTGCCGTTCTCGCTGTACTCGAGCACGTAGGCGCCGGTGCCCGTCCACTCGGGGTTGTAGGTGCTGTCGGTCCGCCAGTAGGACTCCCAGGCCACCTGGAAGACGTGGTTCACGACCTGGCCGAAATCGACGGTCATCGAGCTGGGAAACACCGTCGTCCTCCACAGGCTCAGCAGCGCGAGCTCATTGGTCGGCCCTGCGCCGGCAAGAGTTCCGCCGGTCACCGTGACGGGGCGATTGCGCGCCAAATCCGTCACGTAGCCGCTGCGGGCGAACGAGGGCACTTCGGTGCCTTCGAAGAGCAGCTGCGAAGCGTTCACGGAGCCCTTCACGTCCAGCTTGGCCACGGGCGTCGTGGTGCCGATGCCGACGTTGCCATTCACTGTGGAGACGATGTCCGCGCCGGCATCCGCCCAGCCCGCGCCTGCCGTGCCCGCCGGCCCGGCCGGACCCACCGCGCCCTGTGGCCCCTGCGGGCCTTCGTCCCCTTTATCGCCCTTAGGACCGGAACCCTGCGAACAGCCCAGCGCGAGAGCGAGGGCGACCACTGCTGAGAGACCGCTGCGCTTGCCTGCCACGTGCACCTCCGGGGCGGACCGTCTATCCTCCCGCGCCCCCCGTGTCGAGGCGCAGGCCCGCTTCGGTGATACCGTCGCGTGGCTTGAGGGTTCGAACGAAAGCGGGCGCGACGTGAGCGGGTCCAAGAAGCGGCCAGAGGCAGCACCGCCGGTCGCCGCCATCGCCGGGGTCCGCGTGGGCTGGGTGAGCGGCTTCGACGGACGGCGCGGCGTGCTGGTGGACTTCCCCGGCAATCCAAACGGGCCTGTGCCGGCGAAGACCATCGTCCCGCTCGACGACAAGGCGCTGCAGGCGGCGGTCGCCTCGCGCCAGGGCGCGGTGCTGCAGTTCGAGGAGGGAGACCCCGCCCTCCCCGTCCTGATGGGCCTGCTTCAGCCCACCACCCGCACGCCCTTGCTGGACGCGCTGCTCGCCGCGCCGCCCCCGGACGCCAAGCTGGAAGCCAAGGTCGACGGCAAGCGCGTGGTCATCGAAGGCAAGGACGAGATTGTCCTGCGCTGCGGCGAGGCCAGCATCACGCTGCGCCGCAACGGGAAGGTCGTCCTGCGCGGGACCTATCTGGAGACCCGCGCGTCCGGCACCAACCGCATCAAGGGCGGCTCGGTGCAGATTAACTAAGGCGCACGGACCGCGGCGGGCTCGCGGTTCGCCCGGCGCACCAGCGTCCAGCGCCACTCCGCCTGCGCCGAGGACGTCCAGCGCGGCTGGGTCGGCAAGGTGCCGGACAAGGTCAGCTCCAGCGATTGGGTGGGCACCGCGGGGCAGCAGATTTGCCCGCGCCGCTCCACGACGAAGAAGACGCGGTCCTGGGGGCCTCCGACAGGGAAGGTCACGTTCCCGTGCGGGCCGAAGAGCGACACCGTTGGCGCCTCCCCGACGAACGGATGCTCGACGGTGCGCTGGCTGTCTTCGCGCGTGACAAGCCCCTCGCTGTCCGGCCCGTCGACGCTGCATTCGTATTCGTAGAGGCCCAGAGGGAGATCCAGGTTGCGCGGCGCGCGGACCGTCACGTCGAAGCAGAACTCCGAGGGGCTGATGCTGAGGACGGCCTCGTCGAGGAGCACCTCCGGCGACAGCGAGGCGACCGGCGCCTCGGTCCAACGGCCGTACTGCGTGAACGTCTGGGCGCGAGGGCCGCGCGGGACAGCCTCGCTCGGCCGGGGGAGGTTCTGGGACCCGGGCGCCAGCTCCCGGAGGAGACAGCCCGGAGAGAGGACGAGGAGCAGGAGCGGAAGCAGCGGGTTGCGAGGGTGAGGCATGGTCCCAACGATTGGGCCCACCCACCTCAATCCGTCACGGGCGCGGTTGGCGATGACTCCCTTGGATGACTCCGCCTCAGCACTCGCGGACGGAGGCAGCATCTCCCTGGGGAGACGGGGGACGGCGTGGTGGAGGCCCCGCCCCGAGGGAGCTGGCCCGGCCTCGCACCGCGGTGGAGGCTGCGGCCCTTTGCGCGCAGCAGCCAGATGCAACCGTTCGTCGAGCAACTGAGTTGAAACGGGCGAAATTCGGCCTCCGCGCTCGAGTTGGTCGACGAACGGTTGCATCTGAGCCGAACACCCGGGCGCTGCAACCAGACGGTCACTGCCTCCACCGCGGCGCGAGGTCGGGCCAGCTCCGTCGAAGCAGTGCGCACGCCACGCCGAACCCCGTCTCCCCAAGAGCCCACTGCAGTGCCTTGCATCCAGGCGGCCCTTCCCCGGCCGCCTCCGTCGAGCGGAGCAATGTTCCTACCCGCGCAGCAACTCCTCGAAGCCGCGGTCCACGTCCTCGCGGGGCGTCCCCACGCCGCGCAAGCCGCTGACCTGGTCGCGCGCCCAGCCCCGGGTCCGGGTGAGCTTCGCCGGCGCCCCCCGGAGCGCCGCCTCCAGCGCGAGCGCAGGGCGCCGGCGCAGCGGCCCTTCGCGCACCGCTGCCATCAGGAGCTCCCGGCTGAGCGGCGCTCCGCCGGCGTAGCGCACCGGGCCCTTGAAGCGGTCACGGTTCTTCTCCCACCACGCCCGCACCGCTTCGCCCTCCGGCTGGGGCAGCTCCGCCTCCGGCCCGTCCGCCAGCTCCGCGTCGAGGTCCTCTTCCTCGAACGGGACGGGCTCCTCGGGCTCCGGGGGCGGCTCCGCCAGCAGCGCTCCTTCGAGGACGACACCGGTGATGGCTGACAGCGCCTCGCCCGCGACCGGCCCTGCCTTCTTGTCCGAGAGGTACGGCAAGCACGCCTCGACAACCGCGGCCCGCCCACTGAACCCCAGCGCCCAGAGCGCCGCCTTGCGCGTCTCCTCGCGCTCCAGCGCGGGCAGGAGCGCGAGCACCTCGGCCTCACGCCCGCCCATCGCCACCACCTGCAGCGCCAGTCCCGTGCTCCCCGCCTTGACCGCGCTCAAGCACGCCTGCCACGCCGCGCGCAGCCCCAGCAGCAGCCCCGCTTGAAGCGCTGCGTCCTGCACGGTGGGGATGGTGGAGGTGAACGCCTCCTGCAGGGCGCGCTTGCGGTGCAGATCCGCACCCAGCGCGGCGAGGGCGAGCGCGGCCTCCGCAACCTCCGCGTCCTCGCTCCCCATCAGCGCCAGCAACGGACCGCCCGGGTCTACGCCGCGCGCGCCCAGGACGCGCAGCGCGGTCAGCGCAAGCGCGGGCTCGCCGCCGGTCAGGTAAGGCGTCACGCGCTGCTCCACGTCTGCGTGGCGGCACAGCTCCAGTGCGCGGGTCAGCGACGGCCGCAGCTCCGGGGGACCCTTCTCAAGCGCTTCGAGGACGGCGTCCAGCCCGCCCCCTTCGAGCAGCGCCCAGGCCGCAGCGAAGACCTTCTCTCCGTCCGCCGAGTCATCGCCGAGGAGCGGGAGCAGGAGCTTGTCCGCCACCGGCTTCGCGCCGAGGACCAATCCATCCAGATGCGCCCAGAGCCGCTCCTCCAGCCCACCAGCGAGCTCGGCCAGCGTGTAGCGCGGGGACAGCCGCGCGCGCTCCCACTGCGTCCAGAGGAAGCCCGCTTCGTCCAGGTGCTCCTCGTAGATGTCCCACCGCGGCGCTGGCACGCGCGCATTCTGCCCACCGCGCGCCACGACGCCAGGCCTCTTTCCGCAGGCGCTTGGAGTTACATAGAGTTTCTCGAATCGGCAATTAAGATAAACTCTATGTTATGCCAAAGCGGCCCGAGGCCCTCTCAACACTGCCGCCCCTGGCCGTCAGCGGATTGAAGAAGCTGGGGGAGAACCTCGCCGTCGCTCGGATCCGACGGAGAGAGCCGCAACGAAGCTGGGCGAAGCGCCTGGGCGTCTCCGTCCCCACGTTGATACGGCTGGAGCGGGGCGACCCCGGCGTCAGCGCGGGAATCCTGGCCACGGCGCTCTGGCTCATCGGGCGGGCGGAGGCGCTGCCGGAGCTGGCGGCGCCGGCGAACGACCGGGGCGCGCTGGAGCTTGATGTCCGTGAGGCCATGCGCCGGCGGGCGGTTCGCTCTGCCGCATCCATCGAGGCGCGCCTCGGCCGCAAACGGCCGCGCTGAGCTGCAGCCGCCTCCAGCGCTCGCGCCTATACTCCGGCCCATTGAAGATCTGGATCGACGCAGACGCGTGCCCCGGTGCGGTGAAGGAAATCGTCATCCGCGCGGTGGAGCGGGTGAAGGTGCCCGCCGTGTTCGTGGCGAACAAGGCGCTGAACCTCCCCCGGTCCGACTACCTGTCCACGGTGCGCGTGGGATCCGGGCTGGACGTAGCGGACACGCACATCGCCGCGCATGCGGTGGCGGGGGACCTTGCGGTCACGCAGGACATCCCCCTGGCGGCGGTGCTGGTGAAGAAGGGCGTGGTGACGCTGGACGTCCGGGGCGAACCCTTTACCGCGGAGAGCGTGGATGAGCGGCTGTCCCTGCGGAACTTCATGCAGGAGCTGCGCGAGGGCGGCGTGATGACCGGCGGGCCCAAGGGTTTCGGCCCTCAGGACCGCCAGCGGTTCGCCGCGACGTTCGACCGGGAGCTCTCCGCCCTGCTCCGAAACAAGTAGCAGGCGCCTTTGGCGCCCCACCCTGCCGCTTGGTAGCGTGGGCCCCGCTCCGGACGCCGTCACCGCCATGACCCACCCCCTCCAGCTCCAGGCCGGCCCCTACTCGCCCGACCAGCTGTTCGTCACGTCGGTGGACGGGATGGAGGCGTTGAGCACACCCTTCGAGGTGGGGGTGGACTTCTTCCCGCGCGACAACGAACCGCTGGACCTGGCGGGGCTGCTGGACGCGGACGGCCTGCTCACCATCGCCAGCCCCACCGGCGAACCCCGCCACTTCCACGGCACCCTCCTCGGCGTCCAGGCGCTGGGCGAGCAGGGCGGGCGGCTGCGCTACCGCATCCAGCTGGGCCCCACGCTGGCGCGGCTGGCCCGGGTGGAGCGCTGCCGCATCTTCCAGGAGAAGACGACCGAGGAGATTGTCCACGCGGTGCTCGCCGAGGGCGGCGTAACCCACCGCTTCGCGCTGCAGGGCGCCTACGGAAAGCGCGAGATGTGCGTGCAGTACCGGGAGACGGACCTCGCCTTCGTCTCCCGCCTGCTGGAGCACGAGGGCATCTTCTACTTCTTCGAGCACACGGACTCCGCGCACGAGCTGGTTTTCTCCGACGACCGCACCGCGCACGCCGCGCTCCCCGGTGGGGAGCAGGTGCCGTTCCGCTACCACGACGGCCGCATCCCGGACGAGGAGCACCTGTTCTCCCTCGAGGAGATTCACCGCCTGCGGTCCGACGCCACCGCCGTCCGCGACTACGACTTCAAGAAGCCGGAGCTGGAGCTCTCCGGCGAAGCCAGCGGCGACGGCGGGACGCCCGAGGTCTACGAGTACCCGGGCGAGGTGGCGGACCTCTCCGGCGCGAAGGCTGCCGCCAAGGCGCGGCTTCAGGAGCGGCGGATGGGCGCCCGGACGCTGGACGGCCAGAGCCACTGCCCGCGGCTGTGCCCCGGCTATCTCCTGGAGGTGGTGGAGCACCCGCAGGGCGCGTGGAACGGGAAGTACGTGCTGGTGGCGGTGCGGCACCGGGCGCGGGCGCGCGAGGTGCTGGGCGAACCGGAGGCCTTCCACAGCCTCTACCGGAACGCGGCGCGGCTGTTGCCGGAGGACGTGCCCTACCGCCCGCCGCTGCGAGCACAGCGCCCGGTCATCCCCGGCATCCAGACGGCGGTGGTGGTGGGCGCGTCCGGCGAGGAGATTCACACCGACGCGCACGCCCGGGTGAAGGTGAAATTCCACTGGGACCGCGCGAGCGCCCGGGACGACACGGCGTCCTGCTGGGTGCGCGTGTCGCAGGCCTGGGGCGGCGCGGCGTACGGCGCGGTCTTCCTCCCGCGGATGGGCCAGGAGGTGGTGGTGCGGTTCCTCGAGGGGAACCCGGACCGGCCGCTGGTCTGCGGCGCGGTCTACAACGGGGAGAAGCCCCCGCCCGCCTCGCTCTCCGACGAGAAGACGCAGAGCACCGTGCACTCCAGCTCCAGCCCGGGCGACGGCGGCAACAACGAGCTGCGCTTCGAGGACGCCGCCGGCGCGGAGAGCATTGACCTGCACGCGCAGAAGGACGACGTCATCGCCGTGGAGCGGGACAAAGGCCAGGAGGTCTGGGCGAACGAAGCGCTGTTGGTGAAGAAGGACCGGCGGCGCAGGGTGGACGGGAACCAGCGGCTGGAGGTGTCGCTTCAGGACGCGGCGGACGTCGTCGGCAACCAGCAGCTCACGGTGACCGGCGGGCGCACCACGACGGTGGCGCTCGGGCAGGGTGAAACGGTGGAGCAGGTGCAATCCATCACCGTGGGCGGCAGCCTGCTGGCCAGCGCGGCGCTGTCCTCGAGCGAGACCGTCGGCGCAGCGAAAGCGCTCACGGTGGGCGGGGCGCTGCTGTTTCAGGCCGCGGAGGGCATCAGCGTGGCGGTGGGCGGGGTGAAGGGCGAACAGGTGGCGGGCGTGCGGTCGGAGCGGGTGGAGGGGAGCCGGGATGAGACGGTGGAGAAGGACCGCAAGCTGAAGGTGGCCGGCGAAGACGTGGTGCAGACGGACAAGAGTTTGAAAATCACCGTCGGCAAGGACATCACGGAGGAGGTCGGGAAGAAGGCGGAGCTGGGCACGCCCGACAAGATGTCGCTCTCGGCGAAGAAGATGGAGCTCAAGGCGGACAAGCTGAACGTGGTGGTGGGCGGCAAGCTGCTGCTCACCATCGAGAAGTCCGGCAAGGTGAAGCTGTTCGGCAAGACGCTCACGCTGGAGAGCGACTGATGCTCAAGCTCAAGGGCTCCAAGGTGAAGCTGGAGGCGAGCGGCTCCGCCGACTCCAAGTCCGTCAAGCTGAAGGAGCTGAAGAAGAAGAAAATCGACGACGCGAAGAAGTCCGTCGTGGTGAAGGTGGGCGGCGGAGGGCTCAAGGGCCTCAAGTTCGAGGTCACCCTCCCCGACGGCAGCAAGGAGAAGGGCGAAATCGACAGCTCCGGGCAGCTCGGCGTCCAGGTGGATGGCGGCGAGGCGAAGATGGAGCTGACCTCGCTCGCGGCGGACCTGAAGAAGGAACGCTGACGATGGGCGCGAAGAAGCTGCAGCTCGACTGGGCGGACCTCTTCAAGCCCATCCAGGGCCTGTCCCCGGGCGAGTACGAGATGGAGGTGAAGCGGGAGACCGTCCCCATCCTCTTCGTGCCCGGCATCATGGGGACGCGCCTCAAGAACACGAAGAACGCGAAAATCTGGGACCCGGACTCGCCGGTGTTCATGCTCAAGAAGTACGGGCTCATCCACTGCACGGCGGCGAAGAAGAAGCAGATGACCGTCGGGGACGCCTTCGATGAGTCCTTCCTGGTGCCGTACGAGGACGACAAGGACCACAACGACAAGGTGCTGGAGGCCTTCCCCGGCGCGGCGGAGCGCCGCTGGGGCGGCGTCGCCTGGAGCAGCTACGGCAAGGTGCTCACCCGGCTGCACAAGCAGGAGTGGAGCCCTGCCGTGCGCGCGTGCTTTGACCTGCCGGTCTACGCGTTCGGCTACAACTGGAGCGCCTCCAACAGCCGCTCCGGCAAGCAACTGAAGGCGTTCATCGACGAGCTCAAGAAGTCCCTGCCCAACTGCAAGCAGGTCATCATCGTCACGCACTCGATGGGCGGGTTGGTGACGCGCTCGGCGCTGCTGGAGCACGGGGCGGATGCCTCCGTGCTGGGCGTCATCCATGGCGTCCAGCCGGCCACCGGGGCGGCAGCGGCCTACTGGCGGATGAAGGCCGGCTTTGAACGCACAGACCTGGTGATGTCCCGCCTGGCGGCCTGGGTGCTGGGCACCAACGGTGAAGAAGTCACCGCGCTGTTGGCCAACATGCCCGGCGGGCTGCAGCTGCTGCCCAGCAAGCACTACACGGACAACGCCGGCTCCAAGCAGTGGCTGAAGTTCGCGGACTTCGACGGCAAGGTCACCGCGGCCCGGCCGCAGGGCTGTCCGTACGAGGAGATTTACAAGAACAAGTCCGACTTCTGGCGGCTGGTGAACCCCGCCTTCCTGACGCCGGGCAAGCGCAAGGATGACCTCACCGGGCCGGAAGAGGCCTGGGAGGTGTTCGAGAACTTCGCGGACACGGCGCGCGCGTTCCACGACAACGTGAAGCTCACCCCCAATGCGCCGACGCACGCCTTCTACGGGGCGGGCAAGAAGTTCCGAACGCCAGACAAGGTCGTCTACAAAGTCGCCGAGCACGGCTGGAAGCAGGTGGGCAAGGACCTCCTGCAGCTGTCGCTCAAGACGGCGCTGGCCGCGGAGTGGGGCGGCCCGTGGGGCGCGGGGGCCAGCCTGGCCGCCCATGCCATCACGCACACGGACTGGTGGCAGTCCCGCGGCGGCTTCACGGCGCGCATCACCAAGGACGGGGTGACGCTGGAGGCGACGCTGCAGTCCGCGGACGGCGCGGGGGATGGCACGGTCCCGGAGTCGTCCGGCAAGGCGGTGGAGGCGCCGGCGAAGGCCTTCAATGAAGTGGCGCACGAGCCCGCCTTCACGCACGACTCCGAGGAGCTGCCGGTGCTCACGTTCACCACCGGCCTTATCGAGAAGTTCTGCGTGGACAAAATCAAGAAGAAGACCGGGACCTGATGGGCAGAAGACCGTGGTGGCTGTGCATCGCGGCGCTGCTGGCGTGCTCGCAGGCCAAGGGCAAAGAGGAGCGGTCCATGGGAGAGGTGCTGGGGCCTGACGCGCGGACGCAGTGCCTGGGCCGGTTCTGCTTGACCGTGCCGGCGTCGATGGTCCGGGGTTCGGACGAGTACAAAGTCCAGGGCGTGGCGCTGGAGGAGGTCTCCTGGGCGCCGGCACCGGCCGGGCAGTCACCCTTCGAGCGGGAGTGGCTCTCCCGCCTGGCCAAGGTGGAGGCGCTGAAGGAGCGCCGCGAGCTGCCCAACGACAAACACGGGACGATTGTGGAGCAGCGGGCCTTCGTGCCCGGGACGTTCAAGGGCGTCCTCTTCAACGCCGGGCCCACCGCCAGCCTGGTGACGTGGGGCGCCATCCTGGACGCGGGCAAGGCCGGGCTTTGGCTGCAGATACCCACCGGGTTGAAGAACAAGGAGGTGGCCGCGGAGCGGGTGATGACCGTGGGCCGCGGCTACCACGTGGCGGACCCCGGGGCGACGCCGCCCAAGGGGGCGTTTCATATGGCCGCAGGCCACGTCCTGCTGCCGTTCAGCCTCTCCGAGCGAGCGCAGGCGCACTGGCGAGGGCATCCCTGGAAGCTCGACCTGGAGGTCCGCTATGAGACGACCTTCGAGCCCCAGAAGACCGGGCTGGTGGAGCGCTTCGCCTCCGCCCTGAGCGTCTCCGGCGCGGCGGCGCTGGGTGCGGGCATCCGGCCCATTCGCCAGGGGAAGCGCAAGGTTGCGGGCATTTCCGGCGAGGAGATGGTCCTCAAGACGAACGAGAACGGCCAGGAGGGCCTGTCCTTTGTCTGGATGTACCCGGGCGAGGAGGGCTCCGGGACGCTCCCGGACATGTCGATTGAGCTGGACGCCCCCGGAGGGGAGGACCGGGACGCCAAGCTGGCTTTCTGGGACGCCTTGCTTGCCTCGGTGAAGCGCGCGCCTTGAGGGGGGATTCTTGTGTAGGGTGGCGGCCCCTTCAGGAGTCCCCGCTTGGCACAACCCTCCGCCGCCAAATCCGCGCCGCGCTCTGTCGGCGCTTCCGCCTCCGCTCCGACGCCGCGCAAGGAGCCGCAGGCCGAGTTCACGCTGCGCGCTGTCCTCACGGGCATTGCCGTCGCGCTGCTCATCGGCGCGGCCTACCCGTACGTGGTCCTGAAGATTGGCTTCGGCCCGAACATGTCGGTGGTAGCCGCGTTCTTCGGGTTCATCGCCATCAGCCTGCTGGGACAAATCATCCCGCCCAAGGGCAACCGGTATCAATACAACCTGGTCCAGACGGCGGGGACGGCCGCGGGCCAGCAGGGGTTCATGGTCATCGTCCTCGCGGCGTTTGACCTGCTCGCCTCTGGCGGCGGCGTGAAAATCGAGCTCACCACGCTGCAGATTTTCCTCTGGCTCACCATCGGCGGAGGGCTGGGCGTGCTGCTCGCCGTCCCGCTGCGCAAGCACTACATCGACGAAGAGAACCTGGTCTTCGCGGACGGCACCGCCGCGGGTGAGACCCTCATCCTCCTGGACTCCGACTACAAGACGGCGCGCAAGGGCGTCATCGCGCTGGTCACCGGAGGGGTGGTCTCCATCGGCCACACCATCCTCTCTCAGTTCATCCGCGTCTTCCCCGAGGCGTGGTTCCCGGGGCAGTGGGCGTCCAAGCTGCACGTGGGCACCAGCTTCAGCCTCCTCTCCATCGCCTCCGGAATGCTGGTGGGCCTGCGGGTGACGCTGTCGATGGGACTGGGGATGGCGCTGGGCTGGTTCGTCGCCCCTCCCCTGCTCGCGGGCGCCGGCGTCATCCCGGCGCAGGAGTTCCGGCCCAACCTCCAGTGGGTGATGTGGCCGGCGGTGGGCCTGATGGTCTCCGGCGGCCTCACCACGCTGTTCCTCAAGTGGAAGCTCATCATCCGGACCTTCAAGGACCTCAAGGTCAGCTCCCTGTCCGGCACCGACTTCCCCATCAAGTGGGTGGCCATCGGCTCCGTCGTCCTGGCGGTTGCGCTGGTGGTGCTTCAGAAGGTGAGCCTGGGCCTCTCCCCCTGGCTCTCCATCCTGGCCATCCTCATCTCCATCCCGCTGATGCTGGTGGGGACGCGGGTGCTGGGCGAGACGAACTGGGCGCCCATCTCCTCGATGGCCAACGTCGTCCAGCTGCTCTTCGCGGGCATCTCTCCCGGCAACTCCGCGGTGAACATGATTACCTCCGGCATGTCCGGCACGGTGGCCGCCAACGGCGAACACCTGATGCAGGACTACAAGGCCGGCAAGCTCATCGGCTCCAACAACCGCTACCTCACGTACATGCAGCTGCTGGCGCTGCCCTTCGGCGCCATCGCGGTGGCCTGGGTCTACCCCATCCTCCGCGCGCAGTACGGCATCGGCCCGGACCGCTACGGCCTGGACCCCGCGCTCATCACCACCGACGTCCGCGGGCTGGTCTCTCCCGCCAGCCTCCGCTGGGCCGGCTTCGCCGAAGTCCTGGCCAAGGGCTGGGACAGCCTCCCGCGCTACGCCCTGGCCGCGCTCATCATCTCCCTGGTCGTCGGCATCCTGCTCTCCGTGCTCGAACACTTCGTGAAGAGCCCCGCCATTCCCTCCGCCACCAGCGTGGGGCTGGGGATGCTCATCGAACCGCAGTACGTGATGGCGATGGTGCTGGGCGGCGTCATCCAGGCCGTCTGGGCCAAGCGCAACCCGAAGCAGGAGGCGGACACCGGCCTCGCGCTCTCCTCCGGCATCATCGTGGGCGAAGCGTTGGCCGTGCTCCTGATGACCATTCTGGCCTTCGTCCACCTCTTCACGCCCGGGGAAGGCCACCCGCTCATCCCCGAGTGGGCATGGGGGATTGTCTTCTTCGGCGGCGTCGCCTTCGCGCTCTGGTACGCGGGGAAGAACCGGCAGGAGAAGCCGCCCTCGGCGGCCCCGGAGCGTTCACGACCTTAGAAAGGGCAAAGCCCAAGGCCGCGAAACAGGGACCAAGGCCCACCCCGTGAATCGCTTCGGCAACAACCTGCGGGTGGGCTGGAACATCGCCGAGGACCTCAACGGGCGAAACAGCCCGCCGAAGGGCGACTACCCGGTGACCTTCAAGGTTGGAAACAAGGTGCTCAGCAGCGCCGTCCTGCGCTGGGAGTAAGCCGCGCCTCGCCCGTCACTCGCGTCCTCCCCTCGTCCCGGGCTCCGCCACCCTCGCGCGGGCTTCTCCTCGCGGAGAAAGGCCAGCGCCTCCTTAACGAGCCAACCGGTCGGCGCGATCTCGTCGGTGCCAGCTCTGAACAGCCGGGGACGGAGACGTGGATGGGCACGTCGCGGACGGGTGCGTTCACGTGGACGGGGACGTGTCAGGCGGAGGGGTTCGCTTGGACCAGCAGCCTTGTGAGGGCTGGACCTTTCGCAGTGCGGCGAAGAAATACAGGATTCCGCGCATGGAGCCTCTCTCAACGACAGCCTTGCGGGGACGGCAGGTCCTTCTGGAGCCGCTGGCGCTGGCTCACGTGGAGTCGCTTCTGGCCGCCGCGAGCGAGTCCCGGGAGAGCTACGCCATCGCCAATGTGCCGGCGGACGTGGCCGGTATGCGCCGGTTTGTCGAGGAGGCTCTGGCGGACGCGGAGCGCGGGAGGGCGCTTCCGTTTGTCACGGTCAGCGTCCGCGAGCGGCGGGTGGTGGGCTCGACCCGCTTTGGAAGTGCAGAGCGCTGGAGCTGGCCGGGGCCGCCGGCTCCGCCGCTGCCGGTCGGCCCGGACGCGGTCGAGATTGGGTGGACGTGGCTGGCGGCCAGCGCTCAGCGCACCGCCATCAACACAGAGGCGAAGCTGCTGATGCTCACCCATGCCTTCGAGGTCTGGCGGGTGCGGAGGGTCACCCTAAAGACCGACGCTCGCAACGCGCGATCTCGGGCCGCGATGGACCGGATTGGGTGCCGGTTCGACGGCATCCTCCGGGCGCACATGCCGGCGTGGGGTGGCGGTGTCCGCGACTCGGCGATGTATTCGGTCATCGCCACCGAGTGGCCGGAGGTCCGCGCGGGGCTGCTGGCGCGGGTCAACGGCGGCTGACGTAGCGGAACCGGCCGCTGCGGCGGAGCGCGCGCACGCGCTGTACCTGCGCGATGAGTTCATCTCCGTGGCCTCGCATGAGCTGCGCACGCCGCTCACGCCGCTCAAGCTTCACCTCGCGCAGCTGCGGCGGATGTCTCACGAGGGCGAGGGGTCCAATGTCCGGATGGACGCGCTGGACCGCCAGGTCACGCGGCTGTCACGGCTGGTGGACGAGCTGCTCGACATCTCCCGGATGTCCTCCGGTCGCTGGTCGGTCCACCGCGAACCGGCGGACCTCTCCAGCATCGTGCGCGATGTGCTGGTGGGGCTGCACGCGGACCTCGAGCGCTCGGGAAGCGCGGTCCAGATTGAGGCGGAGCGGTCCGTCATCGGGGAGTGGGACCCGGTGCGGCTCTACCAGGCCGTGGCGAATCTGCTGAACAACGCCCTGAAGTTCGGCGCCGGCAAGCCCATCGAGGTCTCCGTCCGGGCCACGCCGCAGCACGCGGAGATTGAAGTGAGGGACCATCGCGTGGGCATCTCCATCGGAGACCAACGGAAAATCTTCGACCCTTCGAACGGGCGGCGCAGGCGCGCAACATCGCCGGGCTCGGGCTGGGGCTGTACGTCGTCCGCACGGTCCTGGATGCCCACGGCGGCTCCATCCGCGTCCGCAGCCGCCCCGGCGAGGGCGCCAGCTTTGTGATGCGCCTGCCTCGCACGCTCCCGTCGTAGCGAAGCAGGTTGGCCCGGCATGGCATGGCGGCCAGACCGGGCGCGGTGCTGACGCGGAGGCAGTTTGGACGGGGGGACGCGGGTCTTGGGCTGAAGCGTTCGTATACCGGCGCGCTGACGGGCGCTCTGCCAGCTCGGACGCGGCTATCCCAGAGGGTGGTCAAGGCAGGCGGGATAGTCCTGGGCGACGGCCGGCGGGCGCCCGCCGGCAAGCACGACCGCTGCGGCCAGGCCTGCTGCTGCTTCCTCACTCAGGCTGCGCTCCCCGAGGTGCAGGTTCGCGCCTTCGTTTAAGCCCCGAGCTGTCCCCGGCAGAGGCAGAACGGCTGAAGTGCACGTCGCGCCTCACGCAGGGCCGTTCTGTCATAAGTTGTCGACGCCATTGTCGACAACTTATGACAGTTCAGAAGCGCGCGTGACTACAGATGTGTCGGCGCCATCGAGGGCCGAATCTCCCGCGGCGGACACAGCCTCCGGCTCGGCATGCCACCTCGCACGCACCGAAGAAGTGCGACGGGTTCTCGTTCTCAGCAACGACAACCCGTCGCACTTCTCATTCGCGAGTTGTTTCGTTCGCACCGGCGCCACATCACGACCCCTGAGGGGACAGCTCCGGAGACTCACGGAGCCGCACCCGACTCACCTCGGGGGGTGCCGGAGCAGGCGGGAAGCGGAATCCGAACGGGAGGCCGCGCTCATGCTGCCGGCGGGCGCCCGCCGGCAGCCGCCCAGGACTATCCCGCCTGCCTTGACCACCCTCTGGGATAGCTGCCTGCGCCCCAGCAGCGCGTTCGTCTCCGCATCGCCGCACGGACAGCGCTGCTCAAGACCTGTGTCACCCTGTCCAAACTGCCTTCGCTCCGGCAGCGCGCCCATCTCCGCGCCCTCCTGTCCAAACTGCCTTCGCGCCGGCAGCGCGCCCATCTCCGCGCCGCCCTATCCAAACTGCCTCCGCGACCGCACCGCCAAGCGCGCCGTGCCCTTCTTCGGGGCTCGGACGCTCGACGCGAACGCGGGAGGCCGCTACGGCAGGTACCGGCCGCCGGTGTCGAGGTACGCGGAGGCGGACTGACCGCCCCAGATGAGGAGCCTCCCGCCCAGCCAGACACCCGTGTGGTTGAAGCGCGGGACCGGAGCGCCGCTGAGCGCGGTCGCGAGCCACTGATTGAATACCGGGTCGATGACAGAGCCTGTGTCGACCGCGGCGGTGCCGGTGTAGCCGCCCCAGGTCACCATCCGGGAGCCGGTGTACACGGCGACATGCTGCGCTCGGGCGGTGGGCGCTCCGGAGGTCGCGAGCGCGCGCCAGGCGTCGGTGGCCGGGTTGTAGACGGCGCCGACGTTCAGGTAGCCGGTGCCGCGGAAGCCGCCCCAGAGCAGCATCTCGCTGCCGGTCCACACGGCGGTGTGCGAACCCGAGCCGGTCAGCCCCGCGCCGGCGGCCGAGGACACGGCGGTCCAGGTGCTGGTCGTAGGGTTGTAGCGCGCGCCGTCCGCCAGGTAGGTGCCGTTGTAGCCGCCCCAGACCACCATCTCCGTGCCGGTCCAGACGGCCGTATGCAGATACCGCGCAGACGGCGGCGCCCCGGTCGCCGCGACGGAGGTCCAGGTATCGGTGGCCGGGTTGTAGAGGGCGCCGTTGCCGAGCGCACCCGCGTTGAACCCGCCCCAGACGATGACCGAGCTGCCCGCCGCGACGATGGTGGCGTGGCTGCGCGCGGAGGGCGCGTTGGTGGCGGACATCGTCTGCCAGGTGTTGGTGCTGAGGTTGTAGCGCGCGCCGGAGGCCAGCGCGGCCCCGGCGCTGCGGCCGCCGAACACGACCATGTACCCACCCGCCACCGCAGCCACATGCCCCGCGCGGGCAGAGGGCGCGCCCGTCGTCGGAAGCGCGGTCCAGGTGTTGGTCGAGGGGTTGTAGCTGGCGCCGTCGCCCAGCTCTCCGCTCTGGTCCTCGCCGCCGAAGACAATCATCCGCGTCCCGTCGCTCACCGCGGTGTGGTTGGCGCGCGGCCGGGGCGCGCCGGTGCGGGTGATGGTGGACCACGTATTGAACTGGGTGGCGATGGTCTTGGAGCTGCCGATGACCGGCGCGCCCGTGACAGTGACCGCCTGCCCGGAGGCCTGGCTCACCGCGACCACTCCCGCGGCGCTGGCCAGGCGCGCGTCGAACACGCCGCCCGCCGCAGCGGAGCCGGAGAGATCGTAGACGACCAACAGGTTCAGCGACGCGCCCGCGGCCAGCGCCTGGTTGAGCCCCAGGAACGACGCGGTGCCGTTATCAGCTGAGAACAGCTTCGGGCTGCCCAACAGCGAATCGCCACCGGAGAGCTGCCCGTCCGCGTCCGCGTCCAGATAGAGCCGCACTTCGGAAACGTCGGTGAGGTCATTGATGCCGCCGGTGGCGGTCACCACCACCCCGTTCACCTGCACCGCGTCCGCGGCGTCGCCGGTCACGCGGAACTGCAGCATGGGGACCGCGGTGGCGTTGGGAGGCTCGCTGGAGGCGGCCGGCGTGTTGGTGCCCAGCGCGACGGCCACGGTGGCGCTGCGCAGCGTCTTCGTGGCGCTGGTGAGCCCGCCGCCAGTGACGGCCGCCACCTGGCCGGTGGTCTGGCTCTCGGCGAGGACGGACGCGTTGGAGGCGATGCGCGCGTCGAAGGTCTGCCCGGACAGCCCGGTGCCGGAGAGCACGTACTGGATGAGCCAGTGGACGCTGGCGCCCGCGGGGACGAGCTCGTTCATCCCGCCGAAGGTGAGGTTGCCGTTGTCGAACGCGTAGGCGCCCGGCCCGGCGATGAGCACATCCGTCCCGCCCACGCGCCCGTTGGCGTCCACGTCGCGGTAGAGCCGCACCTGGGAGATGCCGGTGGAGTCCTCGAGGCTGCCGGTGACGTTCAAGGTGAGGGCGGCCACCTTGACGGCGTCCGCCGCAGAGGCGGTCAGCTTCACCTGCATCATCGGCACGTCGGCCGCGGTGGCCAGCTCCGTCGTCGCGCCCGGGTTGGCCACGCCGGTGGCCAGCGTCAGCGTGGCGCCCTTGAGCGTCTTCGCGCCGCTCTGCAGCGGCAGGCCGGCGACGGTGGCGGCGGCGAGGCTGGTGACGCCCTCCGCGGTGACCGCGGCGGCGTTGGCCAACCGGAGGTCGAACGTCTGCGCGGCCAGGCCGGTGCCGGCGAGGTCATACGCGAAGAGGAGCGTCACGCTCCCGCCCGCGGGGACAACTTCCGTCAACCCGGAGAACTGCACGATGCCGTTGTCCAGCGCGAAGCTGGCCGTGCTGCCC
This sequence comes from Myxococcaceae bacterium, assembly GCA_044230055.1. Lineage (GTDB taxonomy): Bacteria > Myxococcota > Myxococcia > Myxococcales > Myxococcaceae > JBGART01. The sequence goes on along the minus strand of JBGART010000045.1, from coordinate 49,496 downwards.
AGCTGCACGTCGCCCACCGTCACGCTGCCGCTTGCGTCCACGTCGCGGTAGAGCCGCACGCCGGTAACATCCAGCACGTCGTTCGCCGTGCCCGCACCGGTAGCCACGACTTTCGTAATGCGCACAGAGTCCGCGCTGCCGGCGATGGCCCGGAGCTGCAGCAGGGGCAGGCGCTGGGCGTTGGAGAACTCCGCGCTCGCGGGCGGGTTGTTGGTGCCCAGGGAGAAGGTCAGCGAGCCCAGCGACTGGATGGTCTTGAGCGAGCCGCCCGCCGTGCCGCCCGGCGTGATGGTGGCGGCGGAGGAGACGCCCTTGAGCACCACCGCCGAGGAGAGCGCGATGGAGGCGGAGAAGGTCTGCCCCGGCTGCGCGCTGCCGCTCAAGTCATAGGTGACGACGAAGTTCGCCTTTCCGCCCGCGGCGACGACTTCAGACAGGCCATTGAAGATGACCGTGCCGTTGTCCGAGGTGTAGCTCTGCGCCACCCCGAGGGCGGTGTCCGTCGCCCCGTCCACCAGGCCGTTGCCGTCGACGTCGCGGTACAGGTGCACGGTGGAGATGGCCAGCGCGTCGTCCGCGCTGCCGCTGGCGCGCAGGGTGAGCGACGTCATGCGGACCGCCTCCACTGCGCTCGCGGTGAGGCTGAACTGCAGCATGGGCACGTCCAGCGCGGTGGGGCTCTCATTGGACGGGCCGGGCGCGTTGACGCCGAGCGCGATGGTGGCGGAACCCTGGCTGGAGATGGTCTTCAGGCCGCCGTTGAGCGGCGCGCCGCCGACGAGCAACGGGACACCGCTGGAGGGGTCCACCGCCACGAGGTTCTCGTTGGTGGGAAAGGAGAGCGCGTAGCTCTCCGTGGGAGACACGGTGGCGCTGAAGTCCGCCACCACCAGCCAGGTGTGCGTCTCTCCGGCGGGGATGAGCGCGGCCAGGCCGGTGAAGGACGCGGTGCCGTCGTTGCCGGTCACCGTCGTCGGCGCGCCGAGCACCGTGTCGCCTGAGTCCACCAGGCCGTTGGCGTTCGCGTCCTTGTAGAGCCGCACGGCGGCGAAGCCGGTCTGGTCATCGCCGAAGCCGGACGCGCGCAGGGTGAGCTGGTTCACGCGGACCGGCTGCCCGACAGAGGCCTTGAGGGCCAGCTGCAGCATGGGGACGCCGGTGGCGCCGACAGGCTCGCTGCTGAAGGCTGGGTTCATCAGGCCCGCGGAGACGAAGAGGCCGCCGCCGGAGTCCAGCGTCTTGAGCGTCCCGGTGACCGGGCTTCCGGCGGTGGGCAGGCTCAGCCCGCTGCGCAAGCCGACCGCGCTCACCCCGTTTTGCGCCACGCCGACGGCGAGCGTCTGGCCGGTAGAGCCGCCGCCGGAGAGGTCCACCAGCACCAGCATGGCGGCGAGCGTCCCTGCGGGCACCGTCTCCGTCAGCCCGGAGAAGGTCACCACGCCGTTGTCCGCGCTCACGCTGCTGGCGGTGCCGAGCAGGAGGTCCTGCTGGCCGTCGATGGCGCCGTTCGCGTTGACGTCCCGGTACAGCCGCACCTGGCTGATGGCCGCGGGGTCATTCACCGTGCCGTGCAGGGCCAGGTTGATGGCCGTCACCTTCGCGCCCTCGGCGCTGGCGCTGGGCATGGAGAGCTCAAACTGCAGCACCGGCAGATTCACCCGGGCCGGGCTGGTGGTGGACGCGGCCGGCGTCTGCGGGCCGGGGGCGATGAGCAGCGTCCCGGTGGCGCCCAGCGTCTTGCGCCCGCCGCCCAGCGTAACCGTGGCGGTGATGAGCTCCGTGGGCACGGCCTCGCCGTCCACGGTGGTGGCCAGCAGCGAGGAGGCGGTGGGCAGCGTGGCCTTGATGGACTCGTCCGCCTTGGCGGTGGCCTTCAGCTTGCCGACGATGAGCAGGCCCGTGTAGCCGGTGGCCAGCTCGCGCGAGAGGTCCTCGAAGGTCACGGTGCTGCCGCCGGCGCTCACCTGCGCGAGCCGCGTGTCATCCGGGCCCACCACGCCGTCTTCGTTCGCGTCCACCAGCAGCGCCACGGACTCCAGCGCGTCCGCGTTCCCCACGATGGAGAGGCTCAGCGAACGCAACAGCTTGGTCGCATCCGCCTGCGCGCCCACGCGCAGCTGGAGCAACGGGAGATCCGCCAACCCGGCCGGCTCCGCGCTGTCCGCGGGATTCTTGGGGCCAGCCTCGACGGTGACGCCGGTAATCTCCACCGGCCGCGTCTTGTCTTGACCGCAATTGCAGCCAGCGAAGACCAAACAAGCCGCAAGCCAACACGCGACGCTGCGCATTCCACCCCGTCCATTCCAGACGTCAGATTGTCTGCGTCAGACTTTAGACGCGCCGGTCCGGGTGCCTCCACGTATGCACACGTGGGGACCGACGCGCACGGCTGCGCGCCTTCACCCGTTCCGTGCGTTTTGAAGGCCGGTGTTATCGTCGACTCAAGCGTTCATGCCCCGGCTGTCACTCTTCACACTCTTCTTGTCTGTGATTGCGCTGCAGGGCTGCAGCTGCGGCGAGGTGGCCCCCTGCGCCGCGTATGTGAAGGGCCAGTGCGCGGCGGAGGTAGACGCCGGGCAGCCCGCGTGCGACCCGTCCCGCACCGACAACGCGCTGAGAGACACGGACTGCGACGGCCTCTCCGACGCCGAGGAGTACCAGAAGGACCACGGCGCGTTGGCCCACACCGACCCCTGCAACCCGGACACGGACGGCGACGGCATCACCGACGGCGTGGAGCTGGGGCGCACCGTCAGCGTAGACGCCACCTGCACCTTCACCGGCGACGCGGACCCGCACAGCCGGACCAACCCCACGCTTTCGGACACCGACGGCGACGGCTTGTCCGACGGCGACGAGGACGCGAACCACGACGGCGCGCTGTCCGCGGGCGAGAGCGACCCGTTGCGGCGGGACTCGGACTGCGACGGGCTCTCGGACGCGGAGGAGCGCACCGCGGTGGGCGGCTGCGCCACGGACCCGCGGCGCGCAGACAGCGACGGCGATGGTCTGCCGGACGGCGTGGAGCGGGGGCTGGCCGCGTCGGTGGCGGACCCGGCCTGCAACTACCCCGCGTCGGCGTTTGACGTGGACCCTTCGACGCTCACCGACGCCTGCAAAGCGGACTCGGACGCGGACGGCGTCATCGACGGCGCGGAGGACGCCAACGGCAATGGGCGGGTGGACGTCGGAGAGTTGAACCCCGGCAACGCGCTGGACGCGGTGGGCCCGGCGAGCGACGCCTGCGCGACGGAGCGCCTCAAGCCGGTCCGCTTCCTTAAAGCCGCGGCAGAGGACCTGCAGCTGTCGGTCATCCCGGCCCACGCGGAGGTCTCCTCGCTGGTGGACGCTGCGGGCAAGGAGCGCGGGCTCATCTTCTATGACGCCGTCCACCAGACCGCGGGCGTGGCCTTCTGGCGCACGCCGGTGGGCGCCAGCGCGCTGGCCGAAGAGACCGAAGCGCGCGCGCGGTTGGGCGGCGTCAGCGGCGCGCTCGTGCAGACCTTCACGACGTGGGACGGCTTCGCGAGGTCCGTGCGCGCCAGCTACGACCAGGGCGGCACCCGGGACCTGAAGGACCAGGCCAACGAGCTGGCAAGACAGTTCCTCGGCGTGAACATCGAGGGTGTGCTCAAGGGCTCCGCCGCGGTGGGCGGGCCGTTCAAGGTCCAGGCGCAGTACGTGCGCCGCAGCGACACCCACGCCTTCCTGCTCTTCGCCCTCTCCACGGCGAGCGCTTACGAGAGCGACCAGGTGTTCCGGCTGGACGACGTGGCCGGCGGCTCCGCGATGGCGCGCGCGGCGGACCTCTCCGGCACCCAGTGCGAGGTGTTCAAGAGCACGCCGGACCCGTCCATCGACTTCCTCTGGGTGGTGGACAACTCCTGCTCGATGGCCACCTACCAGGAGGCGGTGGGCAACGCCGGCAACGTGCTGGGGCAGAAGCTGAACAGCGCGGGCATCCGCTGGCGCGTCGGCGGGCTCACCACCAGCTACCACTCGGACAACAGCCCGAACCAGTACCGCGCCTTCACGGACCAGAGCGCCCTGATGCAGCAGTGGTTCACCCAGCAGAGCCCCACCTGGTTCGGCATCGGCGGGACGGGCGCTGAAGAGTCGCTCTCCTCTGCGCAGAGCTACCTGCTGGGCCGGCTGCTGCCGCGCACCGCGGACCCGGCGGTGAACAAGCTGCGCGACGGCGCGCACCTACACCTCATCCTGCTCGGCGACGCGGATGACCAATCGCCGTTCACCATGGCCAGCCTCAACGCGCTCTTCGCCAACTACGACGGCGCCAACAGCGAGGCGGGCGTGCACGGGCTGGTCTGTCCCCAGGGCCAGCTGTGCGGCGAGACGCAGGCCACCCCGCGCCGGAACCTGGAGGCCATCGCCGCCGCGGGCGGCGTGCTGGGAGACATCAACGTCGCGCAGCTGGGCAACGCGCAGCTCACGCACACGCTGGACGCCATCGTCACCGCCGCCATCGCCGGGACCGGGCACCCGCTGCGCCGTCCGCCCATCGCCGCGACCCTGAAGGTCGCCATCGAAGCCAACGGCACCGTCGGGGCCTGCACCACGGCCGACGTGCCCCGAAACCGCACCAACGGCTTCGACTTCGACGCCGCCAGCCGCCGGCTCGTCTTCTACGGCACCTGCCGCCCCAGCAGCCCCGGGAAGACCATCGCCGTCTCCTACCGTTTCTGGACGCGCTGAATGCAGCCAACGACCTGGATTCACTTGGGATTCATTCCCTGTCCGTTTTACGGAACTGAGGGCCTTCGTCTGCCGAGAATCCCCCCAGATGCGGATTCTCCCGGCGCTGCGAAGCCTCTTCACCCGGACCTCGACGACGGAGCGGCGCGCGCTGGAGCGCGCCGTTGCGCCCCTGCGCGAGCGCGCGGCGGCGGCCGTGGCGATGGAGCGCCAGCTGAGCGGGCTGCCCGAGTCTTCGCAGGCGGCGCTGCGCGCGGACCTCGACGTGCTGGAGCAGTCGGCGCCAGCGCCGGGTTCGCTCTGGGTAGAGCCGAGCATCATGAATTCCACCTTGAAGGACCCGGCGTACGCCGCCCGGTTCGCGGCGGGGCCGGCGCTCACCCACCCCATCGACTCGGTTGAAGGCGTCTGGTTCTCCCGGCGCCCGCTGGAGCTGCGTGGCGCCGACGGGACGCTGCACGTGCTGCAGGACATCGGGGAGTACGCGAAGTTCGTGGAGGCCGAGCGGCGCGCCGCGGGGATGCCGGTGACCGACGGCACGCTCCAGCCGGTGGAGATGTGCTTCCAGGGCGGCGGCAACCTCGCGCGGCGGTTCCCCTCCGTGGTGGAAGAGGCGATGGCGCAGGGCGTGGTGCCCACCGCGTTCTCCGGCACGTCGGGCGGCGCCTTCGTCGCGGCGCTCCTGGCGGCCGGCGCGCATCCGCGTCAGCTGGAGGGGTTGTTCGACCGGCTGGTGGGAGTGGTGAACCAGGACCTCCAGTCGCCGTTCAAGGGCGGGCTGGTCAAGGGCGCGCGGCAGTACGAAATCTTGAAGGAGATTCTGAAAGAGCTGACCGGCTTCGAGGACGTCACCTTCGGCCAGCTGCCGGCGCGGCTGCGCATCTACGCGGCGAAAACGGCGGACTCCGCCCCGCCCGCGGGCGCGGATGACTTCACGAACGCGGCGAACCGCACCTTCGTCTTCAGCCCGGAGACGACGCGCGACACATCCGTCGCGGGCGCGCTGGCGACGGCGATGGCCATCCCGGGCTGGAACTCCGCCTCGCACATGCAGGACGCCCTCACCGGCCGCAAGGTCACCCTCGTCGATGCGGGCGTCATCAACAACTACCCGGTGGACCTCGCGCCGCATGACCTGTTCGTGGTGGGCCTGAGCGCCACCACACCGGGCGCGCTCCACCCGCTGGAGAAGAAGCACACCGCCACGCCGCGGCCGCTTCCCGCTGGCGACCTCAAGGCGGGCTCGCTCCTCGGCAACCTGCGCGCGGCCCTGAAGATTCGCAGCACCAACGCGGTGCGGGCGACGGACTTCCACAAGCGCACGGAGCCGGGGCCCGGCGAGCTCTCCATCGTGCTCCCCACCACCACGCTGGACGAACCCAGGCTGCGTGACAGCTTCTGGCGCTTCCGGGTGAAGCCGCCCGACGAACGGCGGGATCAGCAGGGCCGGGAGATTGCGCGAAATCTCCTCCGCCAGACCCTCCACCGCCTGGGCGACCCCACCTTCAGCGCCTCCAACATCTCCACGGCGGTGCCGGCGCAGCTGCCCTTCCCCCGGACCGTGACGGCCGGCGGAAAGCGCTACGAGGTGACCTCCGGTTCACGCGGGCTGACGTTCACGCCGGAGGACGGCGGGAAGGCGAGGACCGTGAAGCGCTCGCAGCAGCAGCTGGAGGCGATGGTGATTGATGCCAACAACTTCGGCCACCTCGACGCGGCGCTGGCGCTGCTGCTGCGCCCGCGCGAGAAGTGACCGTCAGTCCCAGAGCTCGCTGTGCCGCTGAGCGATGGGCGCCTTGACCAGCCGCGCGTAGGCGACGAACGCGGCCACCCCACCGAGCAGCACGTTGACCGGGAGCACCGCGAGCTCGCCACGCGAGAGGTGCAGCCCTGCGGCGAGCACCATTATGCCGGCGAGCCCCATCGCCGCGAGGACTGTCAGCACGGGAACAATCCGTACGGCCGACGGGACAACCAGCCCCACCGCGCACGCCAGCTCCGACGCGCCGATGAAGCGGACCAGCCCGGGGAGCGCTGACACCCAGCCCATGTCGCGGGCCAGCACGTCCAGCGGGAGGAGAACCTTCATCAGGCCGCACGTCCCGAACGCGAGGGCGAGCAGCAGCTGCGCCACCCACGCCATCACGTGAACGTTTCGAAACTGCGGCGCGCTCGAGGACTCGACTGCGACGGATGCACCCATGAATCAGGCCCTCCTGACGCGCTGGTATGCCGGCCTTCCTTTCTGGCGGATAGCCACGCACCTGCATCACTGCGTTCCAATTTTAGAACGATGGGCCTAAGAACGCGTTCCATGCGCGAAGGCCCAGACCTGAACCTCCTCCCGGTCTTCGTCGCCGTCGCGGAGACCTCAAGCATCTCCGGCGCCGCACGCCTGCTGGAGCTGCCCAAGTCGTCCGTCAGCCGCGGAGTCACCACGTTCGAACGGACGCTCGGCGTGCAGCTGTTCCACCGCACCACGCGCAAGCTCTCGCTCACCACCGCCGGCACCGCGTTTTACGAGAAGGTCCGCCCGCTGGTGTCCACGCTGCGGGAAGTGACCGGCAGCCTCCCGGAGCAGGAGGACGCACCGTCGGGCACGCTGCGCATCACCACGCCGATGGACATGGCGCTCTCCTTCCTCCCGCAGGTGTTGGCGGAGTTCCTCGCGCGCTACCCGGGCATCAAGCTGGACGTGCGGCCCACCAGCCAGCGGGTGGACCTGGTGGCGGAGGGCTTCGACGCGGCGCTGCGCGCCTCGGTGGGCATGGAGAGCTCCACGTTGATGTCGCGCAAGCTCAGCCCCGTCCAGGCCTGCCTCTACGCCACGCCGGGCTACCTCGCGCGCCGGGGCCAGCCGCGCAACGCGGCCGACGCCGCGGACCACGACTGGGTCATCTGCACGCGGATGCGGCCGCAGCCGCCGCTGGTCCTCCCGGAGAAGCCGCGGCTGCTCACCGACGACCTGATGTTCACCCACCTCGCCATCCGCGCGGGGCTGGGCATTGGTCTCGTCCCGGAGTTCCTCGCCCGGCGTGACGTGCTGAGCGGCCAGCTGGTGCGCATCCTCCCGCGCTTTGAACGGAAGGACGGCACCCTGTTCTTCGTGTACCCGCGCACCGAACACGTGCCGCGCAAGGTGACCGCGCTGCGCGACTTCCTGCTCGCCTACTTCACCGCCAGCCCGCTGGGGCCGCCGGTGGACGCCGGCGCCGCCGACTGACGCCAAGGCCTACGCGCCGAAGTGATACGCCGACAGGCGCACGCCGGCGAACGTGCCGTTGTAGGGCACCGTGCCGCGGTCCTCGCCCGCTGCCCCCGCGATGACCATCAGCGGGAGGAGGTGCTCCTCGCGCGGGTGCGCCTGCCGCGCCGCGGGCGCTTGCGTCCAACGGGCCAGGCGGGCGTCGCGCTCTCCGGCCGGGAGGGTGGCGGTTTCGCGCAGCCAGGCGTCAAACGTCTCCGACACCTGCCGCGCGCCCGGGGAGAACATCGCGCGGAGGTCGTGGTACGTCATCCCGCTGCCGAGGATGAACACGCCCTCGTCGCGCAGCGGCGCCAGCGCGCGGCCGATGGCCAGGTGCTCTTGCGCGTGGAGCCCCACCTTGAGCGAGAGCTGCACCGTAGGCACCTCCGCGTCGGGCCAGGTCACCTTGAAGGGCACGAAGGTCCCGTGGTCAAAGCCGCGGGACGCGTTCTCCGCGTTGGGGATGCCGGCCTCGGAGAGCAGCGCCTGCACGCGTCGCGCGAGCGTGGGGCTTCCCAGCGCGGGCCACGTCAGCTCGTAAGAGGCCTGCGGAAAGCCGTAGTAGTCGAAGAGCAGCGGCGGGTGCTCGCCGCTCATCACGGTGGGCACCTGCGCCTCCCAGTGCGCGGACACCACCAGCAGCGCGCGGGGCGGCGTCTTCGGCAGGCCCTTGAGCGAACGCAGGTAGCTGCCCAGCGCCGCGAAGCCCTCTTCGTCCCGGATGCCCATGTCCACGAAGGGCCATGGCCCTCCTCCGTGTGGGACGAACGCGACGGGCATCCTCTCCTGCTGCTGGGCTTCACTCACTTCACCGACCTCCGCCCCTCCCCTAAAGAGAAAGCCTCACGGTCTAACCGACGCGCGCGGAGCGCACAGCCGAAGGCGGGGCATCTCTGCGTTCCATCGGTGGAACACCTCTCAAGTGGGCGTGGCGACAGCGAGGGCCGCGAGCTCTATCCGGACGGTGGTGCCCTTCCCCACCTCGCTGCGCACCGTGAGCGTGGTGTGGTGCACCTGGGCAATGCGGTTGGCGATGTGCAGCCCCAGGCCCACGCCGCCGGTGTCCCGCGCGCGGCTCTTGTCGGCGCGGAAGAACGGCTTGAAGAGCTCCGGGAGGTCCGAGGGCTCAATGCCGATGCCGCGGTCCGACACCTCGAGCGCCACCCCGCCCTCGCAGGCCACGGCCCGCATCGCGATGGGCGCGTCCGAGTACTTGCGCGCGTTGTCGAGCAGGTTGTCCAGCAGCCGGCGCAGCAGCGCGCCGTCGCCCTCGAGCTCCGGCAACCCCGGCGCCACCTCCACCGAAAGCGGCCGGTCCGGGTGACGCCGGTGGAAGCGCGCGCTGGCTTCGGAGAGCAGCGCCTCCGCCCGCAACGCTTCGAAGCGCACCGGCCACTTCAGCTCGCCCGGCATGGAGCTGGCGAGGTCCATCCCCGCCGTCACCAGCAGGTTGGACACCAGCTCCTCCAACTCCTTCACGCTGATGCCAATCTCGTCGAGGTACGCCTGCGCCGCGCCAGCGCCCTTCGACCGCGCCAGCTCCAACGCCATCCGGATGGTGGCCAGGGGCGTGCGCAGCTCGTGCGAGACGTTGGCCAGCAGCTCCTTCTGGCTGAGCAGCAGCGTGGAGAGCCGCTCCGCCATCTCGTCGAAGGCGACTGAGAGCTCCCCCAGCTCATCCGTGCGGGCGAGCCGCGCGCGGGTGGAGAGCTCGCCCTTGCCCAGCGCGCGCGCCGCGTCCGTCAGCCGCTCCACCGGAGAGGTCACCGCGCGGGCGACCGCGAAGGACGTCCCCGCGAGGAAGAGCACCGCGCCTGCGAGCAGCACCAGCGGGAAGAAGCGTGCCCACGGCGGCGGCATTCCTGGGCCCCCGGGGCCGCGAGGACCTGGCCCGTCGGGACCGCGGCCGCCCCGGCCGTCGGGGCCGAAACCGTCAGGGCCGCGCACGCCGCGACCGTTGGGTCCTCCTGCTCCGTCGGGGCCGCGCACACCGCGGCCGTCCGGACCTCCTGGCCCGAACGGACCGGGCGGGCCGAACGGACCGCGCAACCCCCGCAGCGACAGCACGCCTACCTGGCGTCCTGCGACCTCCACCGGAACCACGTGCTCGCCGCCCCGGCGCGGCTCTCCCGGCGGCTCGGCGCCGCTCTCGGCCAGCACCTCCGCGGCCTCCCCTGCGCCGCGCACCACCACGCGGGCCTCCAGCGTGCGCGCGGCCAGGTCCACCGCGCGCTGCAGCGCCGCGCCGTCTCCCCAGACCTCCGCGCACTGCGTGGCGACATAGCGGGCCAACTGCTCGCGCGGGTCCTTCCGGTCCTTCTCCCGTTCGCGCTCCGACTGCCGCCGCTGTTCAAAGAGGGCGCCCACGGTGGCGAAGGCGCCGGCGAGCACCAGCAGCAGCGCGAGGCCGCTGCGGAACAGTCGCCAGAACAGCCTGCCCCGGGGCAACCCGCTCACCGCGGCTCCTGGGGGTCCACCAGCGAGTACCCGACGCCGCGCACCGTCCGCAGGACCTTCTGGTCCCGTGAGTTGTCGCCCAGCTTCAAGCGGAGGTGACAGATGTGGACGTCCACCGAGCGGTCGAACGACTCCTCGGCGCTGCCCTTGGCCATGTCCATCAACTGTTCGCGCGACAGAACCTTGCCGGGCCGCTCTGCCAGCACGCGCAGGAGGGCGAACTCGTAGCTGGTGAGCGCCAGCTCGCTGCCATTCATGCTGGCCCGCTGGGAGCTGGGGTCCAGCACCAGCGCGCCAATCCGCAGCGCGCCGCTGGAGGGCCGCAGCTCCCCGCGAGCGCGGCGCACCAGCGCACGAATGCGGGCCAGCAGCTCCCGCGCGCTGAACGGTTTGACGAGGTAGTCATCCGCACCGGATTCCAGCCCCAGCACGCGGTCCTCCTCCTCGCCACGCGCGGTGAGCATGATGACCGGGACGTCGCTGCGCGCGCGCACCCGCTGGCAGACGTCCAGGCCGTTCATCCCCGGGAGCATCACGTCCAGCAGGACCACGTCGAACTTCGTCCGCAGCGCCTCCGCCAGACCGCGCGGCCCGTCGTGCGCCAGGGTGACGGTGATGCCTTCGCTGCGAAGGTACTCCGCGGTCAGCCGCGCGAAGCGCTCCTCATCCTCGACAAGGAGCGCCGACAGCGAGCCTTCAAAGCGGGGGGCCGGGGGGACCGGAGCCGTCATCGTGAAACCTCGAGGGGCGCTCGTTGGGCCGGCAGAAGCGCCGGGAGTCGGGGGTGCTGGCACATTTGCCCTGCAGGGTACGCTCTGCGTGGCTCACCGAGCACGCGTCGCCTTCCGCCTTCTGCGCGCACGCGTCAAAGCTCTCCGGAGGAGGCGGCGGCCGCGCCGGGCGGCAGAAGAGCTGCGCGTCCGGCCCCGCGGCGCACTCGCCGGGCAGCGGACGCGAAGCCTGGCCCCTGCCGGGCGGCGTCACCTCGCACGCGTCCGAGGCCGCCTTGCCCTGACACGCGGCGAAGGCCTCAGGCGGAGGCCGCGGCCGGCAGGCCAGCCGCTGATCCGGCGTGGGCGCACAGGTCCCCGGCAGCGCCCGGCCTCCCAGGTTCACCTCGCACGCCTGCTCGGCTGCCTTGCCTTCGCACGCCGTCAACGCCTCCGGCGGCGGGCCCCGGCGCCCCTCGTTCGCAAGGGCGGCGCTTGCCAACGCCACCGCTAGAATCACTCCGCCTCTGACTGCGCTCACCGCTCTCATGGCTGTCGCTCCTGTTGTGACGCTCGAAGTGGGACGAGCCGAACCATCGCGTGCGCCCATTAAGCAAACGTTGAGCTTCCCGCGAGGTGCGCCCCGGTGCGGACGGGTCGCACCCGGTCGCGGCGGGCCAGCGCGGACGCCTGATTCGATATGGTCCGCAAAAATCCCCAACAAGAGCGGAGCTGCGCATGAGAGCCCTCGTCGTGTTCGCCGCATTCGCCGTCGTCATCGCGAGCTCCAGCTGCAACTGCGCGGGCGCGCCCCCGGGCTCTCCTTGCACCGAAGACACGGAGTGCGAATCCGGCCGCTGTGACGCGGACAAGACCTGCAGCGGCATCTCTCCCGACGGCGGCGGGAAGCTCCCGGACGGCGGCGGCACCGGCACCCTCCCCGACGGCGGCACCAGCACCCTTCCCGACGGCGGCACCGGCACCCTCCCCGACGGCGGCGCCTGCGAGGGCCTCCAGTGCCAGGTCGCCGTCTGCCCCGGCGGCGGCACCACCCGCATCACCGGCAAGGTCTATGACCCGGCCGGCAACGTCCCGCTCTACAACGCCATCGTCTACGTCCCCAACAAGCCGCTCAAGCCGTTCACCCCCGGGCCCTCCTGCGACAGCTGCGGCGCGCTGGTCAGCGGCAACCCGGTGGCCATCACCATCAGCGGGGCGGATGGCGCCTTCACGCTCGACGGCGTCCCCGCCGGGACGGACATCCCGCTGGTGGTGCAGATTGGCAAGTGGCGCCGCCTGGTCACCCTGCCGGCCATCACCGCCTGCCAGACCACCGCGCTGACCGACGCGGGTATCACCCGCCTCCCGCGCAACCGCACCGAGGGCGACATGCCGCAGATTGCCATCTCCTCCGGCAACGCGGACGCCTTCGAGTGCCTGCTGCGGAAGATGGGCATCGCGGACTCCGAGGTGACCTCCCCCGCCAACGGCGGCCGCGTGCACTTCTACCGGCAGAACGGGCTCAACCTGAACCCCAGCGCGCCCGCCGGCAGCACCCTCTGGACAGACGCGGGCACCTTGATGGGCTACGACGTGGTCATCCTTCCGTGTGAAGGCAACGCCAACAACAAGCCCGCGGCGGCCGTGCAGAACATGGTCAGCTACGCCAACGCGGGCGGACGCGTCTTCGCCACGCACTACAGCTACGTCTGGACGCAGCCCGGCTGGCCGCAGGCCGCGACGTGGCAGCCCGGCCTCCCGGACCTCTTCAACACCACCTTCACGGTCACCGCGGACCAGAGCTTCCCCAAGGGCCAGGCCTTCGCACAGTGGCTGCTCAACGTGGGCGCGTCGACAGATGCCGGCTTCCTGGACGTGAGGGAGTCCCGCCACGACGTGGTCTCGGTGAACACCGGCTCCACCCGCTGGCTCTACGGCGACATCCCGGCCTCCAACCCGTCGGGCTCGATCCAGCACCTCACCTTCAACACGCCGTTCCTCGACGCGGGGACAACCCTTGAAGGCGGCGCGAAGCCGCAGTGCGGCCGCGTGGTCTTCAGCGACTTCCACGTGACGGCGGGCGCCACCGACGGCGGCAACCGCTTCCCCGACACCTGCGCCAACGGGGCGCTCACCGCCCAGGAGAAAGCGCTGGAGTTCATGCTCTTCGACCTCTCGGCCTGCGTGCAGGACGACAAGACCGCGCCCACCGTCTGCGCCACCGTCGGCCAGAGCTGCGCCAGCGACAGCGCCTGCTGCAGCGGCCTCAAGTGCAAGAGCAACACGTCGCCCACCTGCCCAGGCCCCGGCTGCACCTGCGAGCCCTCCATCGGCTGACGCAGGCTTCCTCCGCCGCGCCCCGTGGCGGCCATCCCCCGCCGGCTGGGTGGCGCCGTCGACAATTCACGCCGCCGACTCAGAATGGCGCTGACCCGGTGCTCGCGCCTGGCGAAAGGCGCGGGCGTGTGGGGGCCGCACCCAAAACGCGAAGTGCAGCGGGCCCTTCGCGTGCTGCGCAGCGCTGCACAACCGTCGCCTTGCGCACCGCACAACGGCGCGGCACCGCTCGCCCCTGCACCGGCCAGAGAATTGCTCAGCCTCCCGGCGCTCGTTCGTACCGGAGGCTCCTACTTGAACCGCAGCATCCCAGCCTGTCGCACGCCGCTGCTGACCGCCGCACTGGTGCTCCTTGGCGCGTGCACCTCGGTGCCCCCTCCCGCGGAAGAAGTGCCGGTTCCGGAGACCCCGGAGACTCCGGCCCCCCGCGTCCCGGGCACGAAGACGAAGGAGGCGACCAACGCCCCCAACGCGCTCAACGCCTTGAACGCGCTCAATGCGCTCAACGCGCTGAACGCCACCAACGCGCTCAACGCCCTCAACGCGTTGAACGGCACCAACGCGCTCAACGCGTTGAACGCCCTCAACGCCCTCAACTCCACCAACGCGCTCAACGCCCTCAACGCCCTCAACGCCCTCAACAGCAGCAACGCCCTCAACGCGCTCAACGCCCTCAACGGGACGTCCACCTTGAGCGCCACCGCGCTCGGGCAGCTCAAGTCGTTTGACGCCGGCTCCCTCTACGGCGGCTCCAGCACCATCAGCGACTTCGCCGAGCACACGCCTTACGAAGTGGATCAAATCTGCCCGCCCACGCAGCTGCCGTACACGCTGCCGGACGCCACCGTCGCCAACCTGGTGCTGCCGAAGTTCCTCACGCTGAAGAACACCTTCGACGTCGTCACGGAGCTGGTGCCGCCGTACGCCCCGGTCACCGTCACCCTGGCCGAGAGCACCGGCAACGTCACCTACCGCGTCCTCGCCGGCGTGGGCCTGGCCTGCGGCGACAAGGCGTACCGCCCGGTGTTCCTCTCCCCGACGACGGGCGACGCCGGCATCCGGCCGTACGAGAATGACCTGCGCTACCTCTGCATCCAGATGAAGGACGCGGCGGACAACGTCTCCAAGTGGTTCTGCGGCAAGGGACACCTGGGCGTGGGCGTCACCGGCTACGCGGTGAAGAACGACTCGCCGCGCTCCTTCATGCTCAGCTCGCTGACCTGGGGCGAGAACACGTACACGCACCACTACGAGCTCACCAACGGCCTGGGCTCCATCTCCGGCCGCATCGCCGACGCGGACCGCGTGGGCTTCGCGCTGGATGAGGCCTGGGGCCTCAACCCGGTGGACCGCGACGGCGGGCTGGCGCTGGACTACCTCGCTGCCGTGGCGGTGAAGACGGCCACCAACAAGAGCGGCGTCATCGTCAGCCCCTACAACCACGCGGACCGCAGCGCGGACGCCGGCTTCAACCTCGACGAGCTCAACCAGTGCGAGGTGGGCTACCACCGCGACGCGGACAACCTGGACGTGGCCAGCAGCGGCAAGCTGGTGAACGACATCCTCATCGACCTGGAGACCGGGCCCTGGTACCAGAACCCGTCCAACGGCTGCGCCTGGGCCAGCGACTGGGGCCTCAAGCAGGCCTCGAGCGTCGCCACCACCTCGTCGCTGGGCGGCACCTGCAACGTCTTCAACATCTCCGCTTCCACCAACCGGGTGGGGTTGAACATCCATGACTCGGTCATCGACCGCCGCTGCCCCAACTGGACCGCCTGCCCCACCGGCAAGTTCTGCTGCGGCGCCGCGGTCAGCGTGGGCTTTGACACCAGCTGCTTCCTGAAGGCGGACGGCACCGCCTGGTGCTGGGGCACCAACTACCGCGGCGCGCTGGGCGCCAACTCGGGCGTGCTGGAGTCCAACATCGCCCTCCAGGTGAAGCTGAACAACAGCAACAACGCGCTGACGGACCTGGTGGAGATTACGAACGGCAACGACCGCAGCTGCGTGCGCCGCAGCAACGGCCGCGTGTTCTGCTGGGGCCGCAACGCCAACGGCCAGCTGGGCGACGGCACCAAGACGGACCGCTTCGGCGCGGTGCAGATTTCCAGCCTCACCGGGATGAACGGCCTGGCCGGCGGCAACGAACACCTGTGTGCCCGCAAGGCCGTGGACGGCTCGGTCTGGTGCTGGGGCGACAACGGCGTGGGCCAGGTGGGCAACAACACCGTGACCCCCTCCGGCGTGACCGTGCCCGTGCAGGTGAAGAAGCTGGGGACGAACACCGCGCTGACCGGGGTCTCCGCCATCACCGCGGGTGGCAGCAGCTCCTGCGCGGTGGAGTCCGCCACCGGCCAGCTCTGGTGCTGGGGCGACAACACCTACGGCCAGCTGGGCGACGGGACGACGACGGCCCGCACCGGCGCCACCGAGGTCCGGCTGCAGACCTGCTCCGCCGGCTGCGGCGGCGCGCGCACCTGCAGCACGCCTGCGTCCAACCTCCTCACCGACGTGGTGAAGGCCAGCGTGGGCTTCAAGAGCGGCTGCGCCATCCGCAAGGACAAGACGCTCTGGTGCTGGGGTTCCAGCGCGGGCGGCCTGCAGGGCAACAGCTGCAACGGCGCCACCGACAACCTCCTCGCCACCCAGGTCCCCGGGATGACCGACGTGGACCAGGTCTACGTGTCCGAGTTCCGGACCTGCGCCACGAAGGCGAACAAGACGCTGTGGTGCTGGGGCCCGGAGACCTACTCCATGGGCGCCAACGTCACCCGCCCCACGCAGGCGTTCGACGGGGCCACCGGCCTGCCGTTCGAAGACGTGATTGACCTCACCCACGGCACGGCGAACAAGCACGCCTGCTTCCGCCGCAGCGATGGCCGCGCCTGGTGCTGGGGCGAAAACGGCATGAACAAGATTGGCAACGGCGGCCGCCGCACCCAGTACTACCCGGTCCCCGCCGCGGAGATGAGCTGCGCCGGCCAGTTCCCGGTCTACGAGGCCGAGGAAGGCACCCTCACCGGCGACGCGGCGGTCCACACGGACTCCGCGGGCTGGCGGGGCGCAGGCTGGGTCAACTCGCCGGCGATGGGCGACGGCGCGGCCGCGGGCAGCGGCCTGAAGCTCAAGGTGACCGTCCCCGCCGCGGGCCAGTACAACATCCTGTTCCGCTACTCGCTGGAGGAGATTGCCGCCAGCTTCGGCGGGACTGGCCGGAACATCTTCATCAACAACACGGCGATGGGGCTCTCCCGCCCGCGCAACGTCCTCTGGTTTGGCTCCGGCGTGTCGTGGGACCACTACACGCACGTCTCCATCGCGGCGGACCTGCCGGCGGGGGAGAGCGAGATTCGCCTGGAGAGCAACAGCGCGGACCAGCACTTCGACCTGCGCATCGACAGCGTCACGCTGGTGCCCATCCAGGGCCGCGCGCCGCGCGTCTATGAAGCGGAGGACGCCACCCAGTCCGCCGGCGGCGTCTCCGTCGCCGCGCAGGGCCTGCGCTCGTCCGACAAGGTGCTGGCGGGGTTCTCCGCGCCGGGTTTCGTGGAATTTACGGTCCGCGTCCCGGCCGCCGGCCCCCGCCGGATGTGGCTCAAGTACGCGCAGCCGGGCGCGGGCAGCATCAACCGCACGCTGCTGGTGGACGGGGCCGAGGTCGCCGCGGCGCTGGACCTGCCCAGCACCTCCGCGGACAGCGCGGTCTTCGGCCTGCTGCCGCTCACCCACAACTTCGCCGCCCCCGGCGCGCACCAGGTCCGCCTGGTCTTCGACGCGACCAAGGGCAGCGCGGGCAGCGTGGACCTGGACCTGCTGAGCGTGGAGACGCTGGCAACGGACCCGTTCACCAACCCGCTCAGCTGGTAGTCAGGACACAGGTGGCTCCAGGCGCCCACATTGGCGCCGCGTACGAACTCCTTTGAAGCGCGCGCGCTTCGAATCCATGATTCCGCCCCAGCTTGCGCGGTCATCCAAGCCCAAGAAGCGGGGGAGTCATGCACAGTCAGAGAAGCAGCGCAGCGTTTGCAGCGTCATTGTTGTCTGTCTTTATCGCGGCCGGCTGCGACAGCTACAAGCCGCCGGCGCCGGCGTATACCGTGTCCGGTTCGGTGACCGGTCCCAAGGTCGACGGCGTCAACCTGAGCCTCGGCGGCGACACCACCAAGTCCGGCAGAACCAACTCGGCCGGCAACTTTGCCTTCCCGGGGACGCCCAACGGGTCGTACACGTTGACGCCCTCGCTGACCGGCTACACGTTCACGCCGCCCTCGCTGACGGTGGAGATCAAGGACGGCAGCGTCAGCGGCCAGAACTTCACCATCGTCGCGGTGCCCACGTACAAGGTCTCCGGCACCATCGCCGGCGTGGTGGTCACCGGCGTGAAGCTCACGCTGTCCACCTCGCCCACGGTGAGCGCCACCAGCGACGCCACCGGCAAGTTCAGCGTCAGCGGCGCCAAGGACGGCACGTACACGCTGACCCCCTCGCTGGACGGCTACACCTTCACCCCCGCCACCGCCTCCGTCACCGTGAGCGGCGCGGACGTGACCGCGGTCAACTTCACCTCGGCGCACGCCAAGTACACCCTCACCGGGCAGGTGACGGGCGCGGGCCGGCCGGTGACGGTGCGGCTCTCCGGTGACGCCACCGCCGTCGTCCAGTCGGACGCCTCCGGCAACTACACCTTCGCGGACCTGCTGAACGGCAAGACCTATACGGTGAAGCCGTCGATGACCGGGCGCACCTTCAGCCCCGCCACGGCGTCGGCGACCATCGCGCTGGCCAACAAGACCGGCGTGAACTTCGCGGCCACCGCGGTGGGCGGCACCGTCGCCACGGCCACCGGCACGCTGACCTACGCCGGGACGAAGACCGGCCGCGTGCAGGTCGCCGTCACCTGCGCCGACGGGACGTCGCTGGACCGGGGCACCAGCCTGGCGGCGGTGGGCGCCTTCACGGTGCGCGGCATCCAGTGCGGCAGCTTCCCCACCACCGCGCGGGTGAACGCGTGGATTGACACGCTGGGAATTGGCCGTCACATCCTGGCGGCGGACCCGTTCGCGACCAAGACGGTCACCCTGAGCTCCTCCACCAGCGCCATCGACTTCGGCACGCTGGCCATCGCGGACCCGGCGGCGCTCGCGTCGCCGCCGCCCACCACCATCCGGCTCGTCGTCGGGATGGACAGCGCCGCGGCGGTCATCTTCTCGCCCATCCGGAACTCCAACGGTGAGGAGCTGGTCAAGGGCTACAAAATCTACTGGAGCTCCACCGTCGCCGTGCCGGGCCCCGGCAGCAGCGATGGCTCCCTCGCCATCCCGCCCGGGCCGAACTTCGCAGCCGTCACCGGCCTCACCAACGGCACCGCCTACAACTTCTCCGTAGCAGGCGTCAGCAACACCGACGTGGAGACCACGCCCGGCGGCTTCCCCGGCGGCGCCGTGACGGCCAACGCGCCGACCGGGCCGTTCACCATCAGCGGCACCGTCACGTTCGGCAACCTCCCCGCCGGCACCAACACGCTGTACGTCGTCGCCCAGGCGGCGGCCGGGAACGTCCGGGTGGCCCGCTACGTCAACCCGGTCAGCCCGCAGGCCTACAGCATCCCGGCCAGCCCGGACGGCTACCAGGTGCTGGCGTTGATGGACGTGGGCAACAACGGCGTCGTCAGCGTGGGGGACCCGAACGAGTTCGCCAAGACGGACCTGCCGGTGGCCATCACCGCGGGCACCAACGTGGCCAACCTGAACCTCACCCTCCCGTCCGCTCCGGTGGTGGTCACCGCCACCCTCCGGGAGAACGTGACCTGGTTCATGGATGTGCTTGTGCTGTCGAACCTGAAGGTGCCGGTGGCAGCGCAGGTCACCTCCGGCCCCAATGTGGTCCTCCCCATTGATCTCGCGGTGCGCCACACCGGGCTGGGGAGCCGCGACCAGAACCCCGTCGCCGAGCATTTGCTGGAGTGGTCGTTCGATCCAGCGGTGCCTGTTGCGGGGGACTCCTTCACCGTCCACGTCACCTACTCCGACGGAACCTCGCAGGACTTCACGGTCGCCGCCCAGTAAACACATCCCCGATGCAGGGAAAGGTCTGCAGGGCCCCTCGGATTGTGGGCCCTGCAGGTCACAGTTATCGTGAGGGCATTGAAGCGCGCCCAACTCAAAGCGGGCGCGCTCCTCAGAGGAACATGAACGACCAGCTGTGGTCAGGCAACCGGCCGGAAACGTACCGCTTGCTCAGCTCCTACGTGGACGCCGCCTACATTCGGAAGGCGGCGTTCCTGGCCCTCTACCCCGCCCCGGTGCTGCTGGTGGATGAGCACGCGAACATGGCGGAGAAGGGCAAGTTCGGCACCACAGCAGTCGCGAAGGTCAGCAAGAGCTCGCGCTCCATCACCGAATCCACCTGCGTCATCCCCATCGCCAAGCGGGGCGCTTCTCCCGCGGGGGGCGCCGCCGCGAAGACCCCGCGCTTCATCTGGGTGGGGCGCCAGCCGTCCTGTGATGTGTGGCTGCCCTTCGACGGCATCTCCAAGTTGCACGCGCAGTTCGTCCGCCGCGAGGACGGCAAGCTGGAGCTGGCGGACGCGGGTTCGAAGAATGGGACGTTCATCGGCCCCACGCAGGTGCAGCGGACGGCGGAGGCCCTGCCGGACCGCGCACAGATTCGCTTCGGCCTGCTCGAGGTGACCTACCTCAGCCCGGAGCGCTTCTGGGAGGAGCTGGGCATGTTCGCCAAGCTCCTCGCGGCCAACTAGCGGTCCGCTCGCGGCGCGGGGGGCCCAGGTCTCCTGGCCAGCTGGAGCAGCTGGTTGGCGCGCTGACGCTCCGCCTCTGACTCGGCGCCTGCAGGCATCACCCGCAGCGCTCTTTCAATGGCCGCGGCAGCGCCCGCCCTCCCGCCTTGCGCGAGCAGCGCCTCCGCGAGCCCCAGCAGCGTCGGCGCCAGCTCCGCCCGGGCAGGCCCGAACGCCTTCTCCTGGATGGCCAGCGCCGCGCGCAGCTCCGTCTCTGCCTGCTTGGGCTGGGCCATCCCCATGTAGACGTTGGCCAGGTCCATCCGGAACGCGGCGAAGTAGTGGGTGCCCGCGCCGAGCGAGCCCTCCAGGATGGGCGCGGCCCGCTGCAGCGAAGCCAGCGCGTCCGCGTAGCGGCCCTGCTTGGTGTACAGCACGCCCAGATAGTTGAGCGCGAAGCCGGCGATGGGGTGCTGCTGTCCCAGCACGTCCTCGGTGATTTTCAGCGCCCGGGTCAGCACGTCGCGGCAGCGGTCGTGGTCTCCGCTCTTGAGGTAGGCCTCGCCCAGGTTGAGCAGCGAGATGAGGACGTCCACGTGGTCCGGCTTGAGGATTTTTTCGCGAATCTCCAAACCCTTCGTGTACTCCTCGATGGCCCGCTTGTAGTCCCCCTTGGCCAGGTGCACCGCGCCCAGGTTGTTGTGCAGGTGGGCGGTGTAGAAGCCCTTGTCCGAGGCCGCCTCCAGCGCCGCCTCCGCGCGGTGGGCCCAGACCAGCGCCGCGTCCGGCCGCGCCTGGTGGTAGCCCACGGCGAAGACCAGTGACGTGACGGAGCGGGCGACAATCTCCTCGTAGCGGGAGGCCTCGGCCAGCCAGGCCGCCTGCGACAGCTCCGCCTCCGCCTCCTTGCCGTAGCCCGCCATCAACCGCAGCTGGCCCAACCGGTAATACGCCTCCGCCTGAATGGGCCGGTAGGGCAGCACCAGCGCGTCCTTCCCCGCCGCCTCGGCGATGCTGAGCCCGTCGGTGTACTTGCCGGAGTCCTCCAGCGCCTTCGCCTGGTCCATCCGCTTGCGCAGCGCCTCCACCTTCGCGCGCAGCGCGGCGTCTTCCGGCGGGCGGATGCGCGCGGTGAGCGCTTCGACATCGGCGCAGCCGGCCAGCGGCGTCAGGTTGCCCACGGCTTGGACCGCGTGCTCCACCACCTGTCCGTCCGCGGTGGCGAGCACCTCGGCCAGCGCCTGGAGCTCACTCAGCCGCCGCCCCAGGCAGGCCATGCGCAGGTCCAGCAGCGTGGGCGACTGGGTGCCGCGCACGTGCGTGGCTTCACAGGCCTCGGTGTGCATGGCCACCCACGCCCCGGCGTGTGCATCCAGCTGGCCCTTGGCCTGCGTCCACGCGGTGGTGGCGTAGCTGCGGCCGGTGGCCTGGAAGGCGCGCTGGATTTTGTCCTGCATCGCCTTGTCCCAGGTGCCGGTGAGCTCCGCCTGCGCGCCCTTGCACAGCTGGTCATGCTCCTGCTTGGCGCGCACCGCGAACGTCGCGAGCGCCACCATCACCGTGCCCACCGCGCCGGTGGTGAGCCACTTCTTGCGGGCGCGCGCCGGGTCCTTCTCCAGCTGCGAAAGCAGCGCCTGCATGGAGTCAAACCGGTCCTCCGGTTTGATCCGCAGGCCACGCAGGACAATCTTGTGCACCCAGCCGGGGACCTGCGTCTGCTTGGGCGGCTCCCGGGCGATGTGCCGCAGCGGCGCCACCCTCGCCGCCGACCTCGGCGACATGCGCTGGGTCTTCGGCGTCGCCGTCTCGCCGGTGCGCTCCCTGGAGAGCTGCGTGGCTGCGTGCTGGACCACCTCGTCGGAGAACGGGCGCTCGCCGTAGAGGCCTTCGTAGAGCGCGACGCAGAAGCTGAACTGGTCGCTGCGCGCGTCCGGCACCGCGCCCAGGTACTGCTCGGGCGCCATGTAGCCCGGCGTGCCGGCCACCTTGCCGAACACCGAGGGCTCGCCCGTGGGCCCGCCGTCGGTGGCGGCCTCTTCGGGCAGCGGCTCCGCCTCGGGCTCGGCGGCGTCCGAGGCCAGCCGCGCGAGCCCGAAGTCGGTGACCCGGACGCGGCCGTCCTTGCCAATGAGGACGTTGTCCGGCTTGAAGTCGCGGTGGACCATCCCCGCCGCGTGCGCGCCGGCCAACCCGCGGCCGGCTTGGACGTAGAGCGACACCACCTCCCGCCAGGTGTGCTTGCCCTTGAGGTGCTTGCGGAGGTCCTCGCCTTCGACCAGCTCCATCGCGGCGAAGACGCGCTCGTTGAACGTGCCGACGTCATGGACGGCGATGACGTTCGGGTGCGACACCTTCGCCATCGCCTGCGCTTCGCGCAGCAGGCGCGTCTGCCCCTGGCTGGGGCTCATCGACGCGCTGACCAGCGCGCGCATCAGCTTGATGGCGACGCGGCGGTCCAGCTCCGGGTCATAGGCGAGGTACACCACGCCCATGCCGCCGGCCCCCAGCCGGTCCAGCACCAGGTAACGGCCCAGCGAGGTGCCCTTCGCGAGGTCCGGCTCGTCCGGGTCCACGTCTCCGTCGACATCGCTGGTATCGGTGGAGCCCTCGACGGACTCGCGGGCCATCGACACCCGCATCTCGCACAGCTCACAGCCCTGGATATGCGCCTGGAGCGCGTCGGCTTGCTCGGGCGGGAGCTGGCCGCTGACGAGCGCCTCCGCCACCGCATCATCGACGCAGTCCATGAGGGCTTCATCGTAACTGAGCCTCTCGCCGCGACCTGTGTCGTGAGGGGTGCGCCCACCTGCGCCCGCACGTTGTGCAGACAGACGACCGCTCACCACCCTCTGTAGGGACCTGTCGCGCGCGAAGATGTTCGACGCATCCGGGCAGGGCGAAGGATGCTCTCGCGGCAGATGGCCCTCGTCAGGCGGTTGACGGTGTCATGGCTGCCCTGGGCCGTCCTGCTGACGGGGGCCGCGCTCTTCGCCCGCACCTATGCCGCGCGGTGGGACGCCCGCTTCGACGACTTCGAGTCCCTCTGGGTGGCCGCGCAGCAGCTGGAGCAGGGCGAGGTGGACCGGCTCTACGAGCACCACCCGGGCCTCTTCGACGTGGTCTCTTCCACAAATCCGCGCCACCCGTTCGTCGCCTTCCCGGGCGTGGCCTTCGCCACCCGCGCGCTGCTCCCGCTGGGCTTCTCCACCGCCGGCCGGCTGCTGCTGGTCCTCAACGCGCTGTCCGCGCTCGCCGGCTGCCTGGCGCTGGCCCGCTGGCAAAGACTGCCGGTCACCCCGCTGGGCGCGGGGCTCCTCCTGCTCTACCTCTCCGCCTTCGAGCCGCTCCGCTACGCCGCGGAGCTCGGCCAGACCACGCCGCTGGTCTTCGCGGCCGTCGCGCTGGCAGTGAGCACCCGCAGCGCCCCGGTGGCCGGCTGCGCGCTGGCCTTCGCGGCCGCCATCAAAGTCACCCCGCTGGTCTTCGCGGTGCTCTTCCTGGCGGAACGCCGCTGGCGCGTGTTGGCCTGGTGCGCGGGTGCGCTCGCCCTCGCATGCGGAGTGAGCGTGGCGTGCGTGGGCGCCAGCGCGCACCTCGCCTTTCTCCAGACGCTGCAGCGCGTGTCCGCCGCGGGCCTGCCCGCGCTCAACAACCAGTCGCTCGCCGCGTTCGGGCTGCGCTTCGGGCTGCCGCTGCGGCAGGTGTTCAACGGCCGGGTCTACCCGCTCCCGCCTGTCGCGCGTGCGTTGCTCGCCGCCGCGCTCGCCGGCGGGGCGGCCGGGGTGCTCGCGCTGTACCGCTGGCGCGGTCCCCACCGGCGCTACGAGCTGTCGGCGGCGCTGCTGACATTGGTCGCGCTCACCGTCACCACAATCAGCTGGTCGCACTACTACCTGCTGGCGCTCATCCCCCTGGCGGTGCTGGGCACCGGCTGCCTGCGCGAGAGCGCGCTGCGGCCGCTGAGCGTTCCGCTGGGCTTCGCGGCCCTGCTCCTGCTCCACCCCATCGCCCAGGGACCGGTCGACGTGCACGGCAACCTGTTCGCCAACGCCCACCTCGGGGCCGCAGCGCTGCTCTTCGCCGTCGCGCTCTGGCAGCTGCGCGCGCCCGGGGCGACTCCGTGAACGGGCGCGGGCCAGAGCGCACATCGGAGCGCCTCCCCAAGCCTGACGCTCTGAGCCGCAACGTTCTGCTCGCGCTCGCGGCGGTGGTGGCCGCCAGCCTGGCTTTGCGGCTGGGACACCTCTTCGCCCTGCGCACAGACCTGCTCTTCGACCAGCCGCCCCTGGATGAAGAGCGCTACCTCGCGCTTGCCCGGCAGTTGGCGCGGGGAGCCGGCTTCCCGCGGGAGCCACACTGGCAGCCACCGGGCGTGGTGTACGCGCTGGCCGCGCTGCTGCGGCTCTTCGGGGACAGCCTGCTCTGGGTCCGCGTCGCCCAGGCGGCGGTCGGCTCGGCGACCGTGGGGCTGACGTTCCTCCTCGCGCGGCGGGCCCTTCCTCCCTGGAGCGCGCTGGCCGCCGCCGCGCTCGTCGCGCTGCACGGGCCGTCCCTCTACGCGACGTCCGAGCTGCTCCCCGAGGTGTGGATTGCCCTCGTCAACGCGCTCGCCCTCTGGGCCCTGCTGCGGACGGCCGAACAGCAGGTGCAGCCCAGGCGCTGGGCGTGGGCCGGGGGCGCCGGCGCGCTGCTGGGCCTCAGCGCGGTGTTCAAGCCGGTCATCCTCCCCTTCGCAGGGCTGGCGCTGCTCTGGCTCCTCCGCCCGGCCGGGCGCAGGCTGCCGTTGGCCGTGGCGTTCCTCGTGGGGCTCTTGCTCCCGCTCGCCCCACCCGCGCTCCACAACGCCCGCACCGGCGCGCCCTCAGCCCTGGTCTCCACCAATGGCGGGCTGAACCTCTTCCTCGGCAACAACGAACGCTACCGGGAGACGCTGACCACCCGCCCCGGCCGGCACTGGCAGGAGCTGGTGGACCTGGAGCCTGCGCGCGCGGGCGCCACCACGCCGGCGCAGAAGTCCCGCCACTTCCTCGGCAAGGCGCTCACCTTCGCCGCGCAGCACCCCCTGAAGGCCGCGGGCCTCCTGCTGCGCAAGCTCTACCTGTTCTTCAACGGCTGGGAGCTGGCGCGCGACACGGACCTCTACGCGGCGCGCGAACGCTCGCCCGTCCTCGCCGCGCTGGTCTTCGACACGGGGCTGCCGCTGCCCTCCGGGCTCCTGATGCCGCTGGCGGTGCTGGGCCTGGCGCTCACCTGGCGCGACAAGCGGCTCCGCTTGCTGCTGTTCTTCGCCCTGGCGCAGGCCGCCGTGACCGCGCTCTTCTTCGTCGCCTCGCGCTACCGCGTGCCGTCCTTCCCCGCCTTCGCGGTCTTCGCCGTGGCGGGCGCGCGCGCGCTCAGTCGCAGCCAGAGCGCGCCCCGCGTCTGGGCGCTCCGCTGGGTGGCGCTGGCGGCGCTGGTGGGCGCCCTCTGCGTCCGGCCGTGGGAGGCAGAGGTCTCCTTCGCGTCCGAGCTGTCGCTCTACCGCGGGCTCGCCGCCCAGAAGGCGGACACCGCCGCAGCCGTCGCCCACTTCCGCCGCGCCGCAGAGCTGGACCCGGCGGACCCGCGGCCCTGGTTCGAGCTGGGCAACGCGCTCGCCAAGCTGGGCCAGGGTGACGCGGCGGTGGACGCGTGGTCCCGCGCGGCCGCGGCGGACCCGTGGGAGCTGCGCCCACGTCGGCGCGCCGCGTTCCTCCGCTTTCAGGAGGGGAAGTGGCCGCAGGCGCGCGCGCTGCTCAAGGCCAACCTGGACGCCGGGCAGCGGGAGCCGGCCCAGTACGCCTACGAGTACTTCTCGCTGGCCCAGCTGGACCTGCGGGAGGGCAACACGCCCGCCGCCCTGGCGGCGCTTTCGGAGGCCGCGCGGAGGGACCCGGCCTTCTGGCGCAGCAACGTGGCCGAGCTCATTCGGAGCGAAGGTCCCCAGGCCCCGCGTGACCCCGCCTTCTGGCGCGGCCTGGCGGGTGTCCTGAGCAACTCCGGTGAGGAGCGACTGGCAGTGGAGGCGGCGCGCCGGGCGAGTAACACTCCGGCTCTCTCACCTTGAACTTCGAGAAAGTGACAGGCGATTCGGCGAAACCTGCCGCCCCTTCCTCACGACAACACTGAACCTGACAACGGAGATCCTCTTAATGGCTTCGGCGCACATCCTGGGTTCGCTGCTCGACGTTCCCAAGCGGTACCGTGGTTTCGGGATCGGCCCCCTTCGCCTCCCCAACACCAAGGTCGCCGCCATCTGGCGCGAGATTGACCGGGTGATGGAGAGCGGAACCATCGCCGAGCGCCGGAAGCTGATTTCGGACGCGAAGCGGGACTTCGGGGTCGTCTACCGGGCCGAGCGCGTCATCCCCAACGCCAAGGCGTCCGAGGTGGCCAAGGTGGTCGCGAACAGCCCGACGGTCTGGGCCAGCAAGTACCACCGCCAGCTGACGGAGCCCCTGAAGGTCCGCGGTGCGGACGGCGGCTGGGAGCACGAGGTCGCCCAGCTGCACTACAACCTCCCCGTCGCGCCGGTGCTCCCGGACCCGTACCACGTCCGCATGAAGGACCTGAGCGGCGGCCCGGACGGCTCGCTCGCCCAGGACGGCGTCTACGAGGTTGCGCACCTGGAGCAGGCGGACAACTCGGCCTCCCGCAACCACTTCGTGCTCACCACTGTCCGCCAGGATGGCGACGACGTGCGCGTG
Organism: Myxococcaceae bacterium; assembly: GCA_044230055.1. Taxonomy (GTDB): domain Bacteria; phylum Myxococcota; class Myxococcia; order Myxococcales; family Myxococcaceae; genus JBGART01. Next base: position 22,571 of record JBGART010000045.1, on the reverse strand, counting down.
ACGGGCGAAGCCACGCTCATCCGCCCCGCGAACCAGCCGCTCACCAAGGCGATCGTCTACACCTGGAGCCGGCTGCTCGAAGGCGGCCTGAGTGGCCTCACCCGCGGCCGGTCTCCCGCCGTGGAGCACCTGATGGACCAGGTGAGCGACGCCTTCAACACCGCCAAGGGCCGGGAGCTCGTCCCCCACGTCAAGGACCACACCGTCCGCAACCTCGCCCTCACGGGTGGCGCGGTAGCAGGCGCAGGCGCGCTGGGCTTCGTGGCGCTCAACCAGGACGAGTAGCGCTCAGGGTCCGGTCCGCTCCCAGACGCTCCACGGGCCGGACGCCGCCAACCGCTTCAGCGGCGTCCCGATGGGAAACCCCGGCGGGTTGTGCGACCGCACCAGCACGTAGTCGAAGTGCGGGAGGTCTCTCGCCAGCGAGAACGCCAGCGGCTGCCACTCCACCGCGGGGCGCAGGGCGTACGGCGGTTGGCGGTACTTCACCGGGATGTTCCACAGCCGCGCGAAGGAGAAGGACACGTCCCCGCCCTTGTCCGCCTGATACCAGGCGGCGAAGTGGTGGTAGGGCAGCGTGGCCGGGTGCGCGTGGCGGCTGCGCCGGTCAAACAGCAGCGCCACCACGCGGCGGTTGGGCGCCATGGCCTCCAGCACCGGGTCCACCTCGCGCGCCTCCTCGTCGAAGGCCTTCAGATGGACCGCCACCGCGCCGAGCCCGCCCGCGGCCAGCGCGCACGCGGTCACCCACGCCAGCCACCGCCACTTCGCCCCGGGCGCGGGGAGCAGCAGCGGCAGTGCCAGCGCGGCGAGCAGGGCCTGGCGCGGCGAGAGGTAGGTGGCCGTCGGCGCGTTGAGCGGCAACGCGAAGTAGAGGGCCACCTGCGCGGCGACGAGGGCCCCCAGCACCAGGAGCGGCGCGCGTTCGCCCTTGCGCTCGCGCAGGAGGAAGGCCAACACCGCGAGCAGCGCCAGCGCGCCCGCGCAGAGCTCGGCCCACGGCGCGGGGAGCCCCGCGGCGAGGAACTCCGGGAAACGCAGCGCGCGCTCCAACGGGCCGGCGGTGAGCGCCGGCGCCTCGGCCGGCGCCTGGCCCCAGGTCACGACGACCAGGGCGGCGAAGGCCGCCACCGAGGGCAGCAGCGCCGCGGCGGCGAGCAGCAGCGCGCGCCAGCGCCGGTGCGCGTACCCCAGCACCGCCACCGGGGCGAGCAGGACGAGCAGGGCGAAGGCGTGAAAGTGGGTGACCAGGACGACGGGCGCGAGGGCAGCCAGCGCGAGCGTCCGCAGGGCGGTGGGCCAGAAGGCAAGCCGCACGGCCAGGGCCAGGCCCGCGAGCATCAACCCGGTCCCCAGCAGGAAGTTCAGGAAGCCCCAGTGCCAGAGGTTGCCGAAGCACAGCGGCGCCAGGGCGATGGCCCACACGCGCGGGCGTCGCGCCTCCCGCAGGAGCAGCCACAGCCCCAGCAGCGGGGCCACGGTGCACAGCGCGATGGCCACCCGCAGCGCCACCCGCACGCCGGTGAGCCAGGAGAGGCCGGCGGCGGCGAAGTAGACGGTGAGGTAGGGGCGCTTCAAGAAGTCGAAGGTGAAGCGCTCCTGAAAGCCGCGGACCGGGTCGTCGTGGAGGGCGATGATGGAGGTCATCGCCGCGTGCTCCGGGACGTCCATCATCGGCAGGTAGCGGAACGTGAGACAGAGCGCGACAACCGCCGCGGCCGCCGCCGCGAAGCCCCAGGTCTCCGCCCGCTGTGAAGCGCCCTCCCCCATGCGCCGCACTATAGTTTTTTGGTGGGCTCGCCGACTGCACCGGCTTCGTCGCCACGGGAGCGCCGGCGCTTCCTGGCGGCCGCGCTGGCCCTGGGCGCCTGCTTCCTCGCCCTACAGCTCCTGCGCGGCGCAGAGCCGCTGGCGCTGGACCAGGGGCTGTTCGCCTGCTTCGGCCGCTTCATCCCGCGCGGCATCCTCCCCTACCGGGACTTGTTCGACTCCAAGCCGCCGCTCCTGCTCTACGCCTACGCGGCGGCCTTCGCGCTGCCCGGTGCGGGCGCCACGCCGCTGTGGCTCTTCGAGGCCGCCTGGCTTGCCTTGACGTGTGTCCTGGCGGGGCGGGTGGCGGCGGGGCTCGCGGGGAAGTGGGCCGGGCTTGGCGCCGCGGCCCTGCTGTTCGCCACGCTCTGGTCTCCGGCGCTGGGCGGGTACTGGTCCCGGGCGCAGGCAGAGGAGCTGCTCGCGCTGCCGCTGCTGGGCGCCGCGGCCCTGGCGCAGCGGGCGCGTTCGGCCCCGCGCTGGGCGGTCTGGGTGGGCGCGCTGGGCGGCGCGGCGGCGCTCTTCAAGCTGGCGGCGCTGCCGGCGCTGCTCGCCTTCCCGCTGCTCTGGCTCGGCGTGCGGGGCGCGGCGGCGCGCGCCGGGCTGCTCGGGGCCGGGCTGGCGGCGGCGCTCGGGCTGGCCGGGGCGTGGTTTCTGGCGCACGGCGCCCTGGGGGCGCTCTGGTACTCGACGGTGTCCTACCAGCAGCTATGGGCCAGCGTGATTGCCCCGCCCTGGCTTGATGTGCTGACCGGGTTCGCGCGCACCGTCGGCGCGGCCTTCCCCACGTCGCTCCTCCTGGCGGCGCTGGGCTTCGCGCACCTGTGGCGCACCCAACAGGACCGCGGCGCCTGGCTCCTCGCGTGGCTGCTGCTGGGCGCGGCGGCGGTCCTCGCGCAGCGCCAGCTGGCCGGCTACCACTTCCTCCTGCTCTGCCCGCCCCTGGCCATCGCGGCCGGCGTGGGGGCGCAGGCGCTGGTCCTCCTGCTGCGCGGAGGCGGCGGGCGGCGCGCGCTGGCCGGCGTCCTGGCGCTGGCGGTGGCGGGCGGCGCTCTGCGAGGGGCATGGACCTGGGTGGACGCGTACGGCCCCAACCTGCGCCACCTGCGGGGGCTGGAGGACCGCGCGGACTTCCTGGCGCGGTTTGACAGGGGCGCCTTCTCTCCCGCGACGGAGGAGGCCGCGGCGGCGTGGCTCTCCGCGCGCGGCGGGCCGGACGCGGGGCTTCTGGTCTGGGGGCTTTCGCCCGGCATCTACGCGCTCTCCGGGCGCACTCCGGCCACGCGCTATCCCTTCCACCAATTCCTGCTCACCCGCTCCGCCCTCTCCCGAAAATTCCCCGGCCTCCCGGAGCGCCGCGCGGAGCTGCTCGCCGCGCTGTCGCAGCGCCCGCCCGGCCACATCCTGGTGGGAACCGCGGACGCCAACCCCTTCGAGCCCCTGGACTCGCAGACGGAGCTGCTCCAGTTCCCGGAGCTGTCACGCTTTGTGGACGAGCGCTACGGGCTGCAGACGCGCGTGGGGCGCTTCCTCGTCTACGAACGCCGGTAGCGCACCCCAGCCGACGCGTGGCTTGATGCGCGGGTGCCCACCCGTGGAGAGGCCAAGGCTGAAGTCGTGGTCGAACGTTCGGACGCGCACGTGGTGGTCGCGCGGGCGCGCGACGTGGTCATCCTTATCTGGAAGGGGACGCCGAACCTGGACGCGGTGGAGACCTGCGGCGGCGTGCTTGCGCGCGTCGCCAGCGAAGGCCAGGGCGTGGGGATGCTCGTCATCGTGGAGGAGAGCTCCACATCCATGTCGGACGCGGTCCGCAAGCGGATTGGCGCCATCATGAAGGAACTGGGGACCGAGGTGAAAGGCGTCTCCGTCTTCATCGCCCAGGGCGGCCTTGCCGGAACCGCCTTCCGGTTCTTCCTCAACGTCCTCTCCGTCACCACCGCCTCGCCTCAGCGGGCCAGCTCCACGCTCAACGAAGCCATCACCTGGCTGATGGATCGCCTCGCGCGGCCAGAGCCCATCCACGCGGTGGAGCTCACCGCCGCTGTTTCATCGCTCCGCGCTCAGCGGCCGTAGCGTTTTTGGGACCCACCTCCGGCCCGGCGTGCATACAAACACCTGAATTGAGATGTTTCATCGGGTTGGTACCGTCCCGCCCCAAGAAGCGCTGACGAGGCCACCCCGGGGCATGCGTCAGGCGCTTCCTCAAGGAGGGGAGCTTGAAATCCACACAGCGAAGGGCCGCGCTCGCGGCAGCGCGGCTGGGCGTGTTCCTTCTGTGCGCGGCGCCGGGGATTGCGCGGGCGCAAGGGAGCGGGGTCATCACCGGCGTGGTGACGGATTCGTCCTCCAAGGCGCCCGTCGAGGATGTGGTGGTGACGCTGAGCTCGCCTTCAGCGCTGGGAGAACCCTTCGCGGTGACCGACGCCACCGGCCTCTACCGCGTCCCGCAGCTGGCGCCCGGCGTGTACACGCTGCGGCTGGAGAAGACCGGGTTCCGGCCCTACGCGCGGGAAGGCATCATCCTGCGGCTGGACCAGACGGTGCGGCTGAACGTGGAGCTCCTGCCGGAGGTGCTGCAGGCAGAGGAGGTGCTGGTGGTGGTGGGCCGCGCGCCGACCATCGACGTCGGCTCCAGCCACACCGGCCTGCAAGTCACGCAGGACGTGGCGGAGGCGCTCCCCCTCATCTCCCCCACCGCCAAGAACGGCGCCTCCCGCTCCATTGAAGCGCTGGCCGCGATGGCGCCCCAGGTGGACGCGGACCGCTACGGCGTCTCCATCAACGGCTCCAGCTCTCCAGAGAACCTCTTCATCGTGGACGGGCTGTCGGTCAATGACCCGGCCTACGGCGTGCTGGGCACGCCGCTCACGCTGGACTTCGTGAAAGAAGTGAACGTCATCTCCGGCGGCTACCTGCCGGAGTACGGCCGCTCCATGGGCGGCATCCTCAATGTCGTCACCAAGAGCGGCGGCAACGCGTTCCACGGCTCGGTCTTCGGCTCCTGGGCGCCCGGCGCGCTCTCCGGCGAAGGCAACGAGGTGACGGGCGCAGCCACCTCCATCGGCACCACCACCCGGCCCTTCAACATCGGCAACTTCGGCGCCGAAGTCGGCGGGCCCATCCTCCAGGACAAGCTCTGGTTCTACGCCGGCTTCGCGCCGTCGTTCACCCGCTACTCGCTGCAGCGCAACCTCTACGTGTTTCAGCCAGACGGTGGGCGCCAGGCCCTGCCCGGGACGCAGACCCGCTACTTCGCCGACTCGCGGACCACCCAGTACATGGGCAAGCTGACCTGGCTTGTGGCGGAGAACCACACCGTCAGCCTCTCCGTCTACGGCACGCCGTGGCGCTCCGGCGGCGCGGGACACCTGGGCGTGGACCCGCAGTCCGGCGCGCCGGAGACGCAGCTGCTCAACGGCCCCATCGAAGCGCTGGGCCACCAGTACGTCGCGGACTCGCTGAACGTGGCGGCCAAGCTGCAGTCGTCCCTCTTCGACAAGAAGCTCTTGCTGGACGTCACCCTGGGCGTGCACCACCAGGACTCCGCGGTGCGCGCGTCGGACGGCTCCGCCATCGGCAGCAACACCGGGCTCTCCACGGAGCGGCCGGTGTGGCTCAGCCGCTCAGACAAGTACGCGCTCAATGACCTCGAAGACCTGCCAGACCCCTCGCTGTGCGACCCGAAGGGCACCGTGCAGCCCACCCTCTGCCCGGTGTCCGAGTACAACCTCGGCGGGCCGCGCGGCCCCACCTGGCCGGTGGGCAACCCGCTCTCGGAGGCCACCCTCAACCGCTACCAGGCGAAGGCGGTGGCGACGTCCCTCTTGAGCGGGCTGGGCCACCACATCGTCAAGGCCGGCTTCGACCTGGAGCTCACCCAGTACGACCGGCTCAAGGGCTTCCCCGCCGGCGAGCAGCTGCGCGACTTCCTCCCTGACGGCAGCGTGGTGTTGAGCTTCCGCCAGCTGGGCTACCTCACCGGCCCGGACGAGCCGGTGGTGCAGCAGACGGTGCAGGGCACCACGCGCTCGCTCCTGGTGGGCGGCTTCCTGCAGGACAGCTGGAACATCCTGGACGTGGTCACCCTGAACGTCGGCCTGCGCTACGACGCGCAGACCCTCTACGCCGCGGACGGCCGGGCGGCGATGGTGCTGGGCAACGAGTGGTCCCCGCGCGTGGGCCTGGTCTACGACTTCACGCAGCAGGGGCGCTCCAAGCTGTACGCCAACTACGCCCGCTACTACGAGAGCATGACGTTGCAGATGGTGGACCGCTCCTTCCCGGGCGACCACTTCCTCAACTCGGCGCGGCTGGGGCCCGGCCTGGGCGGCACCTGTGACCTGCTGGACCGGCGCGCCCGGGAGAACGACTGCCAGGACCCCGCCCAGCGCGTGCCGCTCTCCGCGCTCGGCTCTGCCGGCACCTTTGACCCGCAGCAGAAGTACCTCGCCTACGGGCAGGACACGACGGCGGTGGACCCGGCCATCCGCCCGCCCACGCTGGACGAGATTGTCGTCGGCGGCGAGTACGAACCCATGGCGGACGCGCGGGTGGGCGTGGCCTACACGCAGAGGGACCTGCTCACCGCCATCGAAGACCTGAGCATCACCCACGGCAACTCGTACTTCTTCGCCAACCCCGGCTACGGGATGGGCAAGGACTTCCCCAAAGCCACCCGCCGCTACCAGGCCTTCACCGTCTACCTCTCCAAGCGCTTCGCCGACGAGTGGTTCGCCCAGGCCAGCTACACGGGCTCGTCGCTCTACGGCAACTACGCGGGCCTCTTCCGCGCGGAGAACGGCCAGCTGGAGCCGAACCTCACCTCAGACTTCGACCTGCCGGAGTTCCTGGGCAACCGCGAAGGGCCGCTGCCGCAGGACCGCACCCACTCCATCAAGCTCTACGGGGCCAAGCAGGTGCGGCTGGGCGCCTCCACCCAGCTCACCGTCGGCGGCGCGTATCTGGGCCACTCCGGCGGGCCCATAAGCTACATGGGGCCGTACGCGTTCTACGGGCCGAACGAGATTTTCCTCCTGCCGCGCGGGAGCGCCGGGCGGCTGCCGTGGGTGCACTCCCTTGACGCGCACGTGGGCGTCACCCACCGCTTCGGGGACCAGCTGACCGTGACCGCCGGGGTGGACGTCTTCAACCTCTTCAACTTCCAGCAGGCGGTGGCGGTGGATGAGGTCTTCACCTTCGACCAGACGTCCCCCATCACCGACGGCTCCAGTGACCTCTCCGGCATCACCAACCAGAACCCGAACTTCGGGCGGCCGACGGCGTTTCAGGCGCCGCGGCAGGTCCGCTTCGACCTCAAGGTGGGCTTCTGATGCGCTCCTTCAAGCTCCTCGTCCGCACCGTCCCTGCCCTCGCCGGCGCCTGGCTCCTGGCCTCCTGTGACATCCCGCAGCCGAAGATGGACTGCGCGGTGGGCCTGGGCGGCTGGGCTGCGCAGTACACGCTCAAGGCCGCCACCACTTGCCCGGTCATCAAGGGCGAGGTGATTGGCCTGCGCAAATACTTCTCTTCGCCCGCCGCGGAGAAGGTGACGCTGGCCATCCGCACGCAAACCCAAGGGGACCTGGAAGTGCTGGCCTCCAGCTGCGAGGGCGTGGCGGACACCACGCCCGGCAACTCGCTGAGCGCCATCGGCGAGTTCTCCGCCCATCAGCCGGCGGAGGACGGGTTCTGCACCGTGCCCTCCTTGAGCCCCGCCCGCCTGTCGCTGCCCGCCTTCGTGGGTGTGCCCGCCAGCGACAGCTGCCCGGGGACAGAGCCCACGCCCGCGTCCGCCATCACCTACGACTGGAGCGACGTGCGCATCCTCACCCGCCCGGACGCGCCCGGCAGCCAGCTGACCGCCAACCTCAAGCGCACGGTCAACGGCTGCGCCGCGGACTACAAAGTCGTGGCTGTCTGGCCGCACGTGCCCTGCCAGAACGAAGCGGGCGAAGCGGACGCGGCCCTCTGCAAGGGGCTGGAGCCCGTCTACGCCAACAGCCTGGCCCCCAACGTCCCCGTGCGCTGCGACCCGGACCTCTTCATCTGCCTGCTGGACGGAGAGCCACCCGCGCTCAAGTGAGCGGTCAACCCCCGGCGTGAGGCCGGGTGGGCGCAGGCGGTCGCTGGGAACCCCCTGGCACGGCCCTGACCCACCGGCCCTCCGTGGTTTCAACGGCGAAGCGTGGCGCTGGGGTTGCAACCTTCCAGCGTGACCATGTCGAGCGCCGTCAAGACGCGAGTGCAGGAGCCGCAGCGCCCCTCGAAGAGTGCGGGAGGGGAGCCCCGGCTGCTGATTCTGGAGTGCCCGGACCCCAAAGTCGTCGGCACCGCCATCCCGCTGGACCGGCCGCTCATCACGCTGGGCCGCGCCGACGAAGAGGCAGTCAAGTTCGAGGACGAGGGCGTCTCCCGGCACCACGCGAAGGTCATCCGGCTGGCGGACAACACCTTCCGCCTGTTGGACCTGGGCTCCACCAACGGCACGGTGGTCAACGGCCGAAAAGTCGCCACCGCGGTGCTGAACGAGGGCGACGTCATCCACCTGGGCGAGCGGGTGGCGCTCAAGTTCACCACCCAGCGGATGGACGCCCCAGAAGACAAGCTGCGCCAGCTGGTGGCCAGCGCGCGCCTGGGCACGTGGGAGCTGGAGCTCTCTACAAGGAAGGTCCTCTGGTCTTCCTACGTGGAGGGGCTCTTCCACCTCCCGGCCGGCGCGCTCACGCAAGACGGCGGCGCCCCGCTCGAGAGCTTTGTGTACGAGGCAGACCGCCCGCGAGTGACCGCCGCGCTCGCGCAGCTGGCGCAGGGCGCCTCTGCGTGGTCGCTGGAGCTGCGCCTGGTGGTGGGGAAGGCCGAGCCCCTCTGGGTGGCGCTGGAGGGCGCCGTCACGCCGCGACAGAGCGGCCCACCGCAGCGCGCGTCCGGCACCGTCCTGGACATCCACGTCCGCAAGCGCCAGGAGCTGGAGCTGCGGCGGCAGGCGCTCCTCTTCGACAGCCTCCTGGAAGGCGTGGTGCTGATTGACCTGAAGGGAAACATCCTCGACTGGAACGCGAGCGCGCAGGGGATGTTCGGCTTCAGCAAGGACGAGGTGATGGGCCGGCCGCTGTGGGACGTGGTCAGCGGCCCCACGCCCAGCGCCTTGAACCCGCAGGTCTTGAGCCTCCTGCAGACCGAAGCGCGCTGGTCCGGTGAGGGCGCGTTCCTGACCAAAGACGGGAAGGAGCGCTTCTACGAGGCGACGCTGGCGCCTCTGCGAGACGTCGACGGGAGCGCCTACGCCCTGGTCGCGGTGCACCGGGACATCACCGAGAAGAAGCAGCTGCAGACGCGGCTGGCGGTCTCCGAGCGCCTGGCCTCCATCGGCACGCTGTCCGCCGGCGTGGCGCATGAAATCAACAACCCGCTCTCGTATGTGCTGGCCAACCTCACCAGCCTCTCGGCGGGGATGGAGGACCTGGCGGGCTACGTGGAGCCGGTCCACTTCAACTCGCTGCAGCAGCTGGTGGCCGAAACGCGCGAGGGCGCCAGCCGCATCCGCGACATCGTCAAGGAGCTGTCCGTGCTCTCGCGCGCCCCCGCCGAGGGGCGACCCAGCTGCGACCTGAACCGCGTGCTGCGGTTCGTCCTCAAGGTGGCGAATCTGGAGCTGCGCTACCGCGCGCGCACCGTGGTGGAGCTGGCGGACCTCCCGCCCGTCGCCGCCAGCGAATCCAAGCTGAGCCAGGTCCTCCTGAACCTCATCATGAACGCCGCCCAGGCCATCCCCGAGGGCCACCCGGAGCGCCACGAGGTGCGCATCCGGACGCGGCTGCTGCCGGGAGACGCGGTGGAGTGCGAGGTGAGCGACACCGGCTGCGGGATTGCGCCCGCGGATTTGGGCCGCATCTTCGACCCGTTCTTCACCACCAAGCCCGTCGGCAAGGGCACCGGCCTGGGGCTCTCCGTCTGCCACGCGCTCGTCACGTCCTTCAAGGGCGACATCACGGTGCAGAGCGAACAGGGCAAGGGCACCACCTTCCGCGTCATGCTGCCGGTGGACACCTCCAACCCGTTCGACCTCGATGCCGCCGCGGCGCTGCTCACGCCCTCTCGCCGCTCTCGCGTCCTCATCGTGGACGACGAGGCCAATGTCGCCAACGCCGTCCAGCGCCTGCTCGCCCAGGACCACCAGGTGGTGGTGGCCACCAGCGGCCCGGAAGCGCTCGAACAGCTGCGCGGGCAGGACTTCGACATCATCCTCTGCGACGTGATGATGCCCGGGATGACCGGGCTGGAGCTCCACGGCGTCATCGAGGAGCGGCACCCTGCCCACGCGGAGCGCATGTACTTCATGACGGGCGGAGTGTTCAGCGACAGTACGCTGAAGTTCCTGGAGCGGATTCCCCAGCGCAGCCTGCTTAAGCCGCTGGACGAGGAGAAGCTGCGCACCCTCGTCGCCCGCGCTCCCGAGTTCCGCTAGAGCCGTCCCCGATTGCGGCGAGCCGTTGTGGTTTCGGCGCGTTGAGTGCCGGGCCGGAGTGTTCGGGCTGCGGGATGCGGGGAATGGGGTCTCGGGTAGGGGATGCGGGATGCGGGGAATGGGGTCTCGGGTAGGGGATGCGGGGAATGGGGTCTCGGGTAGGGGTAGGGAGCACGCGTTCGCGTTCGCGTTCGCCTTCGTTCACGGGTACGGGCCCGGGTTCGGGTTCGGGTGCGGGCAGTCGGTCACGGGATGAGGCGCAACGAGGGGCACCCTTTAGGTGGGCGACCGGACGAGCCGTGCGCGGTACCCGAACCCGAACCCCTGCCCGGGCCCGTACCCGTGAACGAAGGCGAACGCGAACGCGAACGCGTGCTCCCTACCCCTACCCGAGACACCATTCCCCGCATCCCGCAGCCCGCAGCCCGCAGCCCGCAGCCCGCAGCCCGCAGCCCGCAGCCCGCAGCCCCGCATCCCCGCATCCCGAACACTCCGGCCCGTCACCTAACGCGCCTGACGGCACAAAGCTCGACGCGAACGGGTGCCCCGGGGGGGGAGCACAGCAGACCTCATGATCTGTTCACGGCCACCGCTTGACCTGACGCAGTGGAAGGCCTTGAGTCCTCGCCCATGCGACGCGTCTGGATAACCCGAGCAGGTCCGCCCGAGGTGCTGCAGACCCGTGAGGAGCAGGACCCCTCTCCCGGTCCGGACGAGGTCCGCATCCGCGTGCGCTTCGCCGGCATCAACTTCGCGGACCTGATGGCCCGCGTAGGGCTCTACCCGGACGCGCCCAAGCTGCCCACCGTCGTCGGCTACGAAGTCTCCGGGACAGTGGACGCGCTGGGCGCCAACGTGAAGCACCTGGCAACGGGCGACCGGGTGTTCGCCATGCCCAAGTTCGGCGGCTACACGGACACGCTGGTGTTGAGCGCGCGCCAGGCCTTCAAGATGCCGGCGGGGATGAGCTTCGAGGAGGGCGCGGCGCTGCCGGTGGTCTACCTCACGGCCCACCACATGATGCTCTACACGCACAACCTCAAGCGCGGCTCCACCGTGCTCATCCACTCCGCCGCGGGTGGGGTGGGGACGGCCGCCATCCAGCTGGCGAAGACGCGGGGCTGCCGCATCCTCGGCAGCGCGTCCAAGGGCAAGCACGACTACCTGCGCGCGCAGGGCTGCCAGCACCCCATCGACTCGGCGGGGGACTTCGCCGCGCAGGTGCGCGCGCTGGTGGGCGAGCGGGCGGTGGACCTCATCCTGGACCCGGTGGGCGGGCGCTCCTTCCACGACGGTTACCACCTGCTGGCGCCCGGCGGTCAGCTGGTCGCCTTCGGCCTCTCCGCCGCAGCCAGCGGCGAGAAGCGGAACCTGTTCAAGGCCGCGCTGGAGCTGTGGCGCACCCCGCGCTTCTCGCCCATGAAGCTGATGGACGACAACCGCGGCGTGAGCGGGACCAACATGGGCCACCTGTTTGACCGGGTGGAGATTCTGGCGCCGCAGTTCGAAGACCTCGTCGCCATGTACGAGCGCGGCGAGGTGAAGCCCCACGTGGACAAGGCGTTCCGCTTCGACGACGCGGCCGCCGCGCACCACCACCTCCACTCGCGCAAGGCGCGCGGGAAGGTGCTGCTGCAGCCCTAAAGGTCTCTAGAGCTCCACGTAATACAGGAGGCTGCCTGCCTCCCCGGGGGCGGACCCCTCGGACGGCACGAACAGGGTGGTGAGCAGCGCCGTTCGTCCGGAGGGCGCGGGCAGCACCGTGAAGGTGGGGTTGGCGAAGGCCTGGCTGCCGCCATGGGTGAGGATGTTCAGCCGCTGCGCGCCGCCGGTGGCGAAGTCGTAGAGGTACGTGCGCCAGGAGCCGAAGTCGTTTTTCACGGTCTGGCCCTCTACCAGCTGGTAGCGCCCGCCGCGGAAGAGGCCTTCATCGCGGTCTCCGATGTTGCCGTTCACCGCGGTGCCGGCGGCCTGCACGATGACGGCGTCCAGCACCGGGTCCTGGGTCACGCCCCAGGTATCGAAGTTCCGCAGCGTCCCGCGGGCCTGGCGGTCCATGTTGCAGTTGGCGAAGTAGTGCAGGCCCACCTCAATCACCGAGTGGTCAATGTCGGGCGCGAGCGTCACCGAGCTCAGGCTGGGCGTGCCCTCCGCGCAGTTGGAGAGCGTCCTCGGCGCGTCGAAGGTCCGGTCATAGACCCCGGCGAAGAGCTTGGCCCGGGTGGGGTAGTGGCGGAAGTTGAGCCGCGGCCCCTGGCCCGGGCGGTTGGTCTCCGTCACCACGAGGTAGCCGCCGTTGCCGAGCGCGGCGATGGTGGGCTGCGAGCTCTGCGTCTGGAGGTCCACCCGGACGGACCAGGTGAGCAGGTCCGTGGAGGTGGCCAGCCGGGTGGTGAAGCCGCCGGACGCGGGCACATGGTAGACGCCCAGATAGCCGCCCCAGGGGTCCGCGATGACTTTGAGCGCGTCCATCGTGGTGTTGAGGCTGTCCTTCAACGCGTAGCGGGACCGGGTGGCGCTCTTCACGTTCGACAGGCGCGCCACCAGCGCCGCCGTGCGCGCGGCGTCTTCGGTGGACAGGCTGACCGAATCAATCCGGATGAACGCGCGGTCATCCCACCAGACCCGCGTCTCCAGCGAGTGGCCGGCCGCGCTGGTGAAGGGCACCGCGAAGTCCAGGTACACGTGGGTGGCGGAGAACATCTTCCGGGTGACCGCCAGCCCGCCGAGGACGGCGTTGCTGGTGGCGTCAAAGATGTCGAGGTAGACGACCCGCAGGTTGTCCGCGCTGTTGTTGTCAATCAACAGCCGGAAGGTGGCGACGTGCTTCCCCTCTGGCAGCGTCGTTGTGTACGGGCCGTAGAGCAGGTGGTTGGCGCTGTCCGCGGCGGTGTTCGCAGACCAGCCGTCCAAATCCCTCCGCCCCGTCTTGTGCGCCATCGAAGGCCCCTCGGCCTCGAAGTCCAGGTCCCCCAGCAGGGGCTGGCGCCGCGTCAGCGGATGAAAGGGTTCAGCGTCCGGCGGCGCGACCTCAGCGCCGCAGGCGGACATAAGGACCGCGAGCAGCGCGGCCACAAGCAGGCGTTGCATGAGTCTCTCCCTCGCGCGCGCACGGCCACGCGTGGAGGGAGAGGCTAGAGGAGAACGCGCACTCCGCGCGATGTGCGTCCTGTGCGACGCGAAAGTTCAGCGCGGAGCGTCATTCCCTACTTGAGGTGCAGGTCAAAACCGCAGGCTTTGTCACCCAACCCGCCAATGCAGGTGGTCTCCACCGCGCGGGTGCGCTTCTTGAGGATGCCCTCGACGGCGCCGGCGATGAGGCCGCCCTCAAAATGACAGAGCACCCGGCCCACCGGCTGGAGCCCCGAGCAGGTGATGCACTCATAGACATCCACGTGGATGCGGCTCTCGGTAAGCGTCGGCACCTTGATGATGCCCACCTTGAGGGTCTCGCACAGACCGAGGAAGTCCTCGAGTTTGCCCAGATTGAGCGAGATGCCCAGCTTCTTGCCCGCCACGTAGGCCGTCCCGGCCGCGCCGCGGCCGATGATGTCCTCCAGGGCCACCAGCCGGAGCAGGCGGTAGAAGGCGATGCCGGGGCTCTCCCCCAGCGTGGGGCGCAGCACGTTCAGCGCGTTCCCCACTTCAATCGGCTTGTGGCTGGTTTTGATGGGCGCCAGCGCCTCGCCCTGAAACGCATTCATGGATTCCAACGACATGACGACCTCTTTCTACGTGGGGAGTGAAGGGTTGGTGGGCAGCCCGGGCGTCTTGGCCAGGAGCTGGTCAATGTGTGCTTCGTCCTGCTGCGGGCCGCTGCCCAGCGTCACCACCCAGAGCCCGGCGCCCTGCGCGTCAATACGCCGGGCGGAGACGGACAACCGGAGGTCATCCTCCAGGGTGATGCGGGTGGCCAGCCCGAAAGGGAGAATCTTCTGGCCGCGGGTGGCGACATCCGCCAGGAGGCTGCCGTAGGCGGCCAGCGCCTCTGCCAGCTCGCCGCTGCCGGCGACGGGCAGACCGAGCTCGTCGGTGACCGCAGCGCAGCGGGCGCCACCGTTCACCAGGCTGTCGGCGACGAACTGCAGCGCCTCGCCGTGGGTCGCCCTGTCCCCCAGCTGAGGGACCTGGGTCTGCGGGGCGACGGCGGAGACCACGGCCTGACGGCGCAGCTCGCGGTTCTCCTCCTGCAGCGCGCGCACTTCGGAGGACAGGCGCTGCTCATCATCCATCCGCACCTTGAGCGCGGCGTTCTCTTCCCGCGCCAGCGACGCCTCCTCCTGGTAGCGGGTGGCCAGCTCTGCACGGACGGCCAGCTCGCGCTCAATGGACTCCAGGATGTCGCGGGAGACCGCGACGCTCAGCTCTCCGCGCAGGCCTTCCACTTCGCGCTGCAGCGCGTCCCGTTCGCCCCGGGCCAGCTCCGCGTCGCGCAGTGCGCGGTGGAGGTCCGCGTTCATCACCTGCGTCTTGCCGTCGGTCGCCTTGCGCTCGGCGTCCGCCAGCTGGAGCTTGGTGGCCTCCAGCTGCCGCCGGAGGTGGTCCTGGCTCTGCCGCAGCGTCGCCGAAGCGGCCCGCTGGGCGTCGAGCTCCGCCTTAAGCTCCCCCTCCAGCACGGAGGGGCTGGGGGCGGGAACCGGCAGGAGCGGCGGCAGCTCCTCGCTCTGCGCCTCCTCATCCTCCTTTGCTGCCTCGCGCGGTGCGGGCAGCGGCAGGCCGAAGCTTGGGGCCCTGCGGCGGCGCTCCAGGAAGACGCCCGCGGCGAAGAACAGCGCGGCGCCGAGGACGGTGGTGAGGGCGACTTCAATCAGGATGTTCATGGCACTCTCTGTTCAAAGGTGACTTCGACCCGCCGGTTGCGGGCCCAGACCTGCTTGCCGCTGCCCTCCTCCGCCGGCCGCGCGGGGCCAACCGCCTCCATCTGCAGCCGCTCCGCCGTCACTCCCAGCCGGGAGAGCTCGTCGGTGACCGCCTGTGCTCGCAGGTGGCTGAGCCAGGCGTTCCACTTCGGCTTGCCGCGCGCGTCGGTGTGGCCGCGGACGACCAGCCGCAACCCCGACTGCACGGAAGCCGCCCCCGCCACGTCTTCCAGCGCCTTGAGCGCGGAGGGAGACAGGGCGAAGTCGTCGGTCCGGAAGAAGACCTGCACCGGATCCGGAGGCGGAGTCACCTCCACCGCGACGACGGGGACCGGCTGGGGAGCCGCCGGCGTAGGCGGCAGCTCCGCGACGAGGGCCCGTCTTTCCGGCGCCGGGGCCGCGGGCGGCGCCACCGCAGGCGTGGGGCGCGCGGCGACCGCCAGGTTGAGGAGCACCAGGTCCCCTGAGCCGAGGGCGAGGCAAGCCGTCGCCGCCGTGGTGAGCTTCTGGCGGAGGTTCACAGGTGCTTGGCGAGCTCGTTGATGGTGCGCCGCAGCTCCAGGAAGATGAGCCCCAGCTTGGCTTCCCGGGTGACCAGGAGCACCAGCGAAGCGTCCTCGCCCACGGCGTTGACGATGATGTAGCCCTTGGGCGACCGGACGTAGACCTGCTCCATCTGGGAGCGCATCAGGTCCGCGGCGATGCGTTCGCCCACGCCGAGCAGCGAGGCGGCCATACCGCCAATCAAGTCTTCATCAATTTCGCTTGGGACCACCGAGGCGACGATGAACCCGTCCCCGTTGACGACACAGGCCCCAATCACCTCCGGTGAGCTCGCGCGAATGCCTCGGAGAATCTCATTGAGGCGTTCACCCTTGGTGGGCATGGCTACGGCTTTCAGCTGGCTGCTCTCTTTGTTCATGACTGCTCCTCTCGACTGAGACGTTGACGAAGCCGGCGCAGGTTGGACGCGTAAAGCCGGTTGTCCGGTTGAAGCTCCAGGGCGCGCTGCCACTCGTCGAGCGCGAGGCGGTACTCGCGCCGGGTGACAAGCTCCAGGCCCTTCTCAAAACTGCGCGCCGCATCCCGCGCGCTGGCGTCCTGCCCGTCGGTGGCGAAGACGCGCTCGCCCAGCGGCGGCTGGGAGCGCGGGCTCCGCGGCGGGGCCCAGGTGGTGGGCTCGCGGCGCGGCGGGAGGCGGGACCGCGTCCCGTTGAAGAAGTCCACCTCCACCGCGGGCACCGGCGACCGGGGCCGCGCCGTGGGGAAGATGTCCAGCGGCGCCGGTTCGCGCGAGGCGACGATGGCCAGCGGGGGCGGCGTGGGCAGCTGGAACTGGGTGGCGATGGTGGTGGCGGGCTCCGGCGGGGCCTCCACTTCGACCTCGATGGACAGCTCGGGCGCCGCGCGCTCCTTGAGCTGACGCCGCACGGTGCTGGGGATGTCCTCCGCTTCCGGAAAGACCTCGCAGGCGAAGCCGGCCACGCTTGCCCGCACCGACTCTGGGTGGCAGACGCGCAGGTACGTGGCCAGGTCCGCGGCCAGCTCGCGGGCCTCGCTGTAGCGGTAGTCGGCGTCCGGGGCCATCGCCTTCAAGGTGATCCGCGCCAGCTCCGCAGGGATGGAGGGCACCACCTCGCGGGGATCTCTCGTCACCCCGGCGGCAATCTGGTGGAGCACCACCCGGGGGTCTCCGACGAAGGGCTTCTCGCCAGTGAGCGCTTCGAACAGCAGGACGCCCGCGGAGAACAGGTCGCTGCGGCGATCGCACGGCCCCTGGCGAATGCGCTCGGGCGCCATGTAGGAGCCCTTGCCCACGAAGACCGCCGAGTCGCCCGGGTCGATGACCGAGTTGGCCACGCCGAAGTCCAGGAGCTTCACCGCGCCGGTGAAGGTGATCATCAAATTGTCTGGACTGACGTCGCGGTGAATCAACCCCAGCGGCCGGCCGGCGGAGTCCACGTAGTCGTGCACGTACTGCAAGCCCTCGCACAGCTCCTCGAGGATCCGCAGCAGCGCCCACGTCGGGAACACCTTCTTGTCGCGCTTGAGGCGGCGGATGAAGTCGCGCAGGGTCTTGCCGGGCACGTACTCCATCGCCATGAAGTAGGTGCCTTCGAGCTGACCGAAGTCGAAGACGGTGACGATGTTCGGGTGCGTGAGCAGCGCGGCGATGGAGGCTTCGTTGATGAACAGCCGCACCAGCTCCTGGTGCTGCGCGAAGTGGGGAAGGATGGTCTTCAGCACCACTCGCTTCTGAAAGCCCTGCGTGCCCTCGAGCACGCTGAGCCAGATCTCCGCCATCCCGCCTTGCGCGAGCCTGGAGATGATCTCGTACCTGTCGAGCCTGGACCCAGGTTGGAGCAACCCGGAGGTGTTGAGCGCTTGTTTGAGGTGCATCGCAGCCAGGTGGAGGCGGTGTGTGGAGGACGATAATGGATCAATTTCTGAGACGGTAGAGAGGGAACTGAACCACATGGACCTACGCCGTCCCTTCAGAGGGGGCGACACATGGGGTGAAGGGCAGCCAAGCGTCAAGTGAACCGCGGCCGGCCCTGACCTGTCCCTCGCTGCGGGACAGTCTTTCGAGGGGGTCGTTGATGAAGACAGGGCCGATTTTGGATCAGCTCAGAAGCACGCCCCCGGGATGCGCGCGCACGTGCCCGCCACGCAGTAGCCGGACTGGCAGGCCGTCGGCCCCGTGCAGGACGCGCCCAAGGGCAGCAGCTCCACGCACACGCCGGCGTCGGCCGCGCAGAAGCCCGTCGAGCACGCGGTGAGCGGCCCGCACGGCCCGCCGAGCCTCGAGCTGGCACGGCAGGAGCCCGACAGGCAGCTGGCCCCATACGGACAACGCCGCTGGGCATCGCAGGGCTGATTCAAGCCCACCCACGCCGGCCCCTGGCAGACGCCGCCGCTGGTGCAGGTCGCCCCGACGATGCAGCGCCGCTGGGCGTCGCACGGCTTGCCTGGGAGCGCGCGGCGGGTGCACACACCGTCCAGGCACTGGGCTTCAGGATCGCAGCGGCCGCCGTCTCCACAGGCCCCGCCCAGCGGCAGGTGCGCCTCGCAGGTACCGCACAGGCTCAGGCTCAAGCGGCAGGAGGTCCCCGGCTCACAGACCAGGCTCTCCACGTCGAATCCGCACTTCGAGGAGGCCGGACGGGTGCCGCGCCACTGCTCGCCGCAAGGGCCGAAGAGGTCCGAAGGCTGCTCTGAGCAGGCCACCGCGCTCAGGTGGGACCGGCACGCCTCCACGCCCACGGCCGACAGCCTCAGCATGCCGGCGTCCTCCAGCATCTCGTAGCGCGGCTCATACTTGGCGTTGCAGCTCTCCAGGAACAGGCTGCGGCACTCCGCCGCGGTGGCCGCCACCATCCGCCCGCAGCGGAGGTAGAAGTCGCAGAAGAACGGCGCGATGGATTCGCAGTAGTCGACGGCGGAGAGGAAGGCCGGACCCGCATCCGGCGGCGGCGTGCTGGCGTCCCATCCCGCGTCCACCTCTGCCCCGGCGTCCCGGCCCGCGTCCACCTCTGCCCCGGCGTCCGCCGGGGCCTGTTCGCCCCCCGCATCCACCGCGCCGCCCGCGTCGGGCGCCGGCTCCCCGGGCAGAGGGGCCTCTCCGCCTTCCGGTACGGCGGGGCGACACGACAGTCCAAGCAGCAACGACAGCGCGGCGACGGCAGGAAAGGAACGCATGCGAGGGCGCACAAAGCACCGAAGGACAGCCTTGCCCAGAGAAATCCTCGGAGCGGCCTCACCCGGGGTGCGAGGTTCGTCGCGTGTCGACAAGCGGGCGCTGTTCTCAACAATGAGCGCAGCCCTGTTTTGCCAATCCATCAACGCAAAACATTCTCGTCAGTCGCTCTGTGTTTCGTGCGCTGTTCGATGAAACGTGTACGATGTCACTCGATTATCGGGCGTCTACACGAACGAGGAGGGTGTTTTGTCCATCAGCTTGAACGAGGCCATCGCCAGCGTCGTCCGCGCGGAGGTCGCCGCCGCGCTCGCGCCCCACACCGCCGCGCTCGAACGGCTGCACAAATACCTCGGAGGAGGCGCCCCCGCCCGGCGGGGACGGCCGCCTGGCAGCGGCAGCGCCGCGGGTCAGAGCTGCGCGGTGATTGATTGCGGCCGGCCGAACAAGTCGAAGGGCTACTGCGCCAGCCACTACCAGAAGCTCCGAAATCTGGTGAAAACGAAGCGCCGCCCCGCGGACTGGAAGGACAACGCCGCGCCGAACACCGTGAAGGACATCGTCCTCCCGCGTGGCCGCGCCGCCGCGAAGCTCCTGGCCAAGCAACGCCGGAAGTAACCTGCGGCTTGGGTAACCGGATGTATTCAATCCGGCCACCCGCCACGGCCGGTGTCCCAGTCACCCCGGAGCCGGCGGCGCACTCACCCGCCGCCTCCGCGCTGCCGCGAAGTTCGCGGCCTTGGCCGCGGCACGAACGTTGATACCCCTGCTGCGCATGCGACGCTCGCTCCTCATCGCTGTGCCGGTGGTGGCTTCCCTGGTGGGTTACAGCGTCGGGCGCCTGGGCGCCCCGGCGCCCGCGATGGAGGGCCCCTCGCAGGAGGCGCTCGCCGACGCGGAGCCGGCGCTCAGCCTCCCGAAGTCGCTGGATGACACCGGGTCCGTTCTGGCCCAGGCGCAGGTGCCCACCGAGGAGGAGGCGCCCGCCCACGACAGCCGCCGCTTGCCGATGAAGGTCCCCGGCGCCTTCAAACGCGCCCTGCGTAAGAGCGGCGGCAAGTCCGTCCGCAAGAGCACCGTGGCGGAGAAGCGCGCGCGCGGGAAGGCCGGCAAGGACGACCTCAGCTCCTTCAAGCAGCTGCGCCAGGACCTCAAGGGCAACAGCAAGCCGGACGTCTTTGTCCGCAAGGCGCTGGTGGCGCTGGAGGCCGGCCGCAAGCAGCGGGCGCGTTGGTTCATCAAGTCCGCCCTCAAGGAGAGCAAGGAGCACGCGCTGGCGCACCTCGTCCTCGGGCTGATGGCCCAGCTCGATGGGAAGACCGCGGTCGCCCGCACCGAGTACAGCCGCTACCTCTTCGGCGCGCCCACCGGCGCGTACGCCGCGGACATCCGCTTCATCCTCTCCTCGCACGACTCGAAGGTCACCGTCGCCGCGCGCTGAAGGGTTGCACCTGCTCTGACGGAAGCCCCCACGCCACCGTTCTTCGTCCCTCCTCGCCTCGCGCCGCCCCGTTCGCGTCGAGCGTTGCGCGGTCAGGCGCATAGTCGAGACGTCGGCAGGGCGCCCGAAGCTTGGCTCATGGCCGCTACGCTGTGCGGGCTGCGGGCTGCGGGCTTCGGGGGAATGGTGTCTCGGGTTGCGGGCTTCGGGCTTCGGGCTTCGGGGAATGGTGTCTCGGGTAGGGTTTTCGTGGCCGCGTTCGCGTTCGCGTTCGCGTTCGGGCCGGGGTAGGGCGAGCGGGTGCGGGCCCGGGGTGACCCGGCGCGCAGGCCATGGACCTTCGGGAGTCTCTGCCGCGGTTTCCTCCGCCCCGAACCCCGTTCCCCTTTCCGTGCCCCTACCCCTGCCCCGGCCCGAACGCGAACGCGAACGCGAACGCGGCCACGAAAACCCTACCCGAGACACCATCCCCCGAAGCCCGCAGCCCGAGACACCGTTCCCCGCAGCCCGCAGCCCGAGACACCATTCCCCCGCAGCCCGCAGCCCGCACAGCGTAGCGGCCCATGAGCCAATCTTCGGACGCCCTGCCGACGTCTCGACTATGCGCCTGACGGCGCAACGCTCGACGCGAACGGGGCGTGGTGGGACGAGGCGAGGCGAGGCGAAGAACCGCGGTGCTTCCTGCAGCAACGCCGGGCAATGCCTAGCGTACAAGAATGCACGCCCGACGCATTCTCCTCACCGGCGCCACCGGCTTCGTGGGTCGCGCCGTCTGGCAACCCCTGGCAGCCGCGGGCTGGACCGTCCACGGGTTGACCCGCAACGCCGCCCGGGCCCGGGCTCGCCGCCCGACGTTGGAGTGGCGCGAAGGCGACGTAGGCGACGGCCCCTCCTGCGAGCGGGCGCTCGCCGGCTGCGACGCGGCGCTCTACCTGGTCCACAGCATGGGAGAGGGCCGGGGCTTCCACTCCCGCGAGCTGGCAGCGGCGGGGACTTTCGCGCGCGCCGCAGGAAGGGCCGGCGTGCGGCGCATCGTCTACCTCGGTGGCGTGGCGCCCTCTGAAGGCGCTTCCGAGCACCTGCGCAGCCGGCTGGACGTGGGCGCAGCCCTGCGCGCCGGGCCGGTGGAAACCCTGGAGCTGCGGGCGAGCATGATTATCGGCCACGGCAGTCAGAGCTGGCTGATGGTCCGGGACCTGGCGGCGCGACTGCCCGTGATGGTCCTCCCGCGCTGGCTGAGCTCCCGCACCCAGCCCGTGGCCATCGACGACGTCACCGTGGCCCTGGTGCGCGCGCTGAACTTCGCGATGGACGGCAGCGCCTGGTTTGACCTTCCGGGACCGGAGGTGCTCTCCGGGAAGGAGATTCTGGAGCAAGCCGCCGGGGCGATGGGCCTGCCCGCCCCCCGGTCCGTCTCCGTGCCTCTGCTCAGCCCCGCGCTCTCCTCGCTGTGGATTCGCCTCGTCACCCGAGCGCGCTGGACGGTCGCCCGGGAGCTGGTGACGGGCCTCACCGGTGATGTCCTCGCGAAAGACGCGCGCTTCTGGGAGGCCATCGGCCACGAAAGCCGGCAGCCCTTCCGCGAGGCCGCCCGGCGGGCGCTCGAGCGGGAGGCGCGCGGGCCTCCGCCCGGCGGGACGTGGGCGGCCGTCGAAAGGGCGGTGCAGGCGCTCGGGCACTCGGCGTGAACCTCCCCGCACCGGCCAAGTGCCCAGCAACTGTCAGAAGGCGGACCCGGCGACTGGCCGCAGGGTCCAGGCAGTGGTAGCTCGCGGTGCTGTGCCGAACGCCATTCTGCTCATCGAAGACGACGCGGACGTCCGCGAGTCGGTCCTCGCCATCCTGGAGGCGCTCGGCAAGAACGTCGTCTGGGCGAGGAATGGACAAGAGGGCCTGGAGAAGCTGAGCACTCTGGAGGCGCCCTGCCTCATCCTGGTGGACCTGCTGATGCCGGTGCTGGATGGCCGCGAGTTCGTCCGGCGCCTGCGCGCACAGGCGCCCGGGGCCAAGCACCGGGTGGTGCTGATGTCCGCCAAC
This sequence comes from Myxococcaceae bacterium, assembly GCA_044230055.1. GTDB lineage: Bacteria > Myxococcota > Myxococcia > Myxococcales > Myxococcaceae > JBGART01. The sequence continues at coordinate 261 of JBGART010000045.1, read as the reverse complement.
CACAACGCGCTGGAGCTGACCCGCCAGCTCCCCGTCGACGGGCTGCTCATCAAGCCGTTCTCACTGGAGCAGCTGGAGGACGTGGTCCGCCAGCAGTGTCCCTAGAGCGCCGACCAGGTTGCCGGACCGAGCCGAAGCGACGAGCCGCGAGCCGCGCAAGGAGGCCGCCCGCCGGAATACTGGTCGGTATTTCAAGGGCGGCCGACGCCGCCCGGCGAAGCGGATCGTCGCTCTCGGCGACGGGAGGTAACCTGGTCGGCG
>JBGART010000100.1:0-16779 GCA_044230055.1 Myxococcaceae bacterium | reverse complement strand
GCCAACACACTGTTCTCATGCCTGACTGGCTTTGGACCACCGTCCCGCGCCGCCGGAGCGAACGAACTTGGCTCGTAGTCCCGGTTGCTGGTTACCGGTATCACCCTGGACTTGAAGGTCGAGCCCTCGAGCGGAAAGCAGCGTTCCACCGCCTCCCGGAATACTGGCAGGAGATGCTCGAACATCGCGTCGACACTGTCCCTGAGCGCCTCAGGAGCGACGGTCGCTCCCGCGCCCGTGGCCGCCTTGAACTTGGATGCAAGCCGGCCACTTATTTCGAGCGGCCACAGCCCGTTTATCGGCTGCTTGAACCACTCCATTTCAGCATCGACGACGTCGTGAAACCGCTCGACGTCACCCATCTCATACACTTCGAGACCGGCAGCGCCCGCCACCCGCAGTCGAGCGGGTTCCCCCGCACCACCCGGCTCCAGCACCTCGACACCGAAAAGCTCTTTCAGCGCACGATTGGCGGCGCTGGATTGCTCGCGTCTCAGCGCCAGGGCGACGACCTCCGCGTCTGGAATCCGACGCTCGGCCCCCTGCGTGCGAATCCACACCTCTGGGCGACCCTGCCAATCGCGGTCGACTTGCAGCTCTCCGTGCAGCTTGTTGCCCTTCTCAACGCCGCGACCGACGAGGGGCAACACCAGCCGGGAGATCAGACCTATCTGTGATGGCACCCTGAGTTATCGAGTCGAATCGCAGGTGCGCCCACCCAAGAAACAGTAAACGCGAATGACAGGCTAAAGCGCCCGACTTTATTCGCCTTTGCCCCGGCCAACGCCCGAGCTGACCCGCTCATGTGACACAAGCACGAAGGCCCCCATGGCCGCGGACCAGACCGAGTAGTCGAGTGAGGACTTGAGTCCGGTGAAAGCGCTCATGGCCAGGGCGAACACCGTGAGCAACACGCCAGCCGCAAAGGCCGTCACGCGGGTGCGGTACCCCACCAGGAGCGCGAGCCCAAGCGCCCCCTCCACGAGCGTGACGCCGACCGCGACGGCCGCAACGGCTCCCGGCGGCAGCCAAGGATTCAGCTCGGCGACGTACTCCTTGAAACCGGTGAAGGCCTCGTGAAGGGTGCCCGGGTTCGCGCCCCAGAGGCCGAGACGAGCCGCAACCGCAGAGATGAATGCCGCGGCGAGCGCAGTCCTCAATAAGACCCGGGTGTATTGAGCGGGGTTCCGCATGGTGGTGTACCTCTCTGACTTGTCGCCGATCGGTACCACCACGAGTGGCCCTACAAGAGATCCACTCTCTTCAATTTTCCTGGGTCCATTTTGAGCAGCGAGCAACAGGGACCACGGACCGCTCGCGCTCATCGCCTTCTGAATGGCGAGGCGTGCGGTGCGACCGCCCTCTCAGCCTGGTGCAGGGAGCCCCGCATCCTGGAAGAGGATGGGTTGTTGCGCCATGACCTCGAACTCGCGTCGAAACAGCTCCACCAGGAGACTCTTGTCCAACGCCTGCCGCAAGGCCGAGGCCTTCTGTTCGCCATTCGTGCCGGCAATCGCCGCGCGCAGCTTGGCCATCTCTTCCTGAGCCCGGGCGCGTGGCTTGGCAAGCAATTCAGCCTCGAACGCCCTCGCGCGCTTGTGGTCGTAGGTATCCGGTTGCTCGGCTTCTGCCTTCACCAGCGCCGCAACACGATCGTTCAGCTCCCCGGGTTTCATGCCCAGCCAAGTCTCGACCTCGGTCTGCGCCGCTCGCAGTCGGGCGTCGTAGGCGGCGACATCCTCTTGGAGCGCTCGCAGTTCGAAATCGTAGAGGAACCGGGTCCAACCCGCAGGGCTCGCTTCCCCTGCTGCGGACTTGGCATGGTCAAGCTCGGCGACCGCATCCGCAAGCTCGCCCGACTCCAGGCCCAGCCTCCCTTCGACCTCGGCGAGGATCTCTCGCTGCTCCGGTGCGCCCCGCCTCACCTCCCTTGCGAGGTTGCCCACCGACTTTCCGGCCTCCCGAAGCTTGTTCTCCAGCAGCTGTTGGGCCAGGTCTTCGACATTGTCCGCGAACAGGCTGAGCGGCATGGGAGCGATGGTCTCGCCATAGGCGCCGCGCGAGAAGCTCGTTTGCACCAAGAGGCCATCCACCGGCTCCGGCTGGCCCTTGATGTACCTCTTGTTGACCTTCGCGTTCAGCTCGACCAGGTACTCCCGGATTCCGTCACTCACGCGCAGGTGGCGATTCAGAATGCTGTCGTAGAAGCTCTTCCGCGGCGTGATGTCATGGATGGGCTCCAACGCCACGGCGTTGGCACCCTCGCTGATTCCCGTCACGACCGCATCAGCCAAGGGCTGAAGCTCGCGCTGGAGGCGACCGTTGACCGAGTCCGGCGGGAAGATTTGAAGGCGATCTGCACTTCTGCCTGGCTCCGGGGAGGCGGCATGAGGCCGATACGAAGATCTGTCCTGGCGCGCCAGCTGCTCAAGGCTCGTTTCAATTCGAGCCGAAATGTCGCCGTGTTGGAGCGCCCAAGAGAATTCTCGCTCAAGCTCCCTCACATCAGAACCGTGAAACTCGATAGCCTCGCCGAGAGAATGTTTGTCAAAGGTGGAGCGCCAGACGTAAAACTTCAGGGTGAAACCATCTGCTCGCTCGGTGAGCTTGAACTGAAGGGCGAACTCATCCCCCATGTCGGTTCGAACCGCGAGAACGTGGTTCAGGTGAGTTTTCTCTTTGTTCCGGCCTGGGCTAAACGGCCCCCTGCCGAAAAGCCCCCCATTCGCAGATTCCCTACTCGTTGATGCCGGCAGTTCATGCATCTGGAGGCTGGAGAAGTCGCCGGGGAAGCACCTCTCCAGCGCCTCGCGGAACATGGCCTCGAGCCCCTCCATCATCGTGTGAGTGAGCGTGCCCACGTCCGAGGGGCTGACGGTGTCGAATGGCTCCCGCTGCGTCCGGAAGCGAGCTGCCTGTCGGCCGCCGATTTCCAGCGGCGCCTGTGTCTGGTCGTACCAGTTCATCTCCTTCGCGATGGCTTCCTTGAGCTCGTTCGACGTCGCGACGTCATAGACCTCAACGCCACTGCGCCCCATGATCGCGACGGTCGGCGGTGCGCCTTCACTGGAGCCTGCCCGAAGGTCAACACCCCACAGCTGCGCCAGCGCTTGCCTCGCGGCCATCACCTTCGGAGAGGTCTCCGACTGCATACCCGTGGCGAAGAGGCCTGCGTCGGGTATCCGAAGGTCAGTCGTGGGCGTTTGAAGACGGAACTCCGGGAGCCCTCGAGGGTCGTGGAGGAGAGTCACCTTTCCCACTTCGGTGACACCTCCTCGGCCGAGAAGAGAGGCAACAAAGACGGGATTTGGTCGGATGGGGGCCAGGAGAAGCTCCGGTAGGTACAAACCATTGTCGACCTCCGACGCAGAGGGTTCCCTGTACCGGGAGAATACACCTACGCCTTTGAAACCATTAAGCTTACTCCCGGTTGGCCCGGCGCGGGCGTCAGCGGTACGTGATGGTGAGCGACGGCGCGAGCGCGGCATCCTCGCCGCCGACGAGCTCCACCTGGTCCACCAGGAAGTCGACTGCGGTGGTGGCCTTGAGCCGCAGCTGCGTGCGGCCGGCGGTGTTTACGTACGCGAGCGCGCTGGTCGGGAGCGCGACCTCGGACGCAGCTCCGGCGGCGGGGACGGGCAGTGACGCGACGGCGCTCGCGCTCGGGGCGGCGGCGTAGTCGGTCTGTGCCAGCGCCTCCGTCAAACCAAATGCTCCCAGCTTGATATCAACGCTGATGGCGGTGACGGTGCCGGTGACTGCCTTGCCATTCACCTTGAGCGTGGCCGAGAGCACCTGCGCGCCCTCGGGGAGCGCGCTGGTATCAAAGGAGAGGATGCCTCGATACGAGTCGCGGTTGTACATGCCGACGTCGCCCATGCGGACGGCGGCCGCGCTGGCGCCGCGCAGCCAGAGGTCTCCCGCGTAGCCGTCCTCCGCTGCGATGGAGGTGAACACGGCGGTGCTGGAGGTCTGCAGGGTGTACGTGGCGGTCTTCGTCGTCTCCTTGTTGCCGGCCGCGTCCACGCTGAAGAACTTGAGGGTGGTGGTGGCGGTGAACACCAGCGGTCCGGTGTACACGGGGGAGCTGCTGGTCGGCTCGCTGCCATCCAGCGTGTAGAAGGTCTGGCCCGGCTCATTCACGGTGAGGGTCACAGTCACCGAGGGGTTGAAGCCACCCGTCCCCGGCGCGGCCACGGTGACCGGTGGCGTGGTATCCGGCCCGGGCTGGACTTGGACCTGGGTGTCGTTGTCGAGCGCGACGTTGCCCGCCGCGTCCCAGGCCTTGACCGAGAGCGCGTAGCTGCCGGGGCTGACGCTGGAGGTGTCCCAGGTCACCTCGTACGGCGCCGCGGCGTCCGTGCCCAGCGAGTTGCCGTTGGCGAAGAACTCCACCTTCGTCACTCCGACGTTGTCTGCGGCGGCGGCGCTGAGGACCACTGCGCTGGTGACCGTGGCGCCCGTGGGCGGCGAGGTGAGGTTGACGGTCGGCGGGACGGTGTCGGTCGGGGTAACGGTGGTGAGGCCGAAGAACTTCGCGGAGAGCTCGGCGCCGCAGACCTTCACGTCGAGCAGGTAGGAGCCCGCCGCGCCGCAGCCGTGCGCCGGGTCCACCGGGGTGCCGTGGTTCATGCCGGTGATGGTGTACGTCTCCACCAGGGTCTTGCCCGCCGCGTCTTTGTATTCGCGGTGGGGATGACCGACGGCGGTGTCCTGGGCGTCCGGCGTGCGGTCAATGCCGTGCAGCTCCGAGAACTGCTCCAGCAGCTCGGTCTGGTTCATGGGGTTGACGACGCTGTCCGCCGAGCCCGCCCAGATGCTCACGCGCGGGTACGGGCCGGTGTAGCCGGGGAACGCGTCCCTCGCGAGCTGGCCCTGGGTGGCGGCGGGCTTGTCCTTGCCCGGGTTCAGGCAGCCGCTCACCTCGTTGTAGACGGTGGTGCAGTTGTACGGGATGCCCGCGAACAGGGAGCCGCCGGCGAAGACGTCCGGCCAGACAGCCAGCATCAGCGCGGCCATCGCGCCGCCGCCGGAGAAGCCGCTGATGAACACTCGGCTGGCGTCCACGCTGTAGTCGGCCTTCATCTTGTCGACCATCTGCTTGAGCGAGAGGTTCTCTCCCTCTCCGCGTTTGAGGTTGGTCGGGTCGCCGTACTCGCCCGCCCAGTTGAAGCAGCGCAGGGAGTTGTTGGCGGTGTTCTGCTCCGCGTAGACGATCAGGAACTTGTGCTGGTCCGCCACCGCGCTCCAGCCGGACTTCTCGTAGTCGGTCCCGGTCTGCGTACAGCCGTGGAGCACCACCACCAGCGGCGCGTTGTTGCTCACGCCTGCCGGGACGTACTTGAGCATCCGGAGGTTGCCCGGGTTGCTCCCGAACGAGGAGACCTCGGTGAGCTCCGCGGCCGTCTGAAACACGGGCTCGGCGGTTGGAGCGGGCGCCGGTTCCAGCTGCATACAGCCGGCGCCAGCGAGGAGAACAGACGACAGGGCGAGGCGGATGGCACGGCGCGCGGCGCTTCGTTGCATGGCAGCCCTCCTTCGCCTGAAACCGCCGGCCTCTTGGACGAACGTCGAAGCTACAAAGATGAAGTCGGATTCAGGTTGGGCGGTTCGTAACAAGTCCGCGAAGCGCCGTCAAAGCGCGGCGCAGCAAACGTTCTGTTTTTACTGGTGAAACGGCGCAGTGCGGCATTCCCGGTCGGCGGGCTCTCGAGCGGGTGAAGGGCGTGCGGCGCTCCTTCATGACTGAGGCTGGCTTCAGATTTGTCGCCCGGCCCCGGCGCGGTCCACTCCCGAACGCTTTACACCCCTCGGGGCGGGGTGTTACTCGCGACGGTGGCCGCATGAGAACCTCCGCCCCCACCCCCTCGCTTCCGGTAACACCCCGCGGTCGCGGCACGCGGACGAAGCTCCTGGCGGCGGCGGAGGTGGTGCTCGGTGAGAAGGGCGTGGAGCGCGCCTCCATCGCCGAGATTACCGAGCGCGCCGGCGTGGCCCTCGGGACGTTCTACCTGTACTTCCCCCACAAGCAGGCCGTCCTCATCGAGCTGGTGGATGAGCTGGGCACCCGGCTGCGACGCAGCCTGAGCAAGGCCGTGGCCGGGCTGACGGACCGGCTGGAGATTGAGCGCGCGGGTTTCCGGGAGTTCTTCCGGTTCGCGCATGAGCACCACCGGCTGCACCGCATCGTCCGGCAGTGCGAGTTCGTCGACCCGGAGGTTTACCACCGCTACTACGAGCGCCTGGCGAAGCGGTACGCGCAGGGGCTGCAAGCCGCGATGGACGCCGGGCAAATTCGGCGGCTGGAGGCAGAGCCCCTCGCCTATTCGCTGATGGGCGTGGCGGACTTCATCGCCATGTGGGTGCTCTGGCGCGACGACGCGGACCTTCCCAAGGTCCTCGAACAGGTGATGGCCTTCGTCGAGCGCGGGATGAGCGCGACGTCGGCCCCGAAGGGACGCGGCGGGACGAAAGCCAAACGCAAGGCCGCTCCGCAGAAGCGCTCCCGCCGGTAGACCGACCCTGGCCGGCCATTTCGTCGGAGGAACAGCTCTTCTCAGTCGGACGCCTCCCCCGCTCGCCTCGAGCGTTGCGCCGTCAGGCGCATAGTCGAGAGGTGGCGCAAACCTACGCACGGCATTTGCCGGTGTGTTTCGAGCAGAGCGAAGCGGCCCATGAGCCAAGCTTCGGGAGCACTGCCGACGTCTCGACTATGCGCCTGACGGCGCAACGCTCGACGCGAACGGGGGGGCCCGGCGGGGGCTTCCGCTTCAGGGGACGGCGGCCGCCAGGAACGCTCGGACCTGTTCGTTGTAGGCGTCCGGGCAGTCCATCTGAACCGTGTGGCCGCAGCCGGCGAGTTCCACCAGCTTGGAGCCCTTTATCTTCGCGTGGCCAGACTCCATCACCCAGGAGGTCTTCCCGCCGTGGAGGAACGGGTTGGGGATGAGGCGGTCGTTGTTGCCGTAGACGATGAGCGTGGGCGCGGTGACCTTGTCCAATCCCTCGCGGACGAAGTCGTTCTGGGTGAGCCCTTCCACTGACTTGAGCTGCGCGTAGGCGTAGCTGTCGAACTCCGGGTTCTTCGCCATCCGGACCCGCTCTTCGATGAGCCAGTTGAGCTCATCGCGCCAGTGGGAGAAGTTGCCCTGGCGGACGTTCTTCCAGATGCCGTACTCGGTGGCTTCGGTCACCAGCTCGCGGACGAAGACCTTCTTGAACCACGCCTTCTCCCTCGAGGAGAAGAGCTCGAAGCCGGCGGGCGAGGTCAGGACGACGGCGGCCGGCAGGTCGGGGTACCGGATGGCCAGCGAGAGCGCGGTCTGCCCGCCCATCGAGTGGCCGACGACAATGGGCTTCACGATGCCCAGCTTGGCGGTCAGCTCCTTCACCACCTCCGCCATCGCCTCCATCGTGTACGGGAAGGATGCGGGCTTGTCGGACTTGCCGTAGCCCGGCATGTCCAGCGCCACCACGCGGTAGCCCTGCTGGGCGAAGTGGTCCAGCTGGTAGCGCCAAAACTTGAGGTACGAGCCCAGCCCGTGGATGAAGAGCAGGGTCTGCTTCCCCTGCGGGTTGAGCTCCACGTACGCAATCTGGGGAACCGCCGGCATCCCGTAAGTGGCGGCGAGCTCCGGGAGCGGGACGCGCGTGGTGGGCCAGGGCGTCCCGTCGAGGGCGGTGTACGGCAGGTCCGCGAACGCGAGCGGCGGGTCCTTCCGGTAGGACCGGACGCAGCCGGTGGCCAGGGCGAACAGGCACAGCGCTGCGCGGACTGACAGGTTCGTGCGCATGGTCAGAACGCGTACCAGGTGAAGGTGGTGAAGGCGGCCCACGGGTTGTCGGTGATGCGCGCGTTGCCGTTGTAGAAACCGCCGCGGAACAGGTAGCCGGCGTGCAGGCCCACCGTCATCAAGTAGCGGATGTGGTAGCGCAGCTCGGCGTTCACTTCGAAGCCCATCACGCGCTCGCGGGGCAGGCCAGCCACCAGCTCCGGCGGCGTCACCGTGCTCTGCCCGTACGCCGCTCCCAGCTTCAAGTTCAGCATGTTGGGCACCAGGTCGTAGCTCGCGGTGGCGATGAGCGCCTGGATGCCGAAACCCTGGTTCGAGAGGTCTGACACCGCGCCGGTGTAGTTGCTCACCGTGCTGGTGAACGGGAAGAGCAGCAGCGTCTTGTGGTTGAACCAGACCGCGCCAGGCAGGCCGTACTGGTTCAGGGTGAAGGCGCCGGTGTAGCGGTCATCCCCGAGGTTGTCGTCGCCGGTGGAGTAGATGCCCTCCAGCGAGACGAGGTCGCTTGCGGTGCGGCCGTAGTTGAAGAGCAGCTCCAGGTTCGCGCCGAGGCCGCTGATGGAGACGGAGCGGTTGAGCGCGGTGGTCTCCACCTGGCTCGTGTAGCGGCCGCCGTTGTACATGACGAAGCCGGACGCGCCGAACGGGCCTGTCGCGAAGTCCAGGTTGTGCTGGAAGTTCAGGCCCAGCCACGTCACGTAGCCGTTGGGCCGCTCAATCTCGAAGCGCGGCACGCCGGTGTAGGAGCCCAGCGAAGTAGACGACGGGCCGCTCTTGACGAGGCCCTCGTAGGCGAACGCGTCTCCCTTCGCGTCGTCACGCAGGTGCCAGACGGACGCGCCGATGAGCGTGCCGGGCTGGACCGCGTAGGCGTAGTCCGCGGTGAGCAGGTAGGCGAACTTGAGCCGCGGGTCGTCCAGCTCCGCCTTGTCCGGCTGCGCGCCGCCGATGGGAATGAAGGAGGCCTTGGCCAACCCGTGGAAGAACGCGTACGCGGCGATGCCGGTGGCGTCCGTGCCGAGGTAGTTCAGCTTGTAGCCGGTGCGCACGAGGTCGAGGACCGGCGTGCGCGCGGGGTCATAGAGGGTGTCGTAGAAGGACTGCGTCCCGATGACGATGGCCAGCTGCTGGGGCTTGCGCGTCGGGTAGAACGAGACGTTGACGTTCTTGGTCTGGATGTTGACCTGGTCCGCGTTGAAGCCGCCGCCCTCGTTCTGCTGGACGGTGTTGGCCGCGCGGCCCCAGGTGAAGTCCACCTCGAACTGGAACCGGAAGGTGGCCAGCCCGTCCACGAAGTTCGGGCTGTACTCGACGACCGGAATCCACCGCTGTTCGATGTACGCCGCGACGGGCGCGCCCACCCGCGTGGAGCTGCCCGCGAAGCTGCCAATCGGACCCAGCGAGACGCCCTTCAGCCCGCTGGGGTCGCCCACCATGTTGGTGACCGACGCGCGGGCGAAGAAGTAGTTGATCCACTTGAACTCGCCCCAGGGTGGATCATCCGAGCGGTCCTTCCGCTCGTACCATTCGGAGGCGTTGGCACCGGGGAGCGGCGCGATCGGTCCCTTGGCGAGAGCGACCGCGCCCGGCAGGAGCGCCGCCAGGAGGAGCCTGGCGAGCGCGGAGCGGGAAGGCATGGGCGAGCCTTATGAATCGCGGTTCAGTTTGTCTGGACGGCGTAGACCTGGGTGGCCTTGCCGGTGAAGTCGGCGCCACCGAGCTTGACCGTCGCCGCGCCCACCGCGCCCTGCGCGCAGCGGTGCCCCGTCGCCTGGCCGCCGAAGTACAGCTCCAGGCTCAAGGTCTTCCCGTCCTGGTCGATGCGGCCACGGCCTTCCTGCGAGAAGCCGTTGTACGTGGCGGTGAAGTCGAAGCAGCTGCCGTCGCCGGTCACGTTCTCCACCAGGGTGGCGGTCGAGGAGAAGACCAGCGGGTTGCCGTTCACCAGGTCGTGGTTGCAGGTGCCGGTCTGACCCACGGTCGCCGCGCCCTCGACGGTGCCGAGCTCGCTGGTGACCTGGTACGTCGTCCCGGTCACCTTCATGGTGACGCGCTTGTAGCACTGGGTCGCCTGGCCGGCGTTCTTGTTCTGGTCAATCCCGTTCGGGTGCGTGGGGATGTTCGCGCCCTCCATCACCAGGGTCTTGTTGTTGAGGAAGGTCTCGACCTTGTCCTTGGTGTTGTAGTTGAGGCTCGCCTCGGTCTGGACCGCGTAGACCTGCGTCGACTTGCCGGTGAAGTCCGCGCCCTTCAGCTTGACCGTCGCCGCCCCCACCGCGCCGTTCGCGCAGCGGTGGCCGGTGGCCTGACCGCCGAAGTAGAGCTCCAGGCTCAGCGTCTTGCCGTCCTGGGCGACCTTCCCGCGGCCCTCCTGCGAGAAGCCGTTGTACGTGGCGGTAAAGTCGAAGCAGCTCCCGTCCTCAGCCACGTTCTCCACCAGCGTGTTGGTGGAGGAGAAGACCAGCGGGTTTCCGTTGGACACGGTCCGGTTGCAGGTGCCCGTCTGGCCCGCCGTCGCCGCGCCCTCGAGCTTCCCGAGCTGGCTGGTGACCTGGTACGTCGTCCCGGTCACCTTCATGGCGACCCGCTTGTAACACTGGGTCGCCTGGCCGGCGTTCAGGTTCTCGTTGATCCCGTTGGGGTCCGTCGGGATGTTCGCGCCCTCCATCACCAGAATCTTCCCGTCGAGGAAGGTCTCGATCTTCTCCTTCGAGTTGTACGCCGCGCCGGTGCCCGCATCAGGCGTCACGCCCGCGGTGCTGCCACAGCCAGAGACCGCCACCACGAGCGCCGCGAACAGGAGGGATCGTTTCATAGGCTTGTCTTCTCTCGAGGAGCGCGGAGCATCCGCGCCGGGTAAAGTTGAATGGTGATTCATGTTACAGGTCAGCTCGTACCATTGACGTCGCGACGGTGTAAAGCACGTCGCGACGACGCGCTGCGTCTGCACATGACTCGTTGCGCGGTCCCTTCAGACCGCGCCGTTCAACCACCCTCGCCTGCTGCGTTCAAGCAAGCGAGCTGCGCCTTCGACGGCGCAGCAGACCCGCGAGGGCGATGAGGCCCAGCGCTCCGCCGCCGCTCGCCTGGCAGTGGCAGCCGCCTGCAGGAGGCGTCGTGCCGCCGGGGCCGCCGTCCAGCTGCGGGCTCGTCCCGGCATCCGGCGTCACGCTGCCCGCGTCGGGCTTCATTGGCGTGCCGCTGTCCGGCACCGTCGTGCCGCTGTCCGGCTCGGTCGTCCCGCTGTCCGCCGTGCCAGCGTCTGGAAGCGGCGGCGTGCCGCTGTCCGGCGTGCCGGCGTCCGGCTTCGGCGTCCCGCTGTCCGGCGTCCCGGCGTCGGGCGTCCCGGCGTCCGGAAGCGGAGGCGTGGTGCCGATGCCGAAGAAGTCGGTGACGCGGCCGGCGGCGCAGAGCTTGACGTCGAAAGCGAAGCCGCCCGTCGCACCGCAGCCGGACATCACGTCGACGGGGACGCCGTGGCCCATGCCGGCGAGCTCGTAGACTTCGACCAGCGTGGTGCCCGCGTTGTCCTTGTACGCCTTGCGCGTGTGCGCCCCGAGCGTCTGGGTCTCATCCGCCACCAGGTCAATGCCGTGCACGCCGGTCCACTGGTCCACCAGCTCCGACCGGTTGAGCGGCCGCACCGTGAAGTCGTTGCTTCCGCCCCAGATGGAGACGCGCGGGTACGGGCCGGTGAAGGCCGGGTACGCCGCCTTCACCTTCGCCGCCCAGTCCGCCGGCGAGAGGTCTTTGCCTGGGCTCATGCAGGAGGTGGCTTCGTTGACGGAACGGCCACAGTCGAACGGCACTCCCGCGATGACCGCGCCGGCGGCGAACACGTCCGGCCACGTCGCGAGCATCAGCGCGCTCTCCGCCCCGCCCGCGGAGAAGCCGACCACGAACACGCGCGCAGGGTCGATGGAGTAGTCCGCCTTCATCTTGTCGACCATCTGCTTGATGGAGAGGTTCTCGCCCTCGCCGCGCTTGAGGTTGGTCGGGTCGCCGTACTCGCCCGCCCAGTTGAAGCAGCGCAGCTGGTTGTTGCCCGTCGTCTGCTCCGGGTAGACGACGTAGAACTTCCGCGTCTCCGCCAGAGCGCTCCAGCCGGTCGGCTGGAAGTCCGCCGCGCCTTGCGTGCAGCCGTGCATCGCCACCACCAGCGGCGCCTTCGGCGGCATGGCCGCGGGGACGTAGCGGTACATCTTCAGCGCGCCGGGGTTGGTGCCAAAGCCGGTCACTTCCTGAAGCGGGGAGAGCTGTTCGCTCACCTCCGCAAGAGAGAGGTCCTCCTGTGCCGCACAGCCCAGCGGGAGAAGAGTCAACACAACGAGTCGAAGGAGCGCGTATGAAGGACGATTCATGTTGGCGGCGCTTGTAGTCAAAGCCGCGGGTCCGAGTAAAACCCCCTACCCTCCCGGTGAGCCCGGGGTGGAACCCTCGGGTGTCTAGGGGCGACCATTTCCGGACCTTCCGTCCCAGGTCCGCACAATTTTGTCGCGACCGGGTGGGGGTGCCCCTCGGAGGGTTCAGGGCATGGGGGTTGCCTGTCCTCGCGCCCATGGGAAGAGACCTCCGACAAGCTGCCCGGGTCCTGCTGCACCAACCCGGCTTCTCTGTGCTCGCGGCGCTGGTGCTGGGCCTGGGCATCGGCGCCACCTGCACCGTCTTCAGCGCGGTGCACGCGGTCCTGCTCGCCGGCTCGCCCATCCACGCGCCGGAGCGCCTGGCGATGGTCTGGGAGAACAACCTCTCGAGGGACCAGCAGGAGGTGGAGTTTTCGTACCCGAACTTCCAGGACCTGCGCGCCCAGAGCCAGGTCTTCGATGGCTTCGCCACCTTCCCGTCTGTGGCGTACGGGCTGACGCTGCTCGACAGCGGCGCGCCGGAGAAGCTCCAGGGCACGTATGTCAGCGAGGACTTCTTCCCGCTGCTGCGCGTGTCTCCGTCCCTCGGCCGCGGGTTCTCCGCCGCGGACTTCAAGCCCGGCGCGCCGGCCACGGTGCTCGTCTCGCACGCGCTCTGGCGAGACCGCTTCGGCAGCGACCCTCAGCTCATTGGCCGGACGCTGAAGCTGGAGGGACAGCTCACCACCGTGGTGGGCGTGCTCCCCGCCGGCTTCGACTTCCCCCGCGGCGCGCAGCTGTACGGTGCGTTCGTCCCGGAGCCCGGCGATTGGACCTCGGAGCGCGGGTTTCGGGTGCTGGCCACGATGGGGAGGCTCAAGCCCGGCGTCACGCTGGAGCAGGCGCGCGCCGAGCTGACCGTCCTGGCCGAGCGCCTGGCCACCGCGTACCCGAAGGAGAACGGCGGCTACGGCGTGAACGTGGTGAGCTTTGACCAGTACGTGCTGGGCAGCGCGCGGCCGGCGCTCTGGGTGCTGCTCGGCGCGGTGGCGCTGGTGCTCTTGATGGCGTGCGTAAACGTGGCCAATCTGTTCCTGGCGCGGGCGACCAGTCGGGAGCGGGAGCTGGCTGTGCGCCGCGCGCTCGGCGCGTCGAGGGCGCAGGTGTTCCGGCAGCTGCTCGCGGAGACCTGGGTGGTGGCCGGGCTTGGCGGCGTGGCGGGCGTTCTGTTCGCGGCGTGGGGCGTGGACACGCTGCGCGCGCTGGCGCCGGCGGACATCCCGCGGCTCGAGGAGGTGGGGCTCAATGGCGCCGTCATCGCCTGCGCGGTGGGGACGACCATGGCCACTGCGCTCGCGTGCGGGCTGCTCCCTGCGCTGCGGCTGTCCAATGCGCCGGCGCTGGAGGCACTGAAGTCACCGGGCGGCAGGAGCTCTTCCGGCCGGCGCACGCAGCGGCTGCGGAGCGCGTTGGTCGTGCTGCAGGTGTCGCTTGCGCTGGTGCTCGTCTGCGGCGCCGGGCTGCTGGTCCGGAGCTTCACGTCGCTGCGGAGGCTGGAGCCGGGCTATGACGCGAGGGACCTCTTCACCGCGCGGATTGAGCTCAACCAGAGCAAGTATGACCAGAGCGCCAAGCGCGCCGCGGTCTACGAGCAGATTCTGGAGCGCGTGCGCGCGCTGCCCGGCGTGCAGAGCGCGGGGCTGGTGTTGATGCGGCCGCTCTCCGGCACCATCGGCTGGGACTATCCCTTCATCGTCGAGGGGCAGACGCCCGCGGAGCAGGCCGCGAATCCGTACTCCAATTACCTCGCCATCAGCCCGGAGTACTTCAAGACCATGCGCACCCCGCTGCTGCACGGGCGCGACTTCACGCCTGCGGACAGGGCGGACGCGCCGGGCGTGCTCATCGTCGGCGAGTCGATGGCCAAGCGCTTCTGGCCGCAGGGCGACGCGGTGGGCAAGCGCGTGAAGCTGGGGAAGCTGGACTCGGCGAAGCCGTGGCTCACCGTGGTGGGGGTGGTGAAGGACGCGCGCTATCGGGAGTGGAGCGCGCTCAGGCCGGACCTCTATGTGCCCTACCTGCAGCAGTCCGAGTTCCGCACGGACCTGGTGGTGCGCACCTCGCTGCCTCCGCTGGTCCTCGCGCCGGACATCCGCGAGGTCGTCCAGGAGGTGGACCCATCGCAGCCCCTCTCCGAGGTGACGACGATGCAGGCCGCCGTGGACGCCGCGCTCGCCCGGCCAAGGTTCAACGCGTGGCTCGCGAGCGTGCTGGCGCTGCTCGCGCTTTGTCTCGCGGTGGTGGGCGTGTACGGGGTGATTGGGTACGCGGTGAGCTTGCGCCAGTGGGAGATTGGCGTGCGGCTGGCGCTCGGCGCGCAGCGCGGGCAGGTGCTCTGGATGGTGTTGCGGCAGGGCGCGTGGCTTGCCGCGTGCGGCGTGGTGCTCGGGCTGCCTGTGTATCTGGGCGTCGCGAGGCTGATGCAGGGCTTGCTCTTTGGCGTGGCCCCGACGGATCCGCTCACGGTCGGCGGGGTGGTCCTGGCGCTCGTCGTCACGGCGACCTTCGCCGCCGCGGTTCCGGCCGTGCGCGCCGCCCGGCTCAGCCCGTCGCTCGCGCTCCGCGAAGATGGGTGAGGCCCGTCAGTCGGCGGACCACTTTCCTGCGCGCCCGAGCGGAGGATCCATCGCGAGTTGATAGGTGCGCGCCATGTCACGCTCGCGCTCCTGAAGGCGCAAGAGCTGCTCCTCGCTGAGCGGCTCGGGCGGGAGGAGCTCCACGAAGGCGCCAGCCGGTCCCTCTCGGAGAATGAGCTCCCCGGAGGACTGGTGCTGCGTCAGCACCTTGCAGCGGGAGAGCTCGGCTTCGAGGTCAGCGGCCCCCGCGTCGCGCTTGACCTGCCACCACGCAAGGCAGGGGTACTCGGAGCAGTCCAGGGAAACCAGCGTCAGGCTCAGGTCGCAGCGCTGCGATATCTCCACCAAGAGCTCTTGGTAGCGCGCCGGGGTCGCCGCGTCCGGGAAGGCGAAGCGCGCGTCCGCTTCGCGCTCCTGTGAGGGTTCAGCTGGGAGCTCGTGAGGCACCGGCCTGGCGATGGGCGGCGGCTCGCCTCGAGCGCGGCGGAGCGGATGCGGAGGGAGTGCTCCGGCCGGGCCCGGCGCTGGACTGCGCGACGGCGGAGCTGGGTTCGGGGAGGGCGATGGGTGAACAGAGGCGGGTTGCGCCGGCGCGCCGCTCGGCAGTTGTGAGGCGATGATCAGCACCGCCACGAGCGCGAGCAGCAGGAGCAGATATCTGGAATGTCGCCGGGAACGTGTTGTTCGCGGGTGAATCATGCGCAGCCCTCTACAGACGAGAGAGACCGGACGAAGGTGGCACTTCGCGTTCTTCCGTTACACCGCCGCGCTTTTGTGCGTCTGGGCCGGAGCGGCACGCGCGGAGGGGCCGGAGGCGCGCGGCGCGTTCGAGCGGCTGCAGGCGCTGGTGGGCACGTGGGCCGCACCGCTCTCCGGCGGGAAGGAGCTGCGCGCGAGCTACCGCCTCATCTCCTCCTGCAGCGCGCTCGTCGAGACGTACACCACCCCTTCCGGGAAGGAGACGCTCACGCTGTATCACCTGGATGGGTCACGGCTCCTGGCCACGCATTACTGCGGTCAAGGCAACCAGCCTCGGCTGCGCCTGACGGAGGAGAATGGCAGCCGGTGGGTGTTCAGCTTTCTGGATGCGACGAACCTGAGCTCACCGAAGGCGGCGCACCTGCGGCGGCTGGAGCTGGCGCTTGATGCGAGCGGGCAGCTCATCCGAACCGAGACTTACCGAGCGGACGGCACGGAGCAGCCTGAGCGGTTCGTGTTCACCCGGGCTGCCTGAGACGCTACGGCTTCGGCTCTCGCTCCGGGTACCAGGCGAAGTCCTCCGTGCGCTCCAGGCTCAGCCAGAGGTCACGCAGCGTTTCGGGAGGAGCGATGGGACGGCGCTTGGCGATGTCGAACCAGAGCGCCACGGTCTCCACGGTCCCGCAGAGCTCGTTGTCGGACTCGCGGATGATTCGGCTGTGCATCCGCAGCTTGCGCACGTCCTGCGTCATCGCAGCGACCCGGAGGTCTACCCGGAATGCTTCGAGGAGCCGCAGCTCCCGCCGGTAGGTGAGCTTGTCCTCCACCACCACGGGGCCGATCTGCAGGCGCTGGAACTCGGCCATCGGCCAGCCGCTGCTCGCGAGGTACCGCATGCGCGTGTCCTCCGCACAGCCCAGGAACGCGGCGTTGCGCATGTGCTGGTTGAAGTCCATGTCCACCCAGCGCGCGCGGAAGCTTTCGGAGAAGGTCGTCGCCATGGCCGGACCATCGCCACCTGGATGGGGATCGTCAATGGATGCGCCGCCCGTTTCGCGCTGCCCTGGAGGGTGCTCAGTGCAGTTGTCCTTGAGGGGGTAGATTGGGCTCAAGCACCCGTCGTGGTTGCCCGGATGTTTTCCGCGGCGCGAATTTCGGGGCCTCGGTTGGGGTGTGGCTCCCATCCTGATCACGCAGCAGCCTGAACCGACCGGCGAAGGGGCGCCAGCGTGAGTTCCATCGCCGTATTCCAGCGGTTGCTGAGCACCAGCGCACGTAAATCGAGCACCCGCTGGCCGGACGCTTCCC
>JBGART010000044.1:0-89225 GCA_044230055.1 Myxococcaceae bacterium | reverse complement strand
GGTCGGGGGTGGGTTTTGGTTGGCGGGGCGGCGTTGGGGGGGCGGTTGGGCCCGGGGGGGGGGCCGGGGCCGGGGTGGGGGGGGGGGGAAATATGTTTTTCGGGGGGGGGGGAACCGCGGCAGAGGCTACCCAACGTCCAGAGCCTGCGCACCACGTCACCCGGGCCCGCACCCGCTTCCCCTACCCGGGCCCGAACGCGCACGCGAACGCGAACGCGGCAACGAAAACCCTACCCGAGACACCATTCCCCGAAAACCCGCAGCCCGAAACCCGCAGCCCGAGACACCATTCCCCGAAACCCGCAGCCCGAAACCCGCAGCCCGAAACCCGCAGCCCGAACCCGAACACTCCGGTCCGGCACTCAACGCGCCTGAAAGCGCAAAGCTCGGGGGGGAGGCGGCGAGCGGGGGAGGTTCGCGAACCGCTAAATCGACTCGCGCACCGGCCGCTCAGCGAGCGCGCGGCGGCGGGCCTCTTCATCCATCTGCTCCGCCACAGCCCGGGCGGCCTTCTCTCCGATGTCGTCCTTGCGCGGGAGGATACCGGTGAGCGCGGTGACAATCCGCTCCAGCATGGGGAAGAAGCGGAAGAACGTGAGCGGCCAATTCACCCAGCCGACGGTGATGCAGTAGTACTTGTTGAACGGCGCCGTGTGGTGAATGTCGTGGTGGCTGGGCGGCAGGATGAGGTGCAGCTTCTGGAGCCAGGTCGCGATGCGGGGCGGCCGGTCCATGTGCGCGTACTTGTGGAACTGGTTGGTGAACATCACCCAGAGGATGAGCGCGCCCATCCAGGTCGTCATGAAGAGCGCGAACAGGTGCTCCGGTCCCAGCGGGAGGAGCAGCGCAATCACCGCCACCCAGAGTGAGATGAGGCAGTTGTTGCCGTTGGTCTCAATGAAGTCGTGGCGGGTGATGGCCTTCGGGTCGACGTGGTGTTCGCGGAAGGGCCGGATGAGCGCCTTGCCGATGAGCGGCATGTCCACCGAGCCCCAGGTGTCCGCCATCCAGTGTACGAAGCCGCTGACGAAGTCCGCGCCCAGAAAGCCCAGGAGCACGGCGGAGAGGACCAGCCAGGGGCTCTCCGCCACGTGCGGGATGACGCGGTAGACGATGCCCGCCTCCAGCGCGAGGAAGGAGACGACGCTGGCGATGTCCAGCAGGCGGAGCTTGAGGTTGTAGCCCTGAGCCAGCGCCTTGGCGTCGTGCTGGGAGAGCTGTTTCGGTGAGAGGGCCATCGCAGTCGGTCTGTGGGGCAAAAGGAGCCTAACCCAAACCCTGACCTTGACGTGAAGGAGGTCATCCGATGGTCACGGGCTTTTTCAGAGCTTCTCCACCCGGACGAAGGCGTTGTAGTCGGGCTCTCCCGACACGGGGTCGTACCTGCGTCCCACCAGGACATTGCACTCGGGCCAGAAGGCCTGGAGGTGACGGGGACGGCAGGGCCCCGTGCGACAGACCCCGACCATCTCCCCCAGGGCGCTGGTGAGCCGGATGGACTGGCCGTCCGCCAGGCCCAGGGCGCTCACATCCTCCGGCGCGAAGAAGATGGCCCGCCGCGTTGAAGCGCCGGTGATGCCGTCGCTCTGGCCGTAGGTGATGGAGTTGAACTGCTTGCCGCGGCGGGACGCGAGGAAGAAGTGGCCCTCGGGGATGTCCACCTGGGGGACCGTCACCGGCTGGAAGCGCGCCTTGCCCTCCGGCATGTTCTTGAAGGTGCCGCCTTCGCCCAGGCGCTCGCCGCCCCACTGGACGGACTGGCCCTCGGCGCGCAGCCCGTCGATGCCCGCGTAGAGCGGCATCACCCGCGCCATCTCTTCACGCACGTCCTGGGACTCGGGGAAGGCGAAGAGGTCCGGCCGCTCCGGCACCAGCGCCTGGCCGATGAGGACCGGAATCTCCCACTCCGGCTTGGCCTCGCCGACGCGGCGGCCCGGAATCTCCGGCGTGAAGCGGATGCGTCGCTCCGTGGAGGTGGAGGTGCCGCCGCCGCGCTGCTCGTAGCGGGTCTGCGCCGGGAGCAGGAGGACTTCGCCCCCGTCGTCCGCCGGCTCCACCAGCGCGGAGGTATTGATGACGATGTCCTGGTGCACGCGCAGGCGCACGCGCGAGAGCGACAGCGCGGCCTGGCGCGGGTCCGGCATGGTCTCCAGATAGTTTCCGCCGAGCGCGTAGAGGACCTCCAGCCCGTGGTCTCCCGCGTGGTCCAACAGATGCGCCGCCTTGAGCCCCTTGCGCGCGGGGACCTTCCACTTCCAGTGGGACTCCAGCTTTGCGACGGACTCTGGAGAGATGTCCACCGCGCCGGGCAGCTTGTCCGCGTCCGCACCGCACTCCGCCGTCCCCTGCACACCGGAGTGGCCGCGGATGGGGACCACGCCGGTCTTCTCCCGGCCGATGTTCCCCCGGGCCAGTGCCAGGTTCACCACTGCCTTCACATTCTCCACGCCGAAGCGGTGCTGGGTGAGCCCCATGCTGTAGACGATGACCGCGCGCTTGGCCGCTCCATAGAGCGCGGCGAAGCGCTCCATCTGCGCGCGCGGCAGCCCGCTGGCGGCTTCGAGCTCCTCCCAGCGCGCGGCCTCCACCACGGAGAGCAGCGCCTCGAAGCCGCGGGTGTGCGCGGCGATGAAGGCCTGGTCGAAGCCGCCCGCCGCGTGCAGGGCTTTGAGCGCGCCGGTGATGAAGGCGATGTCGCCGCCCGCCGCCACCGGGAAGAAGTCGTCCATCAGCGCGGTGCCGAAGAGCGCGCTGGAGGCGACGGAGGGCACCCAGTAGCGCTCCAGCGCGGGTTCCCGGAAGGGGTTGACCACCACGACCTTCGTCCCGGCCTTCTTCGCGAAGTGGAGGTACTTGGTGGACACGGGCTGGTTGTTCGCCAGGTCCGTCCCGAAGAGGACGATGAGGTCCGTCCCAATCCAGTCCTTGAGCGAGCAGGTGGGCGCGCCCCAGCCGATGGTGTCGCGCAGGCCGGCGGTGGAGGCGGCGTGGCAGAGCCTGGCGCAGCTGTCGACGTGCGGCGTGCCGGCGACGCGGGCCAGCTTCTGGAACGTGTAGTAGGTCTCGTTGGTGATGCCGCGGCTGGTGGCGAAGAAGCCCATCCGGTCCGGGTCCGCCGCCTTGAGCGCCGAGGCCACCTTGGCGATGGCCTCCTCCCAGCTGATGCGGGAGAAGCCGCGCTCGCCCTTCCGGTGGAGCAGCGGGTAGGGGATGCGGCCCAGGTGGTGGAGCTGCTCGTTGGTCAGCGCCCGGAGCGTGGCGAGGTCTCTCCACGCGGCCTCCGGCATGGCGTCCATCGTGTTCAGCCGCAGGAGCTTGAGGCGCGTGAGGCACAGGTGGGTGCCCGGGATGACGTCGTCCTTGAGGCCGCGCGGCCCCAGCGAACAGCCGTCGCAGACGCCGTGCCGCAGAATCCGCCAGGCGTACGGCAGCTGGCGGCGGTTCTCCCAGAGGACGTTCGCCATCTCGCGGAAGTGCCGGGGCTTGTGCGGCCAGAGCAGGCCGAACGGGAAGCGCAGGCGGATGAAGCTCCAGAGGCGGCGCAGCAAGGTCATTCGGCTCCCACCGGCAGGCCGACAATCCGGCGCCGGTGGGTATACACGTTGAGCCCGTCGCCGCGCACGAACGTCGCCAGCGTCACGCCCGCGCGCTCCGCGAGATCAATGGCCAGGGAGCTGGCCGCGGAGACGCTGGCCACCACCGGGATGCCGGCCACCGTCGCCTTCTGCAGAATCTCGAAGCTGGCCCGGCCGCTGACCGCCAGGATGAGGGGGCGCTCTTGCGACGGCGGGAGCGCAGGCGTCGCCGAAGGGAACGCGCGCGAGGCGACTTTGCCCTGCTGGACCAGCGCGCCCACGACTTTGTCCACCGCGTTGTGCCGGCCGACGTCTTCGAACGCGGCCAGAATCTGCCCCGTGCCGTCGATGGCCGCGGCGCCGTGCACGCCGCCGGTCCGGTCGAAGTTGCGCTGCCCATCCCGCAGCTGCGCGGTGGCGCCCACCAGCAGCGGGTAGGGGACCGTCCGGTCGGCGGGGATGGGTTCGCAGAGCTTCAGCAGGTCGTCGATGCTCGCGCGGCCGCAGACGCCGCAGGCGGAGGTGGTGAGCGTCCCGCGCCGCGCCGCGCGGACCCGCTCGATGGGCAGTTGCACGCCGCCGGCCGGGATGACGTCGATGGCGTTGCCGTAGCCCTCCTCGCCCAGCCGGCCGCAGTGGGCGATGGAGGAGAGCTCTTCCACCGTGCGGACAATCCCCTCCGCGAAGAGGAAGCCCAGCGCCAGGCGCGGGTCCTCCCCGGGCGTGCGCATCGTCGTCGCCAGCGGCTCTCCCAGGACGCGGATCTCCAGCGGCTCCTCCACCGCGACGAAGTCCGCCAGCGACGAGGGGACGCCCCCGCGCACCCGCACCGCGCCGCGCACCGTGACGCCCCGGTCTTCGCGGCTCACGTCGCGGCCTCGCGCAGCGCCCACGTCATAAGGTGCAGCGCCAGCGGGGCGACGTCCTTCGTCCGGAACGCGAGCGCGCCGGGGGGCACGGGGTCATCTGTTACGAGGGCCACCAGCTCCGGACGGCCTTCGCACAGCCGCGGCCCCACCTCCGCCCGCCACACCTCCACCTTCGGCAGCGGGCCCTCCTTCCAGCCCTCCACCAGCAGCAGCTGCGTCTGCGGCGCCAGGTGGGCGATGCGGTCCGGCAGCCAGCGCGCATCTCCGGTCAATTGCAGCTGCAGGCCTTGGGGGGTCATCAGGCCCACCGGGCCGGCGCCCGCGAGCGCCAGCGCCTCCGTGTCGCTGCCCGGCTTGTGCAGCGGGTGGTCATGGGAGGTGTGCTTGACCGCCGCCACGCGCAGCCCGTGCTTCAAGAGCTCCGGGAGCAGCCGGGTGAGCAGCGCCGTCTTGCCCGCGCCGGACCAGCCCACCACGCTCAGCGCCGGGAGCTTCACGCGCCCTCCGCGGGCACGAACCGGGAACCTTCGAACAGCTCCACGTCCACCTCTTCGCCTGCCTCCAGCTGGGCGGCGCCGGCGGGCAGCAACGCCCAGCCGTCGCGCGCGAGGTTGCCCAGGAGCTGCCCGCCGCCGCGCGGCAGCGCCAGGAGCCACCGCTCTGCCCCGCGCTCCTCTAGAGACGCGGCCATGAGATAGGTGAGCTGTGGCTGCTTGCGCTGCGGCTCTGCCAGCTTTGCGCGGAGGGTGCGGCGCTGCTCGCGCACGCCCTGGCGCTTGAGGAGGACCTGCCGTCCCACGACGTCGAAGCCCACCGCCGCCGCGCCCGGGTTTCCGGGGAGCACCACCACCTGCCTGCCGGAGAGCTCCGCCAGCGCCAGCGGCTTGCCCGGCTTGAGCGCCACGCCGTCGAAGTGGAAGCGCGCGCCCAGCGTTCGCAGCACGTGTTTCACGCGGTCGCGCTCGCCGACCGAGGCCCCGCCGGCGGTGAAGACCACCTCGCACCGGGCGACGGCCTCCTCGAGCGCCGCGGCGAGCGCCTCGTCCCGGTCCACAAGCCTGCGGCGGAGCACCACGCTGCCCCCAGCGCGCTCGGCCAGCGCGGCCAGGAGCGGCCCGTTGCTGTCGTAGACCTGGTGCGGCTGCGCGCGGGAGCCGGGCTCCAGCAGCTCATCGCCCACGGCCAACACCGCCACCTTCGGCGCGGCGAACACCTCCACCTCCGCCTGGCCCTGCGCGGCGAGCAGGCCCACCGCATACGGGTCCAGCCGTGTGCCCGCCGGGAGCAGGAGCGCGCCGGCCTCCACCTCCTCGCCCCGGCGGCGCACGTTCGCGCCCACAGCCGCCTCTACGAACGCGCGCACAGCGTGGCCGTCGTCCGCGGCTGCCTCCTGGCGGATGACGCAGTCCGCGCCCGCGGGGAGGGGCGCGCCGGTGAAGATTCGCGCGGCCTGCCCCGGTTCGAGGGCGTGGCCGGCGGGGGCGGCGCCGGCGAAGAGCTCCATCGCCCGCGTGAACACCGCGGGCCGGTCCCGGTTGGCGCCGCGGGTGCGGTCGCTCTGCACCGCGTAACCGTCCATCGCGGAGCTGTCGCACCCCGGGACCTCGCGCGACGCGACAAAAGCGTGGCTTAGAAAAAAGTTGCAGGCACGCGAGAGCGGGATTCGCGCGCGCGGCCCGGCCGGCGTCTGGGTCACGGCCAGGTCGCGGGCCTCCCGGAGCGAGATCACGCCCGACGACTTAGCCCGCTTCGATTTTGCGCGCGACAGCCGCGGACGGGCGAGAAAGCGCTCGCTCCGCCTGAGCGCGGGTGTTAGACGGCGTCGCGCGAAATGCCAGTGCGAGCTTCCCCCGTGGAGCTCCTGACGCGCGGCGAGCACGTGAGGCGGCAACTGTCACGCGCTTTCGCGGTCGCCCCGTAGTCTTAATTGTCATGTCGGAGCGCGTGCGCGCGCGGCGCCGGATGTCTCACTGTGGCCGTTTGTCGACGCGCCACCGAGCGCCCGCGCGAGGGAAATTCCGTACGCGCGTCAATCCCCGCCCACGTTTTTTGTTTCAATACAAGATTGAGTTGGTTCAGAGTGCGGCTCTTCGAACTCGGGGGTGGGCCGCCATGGAGAGATCGACTCGCCGTTCGCTTCTGTGCCTTGTGCTTATGGCCGGAACGAGCGCGTTCGCGCAGCACACTGCAGTGATGACGGGCAAAGTGCTCGACGGTTCCAACCAGCAGGGCGTGGGAGACGCGGTCGTCACGGCGACCTCGCCCAGCATGCAGGGTGAACAGTTGGTGGTGACGGACTCGACGGGGCTGTTCCGGCTCCCGCAGCTCGCCCCCGGCACGTACACTTTCCGGGTAGAGCGCGAGGGCTTCAAGCCCTACGAGCGGAAGGGCGTCGACATCCGCCTGGACCAGACGCTCCGCCTGAACGTGGAGATGCTGCCTGAGGCGCTCACGGGCGAGACCATCACGGTCGTCGGCAAGGCACCCACCATCGACGTCGGCTCGGCGGCTTCCGGCATCAACATTGACCAGGACTTCCTCCGGAACATCTCGGTCATCCGGCCCGGCATGAAGGGCTCTGCGGCCCGCTCCTTTGAAGGCCTGGCGGAGCTGGCCCCCGGCGCGAACTCGGACCCGTACGGCGTCAGCATTGCCGGCGCCACCTCCCCTGAGAACTCGTTCATCGTCGACGGCCTCTCGGTCAACGACCCCAGCCTCGGCATCATCGGCACGCCGCTGACCGTGGAGTTCCTCAAGGAAGTGAACGTCATCACCGGCGGCTACCTGCCCGAGTACGGCCGGTCCACCGGCGGCGTGATGAACGCCGTCACCAAGTCCGGCTCCAATGAGTTCCACGGCTCCGTCTGGGGCAACTGGGCGCCGGGCGCGCTGCAGTCCTCGACGAAGGAGATTCAGGAGGCGGGTTCGGTCATCTCCGCCCAGGGCAAGGCCTGGAACATGGGCGACATGGGCGTCGAGCTCGGCGGCCCCATCCTGAAGGACAAGCTCTGGTTCTACGCAGGCATCGCGCCGTCCTTCAACCGCGTGGCCATCGAGCGCCAGCTCAACACCGTGGACCTCTGCACCGAGGTGAACCCTGCCAATGGCTGCTCGGCCGTGGGTGCTCCTCAGATTGATGTGGCCACCGGCTTCCGGAAGGTGTCGCCCATCGACGGCCAGCGCGTGCGCCGCTTCGCGGACCAGCGCTCGGTCCAGTACATCGCCAAGCTCACCTACCTGCTCAACGCGGACCACAACATCTCCCTCTCGCTCTACGGCAACCCGGAGAGCAGCGGCGGTCCGGGCAAGTACTCCTTCGGACGCAACGGATCTCCTGAGCCCTGCAGCGGCCTCTCCTGCACCTCCGGCGTCCAGGGGAGCTACGAGGCCACCTCCACGCAGCAGGCGAACAACGGCCGGGACATCTCGCTGCAGTACTCCGGCGGCTTCTTCAACAAGACGCTGCTTATCGACGCGACCGCGGGCTGGCACCACCAGGACCAGTGGGCGCGCCCCTCTGACGGCAGCGCGGTCGGCTCTTCTGAGGGCCTGGCGGGCGTGCCGAACTTCACCTTCCGCCGGACCCGCAACCCCGGCGTCCACAACCTCACGGACTTCGCAGAGCTGGACAACCCGGACCTCTGCGGCAGCACCGAGCCCGAGCGCCGTGCGCGCTGCCCGGTCGCCACGTATTTGGCGGGTGGCCCCGGCACCATCAATGACCACGTGATTGACCGCCTGCAGGCGAAGGCCGTGGCGACCTACCTCTTCTCCGGGCTGGGTCACCACGTGTTGAAGGCCGGCCTCGACGTCGAGAGCATGGCGTACTCGGTCACCCGCGCGCGGTCCGGCGGGGCGCCCTACCGCGAGTGCGGCGGCGGTGCTTGCTGGTTCAGCGTCAACACCTATACGTACCTCGCGGGCCCGGACGAGCCGGTGTTCCTCAACACCAAGACCGGCAGCAACAACTCCATGACCGTGGGCGGCTTCATCCAGGACAGCTGGAGCGTGCTCGACATGGTCACCGTGAACCTGGGCGTGCGCTACGACGCCCAGACCATCTGGGGCCAGGACAAGCGGGTGGGCCTGTCCCTGCCCAACCAGTGGTCGCCCCGCGTCGGCCTCATCTACGACTTCACCCAGGCCGGCCGCTCCAAGATTTACGCGAACTACGCCCGCTACTTCGAGCAGGTCCCGCTGGACGCGGCCGACCTCTCGTTCCCGCAGCAGGCCTCCACCGGCGTCACCTACGACACGCCGCCCTGCCTCCCGGCGGATCCCGCTGGCCGCGCCGCCTGCAATGAGAGCAGCCGCGAGGACCTCGGCAGCAACGAGTCCCCGGAGCGCTACCACGACACCGACGGTGGCGACCGCGTCCGCGTGGACCCGGCCATCCAGCCGCAGTCGGCGGACGAGATTCAGCTCGGCGCCGAGTACGAGATTCTGCTGGGCCGCCTGGGGCTCTCCTACACCCGCCGCTACATGAACAACGTGGTGGAGGACATGAGCCGCGACGACGGCAACACCTACTTCATCGGCAACCCGGGCAAGGGCTTCGCCACCGACTTCCCGCTGGCCGAGCGCAATTACGACGCGGTCACGCTCTACTACACGAAGACCTTCAGCGATCAGTGGCTGGCCCAGGTCAGCTACACCTGGTCCTACCTGCGCGGGAACTACAACGGCCTGTTCCGCGCCGAGTCCAACCAGCTGGAGCCGAACATCACGGTGGACTTCGACCTGCTGACCCTGACCGTGAACCGCTACGGCGCGCTCCCGGGCGACGCCACGCACTCCTTCAAGGCCTTCGGCGCCAAGGAGTTCTCCATCGGCAGCGGCACCAAGCTGAACATCGGCGCCTCCTACCGCGGCCGGTCCGGCATGCCGCTCAACTACCTGGGCGTCAACGCCCGCCGCACCGCGCTCTCGGAGACCTTCATCCTGCCGCGCGGCTCGGCCGGCAACGCGCCGTTCGTCCACAACATCGACGCGCACCTCGGGCTGACCCAGAAGCTGCCGGGCGGCTTCGAGCTGGGGGTGACCCTGGACTTCTTCAACCTGTTCGACTTCCAGGCGCCCATCCAGGTGGACCAGCGCTTCACCAACGCGCAGGTTTCCCCCATCGAGCGCGGCGGCACGGCGGCCGAGGTGGACACCTGCAAGACCGGCGCGGCCACCTGCCCGGTGCTGACGGCGGGGAGCAACCCCATGCCCATCACCACCGCGGACCTGAACCCGAACTTCATGAACCCCACCGCGTACCAACCGCCGCGCGCCATCCGCATTGGCGCTCGCCTCAGCTTCTAACGGAGACCCACACCCATGAACGCAAGCGCTATGAGACAGATTGTCGCGGCGGCCCTGGCGGTCGCAGGTGCGGGGCTCTTCGGCTGCGGTGGAGCGGTTGAGCCGCAGTGCTCGGTGGGCAGGGCGTCGTTCGACGGCTCCACGGGTTCCCACGCCCTGACGTACACGCTGAAGCCGGGCCAGAACGCCACGCAGACCTGCGCCCAGCTGGAAGTCGGCCGGGCGGGGCTCTGGAAGTTCTACCCGAACGGGTTCACCGAGAAGGGCCTGGTGGGTCTGCGGATGGACCTGGCCGGGGCGCTGGTGGCCGACGAAGGTGCCCGCGTCACCGTGAACAAGGCCACCTCGCTGGGCGACTTTGCCGCCTTCAACCCCGAGGCGGATGGGTTCTGCCCGGTGCCCTCGCCCAGCATGGCGGAGGTGGTGCTGGAGGCTCCGGCAGAGCGGCACGCGTGGGAGTGGTCCAACCTGCGCATCCACAACACCGAGTCCATCCCCGGCACGCACTTCTTCGCGGACCTGAAGTACACGGTCGACACCTGCTCCGCGAACTACGGCGTAGAGGGCATCTGGCCAGTCATCGAGTGCTCCGAGGACAAGGACTGCGACCCGAACCCGGACCGCTCCGTCGGCCGGACCCAGGGCTCCGGATTGAACCCCCTGTTCCCGGTCAAGTGCCACGCCACCGCGGGCATCTGCGTGCTGAACGGCGCTGTGCCGCAGTAGGCGGCTGACAACTCCCGCGGGCTTTCGGGCCTCACGGCGTCCCCTTCTTCGGGCGCGGTGGGGCCCGATTCATTTAGGGTCCAAGGCCATGTTTCCGGGCGCGACGCTGGCGATTCTGGCGGGAGGGCAGGGGCTGCGGCTGGGCGGGGCGGCGAAGGGGCTGCTCTCCGTCGGCGGGCAGACGTGCCTGTCGCGCCTGCTGGCGCTCGGCGCGGCGTTCGAGGACGTGCTGCTGGTGACCGCGGATGGGCGCTACGCCGGTCAGCCGGTCCGGCAGGTGAGGGACCTCTTGCCGTTCGCCGGACCGGTGGCGGGCGTCCACTCCGCCGTGGCGCACGCGCGCACCCCGGAGGTGGCGGTGGTGGCCTGCGACATGCCGTTCCTCACCGAGGAGGCGATGGCCCTCCTGGCAAAGGCGCCCGGGGCGGCGGTGGCGTTCGAGGTGGAAGGCGCCCTGGCGCCGCTGCCGGCCTGGCTCCGGGTGAGCGCGTCCACTGTGGAGGGGTGCGCGGCCCTGGGTGAGCCGTCGCTCAAGGGGTTGCTGGCTGCGTTGGGCGGGGTGAGGGTGCCGGAGGGGGTGCTGCGGGCGGTGGACCCGGCGCTGGCGACGGTGGTCAGCCTGAACACGCCGGAGGACCTCGCCCGGCACGGCGCCAAGCGCAGGTGAGCGAAAAAAGGGGCGTTGAAGGCGGGGTTCCGGTATGGCGTTGGCTTGCTCCAGCCGATCACCGGCTGGTAGGGTGCGCGGCGCCGGACCATGGCGAAAAACTTCGAAAAAGCCGTCACCGGCTTCAACCACAACATCAAGCACAAGGGTCAGGTCTTCCACGTCCAGACGGAAGACTCTGGCGTCAACAACCCGCACATCATCACGCACCTCTTCGTGGGCGGGAACATCCTCGCCTCGAAGAAGACCTCCTACGCGGACATCCTCAACGCAGACAACCTGGCGGACGTGGTCCGGGAGCTGATGGAGGAGCAGCACAAGGAGATGCTGCGGAACCTCATCAACGGCGTGTACGACAACCTGGATTCGGCGGGGAAGCACTACCAGCCGGGCCAGCTGGCGACGCCGGAAGAGGTGGCGAAGACGAAGCTGCAGCCGGGCAAGCCCGCGGTGCTGCCGTCGCTCCCGCCTGAGGTCATCGCTGCGCGGCAGATGAAGGTCCAGCCGAAGATCAACGAGGTGGGCGTGGAGACGCTCTTCGGCGAGGACCTCATCTCTGAGAAGAGCCTGGACGAGGTCATCCTCAGCTATCTGGCGGGTGACTCGGACTCGTAGGTTTTTTCGTTCTGGAGCCAAACGCATGTCGACTGCACAGCAGCAACACTCCGGGCCGGAGGTAGCGCGGCTCAAGGAGATTTCCGGCCGTCTCCGGCTGGACATCATCGAGATGCTCCATCGGGCGGGCTCCGGCCACCCGGGCGGTTCGCTCTCCGCCATCGACCTCATTGTGGCGCTCTACTTCTCCCGGCTGCGGCATGACCCGCGGCGCCCGGATTGGGCGGAGCGGGACCGGTTCGTGCTCTCCAAGGGCCACGCGGTCCCCGCGCTGTACGCGGCGATGGCGGAGGCCGGCTACTTCCCGAAGCAAGAGCTGACCTCGCTGCGCCGGATGGGCGCGCGGCTGCAGGGCCACCCGGTGAACACGGAGCTGCCGGGCATTGAGGCCTGCACGGGTTCGCTGGGGCAGGGCCTGTCGGTGGCGCAGGGGATGGCGCTGGCGGCGCAGCTGTCCGGGAAGGGCGGCCAGAGCGCGTTTCACGTGTACTGCATCATCGGCGACGGCGAGATGCAGGAGGGTCAAGTCTGGGAGGCGGCGATGAGCGCCCCCAAGTACAAGCTGGACGGGCTCACCCTCATCCTCGATTACAACCACGGCCAGATTGATGGCCCGGTTCACGAGGTGATGGACATTGAGCCGGTGGACGCGAAGTGGAAGGCGTTCAACTGGCATGTCATCAAGATTGATGGACATGACCACGCGCAGATTCTCTCCGCGCTGGACGAGGCGAAGGCCACCCGCGGCCGGCCCACGCTCATCATCGCCAACACCGTGAAGGGGAAGGGCGTGTCGTTCATGGAGCATCAGATCAAATGGCACGGCAGCGCGCCCAACAAGGATGAGACGGAGAAGGCCCTGGGAGAGCTCCGGGCCCTGAACGCGCTGACGAAGGGAGGCAACTGATGCCTGCCAAGGCCACGCGGGATGCGTTCGGAGAGGCGCTGGCGCGCCTGGGTGAGAAGTACCCGCAGCTGGTGGCGCTGGACGCGGACCTCGCCAAGAGCACCAAGAGCGAGCTCTTCGCCAAGAAGTTCCCGGACCGCTTCTTTGAGATGGGCATCGCCGAAGCCAACATGATTGGCACCGGCGCCGGGCTGGCGCTGGCCGGGAGGGTGCCGTTCCTCTGCTCCTTCGCGTGCTTCGTGACGGGCCGCTACGACACCATCCGCATCTCGGTGGCGTACTCGCGCGCGAACGTGCGGATTGTGGGCAGCCATGCGGGCATCGCGGTGGGCGATGACGGCTACTCGCAGCAGGGCCTGGAGGACATCGCCCTGATGCGCAGCCTCCCGGGAATGGCGGTCATCCAGCCCGCGGACGACCTCGAGTGCGAAGCCGCTGTGGAGTTTCTCTGCACGCACCAGGGCCCGGCCTACCTGCGCACCACGCGGCAGAAGCTGGAGCGCGTGAACAAGGAAGGCTACCGCTTCGAGCTCGGCAAGGCCGTGGAGCTGCGGCCCGGCGGCACGGACGTGGTCATCTTCGCCACCGGCGGAGAGGTCCACCCGTCGCTCGTCGCCGCGGAGGCGCTCGCCAAGGATGGCCTCAAGGTCGGCGTGGTGAACATCCACAGCATCAAGCCCATCGACGCGGCGGCGATTGCCCGGCTCGGGTCTGCCGCGAAGCTGGTCGTCGCGGCGGAGGACCATCAGATTATCGGCGGCCTGGGCAGCGCGGTGGCCGAGGTCCTGGCGGACAAGGGCGTGGGGCGCAGGCTTCTGCGCATTGGTCTGCCGGATGTGTTCGGCGAGAGCGGCGCGCCGGAAGAGCTGCTCGCGCGCTTCAAGCTGGACGCGCCGGGCATCGCCGAGCAGATCCGCGCGGCGCTTCGGTAGGTCCATATCGGAGGGGTGCCCCCCGTTCGCGTCGAGCGTTGCGCCGTCAGGCGCATAGTGGAGACGTCGGCCGTCGGCAGTGCGTCTGAGGCTTGGCGTAAGCCCCGCGTCGATGTGCGGGCTGCGGGGAATGGTGTCTCGGGCTACGGGGAACGGTGTCTCGGGCTGCGGGCTGCGGGGAACGGTGTCTCGGGCTGCGGGCTGCGGGGAACAGTGTCTCGGGCTGCGGGCTGCGGGGAACGGTGTCTCGGGTAGGGGTTCGGTTTTCGTTGCCGCGTTCGCGTTCGCGTTCGCGTTCGGGCCCGGGTAGGGGAAGGGGAGCGGGCCCGGGTAGGGGAAGGGGAGCGGGCCCGGATGTGACGTGGCGCGCAGGCCCTGGACGTTGGGGAGTCTCTGCCGCGGTTTCCACCGCCCCCGAACCCCATTCCCCTTTCCTTGCCCCTACCCCTACCCGGGCCCGAACGCGAACGCGAACGCGAACGCGGCAACGAAAACCGAACCCCTACCCGAGACACCGTTCCCCGCAGCCCGCAGCCCGAGACACCGTTCCCCGAACCCCTACCCGAGACACCGTTCCCCGAAGCCCGAACCCTCCGGTCCGGCACTCAACCCGCCTGACAGCGCAACGCTCGAGTGGGAGCGGGCACGGTGCCTAGTGCGTGGTGCGCGGGGTGCCGGCGGCCGGCCCTTGCTCCAGCCAGGCGGCGATGAACTGGTCCAGCTCCCCACGGAGCACGTCCTTCACCCGCGGGGTGGCGGTGCCGGTGCGCGCGTCCTCCACCCTGGCGCCGCGGCCGACGAAGTAGCGCCGCGCCTCCGGGCTGGCGCCGCCCTGGCCCAGGAGGAGGATGGCGGCGATGCGCCGCAGCTCCGTCGGCGGCTCCTCGCCCAGGATGTGGAGGGTACGGCCGGTCTCGTCGTCCCGCGCGCTCACCTCAGCGCCCACGCGGGGGACGAAGCTCCCGGCGTGGCGGCGTACGTCGCGCGCGTCCAATACGTAGTGCTCCGGTGTCGCGCCCGGCCGGGCGTGGACGCGGACCAGCGCCGAGGCCTTGCTGTCATCGTCAATCCGACGGTGCAGCCCTCGCTCTCCGGCGAGGAAGCCCAGGACGCCCGGCCCGGTCAGCTTCAGCACCGCGCGACAGGGCTCGGCGCTCTCCGCCACCACGCGGACCTCGTAGCCGCGCTTCTGCGCCCACGCGCGGTACATGTGCAGCAGCTCCCCAATCCAGCCCTTCACGCCGGCGCCCTCGGCCGGGGCGCAAATCTCCAGCAGCGCCTCGTCCACCTCCGCCGCGCTCCCGGCCGCCAGCCGCGCCTCCGCCAGCTGCACCTCGCGCGCGGCGTCCTCCACCGCCTTCGCCGCCGCGGCCAGCTGCGGTTCGCTGCGCGCCTCGCGGGCCCGGCGCCCCGCGAAGAGCGCGGCCTTGATGACCCGGTCCAGGTCCAGCAGCTTGGATTCAATCTCCCGGAAGTCGCGCAGCGTGGCGGCGGCGGCCTCCGCGTCGTCCCAGAAGTTGGGTGACTGCGAGTGGGCGAGCAAATCCGCGCGGCGCTTCTCCAGCCCCCCGCGCCCGGCCGCCGCGCCCACCGCGGAGGCGCGGCGCGCCCAGCCGTCCGCCTCCTCTATCAACCCGCGCCGGTCCACCCGGCGCCGCGCTCCGGTGCCGCCCGCGGCGGGCAGGGCGACCTGGGCGGTGGGGTCCTTCGCCGCGCGCAAGGGCTGCGCGTAGGCGGTCACGCGCCCCTGCCTCACCACCACCTGGATGGGCGTGCCGGGCAGCAGCGGCCCACGGGCAATCTCCACCGCCAGCGCCGCGGTGAGCGTCTTCTCAATCTCCCGTTGCAGAAAGCGCGCGCCGAACAGCGGCGAGTAGCCGCGCTCCACCAGGAGGTCCACCACCTCCGGGAGCACCTCCACGTCCAGCCCGCGCGCGCGGATGCCCTCGCGCTCCAGCACGCGGCCCACCTCGCGCTGGGCGATGCGGCGAATCTCCACCTTGCTCAGCGGGTAGAAGTGGCAGAGCGCGTCGAAGCGGTTGAGGAACTCGGGCCGGAACGCCTCCGAGATGCGGCGGTCCACCTCGGAGATGAGCTCCTCCCGGGTGCGCGTGCCGGAGAAGCCGATGGGCGGCTCGCGGTAGGTCTCCGAGCCCACGTTGGACGTGGCGACGATGAGCGTGTTGTTGCAGGAGATGGTCTCCCCCGCGGCGTTGACGAAGCGCCCCTCGTCGAAGAGCTGGAGGAAGCGGTCGTGACAGGAGGCGTGCGCCTTCTCGAACTCATCCAGCAGCAGCACCGAGAAGACCTTCCCGTCGAGCAGCCGGGTCAGCTCTCCGCGCTTGGCCTCCAGTGTCTGGCCCCACGAGGAGCCGAAGAGCTGGAGCTCATCCCCGTCCTCCGGGTAGTCCGCCATGTTCAGGCGGACCAGGCGGTCCGGGGAGCCGAAGAGGTACTCCGCGAGCAGCTTGGCCAGGTGGGTCTTCCCCACGCCGGTGGGCCCGGCGAAGAGGAAGACGCCCAGCGGCCGGCGCGGGTCCGACAGCCCGGCCTTGAGCAGCGCAACGGACCGCAGCACCGTGGCCACCGCGTCGCTCTGGCCGAGGAGCCGCTCGGAGAAGAAGCGCTCCGTCTGCGGGAAGTCCAGCGGCATCCCGTCATCCACGATGAAGCGCGGCAGGTGCGTGGAGGCGCAGAAGCGGGAGATGACGTCCTCCGTCCCCACGCGCTCCTTCGCGGCGCCCGCGGCCTCGGCGACGGTTTCCCGCAGCAGCTCGATGGCGCTGCGGGGCAGGCGGCGGGCGAGCAGGAACTTGGTGGCCAGCCGCAGCGCCATGTCGCAGGCCGCCGGGTCAATCTGCAGGGTGAGCGCGTCCTCCAGCTCCTCGGCCACCCGCGCGAGAATCCAGCGGCAGCGGTCCAGCGGCGGCTCATGGACGACGAGCAGGTGCAGCCGCTCCGCCAGCGCTTCGTCGGAGCGCAGCAGCTCCTGCGCGCGTCGCACCTCCGCCTCCAGCACGAAGCGCACGCGCCCGGAGCGCAGGAAGCGGATGGCCACCGGCCCCAGCGAGCTTCCCTGCAGCAGGCCGGCGTCGCGCAGGTGGACGAGGGTGCCTTCGGTCTCCGCCAGGTGTTCGAGCAGCTCTTCAAAGAGCTCCGCGGACTGTCTCGGCGTTGAGGTGCGGGCGAAAATGCCGGCGAGCGACACCTCCAGTACCCGGGCGGAAGCCAATTCCTTGGGCACCTGGCCCTGGGAGATGCGCCGGGCCAGCTCCTGGACGATGGCGCTCTTTCCGACGCCGCTGTCGCCCGCCAGCAGCGGGGACTTGCCGCCGTGCGTGAGCAGCGCGAGGACCTCGGTCACCGCGGAGTCCACCCCGTGGGCGGAGGTGAGCTTGCCCTCGCCGGCCAGGGCCGTGAGGTCCCGCTCAATCAACTTGGCGAGCTCGGTGTTCTCCCGAGGTGGGCTCTTTCGGCTGGATTTTCCCATGGGGGCGGCGGCCGGGTGAGCGTAGCAAATCCGCCGTCGCAGACCGGGAGGTTGCGTCATGACGCCCCGGCCGTTAGCGAGAGAGACTTCCGGCCGGTTGTCCGAAGCGAGGGTGTCGATGTTCCGTCTCAGCAGGAGGTCTGTGCTCACCGGAGCCGTGGGCGCGACGCTCCTCGGCGCACAAGCCAGCGCCGCGCCGCGAGGGCACACCGGCTTCTCGCTCAGCCGGGTGGACCTGGTCCTCCCGGACCTGGACCCCGCGCACCACGGGACGAAGGTGGCCCAGCTGTCGGACATCCACGTGGGCAGCGCCACCCCGGATGAGCGGATCCTCTCCGCGGTCCGCACGGTGAACAGCGCCGAGCCGGACCTGGTGGTGCTGACCGGCGACTATGTGACGCACTTCCTGGACCCCAGAGACCATGTGGCCCCGCTGCTGCGCGGACTGCGCGCGCCGGCGTACGCGGTGCTCGGCAACCATGACCACCGGGTGGACGCGAAGTACCTGCGCGCGGCGCTGGAGTCGAACGGCTACGTCGTCCTGCAGAACGAGCACACCGTCGCGCAGGTGAAGGGCGCGCCGTTCACCGTCATCGGCGTGGACGACGGCGGCACCCGGCACGACGATGTGGGCGCGGCGTTCAAAGGGCTGACGCGCGGAGGCTCGCGCCTGGTGCTGGCGCACAGCCCGCCCACCGCGAAGAAGCTCCCGCCGGATGAGGGGCTGCTCTGTGTCTCCGGCCACACCCACGGCGGGCAGATTCGGGTGGGCGGCCTGACGGACGCCCTCTTCGCCCGCGCGGGGCAGCCGTTCGTCCGCGGGCTGTACGAAGTGGGCGGCAACCAGCTCTACGTCAACCGCGGCCTCGGCTTCGGGCGCGGCGGCAGCTTCCCGCGCTTCGGCTCGGAGCCTGAGGTGACCTTGTTCACCCTGCTGGCGCCGAGCGCGCTCACGGTCGGGATGAAGTAGCCGCGCCTGTCAAAGGAACCACCGTTCGCGTCGAGCGTTGCGCCGTCAGGCGCATAGTCGAGATGGGATGAAGAGGTCGCCTCCTCCAACCGGCTAAAAAGCCGGTTGAGCGCACTCAAGGTGCAAGGAGAAGGCGACCATGACGAGTCCTATCACGACGACTGTTGGATGCGATCTAGGCGACACCACGACGGCTCTGTGCATCATCCACCCCGACGGGCGACGGGAGAGGTGCAAGCCGATCCGCACAGTGCGGGAGGAATTCGAGAGATGGTTCCGTCGGCCGAAGGTCCGGGTGGTGATGGAGGCCGGTACGCACTCGAGATGGGTCTCCACCCTGCTCAAGGAGATGGAGCACGAGGTTGTCGTCAGCAACCCGCGTCGGGTGAAGCTGATCTCTCAGAACGACTCGAAGAGCGACGACAACGACGCCGAGCTCCTGGCTCGACTGGGGCGGGTCGACATCAAGCTGTTGGCGCCGGTGCGACATCGGGGGATGGAGGCGCAAGCGGATCTATCCGTGCCGAAGGCGCGGGACGCGCTTGTACAGACGAGGACTCGGTTGATCAGCACTTGCCGAGGGATGGTGAAGTCGATGGGAAGCCGGCTTCCGAAGTGCACGGCGGAATCCTTCTACCGCAACGCCCGTGCATCGGTGCCCGAGGAGCTCAAGCCGGCATTGGAGCCGTTGTTCGACACGCTGGAGGCGGTCGAGGAGTCGATCCGCGCGGCGGACAAGACGATAGTCGAGCTGGCGAAGAAGTATCCCGAGGTGGAAGCCATCTCGCAGCCGACAGGCGTCGGCCACCTAACGGCGCTTGTCTTCCTGCTTACCCTCGAGGACAAGCGTCGGTTCAAGAAGAGCCGTTCAGTCGGGGCGTTCGTGGGCTTGCGCTCCAGGAAGAAGGAATCCGGCAACTCCGACCCCCAGCTGCGAATCACCAAGGCGGGCGACCCACTGCTCAGACGACTGCTGGTGCAGTGCTCGAACTACATCCTGGGTCGCTGTCGAGCAGACAGCGATTTACGGAGGTGGGGACTGAAACTCGCCGAGAGGGGAGGAAGGAACGCACGCAAGCGGGCGAAGGTGGCGGTGGCGCGCAAGCTGGCGGTGCTGATGCATCGACTGTGGGTGACGGGGGAGGTGTACGAGCCGCTACGCCAGGCGAAGAAACGGGCGGGATAGCCAGGTGTGGACTCCGCGAAGATGGGACGGGATTGCAGAACCCGAGCTGCCTCGCGTCTGCGGTGCCGTCCAGGGCTTCGCAAGTCGCTACGCGACCCTGGACTGCATCCTCGCCGCGAGGCGCTGGGCAGGTATGCGCTTGCGCGGGCAACTCCCGCTCGCAGGAGCGGGCGTCAGAACGTGCTGTCAGGCAAAACCGGAAATACTGCTGTCGCCTGAAGCGACAGACGATTGAAGGGAAGGAAAGAAGGCAGACAACCGCTCCGAGGCGTCGCCGTGGCGCCCGGGCAACCGAGAACCACGAACCGCCTTGCCCGGGTGACTGCGAGAGACGTCTAGAGCGCAGACAAGCTCGAAGTCGAGATAGCAGCACCCGAGCAGGACGGAGCCCAATGTGCACGGAGCCGCAACGGCGGCATCCACCAAGTGCGAATGGAAGCGTGGCGGAACGAGTTCTCGGATGCACCGGACGTCAGGGCAATGCTCCGGAGGGGCCTCTGCTTGACACGAGGCGACCTCTTCATGGAAGACGTCGGCAGTGCTCCCGAGGCTTGGCTCATGGGCCGCCTCACTCTGCTCGAAACAGGCCGACAAAGTGCTGTGCGTGGGTTTGCGCCACCTCTCGACTATGCGCCTGACGGCGCAACGCTCGAGGCGAACGGTGGTGGCCCCTGACGGCGCGAGAACAGCTGTTCCTCCGACGAAATGGCCGGCCAGGGCCAGCGGGAGAAGGTCTCCGAAGACGGTTCCGGATCCAGCGTCCTCAGGGGAGGACGGCGGTCGCGCCGTGCGGGGCCTGGGTGTCGAGGTCCAGCGACACGGTCCCCTGCCGCGGCGTCCTCGCGCGGAAGCGGCCTCCGGCGAGGCTGCCGGGGCGGAGGAGCCCGGTGTAGATGAGGTCATCCGCGTCCGGGTCCTTGTCGAAGAGCTTCAGCGTCAGCTCCTGACGCGGGTCCACCGGGAGCTCGCCCGGCTGGAGGTTCCAGCTCGCGCGCAGGCTCTCCGGCGCCACCGCGCTTCGGAAGAGCATCCGGTTCTGTTGCCAGAGCTCGAAGTACAGCTCCGGGGCAGGGCCCTCATTCGGCTCCACCTGGTAGTCCCCCGGCCGCACCTCCACTGAGAAGATTTTCACGGACGGCCCCGCCACCGGCTGCG
This sequence comes from Myxococcaceae bacterium, assembly GCA_044230055.1. Taxonomy (GTDB): domain Bacteria; phylum Myxococcota; class Myxococcia; order Myxococcales; family Myxococcaceae; genus JBGART01. The sequence continues at coordinate 68,826 of JBGART010000044.1, read as the reverse complement.
GGCCGACCGCGGCGCCGCCGTGGTGCGGGCGGCGGGCGGGGGAGATGCCCATCGGCGGCACCGGCTGGACGGCGGCGACTGCCGCCCCGGCGCGCAGCTGCTGCATGTTCACGGTCGCCAACTCCTGGCGGCCCTCGTACGGCTCCACGCCCAGCTGCAGCTCCGCCACCGCGCCGCCCCAGAAGGAGCCGGCGCGCTCCTCGACGAGGCGGCCCAGCGGGACTTCGATGAGGCCCATGTCCACGTCGCCGCGGTCGCTCCGGTGGACCACCTTGAAGCTCAGCGTGCGCTCGTCGAACGCGTTCGTCAGCAGGGCGAAGCGCGCGTCGTAGGGCGAGTACAGCGTCTGCTTGGGCGGCGTGGCCAGCAGCGCGCCGTCCGGCAGCATGGCGAGGATGACCAGGTTGGGCTGGTTCACGGGCGGGACCTGCGCGGCGAGCGTCAGCAGCGCGCCTCGGGCGCCGGGGCCCTGCAGGCGGTTGAGGCGGCCGGCGTAGCCGCGCATGAGGTAGCTGAAGGTCCCTTCGACGGGGCCGGCCCAGGGCGTGAGGCCGTCCTGCTGCACCGGGGCGACGAGGACGGACCGGATGCGCACGGCGTAGGGCCGCAGCTCCACCGCCCGCAGCCGTTCGCTCGCGTGGCCGCTGCGGTCCATGCCGGACTGCACCGCCTGGCGGAAGGCCTGCTCCGCGGCGGGGTAGTTCTTCTGGCGCAGGGCGTTCTCGCCGTTGGCCATCCCGCCGGCGTACTGCGCGAGCGGCGTGGCCCGGCCGTCGGGGCGCAGCTGCGAGGCCGCGCTGTAGCGCTCCGCGGCCTGCTCCCAGTCGCGCGCGGCGAGGGCGGCGTCTCCTTCGGCGCACAGCCGGTCATGCTCCGCGGCGAGGAACTGGTCGTACTCCTGCCGGACCGCGGCCAGCCGCGGCGCGCGGGCGCCATCGAGGTTGGCCGCCAGCGCGAAGAGGTCCAGCGCCTGCGGGTACTGCCGCTGCTGGCGCAGCCCCTCCGCCTCCGCGCTGGCCAGGCGCGCGAGCTCCCCGCGCGCCTGCGCCACCTCGGCGCGCGTGTCCGGCGTGGGGCTCACCTGCGCGGCCTGCTCCAGCAGCTGCGCGGCGCCCGCGAAGTCCCGCGACACCGCGCGGTCGTGCGCTTCGGCCAGCTTGGCCCGCGCCAGCGACCGGCCGGCGTCCGCGCGCACGGCGAGCAGCGCCGAGTCGGTAGGCTCAATCTCCAGCGCGAAGTCCGCCTCGCTCACCGCGCACTGCCACTGTTGCTGCTGCACGCAGGCCTGGGCGCGGCGGGACGCGTCGGAGATGGCTTCGCGGCGCGCGCGTTCGAATTTTTCGCGGAGGTCCGGCCGCTCCGGCTCTTTCTCCACCGCCTGGCGGTAGTGCAGGTACGCCGTCTTCCAGTCTCCGACCGCAGCGGCGCTGTCGGCGGCCTTCTCGTGGGCGACGCAGGCACACCACATCAAGGCCAGCGCGGGGATGAGTCGTTTCATCGTTCCCTCGGACGGTTGAAGGGCAAGCGTCGGGTCTTCAGACGCGCCGGGAGTGAAGCTTAGGCGCTTTGACCCCCCTGCCCACCCGCCGCGGATGTGGGTGGCTGTGTCGCGCAAGGCGCGGGCTCTGGCAACGTGAGCGGCACGCCCACGTCGCGGCGCGAGGAGGTGGCCATTACCATCTGGGTTCGTCGCTGGAGCTGCGTTCGCCGATGGAGGACCAAACCGTGAAGGACGGGGATCCGGGGGGATCGCCACCACCCGTAGATCCACGGTTCCGGCTGGAGCTGGATCCCGCCACGGCGCTGCCGGGGCTTCCGGCCATCCTGCACGACCTCCGGGTGATGCTGGACCAGAACGGGTATCTGGGCCTGCTGCTGGTTGACCTGCAGCCGTTGAGCGAGGTGGAAGAGCAGTGCGGGCCGGCGGTCTACAACCAGCTGCTCGCGCGGGTCTGCGCGGAGCTCGCGCTGCTGCGCCAGGAGTCGCTCCGCGCGGGGGACCTGCTCTGTAGCCTGCGCTCGCAAGGCGAGCAGGTGGCCATCTTCCTGGAGCGCCCGCGCGGCGCCGTGACGTTGAGCACCGGCGCTTTGGAGGCGGTGGCGGACCGGGTGTGGCTGGCGCTGGCGCCGCGCGTCACCGAGCTGCTCCGGCCGTTCGGGGTGAAGGCCCGCGTCCGGCTGGGCTACTCGCTGGCGCTGCCCAACCCCATGATTCAAACCGAGCGGCTCATCTACCGCGCGGTGGACCAGGCCCAGCAGATGGCGGCGGACTACTCGCGGCGGGTCAGCGCCCGGGCGCGCGAACGGATGAGGGACCTCATCGTCCACCGCCAGCTCTCCACGTTCTTCCAGCCCATTCTGCGGATGGATGGCGGCGAGGTGCAGGCGTACGAAGCGCTCATCCGTGGGCCCACCGGGTCAGACCTGTTCACGCCGGCCATGCTCTTCAACCTCGCGGCGCATGCGGACCTCGTCGGCGAGCTGGACCGCGCCTGCTGCGAGACGGTCCTGCGCGAGCTGCAACACCTGCCTGAAGACAAGCTGTTGTTCGCGAATGTCCTGCCCACGCTCATCAATGACCCCAAGTTCCGGGCGCAGATGATTGAGAGCACCCGGCAGCCGGGGGTGGAGGCGTCCCGGGTGGTGCTGGAGATCAACGAGGGCGTGGCGATTCGCAGCTACGACGTCCTGTGCGACAGCATCGCGGAGCTGCGGAAGCACGGCATCCGCGTCGCGGTGGATGACCTCGGCGCCGGCTACGCAAACCTGGAACACGTGGTGAAGCTCAAGCCGGACTTCCTCAAGCTGGACATCTCCATCATCCGCGGCGTTCACGAGAGCACGGTGAAGCAGGCGCTCATCTCCAGCATGGTGGAGGTGGGCCGCGCTGTCGGGGCCACCGTCATCGCCGAGGGCGTGGAGGAGAAGGCGGAGAGGGATGCTCTCGTCGCGCTCGGGGTGGGGTGGGGGCAGGGGTTTCTGTTTGCCCGTCCTGCGCCGGGGTTTCCTCCTGCGACGGGTTGAGAGGTTCCCTTCGCGTTTCGTGGCCGGTCGTTCAGGCGCAGTGCCGACGGGAACGGGAGCGGAGACGGGAACGGGAACGGGAGCGGGAGCGGGAACGGAGACGGGAACGGGAGCGGAGACGGGTACGCGTTCGCGTTCGCGTTCGTTCACGGGTGCGGGTGCGGGTGCGGTGGAGAGGGTTCGGAAACGGCAGAGCCTAACGCAGTGGCCGAGCCCGCAGCCCTTCGCCCGCAGCCCTTCGCCCGCAGCCCTTCACCCCTACCCGAGCCCGCAGACGAACGCGAACGCGAACGCGTGCCCGTCTCCGTGTCCGTCGCCGTCCCCGTTTGCGACGCGAACGCGAGCGCGTCCCCCGTCCCCGAACCCGGCGGGCCACACCTCATAACGCTCGCCACGGACTTCCGCGGAAGCACGCCGCGCCGCTACTTCTTCTTCTTGGCCGCGACCGCAGCGGGCTTGGGCGCCGCGCGAGCCGGCGCATTCGCCCGCACCATCGTGGCCTCCCGTACCGGCTTCGAGTCCAGCAACGGCGTCAACAAAATCTCAATCCGCCGGTTCCGCGCCCGCCCAACGGGATTCACATTGCTGGCCACCGGCTGATGCGGCCCGTAGCCCGCGGCGAGCAGCCGGCGGGCGGGCACGCGGGCCTTCTCCGACAGGTAGCGCACCACGTTCACCGCGCGCGCCGCGGAGAGCTCCCAGTTGGTCGGGAACTTCTCCAAGAGCTGCTTGTCCACGATGGGGCTGTCGTCCGTGTGACCGGACACCTGAATCTGCTTGTCATCCACCTTGCCCAGCACCTCGCCGATGCGCGAGAGCACCTCGGCGCCGCGGGGCGAGAGCTCCGCAGACCCTGAGTCGAAGAGAATCTTGTCGACGAGGTCCACCCGGATGCGGCCGGCAGTCTGGGTGAGCTGAATCTCGCCCTTCTTGATCTCCGACGTCATGCGGTCATTGAGGCTGTCGTAGGTCGCCTTCAGCTTGGCCAGCTCCGAGTCCTTCTCCCGGACCTCCTGGGAGAGCGCGTTGCGCTCCGCGGCCAGGTCCTCCCGCTCGGCCTCCATCGCCGCCATCTTCCGCTCCAGCGTGCGCTTGGCCTCCTCCGCGTCCCGCATCCGCGAGCCCGCCTGCTCGGAGGCGCGCACCGCGCTGGCCGCGCGCTCCTTCTCCTCCGTCCACAGCCCATAGCCGAAGTACCCGGCGCCACCCGCGCCCGCCAAGGTCAAGACAAACAGGAGCCAGGGCAGGGCAGAGGAAGAAGAGCGCTCGGGCGGCTCGAGCTCGGTGTCAGTCATGCCGCGGGACTGTATTCCCCCGGATTTTGCCCACTCCACCGGACGTGAAGCCAAAGGTGTTCAGGGCTCTCCGCCATCTCGCGCGCCCGGGCGGTCCCGGCACCAGGCCAGCTGCTTCTGCAGCATCGCCATCGGCAGGGCCAGCTCCAGCGAGAACCGCCCATCCTTCCCCGGCCGGACGCGCGCGAGGTCCAGGAACTCCGCGGCGGAGTCTTCCCCCTCCGCCTGGAGCTTTAGCCGTGCCACGGAGAGCGCGGCGCCCAGCGACTTGCCGAGGTCCTCCACGCTGTCCGCGTTCGGCCCGCGGACATCCGCGACAATGCCCACGCCGTCGGACGCGTCCACGTGCAGCTCGATGGACTTCGCCGCCTCCTGCAGCTGGTTGGCAAAGTGCGCCTGCTCCGTTGGGAGCAGCCCGGCCAGCTCTGAAGCGGAGAGCACGCCGTAAATCTCTCCATACGTCTGCGAGTCCTGCAGCGGCGGCGGCCCGTCCCCGCCGCGGCCCTCCACCTGGTCCAGCGCGCGCTTCACCTCCTCGAGCTTCCCCGTCACCACCAGCTGGTCCTTCCACACGCCGATGGTGGGCGGCTCGCGCGTCAGCACGCCGCCGTCCGGCAGCACCCGGGCCGTCCCCGCCTTTCCTTCGTAGAGCGTGGAGGCCTGGCCGTAGGCGGAAGGGGTGGCGAAGCGCTTGAGCTGGTCCCACTTCGCCTGGCCGAACTGCCCACTCATCACCAGCGCGCCTTCGGACACCGCCACCCGGTCCAGGTCCTGGAGGAGGTCCACGCCGGTCTGCTCCTTCAGCTGTGACAGCCCCTCCTCGCCGCGTTGCGCCCGGAAGCAGTCGAGCAGCAGCTCGCCGATGCCGGAGTTCCGGATGGCGTTGGCCTCCACCACCACCACCGACTTGCCGCCTCGGGGGAGCGCGGCCAGCACCGGGTCCCTCACAGCGGGCGGCGGTGGCTCCTTCGGGTTCGCCGGAGCCTCCGGAAGCGTCTGCCGCGTCTGCATCCGCTTGAACTCCTGCGAGCGCAGCGCGCGGGGGAACTGCACGCGCTCCTCCAGCTTGGGCGCCTCCACGTACTTCTCACCCCGCCACATAAGGAACGCCGCCAGCCCGAAGAGGACGACTGCGATGAGGAGCCAGAGCTTGCGTCGCATGTCTTTAGAAGTCCCTCTGTTCAAACCGCCAGACGCCGATGGACAGCGCGCCCGCGCCGAAGATGCCCACGCCCAGGAGCAGCGAGGTGAGCGACTGGACCTCCAGCGGCGCGGAAGCCGCCAGGTCCGCGCCCACGTCCGCCAGCGCGGCAATCCGCGGGAACAGCGCGGTCAGCCCCAGGAAGGCCTGGCGGAAGACGCCCTCCTCCACCATCGGCGCGATGGCGCTCCGGTAGCTGGCGACGATGCCCAGGAAGAACAGCACCCCGCCCACCGCCGCGGAGAGCGCCGCGCTGCGGGCGAAGAGCGCGGAGGTGAGCATCGCCGCGTAGAGCGCGCAGAAGCCCACGCCCGCCAGCAGTGCGGCGAGGATGGGCTTGGCGGTCCACAGCCCGGTCTTCACGCCGAGGATGAGGCACAGCCCGCCGGCGCCGTAGAGCGCGGCCAGCACCGCCAGGCACAGGACGCCCAGGAACGTGCCGAGCAGAAGCTCCCAGCGCTTCACCGGAAGGGAGAGCAGGTGTTCGATGCGTCCGGGGGAGAGCAGGCTGGGACCGAAGTCCGCGCAGGCGATGATGCCGAACGCCGTCCCGCCGTAGAAGGTGAGGTACGCGACGGCGCGGAAGAGCGGGCGCAGCGCCACGTCGACGGACCGGATGTCGCCGGAGACCAGCTTGCCGAACAGCCGCGTGGCCGCCAGCGCTCCGTCCACCACGTCCAGGCGGAGGCTGGAGGCGAAGGTCGCCAAAAGCAGCGTCAGGCCAATGCCGAAAGCGAGGAACCACTTGCGAGAGGCGGCCTCCCGCAGCAGGTCCCTGCACACCGCCAGCGTGGTCCTCATGCCGCCGCTCCCAGGGCCTCGGCCAGGATGCCCTCGAGGTCCTTCTCCTCACGGACCAGCTCCACCACCATTGCCCCCTTCGCGCGCGCCGCGTCCAGCGCCGCGTTGAGGGCGGGCGGGTCCACCGCGTCGCAGAGGTAAACGTCCGGCGTGGCGGTGGCGGTGAAACCCACAGCCGTCAGCGCCTCGGCCGGGGTTCCGGGAGAGAAGCGCGCCCGCCAGCGGGGCCCGGCGCGGCGCAGCTCCTCCAGCGGGCCCTCGCGCACCAGCTTGCCCGCGGAGAGCACGCCAATCCGGCCGCAGATGCGCTCCGTCTCCGACAGCAGGTGGGAGTTCAAGAACAGGGTCGCCCCGCGCGCCAGCTCCTCCGCCAACAGCTTGCGGATCTCCACCCGGCCCAGGGGGTCCACGCCGTCCGTCGGCTCGTCCAGCACCAGGAGGTCCGGCGCGCCCAAAAGGGCCACCGCCAGGCCCAGCCGCTGCCGCATCCCCTTGGAGAAGCCGCCAATCTTCCGGTCCTCGCAGCCGGCCAGGCCCACCCGCCCCAGCTGGTGGATGAGCGCCTCCCGGGAGAGCGTGAGGCGCTTGAGCCGGGCCACGCTGGCCAGAAACTCCGGGGGGCGCCAGGCGTTGGGCAGGTGCAGGCGCTCCGGCAGGTAGCCAATGCGCTGACGCACCCGGACGTCCTGCGGGTCTCCGCCCAACACCTTGACGGTCCCGGCGCTGGGCTGCAGCACGCCCAGCATGGCCTTGATGAACGTGGTCTTTCCCGCGCCGTTGGGGCCGATGAGCCCGAACGCCGCGCCCTGCGGCACGGTGAGGTTCACCCCCGCCAGCGCCTGCGTTTGCCGCTTCCTCGACAGCCCGCCAAACGCCTTCGCCAGCCCGACGGTCTCGATTGCCCACATGGAGCGGCCAACTCTACCGCCTACATTCATCTGGGGCGGGGTTCTGAGCCAGAATCCAGAGGGCGATGATTCAGCTGTTCCATGTCTACAAGGCGTACCCGGGGGACCCCCCGTCGCTCTGCGACATCAACCTGAACGTCGAGAAGGGCGAGTTTGTCTTCCTCACCGGGCCGTCGGGCGCGGGGAAGACCACGCTGCTCAAGCTCATCTTCTGCGCGGAGAAGGCCACCCGCGGGCAGATTCTGGTGGGCGGCCGGAACATCGCCCGCATCCGGGAGGCGGCGGTGCCGTACCTGCGCCGGAACATCGGCGTGGTGTTCCAGGACTTCAAGTTGCTCCCGCAGCGCACGGTGGCGGACAACGTGGCGTTCACGCTGGACGTGCTGGGCGTGCCGCGTGCGGAGCGGGCGGACCGCGTGCACCGGATGCTCAAGCGAGTGGGCCTGGCGCACAAGGCCAGCTCCTACCCGCTGCGCCTCTCCGGCGGCGAGCAGCAGCGGGTGGTCATCGCCCGCGCGCTGGTGAATGACCCCACCATCCTGCTGGCGGACGAGCCCACCGGGAACCTGGACCCTGCGCTGACGATTGAGATCATGGACCTGCTCTGCGACGTGAACGTCCGGGGCACCACCGTCGTCGTCGCCACGCACGACGCGACCATCCTCTCCCGCTACCAGAAGCGCACCGTGCGGCTGGAGCGGGGGATGGTGGTGGCGGACGAGGACGGCGCCAAGGCCGCGCGGAGGATGGCCCACGGATGAGCGCCGGCGCCAAGGCGGCGTACTTCTGGCGCTCCGCGACCCACGGGCTGCGGCACGCGCCGTTCGTGCACTCGGTGGCGGTGGTCACCATCGCCATCGCGCTCTTCGCCGCCGGGCTGGCGCGCAGCGGGCTGGGCGTCATCGAACAGGCGCTGGCGCAGCTGGGCGGAGAGATTCAGGTGACCCTCTACCTGCAGGAGGGGACGTCGGAGGCGGCCGCGGGGGCGCTCGCCGCGCGGATAGGCCCACAGGCAGGCGGCGTGGCGCGGGTGGTGCCGCCCGCGCAGGCGCTCGCCCGCCTGGCGCAGGAGCTGGGGGATTTGGGGCAGGTGCTGGCGGAGTTGCCCAAGAACCCGCTGCCGCTCTCGCTGGAGCTGACACTCCCTCCGCACGCGCGCTCGCAGGAGGACTTGCGCGCGCTGGCCACCGAGGTGCGCAAGGAGCCCTCGGTTACCGGCGTGGACTACGGGGAAGAGGCGGTGAGCCGGCTCTCCGCCATCGCCCGCGCGCTGCGCTTCGGCGGGGCCATCGCCTTCGCCATCGCCGCGCTGGCCACCATCATCATCGTCTCCGCCACGCTGCAGCTGGCCATCTACGCGCGCCGCGAGGAGATTGAAATCCAGAAGCTGGTGGGCGCCACGGACCGCTTCGTGAAGATTCCGTTCCTCATCGAAGGCCTGCTGCAGGGGCTGCTGGGTGCCGGTGCCGCGCTGGCCGGCCTGTGGGTGTTCTCCGCGTTCGTGGGCGGACCGTTGGAGGAGGTCTTCGCGTTCCTGCTCGGCGCGGGCGGCGCGCCGCGTCTGCTCACGCTCCCGCTCGCGCTGGAGCTCACCGGAACCGGCGCGCTGCTGGGCTTGTTCGGCAGCTTCGTCGCCGTCGGCAGGTTCCTGCGCGTATGAGGCGCGCCGCGCTGCTCGCGCTCGTCGCCTGCGCCTTTCCCGCGCAGGCCCAGGACGCCAGCCAGGAGCGCGCGAACGTGCGGGCGCGGTTGCAAGAGAGGAAAGCGGAGCTGGAGGCGCTCAAGGCGCAGAAGGTGTCCGTTTTGGAGCTGTTGGAGCTCTCGCAGAAGATGGCCCACGCGTCGCAGAGCCGCGCGCACCTGCTTGAGGCGGAGCTGCAAAGCGTGAAGCGCCGGCTGGTGCAGGCGCAGGCGGTGGAGGCGCTGGCGCGCGAGGAGCTGGAGGCGCGCGTGGCAGAGCTCTCGCCGAGGCTTCTGGCGATGTACCGGATGCGCAAGCGCACGCCTTTGGACGTGCTGCTCACCGCGAGCGACTTCGCGGGGCTCATCTGGCGCGCGCGGGCCATGCGGACGCTGGTGACGGCGGACCTGACCTTGCTCTCGCAGGCCCGGCAGGCGGTGGACTTCCAGCGCCGCGCAGTGAGCCAGGCGGAGCTCCTCCGGGGCTGGATGGCGCAGCGGCTGGAGGCGTCCCGGGTGGAGGGCGAAGAGGCGGAGGCGCGGCGCGTGGAGTTCCTGGACCTGCTCAGCTACGTGAAGGCGGAGACGACGCAGTCCTCGCGGGTCATCAAGGAGCTGGAGCGCGCCGAGCGCCAGCTCTCCACGCTCATCGAGGAGATGGAGAGCACCGCGACGTCCGGCTTCGGCGCGCTGCGCGGCAAGCTGCCCATGCCGACGTCCGGCGTGGTGGAGGTGGGCTTCGGCAAGGTGGTGAACCCGCGCTTCAACACGGTCACCGTGCAGAAGGGCGTGGACATCCGCGCGGGGATGGGGCGGCCGGTCCGCGCGGTGGCGCCGGGGAAGGTGGCCTTCGCGGGGTGGCTGCGCGGCTACGGGAACCTGGTCATCGTCGACCACGGGGATGGCTTCCACACGCTCTTCGCGCATCTGGCGGACGTGAGCTGCGCGGTGGGGGACGCCATCGCGGATGGGGACGACCTGGGGACGGTGGGGGACACCGCGTCGCTCAAGGGCGCGTACCTGTACTTCGAGATTCGCCAGCGCGGCCTGGCGGTGGACCCCGCGCAGTGGCTGGCGCCCGGGTTCCGCTGAGGTAGGGTCCGTCCGACCTTGGACCTGCTCTCCACCGCCAACGGGGTGCTGCGGCGCTACCTCTCCGCCCGCGGCGTGCGTTCAGTCGAGGCCGAGGTTCAGGGCCACCGGGTGCACTACTACGACTTTGCAGGGCAGGGGAGCGGGCCGCCCATCGTGCTGGTGCACGGGCTGGGCGGCTCCGCCAACGGCTGGTACCGGCTCATCGCGCCGCTGGGCAAGCGCTTCTCCCGGGTGCTGGCGTTGGACCTGCCCGGCAGCGGCTTCTCCCCCGTGCCCGAGGGCGGGCCGCTCCCAACGCCGGCCTTGCTGGAGGTGCTGCGCGGCTTTCTGCAGACCGTGGCTGGCGCGCCGGTGTTCCTGGTGGGGACGTCACTCGGCGGGGCAATGGTGCTGACGCTGACGCACGACTCGCCGGAGCTGGTGCGCGCGCTGGGGTTGGTGGCGCCGGCGGGCGCGGAGATGACGCAGGAGAAGCTGACGGCCCTGTTCGAAGCGATGGACGTCCGCACCCCGGCGCAGGCCCGCGCCTTGACGCGCCGGCTGTTCCACCGCGCGCCGCTGTCGCTGCTGCTCTTCGCGTCCCAACTTCGACACGTCTACAGCTCACCCGCGGTGAAGGCGTTCATCTCCGAGGTCAAGGCGGCGGATGTCCTAGCCCCCCGGACCCTGCGCGAGGTCTCCGTGCCGACGCTGCTGCTCTGGGGAAAGAGCGAGAAGCTGCTGCCAGCGGACGGCGTGGACTACTTCCGCGCGCACCTGCCACCACACGCGCAGATCCACGTCATTGAAGGGTTTGGTCACCTTCCACAAATGGAGCGGCCAGACGAGCTCGCCCGGCAGCTCGTCCGGTTCGCCGACCAGGTCCCACTTTGAGCGCGGCGGTGCCTCGCCCCTAGAATCGGGAGCTTCCAGGGCAACAAAGCGAGGACGACGTGGCAAGAAGCAGGGTGTGGGGCTCTCTCGCGCTGGTGCTGGCGGGGAGCACGGCGGTGCAGGCGGGGCAGGACGACCAGACCTACCGGCAGCTGGAGCTCTTCGCCCGGGTGCTCTCCTACGTCGAGAACAACTACGTCGAGCCCGTGGATGACCGGCAGCTGATGTACGGCGCCATCAAGGGGATGCTGGACACGCTGGATCCCCACACCGTCTTCATGCCCCCGGACACCTTCAAGGACATGAAGATTGATACGTCCGGCGAGTTCGGCGGGCTGGGCATTGAGATCGCCCGCAAGAACGACGTGCTCACCGTGGTCTCCCCCATCGACGACACGCCGGCCGCGCGCGCGGGCATCCGGCCGGGAGACCAGATTCTGAAGATTGACGACGAGCTCACCAAGAGCATGGATTTGGCGCGCGCCATCGCGAAGATGCGCGGCCCTGCCGGCAAGAAGGTGATGCTGACCATCATGCGCGAGGGCTTCAACGCGCCCCGCGAGCTGGCCATCATCCGGGACCACATCCGCATCGTCTCCGTCGAGGGTTCGCTCTTCGACGGCATCGCCCACGTCAAGGTGAAGAACTTCCAGGAGCGCACGGACGTGTACCTGCGCAAGGAGCTGGACCGGCTGCGCGGCCTCAACGCGGGCAAGGAGCTGCGCGGGCTGGTGCTGGACCTGCGCAACAACCCGGGCGGGCTGCTGGACCAGGCGGTGGCGGTGAGCGACCGGTTCCTCGCGGGCAACCTGACCATCGTCACCACCAAGGGCCGCAACGGGCGCAACACCACCGAGGAGCGCAGCAAGGAGCGCGACACGGAGAAGGCCTACCCGGTGGTGGTGCTGGTCAACGCGGGCAGCGCGTCTGCTTCGGAGATTGTCGCCGGTGCGCTGCAGGACCACAGCCGGGCGGTGGTGATGGGCACGCCGACGTTCGGGAAGGGCTCCGTGCAGACGGTCATCGAGCTGGAGGATGGCTCCGGGCTCAAGCTGACCATCGCGCGCTACTACACGCCCAAGGGCCGCTCCATCCAGGAGAAGGGCATCACGCCGGACTTCTACGTGGGAGAGGACGCGGCCGGCGCCGCGGCGAAGAGCGACCAGCCCCGCGAGCGCGACCTGCGCCGTCACTTCAAGGGCGAGGGCGAGGAGCGTGGCCCGGAGGAGAAGGGCCGGCCGCTGCCGCCGGAGCTGCGCAAGTGGGAGCTGACCGACAAGCTGACGGACTTTCAGCTGAAGAACGCGCTCAACTACCTGAATACGGTGGGCGCGCCGCTGCAGACGCGGACCGCGGCGACCGCCAAGTAGCGGCCAGTTCTGGCAATTGCGGCGAAACGCCGCTAAATGGCCCTCCCTTGTGAAGGGCTTGATGAGACGCCGCGCCCGTACGCTCGCACCCCTGTCGCTGTTCGCGCTCCTCGTCGCTGCGCTCCCCGTTCGCGCCCAGCCTGCCCGGCCCCGCGTGGTGGCGGTGACGGTGGGGACGGACGCGCTCTCCCAGGTGGAGGCGGCCCGGCTGAGCTACCACGCCGAGCGTGCGCTCCTGCGCTCCGGCCGCTTCGACGTGGTCCGGCTGACGGACGCGCTGGACCCGCCCGGCGCCCGCACCCGCCAGGCCCGCTTGAACGACGCCGAGTCCGCCTACGAGAGCGGGCTGCAGGCCTACGAGGCGCTGGACACGCAGAAGGCCGTCCAGCTCTTCGACAAGGCGGTGAAGGCCTACGAGCAGACGGACCTGAGCCGGACGTTCGGCGCCCTGGTGAAGGCGTGGACCATGCGGATCGCCTGCCATGTGGCCAACGGCGACAACCGGGTGGCGCGCGCCGAGGTGGACCGCCTCTTGCCGGTGAGCCCGAAGGCGGAGTTCAGCTCCCGCTTCTTCCCGCCGGAAGAGATTGCCTACGTGGAGAAGGTGCGGCGGACCATCGCGGCGCTCTCCACGTCTTCGGTCACCGTGAAGACCGCGCCTGCCCCCGGGGCGGTGTTCCTCGACGGCGTCTTCCGCGGCGTCTCTCCGGCGGCGGTCAACAAGATTCCGCCCGCGGACCACTTCGTCACCGTGTTGGCGCCCGGCTACGTGCTGCAGCAGGAGCGCGTGCGCGACGGCGTGGCGGACGTGGTGGTGAAGCCGGCGTCGGACTTCTCGCCCTTCCAGGACTACCGCAAGCGCATCGCCGGGGCGCCGCGGTCCAAGGGGCGGGATGAGGCGGCGCGCGAGCTGGGCCAGTGGCTGGGCGTGAACCAGGTGCTCGTCACCGTCCTCACCAAGAGCCCCGCGGGAGACGCGCTGGAGGCCATCGCCCTGCGGCTGGACGTGTCGGACGGGCACAACGTGGCGTTCGAGGAGAAGGCGCTGCCGCTGGGTCCCAGCCTCGACGTCGTCGCGGAGCAGCTCTACGACGGGTTGACCGCCTCCGACGAGGCGCGCTCCGGCGGGCCGGTCACCCACTACGGCTCTTCTGCAGGGTGGACACGCCGCTCCACCGGCTACGTGCTGATGGGCGCCGGCCTGGCGCTCGCGGGCGGCGCCCTCTTCAGCGGCCTGCGCGCGCAGGAGGAGCACCGGCTCTTCCTCCTCACCCCCCAGGTGGACCAGACCGTCTCCGCGCAGCGGCGTCAGTCCGGGCAGGCCTTCGCGCTGCTCACGGACGTCTTCGCCATCACCGGCGTCATCGCCGCGGGGACGGGCGGTTATCTCGCCTTCCTGAGCACCCCGGGCGGCGGCGCCGCCAAGCCCGACGAACCCGCCACGGCGCCTGCGCCGGAGCAGCCGCGGCCCAGGCCGTCGGACGACCTGCGCGAGGAGTGAAGTGGTGATGAACCGTCCAGGCCGCGTCGTGCTGCTCTCCTGCGTGGTGCTGGCCTTCGCCAGCGCCTGCAGCCTGCTCCTGCGCTTTGACCCGGAGGAGCAGCCCTGCTCGCAGACCGGCGAGTGCCTCCCCGGTTACGTTTGTCGCTCCGGCCTCTGCGCCAAGGTGGTGGAGACGGACGCCTGCGGCGGCTGCGCGGAAGGCCAGCGCTGCCTCGCGTCCACCCGGACCTGCGTGGCCAACGACTGCGCCCACAAGAAGTGCTGGGCCGGGTCGCGCTGCGTGGACAACGGCGGGACCCCCACCTGCACCGCGGTGGCGGCGCCGGGGCTGGGGCAGCTCTGTTCGGATGACTTCTCCTGCCTGGTGGATGGCGGCACGGCGAACCGCATCTGCCTGCGCGGCGCAATCCAGGTGATTCAGAACGGCGGCATGCTGCGCCCGGGCATCTGCGTGGAGCGCTGCGGGCCGGGCGGCACCTGCTTGACGGCCGGTGCGGTGTGCAGCCGCTTCTCGCTCGGTCTGGCGCACGCCTCCGTTCAGCTGTGCGTCCCCCCGGGGCTCATCAACGCTTGCACGTCGGACCGGCCGTGCGCCGACGACGACCTGGTCTGCACCGTGTTCGACCATCCGGCCGTGGGCGCCGCCACGCTGTGCGATCAGCGGCTACCCGGCGGGGCGCGCGCGGGCGAGGCGTGCCAGCTGGTGTCCACGGATGCGGGCGCGCTCTGCGCGAACGGGCTGTGCATTCCGCGCGTGGCCTCCGCGAACCAGGCGCAGACCTGCGGCGAGCCGTGTGATGAGGGAACGTGCGACGGCGGGCGCTGCGCGCTGGTGGAGTTCGGCGTCCAGGGGTTGGTCCGCCATATTCCGATGTGCGTGAAGGAGCCCACCTACTGCCGCAGCTGCGCGGCGGACGCTGGGACGGTGTGCGGCCCGGATGCGCCCCGCTGCAGCGGCGGCGCTGCCGCTGCGCCGAGCTGCCTCTCCGCTTGCAACCCGGACGCGGGGGGATTTCCCACCTGCCCCGCGTCGCAGGAGTGCACGTTGCTCGATGCGGGGTTCCGCTGTCTGGTGCCCGCGAGCACCTGCGGGACGTAGAGCGCGCGTTGAGTGCCGGGGTCCTCGGGGAATGGTGTCTCGGGCTGCGGGCTTCGGGGAACGGTGTCTCGGGCTGCGGGCTTCGGGGAACGGTGTCTCGGGCTGCGGGCTTCGGGGAACGGTGTCTCGGGCTGCGGGCTTCGGGGAACGGTGTCTCGGGTAGGGTTCTCGGTTTTCGTTGCCGCGTTCGCGTTCGCGTTCGCGTTCGGGCCCGGGTAGGGGAGCGGGAGCGGGCCCGGGTAGGGGAGCGGGAGCAAGCCCGGGCTGACGTGGCGCGCAGGCCATGGACGTTCGGAAGCTTCTGCCGCGATTTCCTCCGCCCCGAACCCCATTCCCCTGTCCGAACCCCTGCCCCTACCCGGGCCCGAACGCGAACGCGAACGCGAACGCGGCAACGAAAACCGAGGACCCTACCCGAGACACCGTTCCCCGAAGCCCGCAGCCCGAGACACCATTCCCCGAGGTCCGCGGCCCGAGACACCGCTCCCCGAGACCCGCTCCCCGAGACCCGCCCCCCGAGACACTGACCGCGGCTCCAAGGCCGCGCCTGCGGCTCTCCGCCCGCGCGTCTTCTGCTCACAAGCGCCGGCGCTTCCTCGAAGCTCGCCGTGGCACCGCCCGTGCTCTTGCGACCTTGAGCGAAAGGCAGGGTGCGCATGGGTCAGCGAGTCGGCGTGTTGATGGGCGGATGGGGTGAGGAGCGGGAGATTTCAGTCAAGACAGGGGAGGGAATAGTCGCGGCGCTCACGGCGCTGGGGCACACGGTCACCCGCCTCTTCGCGGGGCCGGGGCTGGACCGTCTGCTGCGCGCGTCGGAGGTGGACGTGGCGTTCCTCGCGCTGCACGGGCGGATGGGGGAGGACGGCAAGGTGCAGGGGCTGCTGGAGGTGTTGGAAGTCCCGTACACCGGCTCTGGCGTGATGGCGTCTGCGTTGGCGATGAACAAGCCCTTCGCGAAGGAGCTCTTCGCGCACCACAACCTGCCGGTGGCCGCGGGCTACCGCGTGCGCAGGGGAGAGCTGCACCGCGCGGCCGAGCGCCACGCGGACCTCGGCTTTCCCTGCGTGGTGAAGCCCTCCTTCGGAGGCTCCACCGTCGGCGTGGCGCTGGTGCGCGAACCCTCTGCGCTGTTACCGGCCATCGCCGAGGCCTGCCGCTACGGCGGCGAAGCGCTCATCGAACGCCACTTCGCCGGGCGCGAGCTCACCGTCGGCATCCTCGACGGCGAGGTGCTGGGCAGCTGCGAGGTGGCCTTCGACGCGGAGATGTTCGACTTCGAGAGCAAGTACCGCGGCGGCTCCCAGTATTTCTTGCCGCCCCGCCTGCCGCCCACCCGCGTGGCGAACCTTGAGGCGCTGGCGCTGCGGGCGTACCGCGCGCTCGACTGCCGGGGCTATGGCCGGGTGGACCTCCTGGCCAGCGACGACGGGAATGAGGTGGTGCTCGAGGTGAACACGCTGCCCGGCATGACGCAGACCAGCCTTTTGCCCAAGATTGCGGCGAAGGCGGGGCTCCCCTACGAGGCGCTGGTGGCGCGCATCCTCAGCCTTGCCACCCGCGATGACGTCTGTGTTGCGACAACTCCAGAGTTGCAACGTCCGGGGCCAGGACTTATGGCCGGTTGACGGCGGCTTAGCGGACCCGCAGGCCTCCGGATTCCTTATGGATTCGAGGGTCGGGATTCATTTGACAGCGGGAGTGTGGATCCCTATTGTCCCGCGCCCTCGGAACCTTTTTGCAAGAAAGTTCTTGCAATTCAAGGGTCTGGACAGAGGGAGGACCGCGGCGACGTCGGCTGCGGGAGGGGCCAGCGGCAAAGATGACCAGCATCGAGATTGTCTTCCTGGGCGTGTACTTCGGCGTCCTGTGCGTCCTGGCGGTCTATGGATCGCACCGGTATCGCATGGCGTATTTGTATTACCGCCACAAGTACAAGCTGCCGACGCCGAAGGGCACCCTCGCTGTCATGCCGCGGGTCACCATTCAGCTCCCCATCTTCAATGAGATGTATGTGGTGGAGCGGCTGGTGGATTCGGTCTGCAAGATCGATTACCCGCGCGAGCTCCTGGAAATCCAGGTGCTGGACGACTCCACCGACGAGACCTGCGCCATCGCGCGGGCGGTGGTGGAGCGCAACCGGCTGCTCGGCCACAACGTCGTCTACATCCACCGGGACAACCGTCAGGGCTTCAAGGCGGGCGCGCTTGAGCACGGGCTGAAGCTGGCCCACGGCGAGTTCATCGCAGTGTTCGACGCGGACTTCGTGCCGTCGCCGGACTTCCTGCGGCGCACCGTCCCGTTCTTCTCCGACGAAGAGATTGGGATGGTCCAGGTGCGCTGGGGCCACCTGAACCGCGAGTTCTCCATCCTCACGCAGGCGCAGTCCATCTTCCTCGATGGGCACTTCATCATTGAACACACCGCCCGCAACCGCTCCGGGGCCTTCTTCAACTTCAACGGCACCGCGGGCATCTGGCGCCGCACCGCCATCGAGGACGCCGGGGGCTGGCAGCACGACACGCTGACCGAGGACCTGGACCTCTCCTACCGCGCGCAGCTCAAGGGCTGGCAGTTCATCTTCCTGCCCGACGTGGTGTCCCCCGCCGAGGTGCCGGTGGACATGAACGCGTTCAAGAGCCAGCAGCACCGCTGGGCGAAGGGTTCCATCCAGACCGCCCGCAAGTTGCTGCCCACCATCCTGCGCAGCAACCTGCCGATGTCGGTGAAGCGCGAGGCCTTCTTCCACCTCACCAACAACTTCGCCTACCTCTTGATGGTGTTGCTGTCCCTGCTGATGCCGCTGTCGATGGTCGTGCGCTTTGAGCACGGGCTCTACGGGACGCTGTTCCTGGACCTGCCGTTCTGCATCACCGCCACCGTCTCGGTCTGCTTCTTCTATGTGGCCTGCCAGCGCGAGCAGGGCCTGTCCTGGTGGGGACGCCTCAAGTACCTCCCGTTCCTGATGAGCCTGGGCATTGGCCTGGCCATCAACAACGCGAAGGCGGTGCTGGAGGCCATCCTGCGCAAGGAGACCGGCTTCACCCGCACGCCGAAAACCGGCTCCGAGGGCAAGCAGGTGGGCCGGGTGAAGCGCAGCTACCGCGGCAGCCGCAGCTGGCTCCCGGTGGTGGAGTTGGCGTTCGGCCTCTACTTCACCGGCGCCGTCCTCTTCGCGCTGAACGCGGGCATCTACAGCTCGCTGCCGTTCCTCATCCTCTTCCAGGTCGGCTTCCTGTACGTCGGCGTGATGAGCCTGCTGCAGGCGCGCGGCGACGGCGGGGGCGAGAAGCCTGAGCGCCCGCTGGCCACCGCGAACGTCGCCGAGGGCTGAAGCCGCTCAGCCCTTCGAGGCGATGCGCTCCAGCAGCGCCGTGAGGCGCTGCGACTGGTGCTCATCGGTGAAGATGAACTCCAGCCCCATCCCGGCGTTGGGCTCCTCCGCGCGCACCCAGGCCACCCGGGCCTGAAGCTTCAGGCTGCGCAGGGACATCGGCGGGCGCAGCTCGCAGGTGAGCTCGGTGTTGACCGGCAGCGGGGTAAGGGTCCGCACATAGGCTCCGCCGCGCGAGAGGTCCATCAGCGACTCGCGCTGCACCACCCCGTCGTGAACGATGCGCACGGCGAGGTTGGTGGAGAGCCGGCGCTGGAGGCGGGTGGCGGACAGCGGCAGCTCCGCGCGCGCGTAGCCCAGGAGCCGTTCGTGCCCGCTCACGTCGTCATCCACGATGTCCATCCCGAAGCTCTCGCGCAGCCGGTCCGAGCCCTTGTGGCGGGCCCAGGCGAGCTGCCCCTGGAGCTCGAACTGCCGCAGCGCGGGCTCCGCAATCTGGATGAACAGCTGGCAGCGCTGGCCCAGCTCGCCCGGCAGCGCGCCTTCGAGCGCAATCCCGCCATGGCGCCCATTCGGGTACCAGCGTTCAAGCAGGTCCCTTGGGCGGACCAGGTTCAGGGTGAGCTTCAACGGCGTCAGCATGCTTCGGTCAGGGGGAAGGGTACTTCTCCAGCAGGAGCGAGTTGTCCACGCGGGTGACCCCCACCTTGCGCGCGTGAATTCTCGCGTGGCTGATGAACAGCTGGTCCTTCAGGAAAGCCCCGTCCGCGAAGAAGCCGACCGCGCCCTCGGTGCGCAGGGGCGGCAGCGTCACCCAACCGGTCCTTCGCACGGCGAGCTTCAGGTCAGAGGCGGTGGAGTCCTGGTAAATGGCGAAGAGCTGGCCCGCGGGCGTTCGCAGGAGCGTCACGTCCGCGCCGCTCCAGCGCACGTCGCCGCTCTCGCTGCCCAGGCCGCGGTCAATCACCTCGGGCGTGACCGTCGCTGAGAGGGTGGGCGCCGTGTAGAACTTGAGCTGGCGCGAGGAGAAGTCGTGGTAGGCGATCTGCAACGCGCCCGTCACCGGGTCCACCGTGAGGTCCGGGAAGTAGCCGGTGTCGCCCGACGCATCCAGCAGGACGGGGGCGGTGAGCGTGCCGGTGGAGGTAACGCGGACCCCATACAGGTCCCCGTTCTTCTCCGTCCGCTTCATGAAGGCGATGTACGCGTCGCGGCCCTTGAAGGCGAGCGCGCTGAACAGGCCCACGCCATCCTCGAGCTCGGCCAGGTTGGGAGGCGTGAAGTTCGCGGCGCACTTGCTGACTGCGCCCACGCGCACGCAGGTCTGGCTGGTGACGTCGCACCCGGTGCAACCCGTGCCGGCGGCGAGGCAGGTGGGGCCGGTGCCAGGGTCCGCGCAAATCTCCGCGCACGCGTGGCAGGGCGGGGTGGGGCGCGTCTGGCAGGCCAGCGTCTTGATGACGAAGTCGGCGGCCGACGCGGGCGCAGGCACCTTCGCGCGGGCCAGCTTGAGGGCGGTGAGGAAGGTCCGGTCCCCTGCCGGCGCGCCGCCCGGGCAGCCAGAGGCGTCGAACCCGGCGTCGCCGCCGCGCTGGTAGTAGGCGATGCCCAGCAGCCCGTCCGCGTCCGCGGCCAGCGAGGTGAACAGGCCCACGTCCGCGGTGGCGCCGTCCACGCGGAAGCTCTTCCACTGCGCGCCCTCGCGCACCGCCAGCTTCAGGTCACCGTGGGTGGCGTCGTAGTAGCTGACGAAGGCGTTGGCGCCGACCACCAGCGTGTCGCTGTAGCGGCCCACGTCGTCGCCCAGGTCCACCACGCCGCCGCGCGGCCCGGAGGGCCCGTACTTCACCTCGCCGGTGGCGGGCACGCCGTCGACGTAGCGGCGCTCCGCGAGGGTGCCCTTGGCGTCATAGCGGCTCATCACCAGGTCGCCGTACTGGCCGTCGTACGCGGAGACCAAGAGCTCGCCCTTCGGGGCGTCCGCGGAGAGGGCGGAGTAGCGGCCGAAGTCATACGACTGCAAGCGGGGCAGCTCCGCGCACTCGCAACCGACCGCCGCCAGCGTGCAGGTGTCCCAGAGGTTGCGGCTGTCCTTGAAGGTGGCGATGAAGCCCGGCGCGCAGGACGCCGGGCAGGCGAATGCCTGGCAGCGCCCGTTGGGGCCTCCGCTGGGCACGCAGCCCTCGCCCGCGGCGCACGTGCCGCCGCAGGGCAGCTCCACCATGCACTCGTTCTGGAAGCAGCTCTGGCCCTCGGGGCAGGCGCCGCCGGCGCCGCAGGTCTTGAAGCGGCAGCGCAGCTCCGGCTTCTCCGGCTTGAAGAAGTCGGTCCACGGCTCGCAGAAGAGGTCGCTCCGTTCGCCGCAGTCCGCGTCCGTGGTGCAGGACATGAACTTGTCGAAGCAGCGCCCGCCGCCCACGCAGGTCTGGCCGGGACAGCACTCCGCTTCGGTGCTGCACTTGCGGTCTTCCTTCACGCAGCAGGAGAGGCCCTGGACGTCCTTCACCGGCAGGCAGCCGTAGTGCTCTCCGCAGTCGGAGGTCGCGTTGCAGGCGCCCAGCTGGTCCGCCTGCACCTTCGGCACGTCCCGGCAGGCGTCCGCCTTGTTGACCGGGTTCTCCCTGCACTGGCACTGCACCAGCGTCAGCAGCGCCAGGGTGGCGGCGAGCCGTGCGGGGAAGCGGGGGGACATCAGGTGCTCCGTTTCAGTGGCGCCGGGAGGGAGGCCAAAGGTCGGACATCCTACGCGCAACGGGTGGGATGAAAGAAGCCGCGCACCGCGTCATGGCGCGCCTGCGTCCGCGGCGCCACCGTCCGGCGGTGCCAGGCGAGGCGCAGGGTGCTCGCGCAACAGGCGGTGCTCGAGGAGGACGCGTCGCGGCTGTGCGAGCGAGGGGAGGCAGGAGGCTTCGTCCACCGCGGTCCGCTCCTCGGAGAGAAGGATGAGGCCCGCGTCGTCGCACTCGAGGAGCTCGGTGCGGAAGTCCACCGCGCAGAGGGTTCCGCCGGGCGCGTAGGCGTATGCATGGGTGGCGCCGAGGAAGCCCTCGGGCGTGCGTGAGAGCAGGACCTTCGTCCCCGCGTCCGGACCCTCCGCGCCGCCGCCGTCGGGCAGCGGGCGCATGAGCGAGAGCAGCAGCGTGCCGCCGTCGTCTTCGCCCCGGTAGCGGTAGCGCCCGCTCTGCACGTGGGTGTAGTCGCCGCTCAAGTTCGCCTCGCAGCCCGCAGGGACGAGGGGCGCCGGAGGCGGAGGCGGCGTCACTGGGGTAGGGGCGTGAAGGCGGGTGGAGCACCCCAGCGCGAAGAGCGCCGCGGCGATGGCGATCCTGAGCGGGGATCCGTCTGGGCGCACGGCGGAGAGGACCCTAGCGTTTGACCGCCCAAAAGCGAATCCCTAACGTCCCTGGGCGATGACGTCTCGAGCCGCCTGCGTCTTCGCCGCGGCGATTGCGCTTCTGCTGTCCCCCCGCGCCTTCGCACAGGACGATGACGACTTGCTGGCGCCGTTGGTGCCGGGCAAGTCGAAGCCGCGTCCGGCCAAGCGCAAGCCCAAGGTCGCGCCGAAGCCGGGCGCCAAGCCGGAGGTGGACGAGGACCTGCTCGCGCCGCTGGCGGTGGGCCGCGGGCAGCTGGTCGTGAAGCTGTTGGGCGGGGTCCGCGGCGCAAAGCTGCTGGTGGGCGACCGGGAGCAGGGGACCTTGCCGCTGCCGCCGGTGGAGCTCCCGCCGGGAGAGCACGCGGTCGTCGTGAGGCGCGCGGGCTTCGCGGACTTCGCGCGGACGGTGAGCGTGAAGGAGGGGCTGCCCACCGAGCTGACCGTGACGCTGGAGCCGGTCGGCGGGGCGCTCTCCGTCACCGCCAGCGTGCCCGGCGCGGTTGTCTTCGTGGATGGCCGGACGGTGGGGCAGGTGCCGCTGGTGGACGCTCCGCTCACGTTGGGGGCGCATGATGTCCTGGTGCAGAAGGACGGCTTCGCGGAGTTCCGCGCGCACCTCCAGGTCAAGGCGGGGAAGGACTACGCCATGCACGCGGAGGTGATGCCGTTGCTGGCCACGGACCGGCCGGCGCTGGAGGGCGCGCTGACGCCCTCGGCCAGCGCTTCCGAGGCCTCCGAGTCGCCGCTGGCTGTTGAGGCGCAGGTCTCTGCGCCCTCGCCGTGGTATCGCCGCTGGTACGTCTGGGCGGGCGTCGGCGCGGTGGTGGTTGCCGCCAGCGCGGCGACGATTGTCGGCGTCCGGAATGCCGGGGCCGGCGTGAATGACCCGCGTGCGGTTTGCAGCCTGGGCGGCGCTCCGCGCGATTGCAGCGGGACCATCGGCCTGCCCTGATTCTGGGTTGCGCTTTCAGGCGCGTTGAGTGCCGGGCTGCGGGCTTCGGGGGAATGGTGTCTCGGGCTGCGGGCTTCGGGGAACGGCCTCTCGGGTAGGGTCCTCGGTTTTCGTTGCCGCGTTCGCGTTCGCGTTCGGGCCCGGGCAGGGGTAGGGGCCAGGGAAACGGGAATGGGGTTCGGGGCGGAGGAAACCGCGGCACAGAATCCCCAACGTCCAGGCCCTGCGCGCCACGGTCAGCCCGGGCCCGCACCCGCTTCGCCGTACCCGGGCCCGAACGCGAACGCGAACGCGGCAACGAAAACCGAGGACCCTACCCGGGACGCCGTTCCCCGAAGCCCGCAGCCCGCAGCCCGCACAGCGAAGCGTGCTTGCGCCAAGCTTCGGATGCCCTGCCGCCTCTCAATCAAACAGCGCGGCGACGAACTCGCGCGGCTCGAACGGGCGCAGGTCCGCCACCTTCTCGCCGATGCCCACCCAGGCCACGGGGAGCTTCAGCTCATCGCAGATGCCGATGACGACGCCGCCCTTCGCGGTGCCGTCCAGCTTGGTGAGCGCGATGGCGGTGACGCCCACGGCCTCATGAAACTGCTTGGCCTGGGCGATGGCGTTCTGTCCGTTGGTGGAGTCCAGCACCAGCAGCACCTCGTGCGGCGCGCCGGGCAGCGCCTTGTCCAGCACGCGCTTCACCTTCTTGAGCTCCTCCATCAGCGGGCCCTTGGTGTGGAGCCGGCCGGCGGTGTCCGCGATGACCAGCTGCGCGCCTTGCGCCTGCGCGCGCTTCACCGCCTCGAAGACCACCGCGCCCGGGTCCGCGCCGTCCGCGCCCTTCACCAGCTCCGCCTTCGCCCGCTCCGCCCAGACGTCGAGCTGTTCGGCGGCAGCGGCGCGGAAGGTGTCGCCCGCGGCCAGCACGACCTTGTGGCCTTTCTCACCCATCTTGGCGGCGAGCTTGCCGATGGTGGTGGTCTTCCCCGCGCCGTTGACGCCCACCACCATCACCACGTGCGGTGGCCCGCCGCCCTCCATCGACCGGGGCTTCGGAAGGTCGACAATCCGCTCCACCTCTTTGCGGATGACCGCTTTTATTTTGTCCGCGTTCGACAGCTCATTCTTGCGGACCTTCTCCCGCGCCACCTCCACCAGCGCGGACGCGGTGCGCACGCCGATGTCGGCGGTGAAGAGCACCTCCTCGAGCTGGCCGAGCACGGCCTCGTCCACCTGCTTGGGGTCAGAGAAGAAGGCGTTGAGCTTCGCCATGAAGCCCTGGGTGCGCGTCTTGTCCAGCCCCTGCGCGAGCGTCTGCCCGGCCTGCGCGGCCACCTTCTGACGTGCCTCTTCCTCCTCGGCGCGCTTCCTCGCCGCCGCCTCTTCGCGGGCCCTGGCCTTCGCCTCCTCCTGGAGGCGGGCGGACTCTTCCTCCTCACGGCGGTGGCGCTCCTTCGCCTCCCGCTCGGCGGCCTTCTCCGCGCGGTAGGCCTCGCGCTTGGCCTCTTCCTCGCGGCCCTTGAGCGCTTGCGCCTCCGCGGCCAGCCGCGCCTTCTCCGCGCCGTCCGCGTCCTTCTGCGCGCGCGCCAGCTCCGCCCGCTGCTGCGCGAGCGCCTCTGCCTCCGCGCGGGCCCGCTCGCCCTCCTGCCGCCTCGCCGCCTCCAGCTCCGAGGGCGGCAGCTCGACTTTGGGCCGCAGCGGCTCCTCGGGCAGCGCGGGGACCTCCGCCGCCTTGCCCTTCGCCAGCGCCTGGGCGCGGCTGCGCGCGCGGGCACGCAGGGCCATCCAGATGAACAGGATGAGCAGCAACACGGCGCCGCCCGCGGCCCAGAGCGACCAGGCGGGCAGCCCGAACGGGAGGAGCTCCGGGGGAGGCGGCACCGGGTCAGGCAGCTGCTGCAGGGCGAACAGGAGGCGGAGCGGGGAAGAGGACGTCATGGGCGGTGACCGTCTACAACAACCCGCCAGCGAGCGTCTTGAAGCTTCGCCTTTGGCGCCGGAGATGGGCCCACCCACGAACGGCGGGAGGGCGTTCGGATATCGCGGACGCCTCAAAGCACGCATTGCCTTGTCGGAAGGCCGTTCGCTATGAAGCCCGGACGATGCGCACTGCCCTCTTCGTCCGCTGCCTGCCGCTCGCCGCCGTCCTCTGCGCTGGCTGCATCATCGAAGCGCCCAGCGGCGAGAAGTCGAACCCCAACAAGGTGAAGGCGGTGGTGAACAACGTCCCGCCGGTGAACGTGCCCAACGGCGCCAACCTCGAGAACAAGGTGGAGATTGTCGCCGCCACGCTCTCGCCGGGGCAGGCGGTGCCGGGCGAGCCGGTCAAAGTGACGGCCTACTTCCGGGTGCTCGAGGAGCTGGAGGCGAACTACATGGTCTTCGTCCACGTCGAGGACGCGGACGGCAGGGTGGAGCGCGCGAACGTGGACCACGCGCCTGCGGGCGGCCTCTACCCGACGTCGCAGTGGAAGAAGGGGGAGACCGTCAAAGACGAGTTCACCATCTTCGTCCCCAGCGGCGGCTCCCTGCGCGCGTTGAACCTCTTCATTGGTTTCTGGGAGCCCAAGACGGACTCCCGCCTGCGGTTGATGAACCCAGAGAAGGTCCGGAACGACGGCAACAACCGGATACTTTTGGCGCAGCTCGGCGTCGCCCCGATGTAGACAACCTGTGCGGGTGGCCGGCCGATAAGTGAATCGGACCGTGACCACCCCTCCGCTCTCCGCCCGCTCGTCTTCAGACCGCCTCCTCATTAAGGTGAGGCACGCGGCGCCCGGGACGCACGCCCGGTTGTTCAAGCAGGCGTTCGACGAGCGCTACCCGCTGGGTGAAGAGCTGGGCAGCGGCTTCCACAAGGTGGCCTTCGAGGTGGTGGACCGCCCGGAGCGGGTGGTGGCCGTCCAGCGCGAGGTCTCCCGCCGCGCCGGCACCGGCGGACCCTGGGAGCCGGGCCGCCTCTCGAAGCTGGTGGACGAATACCGGGACCTCGCCACGCTGAAGTTCGACTGGGGCGTCCCGGTGGTCACCCTCCACCGGCTGGGCACCCTCGACGGGCGCCCGGCGCAGGTGATGACCGGCTATCGCACCTCCAGCAAGGACAAGAACGCCTTCGAAGCGCACACCTCCGGGGTGGAGCCGCTCTTCACTGAACGGACGCTGGAAGACCTCGCCCACTTCCGGCGGGCCTTCGACAACGGGCTGGTCATCCGCGACTTCCAGGCGCTGCTGGGCCTGGCCAACCGCGAGGCGAGCGCGGGTGAGCCGGAGGTGGCGGTGCACGACCTCTCCGGGCTGTTCAACCGCTCCACGCTCGATGAGCCGTATGTCTCCAGCTATCTCAAGCAGGCCATCGAACGGCGCATCGCCAAGCAGGAGAAGCGCTTGGCGAAGCTGACCGACACGGTGGAGCGCGGCCTCGAAGCGCGCGCTCCGGATGCCGGCCCCGTTCCTCTGAAGTGACCGGCAGAAAAACCGGAGCGGTCCCGATAAGCCGAGTTCTGTTCCCCAAGTCTTTCGACCTGGGGCAGCGAACATTCGTCTAGGGCCCTGGTTGCCCAGGACCTCGTCAGCGAGCAACCCGGGAGCGTCGGGCGGGCAGCCCTTGTCTCCTTTCGGAGATGCTCCCCTATTGGCTCTTGCTCCGGGTGGGGTTTGCCGTGCCGACCTGGTCACCCAGGCCGCGGTGCGCTCTTACCGCACCGTTTCACCCTTACCGGCCCCTTGCGGAACCGGCGGTCTGTTCTCTGTGGCACTTTCCTGCGAGTCACCCCGACTGGTCGTTAACCAGCACCCTGCCCTGTGGAGCTCGGACTTTCCTCCCGCCGCCCGTTTCCTGCAGCGACCGGCGTTCGCCTAGGACCGCTCCGGCGCGGACCGCTATAGCGCAAGGCACTCCTGGCCGCGATAGTATCATCTGATACTATCGCCCCATGCGCCCTCCGTTCACCATCACGCCCACCGTGCTGGGCCACGTGGAAGAGCTCTCGCGGTTGCTCGGCCGCTTCGAAGGTCTGGCGGCGCACAGCCCGCAGCCCTCCTTGCGGAAGGAGAACCGCATCCGCACCATCCAGGCCAGCGTCGCCATCGAAGGCAACACGCTGTCGGTGGAGCAGGTGACGGCGCTGCTCGAGGGGAAGCGGGTGGCAGGCTCCGCCAAGGAGATTCGCGAGGTGCACAACGCGCTGGCCGCGTACGAGCTGGCGCCCAAGCTCCAGCCGTGGGCGGAGAGAGATCTGCTCCGCGCGCACCGGACGATGATGGAGGGGCTGGTGGAGGAGCCCGGCCGCTACCGCTCCCGCAACGTCGGCGTGATGAAGGGCACGCAGGTGGCCCACGTCGCGCCGCCCGCCCGCCAGGTCCCGCGCCTGATGGCGGAGCTTCTGGAGTTCGTCCGCAAGGACGTGGAGCTGCCGCTGCTCATCCGCGCCTGCGTCTGTCACTACGAGCTGGAGTTCATCCATCCGTTCATGGACGGCAACGGCCGGGTGGGGCGCCTGTGGCAGCACGTGGCGCTGCTGCGGCAGAGCCCGGTCTTCGGGCACGTGCCGGTGGAGTCGCTCATCCGCGAGCGACAGAGCGGCTACTACGAGGCGCTCTCCAGGTCAGACAAGGCGGGCCACTGCACGCCGTTCCTCGAGTTCTCCTTGAAGGCGCTGCGCGATGGGCTGGCGGAGCTGCTGGACGCCCTGCGCCCCGAGGTGGACACGGCCGACAAGCGCCTGTCCCGCGCGAGCGAGCACTTCGGCCGCGGGTGGTTCACGCGCAGGGACTATCTGGCGCTCCACAAGGTGCTCTCCCTGCCGACCTGCAGCCGGGATCTCCGGATGGGGTTTGATCAACGGCTGCTGGAGCGGCGCGGGGAGAAGGCCCTCACCGAATACCGGTTTCAATCATGAATCTCAGGGGTTTCAGGGGCTACGCGGCGCATCAAGCAGTTGCGGCCCACCTCTGCCTACAATGAAATCTTCTCCAGTCAGCGGTGCGGCAGCGATGAGCGAAACAAAGAAAACGTTGAGACAGTTGATCGCGGAGCTCACGAGCGAAGGCAATGTGCCTGAGAGCTTCAAGCAGTCGGCCATAGCGCTCCTGCAGCAGAAGGGCATCTCCCTGGACGCGGACTGCGCGCCCTGGGCGGAGATCCTCACCCGGTCCTTCCGGTGCCGGGCTGAAACCCAGCGCATCTGTGACAGCCTCATCACCCAGCTGAAGGAAGTGACGCTGGAGATTGATCGGCTGCGCGAGCGGTGCCTCAAGGTGGCCGAGCAGGCCCGCGCCCGTGAAGAGCGGATGCGGGAGATTGCGGCCGCCCTGCGCGCCTCCCGTCGCGAGGAGCAGGAGCAGAAGAAGGAGCCCAGCCGGTTCCTGGTGCTGCTGCCCAAGCTGCTGCCGAACTGACGGCGCGAACCGGCTCGTGCGCTACCAGGAGCACCTCCCGGTCGCCGAGCTGTCCGCCCACGTCCGTTCACCGCGCTCTTCGACGAAGGTCGGAAATATCCAATCGCGCCGCGCTGAAGGCTCACTACCGTGCCGCTCCCCCTCGCAGTTGCGGGAGCAACGGGTATGGCACTCACGCGCAGTCTTTCACTCCTCCTCCTGACCGCCTGCGCCTCGACGGGCCCGCGACCGCAGCTGGCCGTCACCTCAGCCGAAGTACAGGTCCCCGCGGGTCGCTTCGTCATCGGCTCTCCCGAGGGCGAACCTGGGCGGGACGCGGACGAGGGCCCGGAGCTGGAGGTGAGCGTCCCCGCGCTGCGCATGGACCGCTCGCCCGTCACCGCGCGCGAGTTCGAAGCGCGCCTGGCAGAGGTCTCTGCCAAGGACCCGCAGGCGCAGTGGTGGACAGAAGCGGCCACGCCGCCGGAGTGGACCGGCAAGTGCAACCTCGGCTCCGCGCGGGGAGACCACCCCATGAACTGCCTCAACGTCCGGGCGGCGCGCGCCTACTGCCGGCTGCTGGGGAAGGACCTGCCCACGGAAGCGGAGTGGGAGTACGCCGCGCGGGCGGGCGCTCGCACGCCCTTCTGGTGGGGCGCCGCGTTCGACGGCGCGCGCGCAGTGAGCTCGGTGGCCTGCGGCGCTCGCGGCTGCGCGGGGAGCACCTCGCCGGTGGCGACCGCCGGCCCGCGATGCAACGCCTTCGGGCTGTGCGACATGGTGGGCAATGTCTGGCAATGGACCGTGACGGCCTTCGAGGAGCGCCTGGGCGCGTACGTGAGCGTGATCCCGGAGGACGCGCCGGCGAACGCGGTCCACCGCGGGGGCGGCTGGGTGAACCACATCGACTCGCTCTTCCGCAGCGCGCACCGCGGCCTCAACAAGCCGAAGCACGGGCTGACGGGCGTGGGCTTCCGCTGCGTGCGCAGGTGAGCGGCCGTGGTCCCGGGGGCGAGGCCCGCCCTCATCGACACCCCGAATTGCTCCGTTCGATGCTCCTGGCTGCAGCCGGGAGGTCCTTCATCGATGAGACAGAACGTGCAGACGCATTGCCCGGACGACGTCCTGGCGGCGCTGTCCCGGGGTGAAACGAACGACTCCACCGCCCCGGCGCTGCAGCACGTCTCCGAGTGCCACGACTGCAATGCGAAGCTGCTCAAAGCGAACGTCGCCCGTATGGCCGCTGCCTCGGACGGCACTTCGGACGTGGCGGCGCCGGCGGCCCTCCCGCCTGAGGTGAAAAAGGAGGAGGGGCTCGCCGAAGGCACGAAGGTGGGCCGCTACCTCATCCTCAAGATGGCGGGCGCGGGCGGAATGGGCGTGGTCTACGCCGCGTACGACGCCACGCTGAACCGGCGGGTGGCGCTCAAGGTGATGCGCGCGTCCACCGGGAGCGAGGGCGACGCGGCGGGCAAGGCGCGCCTGTTGCGCGAGGGCCAGGCGCTGGCGCAGCTGGCGCACCCCAACGTGGTCAGCGTCTTCGAGATGGGGACGTTCGAGGACCGCGTCTTCATCGCCATGGAGTTCGTCGAGGGCCAGACGCTCCGCGAATGGGTGGCCATGCCGCGGCCGTGGCGGGAGATTGTGTCGGTGTTCCTGCATGCGGGCGCGGGCCTCGCGGCGGCGCACGCGGCGGGCATCGTCCACCGCGACTTCAAGCTGGACAACGTGCTGCTCGGCAAGGCCGGGCGCGTGTACGTGATGGACTTCGGCATCGCCCGCGGCACGGACAACCGCGAAGAGGCCATGCCGAGGACGGAGGAGATGGAACTGGAGACCGAGAGCGGCTCCGGCTCGCTCTCCGCGCCGCTCACGCAGGTGGGCGCGGTCATCGGCACGCGCGCGTACATGGCGCCGGAGCAGTTCGACGCGTGCCCCGCGGACGCGCGTTCGGACCAGTTCTCCTTCTGCGTGGCGCTCTACCGCGCGCTCTTCCAGGACTCGCCGTTCCCCTCGGTGGGGCTGAAGGACGCCAACCGCTGGAGCGTGAGGCCTGCGCCGCGCGGCTCCAAAGTCCCCAGCTGGCTCTTCCGGATTGTCGAGCGCGGGCTGCAGCGCGCCCCCGACAAGCGCTACCCCAGCATGGAGGCGCTGCTGGCGGACCTGCGCGTGGACGTGGGGCGCAAGCGGCAGCGGACGGCGGCGATGGTCGCTGGCGGTGTGCTCCTCGTCGCCGCGGCGGCCGGGTACCGCCAGGCGGTGAGCGCCCGCACTTCGCTCTGCACCGACGGCGTCTCCCGACTTGCCGGGACGTGGGATGCGGCGGCGCAGCAGGCCATGCACGCCGCCTTCCTGGGGACGAAGGACGCCAACGCGGAGAGCTCCTGGACGCACACGCGGGACGGCCTCTCCGCCTTCGCCAACGCCTGGGCGGGCATGCACGACGAGGCCTGCGCGGCGACGCGCATCCGCGGGGACCAGTCAGACGAGGTGCTCTCGCTGCGGATGGCGTGCCTGGACCGGCGGCTGGGTGACTTCAAAGCGGCGGCCAACCTCATCAGCTCCATGGACGCGGCTTCGCTGCCCCAGGCAGTCAAGGTCGCGCAGGGGCTCCCCGGCGTCTCTGGCTGCGCGGACATCGACGCGCTGCGCGCCCCGGTGCGGCTGCCGGACGACGCGCGCATCCGCGCCGAGGTGGGCAAGCTCCAGAAGGAGGACGCCGAGGTGCAGGCGCTGCTCCTCGCGGGGCGCTACGCCCAGGCCCTCCAGCGGGCGCAGGTGAACGCGGACGCGGCGGAGAAGCTGGGCTATCGCCCCCTGGAGGCAGAGCTGCTGCGTGCGCTTGCCGTCGCGCAAATGCGGCACTCCCTGATGAAGGAGGCGGACGTCACCTCGCGCAAGGCGGTGCTGGCGGCCGAAGCCGGCGGCCACGTGGCGATGGCGGCCAGCATCATGTCGGACGCCGGCCAGAACCTGGGCCGCCTGGGCCGGTTCCCCGAGGCCCGGGAAGCCATCGCCCACGCCCGCGCCTTCCTGGAACACCTGGGCGAGAGCACCGCCATCGAGGCCAACATCGACAGCTCCGCGGGCGTTATCGAACAGCACGCGCACGCGCCGGACGCGGCCTTGAAGGTGTGGCGGCGCGCGCTGCTCCTGAGCGAAAAGGCGTACGGGCGCAACAGCCTCTACACCGGGCAGGCGCTGAACAACGTCGGCATCGTCCTCGGCATGAAGGGCGAGTACGACGAGTGCACCAGCCTCCTCAAGCAGGCGCTGGAGGTCCGCAGCAAAGTCCTGGGGCCCACGCACCCGGAGACCCTGATGTCCATGCACAACCTGG
Source organism: Myxococcaceae bacterium (assembly GCA_044230055.1). Classification (GTDB taxonomy): domain Bacteria; phylum Myxococcota; class Myxococcia; order Myxococcales; family Myxococcaceae; genus JBGART01. Next base: position 37,613 of record JBGART010000044.1, on the reverse strand, counting down.
GCATCCTGTATCAAAAGCTCGGCCGCTACGACGAGAGCAGCGGCTACTTCAATCAGGTGGTGGAGGGCGCGAAGGTGGCGTTGACGCCCAAGCATTTTCTGCTGGGTTACAGCCTGGAAGGGCTGGCGGAGAACAACCTGGCGCAGGGCGAATACGAGGTGGCCAGCGGGTTCATCGACCGGTCCCTGGCCATTCAGGAGGCCACCATCGGCTCCACCCAAGCGGTGACCGTGAGCTTCCGGATGGTGCGGGCCATCATCCATCGAATGCTGGGCAAGCCGGAGAAGGCGCTGGAGCTGCTCACGCAGGTGCGGCAGCAGCTGCAGGCGCTGCCGGAGGACCTGCACCTCCGGTCGTCAACCGACGCGGAGCTGGCTGCGTCGTTGAGCGCCTTGGGCCGCTACCAGGAGGCGCTCGCCCATCTCCAGCGGTGCGAGTCTGCGACGTTCGACTCGGGAGAAGAGGAGGGCGCGGCGGTGTGCCTGGAGCAGCTGGGGCAGTGGCAGCTGGAGCAGCGCGAGTATCTCAAGGCGGAGGCCAGCTTCCGCCGCGTGAGCGACCCGACGGAGAAGAAGTTCGGCCCGGACTCCAACCTCCTGGCCCGCCCGCTCATCGGGTTGGGCGAGGCGCTGCTGGGACAGGGCAAGCTCGCCCCCGCGCGGGTCCTCCTCGAACGAGGTCTGAAAATCGCCGAAGCCGGCAAGCTCGCCCCGGAGCTGCGCGCCCGCGCGCGCTTTGGCCTGGCGAAGATTGCATGGGACGACGGGACCCCGCGTGACCAGGCGAAGGCGCTCGCTGCGCGCGCTGTCGCGGAGCTCTCCCAGCCGTGGAACAAGGCGGAGATGGCGCGAGTGGAGCAGTGGCTCGCGAAGCGTTGAAGCGGTTGGCGCCCCCCACCGTTCGCGTCGAGCGTTGCGCCGTCAGGCGCATAGTCGAGACGTCGGCCGTCGGCAGTGCTTCCGGAGCTTGGCTGATGGGCCGCTTCGCTCTGCTCGAAACACAGCGGCGAGTGCCCTGCCTGGGTTTGCGCCACCTCTCGACTATGCGCCTGACGGCGCAACGCTCGAGGCGAGCGGGGGGGGAGGCGCCCGACTGAGAAGAGTTGTTCCTCCGACGAGGGCCGGTCTCCCTGGGCTCCTCGCGACCTTCTCCATGAGAAGTGCTAGGCGTCCTCCGCATGCGAGCCCTTCGCCTGCACGAGCTGGGACCCCCGGAAGAGAAGCTGCTCCTCGAAGAGTTACCCGCGCCCACGCCGGCGCGGGGCGAGGTGCTCATCCGCCTGCGCGCGGCGTCGCTGAACCGGCGCGACGCGTGGATCTGCCGGGGCCAGTACGCAAAAATCCGCCTGCCGTCGGTCCTGGGCTCCGACGGCGCGGGTGAGGTCACAGCGCTCGGCGAAGGTGTGGACCCTGCGTGGCTCTCCCGGCGCGTGGTGATTGACGCCGCGCAGAACTGGGGCCCCTCGCCGCGCGTGCAGGGCAAGGACTTCACCATCCTGGGGATGCCCACGCAGGGGACCCTGGCGGAGCAGATTGCGGTGCCGGTGGACCGGGTGGAGGCCATCCCGAACAACCTCTCCTTCGAGGAGGCGGCCTGCCTGCCGGTGGCGGGCCTGACCGCGTATCGGTCCGTGGTGACGCGGGGCGAGCTGCGCGCCGGCGAGCACGTCCTGGTCACCGGCGTGGGCGGCGGCGTGGCGTCCCTCGCGCTGCAGATTGCCCACGCCCTGGGCGCGCGCGTGTCGGTCACCAGCGGGAGCGACGAGAAGCTCGAACGGGCGAAGGCGCTGGGCGCCACTGCGGGCGTCCGGTACGACGAGCCGCAGTGGGAGAAGGTACTGGTCGAGCGCGCCGGCAGCCCGCCGTCGCTCATCATCGACGGGACGGGCGGCGACGCGCTCTCCACGCTGGTCAACTGCGTTGCCCCGGCGGGGCGCATCGTCGTCTATGGGGCGACGCTGGGCAGCCCGAAGGACCTGGTCATGGCCCGCATCTTCTTCAAGCAGATAGACCTGCGCGGCGCGACGATGGGGAACCACGACGAGTTCCGCCAGCTCCTGCAGCTCTTCGAACAGAAGGCGCTGCGGCCTGTCATCGATCGCGTGGTCCCGCTGGAGGAGGCGCCGCGCGCCATCGCGGCGATGGAGCGGACGCACCCGATGGGCAAGGTCGTGGTGCGTTGCGGGTGATTGCGCATTGCGCTTCGACGTCGCAGTGCCAATCGTTCGGCGAACCGGAACCGAACGGAGGAGCCGAATGCCGACGCGTAAGAAGGCGACGAGGAGCCCGCGGCAGAACAAGACGGTGCGCCGCAAGGGCATGACCAAGGCCCGCGCCCCGAAGACGATGAAGCCGAGCGGCCGCAAGACGGGCCGGCGCACCAGCGCCAAGCGTTAGGCGGCGCTCACGGCTTGAACTTCCGGCCCAACCGCATGCCAGCGCGAACCGCCGCGGTCGGGTAGAGCGTCCCGCGCCACATCACGCCGCCGCGGACGAACGCCAGCAGCGCAGAGCGCGCCATGGCGAAGGTCAGCGGCAGCACGCCGAGGAAGGGGACCAGGGACGGCCAGCGCGGGAGGGAGAGCCAGCGCGCCGCGGCGAGCTGGACCGCCGCCCCGACCAGCCAGAGCGCGGTGGCGAGCTGCCGTTGTAGAGGCGTGCCGAAGGCGAGCGCGGCGAGGAAGCCCCACTCGGCGAGGAGGAGAAACACCTGCCCGGCGAGGATGACCGGGAAGGGCGCGGCCGCGCCGTTCTTCTCCAACGCGCGGACCATGGCCCGCGCGGAGGGATAGAAGGCGAGGGAGACCGCGTCGCCTGCCACCACCGCGGCCTGGCGGGCGCCCGTGGCCTTCAGCAGCAGCCCGAAGGCCATGTCGTCTCCAATCTCCATGCGCAGCCAGGCCAGGCCCGGGCCCCGGTCGAGCGCGCTGCGACGAAAGAGGTTGAACGCGCCAATGCCAATCGCCGCGCTGGAGCGCGGGTCGGAGACGGCCCACACCCGCCCGAAGGCGATGACCATCCTGAAGAACGTGGAGAGCGCGGGCGCGATGAGCGGCCCCCGGGTGACGATTTCCGGAAGCGCGGCGATGTGGTCCAGACCCTGACGCTCCGCGTGGGCGATGAGTCGGGTCAGCGTGTCGGGCGCGAGGTGGACGTCGGCGTCGCTGAACAGAATCCACTCGCCCGTGGCGCGCTCCACCCCGCGCTGGAGCGCGTGGACCTTCCCAAGCCAACCCTCGGGCAGCTCAGACACCCGGACCCGCTGAACCCGCGCATCCTCGCGCGCAAGCTGCGCCGCGACCTCACCGGTGTCATCCGTCGACCGGTCATCGACGACGACCACCTCCAGCGCCGGATAGCCATCGGCCAGCTTCGCGCGCAGGGCGGAGCGCAGGTGCTCGGACTCGTTCCGGGCCGGGATGATGATGGAGACCCGGGGCCACGAGCTGAGAGGCTCGCGCGGGAGCTGCGCGAGTCGCGTGAGCGCGAACATGCTGCGGACCAGCCCGTAGGTCAGGACCGCCCACCAGGCCGCGGACAGCGCGAGGAGCAGCGTCAACACCATGGCGGCGACAATACGCTCAGGCCCTGTGGAAGAGTCCCGATGGTTATGGAAACAGAGCTCACGGCAGGCGCGTTGGAGGTGGTCCGGGTGGACGGGAGGGTCCTCCTCGCCGGCATGTGCTGCGACGAGCTGGGCGCCACCTTCGTGGAGCTGCGCGACCCGTCGAGTGGTGAGGTGCTCCACACCCACCGACCCACGTTGAAGCCTGGCTGGATGGACCCAGCGGAGTCGTTCCAGCAGCTCGAACAGGAAGGCCGCCCGTACCTGCTCTACACGCTCCCCCGCCACTCGGGGTTCGAGGTGCTGAGCATCAGCCCCAGCGGGTTGGAGGTGGCGGAGCAGGTGTTCCCGGACGACGGGTTCTCGGCCCTGGCCCCGGCGCGGGTCGACGGGCGGCTCGCCGTCGCGGTCGCGGACGCGCACCAGGTGCGCTTCCACGCGTGGCAAGAGAGTGGGCGCGTGCTGCGGACCTGGAAGCCGCCTCCGGGCTGGGAGGTGGGCAAGCTGCTCTTCGACGGCGCATCCACCAGCGCCTGGCTGCACAACGCGCTGGACGTGCCGCTGGACGAAGAGCGCTGGAAATACCTCGCGGCGCACTCCCGCCGGTGGGTCTGGGATGCCGTGGGGAACGCGCCCATCGGAGAGCCCACGCCGCTGGTGGGCTACGAGTGGGGGCCCTGGCAGGTGAACGGGCGAGCGGTCCTGCTCATCCAGCGCGGGTGGCGCGACTTCACCGTCTGGGACCCGCGGCGCGGGGAAGCGCTGGGCCCGGAGGTCCCCGGCTTTGACCTCTCCGCTCCATCGCTCGGCGTGCTCCACGGCCGCGCCGTCCTGGCGGCGGTGAAGGACCGCGCGCTGGGCCTGTGGGACTTGGGGACCGGCTGGAAGCTCGCGGTGAGCGCCGCCGCCGAGGGCACAGTGGCCACCGCGAGCGAGGGTCACACCACCTGGTGCCTGCATCGGAGCCGGCGGTTGACTTCCGTGGAGACCCTCGCGGCGCAGCTGCACCCCTCCGCGCAGACGAGGACTCCATGACGGACACCCTGAAGTCACGGGCTGAGGCGGGAGACGCCGAGGCGCAGTTTGAGCTCGGCATCGCCTACCAGGACGGCGACGGCGTGGACCTGGACGCGGCGCAAGGCGCGCAGTGGCTGCGCCGAGCGGCGGAGCAAGGGCACAGCGACGCGCAGTGCGCGCTGGGCGTTTGCTACATCAAAGGAGAGGGCGTCATCCGCGACGCCGGCGAGGGCGCGAGGTGGTACCGGAAGGCGGCTGAGCAGGGGAGCTCGCTGGCCCAGCACAACCTCGCGCTCTGCTTCAGGGAGGGGCTGGGCGTGCCGCGCGACCTTGAAGAGGCCGAGCGCTGGTTCCAGCGGGCCGCCAGCCCCAAGCCGTGAGCCCCCTCAGCCCGGAATGACTTCCACCATCCGGCCGCGCAGCGTGCCGGTGATGTCGCGCGGCACACCTGGGAAGTCCGCCTCGTTCACCTGGTTCACGGACTTCATCAGGTCGTTCGCGCGCCAGACGTACTCCTTGCCCGTCCAGCCGTGCGTGGCGACGAGGTACTCCTGGCCGTCCTTGCGGAAGTGCCCCTCGATGACCGCCCAGTGCGCGCGGGCGCCGTTGAACAGGCCGGGGTTGCCCTGCTTGTCCACGTCAAACGGAATCAGCGCGGGGTTGCCGCGGTCCAGGCAGGCGTGGATGTCGCTCAGCGTGACGTTGGGGACGACGCGGGCGCGGTAGCCGAACGCCTTGGCGAGCTTCGCCAGGTTGTCAGACCAGAACATCTCGCCCTTCTGCGTGTAGCCGCGGGCGGCCGCCACGTCGAAGAGCCGCTGGCGCGTGTCCGGGGCGCGGGTGTGGCTTCCGGGCCGGTTCACGTCGGCGGCCAGGACGAGCGGGTTCAGGTTGCGCGCGTTCCTGCGGTCCCAGAAGTCCATCACCATCCCGAGCGCGTACAGGCCACAGGTGGGGCCATCCTGGATTCGCCCCGGGACATCCGCGCCTGCCGCGAGCGCCTTGCTCGCCGCGTCCGCCAGCGGGCCGAGGTTCAGCGCGGCGAAGGAGACGCCGTTGGCCGCGCGGTGCACCAGCGGATCTGGCTGCGCCTCGAAGGCGTCGCCGCTGGCGGGCTGGAAGGCGGGGGGAGGGGGAGAGGCAGGGGGAGCCGCGGCGGGACGGAAGGTGACGCTGGTCGCTCCGATGGGCGACAGAGACACGGACATGGACGTCCTTCACGAAGGGGGTTTGGCGTCATTGTCGTCACGCACTTCGCGTGAGTTTCCGGGACGTCGTGTTTCCTCACCTTCTCAGCCGCGAGGATGGACGGAGCGGGCAGGGGGCGGGTATCTCGGCGGGCATGGACGCGCTGAAGGGGAAGATTGCAGTGGTGGCGGGCGCCACGCGGGGCGCAGGCCGTGGAATCGCCGCGGCCCTGGGCGAAGCGGGCGCGACGGTCATCTGCACCGGCCGCAGCAGTCGTCACGGCGGGCTGCGCTCCGACTACAACCGGAGCGAGACCATCGAGGAGACCGCGGAGCTCGTCACGCAGCTGGGAGGCCGCGGCATCGCCCTGGCGGTGGACCACCTGGACCCTGCGCAGGTGAAGTGCCTGGCGGAGTCGGTGCGGGCGGAGCACGGCCACATCGATGTGCTGGTCAATGACATCTGGGGCGCCGAGGAGCTGAAGGGCGGGCCGGCGGAGTGGAACACGCCCATCTGGAAGCATGACCTCGAGAAAGGCCTGCGCATCCTCCGGCTGGCCATCGACACGCACCTCATCACGTCCCATCACCTGCTCCCGCTGCTCATTCAGCAGCCGGGCGGCCTGCTGGTGGAGGTCACGGATGGGACGGACCGCTACAACGCCACGCACTATCGAATCTCCGCCTACTACGACCTGGCCAAGGTCGCGGTGAACCGGCTCGCCTTTTCCCAGGGGCATGAGCTGAAGGCGCACGGTGCGGCCGCGGTGTGCGTCACCCCGGGCTGGCTCCGGTCAGAAATCATGCTGGAGCACTTCGGCGTCGCGGAGCACAACTGGAAAGACGCCCTCCGCCCCGGCGGCGCACCGCCCGACTTCGCGCTCTCGGAGTCCCCGCGCTACGTCGGCCGCGCCGTCGTCGCGCTGGCGGCGGACAAGGACCGGATGCGGTGGAACCAGCGCTGCGTCACCTCGGGCCAGCTGGCCAGGGAGTACGGGTTCACCGACGTGGATGGCTCCAGGCCGGATGTCTGGCGCTTCATGGAAGAGGTCCAGGAGCGGGGCTTGGACGCCAGCTACGACGGCTACCGCTGACGGGGGGCGATGGGCGGGAGCGGCGGAGCCGGAAGGGTCGTGCTGACGAGGTCGGCGAGCGTCCTGGCCCACCGCTCGCTCTTGGCATCCAGCTCCAGGTCCTCCTCCCAGTCTTCGTCAAACTCGCGGTCCTCGAGCTCGAGCTCGCGGTGGGCGTGGGCCATCGCGGCTTCGATGCCGATTTGATCTGCTGAATACAGGGCGCTCCCAGGTTCGACCTGGAGGAGCTCCAGCACGTGCGCCACCACCGTGAAGGCGGCGGCCCTCTGCCTTTCGCCTGCCTTCAGCGCAGCGAGGGCGCTGGCGACCTCGGCGTCCGTGGCGCTCCCCGCCGCCCACCGCTCGGCGGCTTCGAGCGCGCGCGCGGGTCGTGCCTCATCAGCGGGCAGGTACTGGAGGAGCGTCCGTGCGCATACACAGGCCGCTCGCACCAGACCACGCCGGTCACCCAGCCGCGCGAGGAGCAGCAGATGAAACGAAGCGGTGGGGAACGCGCGCCAGACCGAGTCGAGCCTCCCCTCCGGTGCGTACTTCGCCGCCCACTCCGGTGTGACCGTGAAAGGATCCGGCTGCTCCCCCACCAGCACCGCTCCAATCGCGACCCCGGGTTCCTGCGGTGGGAGGAGCGCAGCGAGTTGCTCAAGGGAAGGGCAGGCGCAAGCGCTGCGGACACGGTCTGCGATGGCGCTGCGGGCCTCGAGGCGCTCGAGCGCGTTGACGAGGGCTTCGGTTCCGCTTGCGAGGTCGGAGATCGCTTCATCCAGCGCCTCGCCGGGTGCGGACTCGCGAACGCTGACCAACGGGCGGATCCGCTCGATACGAGCCACGACGAGGACGACGTTGGCCGCGCCCTCCGCGGCGCTCGCGGCCGCTGCGGGGTGATCGGCGGCCTCGTCCTCGTCGTCGCTGTCGAACGCCGCGTCCTCGGCGCTCCGAGCAGCGTCCGCGGCTTGCTCGGTGGCTGCCCGCACGTCTTGCAAGGAGCCTTCGCCGCGGATCCACGCTTCCGCAGCGGCCAGCGCCGCCTCGGGTCGCGCCTCGTCCGCCGCGACGTGCTTCAACGCGGCCCGCGCGCACGCGCAGGCAGCCTTCGCCGCGGCACGAGCGTCCGCGCAGGCCAGGAGTGAGAGCATGGCCTCTGGTGCTGCGCAGTGGCGCCAGGCTGTGGGACCTTGCTGGCGCCACTGCGGCGGCAGCTCCGGGAGATGGCCGTCCAGCCATGCCCGCACCGAAGACAACATGTCGGCTACAGGCTCTTGGGTTTCATCATCGGGGGGAGCCATGGCGAGGGTCATCTCCTTCGGGGGCGGGGCGGCTCGGGTGGCGGTTGCCAGGTGCCGCGCCAGTGCTGAGGGCGCCCGCCTTCGTAGCTCACCTTCCAGAACTTGGACTCGTCGTCCAGGATGACGAAGAAGGACGAGGGCTTCAGGAGATCCGCGATGGGTTCGAGCAGCTCGAAGGGCCAGATGTCTGCGCCCAAGCCTTTGATCTCCACGATGTCGCCGCGCTCGTTTCGGCGCAGCTTCAGCTCGTCGGCCTTGAAGACGACCTCGAGCTTGGCCGCTGCCGGGTCTCCCAACCTTTCCAGTGCGCGCTTCTCGTGTCGCTTGGAGAGGAAGAACGCCTGGTGCACGCAGCCGCCCAGGTAGAACTCGAACGCCTCTGGCGGAACCTTCGCGAACTTCACGGCGCCCTTCGACCACTCCCGTCGGGCCCAGGCCATGGCCTTGCGGGGCTCGTCCTGAGGAGAAGGGATGAGCTTGGCGATGCGCGCTGCTTCGCGACGGGCCTTTGCCTTCCGCTCGGCCGCCTCTCCCGCGGCCGAAAGCAGCTGGGCGTAGTCGGGTGAGGAGAAGAAATCAGGCGCATCCCGCTCCACTTGCTTGCTCAGCGAAGGGGACTCGCGCAGCGCCTCCTCGAGCGAGCGCAAGGCAGTCGTTGAATCTCCGAGGAGGCTGCTGATTCGCGCCTTCTGCAGGAGGATGGCCGGGTCGTCGTAGCCCTCGATGGCGTCCAGCGCGGACTCAAGCAGCCGCCGCGCGCGGGGGGCATCGGTCGATAGGAGCACCCATCCCAGCACTTCGACCGCGTCGACATTGCCGGGCTGCAGTGCGTGCGCCTTCTCTGCAGAGGCCAGCGCCAGCTTTGGGTTGGTGGACCGGGTGGCCCGCGCAAGCCCCAGGAATCGGCTGACCGCCTTGTCGTCTGTGTCTGCTGTCACGTGTCGGGCTCGCTGGGCGTAGGGGGACTGAATGGGATACGAACGCGCCCATGGCTGGGAAGGAAATTCATGCGTGGCCCCAAGCAGCGGTTCGCGCGCTCTGGGTCCGTCCCTGGCACGGGCAGATCTGGAACCGTCCACTCGAAACAACCGATGGGTTGATTGTCGCGTCGAGCACAGGCCTGCTGAAGCTTGAGCAGGCAACAGGTGCGCTCAAATGGAAGGCCGATGTCGGGGACGTTGTGAGGTCGGCACTCCGGCAGCAGGACGTCCTTTTCGCCGGAACACGGTTGCCATCCCCTGGGGTCGTCGCTGTCAGGGAACGTTCGGGAGCGGTCGCGTGGCGTTTCCGCAGCGAAGACGATAGCGATTTCGAGGCCACTCCCGTTGAGGTGGAAGGGAATCCTGTCGTTCTCAGTCACGACGGGAGCCTCTTCGTTCTGAACGCGGGGACCGGCGACGTGACCTGCCAGGTTGAGGTGGGTGAGAGCGCCTATGCGGCGCTGGCGCAGGACGCAGGACTTGTCGTCGCCGCAAGCCTTGAGGGAAATGTGAGGGCGTTCGAGCTTCGCGACCTTGAGCTGTATCCAAGGTGGAAGCAGCAGTTGTCGTCGGCTGTCTTTGCTGAGCCGTTGATAACAAATGCAGTTGTCTACGTTGGCGCTGACGGGGGCGAGCTCGTCGCCCTTGATCGGTCGACGGGCGAGCGCAGATGGACGACGGCGCTTGGCTCCATTCGCTTTCGTCCGGTGATTGATAACGGCCGGCTTTTCCTGTCAGCAGGGGAGAAGGTGGTTTGTGTCGATGCCGAAACAGGCGCGACCCGGTGGGAGTTCGTGTCCCCGGAAGCGCCGGCGGACGTGCTGCTTCAGGGTGAGCGGCTCTATTTCGGAGTGCCACGGGTGGGGCTGGTCGCCCTGAATGCGCTGTCCGGGGCGGTTGAATGGTTTCTGAAAGATGTTCGCGGCAGACCGACTTCTCCGTTGATCCTGGGTCAGAGACTCTTCTATGCACGGTCGCTGACGAGAGGCGCGGAGGTCGTCGCCCTGGAGTTGAGCCCGTAGCGCGAGGAGGACACGCAGATGCCCCGATACGTCGATGGATACGTGATTCCGGTGCCCAAGAAGAACCTGGAGGCTTATCGCCGGATGGCCAAGCTGGGCGCGAAAGTGTGGAAAGAGCACGGCGCCCTCGAGTACGTCGAATGTGTCGGCGATGACCTGGCGGTGAAGATGGGCCTGCCGTTCACGCGGCTGGCGAAGCTCAAGCCGCAGGAGACGGCCATCTTCGCGTTCATCACCTACCGGTCGCGTGCACACCGGGACGCTGTGAATAAGAAGGTGATGAAGGACCCTCGGATGCAGGAGGCCCCCCAGCCGATGCCCTTCGACTCGAAGCGGATAACCTTCGGCGGCTTCAAGGTGCTGGTCGAGGCGTAGGCGCCTGGCGCTTGGTCGGGATGGCCTCGACCAGCGCCCTCGCCGTGCTCACACCGTCTTCGGCGGCCACGGCGCCCGCGAGTGCGTGCGCCCGTGCTGCAAGCGGAGCCGAGGTCACGAGCTCCCGGATTCTGCGTGCCAGCTGTTCCGGCTTCGCCTTCCAGAAGGGTACGGGCGCTCCGCCGGCGCCCATCTTGTGAAGCAAGTCTCCCCACACCTTCTGTTCCAGGATGAAGGGCACCGCCAGCGACGGGACTCCGGCGCCCACCGAGGTGTGAACGGTGCCGGCGCCACCATGGTGGACCATCGCTGAGCAATGCCGGAGCAGCGCAGCGTGCGGCGCTCGCGGGAGGAAGAACAGGTCGCCGTCCTCGCCGTCTGCGCTGCTGCGCTTCGACTGAATGATCGCGCGGACGCCGGCGGCGCGGGCCGCGGCGATGAGGAGGTCGCGAGCGCGTTGCGGCGCCAGGTGCTCCATCGAACCGAGCGAGAGCAGCACCGGTGGATCGCCGCGCTCCAGGAAGCCCGACAGCATCCGGGAGGGTTGCCACGGTTCGTCCTCCTTCGGGATGACGAGCACGTGCCGGACGGGCGGGAGGCCGCGCGCGGCGAAGAACTGCGCGGGGCGCTTGCGAAACTGGAGGTCCAGCATGGCGCGAGCCAGCCACCAGAGCGCAGGGTTGAGCGGGCCGAAGCTGGGGAGCCCGGCGGGCGGCAACACGCGGCTGGGGACCAGTCCAGGGAAGAAGTGGACTGCGCCTTCCGGGGTGCCGGTCTTCAGCGCCGCCGCCTTGGTGTGCCAACAGGAGTAGTGCCACAGGACCACGTCCGAGGTGGCGCAGAGCTCCAGCGCGGCTTGATAGAGCTGCTCCAGGAACGGGAAGAACGCGCGCTCGACCAGGTCTCGCGACACCTTGAGTGGGTCCAGAGCGTTCCCGTCGGTCGCCACGGTGTGCAGCGCGAAGTCGAGGCGGCCGGGGATCACCCTCAGCGGAATCTCCGCTGTGCGGCAGAGGTCTGCGTAGTCAGTGCCGTCGACCGGTGTGAGGTCCAACCGCACGGTGTGGCCGGCGCGACGCAACCCGATGGCGAGGGCAACCAAAGGTCGCAGATCCCCCTCTGAACCCCAGCCCTGGATTCCGATGCGCATCATCCGCTCCGCTTGTTCGCGATCAGGTCCCGGCAGAGGCGCCTGGCGCCCGCGGTGAGCTCCGCGCGTACGTCAGTGGGTGTCGAGGACCGGACCCGCCCCGTGACCGCCTTCGCGAGCGCACCGTGGAGCCAGGTATGAAGGTCCTCCGCCACCTGGGCGGAGCGCGCGGGAGAAATGGCCCCGGCCGCGAGCTCGCTGACCAACCGCGCGATACCGGCGCCGGCCTGCTCCATCACCTCCAGCGCGCGCGGGAGCGGAGGGCCGGGCAGCGGCTCGAGCCAGGCGAAGCGGTACCACCCCGGGTGGGCGAGCGCGAACTCCACCTGACTCTCGATGAGGGCCGCCAGCCGTTTGCGCGGATCTCGAGTGGGGCGCGAGAGCGCACGCTCGCTCAGCTCCGCCTGACGCTCGAGAACCGCCACCAACGACTGGGCGAGGAGCTCCTCGAGCCCGTTGAAGTAGTTGTAGGCGTTCGTGTGGGCGCATCCGAGCTCCCGCGCCACCTCCCGGAGGTTCACCCCCCGGGAACCGCCATCACGGTCGATGAGCTTGAGCGCCAGGTCGATGTAGCGCTGCGCCGCGGGTGAGTGACCGGCTTCCATGACCAGTGGTTATTACCACCGGTAACCAGGCACCGCCAAGCCGGGGCCTGAGGACCTGTTCCGGCGCCCTTCCCGCGCGGGAAGGTCCCGAAGTGGTCGGCCGGTCGACCGGCCCTCGAGGTTGGGTCGATGGATCGGGCGAACCTCCAGCAATCCCGTGCAGATAGTGCCGAGAAAGGTTTGCCACCTCGTGGTCGACCAACTGGTCGACCACGCATGGGTCAGCGCTGCTGCGCTCCAAAGGTGCATCTCTGCTGGGTATTCACCTTCCAGTCCGGTTCCAACGCGAACGTCGGTCGACCGGTGGACCACTTTGAGAGCTTGCGGGGCCGGACGTGCCACGCCTCGACGAACTGCACCGCCGTGTCGACCGCGACCTCCTCGAGGGCGAGGCGCGTCTTGGGCGGAGGCCGCCCGGAGGGGGCATGGCGCTGGCCCCGCGGCAATCCCCCCGCGCCGCGCGCTGCCAGCGCTCCCCATCCAGCGCGTCGTCGCTTCGCAAGAGCGGGCTCATGCTCCGTCCCCATCGCGCCGACGCTGTGTCCTCCGTGGGCAGTGCCGTCGGCCGTCGTCTCGACTACGCGCCGCTGCGCGCGGCACTTAGTCCGTGGCGCGCCGCAGTCTCTCGCGGGCTGGGCTCCAGTCACCGATGAAGTAGGTGACCTGCCTGTACGACTCCGGGAACGGGCCCAAGGCCTTGCCGGCGGTCCGCAGCCTCTTGGACGCGTCGATGAACCACGGTGTCTTGCAGGCGGAGCAGCGATACAGCGTGCCGGTCCGCAGGGCGCGTTCGCGGAGGATGAGCCGGTAGTCCGAGGGAACCCAGTAGCCCGGGCCCATGTCTTCGCTGCAGGTGCAGTCGGATTCAGAGGGCGGGCGGGTGCGACTGGAGGTCTTGGAGGGGGTCATGTAGAGAGCAGACCGGGTATGTCGATTGAGGCGGCACAGCTCGAGAAGTATCGCCCCGCGCTCACCGGTCATTGCTATCGAATGATGGGCTCGGCGATGGACGCGGACGACGCGGTCCAGGAGACGCTGGTCCGTGCCTGGCGCAGCTACGACCGCTTCGATGGCCGCGCGTCTTTGAAGACCTGGCTCCACCGGATTGCGACAAACGTCTGCCTCGACATGCTGGCGGAGCGCACGCGTCGCGGTCGGCCTGTCGAGTCCGGGCCGAAGGGCGCGGTGGGTGATGCGCTCAGCACGCTGCCCCGCACGCACTGGCTCGAGCCTGTTCCAGACGCCCGTGTCGTGACGGAAGAGCTGGACCCCTCGGAGCAGCTGGCGATGCGGCAGTCCATCCGGCTGGCCTTCGTGGCGGCGCTGCAGCACCTCCCGCCGAAGCAGCGCGCGGTGCTGGTCCTCACGGAGGTCCTGGGCTGGTCCGCAGCCGAGGTGGCGGAGAGCCTGGAGACGACAGCCGCTTCGGTGAACAGCGCCCTGCAGCGCGCGCGTGCGACCTTGAGCACCCGCGACGTCCGGCAACCGGAGAGCGCGCTCACCGAGTCGCAGGCGAAGCTCGTGCAGCAGTATGCGGACGCGTTTCTCCGGTACGACGTAGACACGCTCGTCACGCTGCTCCACGAGGACGCGACGCTCTCCATGCCGCCCTACACGCTCTGGCTGCAGGGGCACGACTCCATCCGGACCTGGCTGCTCGGGCCGGGCGCTGGGTGTCGCGGCTCGCGTCTCATTCCGACCATGGCCAACGGCTGCCCGGCGTTCGGCCAGTACCGGCCGGGTGGGCTCGATGGCGGTTTCGCGGCTTGGGCGCTCCTGGTCCTCGAGCTCTCGGGCAACCGCATCATCGGGATGAACTCCTTCCTCGATACGGCGGCGCTTTTTCCGGTCTTCGGTCTGCCGCCCTCGCTGCCGCCGACCGCCTAACCGTCCGTTCCGCCGCATGAATTCAGATTGTGCGGTGCGACCGATGATTTTCGGGAGCCCAGGGGGTCCATGCGTCGAACCCTTTCACTGAGGCTCCCATGAACGCAGTGTCCCTCGATGTTCCCGCGCCGTTCGCATCCGCCGCCCCCATCCGTTCGGTCTGGGCGGGCAGAGTGGTCAGCGGCCTGGTGGTCGCCTTCCTCGCCTTCGACGCGGCGATGAAGGTGCTGCAGGTGCCGATGGCAATCGAGGGCACCGTCCAGCTCGGCTATCCGGCGGGCGTCATCCTCCCGCTCGGCGTCGTGCAGCTGCTCTTGCTGGCGCTGTATCTGATCCCGCGGACGGCGCCGCTGGGCGCGGTGCTGTGGACCGGGTACCTGGGAGGCGCCATCGCCACCCACGTCCGGTTGGGGAACCCGCTGTCCTCCCATGTGCTGTTTCCCACCTACGTCGCTGCATTCCTGTGGGTGGGCCTGTGGCTCCGCGACGCGCGCGTGCGAAATCTTCTGAAGGCCTCGTAGTCACACATTCAACCCCTGGAGGACCCCATGTCTCGCTCTCGAAAGTTGTTCGTCAACCTCTCCGTTCGTGAACTCAAGAAGTCGATGGCGTTCTTCTCCACGCTCGGCTTCGAGTTCAATCCGCAGTTCACCGACGCGAATGCCGCCTGCATGATCGTCAGCGAGGAGGCCTTCGTGATGCTCCTCGCCGAGCCGTACTTCAAAACATTTATCAAGCGCGACATCTGCGACACGACAAAGGCGACCGAAGCGTTGTTCGCGCTCTCGTGTTCAAGCCGCGCCGAGGTCGACGAGGTCGTGAAGAAGGCCGTGGCGCAAGGCGGCAAGCACGCGCTTGACCCGCAGGATCACGGCTTCATGTACTCGTGGAGTTTCTACGATCTCGACGGCCACCACTGGGAGGTCGTTTGGATGAACCCGTCGCACGTCAAGTGACACGCGGCTTGCCCCTGACCCGACGAGGGCGGTCCTCGTCGGACCAGGTCTGAGCCCAGTCGGGAGCAGGCCTCGGCGTCGGTCGAGACCTGCCGAGCTCATGTTCCCAGAGCACGCTGAGCGCCGGGGAGTCAGGGTCACGCACCTGGAGCGCTCCCCCCTCGGTCGCCAGCAACAGTCGTCCCCGCTGGTCCCAGTCGGCCCACGTCGCTTCGGGGAGCTCAATCCGGCGCCGGCCGTGCTCGAAAGAGTAGAGCGGACGACGCCCTTCGATTCGACCGGGTGAATTGAATTCAATCCCCTGGTCGCGCAGTACCAGGCGCCCAGCCTTACCAGGCCGCGGTTTGGTCAAGAGGGCGCACCGGCGCTCGTCCCACAGGTCATTCGCGCCGCGAGGGGGTGAGTCGGCGTGCTCGACCCAGCCTCTTCGACGTTCGTTCGCATACTGGATGGCGGCATTTCGGGTGAGGCCGAACGTCCTCAGCATCGGCTTCGCGTCGCCCGACTGCGGCTCACCCAGCTCACCCTGGCCGCGAACGAAGTGGCAGCCTCGCGTATACGTGCCGGACTCGGCCCACGCCGCGAGGGCGAACAGCCAGGGCATCTTGCTGACAGCAGAGAAGGTCTTGACGCCTGACTGACCGACGAACTCCCCGCGGCCGCCCTTGAGCGCGAGGTAGCAGAGCAGCCGGCCGTCGGGAGAGAGGTCGCAGCGCCGCGGATACAGCGTTCCCCGGAGGCAGGCGCCTCGTTCCAGCCGATCCACCGCGAGGTCCCACCGGCTGATCGACCACCACTTGCTGTTCGCGCGGTGAAAGACGACCGCGACGGGCGCTTCCAGTGCGGTGATGACGTACAGACTCATGGTGGCCGCGAGGCTTTCACATCTGGCACGTCGGCTACAGACCCGATGCGCTCAGGCCACCTCGCCTTCGTCCAGGCCGTCATGCTGGACGATGCGCAAGGCCTGGTCCGCTCTTGATTGGCTGAGTCGTCACACTGCGGGAGGATCCATCTCCCGAGCGAAGTGGCGGTGTTGACCCAGCGCGGATTCGAACGCGGAGATGGCCCGTTTCAGATTCTGGTCTCCTGCGAGCACCAAGCCGGGGTCAGGCGATCCATCCGGAAGCGTGGCAGGCGCGCCCGCACTCGCCAGAAGCTCCGTCGCTTCACCCACCGCGAGGATGGGCTTGCAGTGCCGGTAGGTGTCCTTGATGAACTCCAGCGCGTGGCCGAGCTTCCCCATCGCGACGGCCCATCCATGGCCACCGGGCAGCGCGACGGCGTCGTAGAGCACGGCCGGCGTCGTCTCCAGCGTCACCTCGACGTTGAGCACGTCGCCCCCTTCGCCGGTGACCTCTCCGAGCCGCGGCCCTACGAAGCGCGGCACGGCGCCACGCGCGGTGAGCTCGGAGTGCAGCGCCCCCGCTACCGCGTCGTCCACGCCGTCGATGACCAGGATGGCAATCCGTCTACCCCGGATGGATCCGTCTCCGGGCCGCGCGAACAACGACAGGGCAGGGGACTTGGTGGTCTCCGGCCGCACGGTCCCGCGCATCGCCTTGGGCAGCGGCTTGGGCAGCTCCATGCCCAGCGCGTGCGCCAGGGGCTCCGCGAGCTCGCGGCTCACGTTGACCAGTGAGGCGACCATGCGCTCACGGATGGCGGGCACCTGGACCTTGGTCAACTCGAAACGGAACGCGCGAAGGATGTGGGCCTTCTCCACGGGAGCTTGGCTCTCCCAGAAGAGCGTGGCCTGCGTGTAGTGGTCCGCGAAGCGCTCCGGCTTGCCGCGCACCTTCTCGCCCGTGGCGCGCTCCGGGAAGGAGCGGAGGCCCTTCATCCCCGCCTGGAACGGACAGCCTCCGGCGAGCGAGTTCGGCTCGTAGGAGACCCGCCCCCGGTTGATGGCCTGCCGGTGCATCCCGTCGCGCTGGTTGTTGTGCACTTCGGCGACGGAGGCGTTGATGGGAATTTCGTGGAAGTTCGCGCCGCCGAGGCGGGAGATCTGCGTGTCCTGGTACGAATGCAGTCGCCCGGCGAGCAGCGGGTCATTCGTGAAGTCCAACCCCGGGACGATGTGGGACGCGCAGAACGCGACCTGCTCCGTCTCCGCGAAGAAGTTGTCCGGGTTGCGATTGAGCACCATCCGGCCGACGGGCACCACCGGCACGAGCTCCTCGGGGACGAGCTTTGTCGCATCCAGGATGTCGAAGCTGAACTTCTCGGCCTGGGCTTCTGTGAAGAGCTGCACGCCCAGCTCGTACTCGGGGAAGGCGCCGGCCTCGATGGACTCCCAGAGGTCGCGGCGGTGGAAGTCGGGATCCGCGCCGGAGATCTTCACCGCCTCATCCCAGTCGAGCGAGTGCGTCCCCGCCTTGGGCGTCCAATGGAACTTGACGAACGTGGAGTCGCCGCTCGCGTTGACGAACCGGAACGTGTGGACGCCGAAACCCTGCATCATCCGGTAGCTGCGCGGGATGGCCCGGTCAGACATCGCCCACATCAGCATGTGCGTGGACTCGGGCATCAAGGAGACGAAGTCCCAGAACGTGTCGTGCGCGGTGGCCGCCTGAGGCATCCCGAAGTGCGGCTCCGGCTTCGCCGCGTGGATGAGGTCCGGAAACTTCATCGCGTCCTGGATGAAGAACACCGGGATGTTGTTGCCGACCAGGTCCCAGTTCCCCTCGTCGGTGTAGAACTTCACCGCAAAGCCCCGCGCGTCCCGAGCAGTGTCCGCCGAGCCGCGTTCACCCACCACGGTCGAGAACCGCACAAACACCGGGGTGCGCTTTCCGGCCTCGGCAAAGAGCGACGCGCGGGTGTAGCGGGTGAGCGGCTTGTAGCACTCGAAGAACCCGTGAGCGCCGGAGCCGCGAGCGTGGACGATGCGTTCGGGGATCCGTTCATGGTCGAAGTGGGTGATCTTCTCCCGGAGGATGAAGTCCTCCAGCAGCGTGGGGCCGCGGAGCCCGGCCTTGAGCGAATTCTGGTTGTCCGCAACCGGGACGCCCAGGTTGGTCGTGAGCTCCCGGCCGCTGGCGTCGGTGCGCACGCGGTCCAGCGGCAGGTTCCCGGGGTTGGTCCCGAGCATCGGCTTGCCGCGGCCGACCTTGGCGTTCGCGACCGTCTCGGTGAGCGTGCTGCCAGTGGCGATGGGTGAGGCGGGCTCGGCGGTCTGGCCAGTCGGAGGTTCGGCGGACGCCTTTCCGTACTCCAGTGCCTTGTTCGCGTTGTGCGGTATGGCGGCGGCGAGCTGAGCGGTCGCGTCCATCTTGGCCTCAAGCGCGTCCGCGCCAGCGGAGGTTCGACCACGTGCCGGGCCGCTCACGGTGGTGCGCGAGCTGCTCTTCTTGGCCTGACCGCTCTCACGGGGCTTGGAGTCGCCCGCTTTCGACCGCGCCATGAACCGCTCCTGTCTGAGGAAGGAAGTGCCGGAAGGTAAGGCCGGCCGGCGCGGTGCCAAGCTCCCCTGAGGAGATAGTCAGCTTCGCCGTCGCACGCCGAGCAGGACCACTCCCGCAGCGAACAGGACTGCGCCCGCAGCTGAGAGGGTGAGGTAGGCGTAGAAGAACATGCGCCGCTCGGCGATGAGCATGTCGCGGTGACTCAGCTTCATCTCGGCCACGCTCTCAGGCGCACAGTTTCCCCCCGAACAAACTTGGCCGAGCTGGGTTGGGTCGTTCACGACGACGTCCGGGAGAGGCGGGCGGGTCTGAACGCCTCCCTCAACGCCCAATCAGCGTGCGACATTGCAGGTACGAGCGGAACCGCCCCCAATAGGAGAAGTGCGAAGCCGAGCCCGCGTCTCACGTCGCGTTTCTCCTGTTGGCAGCAGCTACTCGGTGAGCGGTCGGATCACTCGACACGGATTGCCGGCCGCGAAGACGGCGTCGGGAATGTCGCGGGTGACAACGCTGCCGGCGCCGATGACGCTGCGCGAGCCGATCCGGACGCCGGGGAGGATGATGGCGCCGCCGCCCACCCACACGTCTGAGCCAATCTCGACCGGCTTGCCGAACTCCTGCTTCCGGCGGAGCTCCGCGTTGAGTGGGTGCATGGGGGTGTAGATCTGCACTGCGGGCCCGAACAGGGAGAAGCTGCCGATGCGGACCTTGCAGACGTCCAGCACGATGCAGTTGAAGTTGAAGAACACCTTCTCGCCGAGCTCGATGTTCTCTCCGTAGTCGCAGAAGAAGGGCGGTTGAATCCACGCGCTCTCCGCGCCGGAGCCGAGCAGCTCATTCAGGATGCGCAGGCGCTCTTCCTTCTCGGCCTCCCGTGTGGCGTTCAAGCGCAGGCACAGGTCCCGGGCCCGCTCGCGCGCGGTCACCAGGTCGGGAGCCCGCGGGTCATAGAGCTCACCCGCCAACATCTTCTCGCGCTCGGTTGTCATGTCGGTCTCTACCCACTGCAGGCGGCAACCGCAGCGTCCGTCGCCGCGGAGGCGCTGTCGAACCGCTCCCGTTCCAAATCCGTCGCGCCTCGCGGGAGTTGCTTCACCTGCTCAAGGGTCGTCTTCGTCGGTGAATCCCCAACAATGGAGTCAACGAGCAGGTTGGTTTGCACGGCGTTCAGCTTGACCGCGTCGCGATACTGTCGCCAAGCGCCGATCATCTTCCCTCGTTGGGAATTGCACTCGCCGTCCAGCGCCGGAGCGGACTGCGAAACACGTACAGGGTGCTCACGGCTGCTCGGAAGCCGGGCGCGGCTGACAATTCCGCGTGCTCCAGCTGTGGCCAAGATTGAGGCCAGGGCGCGGATGCCCTTTAGGAAGGCGGTTCTATGGGTTCAGCAATGGCTTTGCAGGTTTCGCCCCCGCGAACCGCAGCGGAGGTCCCAGCCCCGGCCGAGGGCATCCTCATGCACGACGAGTACGTGAGGGCCATTGGCAGGCTCGCCTACGTCTGGGGTTGGCCCCTCGTGAATCTGATCAATCGGCGACATGCGATTACGCAGGCCCCGGAGCCGGGCAGGCTCAATGGCGTTCTTCCGGCCGCGCCCCTCGGCCAAGTCGCCATGCTTTCCGACTACGTCGACGCGGGGCAGACCTTCGTCACCTGCCCGAATCAGGACGTCGTGTATGGGCTGGGGTTCTTCGCCCTGGATGAGGAGCCGGTCATCGCCCAGGTTCCAGACTTTGGCGATCGCTTCTGGCTCTATTCCCTCTACGACGCCCGCACCGACCAGTTCGCTGAGCTGGGCAAGCCCTATCGGACGCCAGCCGGCTTCTACCTCCTCGTGGGTCCGAATTGGCGAGGCGAGGTCCCGCGCGGCCTGAGCGGGGTCATCCGGTCTTCTACGTCGCTCGCCAATGCCATTCCGCGGGTCTTCATGGAGGACACAAGCGAAGACCGCAGAGCCATCCAGCCGCTGATCAATCAGATTGTCTTTTATCCACTCAAGAGCTTCGACGGCACCGTCAAGACAAAGGCGTGGAGCCAAGCGCCGGCCCTCCCAGGCCCCGCGCCGCGGGCCGGTGGCGAAACGCAGTGGGTGGTGCCGGAGACGTTCTTCGACGAGCTTGGCGCTGTGCTGGAGACGGTCCCTCCGCTGCCTGGCGAGGAAGCCCTCTACGGTCAATTCCGCGCGCTGCTGGATGCCGCGGCGAGGAGTCCCGCCATCAAGAAGCTTGTCACCGACACCGCCGTGGAAGCCGAACGGACGCTCATGCGGCCGTTCTTCGAGTGGAGGCACAACGGGCGTCCCACGGGGAATGGGTGGAACCGCTCCGCGAACAACGCCCGCTGGGGTGTCGACTACTTCGACCGCGCTGGCACGGCCAAGTCAAACATGTTCGAGAACACGCCTGGTGAAACACAGTATTTCTACACGGACGCCGACTCGGCGGGTGGCGGGTTGGACGGTTCGCGGAGCTATGAAGTCGTCTTCGCTCCGGGAGAGGAGCCGCCCGTTGATGGGTTCTGGTCGCTCACGCTCTACAACGAGCATCACTTCTTCCACCCCAACGGCCTTGGGCGTTACTCGCTTGGGACGAAGAACAAGGGACTGAAGCGGAACAGCGATGGCTCGCTGACGTTGCATGCGGGCGCCCGCTCACCCGGCGCCAGCCGAGAAGCGAACTGGCTGCCCGCGCCGGAGGGCCACTTCTCCCTCTACATCCGCGCCTACTGGGGGAGAGCGCGCATCCTCGATGGCTCGTGGCAGCCGCCCATGGTTCGACGCGTGAGCTGACCGTCTCAAGGCGACTCGGGCCGGAATTTCGGTATCTGTTGCCTAGGCAAGTAACCCGTTATATGGTTGCCTCTAGGCAATCGTATTCGGGGTCTCTATGCAGGTTGACGGTTCATCTGTTCTTCTCGCAGCGCTCGGTTCGTTCTGGGTCGTCTGCGGCTTCCGCTATTTTCCCGCCATCGAGCGGGGTGACGTCGCGGGAGTAGCCAAGCTGCATCAGGATCTTGCGCCTACGGCTTCGCGCGGCGCATGGCGCTACAAGAATCTCGCGTTGGGGGTTATCGGCGCCGGGTGGATACTCACCGCCGCCCTGCGCGTGCTCCGCCCGGAGACCTCGTCCGGCTGGCTCGTGGCAAGCGCGGCCGCCATTCTCCTCGAGCAACTCTCGATGCCAGCGCTCAGCCCACGTCACTGGAAGTCATGGAGTGGGGTATTTATCGGCGTCGTGCTGGCGGGATCTCTGATGGGGCTCAATGGAGTGAACCTCCCGCTATGAGTGCTGAGTTTCGTTTGGAAGAGAGCCTCGGCTACCTGCTCAACAGGGTGGCCGGCAAGATGCGCATGGCGCTCGAGCGTGCGCTGGCGGAGCATGAGGTGACCGCGCAGCAGTGGGCGGCGCTGGCTTTACTGGGCGGAGGAGGGCAGGTCTCCCTGCTCGACGTCGCCGCCGGCCTGGGGGTGGATCTCGGCGCGACCAGCCGGTTGATCTCCCGGTTGGAAGAGAAGGAGCTGGTCACGCGCAGCAAGAGCGACGCCGACGGGCGGGTGATGCATCTGGCGTTGACGCCCAAGGCCCAGCGGCTCTTGCCGAAGTTGGCCCGTTCGGCCGCGGAGGTGAACCTCGCGTTCGAGGCGGGTATGTCGCCAAGCGAGCGGCGATTGTTGGTCAGCACGCTCGACAGGATTCTGCGACATGACACCGCTGAGGTCAGGGTGAAGGACGGTCGCCGAGGATGACACCCAAGGTCGGTGAGACGGTGTTTGTCGACGATATTGATCTCACCAGCGGAACCTTCATCCAGGGGGGCCGAGCCACCGTGAGCAGGGTTCTCGTTGAGGACGGTGGGGTCTTTATCCAGGTAGACGAGGTGCCTGGAGGCACCTGGCGTTGGGACGGCGCGCTGGATAGCTCCCAGGACGAACTGAGAACGGACGTCGTTGCAGGGCGGGTGATGATGCGCATGAGCGACGGGAGCATCCGTCCGCTCGTGGATGCGACTATTGACTGATGGCTTCAGCCTCAATGCTGACCGTGATCGTGTTCATGCCGTCGCTGGAGACGGTGACCGGCGCCTGACTCTGGGCGGCTTCGTCGAGGGCGCGCCAGAGATTTTGGGGGTCGCGGCCAAGATCTCCGTCCGTGCTGCCGCGGGAACGCGGGTCCGTCGGAACGTTGAGGTAGACGAGATAGAAGCACTGGCCGGGAAGCGCGCGACTCCATGGCAACGTGGTGGAAGTCGCGGCGGCGCTGCTCCGCCATGGCGTCGCGGTGCACGACGCTCGCCGGCGACGTCGCATCGCCATGAACCATCGCCGTCATCGCGCGGACGGAGCGCCAGATGGAGATGGTGTTCGGTGGACGTTGTGCCGCCATCGAAAACACCTGGCCCTCGTGGTTCCGCACGAAGTGCTCGACGGGCTTCCCCCAGGACAGGAAGCGCGGCACCTCCGTGAGCTTCATCCGCGCGAGGGTGACGGCCACGACCGGCTCCTCGTCGCTCCAGTCGCCCGCCTTCTGTGGCAGGTACTCCAACCCTTTCACTGCGCCGTAGCGCCTCAGGTACTGCATGCGCACGTGCCAGCCACGCGCCAGCCGTTGCCCCAGTGGGTGGGTGGTGAGAAAGCCGTCGAGCGCCGCTTCGTCCGCCCACTCCGCGAAGAGCGCCAGGCGGCCGAGGCGCAGCCGCTGAATCGACAGGATGGGCGCGCCCAGCTGCATGAAAGCCAGCGCTTCGCAGAAGCGCAGCCCGTCAGCAGCAGGTGGGCTCCACAGGGAACGGGCGCCGGTGAGCATCGGCACCTGCGCCAGGTGGTAGGAGTGGATCATCCGGCCGCAATGCAAACACAGTGGCGCTCCAGAGTCCTGCGGAGCGCGATTGCTCGTCTGACCTCAGTGCGCTACGAGCGGCCCATGGCAAAAGTGACCGGCATCGGCGGCGTCTTCTTCCTCTCGAACAACGACTCCAAGGCGCTGGCAGCCTGGTACCAGAAGCACCTGGGCGTTGCGCTCGAGGACTGGGGGGGCGCGATATTGAAGTGGTCGGCGGATACGGCCGAGGACAAGGGCCTCACCGTGTGGACGGTGGCGGAGAAGGACAGCAAGTGGTTCAAGCCGAGCACCGCCCGTTTCATGATCAACTACCGGGTGGATGATCTGACGGCCCTGATTGCGCAGCTGAAGAGTGCGGGCATCGAAATCATCCAGGGCCCCGAGTCGCATGAGAACGGGAAATTCGCCTGGCTCCTTGATCCCGAGGGGAACAAGGTGGAGCTGTGGGAGCCGAAGCTCTGGGATGAGAAGAACAAGCAGGCCTGATCCTGTTTTCCCGCTGATACGCCGAGGGGGAAAGCCGCGATCGACGCACCCACCGCGAGAGCGATACGCGCCGTCTCCGGAACGCTGACCCGCTCACTTAAACAGTGCGACGATGGTGTCCATCACTGCGCGCACCCGAGGAACCTTTCGCAAGTCCGGGTGAACGACCAGCCACCCCGTTCCTCGTGCGACGACGGAGGAGAGAGGACGCAGGCCAGGAAAGAGCTTTGTCGCTCGCGTCGGAATGACTCCAATCCCCACTCCAGCAGCGATGGCAGCGCCACAGACATGCATGCTCGGTGCCGAAAGAGCGACCGTTGCTTGCCGAAATGCGCGGGAGCACCATTCGGCGGCAGGGTGCCGACCCGAGAACACGACCACCTCGTGTTGGGCGAGGTCGAGCGGGTCTTCGGGGCACCCGTGGCGGTCCAGATACGATTCAACGCCAAACAGTTGAAACGGATAGTCCCCAAGCTTCCGCGCGACAAGCTGCCCCGGTTGTGGCGGCGACCCCTCGGGTCGAAATCTCACGGCGATATCTGCTTCACGCCTGAGCAAGTCCGCCTCGCTGTTCGAGATCACGAGCTCTGCGCGGATGCCTGGGTATTGTTGACGAAGCTGGCCCAGCACTCCAACCAGGAACGTGCTGGCGAACAACTCGTTCGTTCCGATACGTACGACGCCGTCGAGGTCAGAGTCCTTGGCCGAAGCACGGAGCGCAAGCGCGAGGGCGCTTTCCTCCATTGCGGTGGCTGCGTCGAGGAGCGCAGAACCCTCAGCTGTCGTTCGGAGGCCTTCGGGCACGCGATCAAACAGCCTGATTTTCAGCCGCCCCTCCAGTGCCGCGAGCCTCCGACCGCAGGTGGGCTGGGTCACGCCGAGGGGCCCCGCCGCAGCGGAGAGGCTCCTTGCTCGATGGAGTGCGAGGAACAACCGCACATCATCCCAGTTGCCAAGCATTCTCAGCACGGGGTCTGTGGGCGAGCTGTCCCGCTTGGGTGTTCTGGCCATGCCATGCATTTTTGCATGGCCGCTCACCGCGGACCAACAGTCCTCCTTCGGGCTGAGCTTCTGTAGGGTGGTTGGGTAGGACTGCTCCGCCCTGGGAGGCCGGCATGAATGCAGAGAGTGTTGTCGACTCGGTGGTGCCCCGCTTGCCGGCGCTTTGTCTAAAGCGGGGCGTCGTCGCCACGTCGGTTGGAACGATTCTATGGTTCGGAACGCCGCTCGTTCCTGCATCAGAGGTACCCGGGTTCTGCTCGCTTGAGCACGTGTTTCTTGTGCTTCCGCTCATCGCCATGCCGCTGGCAATCGTTCTCTTGTCCCGGCTCCTCGCACCTGGCTCAGCGAGTCCGATTTTGGTCGCGGCGCAGCGAGTGCAACCCCTAACGGCGGCGCTGCTGACGCTCTCGTTTCTGGTCCCCAAAGGAATTCTTGCTGGGGCGCTTGCCCTGGGTTGGGTCATCGCGTGTGTTCTCGTCGCGGCAGGTAGCCTCGCCAGTGTTGTGCGCTCGGTAGACTTGCGAGGCCGCCCGAACATCATGGCTGCCTGCATCTTCCTCCCCATTGGCACCGTGTGGCTCATGCTCTCTCGGCTTGGAATGGGTCCAAGCCACTTCGCTCCTTCAACCGTGCTTCTCGCAGCGGTTCACTTTCATTTCAGTGGATTCGCGCTCCAGATTCTCATTGCGGCGACCGGGCGAAGACTCGGTCCGAGTCACGCGGGTCTGCGGCTTATGCACAACCTTCTTTCCTTCGTCGCCATCGTCGGAATTCCACTCATCGCGGCGGGAAATCTGGCCTCTGTTCCCTCCCTAAAGCTTCTCGGGGTGTCGGCGATGGTCGCGAGTACCCTCTCGCTTGGAATTGTCACGGGTGGTGTAGGCTTGCGGGAGATCGGAGCCGTCCGAGGGCTCCTGCTCCTGTCCTCTGCCTCTCTTGTTTTCGCGATGCTCTCTGCTGGCGTCTACGGTGTGGCCGAGCTCGCAGGAAGACACGTTTTCAACCTGCAGCAGATGACCAGGCTGCACGGCGCACTTAACGCATTCGGCTTCACTTTGTGCGGAGTGGTGGGTCATCTGCGATGGGTCACTGAATCAACGACTGCGCTTCAAGAGGAAGGGCGGGAGGAGAGCTGATGAAAACAATCCTTGGAGAGCTCAACGTGGAGCGCCATGGGATCTCTGGAGCTCCCGCTGTCGTTGGTTGGCCAAGCCTGTTCTGCGACATCCGGACACTACGAGGGCTGGTAGATGTCTTCGCGCAGGACCATGACGTCGTTCTGATTGACGGACCGGGCCACGGAAAGAGCGATGGGCCGGATGCGTCATTTCCGCTCGAAGCGTGCGCAGACGCTGCCCTTCAAGTTTTGGACGGATTCGGAATTCAGCGGGCGGCGTGGGTGGGATCTGCGTGGGGCGGGCACGTCGGAGTACTCGCGGTACTGCGTCAGCCGGAGCGATTTACTGCGCTCGTCACGATGAATGCCCCGTTTGGAGCGTGGAAGGGCTTCCAGCGTGTTCAGAATTCATTGATGTACTGGACTTTCAAATTGCTCCATCGTCCGAAATGGATGGCTCGCGCCGTGGCGAAGATGATGCTTCATCCTTCCCACCGTGCGCACGGGAGGATGATTGTGGAGTGCATGACCGCTTCACGGCGGGCGCCATTTTTCGCTTCGGTTCGGTCTGCGATGATCGAACGACCTTCGCTGTTACCTCAGCTACCCAAGATTCGTGTACCAACCCTGGTTATCGCCGGGGAAGACGACGGGCTCCACCTCGTCGAGGAAGCGCGCGCCGAAGCAGCGCGCATTCCGAATGCGCAATTCTGCATCGCGAAGGGCAGCGCGCACCTCAGCTTGGTCGAGTCGGCCGAAGCTCGGGCCGTCGTTCGGTCGTTTGTGACCAAGCAGAGCGGCAGCGGGGGAAATGTACTGGACGGCGGGTCAGACCGGCCTCTATAGCCTTTCGTGGAAGCGACAGTAGATTGATCATGTGTTGTTCATCTGTGGTGGGGATCCACGATGGCTGTGCTGTCCACGGGTGGATGATCTGACGGCCCTCATTGCGCAGCTGAAGAGTGCGGGCATCGAAATCATCCAGGGCCCCGAGTCGCACGAGAACGGGAAGTTCGCCTGGCTCCTCGATCCCGAAGGGAACAAGGTGGAGCTGTGGGAACCAAAACTCTGGGATGAAAAGAACAAGCAGGCCTGAAGCCCGGCGCTCAGAAGCGCTTGCTCAGCGGGACGCGCGAATGTTCGCGAAAACCATTCGCCTCGTAGAACGCCCGCGCTTCTGTGTTGTCCACTTCAGCCTGAAGCTCGAGGGCCCGGACGCCTTCGGTCTTGCACGTGTGCTCGACGAGTCTCAGCAGCTCACGACCGAGCTCCGCGCGTCGGAGCTGTGAGGTCACGAAGAGGTCCGTGAGGGTTGCCTGTCGACCGCCGAATTCAAGGTCGAAGCCGAGCGTGGCCACGGCGTAGCCGACCACAGCCGTGCTCTCGATGGCGACAAATACCCAGCCCAGCTCCGGACGCGCCAGAAGCTCGGCGAGACCCCGACGTACGGCGGGCTCATCGAACGAAATCTCGTCGTAGGCGAAGTACTGACGCATGAGCGCGAGGACCCCGTCGAAATCCCCTGGGCTCGCAACGCGGAAGAGGAGGTTCCCGGCGCTCACTTGGATCTCAATACGCGAACTGCACGAGCCGACATCGCTCGCACCGCTCGGCGCTCACATCGTCCTTGAGGGCCCGACGTAAAAAGGGGCGGGGATCGCGCAGGATATCCAGACCCTTCTTGAAGCCGAGGAGGCCCGTCCTGAAGGGCGGGGCGTGCCAGAACAGCCACCCCTGTCCGCCGATGAGCCTGCCGGCACTCATTTCATCACTGCATCGCGGACACTTCATGTCTCAAAGCCGCTCGTCGATCGCCCGATTGCTCATCTCATCCGCGGCGCTGTTCATCTCACGAGGGACGTGAACCAGCTTCACGCGGGAGAAGTCATTGAGCAATCGCAGCGCCTCTTCATACAGCGGGCGCAGCGACGGGCTCTTCACCTGATAGCGGCCGCCCAACTGGCGAATCATGAGCTCGCTGTCCGCGAAGACCTCGACCTCCTTCACGCCGAGCTCCCGCGCGCGCTTGAGGCCCAGCAGCAGCCCCATGTACTCGGCGTAGTTGTTCGTCTGAACGCCGAGGTACTTGCCGAGCCGGTCCACCACTTGGCCTGACGGCTCCACCAGCACCGCGCCCGCGCCGGACGGACCCGGATTGCCGCGCGCCGCGCCGTCGGAGTACACGCGCAAGCGGTGCAGGCTGACGGTGGCCTCCGGCGCTCCGCCTTGCCGGCCGAGCTGCTCGATGGACTCCGCCACCCGCTCCAACATCCGGGAGAGTCGTTCGCGGGTGAGGCCGGGGAAGGCGCGCAGCGTGGCCCCGAGGGGCTCTTCGCGCGCGATGTGGCGCAGGATGTCCGCGTCCTTGTGGGCCATCTATGGGCGAGCGATTGAGGAGCGGCGAAAGGGACTACTTCGACTGGGGCGCCTCGAGCGCTTCGGCAGCGTAGATGATCCGGTGGCACGACGGGCAGACGTCCATCCCCAGCGTGGAGCGCAGCGTGTTGTAGAGCTGCGGCGGGACGTTCATGTTGCAGCCCTGACAGGTGCCGGGTGCGTTCACCGCCACCAGCGCCGGCAGGCGTCGCTTCTTCACCGTGTCGTACTTCTGCAAGAGCACCTTGTCGACGGTGACCGCGGAGGCCGCGCGCTTCGCCTCCAGCTCCTTCACCGCGCCGTCGGAGCCCGCGGACTTGGCCTTGAGCTCCGCCATCCGCCCGGCGAGCTGATCCTGCTTCGCCGCGAACTCGCCTTCCTTCGACTTCACCGCTTCGCGCGCCGTGTTGAGCGTCTTGCCGAGCTCGACCAGCTCTTCGCCCATCGTGACGTTCGACTTCTTCGCGATGTCGATCTCACGGGCGAGGGCGGCGTACTCGCGGGTGGAGCGCTGTTCGGCCAGCCGCTGCTCCCACTTCTTCACCTTGTCCTTCTCATCGGTGATGTTCTGCTCGAGCGTGCGCCTCTGCCGCTCAATGTCTGCCAGCCGCGCCCGCTCTGCCTCCACCGCGCTTCGGGCTGCTGCCAGCTCCTTCTCCAGCTCGGCAACCTGCTTGGGGTAGATCTCCGCCGACTTGCGAAGCGAAGCGATTTCCAGGTCCACCTTCTGGAGCTCCGCCAGTGCTTTGAGTTTCTCCCGCAATTGCCCAGCCTCCCGACGCGACGACTCAACCAGACGCGCTGCGTGGGGCCTTCTACCAACAAGCTTCTCTGGGATCCAACGCCCAAATCGCTCCAGCGCCCTCGGGGAAGGAGGGAGCAGGAGTGCTTCTTGAACAGGCAAGCGCACGAGGATTGCCGCCGTCACACCCGACAGTTCCTACCGTTGTCGGGGCAAATCGGGAGTGCTAAACCCGCGCGCCATGGCGTTCTACATCATCGAGACCTGCATCGGCTGCACCGCCTGCATCGCACGCTGCCCAACGGATGCGATCACCGGCGACCGCAAGCAACTGCACGTCATTGATCCCGATCTCTGCATCGACTGCGGCGCGTGCGGCGTGGTCTGCCCGGCCGAAGCCATCTACGACAACTTCGGCAACCTGACGGAGATGCTGAAGAAGAACCAGCGTCCCTACGCCTTCGTCGACGAGCGCGCCTGCACCGGCTGCGACAAATGCGCCGAGCGCTGCCCGTTCGACTGCCTCCACCTGGAGGAGATCAGCGATCCGCAGTCGCCCTACTTCAACCTGATGACCGTGGACGAGGGCAAGTGCACCGGCTGCCGCGAGTGCGAGAAGTCCTGCCCGTACGACGCCATCTTCATCTACCGGAAAGACCAGGTTCCGGAGTGGC
The DNA here is from genome assembly GCA_044230055.1 of Myxococcaceae bacterium. Lineage (GTDB taxonomy): Bacteria > Myxococcota > Myxococcia > Myxococcales > Myxococcaceae > JBGART01. Next base: position 7,851 of record JBGART010000044.1, on the reverse strand, counting down.
TCAAGTCGAACATGCCGCTCTACACGGAGCGCGAGAAGGCGGCGTAACGGCAGGGCTTTCGCAATCGCCCCCTGCCCACGTGCGTTCAAGACGTCGGTGATGGACCCACCGGAGACCGGTGGGAAGGGGGAGTGAAGATGGGCCGCACCAAGCCTCGCAAGTCTGCCCACCCGGGCGCCGCGACTCCGTCCGGCAAGCTGACGCAGCCCGCCGGGATGCAGCACATGGGTGAGGACCTGTATCAGCTCATCCGACAGGCCATCCACGAGCAGGCGCTTGTGGCTACGCCCGCTCCGCCAGGCAGCTGACGGGCGGGCTCACCTGTGGTCGCTTCGAACCCGGAGCGGCTACTGACTCAGGGTTCTTCTTCTGCGTCCGCCGCCGCGCTGGGCTCGGCGTCCTCGTCCTCGAAGGATTCGATTTCCTCCTCCTCCTCGGACTCGGCTGCAGCCGCTGGCTCCTCGGGCTCAATAGGCTCGATAACCTTGGCGACGGCCGCAAGTCTCCCGCGCCGGCCTTCGCTCGGCTTGTTCGCCGGGCTCTCCCGTTGGTCGCTGCCACACTTCGGGCAGACCGGGTCCGGCTTCTTCATGTCGTAGAACTTCGTGCTGCACTTGAAACAGACGTACTTGGTCCCAAGGTCCTTAGCCGGCATTCGCTTACCTTTTGAACGGTGGGAAAGAGGGCGGCTTCCTTAGTGTGCTCGTTGGCCACAGTCAACATTCCGCTGCCGTCTCACGTTCTTGGAGGGTTCCGCAGAGGCGGGCTACCATCCGAGTCCCATTGAACTTCGCGTGCGACAAGTGCCAGAAGCGGTACTCCATCGCGGACGAGAAGGTCCGTGGTCGCACCGTGAAGATCCGGTGCAAGCACTGCCAGAACATCATCTCGGTGCAGGGCCCCGCGCAGCTGCTCGAGGAAGAAGAAGCCACCTCGATGTTCTCCGTGGGGCAGGTGGAGGCGCTCCGGGCTCAGGACCGCGCGCTCTCTGCCCAGGACGCCTCCCGCACCTCCCGGATGGACTCAGCCGGGGGCGTGCTGGTGGAAGGCCAGTGGTTCGCCATGGTCAAGGGCAAGCAGGTGGGGCCCTTTGACGCGCGGCAGCTGCAAGCCAAGGTGAAGACGTCCGAGATTTCGGTCCGCACGTACCTCTGGAAGGAGGGCATGGGAGACTGGAAGCGGGCCTCGGACCTGCCGGAGATGGCCTCCCTCTTCCTGGCCGGCGGCCCGGCGCCCTCCCTCACCGCCACCCCCGCGCCGCCGCCGCCCCCCGCCATCGCCCAGATGGTGGCCGCCGCGGCGCCCGCCCGGGAGACCGACGTCAACGGCGGCGTCCTGGAGCTCTCGCCCCGGCCCGGTGTGGCCTCCTCCAAAGGCGGCGCCGCGCCCCTCGCGGAGCTCTTCGGGGACGCTCCGGCCGAGGAGCCGAAGAAGAAGGGCAAGAAGGTCAACGGGAACGGCGCTCACGCCGACGAGGAGCCTGGCAAGGCCAAGCCCCGCGCGGAGCCGGAGCCCACCGAAGACCCGTTCGCCGCGCTCGGGGAGATTGACCCCGCCAAGCTCCCCCCCGCGGGTGAAGCGACCAGCTTCTTCATCGCCCAGGCGGGCGTGAACAAGCGCAACCCGCCCTGGAAAATCGCCGCCTTCATCGGCGCGCTGCTCGTCGTGCCGACGGTGACGCTCTACCTCCTCTCCGAGCTGAAGGTCGTCCCCCTCAAAATCAAGACGGTGGACGGCGCCGGGCGGGAGGTGGAGCAGTCGGTCTTCTCCGCGGACGGCGTCTCCGGCCTGTCGGACCTGCTGCTGGGCCGCAACAAGAAGCCGCCCAAGCCGCCGCCTACCACCGTTGCGCGCCAGCCTGTCGAGCCCACGGGCTCAGGCGACAAGGGCACCCTCACCGCCGCCGCCGCTCGCGCCGCGAAGGACGCCAAGACGCCGGGCGGGCCGACGGCGGAGGACCTCGCCAGCCTCTATGGGGACGCGTCCAAGAAGGACGTCGGCCCGAAGGTCCGCAAGGGCGGCGAAGAGAAGATGAAGGACACCGCCACCGGCGGGCTGGACCCTCAAGTGGTGGCCAAGGTGGTGGGCCAGAACCAGCCGGCGTTCCAGAGTTGCATCGAACAGGAGATGCGCAAGAACCCGAACTTCAAGGGCGGCAAGGTCAACATCGTGGCCAACGTCGCCACTTCCGGCGTGGTCACCGGCGCCCAGATTGACCGGATGGACATCGACAAGTCCGGGCTGGGCGAGTGCCTGAAGATGCGGGCCCGCCGGATGGTGTTCTCCTCCTTCGCGGGGGAGGAGACGTCGGTGGAGATCCCGCTGATTTTGAGCGGGACCCTGTAGTAAACGCCTCTTCGCATGTATCTGGGCGAAGTCATCGGCACCGTCGTGTGCTCCAAGAAGTACGAAGGGCTTGAGGGCGCGCGGCTGCTCATCGTTCAGCCGCTGGACCATCACCGGCGCCCGGCGGGCACCCCGGAGGTCGCAGTGGACCGGGTCTCCGCCCGGCCGAAGGACCTGGTCTACCTGGTGGGCAGCCGCGAAGCCGCGCTGGCCTGCGACCCCACCTTCGTCCCCGTGGACAGCGCCATCGTCGGGTTGGTGGACGCGGTGGACGCGTGAACCTCTGCAAGGTCCTCGGCACGGTGGTGGCCACCGAGAAGCACCCGGCCTTTCACGCGCGCAAGCTCCTGGTCGTCCAGCCGGTGGACGAGCGCGGCGCGGAGCTGGGCAAGAGCTTCCTCGCGGTGGATGACGAGGCCTGCGCCGGGGTGGGGGACACCGTGCTCGTGCTGCGCGAGGGCGGCGGCGTCCGGCAGCTGCTGGGCGACAAGACCCTGCCCATCCGGTCCCTCATCGTTGGCGTGGTGGACGCGGTCGACGTGCCCGGGCCCCGGACGTGAGCGGGTTTCCGCTGCTGCCCAAGCTGCGCTCGGACCTGTGCGCTGTCAGCCGCAGGCTTCATGAGAACGGATGGGTGGCCAACCACGACGGCAACGCGTCGGTCCGGTTGAAGGGCGATCGCTTCCTCATCACCTGCACCGCCATCTCCAAGCGGGACGTGGAGGACGCGTCGCTGCTGGTGGTGGACGCCGCGGGGAAGGTGCTCGAGGGCCGGAGGAAGCCGTTCTCGGAGCTGGAGCTGCACCTGGCGGCGTACGCGGCGCGGCCCGAGGTGAACGCGGTCCTGCACGCGCACTCCCCGTTCGCCACGGCCTTTGGCCTGGCGGGCCTTGAGCTGGCGCCCATCGCCATGCCGGAGGTGGTGGTCAGCCTGGGCGACTGCATCCCCACCGTGCCTCGGCACCTGCCCCGGTCGCCCCAAGGGGTGAAGGCGGTGGCCGAGCAGGCCCGGCTGTATGACGCGATGCTGCTCTCGGGGAACGGGGCGCTGACACTGGGCGAGGACATCACTCAGGCCCTCCTGAGGATGGAGCTGGTGGAGCACTACGCGAAAATCCTCCATGCCGCCCGGGCGCTTGGAGGCGCCTCGCCGCTGGCGCCGGCAGAGCTGGAGACGCTGCTGGCGGCGCGGAAGAAGGCGGGGCTTGGCCCCCGGCTTTGAGGGTTGGCCGAATCTGCGCTAGACGGGTGCGCCATGGCTGAGGGCGACAACATCTCCGACGTGGTGAATGAGATCTCAGACCGGGTGCGCCGCCGCATCCAGGCCGCGCGGGTGGGCAAGAAGCAGCCCTGCACCCCGTCGCCCGCTTCGCCGTCACCTGCCGCCCCCGACTGCGCGCCCAGCTGCGACGAGTGCGGCCACGTCGACGCCTGTGCCACCGTCCAGGCCGTGAAGTCCGGGGTGAGCCGGATTGCGCCGGAGCGCGTGCGGACCTCGGCGGACATCGCGCCCTATATCGACCACACGCTGCTCAAGCCTGAAGCCACCCGGGACGACGTGGTGAAGCTGGCGGAGGAGGCGCGCGCGCACGGCTTCGCGACTGTTTGTGTGAACTCGGTGAACGTCGGCACCGCGGCGCGGATTCTGGCCGGGTCCAAGACGGTGCCCATCGCCGTCGTCGGCTTCCCGCTGGGCGCGGCGCTGCCGTCCGCCAAGGCGTTCGAAGCGCGCGAGGCCATCCGCTGCGGGGCCCGCGAAATCGACATGGTGGTGAACATCGGCGCGCTGAAGAACAAGGACTACGCGCTGGTGCTCAAGGACATCTCCATGGTGGTGGAGGCGTCGCGGCCCTGGCCCGTGAAGGTGATTCTGGAGACCAGCCAGCTGGGCCACGAGGAGAAGATTGCCGGCTGCGTGCTCTCCAAGGCTGCCGGCGCCGCGTTCGTGAAGACGTCCACCGGCTTCGCCGGGGGCGGGGCCACCGCGGAGGATGTGGCGCTGATGCGCAAGGTGGTGGGCGAGGACGTGGGCGTGAAGGCGTCCGGAGGCATCCGCTCCTCCGAGGACGCGATGAAGATGATTCAGGCAGGGGCGAACCGCATTGGCGCGTCCGCGTCGGTGGCCATCGTCTCCGGAAAGAAGTCGGACGCGAAGTACTGACCCGGAGCCCCTCGTGAAAGAGGCGCAGCGTCAGAAGCTCGTGAAGCGGCTGCAGGAGCTCAAGGTGGAGCTCACTGCCCAGGGCCGCGTGAAGATTGCCCCCAACCGCACCTCCGAGGCCGAGGTGGGCGGCGACGAGGACGAACAGCCGCTCAACGAGATGAGCCAGGCCATCGCCTCCAGCCGCAACCGGACCCACGCCGGGGCGCTGGGGCGCATTGAGAAGGCGCTCCGTAAAATCGCCGAGGACCCGGAGGCCGCCGGGTGTTGCGAGGAGTGCGGCGAGGACATTCCGTGGGGCAGGTTGGAGGCCATGCCGTTCGCCGAACTGTGCGTCGGTTGTCAGAGCGGCAAGGACGCGCCCAAAGGCGGCCCCACCCGTCGCAAGCTGACGGACTACCGCTGAACGTTCCCCCAGGAGAGGCCCCATGGAGCTCGCCGAGATTCTCCGCCACGCCCAGGCGTGGCTGGAGGCTGACCCGGATCCCGTCACCGCGAAGGAGCTGGCCGGGCTGCTGGCTGAGAAGAACGAAGCGGAGCTGATGGACCGCTTCGGGATGGCGCTGGAGTTCGGCACCGCCGGGCTGCGCGGCACGCTGGGCGCCGGGCCCAACCGGATGAACCGCGCGGTCGTCCGGCGGACCACCGCCGGGTTGGCGCGCTACCTCAAGGCGACGCTCCCCGACGTCACCACCCGCGGCGTGGTGGTGGGCCGCGACGGGCGGATGCTCAGCCAGGAGTTCGCCGAGGACACGGCGGCGGTGCTCGCTGCCGAGGGCATCCCCGCCTGGGTGCTGGAGGGCGTCACGCCCACGCCGGTCACCGCCTTCGCCGCGCTGCGCACCCGCGCCGCCGCCGCGGTGATGGTCACCGCCAGCCACAACCCGCCCGAGTACAACGGCTACAAGGTGTACTGGGAGAACGGCGCGCAGATTGTCCCGCCTCATGACGTGGGCATCGCCGCCGCCATCGACCGGGTGGAGCCGGCGCGCGAGGTGAAGCTGCTGCCCGCGGCCGAGGCCAAGGCGAAGGGGCTGTGGCGCGCCGTCGGCCCGGAGATGGAGCGGGCGTACCTGGACGCCATCCTCGCGCTGCGCGTCCACCCGGAGGCCAAGCGCGACTTCCCCGTCGTCTACACCGCGCTGCACGGCGTGGGCGGGCGGTGGGTGAAGCAGGTGTTCGCCGAGGACGGCTTCACCCAGCTGCACTGCGTGAAAGAGCAGCAGGAGCCGGATGGGCGCTTCCCCACGGTGCGCTTCCCCAACCCCGAGGAGAAGGGGGCGATGGACCTCTCCATCGCGCTGGCGGAGAAGGTGGGCGCCCAGCTGGTGCTCGCCAATGACCCCGACGCGGACCGGCTGGCGGTGATGGCGCGGGACGGGAAGGGGGCCCTGCGCGCGCTCTCCGGCAATGAGGTGGGCGTCCTGATGGGGCACTACCTGCTCACCCAGAAGACGCCGCGCCCGCCCAAGCCGCTGGTCATCACCACCATCGTCTCCTCCGCGCAATTGGCGGAGCTGGCCCGGCAGCTGAACGCGCTCTACGACGAGACCCTCACCGGTTTCAAATGGATTGCCAACCGGGCGATGGAGCGGGAGCGGACCGAGGGCGCGCAGTTCCTCTTTGGCTACGAGGAGGCGCTGGGCCTGACGGTGGGCACCGTGGTGCGGGATAAGGATGGGATTGGCGCCGCGCTGGTGTTCGCGGACCTCGCCGCCTGGTGCCGCGCGCGCGGACGCACGGTCATTGACTACCTCGAAGAGATTCAGCGCGCGCACGGGCTGTTCGTCGCCGAGCAGCGCAGCTTCACCTTCCCGGGCACCGAGGGCGCCGCCACCATCGCGCGCATCATGAAGGGCTTTCGCAGCCAGCCGGTCTCCGCGGTGGAGGGCCTTGAGGTCACCTCGATGAACGACTACCTCGCCGGGCACCGGGGCCTGCCGCGGTCCAACGTCATCGCCTACGAATTACGCGGCGGTTCGCGCATCACGCTGCGGCCGTCGGGGACGGAGCCGAAGATTAAGTACTACTTCGAGCTGCGCGAGACGCCGGGCGCCACGGAGAACATGGACGCGGCCCGCGAGCGCGCGCTGGTGAAGCTCCGGGCGCTGCAGGAGGCCTTCCTCCGGCTCGCGCGGGAGCGCGGTCAGCCGGTCTGACGCAGGGCGGATACTCCCCGACGAACCCGCTTGCTTCTGGGGCGCAATCGAAGCAAGAGCGCACCCGATTTGAAGGGGGGCATCCGGAGGTTCATGTGTTCGTGAAACAGGCAATGAAGGTCGCGTGCGTGCTGGCGGTGGTTGCAGGCGCTGGCGCTGCGTTTGCGCAGGACGACAATCTGGCGGACGCGGTCTCCGCCAGCACGGGCGGCTGGAACGTGCAGTCCGGCAACACCGTGGGCGGCGGCAACACGGTCATCCACGCGCAGATGGGCTTCCCCGGCGTCTCCGCCACCCTGCTGCACGGGATGACGTCGAAGATCGACCTCGGCGGCCGCTTTTCCTTCAACTACGGCTACGAGGGCATGCCCTCCACCATCGTCCCCGGGCTGAAGCTGCAGTTCATTCTGCGGGTGGGGCTGGTGGAGCGGAACAAGATCAACTTCGGGCTGCGCGCGGAGCCCGGCTTCTCCGCGTACTTTGCCGGCGGAGGGACTGCGTTTGGCATCCTCGTCCCCGTCGGCTTCGACTTCGGCATCCGCGCGAGCGACGCGCTGTCGGTGAACCTGAACCTGGACCTGCCGATGTTCGCCCAGTTCTACAGCTACGGCGGCCCCGGCAGCTTCTGGGTGCCGGTCCTCTTCGGCGCGGGCGCGGAGTACAAAATCGACAACAACCTGGAGCTCACCCTCAACTCGCGCTTCGGCCCCGCCATCCACACCAGCGGCGCCGCAGTCTTCGCCTTCAACCTGCTCTTCGGCGTGGCGTACAGGTTCTAAGCGCGTCGACAGGTAACCGGCCCTGGCCGGCCATTTCGTCGGAGGAACAGCTCTTCTCAGTCGGGCGCTTCCCCCGCTCGCCTCGAGGGGGGAAACCGGCCCTGGCCGGCCATTTCGCCGGAGGAACAGCTGTTCTCAGTCAGGCGCCTCCCCGCTCGCCTCGAGCGTTGCGCCGTCAGGCGCATAGTCGAGAGGTGGCGCAAACCCACGCACGGCACATTGCCGGTTTGTTTCGAGCAGACCGAAGCGGCCCATGAGCCAAGCTCCGGAAGCACTGCCGACGTCTTCCATGAAGAGGTCGCCTCGTGTCAAGCAGAGGCCCCTCCGGAGCATTGCCCTGACGTCCGGTGCATCCGAGAACTCGTTCCGCCACGCTTCCATTCGCACTTGGTGGATGCCGCCGTTG
>JBGART010000099.1:0-16998 GCA_044230055.1 Myxococcaceae bacterium | reverse complement strand
GGTTCGCGCTCCGCTGGCCGTGGGACGCCCTCCGGCGCTAGGTTTCGGGCACCCCCCTGGTGAGGAGACGCCCGATGGGTCCGGAACTGTTCACGTTCGCCCAGCAACGCCGCTGGTGGATTCGGCGCCATTGAGGAGGTCCCGATGATGGGCTGGCGGTGGTGGGTGGGAGTGCTGGTGCTGGTCCTGGCCTGTCTCGGGGTGGCGCGGGTGATCCGCTGGGCCGCGGGCCCGTTGGAGCCGTTGCCCGACCCCACCCAAGCCGTGCGCGACTCGGCGGCGCGGGTGCATGCGGCTGACAGCGTGCGGTGGGCGGTGGAGCGTCAGGGGCTCACCCGGACGGTGGCAACGCTGGGGCGCGAGCGGGACAGTCTGCGCAATCTGCGTAACGCAAAACCGGTACGGGTGACCTACGTTCGCGATTCGCGAATGGCGAATATGCCGAGCTTAGGCGGTTTAGTCCCGGGGAATAATTCATCGCCCGCCGCTGGATTATCTGACTCGACCCCTATGGTCCATCTCTCGGACTATCAAAGTCTGGAGCGGGAACTTGCGATAGCGGACACGGTCATCGAAACCCAAGCCGCCATCATCCGCGCCGACTCCCTCGCATACGCAAGGCTGGGTTCACTCCGCGCCTTCGAGGACTCCACGCACACGGCAGCCTATAGCAGCCTCGCCCGCGACCTCGCCCGTGCGCGGCGGGGCTGCCGGGTGCTGGGGCTCCTGCCCTGCCCGACCGTCTCGGCGGGCTACGGCCTGACGCTCGCCGGGGGCGCGGTCCATGCCGGGCCGACGCTCTCTGTCTCCGTGCCGGTGCGCTTCTGATGATTCACAACGCCGACTGCCTCGACGGGATGCGCGGGCTCGACGCGGACAGCGTGGACGCCATAGTGACGGACCCGCCTTACGGCCTGTCGTTCATGGGCAAGGACTGGGACCACGGCGTGCCGGGGGAGCCGTTCTGGACCGAGGCGCTACGGGTCGCCAAGCCTGGCGCCCACCTCCTCGCCTTCGGCGGCACGCGGACCTTCCACCGGCTGGCGTGCGCGATTGAGGATGCGGGGTGGGAGATCCGGGATTGCCTGTCGTGGCTCTACGGCTCGGGGTTCCCGAAGTCGCACAACGGCCCGTGGGGCGGCACCGCGCTCAAGCCCGCGTGGGAGCCGATCATCATGGCGCGGAAACCGCTAGTTGGCACCGTCGCGGCGAACGTCGCGGCGCACGGCACCGGGGCGCTCAACGTGGATGGGTGCCGGATTGAGGGGGTGCCACCAAGCGTGCCGCAACCACGCCTAAACTCTCCGACCGGACAGGTCTACGGATTCAAAACTGGCGAGGGGCGCAATGGCGAAATGTCGTCGGCCTCCGGCCGCTGGCCCGCCAACGTGAGCCTTGACGAGGACGCGGCGGCGATACTGGACAGGCAGAGCGGGGAGCGGAAATCCGCGCCACAGGGCAAGGGCGCGGCGTGGGATGCCTACGGCGGGGAGTTTGGCTTTCGGGCGCACGCGCCGAGCGCCAACTATGGCGACACCGGCGGCGCCTCCCGCTTCTTCTACTGCGCCAAGGCCAGCCGGAGCGAGCGCGAGGCGGGGCTGGAGGGGATGGAGGTTCGGACTAAACGTATCCTCAACGGCGGCATCCCAAGCGCGGTAAACAGCGACCCGCGGGGCATGAGTGGTGGGGGCGACCGACACGCCCTCAACCACCACCCCACCGTCAAGCCCCTCGCCCTCATGCGCTGGCTCTGCCGCCTCGTCACCCCGCCCGGCGGCCTCATCCTCGACCCCTTCACTGGCTCCGGCACCACGGGCTGCGCCGCCGTGCTCGAAGGCTTCCGCTTCCTCGGCTTCGAGCGGGAGGCCGAGTATGTCGAGATCGCCCGCCGCCGCATCGCGCATCACCTCCCCATTCAACCGGAGCTGACCGCATGATTGCTCTCCTGCTGCAACTGGCCGTGGCGTCCCCGGTCGGGACGTGGGAGGCCATTCGATGACGCTGCGCGCCCCGTTTCCGTGGTTCGGCGGCAAGAGCCGCGCCGCATCGCTCATCTGGGCGCGGTTCGGGGACGTGCCCAACTACGTCGAGCCGTTCGCGGGTTCGCTGGCCGTACTGCTTTCGCGTCCGCACGAGCCACGCACGGAGACGGTCAACGACCTGGACTGCTACCTCGCGAACTTCTGGCGGGCGCTACAGGTCGCGCCGGATGACGTGGCGCGGTGGGCTGACGCGCCCGTGAACGAGGCGGACCTGCTGGCGCGGCATCGGTGGCTGCGCGAAACCGGCATGGAGCGCATCGCCGCCCTGCGAACGGACCCGGAGCACTTCGACGCCAAGGTGGCCGGTTGGTGGGTGTGGGGGCTGTGCGCGTGGATCGGATCGGGGTGGTGTCGTCACGACGCCCCTGCCCGCGTTCCCGACCAGCTCCCCCATCTGGGGAACGCGGGCAGGGGCGTCCACCGCCCGTCGCAGAAGCTCCCCCATCTGGGGGACGCGGGCAGGGGCGTCGCGGACTACTTCGCCGCGCTGGCCGCGCGGCTCCGTCGCGTCCGCGTCGCGTGTGGCGACTGGAGCCGCGTGCTCGGGGAGTCGGTGACGGTCAAGCACGGCATGACGGCGGTCCTGCTGGACCCGCCGTACTCGGATGACGAGCACGACGTGAAGTATGCCGCGCATTCCTCGGTGGCTGGCGACGTGCGGGCGTGGGCGCTCGCCAACGGCGACAACCCGCTTCTCCGCATCGCCCTCTGCGGTTACGCCGGGGAACACGAGATGCCAGGATGGACCGAGGTGCCGTGGAAGGCGCGCGGCGGCTACGGCTCGCAGGCCGATGGCCGTGGCCGCGCCAATGCGGCGCGCGAGCGCATCTGGTTCAGCCCGCATTGCCTACCCGTGATGCCAGAACAACCATCTCTGCTGGGAGACACGCAATGCGCCTAGTCCTCCTCCTCCTCGCCCTCCCCCTCGCGGCGCAGTCCCCGGTGGGGACGTGGGAGGCCGAGACGGTGCGCGTCGTGCAGGGCATCGAGGTCACCGACCACGGCACCGTCACCTTCCGCCCGGACGGCACCTACGCCGCCGCCCGCAAGTGGACATGGCTGGCCGATGGCATCCGCACCGGCCTGTTCTCCTACATCGAGGGGACGTGGCGTACCGCCGGGGACACGCTCTGCGTCAAGCGCGAGGATGCCCACGCCGAGACGTGCCTGCCCTACGCCGCCACCGCGCATACGCTCCGGTGGGGGGCGTTCACGTTCACGGGGGCCACCGATGCCCGTGAGTGACGACACCCTCGCCAAGCTCCTCTACATCGCGGGCGGCCCGGACCTCCTCTGTCGCGCCCTCGCCACGCGCCCGGCCACGCTGGAGGCGCTGGTGGACACCATCGAACGGATGCGGGGCGCCTGATGCCCGGCTCCCCGCTCGAGCCGTACCTTGACTGGATCTGGGAGCAGCGCGGGCGCAACATCTCCTGGCCTGCCATCGCGAACGCGCTCTCCCAGAAGATCGGGCAGTCCATCGGCGGCAAGCGCGTGGAAGCCTACGCCAAGTACAACCAGCACCGCTCCACGCTGCCCGCGCCCCAGCCCGACCGGCCCCCGGACCCGCCGCCGACGCTCGCGGCCAAGCCGCCCGGTACCGTCCGGGACATCCACGACCTCCTCACCCTGCCCCCGACGCCCTTCGCTGTGCCGGTCCCGCAGCAGCCCGCGCCGGCCGTGCTCCGGGGCTGGACCCGCACCCTGCTGGTGGGCGATACCCACTTCCCGCATCAGGACGACGCCGCGCTGGCCTGCGTCCGCGCCATCTACGCCAAGGCCGACTGTACCCGCCTCGTCCACATGGGCGACCTGCTCGACTGCTACGAACTCTCCCGGTTCGACAAGGACCCCAACCGGAAGCACAACCTCCAGCACGAGATCGACGCCGCCCGGACGTGGCTCCACCAGATGGCCCAGCTCAACCCCGCGGCCGAGCGATGGCTCCTCGAGGGCAACCACGAGGACCGGCTCCGCAAGACGATCTGGAACCTGCCCGGCGGCGGCTCCGCGCTCGCCAAGCTGACCACGTTCCGGGAGGCGATGACCTGGCCCTCGCTGCTCGGGCTGGACGACATCGGCTGGCGGTTCGTGCCGACCCACGAGCAGACCCGCGCCAACATCCTGCCCAAGCTGATCCTCAAGCACGGGACGGTGGTGCGGAAGTGGTCCGGCATGACGGCCAAGGGGGAGTGGGAGCGGTACGGGAAGGGCGGCGCATCGGGCCACACGCACCGGCTCGGCAAGTTCTACCACCGGGACCACAACGGCTCCCACCTCTGGATCGAGTCGGGCTGCACCTGCACGCTGCAGCCCGACTACATGGTGGACCCGGACTGGCAGCAGGGGTGCGTCGTCATCACCCACACCGCCGATGGCGAACGCTACCACGTCGAGGACATCTACATTCAGGACGGGGTGGCGCTGTGGCGGGACATGGAGGTGGCGGCCTAATGGGACAGACCAAGGCGCAGCGCCTCATCAGCATGGTGGATGCCCTTCGCCGCCTCATGCTGCTTGGCTACTACTCCATTCAGGTTGACGCCAAGCCGTTCCTGCACGAGGACGGCACCGAGGGCTCCGGGGCGTGCCACGCCCAGCCGGAATACCTGGACGCCACCCTGAACCTCAACCCGCAGCGCATCCCCAAAGAGGACGAGATCCCCATCGTGGCCCACGAGCTGGCTCACATTCTGGTGTGGAAGCTTGCCGCCGCGGCGCAGGCGCGTGCCAAGACCAAGGCTGAGCTCAAGGACCTGCGCGACATGGAAGAGGAGTTGACAACCTGCATCGAGCGTATTGTTTGCGTGCTGCTCGATGTGAAGGTGTCAGACGTGAAGCGGAGTGGGTGCGTCAGGCGATAAGGGGGCAGGTGCCATGCCGAAGGGAATACCGACTCGAGGCTTTCCGACCTCCATGCAGCGATGCTGCGCCAACATCGCGCTGCCGGACACCGCCGATGGGTGCTGGGAGTGGCGGGGACACCGGAACCACGACGGGTACGGACGCCTGTCGTTACGATTCGGGGTCAGGAATCGGCGTCTGGTGATGGCCCACCGCTTCATGTACGAGGCGTTTATGGGACCGATCCCGCCAGGATTGGAGTGCGACCACCTCTGCAAGAACCGGGGATGCGTGAACCCGGCACATCTCCGCGCGGTGCCGCACGCCGTGAACATGGAGGGACGGGACTACGCAAAAGTAAGGGCCGTCAACGCCAGCAAGACGCATTGCCCGCAGGGACACGCATACACGTCCGAGAACACCTACCGCCGCCCCGGCGGCAAGGGGCGCGATTGCCTGTCGTGTCGTCGCGCGGTCAGTGCGCGGACGGCGCAAAGGCGCAAGGCAGAGCGCGCCGCGAGGAGGGCCTGACGACGGAACTGGAGCGGCTGGTCCTCGGGCTCCTCAAGGGCGAGTAACCGTCACAGAGCAAGAACGTGCCCGGCGCGCTCCGGGTGTGTCCAAATAACACGCTTGCGCGGCGAGGGGCATATGCGTACCGTAAGTGACGCGCGGCGGTGTGGTGCTGCCGCGGGCGTAGACAGGAGAGGGACAGATGATGCGACCCAACGGGCCCAATGCCGATGACTCCCCGGACCTCTCCCCGGGCGCATGTCTCACCACCGGCGGCGGGCCTGTTCTTTTCCGGGAGGGTCTGTGACCCCGATTCGTCGGCCGTTCGCGGCGCTCCGGGCCGCCTTGGCGTTGAAGGGCTATGACGTGGTGGACGGCCCGCGCCGCGGGTGGCACGGGCCGGAGGAACGGGACACCCCCTTGCCGGGTCGCGCCGACAAGGGGGCTGAGGGAGAGACGGACGGGCTTCCGCCCGCCGCCTGAAACGTAGCACCAGACCGAGGGAGAGACAATGAGCACCGCATTGGTTCAGGGCCACGCCCACGGGGGCGCCGTGGCCACCCACGACATGAGCTTTGGCGAACGCATGAAGTTCGCCGAGATGCTGGTCACCACGGGCTTCCTGCCCAACAGCGTCAAGACCCCCGCGCAGGCGCTCGCCATCATCCAGACCGGCCTCGAGCTCGGCATCCCCGCGATGCAGGCGCTCCGGCAGGTCCACATCATCCAGGGCAAGCCCTCCTGCTCGGCGGAACTTCAGCTCGCGCTGTTCCTGCGGGCGGGCGGCAAGCACAAGTGGCTGCACTCGGACGGACAGAAGGCCACGATCTGGCTCAAGCACCCGAACGGCACCGAGCACACCCAGCCGTTCACCATCGAGGAAGCCCGCCGCGCCAACCTCCTGAACAAGGACGGCTGGAAGATGTACCCCGACGCCATGCTCCGCGCCCGGGCGATCAGCGCCGGGCTCCGGGCGGCGGCGCCGGACATCATCGCGGGCATGAGCTACACCCCGGAGGAACTGGGGGCCGACGTGACGGCGGACGGCGAGATCGTGGTGATGCCGAGCGCCGAGGTCGTGGCGCCGGCGGAGGCGCCGACCGACAAGCAGCGGGCGTTCTTTGACAAGCTGCTGCAGTCGTCGGTCTGGACCGACCAGGACCGCGCCGACTACCGGCTGGTGGCGAGGCGGCGAAGGCGGAGCCGGCCGAGGTGGAGGCCGCATGAGCGCCATGAAGCGTATCGCCATGGCCGAGGGCATCAGCTTCGCCACGCGGGCGGAGGATGCGGCCATCGACGGCCCGGACTACGAGCCCCTGCACGGCCCGCGCCCCGCGTGGGTGGCGGACACGGCGCCCACCACCGAGAAGGTCGGCACGATCCCTGTCCCGATGACGCCGGAGACGGCGGCGCTGGTGTGGTACAGCCTGCGGGACCTGCTGATCCTGACGGCGGGGCTGCATCCCGACGCGCTGACGCCGCACGGGTGGGTGGTGCGGGAGTGCGCGGCGCGGCGGCTGACGGGCGTGGACGGGGTGCTGGCGCAGCCCTGGAGCTGCTACGCGCCGGTCCACCCCGAGACGGGTGCGGTGCTGCGGTGAGCGACCACCCCACCCCCGCGCAGTGGGGCGCGGTCGTCGCCCTGCGGGACATCCTCGAGCGGCTGGACGCGCGGCCGGCGGGGAACCTGATCGGGCGGCGGAAGGGCAACGACACGCAGGTGGTGCGGCTGGACGAGTAGGCAGGACAGCGCGAGGGGCTACCGCAGGGTAGCACAGGGACGCCGGTGCTTGCAGTTGGTGGGTCTTTCCGACGGCGGACTTGGATACGGAGCGGGTTTCAGACTTCGGTCCCCGTGACCGTCCCGTGCAACTCGGGCTCGCGCTCTGCACACCACCACCACCACGGAGGCCAGGAGCATGGGCAACGAATGGCGATTCGGCATGGATACGCCGCAAGTCACGTTCTGGCGGTCCAAGGAAGTCGCGGACTTTCTGGCAGAGGCGAGCGGCGACGAAGTCGTGCGCGTGGGTCACAACCTGTGGGCCGTGCGGCCCAAGGCCCGCTGATGCGCCCCCGCGACTGGTGGACCGCCTTCCTCGCCGCCATCGGCTACGTCCCGCGCCCGGATGTGGCCGAGGCCGTGCGGCAGCAGCGGGCCGTGACGGGCGACACGCACAGCCGGCGCGTCGTGGTGGACCCCCGCGCGTTCGAGTGGAACGCCGCCGCCGCGTGCGCCGAGCGCGGCCTGTACGGGGCCGCCGCCGAGTGGGCGATCAGGGCCAGCAGCGAGTACCGCACCTGCCGCATCGTCCACACCGAGGCGCCCCATGCGTGACCTCGCCTCGTACCTGAAACTCGCGGCGTTCCTCGCCGCATGCGCCCTGCTCGGGCGTTTGTTCGTGGAGGTGGCCCGATGACCGCCCTGACCATCCCCGGCACGACCCGCACGGACCCGCCCGAGGAGCGCGAGGATGAGCGGCCCGCCCTCGGCAGCGCGGAGGCCAGCCTGCAAACCCAGCTCCGACGCGCCGAGCAGGAGTACCAGGACCTCCACGGCGAGGGCCGCATCCTCTACGCCAAGGCGCAGGCCAAGGCCCTGCACATCCACAAGCTCCGCTTCGCGCTGGCCGCGCTCGGCGTCACGGGGGAGGAGGGGCCGTGAGGTTCGTGGAACTGTTCGCCGGGGCCGGCGGCCTGTCGCTCGGGCTTGAGCGGGCCGGGCTGGCCTGCGTGGGCCATGCGGAGATCGAGCCGCACGCCCGCGCCGTGCTGCGGCACCACTGGCCCGACGTGCCCCTCTGGGGCGACGTGGCCCAGCTCACGGGCCGCGACTTCCCGGCCTGCGACCTCCTCTCGGGCGGCTCGCCCTGCCAGGACTTGAGCGTGGCGGGCAAGCGGGCCGGGATCGTGGACGGGGCGCGGTCGTCCCTGTTCTTCACGCAGGCGCGGCTCTGGACGGAGTGCGGCGCCCCTTACCTGCTCTGGGAGAACGTTGCCGGTGCCCTCTCCTCCAACGCCGGGCGGGATTTCGCCCTCGTCCTATCAACCCTCGTGGGAGCCCCCATCCCTGTTCCCCGAGACGGCTGGGCGGGGGGCGGTGTGGCAGCGGGACCAGACGCCGTGGCCGCCTGGCGCGTGTGTGACCTGCGGTACTTCGGACGCGGCGGCTTTGGCCCGCCTCAGCGTCGGGTACGGGTCTTTGTCCTCGCTGCTCGTGCCGGCGCCGCTGATCCCGCCGAAATACTGGCACTCAGCCAAGGCGTGTGCGGGCATCCTGACCCGCGCGAGGCGGCGGGGGAAGGCGCTGCCGCCGAGGTTGGAGCGAGCGTTGCGGGCAGTCTCGGGAGCTACCACAGCGGGGACCTCGACAGCAACGGATGCTACCCGGTGCAGCGCGTGAGCGTGGGTGAGTCGGAGGATGTCAGCCCAACCATTACGCGGCGGGTGGATGGTAGCTGGAGTGGCGGTGGACAAGGTATGCCGCCCGTGGTGCAGCCCTACGGCTGGGACCACCGCAATGTGACCAGCGCGACCAACCGCACGGGCGTGACACCCGGCATGGTTGGCACGCTGCACGCCGACGGGATGGAGTGCGTGGCACCGGCGTGGTGCGAGTTGACCCTGAACTACCAAGAGCGCCCCCGCCGCCTGATGCCGCTGGAGTGTGAGCGCCTGATGGGCTGGCCCGACCAGTGGACCGCCGAGGGCGTGGACGAGCGGGGCCGACACTACCACCTCAAGGACACGCCCCGCTACCGCCTGTGCGGCAACGGGGTCGGGAGCCCGGTGGCGGAGTGGATCGGGCGCAGGCTGGTGGAGGCGGTACGCGCCCAACGAAAGGACGTTGCCGCATGACGCTCGACAAAAGATACCGCATCCAGCGCCTCGACCCGCGCAAGGGCTGGACGTTCGCCTGCTCGCTCTCCCGGCCCACCGCCAAGGAAGCCTTGCGGTACGCCGCCGACCACTTCAAGCAGCCCGTCCGGCTGGAGCCGAAACGATGAAGGAGTACCTCCCCCGGGCCGAGGCCGCCGACCTGCTCGGCGTGTCCGTGCGGACGCTCCGCCGGCTCACGCAGGCGGGCGCCCTCAAGGCCATCCCTGTCACCGCCGCCGGGCGCTGCATCGTGTACCGCCGCGCCGACCTCGAGGCGTACCTCAAGGCCAGGGAGGATGCCGCGTGAAGCCCTATAAGCGGGGCCGCATCTGGTGGCTCGAGTTCTCGCGCAAGCACCTCGGCGCCACGGTGGCGTTCCGGCACTCCTGCGCCACGCGGGACAGCACCAAGGCGCACGGCATGGCCCGGATGCTCACCAAGCTGGTGGAGGACCACCGCTGGGACATCCTGACCATGCTGGCTGAGGGCGCGTACCGGGTGCCGGACGTGTTCGCGTACCACGAGGCGGGGCGGCTGCACGAGGTCCGCACCTCGCGCGAGCTGGTGCGGGTGGATGTGGCCGTGGCGGCGTTCGCGGCGGAGGCGGAGAGCGAGCATACCGCCGCCGGCCGCCGCCATGTAGGCCGGGCGATTGCGCGGCTGGATGCGGACGCCAAGCTGCGCGACCTGCCCGACCTGGTGGGCCGCCTCAAGGCGCGGATGCTTCACAAGCCCCGCGGCTTCAACTACCTCCTGATGACCTGCCGTGCGCTTGCGCGGGCCACCTGCGGCGAGCAGAGCGCGACGTATGGGGCGCTCCGGGCGGTCAAGCGCCTGCGCTACCGGGCCAAGCCGGTGCATCCGTTCACGCGGACGGAGCTGCGGGAGATCATGGACTGGCTGGGGCCGGTGCGCGGCCGGATGCTCTGGACGCTCTGCCTGACCGGGATGCGGCCGGGCGAGTATTTCCGGGAGGGTGGCTGGGAGGTGGGCGGGGCGCTGATCCGGGTGCATGGCACCAAGACGGCGGGGAGCGAGCGGGTCATCCCGCTGGTGGAGGAGCCGGTGACGCCGGAGTGCAGCTATGCGGCGTTCCGGCAGCACCTGGCGAAGTACCCCGGCGGGCGGGTGCGGCCGTACCGGGCGCGGCACTTCTACGCGCACGTCTGCGAGCTGGCGCGCATCCCGCGGACGCGGCGACGCCTGTACCTTGGGCACACCTCGGGGGACATCACCTCGCTGTACGAGTGGCACGAGGTGACGGCGTTCCTCAAGCGGGACGCCGCCCGGCTGCGGAAGGTGCTCGCAGCCGGGCGGGTCGTGGTCCAGCGGGGCGTGGCGTGAGCCGGTCCCATCAATTCACCCCACAGGAGGCTAGAATGTCCTCGGGGAACCATTTCTCACTAGGCGCTGTATTACTCGGTGACGGGAGCGGACAGGCGGGGACAGGGGCGGACGCCAACCGAGGCGACGCGCCCCACACCCGTCCCGCCATCCCACACAATTCCACCCCCACCCGCCGGGGGCGGCCATGAGCGCACTCCACGACTTCCGGGATGGGCGCGGCCCCGTCCCCGCGCACCAGCACCCGAACGGCGGCGGCTGGGTGGCCGACACCGCGCGGGTAGCGGCTTCGGCCTTTGTCGGACCAGGCGCGCGGGTGTTCGGCGACGCGCAGGTGTCCGGCGACGCGCAGGTGTCCGGCGCCGCGCGGGTGTTCGGCGCCGCGCAGGTGTCCGGCGACGCGCAGGTGTCCGGCGCCGCGTGGGTGTCCGGCGCCGCGCAGGTGTCCGGCGCCGCGTGGGTGTCCGGCGCCGCGTGGGTGTTCGGCGTCGCGCAGGTGTCCGGCAACGCGCAGGTGTTCGGCGCCGCGTGGGTGTCCGGCGCCGCGCGGGTGTTCGGCGCCGCGCAGGTGTCCGGCGACGCGCAGGTGTCCGGCGACGCGCGGGTGTCGTCGCGGCGCGGCTGCGCCCAGATCGGCCCCGTGGGCTCCCGGGGCGACACGCTGACGCTGTACCGCACCGTAGATGGTCACCAGTACACGACCGGCTGCTTTGCCGGCTCGTTTGAGGCCCTGCGGGACGCCAGCCGCGCGACCCACGGCGCGGACAGCCCGACCTACGCCGACTACGGCGCGGCGGCCGTGGCGCTCTGGCGCATCGTGTTCCCGGGCGTGCCGGTGCCCGCGCGGGGGCGGCCATGAGCGCGCGGCCCGCCTGGTGGGCGCCCAAGACGCGCTCGAAATCCGCGCGCCTGACGCCGGCCGTCATCCGCCGCGCCCGCGCCCTGTACCAAGACCCCGGCGTCCCCATGCGCGACCTCGTGGCCCTCACCGGGCTCGGGCGCGACAGCGTGGTCACCCTCATGCGGCGGCTCGGGGTGCCCCTGCGCCCCGTGGGCCGGCCGCGGCGGGTGCTCACGGCGGCCGAGGCGCGGGACTTCCGCGCGTGGTGGGCGGCCGGGCGGGGCGTGGCGTGGATCGCCGTCCAGCTCCGCATGAGCACCAGCATGGCGTGGCGGCTGGTGCGGGAGTGGGGCCTGTCCCGCGGCGAGGAGCCACCCGCGCGCACGGCGCCCCGGGAGGCCCGCCGCCGCTGCGAGGCGTGCCTGGCCGTGTTTCCGCTCCGGCAGGACGCCTGCCCCAACGGCCACGCCGCGCCCGAGGTGGCGTGATGGCGAAGGGTGAGACGAGTGCCCATGTGTGGTTCCCGCTCTACTGCCGGGACTGGCTGGCGGACGGCAAGGTCCGCAGCTGCACCGGCACCCAGCGGGCCATCCTGCTGGACCTCTGGTGCTACCAGTGGCAGGACGGCCAGCTCCCCAACGACCTGTCGACCATCTGCCGGATGCTCGGGGCGGTCGAGCCGGCCGACGTGCAGCACGTCGTCGCGCACTTTTTCGAGGCCACTTCCGACGGACTTTTCCTGCGTTCTCCGAGGCTTTTTCGGGAGAAAAAAGAGGCCGAAGCCCTGCGCCAGCGCAAGCGGGCGGCCATCCAGAAGGCCAGAAACGCCAAGCAGGCAAGGGGTTACACCCCCTCTGTGCACAGCCCTGTCGTCAATCCTGACAACAAGCCTGTCAACGCGGGACCAGCACCTACACCAGCACCAGCACCTACACCAGCACCTGAAGTAAGGAGTACAATCTCTTCCCCCCTACCCCCCACGGCGTTCGACGCGCTCGAGCAGCGGCGGCGCGACACCCTGGCCCGTCTTGAGGCCGGCAAGGGGACCGCATGAACGCGCTCCCCAAGGCCCTCGTGGCGGACGACGCCGAGGCGGCCGTGCTGGGCTCCGTGCTCATCACCCCGGCCTGCCTCGCCGTGGTCCGGCCCGTGCTACCCGAGCCCGGGATGTTCTACCGCGCCACCCACGCGACGCTCTGGGCCGCCATGCTCAAGCTCGTGGACGCCAACCAGCCCGTGGACTTCGTGGGCCTCGGCCGGCTGCTGGACGGCGACGCCATGCTGCTCCTGAGCGACCTCATGGACGCCGCGGGGGCGGCCGAGTACGTGGTCGGCCATGCCGAGATCGTCCGGGACGCCTACGCCCGGCGGCTGGTGACGGCGGAGGCGCACCGGCTGATGGGGCTCGCCGCCGACGGCCAGGCCAACCTGTCCGCGGCCGTGGGGTCGGCCTGCGGGACGCTGGCCCGCTATGCGAGCGGCACCGTGGCGGTCGGCGTCCGGCGGTCGCTGGCCGACACGCTGGCGGCGACGCTCGAGGCGCTGGAGCGTCCCGACACCGGCCCGGCGGGCCTGCCGACGGGCATCGACCCGCTGACGGACCTGCTGGACGGGCTCCAGCCCGGCCTGCACATCGTGGCCGGTAACCCCGGGGAGGGCAAGACGGCGCTGGCGCTGGCGATGGCGCGGGCCGCCGCCGCGTGCGGCCCCGTGCTGGTGGACACCCTCGAGATGACGCCGGACCAGCTCGTGCAGCGCCTGCTGACGGCCGAGGCGGGCGTGGGGCTCAAGTGGGCGATGGCGGACGCGGCGCGGCAGGACCGGTATGCGGGGACGATCATGCGGGCGGCGGGCGTCCTGGCGCAGTTGCCCATCGAGATCGAGCCGCGGGGCACGACGCCCGCGCAGTTGCGGCTCTGCTGGCAGGCGGCCATCGCGCAGGGCAACGCACCCGTGTTGGTGCTGGTGGACTACCTCGGGCTCATGAAGCCGGACACGCGGGAGGCGACGCGGGACCGGGAGATGGGCGAGGTGACGCGGGCGCTCAAGCTCATGAGCGGCGAGTTCGGGGTCCCGGTGGTCCTGCTGTCGCAGCTCAACCGCGAGAGCGCCCGGATGCGCCGGCCGCCGGAACTGTACGACCTCCGCGACTCGGGCAACATCGAGCAGGACGCGGACACGGTGACAATGCTGCACTACCCGCAGGGGCGGCCGGAGCGCGGGGCGGCGGCGGTGGACCTGTACGTACGCAAGAACCGCGGCGGGCGGCTCGGCAAGATCGCGCTGGCGTTCGAGGGGTGGACGCAGCGGTGGAAGCTGCCGGGGTCCGAGAGCGCGGAGGATGCCGCATGACCGACCCCCGCCTGGCGCCCGTGCGCCTCCTCGTCACGCGCTCGCACTGTGGCGAGCCGGTGCTGGAGCGGTTGCCGGAGGGCTCGAAGAAGCGGAAGGGCGTGATTACGGTGCCGTCGTTCGTCGCGGAACGGTGGCTGCGGACGCAGGCGCGGTGGTGGGAGGTGGTGGCGCAGGTGGAGCAGCAACAACGAACCGAGGGAGGGGTGGCATGACGGACGTGGAGCGGCGCCGAGGCCGCGAGGCTCAGGGATGTGGTGGAGTGGGTGAAGCCGCGGCTGTTTGGCGAGCGTGAGCCGTGCTGTTCCGAGGAGGAGTTCATCATGTCGAACTGCTGCGGCCCTTGCAGCCTTGTCTGGCGTGCCCGCCGCGCCCTCGCCGGAGGCCAGGCATGATCCGCTACCTGAGCTACTGGGACCGTCCCGAGGTGCGGGCACGGCTGCTGGAACACTACCGACGCATGGCGCGGTCCCTGTATCGCGCCATAGGAGGCGCCTGACATGAGCGACTGGTGCGGGGCCGCCATCTGCGCGGCGGTGGCCGCGACGCTGTGCCTCGGGGTCTGGGGCCTCGTGGCCGGGCCGGGCGCGGTGCTCGTGCTCTGGGGACTCACCTACTGGCCGGAGAGGAAGCGATGAGCGAGACGACGGAACGGATGTGCTCTGCCGGTGGGCGCAGGTTGCCGATGCGCTTCGTGGAGCTTCACGACGCGGCCATGAAGGCGTTCCACGCGCAGCTGGAGCGGCGCGGCCCCACCTCGGAGCAGGCCGAACTTGCCTACCTCCACGCCATTGCCGACTTATGGGATGAGGTGACCGCCATCCGCGCCGCGCTCGCCGCCGCCACGGCGCGGGAGGCCAGGCCGCTCCCCGAGGGGCTGGCGACCGTCGAGGCGCTGCTCGACTACATTCAGAGCGCGGGGGTGGAGCAGCCGGACCCGATCCGCCAGCGACTCCATGCCGCCCTCGCGGCGCACACCGAGCGCGTCGTGCGGTGGTGCTACGCCAACAGGCCGTCGCTGGAGAGCCGTGACGAGTACCTCGCCCGCGCCCTCGCGGCGCGCAACCCACAGGAGACACCATGAGCACCTACACCCAGGACCAGCTCGCCGCGATCCTCGCCGACCACCGCGCGTGGCTGGCGGGCCAGAAGGGGACGCGCGCCGTCCTCACGGGCGCCGTCCTCACGGGCGCCGACCTCACGGGCGCCGTCCTCACGCGCGCCGACCTCACGCGCGCCGACCTCAGGAGCGCCGTCCTCACGGGCGCCGTCCTCACGTGCGCCGTCCTCACGGGCGCCGACCTCAGGAGCGCCGTCCTCACGGGCGCCGACCTCACGCGCGCCGTCCTCACGCGCGCCGTCCTCCCCGCCGGGTATCGCTGGGAGGCGTATTTGGCCGAGGTCGTTCCGGCCCTCCTCATGGCAGGCGGCAAGCCGTTGGCGGATGTGCTGGCCGCGCTCAAGGCGCGCGGCGGGTGGGCGGCGTGCCACCAGTGGAGCAACTGCCCGCTCCATGAGGCGTTCGGGGCGGACGGCCTCGACGGTGTGCCGCCGCTCTACCGCTGGGAAGCGGCGCAGTTCGTCCAGCTCTTCGACGCGGGCCTGATCCCGGAGCCGACGTGGCCGGGGGAGGCCGCCCTCGCGGCGCGCGGCGGGGAGGGGGTGGGGAATGGCTAAGACGTTCGTGGTGGATGTGGCCGTGGTGGTCGAGGCCACCAGCAAGGCTGACGCCATTTGCGTGGTTGAACAGGCGCTATACGGACACGCCAACGCACTCAGCGTGGATGCGGAAGTGCGGCACCGGCTTCCCGTGCCACGCGCCACCGCCCGGCGCGGGGAGGGGGAGGGAGCAGCCAATGTGTGAGTGTGGATGTGGGGAGTTTGTCCCGTTCGCGCAGTTCCCGGGGCCGGAGGGCATCGTCTACGCGCTAGGCATCTACCCGCCGTGCGACAACGGCTGTGACACGCCCGCTGGCGTGGTGCTGTCTCAGTTCAGGGCTGGCAGTCGGGACGCCAAGCACATCCTTCGGGGCGTGAGACAGGTCCAGTTTCAGGGCGACCTCGACTTGGCGTGGGCCGAGCGATTCATCGCCGTCTTGCACCCGCGCGACCTGCTCGCCGTGGCGCGGGCAGGGATGGAGAAGGACTCCGACGAGTGGTTCGGCGCAGAGGAGTCCCTGTCCGCGTCCAACTTCCGCGAAGCTATGCGCCGGACGCAGGCCGGGGAGTTCTGGTGGAAAGACACCCCCACCCCGGAGGCGCCGCGATGAGCGAACCGACAGAGGTCAAGCGGTTGAGGGGCGACCTGTATTGGGTGCTGAGCATGGAGAATAACGACAAGCTCGACGCCCTCCTCGACGCCGTGCGGGCCGAGGAGCGGGAGCGGTGCGCGAAGGTAGCGGAGGATTTCAAGGTCGAGAGCGTGTGTCCTGCCGACCTGATCCACGACGACACTTGCTATTGCCGTGGGTGTCTGACCAAGACGACCATCGCCGCCGCGCTCCGGGAGGGGGCGTGAGCACCCACCAGGATGCCCGGAAACGGCCCCAGATGCCCCGTAGAGGCACGATCTCCCGTTTTGCGGCCTCCGGCATGGGTCCGGCCGTTCTCGCATTGGCGGGGCTGCTAGGGTGTTACAGCATGGAACCCACCCCTCCCGACTGGGCCACGCCCGCCGACGCCCGGCCGGAATGGCTGCGCTGGTACGGCCGGGCCGAAGCCTGTAGCGGGCGCACGGGCCGCCCCGCCGCCGTCCACTGGGCCACCGTCCTGCCGCTCGCCATGGACCGCTTTTTCTGGTACGACGGGCGCATGACGGCGGGCCTCTGGATTCACAAGGACGCCATCTACCTGTCCGCCGCGCTCACGGAGGATTCCGTGCTCGTCATGCACGAGTCGCTGCACCACATCCTGCAAACCGGCAAGCACGGCCCCGCCTTTGACTGGTGCGGCGTCCGCTACCCCATTCTCGTGGAGATCCCGTGAGAAGCGCCGACGATACGGCCGGGCTCGCCATTGCCACCAAGCTCCGGGAGGACATCGCCCGCATGAAAGCCCCTGCTGCGCCCCGCGTGGTCGGCATCGACCCCGCCACAATTCACGACCGGGCCGCGTTCATGGCCTCCACCCTCGTCATGGGCCGCGGGGATCTCGAGGGGGCGGGTGAGATCGCCGCCGACCTGC
>JBGART010000043.1:0-88440 GCA_044230055.1 Myxococcaceae bacterium | reverse complement strand
CGCCAGAGGCCGAATCCTAAAGCTGGAACACGCCCGTCGTCGGACCTGGCCATCACCGACGACGGCAACACCTGCCCACGCTCTCTGATGGCCATCAACCAAACAGGTCAACCGAACATCAAACACCGTGCTCCTCAACAGATGGTGACGCTGCCTTTTACTTCCACCGCGCTGACCACCGCGCCGTCCTGCCGGATGGTCAGGCTCCCGGCGTTCAGCGTGAGCGTGGTCCCCGCCGGGATGCCCGTGTTGGCGGCCGTCGGCTTTACGCAGACTCCGGCGTCCGGCACGTTTGGCATCGTCCCGCTGTCAGGCTCCGGCGGTCGCCCGGCGTCGGGCGTTCCTGAGTCAGGTCTGGGCGCTTCGGGCGGCGTGATGCCCGCATCTTCAACGCCCGAATCCGGCGACTCTGAAAGGGGAGTCTCCGGGAGCGCGAGATCGGAGACCGCTCCCGAACACCCCAGCGTGCCCAGCCACAGCAGGCACAGCGAAGTCCAACGAGTCGACGAGCTTGCGAGCATGCCAAGCCGTGTTTGCAAGAACAGACCCCGACCCGCGCGACGCAGTCGGTGCCGGGATTTACGGGCAGCTCAGGAGCCCCACTGGAACGTCGGAGCACCAGCGATGACAACCCGGCGTTGAATCACTTTTCATTCCACTGAATGGACAGCTTCTTCTCTTTGCGCGGCTCAATGATGAGGGTCTGGACGGTTTGGACTCCATCCTTCCGGGTCGCGGTGACCACATGTCGTCCCGCTGCAATCTCAAGCCGGAAGATGGGCGTGGGGCCCAGGTCTTTCCCGTCCACCTGGATGTTCGCCCACCCGGATGCGACGCCGACCGTCAGCCAGCCTCGCCCTTTCGGCGGGGGCGAGGGCCGAGCGACCGGTGCGATGGGCTTGGGTTTGGGCTCAGGCGCTGGAGCCACAGGCGCCGACATGGGCGGTGGTGTCGGTACCGCAATCGCCGGTGGAGCGGCCTTCCGCTCTACGGGCTCCGCAGGCCTGCGGAAGGGCAACAAGAACATCGCCAGCAGCGCCACGGCGAGTGCCCCTGCCGAGAGACCGAGGATGAGCCCGCGGCGCGAGGGCTTGGGCGCCGGAACCTCCTTGGCCGCCTCCTCGAGGTCGACCTGAACTGAAGCCGACGCGGTGTGTCCTCCCACAGACCGGCGCGCGGTGGCGCTCTGCAACCACGCTGTGACCTGCGCTCGGTCAAAGCGCTGAGCAGCCGGGACCGCGGCCTCCAGCCGCTCACGGGTGTGCTGGGCGGAGGTGGGGCGTTTGCCAGGCTCCTTCTCCAGGAGCTCTGCGACGAGGGCCTCCAGCGCTTCAGGGACCGAAGGGTTCGACTGCCGGACAGGTTGAGCCGGAGACCACAGCACCGCGCTCAGGATGGCCGCCTCCGACTTCTGCGCAAAACACCGGCGTCCGGTCAGGAGCTCATGGAGCACCACGCCAAAGGAGAAGAGGTCGCTGCGTGCATCCAGCGGCTCATGGCGCGCCATCTCCGGCGAGCAGTAGGGCACGCTCCCGCGGAGCAACCCGGTGCGAGTCTGCGTGCGGTCCGTGCCCTCCAGGTGCGCAATCCCGAAGTCGATGATCTTCGCAACGCCACCGCGGGTGATGAGCAGATTGGACGGTTTCAAATCGCGGTGCACGAGCCCCAGCGGCACCCCTTCCGGCGAGGCCAGCGTGTGCAGATGCTGAAGCCCAGCCAAGACATCCAGCGCGACTGTTACCGTCCAACCCAGCGGCGGAACCTGGTCGGGGCGGCAGACCTCCGCGGCCGTGTGACCGTCCAGGAGCTCCATCACAATCCCGACGCGCCGGCCCTCCTCCACCACATCCAGCGTGCGAACGAGGTTGGGATGGTCCAGGCGAATGCCCAGCCGGGCCTCATCCAGGAGATGTCGAAGCGAGCTCGCCGTATGCGCGTCATCCAGCGGCAGCGTCTTGACGGCGACCTTGGTGACGCGGTCATTCGCGGCGAAGGCCTCCCAGACCTCGGCCATCCCGCCTCGGCCCAGGAGCTTGACCAGCTGGTAGTTCCCCAACCGCTTGCGGTCCGTCATCGGGCCTGGCCGTCCTACTCCAGCCGCAGTCCGTGCTTCGTAATCATTCTGTAGACAAGCTGACGCGAAACACCCATCGCCTCCGCGGTTTCAGCGACATTGCCTTGGTGCTTGGAGAGGCTCTCCACCAGATAGCGTCGCTCGAAGTCATTCATCGCCGCTTCGCGCGCCTGCCGCAGCGGGAAATGAAAGAACGGATTGGGCGCGGAGGACGTGATGTCGGCAAACGTCGGGGTCGACTGCTCCGGGAAGAGGATGGCCCGCTGGACCGCGTTGCGGAGCTCGCGGATGTTTCCGGGCCAGTTGTGGCGGCTGAACATCTCCAGGTGTCCCGGAGGCAAATCCTTGAGGGCTCGCGGCGGGCTGAGCTCTGACAAGAAGAGCTCGACCAACCGGGGGAGGTCATCCATCCGTTGACGCAAGGGCGGGAGGGTGACCTCCAGAACGGCCAGGCGGAAGAAGAGGTCCTCTCGAAAGGCCTTGGCCGTCACCCGCGACCGCAAATCTCGGTGGGTCGCGGCGATGATTCGCACATCGACCTGACGCTCCGACGAGCCGCCTACCCGCCGATAGGTCCGCTTCTCCAGCAAGCGCAGGAGCCTGCTCTGCGCGTCGAGGGGCAGCTCGCCGATTTCATCCAGAAAGAGCGTGCCCGTGTTCGCAGCCTCGACCAGGCCTTCGTGCGCAGTCTCCGCGCCGGTGAACGCTCCCTTCTCATGCCCGAACAACTCAGACTCCAGCAGCATCTCCGACACCGCGCCGCAGTCGAAGATGACGAAGGGCGCCTCGGACCGCTTGCTGTGCTCGTGGACCGCGCGCGCCATCAGCTCCTTGCCCGTGCCGGTTTCGCCCCACAACAGCAGCGTGGCGTCGGACGCCGCGGCCCGGTCCAGCTCGGAGAAGACCTTCCGCATGCGGACGCTGGAGCCCTCGGCGAGTCCAAACCGGGGCGCGTTGTACAGCGGCAGCTGGGTGAGCTCTGGCTTTGTTTCAATCTCCAATCGCGAATTGCCGAGCGTGACGCTCTGTCCAGCGCCCAGCAGCGCGCGTGAAATGCGCACGCCATTGATGAATGTTCCATTCTTGCTATCGAGGTCCTCGACCCAGAGGCCCTCCTCCGCCAACGTCACCTGGCAGTGTTTCCGGGACACTTTGGGGTCTTTGCAGACCAGGTCGCATTCAGGACTGGAGCCGACGTCCACGGGCTCGAGCTGAATCTGCACCGATTGTCCCGGCGCTCCCCCCGTGCTCAGGCGGACCGTGACCGAAGGAAAGCGTGCCCAGTCCTGTCCCTGCTCGGTGGCCACCGTCAAGGTAGCGGTTGACGGCCCGCGGCTCATGGCGACCACCAAAGCAAGCTCAGGCCCCCGGTGACCAGAGAGCACCCAAACAGCGTGGCGCCGGTCGCGTAGAACGCGCGGCGTTGAGCGTCCAGGCCCTGCACTTCCGCCAACATGTGTTGATTGGGATTGTCCCGGGCATTGCGGAAGTCCGCGTCCGTCTGAGCGGTCTTCACCGCCATCGCCGCGCCCGCAGCTGCGAAGGCACCGGTGGCGATGAGGTACGGCCAACCCCGGCGGTACCAGGGCCTCAGGTCTTTCACGACCTTCGGTCCCTCGGGGTCACGCGCGAACAGCGGCGACTCCCGGGTGCCCACCGCGAGGAGCTCGTTGCCCTGGTTGTCCGTCAAGGACAGGGTGTGTGGGCAGGGAGAAGCGGGGCAGCGCCAGCGGCCCTCGAAGCCCTCGGTCCTCGCCAATTGAACGGGGCTGCCGTCCAGCGGCTGCAACCGCGCGCCCACCACCAGCTGCAGCGTGTCTCCCACGACGCGGACCTGCGTGTGCACCGCTCCGTCCGGCGCCCGCAGCGAGGAAGGCGTCGCGCTCAGGCGGGCTCCCTGAATGCGGCCCTTGGCTGTCTTGAACGGCCGGGCCAGCCGCGGAGACGCATCGAGCGGCAGCTCATACGTGGGCTCCAGCTCCAACGCGCGTGCAAACGCAGATGCCGCGGAGTCCTCCAGGCCCACCGCCATCGCCATCTCCGCCTGGAATACAAACAAGCGGAAGGTCAACGCAGCGTCGGCATCACCTTGCTCCAGAGCCGCGTGTGTCAACGTCAACGCCCGGTCGTACTCAAGCGACAGCGCGGCCTTGCGCGCCTCCGCGAACCGCTGGGCGCTCCGGCTTGGCAGCGGCGTGGCGGCGAGCGCCACTGCGGCGAGGAGGGCAATCATGGGGAGACCGGGTCTCCGGTGTCTTCGTAAACGTTCTCTGTCTGAAGCACGCCGGTCGCCAGAGAGAACGGGCCTTGTGCGAAGTCGCGCCCCAGCCGATTTCGGGTGATGAGCACGGACTCGGCCCCTTGCGCGCCCCCGCCAACGTTGAAGAGGTACTGCCCGCCGTTGACCCAGTTGTGCTCAATCTGCACGCGCCGCAGCCTGCTTAAACCGCTGTGAAGGTCGATTGCCGCGCCGACCTTGGAGGGTGAAAGGTCGGACGTGTTTCCGAAGACCGTCACGTCCGTGCCTCCGTTTGAGCTCGTGCCGCTGGGCTTGGTTCCGACGAGGGCGTGGATGAAGGACGCCTCCAGACGCGCGTTGGAGCCGAGGTCAACGCCCGCGCCCACGTTGGAGATCTGCAACCGGCGCGCGGTCCCGGAGTGGAGCACCACCGCACGTCCCTCCGCGTTGCCCATCCCGTCGACCTCCAGGTCCTCCAGCAGGACGTTCTGAAAGCCATCCTCCAGCACCACGCCGAAGTAGCTGTCACAACGCACTCGAGACCGCCGGAGCGTGACGTTGTTCGCCTTGATAGAGACGCACCCCTGGATGTCCAGGCCTTCGACGACCCTGCCGTTCTCGGTGATTTGCAACGCGCCGCTCAAGGTGAGCGTGGTGCCAGCGGGGACGCCGGTGTTCTGAAGGGTGGGCTTGACCGGGACCTCGCTTTTCAGCTCGCAGTGCCGACGCAGGCAGTAGGTGCCAGCGGGGCAATGCACATCGCTCTCGCAGAGATAGCCGGTGGGTCCATACGGCCGCGTGTCCAGGCAGGCTGAGACCAGCGCCGAGGAGCACAGCAATAGGAGCCTCCAGGGGACGTGGGCCATGGTGAGCGTCCCGAGTCTGGCAAAAAGCCTGCGGATTCGCCTGAAGACCTGGAGATTCAACTGCACGTTGTCACGGCCGGAGCGTCGACGTTCCACCGAGCTCCCCGACCGTAAACAGCGCTTCGGATTCCTTGAGTGTCTCCGCGCCGCCGTATCGGGTCCTGCTCTTGCAAACCCGGGCTGGCATGCGAACTGACCCCGCCCAACTCCGCACTCTGCTCTGGGCCCTTGGCGCCTTGCTGTTGGCCTCGGCTTGCGAGGGGACGGTCACCGGCACCCTGACGGCTCCTTCGCAGCCTGGGACCTTCGTGCAGCCGGACGGAGATCCTGCCGCGCCCGACGCGTGCGCCAATGTGGGCATTGCGGCGTCCCCCGCGCACCTGCGGCGGTTGAAGGTCGAGGAGCAGCGCAGCGCCTACCGCGACATCCTGGCGGACCCGACGCTCGCTCCGGCGCTGGAGCCGGCTGCAGGGAGCCTCATCACGGAAAAGGAAGTGGAGCAGTTGAACCTGGCCGTCGCGGAGCTGGTCGCGACCCGGAAGCACCTCACCTACCTGCCGTGCGATGCCGCGGGAGCCTTCAACGCCGCCTGTGCCGACGCGTTCATCGCCGGCTTCGGGAAGTTCGCCTTTCGTCGCCCGCTGCGCGACGCGGAGAAGGCCTGGCTGCACGACGAAATCTACGAAGTCTTTCGCAACAACACCCAGCTCTCTCCGCGTGCCACCTTTCGCGAGGCGATTGACGCCGTCGCTCAGGCCGTCCTGCAGTCGCCGGGGTTCCTCTACGTTCGCAATGAGGGCGTGGCGGACCCTGCGCTTCCCGCGGGCATCCGGCGCTTGAGCGGCTTCGAACGCGCCAGCTACCTCTCGTTCCTCCTCTGGGGAACCACTCCGGACGCGGCGCTCCTCACCGCAGCGGAGAAGGGGGAGCTCGACACGTCGGACGGCGTGCAGGCTCAGGCCCGTCGCCTCCTCGAAAGCCCGCGCGCGAAGACGGCCATCCGCACGTTCGTCTCCAGCTGGCTGCAGCTGGATGGCAACGACCACCAACCGCCGCTGGAGGCCGCGCCCAAGAGCGCCACGGCCTTTCCGTTCGACAGCCCGGCGCTGCGCGCGGCGATGCGAGAGGACGTTCAATCCCTCTATGAGCAGGTCTTCGCGGCGCCCGGGTCGCCGTTCAAAGACCTGATGACGAGTCGCCGGGCCTATGTGAACAAAAGCCTGGGCGCGCTCTACGGAGTGACCTCTCCGCCGGCCAGCGATACAGCCTTTGCCTGGGTGGATTTGAATCCAGAGCAGCGCGCGGGCTTGTTCACACGGGCGGGCTTCCTGGCGTTGTATTCACCGCAAGAGAACAAGTCTCCCATCCGCCGCGGCGTCTTCCTGCTCCGCCAGGCGCTGTGTCAGCCGCTCGGAGACCCACCCGCGAACGTGAACAACACCGCCATTCCCCCCTCGGCCCACGCGCGCACCGCCCGCGAGGAGGTGGAGAACCGGACGGCGGCTGCCTCCTGCCAGGGCTGCCACAGCCGGATCAACCCACTGGGCTTCACGCTTGAAAACTACGACGCCATGGGTCGCTTTCAGACGACCGAGACGGCGGTCTTCAACGGCATGACGTCGGCGCTGCCCATCGACGCCACAGCGACCCCGGTGGGGACGGACTTCTCGGGCGCAGTGGCAGGTCCGGTCGCGCTGTCGCAGGCGTTGGCGAACAGCGGCATGGCTCGGGACTGTCTGGCCACAACGTGGTTTGCGCGGGCGAACGAACGTGCGCTGACCGCTGCCGACGCCTGCAGCCTGCAGCGGGTGATGCGCCGGTTCCGCCAGACCGACGACATGCGGGACCTGGTTCTCTCGGTGGCGTCAGACGACAGCGCGTTGTTCATTCTGGAGGCACAATGAAGGCCCGTTATCCCCGGCGGTTGGTGCTGCGCGGCTTCGCAGGTTTGGCTGTGTCGTTGCCGCTGCTCGAGTTCACCTCCAGCCGCGCCTACGGTCAGAGCGCTCCGCCCCCCAAGCGTCTCATCACCTTCTTCGAGCACGGCGGGACCCTGACGAACCACACGCACGGCATCTACGGTTACCCAGGCTTCAGCGACGGGAGCGGCAACTTCAACGGGCTTGATGCCTGGCGCCCCAAGAGCACACCGGGCCAACCCCTGGTCCTCGGCGACATTCACAAGCCACTCGTCGACGCGGGCTTGACCGGCGATGTCACGGTGCTTCGAGGCATCGACAACAATGCGGCAATCGCTCAGGGCCCGTACGGCTCAGGCCACGGCATCTCCAATGTGACAATGCTGACCTGCGCGAAGTGGGCAAACACCGGCAGCATTCAAGAGCGCGCCCTTCCGGACGGCCCGTCGATTGACCAGGTGGTCGCCCAGCGCTGGGGGCCGCCGCCCGGTGGCGTGGCGTCCATCAACTTGTTCCTCGACGCGGATAACTACGGCACCCCGTACTTCCAAGGCCCGCAGCTCACCTCGTCCCGATACAGCGACCCCCAGGCCGCGTTCAACAAGCTGTTCGCGAATGTGACCTTCGGCACCAACCCCGGGCCGGACCCCGCAGTCGTGCGCGCCAATCTGATGCGCCGAAGCGTCCTCGATGGAACCGGCAAGGAGCTCGCTCGTTACAAGAATCAGCTCACCGCGCAGGACAAACTGTTGGTGGAGGCCCACCTCGAGCACGTGCGTTCCATCGAACAGCGGCTGGCTGCCGTGGCGCCCGCCCCGCCCGTGACGTGCGCGAAGCCGGTCATGACGCCGTACAGCAACCTGCCAACGCGCTCGCCGCTGATGGTGGACATCGGCTTGGCAGCCCTGCGCTGCGGAGTGACCCGGGTGCTCAACATCGAGATGGGTGACTTCCACATGACCTGGGACCCCACGCCCCTCCCGTTCGAGGTGGGCTACAACATTGGTCATTCCCTGGACCACATGGTCGGCGACGTGGGCAAGACCGGAGTCTCCGCGGTGGCTCATCCGGATTGGCCGGTTGCGTGGCAGCAGGCCATGCTTCGCAACCGTCAGTTCCGCGCGCAGCAGGTCGCGCGGTTGCTGAAAGGTCTCAAGGACACGCCCGAAGGGACCGGGAACCTCCTCGACAATTCGTTCTTCCTCTGGACCAGCGAGTTCAGCAACGGCGGCTGGCATCTGGGAACCGACATGCCGGTCCTCGTCGCTGGCCGCGTTAACGGACTCAAGACCGGCCGCTACCTCAACTACAACACCAAGGCCGCTGGCAACGACTTCCCAACGCAGTACGCGTCCACCACCACGAACAACAATCTGTTTGTCTCAATGCTGAACGCGCTCGGATTCAACGACACGGCGTTTGGTCAATTCGCGCGAGCGCCCGGGCCCCTGGCGGGCTTCGCCTGAAAAACTGAGTGTGTGGGCGGTCGACCCGGGAATGACTTTCGGCTTAAGTAGTCGAGGTGACGGACAGGGAAGTGGCGAACGCAATCGGGGATTTCTGTGATGGGAGGCCCATCACAGAGGACGCACGCAAGGTTGTGATTCAATCGCTTCGCGGGACGGTCCTGACGTCCGATCGCGGCGAAAGGGTGTTCTATGCGCACATCGACACGGCGAACCTGAGGAACGTCGATACCGACGAGTGCATTTGGAGTGCGGAGGCTGACTTCAGGGTTCTGGGTATCAGAGACGAGTGCTTGTTCTCGCTGAAGGACGATGGGGCGAGCTTCAAGTACAAGGCCATTCCGCTCCCTGCACTCCATGACGCTGAATGGCTGCTACGCGTCTCGACCCTGTGGACCTCAAAGCGCGGCCATCCGAATCTTGGCTACTGGCAGAAATTCTGGAAGCGGATTGGCCGGCACCTTGTAGAAGCAAGGTGACATGGAGATCCGCTCGAACGGGAAGATCATTGAAGTCGAGTATGCCCCGACGAGCCACTGGACGTGCCCCGACAGCAGGAAGTGAAGGCGGCGGTCGAGAAGGCGATTCGAGAGCACCCGGTCGGCCTGCTGATTTACGTGCCGACGTCGCTGCGGCAGATCAACCTCAACGTCGCATCGTTCTGGGCCGGAGCGCTGCGCGAGCTTGTCCCCGGTCTCAAGGCGCTCGCGGCGATCACCAGCTCGCGCCCGGTGCGCTTCTTCGCCGAAAGGTTCTCAAAGACCCTCGCGCTCGTCGGAGCGGTGCAGCGAGAGGAACCCAAACCAGATGAGCTCCGCCGCAGAGAGCGGCAGCGCGTGGGTGTCGAACGACGCACGTCCTTCGAGGAGGTCCACCACCAGTCGCGCCTCGGACGCCGTCACCTGAATCAACCGAATCTCTGTCTGGCCGATTTGAAGCACATCCCCGTGTTCAACCGGAGAGGACTTGACCTGCTTGCTGTTCAGGCGCGTTCCGTTGCTGGAGCCCAGGTCTTCAACCCGCCAGCCCGCGTAGGTACACAGCAGCATGGTGTGTTTGCGCGACGCGCCGCTCTCCTGGATGACGAGGTCACACGTGTTCGCCCGCCCGATGATGACGCGTCGGTCCGCGGCCGCGTCGAACGTGTGCGTCTGAACCTCGCCGGAGGCGCTCTTCACCTCAAGAGTGAGGTTCCCCGCGATGGGCCTGGTCACCCGGGCGATTTTACGGCGACGGTGACCTTGGGTTCACGCATGTCCTGGCCTGCGCACCAATACCTTCAGCGGAGGCGGCGCCGACCTTCCTTGCATGCCTCAGCCCCCGGAGTTCTCGCTGACCGGTGGGGGGCCCTTTGACCGGTGGATGCAGCGGCTGCGGCTGAAGCGGCCAGACGGGAGGGTGCGGGGCGAACGACTCGCGCTCTTCGCCTGGGTTCCCTTCATCCTCGGGGAAGCAGCGCGGAGCGCGATGGGGGGCCAGCCGGACGGACTGCTGGAGGACCTCTCGGTCCACGCGCGACTGCTGATTGCCTTGCCGGTGATGTTGCTCGCCGGATGGCTGGTGGACGCGGCGAGCAAGAGCGGAATCAAGAGCCTCTACCAGGGCGCCTTTGCCGACCCTTCGGAGCTTGACGCCGTCGTACGGCTGGGCGAACGCCTGCGGGATTCGCCGTGGCCGGAGCGGCTGTGTGGCGTGGTTGCGCTTGGCGTGGGTCAGCTCGCTCTCTGGCGGATTACGGGGCCCGCGGGGATGATTCACGGTGGAGCCGAAGGCGTTCCCTGGTCGTTCGCGCGCGTCTGGTATTCGCTCGTCGCGCTGCCGTTGGCGCTCTTCGTGATGTATCGCTGGCTCTGGCTCTGGGGTGTCTGGGCCTTCATGCTGGCGAAGCTGGCCCGAC
The DNA here is from genome assembly GCA_044230055.1 of Myxococcaceae bacterium. Lineage (GTDB taxonomy): Bacteria > Myxococcota > Myxococcia > Myxococcales > Myxococcaceae > JBGART01. Next base: position 77,979 of record JBGART010000043.1, on the reverse strand, counting down.
TGCCGTTGACCGGGCTGGCGACCCATCCGGACCTCGCAGCGGGGCTCGCGTGCGTGTCGCGGCCGCTTTCAGGCTACGCCGGCTTCGTGTTCGCCCTCGGAAGCGTGGTGGCGGGAGCCTGGGGCACGCAGCTCCTCGCGGGCCGGACCACGGTCAAAGCTGAGATGCCCATGGTGCTGGGGTTTCTGATTCTGATGCTCTGCATCGCTGTGCTCCCGCTGCTTCCCTTCAGCGTGCATGTGTACAACGCGCGCCGGAGCGCGCTCGCAAAGTACGGCGACTTCGCGAACGACTACGTGCGCGTGTTTCATCAGAAGTGGGTGACCTCGAGTATCGGCGGCGCTTCTGCGCTGGGGTCCGCCGACATTCAATCCCTCAGCGATTTGGGCAATTCGTTCTCGGTCATCCTCAAGACGCGGTTCTTCGTCTTCGGCTGGCGGCCCGTCATCATGATTTGCGTGGCCGCGCTGCTGCCGATGTTGCCCATCCTGGCGAGCACGGTGACGGTCGAAGATGTGCTGAAGCGGATTGTCTCCGCCGTGTTCGGCGGGTTTCCAATCTGACGTCGCGGCACGCCCTGCAGCCAGCAGCGCTCCCGTCTGTGATCCGATAGCAATCCCCGCTCATTCAAACGGGGTGAATCATGTTCCGTCGCGTCAGCTGCATCCTTCTGCTCTTAAACAGCACCTGGGCGTGGGCCGGAGCGGGAGCGCCCATCCCCGCGGACGACGCCATCCAGGCGGCGATGAAGGCGGCGTACGAGGAAGCCAAGCCCATCAAGGACGGCAAGAACGCCGACTACATCCCGTATCTGGCAAAGGTCCCCTCCACGCTCTTCGGGATCGCGGTGGTCACCGTCGAAGGGAAACGGTTCAAGCTCGGGGATTCAGAGCATCCCTTCCCCATCGAGTCCGTGGTCAAGCCGTTCACCCTGGCGCGCCTGCTGGAGCAGAAGGGCGTCGCTGCAGTGGCCGACAAGATTGGCGTCAATGCGACGGGGGCGGCCTTCAACTCCATCATCGCGATGGAGACGAACAAGGAGCACCCGGCTGGAAACCCGCTGGTCAACGCGGGGGCGATCGCCACCGTCGGCCTGCTGGAGGCGAGCACTCCTGCTGAGCGCTGGAATCTCATCTCCTCCAACCTGAACGCCTTCGCCGGGCGTCAGCTCCCGGTGAACGACGAGGTCTACAAGTCAGAGACTGAAACAAACACCCGCAACCAGGCCATCACCAATCTCCTCGTTTCGGCCAAGGTCCTGGTCGCCGACCCCAAGAGCACGCTCGACCTCTACACGCGCGAATGCTCGGTCGCGGTGACCACGCAGGAGTTGGCCGTGATGGGTGCCACGCTCGCGAACGGCGGCGTCAATCCCGTCACCGGCAAGCGGGTGGTGAGCGCTGAGACGGGAGAACGGACGCTCGCGCAGATGAGCACCAACGGGCTCTACGAGAACAGCGGTGAGTGGCTCTACCGGGTGGGCGTTCCGGCGAAGAGCGGCGTCGGCGGAGGAATCATCGCGGTGATTCCGGGGCGCTTCGCCGTGGCGGCCTTCTCGCCGCCGCTGGACAAGGCGGGGAACAGCGTCCGCGCGCAGCGGGCCATTGAGCTGGTCGTGAAGGCGCTGCGCGGAAGCGTGTACGCCGCTGAGAGCCGCGCGCCGGGGGTTGGTGGCTCCGGCAGAGAGCAGCCTCGTCAGTAGTCCCCCGCTCCCCCCGGACCCAACCATGCTCTGCCCGCTCATTGTGGCCGCGCTGCTGACGCAGGCTCCCGCCGAACCCACGCCTTATCCGCCCGCGCCCGATCCCGCGGAGGCCACGCCCTATCCTGCAAAGAAGGCAGAGCCGGCGAAGGAGGAACCCCCCAAGGAAGAAGGGGTCACCCTCGCTGCGTTCATCCCGGACGAAGGCTTCCGCCTGCGCGACGAGAGCGGCGACTACGTGCTGCGCGTTGGGCTGCAGGCTGCGTACAAGTTCGAGCCCACCTGGACAGACGGGGAGGGCCAGATGCGCAGCACGCTGGCCTTCATGCGGCCCATCCTGCGCGGGAACCTGTTCAAGCCGTGGATTACCTTCTGGACGTCGATGGAGCTGGCGGGCAACCCGCCCTATCTGCTGGACGCGTACTTCGACGTTGTGCCCTGGACGGCGTTCGGGCTGCGCGCCGGTCAGCAGTACTCGCCCTGGAGCCGTCAGGAGCAGCTCGGTCCTCAGCAGCTCTTCTTCCCCGAGTGGGCGCCCGTCGCGGACTACTTCTGGCCGGGGCGGGACAAAGGCATCCAGTTCTACGGCCTGCTCGCGGAGAAGAAGTTCGAGTACTACGCGGCCATCTTCTCCGGGACGCCGCTGCGCCAGCTGAAGACCATCCCCGGTAACTACAGCCTCACGGTCCGCCTGGCGGTGAATCCGCTGGGCACCACGAACCCCAACGAGTTTCCCTTCACGCCCGAGGGAGACCCGCTGCCTTTCCGAGTGTCGGTGGGGGTGCAGGGGAACAACGGCAAGATTGAAACCGCGGAGGAGAACCTCAACACGAACAACGGCCAGCTGAAGACCGTGCCCACGGGCGACACGACGCGGCGGTGGGCGGGCGGACTTGATGTCTGGGTTCAGGGAGGCCCGGTCATCTTCTCGGCCGAGGCGTATCTCCGGGAGATCAACCCGCTGGATGACAGCCCGAAGTACCTCCAGCACGGTGGCTTCGCGCAGTTGTTGGTCGACGTGTGGGCGCAGCGGATTGGGCTGGGCGTCCAGTTCGACTGGTTGGATCCAAACACCAGCGTCGACAGCGACAGCGCCTTCCTCGGGGAGGCGATGGTCGCGTGGTTCATCCACAACCCGGACCTCGTCCTCAAGCTCCGCTACGCGCACGTCTCCCAGCAGACCCCCGCGGACCCGGACGCGACAACGCCCTACACACCCGGACAGACGAACCTGTTCACCCTGCAGATGAACCTGAGCTTCTGACGCGTGGGAACCTCACGCCTCCTCAGTGCCGGTGTGTTGGCTGCCGGCTGGCTGGTGTCTGTGGTGGCGCTCGCCCAGGACCAGGCGGAGGTCGGAGCGCCCATCACCGAGAAGGACGAAGGGCTGGCCCTGGATTCGGCGAAGAACACCATCGCCGGTGAGCTCACCCCGGCGAAGGGGTTTGACCTGCTGAGCACGGACCTCGGCAGCCTGAACATCAGCCTCTACGGGCTGGTTCGTTACGTGAATCAGCTGCCGCCGAATCAAACCTTCGTGGACCATCTAGGCCAGGAGCGCCCCGTCAAGGCCAGGAACGACCTGAACTGGCACCGTTCCATGATTTGGTTGAACGGGTTCCTGCTCACCAAGCGATTGATTTATGTGATTACGGTCTGGTCGCTGCCCACCACGCAGCAGTCGCTCATCTTCGGAAACCTCCAGTTCAAAGTCTTCAAAGGGCTGGTCCTTGGCGCAGGACTGGGGCCGAACCTCACCAACCGCTCCATGCAGGGCTCTCACCCGTTCTGGGCCGCGAGCGACCGGCAGATGGGCGAGGAGTTCTTCCGAGGGGGATTCTCCTCCGGCGCCTGGATTCAGGGCGAACCCATAGACGGCTACTTCTACACGGCATCTATCAACACCAACATCAGCCAGCTTGGTGTCACGGCGACGGAGGACACCCGGGATTTTGCGTACAGCGCCAGTTTGTATTGCATGCCCACCACCGGAGAGTTTGGCCTCCGCGGGGGCCTGGCGGACTTCGAGGAGCACCAGACCGTCGCCACCCGCTTTGGCATCTCGGCGGCCCACAGCCGGGAGTCGCGCTACGCGGAGCTGCCCGACCCGCCGAGAGCGCTGCAGATTCGACTCTCGGATGGCGTCATCCCGTTTGAAACGGGCGCGCTGGCTGCCGACGTCACGGTGCGGAAGCTCAACTACGACATCCTGTCGATTGACGCGGGCGTGAAGTACCGCGGGTTCAGCTTCCAGGCCGAGTACTACATTCGCAGCCTCTCCGACTTCGACGCGGACGGCGCCTTGCCCCTGTCTTCCATCCTTGACCACGGCTTCATGGTGGAGGGGATGGCGATGGTCATCCCGAAGAAGCTGGGGCTGTACGTCAGCGGCTCCTTCATCTTCGACCAGTTCAGGCGCTTCCCGTGGGAGCTCTCCGGAGGGGCCAGCTATTTCCCGCTCGGGTCTCGCACCTGGCGCGTGAGCCTGCATCTCATCTACGTGGACAAGAGCCCTACGGGCTCCAACTTCGGCTTCTACACCGCGGGGCAGACAGGGGCGACCCTCTCCATCGGGACGGATGTCCTCATTTGACGCGTTCCCAGGCGCGCACGCGGCGGCGCGCTTCATCGAAGACCCGCACGTAATTTCCCTTGAGAACGCGGTCGCGGACGTCCGGGGCCAGCGCACGCCACAGCGGGGCGTACTTCGCGTACGTCTCCAGGTAGTCAGGCTCCGACTCGGGGGCGACCGCGTCGCTCCCGAACAGAAATCGGTCCGGGTGGCGGCGGATAAGTCCCGCCCATTGGCGCACAGACTCCGGCGTCTGGACCAGGTGTTTCGCCGTTTCAATCCAAGATAAGTCGATGTGGAGGTTGGGGAGCCGGGGGTCGCTGAGCAGACCATCCAGGAGCGTCACCTGGTTCGCGACGGGTTCGATGACCCGCCCCAGCCCCGCGTGGGCCCAGATGACCGTGGCGCCGGCGTGCCGCAGCAACAGCGCGCGCAGCTGTTCGAAATACGCGGGCCGCGCCCCCTCCTTTGGGAATGGGGTTGTGATGTCATTGTGGATGAGCACCACCAGGCCAGCTTCGGCGGCGAGGTCCAGCAGCCGGTCCAGCGCGGGGTCGAGCAGGCTGGGTGGTTCTCCCGCCACCTTTGACGTCACGAACTCCTTGTGGATGGAGAACTCGCCGATGCCTTCGAAGACACCGGGGAAGGTCCGTAGCACTCGCCGCACGTGGTCCACCGCATACATGTCCGCGGGATTGAACCCGGTAATCATGGGGTCAAACCGCGCGCGCTGGTCCGCGGGGAGCGCCAGCACGGCCGTGGCGATCACCGCATCCGTGAAGGAGTAGTAGTAGAGCGGCGCGTCGGACTCGAGATAGTAGGTCGGCGGGTGGTCGGCCGAGATGCGACTGGACCACTGCTGCTGGAGCGGAATGCCAAACAAGGCGGCGCGCTCCACCCGCGTCCCCATCAGGGCCAGCACTTCCTTGAGGTCAACGCCCTCCTGCACGTAGTTGGTCAGGTGGAGGTGAGAGTCGTTGAACGCATGGGCTTGCTGCTGTGGTTCCGCAGCAACTCCAATCATCAGCAGGGCGATCAGTGCATTCACCGGAGGTCTCCGCAGGCACGGTGCTCACGGCGCAGAGGCACGGCCACCTTCGCAAGTAGGCCTCCTTCGTCTGCTCGTGGACGGGCGCGCGCGGCAGCCAGTTCGTTCAAGCCGGCAGGGAGGGGTCCCCCGTACCTTGCGACCTATGGCACCTCTCATCGTTCTTCTGGTCACGTTCCCGCTGTTCCTTCTTCTCAGCCGTCTCGGCGTCCGCCCCCTGCGTGAGAAGCTCACCGCGCTCCGTTGGTCCCTGGCGGCGATGTTCCTGCTCACGGCGTCAGCGCATTGGGGGCCGCTACGGGCAGACCTCGTGCGGATGGTCCCTCCCGCGTTCCCCAATCCGGAGCTCCTCGTCACGCTCACCGGCATCGCTGAGCTGTTCGGGGTGGTGGGTCTGCTGATTCCGCGCTTCGCGCGGTGGGCGGCCCTCGGCTTGGCGCTGCTCCTCCTCGCGATGTTCCCGGCGAACATCTACGCGGCGCTGCACGAGCTGAGCATCAACGGCCAGCGCGTGTGGGGCGTGTTCCCGCGCGGATTGTTGCAGCTGTTCTTCCTCGGAGCGCTCCTGGTCGCCGCGCGCCGCGGTTCGAATGTGCTTTGGCGGAGGCGCGTTGACCACAGCATCGGAACTGCTCAATAGGGTCCCGCAACATCGCGGGGATGGCCCCCCGTTCGCGTCGAGCGTTGCGCCGTCAGGCGCATAGTCGAGACGTCGGCAGTGCTTCCGAGGCTTGGCTCATGGGCCGCTGCGGTCTGCTTGAACAAACCGGCAAAGTGCCGTGCCGGGGTTTGCGCCACCCGCCACCTCTCGACTATGCGCCTGACGGCGCAACGCTCCTAGAGAACAGCTCATCAGGGCCCCGCGGGATGCCCCCGTTCGCGTCGAGCGTTGCGCCGTCAGGCGCATAGTCGAGACGTCGGCAGTGCTTCCGAGGCTTGGCTCATGGGCCGCTGCGCTCTGCTCGAAACAAACCGGCAAAGTGCCGTGCCTGGGTTTGCGCCACCTCTCGACTATGCGCCTGACGGCGCAACGCTCGAGGCGAGCGGGGGTGGCGCCTGACTGAGAACAGCTGTTCCTCCGACGAAATGGCCGGCCATGGCCGGTCCACTCCTCGAGGCGAGCGGGGATGCGCCCAACTGAGAAGAGCTGTGCCTCCGACGAAATGGCCGCCCCTCGAGGCGAGCGGGGGAGGCGTCTGACGGCGTTAGCGCTTCCGACTGCGGCGCAGCACTGCGGCCAAGCTGATGAGCAACCATGCCGCGGCGTCGTTCGGCGCAGCGGCACACCCGGAGCGAACCGTCGGCGCCGGGGCGGGGAAGCAGAAGTGGACCCGTCCCGGCACGTACGTGCACTCAAAGCCGTCCGGGCAGTCTCCAATCGCAGCGTTGCAGGTATGAGAGCAGTAGGTCTGCTCCGTACCGGGCGCGGTGAGGCACTCGCCGTCGATGCAGTCAGCGGCCTGAGTGCAGGAGAAGCCCAGCGCGCTGGGGCTCGGCAGGGGGTGATGACAGCGCAGGTCGGAGCCAGCGGGTCCGCAGACAAGGCCCTCTGGGCAGAGCGTTGGCGTGGAGCAGCCCGGCAGGCAGAAGCGAAGCCGAAGGTCATCCGAGGCCGCGACGCACCGCCCTTCGGCGCACTGCGCGTCCGAAACGCAGGGGGCGCCCATCGCCGCCGTGCCGGCTGCAGTTCTGGCGAGGTAGGGCTTGATGAAGCTCTCGAGGTACGCGTCCACGCGGACGTCCGTCGTGTAGCTCTGGCACTGCCCATCCCCGCGCGACGTGATGCCGACCAGGTACTCCGTGCCTCCCAGCGTCATGAAGGCGGGCCCGCCGGAATCGTGCTGGCAGGCCTGCGAGGGATTGGGACCGTAGGTGAGCTCCGTGTCTGTCCATCCTCTGAAGATGGCCGCCCCTTGATACTTCCGTCCGTCGGGTTTGGAGCCTACGGTGCGGACCCCAAAGCCCACCACCCGCACCGGCTGGTCCACGAACGTCCCGCCTGTCGGCGTCGTCGACATCGGGACGATGTCGACCTGAACGGGATGTTCGAGGTGCAGCAGCACCAGGTCGTGGTCGTTGTATTTGACGTCGTACCCAGGATGAACGGTGACGTCGGTGACGCGCACCGCCATCCCTGACGCGACGTCGGAGCCCACCACCACGTCGTAGTCCAGGAGGCTCTGGCGCTCGAAGCGACAGTGGGCCGCGCTGAGGACGACCGACGGCGCAATCAGTACGCCCGTGCACAACAGGCTGCCGGCGACGCGGATGGCCACGACGGAGGAATCCCCGTCGTCAAAGGTGCCATTCGTGATCTCCGAGCGCTGCTGCAGCAGCGGGGCCGCCATCTCAGGAGCGCAGGCGCTCAGGACCACCAGCATGCCTGGGAATACGCGACGCATCTCGAGGGATGGTAGCGAGCAGCAACTCGACGAAACATGCGAGCGCATCTCCGCCGAAGCCTGCGCTCTCTGGGCGACACGGGAACACGCCAGCCTCCTGGTGAAACAAACCCCGGAGGTGTCAACGCAACATGGCGTCCCTGCTTGAGCCGGCCCCAAAACTGACAAATTTGGGCACCCGCCGGGGAATTCTTGTTTTAATTCAACTGGAATAATACCGAGTTGCTGCTCGGGGCGGCGGAACAGTGCTTGCTGATGGTGTGAATGAACAATTCATCCGGTGAAGAAAACAACGGACCGAATTGTCACACACACAGCCGCACTTCGGACCCCGAGAGAATTGATGAAACGAGTCTACATTGGAGCCGCGCTCGCCACCCTGATGTTGGGTGGTTGCGCGGGTGAGAGTGCATCCCTTCCAGACAAGAAGACCCTGAGCCAGGGCCTTACGATTCTGTCTGAGGATGTGTCCGGTAGTCTGACGGCTGCCTACGTGAAGGGTGACCAGGTCATCTATCTGGAAACCCGCCGCGGCCCGAAGGTTGAGGAGGCGGTGCGCCGGATGTATCCGGACGCCCCCGAGTACGAGCTCGACGCGCGCATCATGGACGCCAAGGGCCGGCCCATCATGGAGCGCTTTGGTGGCCACGGCGCGATGGATCCGCTCTGGGCCGCGACTGAGGCGAAGGAAGACATCGTCGACGTGGATGAGCGCCATGACGCCATCCGGCTCGGCTGGGATGCTGCGGAGGCTCTGAAGGTCGCCAAGCTCCCCAGGGACCTCGCCCTGCACGAGGGTGACGCGCTGATTCAGCTGGCGCGCAGCGTTTCCGAGAAGGACCTGTTCGGTGAGGCTCCGAAGTCTGAGACCGCTGAGACGAAGTATGTTTCGTCCTTCGGTTACAACCACAAGATTGAGATCCACAAGAAGTGCCTGGATTTCGGCTGCGTCTTCGGCGACCACTCGGCCACCTGGACGAAGTCCTACCGGAACTCCGACAACGCCTTCCTGCAGGAGATCATCACCTGCAACCACGGCGGCTGTGCGAACGACGCGGACATGACCACCCTCGGCACGAACTGCCCGCGCCTGTGGGACCGCCGTCCGAACCAGATGCCCACCGTCCAGGAGTGCTCCACGCCGTACAGCTGGTCCTCGAGCACCGACGGTCACAACTGCAACGACGACTCTGAGCTCCAGTACGCAAACAGCAAGTTCAACCAGACGTACGGAACCGGCTCCGGGGGTTACCCGTCCTGCTTCACGAACGGTCTCCACAACTTCAAGCCCGACTGCGACAACGACGGCCAGACCCTCTTCTGGACCTCCTCCGAAGCTGGGAACGTGACGCCGACCTGGAGCAACACCGTGGAGATGAAGAGCGGCGTGAGCGGCTACCTTGGCCCGACGTACGCCCCCGAGGCCGCCATCCGCACCGGCGAGCAGTCCTACGAGGGTGGCAGCGGCGCCCTGATGTTCTCTGGCAACGATGACAGCGCGACCAGCTCTTACGCGTTCATGAAGGTCTACGACGTCAACATCGCGATCAAGGCCAACATGATGCTGTTCTACCGGGTGTTCCCGCAGCAGGCGAACGCCAAGTACGTGGCCGTCGACTTCATCATGACTGACGGTTCGAGCATGCGTGACAACGTGAACGTGAAGGACCAATGGGGCGTCCGTATCCACCCGCAGACCCAGGGCGCCGGTGGCCACCTCGTGGTCAATCAGTGGACGGAGATTCAGGTCAACCTGACGCCGCTCGCTGGCAAGACCATCGACCGCATCAACATCGGCTACGACCAGCCCGCGGGCACCGGTCAGTACCGCGGCTACTTCGACCTGATCGAGATCCGCAACTGAACTAGTCTCACAACAGTTTGAAGAAGTGCCGCTGTGGCCAAGCTCTCACGGGCTTGGCCACAGCGCATTTGTGTCTCACGGATTTATCGCGAGGAGCTTGAGGCGTGCTACTGCCGCAGCTGCCATCCGGACCCGGCAAGCCAGGGCCGTTGCCATTGTGGCCGCCGCTCCTGGCGACACGCGGGCCGGGTTCGCGCACGGGCCGGCACGGGCACCACGCCATGCACCTGATGCTGGCGTGCGGCGGTGAAATCAGGGTCGACGGCAAGCCCACCCCCGGTGTGTTGACCGCCCCGGATGCGCCGCACCGGGTGGATGCGACCGGCGTGGAGATTGCGCTTGTCTTCCTCGACCCCGAGAGCCAGGCCGGCGCCGCGCTGCGCGCAGGAATCAGCGGCGCCTACCGACTCATCACCCGCGCCGAGTGCACTGAGCTCCTCCAGGGACTCCACCCCGAAGCCCTCATCCGTGAAGGCGGCGCCGCATGGACGGCGCACGCCGTGGAGGTGCTGGGCGTGTCCGGCGCTTCGCCGTCGCGCCAGGTCCATCCTCGCGTCCGGAAGCTTCTGCGCGCGCTCAAGGAGCGGGACGGCAAGAGCTCACTCGAGGAGCTGGCGGAGGTCGCCGGCCTCTCCGAGGGCAGGTTGATGCATGTGTTCACCGAGTCGATAGGGATACCGCTGCGCCCCTACCTCGCCTGGCTGAGGCTTCAACGCGCCGCCGGCGCCATCGTCTCCGGCGTGCCTCTCTCCGATGCGGCGCACGCGGCCGGCTTCTCCGACGCAGCGCACATGAGCCGGACCTTTCGCCGGATGCTGGGAGTCGCCCCGTCTGCCCTGCGGCATCCGGGCTCACCGGCGCGCTGAGCCCTTCACGAATGCGAAGCGCTCTCGCGCCTGCTCAAGCTTCGCCCCGCAGGTCTCCGCAATCCGTCGCATGACGTCACTCAAGTCCGACGAGTCCGCGAGGGTCCGCCAGTAGCGCGAAGCCGCAGTCGCAGCGTCATGCCAGACGTCGAGTGACAACGAATCGGGCGCCTGTGGCTCGAACGGCCGTTCCGCCAACTGCGTGTTGAAGGGCGCGTAGAGCATCGGGAGCATGTCGTACACGGGCGCGAGCTTGAAGACGCCAGTCGTATCGGAGAAGACAGACAGATTCCCAAGGTGCCGGTCTGTGTTTGCGATCAGTTGACCGAAGACATCCAGCCAGCGAACCGCCTGCGCGTCCGCTGCACTCAGGCGCTCGTCCTTCAGCATTGCGCGAGACAGGTCGCTCCATTTGGAACCAAGCCCGTAGTATTCGTTGTCGATGGCTGCGAGGGAGAGAACGCCGCGTCTCCCTCGCTCTCCAACGCGATCGAAGCGCTCCATTTCGAGGAAGCGAAAGCGCTCGAGATCCATCCAGCGCGAGCGCGGTGTCTGGAATCCGGCGTCGCTCAAAGCCTTCAGCGACAGGTGCTCGCAAACAAGCAGGTCGTGCCAGCGTTGGTCCGCCGGCGTATCCGGCGGCGCGGCGTACTTGACGATGACGTGTCGGCCTCCCGAGAACACAGCGAACTTCGGGTACTCGCCCCCGACAGATGAGCAGCTCTCCTGCGCGCCCGGATCCCTGGCGCTACGAGCGAAGTCGTCGGGAGTTACGTCAAGCACGACACGCCCAAGCCAGCGATCCAGGGATTCACGACCCACGACGAGGTCGCCGACGCAGTCCTCACCGCGCCGTGCCAGTGCGAGGATGTGATGGTCCTCGGTCCAATCTTCCAGTCGGCGCGGTAGTGGCAAGTCTGGGTGTCGCGCGGAGAAGGTTCGCCCCAGAAATCCTTGAGGGCTCATCTCGACTCCGAAGGGAGGGAGACCCTCAAAGAGCTCGCTCGTAGGCGCGCTCCAGTGACGCCGCCCGGCGAGCAAGTGCATGTCGCCGATGTGCTCGGGATGGCCGGTCTCCGTGATGCGGGTGATCGGAACCCTCGAGCCAACCTCGGGCAGTGATCGCGTGCGCGCATAGAAGGTGACGCGCGCTTGGTCGAGGCGACACAGCCGGTCGCCTGCCTCCTCGGCGAGGCCGTCGAGCTGAGCTTGGCTGGCGCTCACCCGCGCCGCGAGATCGCCTGTGGACACAACGTCCGTCCCAAGAGCCTTCAGGAAGTCGTCGACCGTCGGCATGTCGAGCCGACCCTACATCGGGATGAGTTCGGGACGAATCTGGGGACGAAATCGACGGCGCCGAATCAGCGCCAGGCCTGGAGCCGGTAGTAGCCGGTGAAGCAGTCGGCCACGGGGCAGTTCCAGCCCTTCGCGTTCGTCCAGTAGTTGTAGACCCACCACGACGAGAGGATGGGGATGAGGAAGTTGGTCTCGTCGACCGAGATGGTCTCCGGATTCACCTGGGTGCCGTCGTGGTAGCCGCTGACGGTCATGAGGACGCGGGTGGGGCACTTCCCGTTGAACGGGTCGAAGTTTCCGAACACGTTCACGGGCGTGCCGCCGCACTGCTGGAGCATGTACGAGGCGGGGAGGGCGCCCAGGCCGTGATTCTTGGTGATATCGCCGCTGGTGTTGGTGACCAGGAACCAACCTGAATCGTATTGCGGGCGAAAGCGGCTTGCGGTCGTCTCACCCGTGACCGCGAGGGTGCCGCCCACCTGCGTCGGCTGCGCGTTGGGCTGAAGCTGCAGCGTGGTGCTGGACTGAACGGTGCGGCCATTCACCGTGAGCTGCGCGACGGGCGACTGGGTGTTGACCTGCAGCGGGCCGTGCACCACTTCCGCGTAGCCCCCGTCCGTGATGAGTGACCCGCCATCGAGCGTCGCGGCCACCACCAGCGGTCCGTTGACGCGGAAGGTGCCGGAGCTCGTCGCGGCGTACGGGACATGCAGCAGCTGCTGCCGCCCGACCAGTTTGCGGAAGGCGCCCTCCGTCGCGCCCTTGACCTCCAGCTCCAGGAACAGCTGCGGCTCGGTGAGGAGCACGTCGGGGATGGAGACCCCTGCGCCCAGCTTCACGGAGAACGCGCCGTTGACCACCACGACACCCGAGAGCGTGTCGGACCACTGCGCGGTGCCGCCGCTCTGCATGTTGAAGAGGGAGAACTTGAAGTCGTAGGTGCCCGACTGCGGGCTGCCGTTGCGGTCCAGGCGCCCTTGATACGGGAACACCGGTCCGGCCTGAGCTGCCGCCGCGGTGATGAGGACAAGCAGCGCTGCGACACTTCGGCGCATAGTCGAGCTCACGCGTTTGAGCATGGCGCGCCTTCGGCAGCTGCGAAAGCTGTAACACCGCGCTCCGCTGTTACACTGCGCCGATACATCGGGAGCGCTTGAACACAGACGCTTACCTGCGGAGGCGTCGCTTCAGCATCGAAGAGAGGGTCCAGTAGACAGGGAAGTAGAGAATCATCGCCGGGATTGCGCACAACATGATGAGCGCAAACGCCTGCTGCTTCCCGCGTCCACCGATGACGTCCGGGATGCGCGTGGCGTAGGTGATGAGGAAGTAGGCCACGCCGGCGACGAGCGTCAGCCCGCCCTTCACCACGGTCTTGAGGGCCTGGGTCGCATCGGTCGGGTTCGCGTTCATGACGGCACGTGACCCAACCGGCCCGTCAGGTGCGCAGAGAAATGCGACCGACCTCAGGTGGTAGGGGCGACCGGGTCTTTGATGGCGACCTTTGGATCCAACCCGGACTTCACCTCGATGCGAATTCCATCGGAAATCCCCACCTCCACCGGCCGCTTCTCGAACTTCTGCGGCGCGACCTCCACCTCGACGAACGGTTTCCCCTGTTCGAACTGCAGCAGGCTCTCCTTCACCGCCAGCACGCTCTCGCGGCGGTCGAGCACGATGTCAGCGTTGGCGCTGTACCCAGCGCGGATGACCATGCCCGGGGGAACTTCGATGGCCGCCTTGATTTCAAACTGGATGGCGCCGTCCGTCGTCACGCCCTTCGGGGCGATGTATTCAAGCTTCCCCTTGAGGAGCGTGTCCGGCAGCGCGCCCACTTTTATCTCCAGCATCATCTCTTCCTTCAGCTTGCCGACTTCGGACTCGTCCACCTTGCCCTGGAAGATGAGGTCCTTCATGTCCGCCACAGAGGCGATGGTGGACCCGGCGTTGAAGGTGTTCGATTCAATGACCGACTCGCCGACCTTGACCGGCACCTCGAGGATGCGTCCGTCGACCGTCGCGGCGACGACGTTCGACACCTTGCCGGACTTCCGCGACACGCCCTCCTTCACCAGCTGCAGGTTGGCCTGGGCCGACTCCAGGTCGTTGTTCTTCAGCTGGTACTCGAGCTTGAACCGCCGGACCTCGGCGTCGGAGATGATTTGCCGCTGGAAGAGGCCCTCGTTCATGTCGAGCTCGCGCTTGCTGTTCTCGAGCGCCAGCTTCGCCGCCTCCACGCCGCTCTCCGCCCGGTTCAAGCTGACCAGGTCCGGCAGAATCCGAATCCGCGCCAGCGGCTGGCCTGCCTTCACCAGCTGCCCCGGCTGGACGAAGAGCTCCTCCACCACGCCGGAGACGCGCGGCTTCACCGCCACCTCCTGTCGCGGCACGATGGCGCCCGTCACCACCGTCTTCCGGGTGATGCCGGTGACGAAGGGCTTCTCCGTCTTCCAGACCACCTCCTTCGCCTGAGACTTTGTGTACAGGAACACCAGCGTCCCGCAGAAGGCGACGAGGACCAGGACGACGACGGCGATGGGAAGGATGCGCTTCATGGGGTTCATTCCGACCGGAGAGCGACGACGGGATTGACGCGGGCGGCGTTGCGGGCGGGGATGACCCCCGCGAGCGCACCCGAGAGGATGAGGACCGCGGTGGCCACCAGCGCCACGTCGAGCCCAATCTGCGGATTGGCGAACATCGGCGGCTCGCCACTCCCGCGCGAGAGCGAGTCGACGACCATGCCGGTCACCTCCAGCACGGTGACGCCGGCCATCACGCCGAGGTAGCCCGCGATGGCGGTGAGCAGCACCGACTCCTGGAGAATCTGCCCGACAATCATCAGCGGCGTGGCGCCCAGCGCCTTGCGGACGCCAATCTCCTTGGTCCGCTCCTTCACCGAGATGAGCATGATGTTCGACACGCCGACGACGCCGGCCAGCAGCGTCGCGGTGCCGACGAACCAGATGAGCGCGCGGATGCCGAAGAACAGGCTGGACATCTTCTGGTACTCGCGTTCGGCGTTGAAGCTGCCCATCGCCTCCGCGTCGTCCGGCGCCACCTGGTGCCGCGCCGCGAGCAGCTGCTTGGCGGCGTCCTCCACGTCCGGCGACCGGAAGCGCGGGTCCACCGTCATTGCGAACCAGCCCACCTGCTGGCCCAGGTTGAACGCGCGCTGGAAGGTGGTGAACGGGACATAGATGGTGGACCCCATTCGCTCTGCATCGTCCCCGGTGCCCGCGCTCTCGAACGCGCCGATGACCTGGAAATACACGCCGCGGATGAGGATGGATTGCCCAAGCGGGTCTTCGCCTTCCTCGAAGAGGAGCTCGCGCACGCGCTTGCCGATGACGGCCACCTTCCGGCTCTCGGCGACGTCGAGCGCGTTCAGGTGGCGGCCGGCGTGGAGCACCACGCTTTGCACGTGGGCAATCTCCGGGAAGTCGCCGCCGACTTCGAACGCCGCCGTCTTGGCGCCGCGGGTGACGTTGTTGCCAGTGCGGAAGCCGCCGAGCTGATTCCTCGGTGCCAGATGCTGCACGCCGGGCAACGTCCGCAGCGGTTCAATGTCGTTGTTGTCGAAGCGGATGCTCCGCCCCGGCGGCAGCCCGTTGAACGGCAGCGAGGTCCGCTCCGCCCAGATGAAGACGCTGTTGGTGGAGAACCCGCGCATGGTCCGCCGGACGCCGTTCTCCAGCCCGTTCCCGGCGCCCACCATCACCAGCAACATGAAGATGCCCCAGAACACGCCCAGGGCGGTGAGCGCGGTCCGCAGCCGGTTCCTCCGGATGACGCTCCAGATTTCCTGCCAGCTGTCGCGGTCCAGAATCACTCGTTCCTCAGTGCGACCACGGGGCTCACGGCGGCGGCGCGCCGCGCGGGGAAGAAGCCGGCCAGCGCGCCCGCGAGGACCAGGATGACGGTGGCGGTGAGGGCCACCCCGAAGTTCACCTGGGGGTCTCGGAAGTAGTCCGACGGCGGCACGAAGGTGCGCGCCAGCTCCAGCACGCCGATGCCGGCGAGCAGCCCGAGGTAGCCTGATACGCCGGTAATCAACACGGCCTCGGTGAGAATCATGGAGATGATGGACCGCGGCGTCGCCCCCAGCGCCTTGCGGATGCCAATCTCCTGCGTCCGTTCGCGGACGGAGATGAGCATGATGTTGGAGACGCCGACGATGCCCGCGACGATGGTCCCCAAACCAATCAACCAGACGAACACGCCGATGCCATCCAAAATGCGGGTGATTTTCTGGAACGCCTCCACGTTGTTGCGCGCGCTCAGCGCCCGCTTGTCCTTCGGGGAGAAGCGGTAGCGCTGCGCCATCATCCGGACGGCCTCGTCGGCCATCCGCTGAGACTCTTCAGGCGTGGCGTCTCCGACGGTGAACATCAGCTGGTCCACCCGGTTCCCGCCCTTCCAGGCCACCTGCGCGGTGGTGATGGGCAGATATACCTTGCGGCGCTCGGAGCGGCCGCCGTCGTCGTCGAAGATGCCGATGACCTGGTACGGAATGCCGCCGATGCGCACCGTCTGGTTCAGCAGGTCTTTCCCCGCGGCGATGACCTGCACCACGTCCACGCCCAGCACCGCGACCTTTCGCTTCTCCTTGAGGTCCAGGTCATTCAAGAAGCGGCCGGAGACCATCCGCGTGTTCTCCAGTACCTGATGGTCCGGATGCACCGCGCGGATGTCGAAGGGGGCGGACTTGGCCCCGTACGTCACGAACGTCTCGCCAGCCGGATAGAAGCGGGAGGTGATTTTGTCGACACCGGCGATGGCGACCTTGAACTGGTCGTAGTCCTCGTTGGCCAGCTTGATACGCCGGCCAGGAGGGTGGCCCTCGAAGGGGATGGACGTGCTGCCCGGGTAGAGCCAGATGCTGTTGACCGCGTCGTCCCGGAACGCGAAGCCCACGCCTGAGCGCAGCCCGTTCCCTGCGCCGAGCAGAAGGACCAGCATGAAGCTGCCCCAGGCCACCGCGAGCGAGGTCAGCAGCGTGCGCAGCTTGCTGCGCCGGAGGGTCTCAAAAATCTCCTGCCAGCGGTCCGTGTCGAACATCAGGCGGCCTGGGAGGAGGTGTCAATCAACCCATCGCGCAGCCGGATAACGCGCCGGGTCCGCGCCGCGACGTCGTGCTCATGCGTGACGATGACCAGCGTCATGCCCTCGGCGTTGAGCGAGGTGAACAAATCCATGAGTTGGTTCGACGTCTCGCTGTCCAGCGCTCCGGTGGGCTCGTCGGCGAGGATGAGGCGCGGCTTGGTGACCAGCGCGCGCGCCACCGCCACCCGCTGCTGCTGACCGCCGGAGAGCTCCGTGGGCAGGTGGTCCGCCCGCTCCTGCAGGCCCATGCGCTCCAGCACCTCCAGCGCAATCTTGTGCCGTTCCCGGCGGGACACGCCGCGGTAATACAGCGGCAGCGCCACGTTCTCCGCGGCTGTTTTAAAGGGCAGCAGGTTGAAGGATTGAAACACGAAACCGATGTATTGATTTCGGTACTTCGCCGCCTGCGCCTCGGTGAGACCCGTCATCGGCGTGCCGTCGAGCGTGTAGCTCCCCGAGTCATACCCATCGAGGATGCCGAGGACGTTGAGCAGCGTGGACTTGCCGGAGCCCGACGAACCCATGATGGACACGAACTCGCCCGCGTCGATGGCGAGGTCGATGCCCTTCAAGACGTTCACGGGGTTTTTCCCGCTGCGGTACGTCTTGCGGAGGTTCTCCAGTCGAATCACGGGCGCGGAAGCTAGCAGGTTGACTCGCCGCGGGTGCGGATCCACGGCGCTGGATTGCTGAGGCTCCGCCACCCCTGGTATCCGGAGCGCGGATGTCGTGCCCTGCCGAGAACCTTCTGCTGGACCTGTCCGCGGGGCTCGTCGCCGAGCCGCTCGCCAGCTCGCTGCGCGAGCATCTGGACGCCTGTGCTGGAGGTGCGGCTGCGCAGCCGCGACCGGAAATGGGACGGGGTCTGCTTCCTCGTGTGTCGCCTCCCCCCGTTCGCCTCGAACCCGCTGTTCAACGCGCTGGTTCGCCTACGAGAACGGGCGACGTAGACCGACATCGCGTAGCATCAGCGGCCTCTTCGCCGCGTCCAACACACAGGCATGAACGACCCCATCCTCGCGGTTCTTCTCGGGCTGGCAGCTGCGCTCACGCTCCTCACGGGGCTCCTTGGACTGTTCGCGCCGCGCCTCATGACGCGAGATCCCGCTCAGGTCAAAAGCAAGCGCCTGCAGTTTGGTTTCCTCGCCGTTGTCTCCGCGCTCGTCCTTGCGGGGATTTCGACCGAGGAGCGATTCGTGGGGTGGTTGCTGATTGGCGCCCTGTTCACCGGGGCTGCGGTTCTGCCGCGAGAGAAGCTGCCCTGGCGTCTGAGCGTGGGCGCCGTGCTGGGCGCGCTGTTCCTCGGGGGCGCGTGTTGGTTTGGCGCGCGGGAGCTGTGGCAGGCCGTCAGCGGAGCGCAGGTGCTGCCGGAGTGGAGCGGCTGGGTGCAGTGGCCCCCGGCCATCGCCCTGGGCGCCTGGCTTCAGCACCGCTACGACGAGGTCCTGGCGCGCCTCCGGGTCAGTCCAAGCCGAAGCTGATGCGTATCTTGTCTCAGGAAAGCGCATACCTGCAGGGCATGCGCGGCCGCGCCGAGGCTGTGGTAAGCAGAGGCTCAACGTGATGCTTCGCGTCTTTCTCCTCGCGGTTTTCCTGTTCGGGCCTGCCGGCGCTCTCGCGCCGATTTTCGACGGGAACGCGCGCTGCGAAGACACCTGTCCGGATGACGATGAGCGGGGTCAGTGCGCTCCGGACTGCGACGACTGCACGTGCTGCGCGCACTCACGCCCCATCGCGGTGGCTCCGTCTGGACTGCGCCTGACAGCCGGCGGGTCGGAAGAGGCGTTTGAAGGGGATTTGCTGGTGCCCCCCACGCCGTACGTCGGGGAGATCCTCCAGGTCCCGAAGCGTTCCTCGTAAAGGCGAATCATCTCGTGCGTCCTCTGTCGTGGGGTGACGCGCTTTCGCTCTTTGCTTTCTTCCTTGAGGAACACCTTGAACCCTTCATTTCGGGTTGTTGTTTCATTTGTTGTCTTGGCCACTGCCTGCGTAACGACGTCCGCAAACCAACATGGAACGCTGACAAACCTGTCCCGCGTCGAAGGCGCGATTGTCCTCTGTGAACACCGCGTCCCTGAGAGGGTGTGCACGCGTCACCATCCAGAGCTGGTGGCGCAGTTCAAACGCGCGGGTGATTGGTGCGCACCGCACGAGGTGCCTGAGTCGCAGTGCCTGGAGTGCCACCCGGACCTGACCTTCGAGCCGCTACCGAAGCTGCCGCCGACGGCGGACGTCGCCTGGCTGTCGAAGCAGGGCGAGGACGTGCCGGACCTGGCATCCCACGCGGTGGCGGGGAAGGTCACCGTGTTCGACTTCTACGCAGACTGGTGTGCCGCGTGCCGGAAGGTGGAAGGCCACC
Source organism: Myxococcaceae bacterium (assembly GCA_044230055.1). Lineage (GTDB taxonomy): Bacteria > Myxococcota > Myxococcia > Myxococcales > Myxococcaceae > JBGART01. Next base: position 58,764 of record JBGART010000043.1, on the reverse strand, counting down.
TGTTCAAGCGCCTGGCCCAGGGAGACTCCACCCTCGCGTATCGCAAGGTGAACATCGTGTCCTGGGAGAGCCCGGCCGGGCAGCGGTACCTCCAGGACGTTCCGAGCCTGCCGCTGATTATCGTCTACGGCCCGGACCGGAAGCAGGCCAAGACGCTGCATGGCGCGGACCTCCCGGCGCTGGACCGGATTATCGCGGAAGCGGCGCGGCGATGAAGCGCGCGGCGTTCATTCTGGCGGCGCTGCTCCTGTCGCTCATCCCCCGAAGCGCGCACGCCTGCGCGGGGTGCAGCAATCCGAACCTCCCCTCTGGTCGCAACGGGGCGATGCTGCTGCAGCCGTGGCAGCTCTCCGCAGCGCTCAACGCGACGGCGACCACGATGCAGGTGGTGCACAGCGAGTACTGCCCGGACATCGGCCCCATCTGCCAGGCGCGGGACGAGCCGCCCCAGCTCCACGATCAGCGCTTCTACGTCGGTGAGCTCCGGCCCATCCTGGAGCTCGGCCTCACGCGCGTCCTCGGCGTGGAGCTCCAGCTTCCATTCCGGGTCACGAACACGGGCATCACGTTCAGACGGCTCGACAGGACGGCCTTCACGCCGGACTACGAGAACATCCACCACCGCAACGAGACGCTGGCCGGGTTGGGTGACCCGTCGCTGAGCGGGCGCGCGGCGTGGAGCTGGGGCAAGACGCTGCTCTCAGCGCGGGCGGGGGTCACCTTGCCCATCGGGCGAACGGAGGAGGACCCCTTCGCGCGTGGGCGGGCCGGCTTGCCGCATCAACACATCCAGTACGGCACCGGGACGGTGAACCCCCTCCTGGCGCTGGACGTGGGGACGACGCTCGGGCGCTTCTACGTCTCTGGGTATGGGCAGGCGTTCCTGGCGCTCTACGAGAACGGCCACGGATACCGCGCAGGCAACCGCTACCTGGGCGGCGTCTCCGTCGAGACCGAGCTTGTGGCGAAGCTGCGGCTCGGCCTCGGCGCGGACCTCCTGAACGAGCAGCCTGAGCGATGGCAGGGGGAGATTCAGCAAGATGGCAATGTGGGCCGGACGGACCTCCTCGTCGGTGGGACCGTGAGCTACGCGTTCGGGCCGGTCACGGCGCTGCTCTCCGTGAAGGCGCCGGTCTGGCAGCAATTCATCACCACCGCGCACGCCCACGATGAGGAGCCCGGTCAGCTCCGGTACCCGGTCATCCTCAACCTTGGGCTCCAGCACACGTTCGATTTGGCGGAGGCGTCGAGGGCGAATTAGTCGGCCCGCCTCCGGAAGCCCTGGGGGGACCAGTCGAAGAGCGAGGTTGTCAGCGGGTGCGGCTGAGTCTCGCCGTTCTCCTTTGCGAGTCTCCGTACGGTCCTCAGCGTTTCGCGGTCGCTGCGGCCTGTTGCGAGCAGCGTTCCCGCATCGACTGGCGGATTGCCTGGGCCAGCGCGGAGACCCGCGGGTCCTCCGCCGGCGCTCTCGGTGGCTCCACCCGACACTGCTGCTGGGCGCGCAGCGCCGCCTCGCGCACTCCGTCGGGGAGTGACTCCAGGAGTTTTGTCCGGGCCGTCCGCCCGCATCGCCCAGCCCGAGGGCGTCGAGTGCGGGCGGGGCGGCGGCCAGGAGCACGCCCAGGGCTTCAGCCTCGGGCCGGGTCAGCCGTGGATCGAAGGCGCAGGATTTGCGGCTGGACCTATGGCAAGAACGACGGAGCCAGCGGGCAGGCCCCTTGCTACCGAGACCCTCATGAAGAACGCACATCGCATTGCGGTGGTGGACGACGAACAGAACGCCCGCGGTGCTCTCAACACCATGCTGACCGAAGAAGGCTTTGAGGTTCGCGAAGCAGCGGACGGCGACGCCGCGTTGGTCCTTGTCCAGGAGTTCAGTCCCCACATCGTCCTTTGCGATGTGCGAATGCCGAAGATGGACGGCCTCGAGTTGGTGCGCAAAGCGAAAGAGGCTGGCGCGACCGCGACGTTCATCATGATGACGGCGTTCGCGAGCATCGAGCTCGCGGTAGAGGCAATCAAGTCGGGCGCAGAGAATTTCCTCACCAAGCCGCTCGACTTTGCGGCAGCGCTGGTCATCGTCGAGAAGGCGCTGGAGAAACACGCGCTCGTGCAGGAAACAGCGCAGCTCCGGCAGCGGCTCCGCGAGCGCTACCGCTTTCCAAACATCATCGGAGGAGCGCCCGAGCTTCAGGCGGTCTTTGAGATCGTCAAGCGTGCGGCACCAACAAAAGCCACTGTCCTCATCTTGGGTGAATCCGGCACCGGCAAAGAGCTCGTCGCACAGGCGCTTCACGAGGAATCGCCGCGTCGCGACAAGCCTTTCATCAAGGTGAACTGTGCTGCGCTGTCGGAGAGCTTGCTCGAAAGCGAGCTGTTTGGGCACGAGAAGGGCTCCTTCACCGGGGCCGCCGGGCGCAAGGAAGGCCGCTTCGAGCTCGCTGACGGCGGCACTCTCTTCCTCGACGAGATCGGCGAGGTCTCACCTTCGGTCCAAATCAAGCTCCTTCGCGTGCTGCAACAGCGCGAGTTCGAGCGCGTTGGTGGAACGCAGACGCTTAAGGTGGACGTCCGGATTGTGGCGGCCACCAACAAGGATCTCGCGTCAGAGGTCAAGGCCGGGAGGTTCCGCGAAGACCTCTTCTATCGATTGAACGTTGTGGCCGTGACGCTGCCGCCGCTGAGGCAGCGGCGCGGGGACATCCCTGAGCTCGTCAACCACTTCATCTCCAAGTACGCGGAGAGCTACGGGAAGGAGATAACCGGGGTGGCGCCAGGAACCTTACAGGCGCTCACCGCGCATGACTGGCCTGGCAACGTCCGCGAGCTGGAGAACGTCGTGGAGCGTGCGGTGGTGCTCTCCACAGGCTCTCAGCTGACTGCGGATGGTCTGCCCGCCTCATTAAAAGGACCGCGACCGTCTGCGACCTCTACGGGCTCACTCATTCCCGGTGCGTCCTTTGCTGAGATCGAACGCGAAGCCATCTTGAAGACATTGGAGATGGTGAATGGCTCGACAGCTCGAGCGGCAGAGGTGCTGGGGCTCAGCGTCCGGAAAATTCAGTATCGCTTGAAGGAGTACGCGGGAGACGGGCTTGATCCCTCCGACGATCCAGAAGCGTCGAACGGAGAATAGCGTGGACCCCGCTGCGGCCAGGCGCTCCCGGCTGGTGGTCGTCGACGACAACAGGCCGTTCGCGGAGAACCTGGCCGAGCTGCTTTCGGATGAGGGTTACTCGGTGCGAACGGCTGGCTCCTGCGCCGAGGCGCGTCCTCTCTTCGAGGAGCGAGTGGATTTGGCGCTCGTCGATCTGAAGTTGCCCGACGGTGATGGAACGTCGCTTGCGCGTGAACTCAAGGGTGCCGCGCCCGACAGCGAGGTCATTCTCCTCACGGGCTTTGCCACGCTCGAATCGGCAGCAGAGGCTGTACGGGCCGGGGCGTGCGCATACCTGCTCAAGCCGTGCGGAACTCCAGAGCTCTTGATGACGGTGCAGCAAGCCATGCGACAGGTCCACCTCAAGGCGGAGCGGCGTGAGCTCACCCGCCGCACGCAGGTGGCAGAGAAGCTTGCCGCCGTTGGCACGCTGACCGCCGGGCTATCGCACGAAATCCGCAACCCCCTCAATGCTGCGGGCCTCCAGCTGTCAGTCCTTGAGCGTCGCATCCGGAAGATTTCCGTTGAGCTCCAGCCTCCATTGCTAGAGCCTCTGATTCTGGTGAAGGACGAGATCCGCCGGCTGAATCATGTGCTGGAGGACTTTCTTCAGTTCGCACGTCCAGTCCAGTTCACGCCTAAGCCGGTGGCGCTCGCACAAGCCTGGCAGAAGGTGGAAGCCCTCTTCGCGCCTGAGGCAGAACGGCGCGGCATCCGTGTGGAGCACGGATTCGACCCGGAGGCATCGCCTGTTCTGGGGGATGAGGAGCGATTGCGGCAGGTGCTGGTCAACCTTACCCTCAATGCCTTGCAGGCCACGCCGGAAGGCGGGCGAGTCACTGTACGCTCCCGTCTCGAGGGAAACGACGCCGTGCTCGAGTTCGATGACACCGGCAGCGGCATTCCTCCCGAGCTATTGCCTCGCATCTTGGAACCCTTTTTCACCACCAAGCCTTCAGGTTCGGGGCTGGGCCTGCCCATCGTGCATGCCATCCTCACGCAGCACGGTGGGAGCCTTCGTGCCGAAAACCTTTCTGGCGGCGGGGCGCGTTTCACTGTGCGGCTCCCTCTCGCGCGCGGCTGGTCACAGCCTGTCGTGGATGGCGACTGAATTGCAGAGTTGTTCGGCATGCAGCCCCTGTTCGACATGGCGGAACGTGTTCTGCGCTCACGCAGGAGGACATTGTCGGAGCTGCATCCGTCCCCGGAAGAGTTGGCGGAGGTAGACGCTGCGCTCGCACGGCTTCGACTCGGCGAGTACGGGGTCTGCGAGCGCTGCGCAGGTCCCATTGGTCAACAGCGACTGCTGGCAGTGCCGGAAACACGCTATTGCCTGTGCTGCTTGGATCCTCGCGCGTCCTCCGCCTGACGACGCAAGCCCTGCGGCGGAGTCGGCACGCTGCTCATGCGAAGGATGGTCGAGTAGCCGGCGCTCGGGGCTTGCCTGGGTTCACGTTCGAGGTCGTCGCAGCGAACCCGCAGATGCTCTCGCTTGCGTACAAGAGCGGGCTGTCGGTCACCGGCGCGGAGCGGGGAGGCGTCTACTACCTGACCGCCCGGGTGGCTCCATCGGGTTTCCCTCCTCCAAGCTGACAGGGCGGGAACGCGCGGCCCCGAACGAACATCGTGCGCAGAATCTGCGGCCGTCCCCGAAGCATGCGCAGAGCGTGCATCGCCGAGTGGGATGGGCTCGGCTTGGCGTTTGGCGCTGAAGTTGCTGTGTGCCGGTGGAGGTTCGCGCCATGACAGGATCGGAGAGACATCCTTCTGATGATGCCGCCGGCCTGCCCATCCAAAGCCTTACGACCGAGGGGCCCGAAGGCGGGCAGGTCCTCAAGCACACAGTCCACTGCCCGCGTGAGGGTGCCTCTGTCTCCTTGGCGCACTGTGAGGCCTGCCCACGCTACGTGCGCGCGGGTCCGGATGGCAGGCTCTGGTGTCGGCATGGAGTCCCTGAGGAGGCTCGGGTCCCCCTTTCGGCGCAGCAGTCCCTTGAAGGACTGCTGGAGGCCACTCCCATTCGGGAGGTCATGACCCGGGACGTCACGTGCCTGGACAGTGAGCTGCTGCTGCGGGAGGCCGCGGAGATCCTGGAGCACCACGGCCTGAAGGGCGCACCGGTCGTGGAAGATCAGGGCATCCTGATTGGCATCCTGTCCATGACCGACCTGGTGCAGGGCCACGGTCGTGACAGAGGGGAGGAGGGTGATGGTAGGGACGACGCAGCGTTTGGGGACTTCACAAACCGGCTCGGCGCGGTGGTGGAGGATGCCATGACCACGCAGCTCGCGTCGCTGCCCGAGAATGCGTCTGTCGGGGACGCCGTCCGGTTGATGGCCTCCGCTTCCGTCCGCCGCCTCCCGGTGGTCAACGCCGAAGGGGTCGTCGTTGGCATCTTTGGTTCGACGGACCTCATTCGCTGGCTCAGCGCAAGGTTGAAGCCATCACGATGAACGGACTGAGCAGCAGTGAGGCCGCAGAGCGACTGGCGAGGGCAGGAGCGAACGAGATCACCCGCGAAGAGGGTCCACATCCCTGGCGGTTGCTGGCGGCCCAATTCTCGTCTCCGCTCATCTGGTTGCTGCTCGGCTCGTGTACGGTAGCCGCGGCGCTGGGTGAATTGGTGGACGCACTAGCGATTGCCGCCATCGTGGTGCTCAACTCCCTCGTAGGCTTCGTCCAAGAGTATCGCTCCGAAAGGACCCTGCTTGCCCTTCGGGCGCTGTCCGCGCCGCGAGCGCGGGTGCTCCGGGACGGAGTCACGCAGTCCGTCTCAGCGCGCGAGGTTGTGCAGGAGGATGTCCTCGCCCTCGAAGCGGGCGACATTGTCCCTGCGGATGCCAGGCTGGTGGAGGCCCACGCCCTCACCGTCAACGAAGCGGCGCTCACCGGTGAGAGCGCGGCGGTGGAGAAGGCCATCACAGCTGTCGCGCCCGAGGCGCCTCTGGCCGAAAGGACAGACTGCGTCTTCGCGGGGACCGCGGTGGCCACTGGTCGCGCATTCGCGGTGGTGTTCGCCGTTGGCATGCAGACCGAATTGGGGAAGATCGCTCGGCTCCTGGCGAGCGCACAGGAGCCGCAGACGCCTCTCGAGCGAAAGCTTGCCCAACTGAGCCGCCTTCTGCTCTGGGTCTGTCTGGCCGTGGTGACGGTGGTGGCCCTGCTCGGATACCTGCGAGGGACCAAGCCCGTGGTCCTCTTGCTGTCCTCCATTTCCCTCGCCGTCGCCGCCGTGCCAGAGGGGTTGCCGGCGATTGTAACAATCGCGCTCGCGGTGGGCGTGCAACGCATGGCCCGGCGGCAAGCCCTGGTGCGCCGGCTGAAGGCGGTGGAGACGCTCGGAACCACCACCGTCATCTGCACGGACAAGACAGGCACGCTGACCTCCGGCGTGATGACCGTTCGCGAACTCCATGGCGACCGGCGCGCCACGCTTACGGCGGCGGTCTCCTGCTGCGATGCGGACCTTGCCGCTGGAACGGGCGATGCGATGGAGCTGGCGCTCCTTCGCGAGGGAGAGAAACTCGGCCTCTCAATGCACACCATTGAAGCACAGAATCCGCGGCGCCTTGAGCTGCCTTTCGACTCGACAAGGAAGCGGATGAGCGTCCTTCGGGCGGATGGCCTGCTCTACGTCAAGGGTGCGCCGGATGTGCTCCTGCCTCTGTGCACAGAGGGAACACAGGGTATCGCGGAACGGATGGCCGAGATGGCATCTCGCGGGCTGAGGGTGTTGGGCGTGGCGGTGGGTCGCACCGAGCGCGAGGTGGCTCTCTCTTTCGTTGGCCTGATTGGGCTCGCGGATCCGCCGCGCCCGGAAGCGGCCCAGGCCGTGGCACAGGCGCGGCTCGCGGGAATTCGAACGGTGATGATCACCGGCGATCATGCCTCCACTGCGCGGGCCATCGCCGCGGAGATGGGCATTCTCCGGCCCGGTGACGACGCCTCCGAGACGGTACACGCCCGAGTGACGGCGGAGGACAAGCTCAGCATCGTACGCGGCTGGAAGGCCCGCGGTCAGGTCGTCGCCATGACGGGTGACGGCGTCAACGACGCCCCGGCGCTCAAGGAAGCGCACATCGGCATCGCCATGGGGAAGACTGGTACGGAGGTCACGCGCGAGGCGGCCGACCTGGTGCTCCTCGACGACAACTTCGCGACCATCGTTGCAGCAGTCCAGGAGGGGCGCGGCATTTACGAGAACATCCGCAAGACGCTGCTCTACATGCTGAACGGCAACACTGCGGAGCTGATGGTAATGCTTGGCGCTGCGCTGCTCGCCTTCCCGGTGCCGCTCGGGCCGCTCAATCTGCTGTGGATCAATCTGGTCACCGACGGGCTGCCTGCGCTTGCGTTGGTAATGGACCCGATAGATCCGGAGCTGCTGAATCGCCCCCCGCGCAACCCACGCGAGCCCCTCGTCCTGCGCTCTGACGTCATACAGCTGCTTCTGCTGGCGCTTCTTGAAGCTGGGGTGACACTCGCGGCCTTCCGCTGGGGGCTCAGGAATGGAGAGAGCGCAGCGCGAGACTTCGCCTTCTCCACGCTCATCTATTCGGAGCTGTTTCGCGCCTTCGGCGCGCGCAGCCCGGACAAGACGCTCTGGGAGCTAGGAGCCTTCAGCAACCTCATCCTTCTCGTGGTGATCACCGTCTCTGCCGGCCTGCAAGTGGTCCTCCACGCCGTGCCCTTCACCCGCCAGCTGATGGCTTTGGAGCCGTTCTCCCTTCAGATGACCTTGAGCGCCCTGTTGCTGGGGCTCATTCCGGTCACTGTGATGGAGCTGAGCAAGTTGCTGCGCCGCCGGCTCCGCTGAGCGCGCACAACCTGCAGGTTCACGCAACCGCTGCGCGGCGGCCGTGACCGCTCCCGGGGAAGACTGTTGGCACGTGCGGTGCTCCCCCTTCGTCCATCCACTTTCAAGGAGGCACTCATGATTCCTGTGCAGATCAGCTACCGCGGCATGAACCATTCGCCGGCGCTGGACACCGTTATCCAGGAGGAAGTGGATGGGCTGGAGCCGTTTGGAAGCAGAATCACCCGCTGCCATGTCGTGGTGGATCAGCCCCACCGACACCACCGAAAGGGCCGCCAGTTCCACGTTCGCTTGGAGCTGAGCACGCCAGGACACGTCCTTGCCTTCGAGCATGCCCACGAGAGGAGCGAAGAGCATGCGAACGCGCAGCTCGCGGTCCGGGACGCCTTCGACGCCGCGCGCCGCCAGCTCCTGAAGACGCTGGAACGCATGCGCGATCCCCGCGGGTAGTAGCCCATCGATAAGGATGATGCACGACGCACGCGACTTGGCTTCGGCGAAGAGGTCCCTCACGCGGGCCGCGTTGTTCGGTTGATGCAGACCTCCAGGCGTGAAGCCCTCGTCGCACTGGTCGAGGACGACCACGCTCTGGCCGACAACCTGTCAGAGACGTTGAGCGATGCCGGCTTCACCACGCTCACCGCCGGGTCGGTCAGCGAAGCTGGACAGCTGCGCGCGCTCTCTCCGTTCTGCGCCGTAGTCGACCTTCGGGTGCCGGGAGGCGCGGACGGAGAAGCCATGCGTGTGTTCGCCGCGCGCTTCCCAGGCGTGCCCATCGTGTGCAGCACGGGGCTGGCACAGGTGGCACCGCCCGTAGCGTGCGCAGCTGTGCTCCACAAGCCCTACTCCCTGCATGTGCTCCTGACCCATGTCACACAGCTTCACAACCCCACCCCGTGAGCGTCGTGGGCACCGGATTGATTCCTCCGATTGCGCGCTGCCGGGCTGGAAGTGCGAACGGCCTTGCGGACCCTGGGGGTTGAGAGCAGGGCGTCGATGGCGCGAAGCGCGTCGACGGTGGTGAAGATGCCGCACACGAGGCCGACCAGGCGACCTCCGTGCAGCACAGGAAGGTGCCGGATCTTCCGTTCGTTCATAACGGAGCGTGCAGTGGCGAGGGAAGTCCCCTGGCCGATGGTCCAAACCGCCGGCGTCATGTGCACGCGGATCGCGTCGTTCATGACCGCCCCCCCTTGCGCTGCACGCCGCGAGACGCAGTGAGCTGTCTCGCCAGGCGCTCGACCTCCGCCAGCTTGGGGGCAAGCCGCTTCAACCGGCTCTTCGCCTCCATGCCGGCCAGATGCAGCTCCAGGCGCACGTCATCCTTCAGCGTTCTGAGCAGCGCAGCACTCTTGCGCAAGTGCTTCTTCAACTCCGACACGTCCCTCTGGGTTTGCTTCATGGCTTTGACCTCCTGGTGTGGATGCCTGACCTGTCCCTGTCTGTCTGACGGGCGTTTCAAGCCCCGTGCCGAACCTGGGCCCCGGACGCAGTGCCCTGGGGCGCAGGCGCTGCGCTCCCGCTCGGCGTCGCCGCAATGCGCGCGTCCACGGTTGGGAAGGCGCCGCCAGAACGGCGACGGCGAGCAGGATGATGACTGCTCCCGCGAGCTCTCTCTCGTCTGGAACCGGGCCGCGTTGAAGTGCCGCGAGGCAAGCGGTGGCGAGGATGCCGGCCAAGATGCTGGAGGCTCGATTGACCGGTACACAAAAGCTGTTTTCCTGCGGCTGGAGGAGGATGAGCGCGCCGGAGACGCCGGTCGCCTGCGACAACGCGCCAATCGCGAGCTGCGCGAGACGGGGCCCCTGCTGGGCCAGCAGTTGCCACGCTCCCATCAACGCCTGAAGCTGCGGCCCAACGCCGATGGCCCCCAGCACGGCGAGCGCGACCACGAGGGCTGGCGTCGAGACGAGCTGCTCCTCGACGAAATACCGCATCCGCACGTCGGGCGCCTCCGTCTTGGCGATGTGGCTCATCGCTCGCAGCCGTCCGTAGTAGGCGAGCAGGTAGGCCGCCACGTCGAGCGCTGCCACCCAGCCAAGACGTGAGTCCCAGCGCCCAACCACCGCGACAGCGACGCCCCCAAGGGACAAGGCCAGGGCCACCCAGGCGCGCGGAGACACTCGTCGCCGGGACAACACGTCCACCAGCGGCGCCAGCACGAGGACCCCGCCTCGCATCAGCAACATCATGAAGACGATTGAGGTCGCGCCGAATGTGTAGGCCAGCGTCGTGGTGGAGATGATGACCGCCGAGCGCATCCCCACGTGTCGTGAACGCCTTGGTCAGCCCGGCATACGGCACGTAGGCGCCGAAATACCCGAGCGCGAAGTGCCAGATGTGGGAGGAGGCCGTCCGAGCCGCTGTCAAAGGGCCAGCGCCCCGAGGGTCTGGCCCGCGTGAGAGGGAGATCACGACCGCTTCGGGTCGGCCTTCACCGTTACGACAGGGCACGCGACCTTGGCGCTCACGCGCGCGGCGACGCTGCCCAATACCAGGTGACCGAGCGCTCCGCGTCCATGCGTCCCCATGACAATCAGGTCCGCTCCTCGAGAGGCGTCGACAATGGACGCGGCGACCGGCCCCACGACGACCGACACCTGGACGGTAGCGCGCGGGCCGCAAACCTTGCTTACCAAGGCGTGAAGCTCCTCCTCCCCACTTTCACGGCCAAACTCCGCGAGGGCTGTCGGATCAAGGCCGCCAGCGCCCAGGACGGCGTCCGCGCCAAAGAACACCGGAGGCTCCCACACAAACAGGGCCTCCAGCCGCGCTTCAAAACGCGCCGCCAGGAAGGCGGCATACTTGAGGGCCTGCTGAGAGGACTCCGAAAAATCCACCGGAACGAGGATCTTCTCCAGCTTCATGTTGACTCCTTGAATCAGGCGCTGAGCTGCATTGAGCGACCGACTTCAACCTGCGTGCCACCACGGCGCTCAGCGCGCGTCCTGCCGTCGTGCAGCGCATGCGCCTTGCCCAGGTGTGAGCGCAGCGTTTGCGCGTGCGAGGTCCGGCTGCGCATACCCCTCCCCAGCGCGCTCACGAGGTCAGCGAAGAGAACGCGCTGACGAAGCTGGATGATGTCGCCCGCACCATGGCGCTGTATCAGCTGGGGAAGAAGCTCTCGCCGAAGGAAGTCACCCAAATCGTGACCTTCCTCAATGCACTGACGGGTGAAATCCCCTCGGACTCCGTCAAGTCACCGACGCTTCCCTCCAGCACAGCCGAGACCCCCAAGCCGGACGCGACCTGAAGCAGGGCCCGCGCGGAACGCGGCTCACAGCCGCCACTCCCCGCCAAGCGCGACCGAGGGGCCACCGACGGTCTCTCGGGCGGGGCTGTCGAAGATCGCGCTGTAGCCGAGGCTGGCAGACAAGATCACCGTGCCGCGCGCGCCGACTCCGTTGACGTAGGTGCGGACGCCGAACTCGCCGAACCCCCAACCGTTCTCTCCCGCCCCCCCGCCGGCAAAGAGACCCAGGCTGCTCGTCAGGGGAACGTTCAGCTCGCCCCGACCCGTGCCGAAGACGAAGCGGTCGGGGCGAGAGAAGATGGAGGAGCGCCAGGAGATGTTCAGACCGTCCAGCGAGCCCAGCCGGAGCACCTGGTTGATGGTGAAACCGGTATTCACCTCACACGTCAACTCCGCGCCGGGATCAAACTGAGTACAAGGGCCGGGGCTGCCCACCAGCCCTCCTGCCCCCAGTCCTATCTCGAAATAGTCCAGCGCATACGCCGCCGTGGCGGAGAACGTCACCGGGTAGTGTTGCTGCAACGCTCCGAAGGCGAAGCCGACCGGCGCGACCGAGGCGGTCACCGCCAGCGGGAGACCCGGGACGTAGGCCGTCGCGTAGAGGTCCACGAGGAAACCGACGGGCTTGGACCGCTGCCCCTCGACAGTGCTCGCCTCAAGGCCGAGGAACGGTCTGACCTGGAAGCCAAGGAGCCATCCGAAGAGCGACCGGCGGGGCAGAATGAGCCGCTGGGACAACGGCTCGCCCGTCAGCTCGGCGACATCCCCCACCTCTGCTGTGTCGCCGCGCCCAAGTCGCGCCATCGCACGCTCTTCCTGGGCCTCTTCGATGGCCAGCACGGCGGTGACCTCTCCACTCGGAAGGTCACGCATCTGCCCCGTCGCCAAGTCCGGCTTCCTCTCTAACCTGCGAGACAGAATGCGCACATGTTTCCCCGCCAACAGCCCGTCGCGGGTACCTCCCTCGAGCAGCACGCGGCCGCCACGAACCTCAACAACCTTCATGGCGCCAGGCTGCGGCGAAGCCGGCGCTGGCGTCTCAGTAGGCGGAGCTGGCACCGCAGAACTACGGGCCGGAGCCGCCGGCACCTGAACGCGTTGCCCGCCCAGGACCACCCTCCTGGGCACCCTTGGGTCGTCCAACGTCCAGGCCGTAGCCTCCTCCCGGAGCTCGAAGAGCACCAGAGCGCCGCTATCAACGATGAGCCGAGAAACACATCGTCCCTCGGCGAAGCGACCGACGAGCACAGGCTTGGACGGCACGGACGTGTCCACCACCGCCACGCCGCACGACGCGAGCGCCACGTAGACCAGCGCACCGCTCTCGAGCCGCGCCAGCTCCGGCCCCAGCGCCAGGCTGTTGAGGTCGGCGGCGAACGCCAGCCTCGAGAGTCCAAAGACAAAGAGGAGCGTGAAGAGCACCCTGCGCATGACTCACTCCAGGTAGTGCAGCGGTCGCACTCTATCCAACAACGTAGAGGCGGACGCGGCGCCTCACATGGAGCCGCGCTTCATCGACTCAGCGGTGTCCGATCGTGTCTCCAGCGGGAGCCTCAAACACAATCTCGCCGCGAACCTTGAGCCCCTCCGGTGTCGCGCCGAGGTCGAGGAAGACGTGGTCGATGGGCCCCATCTGCCACAAAAGCAGCCCGGCGAACTGCTGCAGCAACCGCGCATCCTCGTCGGGGAGCCCTTCGAGGTCGATTGGACGGTCGAGCTCTGCGCGGAGGGCGCCCAGGTCCACCAGGAGACTGGCGTGGCCAGGGCCAAAGGGCCCCTGGCCGAAGCGGGACCGCAGCTGCTCGCTCAGCTTTGTCTCCGGACGAGTGGCCCTCGCGTCTCCAATGGAGAGTTGAGCGCGCTTCTCCGCCAAGCGCACCTCGAGCTCCGCTCCGCCGGCGTTGGCGGTGTAGCGGGCGTCGCTTCCGCGAAGGGTTCGCCGAAACGTCAGCCCTGAGTCCTTGAGGCGGGCCTGCACGTAGCGCTCAAGTGGCGCGCGCCGCTGGAGAGACGTCTCCAGCAACAGCCGCGCGTACGGCAGGGTCAGTTGGTCCTGAAGGACATTGAGCCAGGAGAGCTCACCGTCGAAGTAGGCCAGTAGGCTGACGCGGCCGCCCAGACTGGCGAAGAGCGCCTCCGAGTTCACGCCCAGCGCCTCTACCCTGCTGCCGAACAGCCGCCGCCGCATGGAGCCCAAGGGTCCCAGGACGGCGGCCTTGAGCGCATCTGGCTCAAACCAGAGGGAGGCAACGACAACCGGACCTTCGGGCGCGCGTAAGAGGTGTGGAGCGCTGGCTGGCTGAGGTATGCGGAGAGGCTCGCGCGTGGAGATAAGGCCGCCCAGCACCAACTTGGACGGCTCAGCGCGCAGGTTCACCAGCACCGCTTCGGCGCCGAAGGAGCCGGCTTCGGCCGCGTTCGCGAAGAGGTTCACGGACGCCAGGTCCCCCTGCCCGCGGGCCACGCGCCTCCACGCAGCGGTGCTCGCGAGTGTGGCAACCGGGCCATCCCGAAGGAGCGCCACGACCTGTTCGCTCGTCCGTTCCGAGCCTGAGGAATCCGCCGAGTCCGGCATGAGCATGTACAAGTAGCCGCGCGAGGGCAGCAACACCGTCAACGCCCCATCCTCCATCCTCAGCGCCTCGGCGCCACCGATAGCGACGGCCGGCGTTGCGCCCACGGCGAGGAGGTGCACGCGTACCGCGGACATGGCGCGCTGCACGTCGCTCACCGCGATGAGCCCGACAGCGCCCGCGTAGCCGTCGATATGAAAGAGGCCGAGTCCGCCTTGAGGATCAATTCCATGCTCTTGGCCCGACATCTGCGACAGGACGCGAAGGGCGATGGCCGGGAGCGGAGCCTGCTCCAGGAAGGCCTCACGGCTAACCGAGCCGAAGAGCGAGTCGACCGCGGCGAGCGCGACCTCCAGGTTTCCCTTCATCGGCTCGACGAAGAGGAGGTCAGTGGCGCAATCGGGCGTCGCCTCCGCTATCGAGGCCGCCCGCGCTGGCCCAGCGGACGCCGCGTAGACAAGCGCAAGCGCACAAAGTGGGAGGACACGCTTCATTCCGGAACGAGAGCTCATGGGCGGGGCCAGCCGCCGTAGCCAACAATGAAAAACACGGCGACGAGCCCGGCGACGAAAAGCACGAGGTACGGGACCACTTGCATCGGTGTCTTCCTCCGAAAGCGTTCCATCCTGGGCATTGCAGCGGCAGTGCCAGACGGAACCGGGTCTATGAGCCCTCCGGACGCAGCTTTTGCGGCAGTGCCGCAACAGGTCTCGTTGGCCCCAGCTCGTCAGTCCTTGAGTGCAGGCTTGACGAAGATGACGGGCCGGCGCGTGCGCTGAAGGACCGAGTCAGCGACCGACCCAAGGGCCATCCGAGCGAGCCGGCCTCGGCCGTGCGTGCCCATGCAGACGAAGTCCGCCCCGAACTGCTCTGCGGCCTGGCAAATGCCGTCCGCTGCATGGGCGTGCGCCACTACGGCCACCTCAGCCACCAGGCCGCGCGCGGCGGCTTCCGCGGGGATAAGCGCGCGCAGACGCCCAAGCACTTCGTCCTCGCCCGCCGCCCGCCCTCGTGGAGGCTCGACATGAACGAGCCGCAGCCTCCCCCCTCTCGCCAGCACCGAGCACGCCCTGCCCACCGCCCGCTCGGACACCTCGGAGAAGTCCACCGGAACCAAGACCCGGAGGACATCCTCTACGTCGGTGAGACGCTCGCTCCGGCCCGGGACTCGCAGCACCGACGCGTTCGCACCGTGAGTAAGGGCCTGAGACACCGAGCCGTACCACAGGCGGTCCAACCGGCTCCGATGATGCGCGCCAACCACCACCAGCTCACTGCCTTCCTCCTCGGCGACTTCCAGGAGGAAGTCCGAAGCTCGGCCGAATGAGGCGGAGATACGCGACCGCACCGTGCCCTTGCCTGACAGCTCCTGCAACCGCTCGGAAAGCTCTCGAGAGAGGACCGCCTCCAACTCCGGGTTTTGACCAATGAAGGAGATGGACTGCACGCCCCCAAGCCGCTCCCGCTCCTCCGGAGCCCAATACACCCTGGCGGCCAGGACGTCGCAGGGAGCCACCTGACGCAGGGTAGAGGTCCACTGCAGCGCCAGACGGCTGCTCTCTCCACCTTCTACGCCGAGCAGCACCTTGAGCGGGCGCTGCTCTTTGAGCCACGCGAGGAGAGGCCGCGAATCGCGAACCACCAGGAGTGCGCGGTCCGCTGCGCGGGCGACCAGGTCCGCAACGCTCCCAAGCTTTGTGTGCTGTGCGCTGCGCCGCCCAACGGCCCCAACGACAATGAGCCGGGCGTCCCTTTCTCGCGCTGCCTCAAGCAGTTGCTCATCCGGCAGTCCGGCCCTTAGCTCGATGTGCACCTCAGCGAGGGCATTCAACGCCTTCACCTCTCCCTCGAGGCGCCTGCGCGCTCGCTCCAGCTCCTGGGCTTCGCGAGCGGGCTCGTCCGACGGTTGCCCCTCCCGCACGTGCACCAGCCACAGCGCCTCCTTGGACGCAGCGGCGAGCCGCGCGGCCACTTCAGCGGCTCTCCCTGCCTGCTCCGAAAAATCCACTCCACAAAGGATGGTCATGGGGCCTCCTGACAACGTGTGCGCTGTCGTTGAGCAAGGCCCGTGCCTCGCGCTCGGCACACTCGCAGGCGCCTACACGTCTTCGGCCGCGCAACGGGTGCGCCCAACTGTCAAAGGACGCATCTCCTGCGCCAGGGTTTGGGTAGAGATCCGCCCCCGCCAGAGAGCGCCGCTGCCAGGTCGTTCATCGCAGTACCTCGAAGGAGTCGATGGGTTGGGCAAGTCCGTTGTAGTCGAAGACGCCCGCCCTCCCTGGGGTCCGGAGAGAGGAGGGGGAGCTATCAACGAAGCGAATGACTTGAACCCCATCGAGTTGGACAACCACCGTCACTGGTCCATTGCCCGTCGCCGATACAGAAAGAACATGAGCTCCAGATGGGAACACGGGCCCTTCGGCCAGATAGGCGTAGGCGTAGTTGTCGCGCCGCGCCAGCCGAATTCGCCCGTCCGGCGAGACGTAGGCAGCGTAGTGGTCGCGATCGGGTACGGAGGGGTTCGCACGAACCGTCGCGCCCGCATAGGTCGCCCGGATGGGCGTCGACAGCCTCACTGCAGCAACGGCGTCCAGAGGAGCGCTGCCTGTCCAGAAGGCGTAACTCTGTGGGGAAGTCCCGGTCGCTGCAGCTCCCGTGGCTACGAAGGCGCCCCGCTGCACGAGCCAACTTGCCCCCAACCCTCCCGCGCGATTGAAGTCGTCACTGAAGAGCGGCGTGGCGGCGGTCGAGATCGAAAACACGCCGTCACTCACATCATTCAACGAGGGGTCCCGAACATCTGAGATGCGAACCAGAGCAGCCGTCGTGCTCACGGCAGGAACGGTCCAGAGAAACATTCCCGAGTTGGGGATCGATGCGACTATCGGCTGCCAGGTGCTGCCGCCGTCCGGGCTGAGCTCCAGTCGGATGTTTGGAACCACGCCCCGCGTGCTCCAGTGCATCAGCCGGGTCTGACCGCTCGTGAGCGAGTCTCCGCCATTCGGCGAGACCAAACCCAAGCGCGGTATGACTTCTACGCCTTCAAGGAACCGGACCAGCGCCTCGATGAAGAAGTAGTCGCCATAAACGAGGCCGACATCTATCTCCTGATTGGCCGGGAGATGGCCCACGCCATGGAGAAGAACCGCCAGCGTGGTGTTCGGGGCGAGGTACGTGGGAGAGGCCAGGCTGGCGAGCATCCCCGCAGCAGCCTCCCGGTACCGGCCCTTGTTCACCACATCCGGCTCCAGTGCGGCGAGCTCAAGCAAGGCGGACGCGGTGATTGCAGCAGCTGAGCTGTCTTTGAACTGCTGTGGCGCATCGAAGTCCCAATTCGGAATGAGGTCTGACGGGAGGCGGCTGAGGTAGTAGTCCGCTGTTCGTCGCGCCGTCGCGAGCATGCGCGCGTCGCGCGTGTAGCGGTACATCATCGTAAACCCGTAGATCGCCCACGCCTGACCGCGCGACCACGTCGACCCGTTCGAGTAGCCCTGGAAGGTCTCCTTGAATCGAACGGCACCTGTGACGGGGTTGAGGTCAGCGATGTGAAACGTGCTGCCATCCGGACGCACGAGCTCGCGCGCCGTCACGAGCGCGTGGCTTATCGCCATGTCCCGCAGCTCCGGACGGCCCCCATTCTCGGCCGCCCACATCAACATCTCGAGGCTGATCAGCGTATCGATGACCAGCGGGAGTCGCCATCGAGGGTTCCAATCGCAGCAACTCAGCACCCCAGCAACAGGCCGATAGCGTGCCGCCAAGGACTCTGCGCCTATCATCAGGACGTCTCGATAGTAGGGGTCGCCTGTGAGGCGATACGCGTTCCCAAAGCTGTAGAAGAGCTTCGGGCCGAGGTCATGCGTCAGGCGATTGGTCTTCTGCAGCTCGAGATTCCGAGTCCACCCGTCTGCAGGGTTGCCGTACCGCTCCTCGCCAGTCCGGCGGAACAGGTACCAGAGGCTGCCGGGAAAGAAGCCCTGTGTCCACCCGATGAGGTCAGTGTTCGGAACCGTCGTCCAACTGCCATCGGGCCGGGTCGACTTCGGGTACTGCGTCAAGGTCGTCACCACCGCCGTGCGCCGGAGCTTCTCTCCGGCCACCTCCAACGCGGAGATTGCGCTCTCCTCGTCAAATGGGGGAGGAGTGGGGGCAGAGATTGAGAACGAGTCGATCGGCGCCGCCTGCCCGTTGTAGTCGAAGATGCCGGCGAGCCCCGACTTCAACGAAGTCGCTTCTGCATCCGAGACCCGAAGCAGTTCTCGACCATCGACCGAAACCGAGAGAATCACCGGATTCGTCCCCGCCGTTCGGAGCGCGAGAGTGTGAGTCCCTGCGGGAAGCCGCGGAGCCGTCGCCAGGAGCTTGTATGCCCAACCGTTACGCCGGCTCAATCCGAGCGAGCGGTCTGGCGCGATATACGCCGCATAGTGATCTCGCGCCGGCGCTCCGGGCGTTGCGCGGGCGGTGACTCCCACGTATGTGCTCCCTGACGCAGGACCCACGATGGCGGACACCACGGCCTCATTCGGTGGCGCCCCCGCCCAGAAGGCGTAGCTGCTGGGGCTGGTGCCAGTCGCGGCCGCCCCATTTGTAGCGAAGTCGCCGTACGCGACTCGCCACAGTGACCCCAATCCGGTCGACCTGTTGAATTCGTCGGCGAAGACAGGTGCTCCCTTCGCAGGCGATGTCGCGCCAACACACAGCACCAGTCCGAGGGCCGCACCGCATGCCGTCTGACGAAATGACGTTACGCTCCCCATCGATTGCCCCTCCCGCCCTGCTGACTCGAAAAGGTGGCTGATCCGCTTGCCGAAGGAAGCTGCCCAGCTGGGTAGCCCTTCTGAAGGGTGCGCCACCACAGCTCTGGCCGCGACAACAGGGGCCGCGAAAGGACGGGTCGCCGATCTGCGCGAGATCAGGCCCGTCCAACTCCCGGCCGCGATCCGGGCGCGACAATGTACAGCGCCTGCACCTCTCGGCTGATGAGCGCCTGGAGCAGTCGACCCAGTCGGGCATGAAAGGGGAGTCGGCTCAGCTCCAGCTGCGCTCCCAGGGTCTCCAGACAGACGTCCGCGTGGGCGGTGATGAAGACCTCATGGAGTTGAAACAGCGCTTGAAGCAGCTCAGGTCGACAATCGGATTCTGCAAATCTGGAGCGCTCATCCCAACCGCGTGGTGGTCCCGAGCACCGAGGCGTTCCTCGACAAGGCTCGGAGGACAGTGGGGTTGCTGGAGGCAGCCATTGCCCTGGCTTCACCGAACCGCACTTGAGGCGATCAGGCAGCAAGCGGAAGTGAGACGCCCTCGGCCAGCTCGGCGAGTCCCGGCTGCAGCCGCAACGACTTCAGCGCGGCGCATTCAAGCTGGCGAACCCTCTCGCGTGAAAGCCCCAATCGCTGCCCCAACTCGCGCAGCGTTGCCGGGTTTTCAGCCATCACATGCTCACGCAGGATGACCTGCTCCCTCCAACCCAGTGATTTCATCGCCGCACCGGTCCGAGCTGCCGCCAGCGATGCCAGCTCCCGGTCGGAAACACCTTCTTCCGGGGTCGCGATCTGCGCGGCGAGCCCGTCAATCCAGGAGCCGTTGGCCTCATCCGACCGAGGAGCATCGACCGAAAGGTCCCCTTGCACACGTTGAGTCATCTCGAAGACTTCGGAGGGATCCGCCTTCAAGTGAGTCGCCAGCTCCTCCAGGTTGACCTCGCGACTGTGTCGACTCTCCAACTCGGCACGCGCGCGAGCCATCCCGAAGAAGAGCCGGCGCTGTTCCCGCGTCGTGCCCATCCGCACCAACGACCAATTGTCGAGGATGTACCTCTGGATATACGCCCGAATCCACCACACAGCATACGTTAGAAGAGTCACACCTCGACTCGGGTCGAAACGCTCGACAGCCTTAACAAGCCCGACGTTGCCTTCCTGAATCAGGTCCTCCAGGGGCAGACCGTAGCGGCGATAGCCCACGGCCACCTTCACTACGAAGCGGAGATTGGCGCTCACCAGCGCCCTGCGGGCATCGGTGTCGCCGCTTGCCGCGCGGGAATAGAGCGCGTCCCGAGCCGAACCGGCGATGAGCGGCACAGTACGAAGCGCTCGAAGGTATGTGTTCGACTCAGAGCCAGCCATTGCGAATCTCCTCGTTGCCCGACTGCAGAACAGGCACGTCGCGGACTGACGACCTAGAGCGGGGACCCGGAGACAGGCTGGAGCGAACGGTGGCGAAGCCGCTGATCAACACTCAGGGCTCCTGCGCCATGCGCGACCAGCAGTAGCAGTCCACCGATGAAACCAACGTTTGTGATGGCCAGGAGTGCGTCGGTCTGAGCACCAGGAATGATTCGAACGATGAGGTTCGCCGCCGAGACATAGGTCACAAGCATTGCAGCGACGGTGCGCACTCTGAATCCGACGGCTAGCAGCAGCCCACCTACCAACTCCACCAGGATTGCCAACCCGACAAGCTCTGCCGGCTGTTCAAGCAGGCCCGACCAAGACGCCTCTACCTCTCGAAACAGGCTGAGCTTGTAGAGTCCGTTCCAGAGGAAGAGCGCTGCGAGGCTTGAGCGGCCGGCGACGTAGAGCCAGGAGTGCAAGCGCTTCAGCGCCTGGCGATCCCGATGCTTCGCGTCCTCCTCCGCGGCCAGGGCCAAGGCTGCGCTCGAAGGATTTCGATGATGAACAGTATGACTTGTCATGCGCCACCTTGGCTTCGGAGAGAGTTGGCTTTGGACGTCTGTTCGCTGCCGTCAGCGAGCATCAGGAGCAACTCTCGTTCCAAACTGAAACCAGCCTGGATTGTGAGCGGACTGCGCAGACGTTGCACGTCGAGGAACGCCCGCTGCAACCGTTGCGTGTAAAGCACCGGCTGGTGGCTGGTCGAGATGGAACACGAGCCACGAAACAACCGCGCCCGGCTCAGAGCGTGAGCGGGCCTCCGCTGCGGCGAGCGCCTGCTTGGATTCGACCGAGGTGCCGGCCGTGCAGGCCGCGAGCGCGCAGCAAGCGAGGGTCAGTATCGGGGTGTTCTGAGGGGATTCACTGGGAGGATTGGCCGCACGCGGGCCAGGCTCCCAGGTTTTGCAAAGCACAGCGGTTGCGCCGGGTTCCGCGCCGCGCGCAGGGACCTCACGTTGGCAGTGGTGCGACGGCGCCTCACCTCTCCCGAGACAGCCCGACGGTGCGGCGCCAGTAGATTGGGGGAAGGATTCAGCCGTGCGTGCGCCCGGCGGTGCTGAAGCGGACGGGAACGCGGCAGTGGACGAAGGCGTTCCTCGCGCTCTCGCGGAGATGAAACATGGACATTGCACCTCAGCATCACGCGTCTCCCACCTCGCGCGTCGCCGATGGGCTCTTCCTCCCGGAGGGGGCGTCGCTCTTCACCCGGCTGCGCGTGGCGCTCAGGGCGCTGGGCGTGCTCGAGAAGGACCCGGGCGACAGCGTGGCGGCCCCGCTACTGAACGCGTGCCTCGACGGCGGCGTCTACCGCGACCTGAGCCGGCGGCTGCTGGAGCTCCCCGAGGGACGCGAGCTGCTCACCACGCGTCCAGTGCTCGAGGGCAGCTCCATTGACCTGCCTGCCCTCGCGCGGCTGCCGGAGCGGACGCTGGGTCACGACTTCGCGCGCTACTTCGAGGTGAACAAGATTCGCCCATTCGAGAGCCCGTACGAAGTTCGCAACGACGTGGACTACCTCTCCAAGCGCTACCGCGAGACGCACGACATCGCCCACGTGCTGACCGGCTACGACACGGATGTGCTGGGCGAGATGCAGCTGCAGGCCTTCATGGTCGGCAACCTCGGCATCCGCACCGGGCTGCTCATCCTGGCGTACTCGCTCTTCAGGGGCGTGCCGGGCCTCTCCCTCTTCGCGTACTTCCGAAAGCTGCGCGCGGCGTACCGGCGCGGCGCGGGTTCTGCCCAGCTCATCCGGATGCGCTACGAGCGGTACTGGGCGACGCCGGTGGACGCGCTGCGAGAGCAG
The DNA here is from genome assembly GCA_044230055.1 of Myxococcaceae bacterium. Classification (GTDB taxonomy): domain Bacteria; phylum Myxococcota; class Myxococcia; order Myxococcales; family Myxococcaceae; genus JBGART01. The sequence goes on along the minus strand of JBGART010000043.1, from coordinate 36,982 downwards.
CTCGGGATTCCGCCGCTGGCTCGCTAAATCGCCGCGCCCGCCTGCTCTCCGAGCAGCCCGTGCAGAAGCTGGCAGGCTCCCTAACTTCACCCTCGATGCTTCGAGCCGCCGCAGTTGGTTTGTTGTGGGTCGCGGTCGCCTGTGGCGATCCAAAGGACCCGCCGTACCTGCGGGACGCGCGCGTCGCGCCTGGCGGAGAGGGCTTCTCCCTTGCGCTCGAGCAGGCCGTCAGCCACGGGATGAAAAGCGGTCACCGCGTGGCGCTCATCGACAATGGGGAGGTCTTCCCGGCCATCGAAGGGGCCATCCGCGGCGCGAAGTCCAGCGTTCACCTGCTGCTCTACATCTGGAAGCCCGGGGTTCCCTCCGACGGCGTGCTGCGCGCGCTGGCCGAGCGCTCCCGCGGCGTGGAGTGCAGGGTGGTGGTGGACAGCCTGGGCAGCGAGGCGTTCCCGAAGGAAGTGCGTCCCGCGCTGGAGCGGATGGGCTGCGAGGTTCGGATGTTCGAGACGCGCGGCGGCGACCGGGACCTCGAGAGCCGCAACCACCGCAAGCTGGTGATTGTCGACGGCCAGCGCGGCATCACCGGCGGGTTCGGAATCGACAAGGTCTGGCTAGGGGAGGGGTTGACGCGCGATGAGTGGCGGGACCAGCACGTCCTCGTCGAAGGCCCGGCGGTGCGGGAGATGCAGCTGGCGTTCGCGGAGAACTGGCTGGAGTGCGGCGGCGGGCTGCTCCCGGACGCCGCGTTCCCCGCGCTGGAGGAAGGGCGCTCGAGCGTCCGCGCCACCTTCACCGCGTCCTCCCCCGAGGGCGGCGTCAGCTACGGCGAACGGATGACCCAGGTGTTGTTCTCCGCGGCCCGCAGGAGAATCTGGGTGACGAACGCGTACTTCGTCCCTCCGCCGGGCGTGGTGGAGAAGCTCATCGCCAAGCGGCGCGAGGGCGTGGACGTGCGGGTGCTGGTGCCCGGCCCCATCCATGACCAGCCGCTGGTTCGCATCGCGCAGCGGGGGACCTATCAGCAGCTGCTCGAAGCTGGCGTCCGCGTGTTCGAATATCAACCGTCGATGATTCACTCCAAGACGGTGGTGCTGGATGATCGGCTCGCCGTGGTCGGCTCCAACAACCTGGAGCCGTACTCGATGGAGAAGCTGGAGGAGGGTTCGCTGCTGGTAGAGGACCCGGCGATGAACCGCGCGCTCGCGGAGCGCTTTGAGCAGGACCTTCGGGTTTCGAAGGAGATGCACCCGGATTCGCCGGAGCTCCGGTTCCTGGGGGTGAAGCGGGTGGCCCGCCGGGCGATGTGGCTGATTGGGCGCCGCTGAGTGGTGAGCGCCCACGCAGCCGGGTGCGCTAGAACCCGTCGCATGAAGCGTCCAGCGATTCTCCTGGCAGCGGCGCTGCTCCTCCCGTGCTCCGCCGCGTCCGCGGAGGTGATTCTCAAGCAGCCGGGGCGGCATGACAGCTCGGTGGAGCTGGAGCTCCACGGGATTGCGCGCGTGCACGAGCGGGTGGTGTACGGCGGCTTCGCGGGCGGCTTGGGTCTGCGGGTGGGCATCCCCATCATCCGCAACGGTTTCATCTCCCGCTTGAACAACCAGGTGAACATCAACTTCGGCGGGGACCTGCTCTTCTGGCCTGGCTACAACGCCTACGTGAACCTGGTGGTGCCGGTGGCGCTCCAGTGGAGCTTCTACGTCGCAGGCGTGTTCTCCTTCTTCGCCGAGGCCGGCGTCGCGCTGGAGTGGTTTCCCAACGCGGACCCCGCGCGCGTGGCCTGGTGGGGCTCACCCTGGGTGGGCTTCTGGCCTGGGCTCGCCGCCGGAGCGCGGATTCACTTCGGTCAGAACGCCCGCTTCCCCACGCTCACCCTGCGCATCGGTTTCCCCACGGGGCTCAATATCGGCGTGAGCTTCTAAGGCTCCGATTCGGGCGCCGGGTTGGTTGCTGCATATCCCTGAGGGAGACGGGGGGCGGGTTGGTGAACGCCCCGCCCCGCTCGTGGCTGGCCCGAGCTCCACCCGCGGTGGAGGTGGCTGCGCATCGGGAGTGGCCGGCCACCTGGGCCGTGCAGATGCAACCGTTCGTCGACAAACTTGCCGAAATCGGGCCGGAAACCCCGTTCGGCGACGGGTTGCTCGACGAACGGTTGCGTCTGAACCGAACGGATGGCCGAGCGGTCCCGGCACGGCGCCACCTCCACCGCGGGTGGAGCTCGGGCCAGCCACGAGCGGGGCGGGGCGTTCACCAAGCCGTCCCCCTTCTCCCCAGGGATGCTTTGACGGATGGGCACGTCCTGGGCCAATAGGCACCGAATGTCGCTCTTCGCCCAGTGGGCCGTCCTCGCCTGGTTCATTGGGCCTTTGCGCTCAGCGCTCGCGCTCTTCCTCACCCGGTGGTTGCTCGGGCGGTGGACGCTGGGAGCGTTCTGCGACCCCTTCACATGGCTGCGCAGCCTCTGGCAGCTGCAGCGGCTGCACCGGTCGCTGCGCGCGCGGCCGTATGACCGGCTCCTGCGATTCCAGCTCGCCCGGCTGCTCCTTCTCCATCGCTGGCACCGCGTCGCCTTCAACGTCCTGCGCCCCAGCGTGGAGGGCGGGGACCACTCCACCGAGACGCTCTTCACCTTCGCGCTGGCCTGCTTCGGCGCCGGTCACTTCGAGCAGGGCGAGGCGCTGCTGTCCCAGGTGGAGCAGGAGGACCCGCGCTTCGGCCTGGGCGCGGTCCACCTGGAGCGTGGCCGGTGGCGGCTGCGGCGCGGCGACTTCGCAGGCGCGAAGGCTGCGCTGGAGGCGCTCCTCCTCGTTCGTCCTGGGACTGTCGAGGGGCGGGTGCTGCTGGCCCGGGCGCTGCGTAGGCTGGGCGAGCGTGCGGCGGCCCAGCGAATGCGCGCGGCGGCCTGGCGAGAGTATGTGGAGGCGCCGCTCTTCCACCGCCGGCGAGAGCGCGCATGGGCCTGGCAGGCGCAGCCGCTGCGCCCGGTGCTCTTCGCGGCGCTGTTCCTGGCCCCTGTCCTCTTCCTCGGCCCCCTGTTCAGGTGGGGCGTGGAGGCGGGCACGGAGCGGCTGGCCAGCGCGATGCGGCCGATTTTCGCTCAGGCCTTCGCGAGCGCTCTTCCGGAGGGCCCGCGTCCCCTGAACGAGGCGCCCCGGCCGCCTCGCGCGCCGCAGGACTGGAAGGGGTGGAGCGCGTCCGGACTCTGGTTCGGCGCGCCTGCGCGCTTCAAGGCGATGGATCCTGACGACGAGGGCTTCACCGTCCACCTCGAGGACCCGGAGGGCGCGGTGCTGAAGGTGGAGGCGCAGCCCACCGAGGCGGGCGGCTGTGACGGCACGATGGCGCGCATGAAGGCAGAGCGGTTGGCGGACTTCCGCGTGGAGGCCTTCCGGTTCGCCAGCGCCGCCGCGCCCGAAGGGCTGCGAATCGAATCGAAGGAGGGCGGCCGCTCCTATCTCCTCTGCCACGGGCCGTTCGTGTACATCCTGGCCCTCACCGCGCCCTCGCTGACGATGCTGCCGGCGGATGCCGACAGCATCGCGGCCACCGCACAGCTCTTCACGGACCGTTGACGCGATGGCCAGCGAGCTCGACGTCTACCTGAACATCGTCACCACCTCCGCGCGCCGGACGTTCGCCGCGCTCGGGACAAGTCCCACCATCCTGGTGGCGCCGGTGGCCCTGGCGCTGGTGAGCACCGTCGTGGGCCACTTCTTTGACCGGCTGGGCCCGGCCGCCGGCTATGCACAGTGGGCGCTGGGCGCGGCCACGTTCAGCGGCTGGATGTACTTCGTGCGGGAGCTGGTGCGCGGGTCGCGCACGTCGCTCGCGGAGCTGCCGCGCAGCCTGGTGGCCTACCTGGGTGACGTCTTCGGCCCCATGCTCCTGGCCGCGGTGTTCCTCGTGGGCGGGCTCTTCGTCGCGGTGATGGTGCCCTGCTTCGGCTGTCTGCTCGTCCCCCTCGTCCTGCTCTGCAACCCTGCGATGGAGGTTCTCTACTGTGGCAAGGCAGACTCAATAGGGGAGCTGTTCGGCGCGGCGATGGACTTCCTTCGCCGCAACTTCTGGCCGTGGCTCGCTATCAATGCGCTGTTGCTGCTCGTGGTAGGCCCCGTCCTCCTCGTGGGCAGCCTGGTGTTCAGCCTCCTGCTCGGCCTCCTCACGCAGGAGCCCATGGCCTTCGCGGTGGTGAACGTGGGGTTCGGTGGGCCGCTGGTGTTCGTCGCGCTGGTCTTCCGCGGGTACGTCTTCGTCGCGCTCGACGCGGGGACGCACCGCACCCGGATGTTTCGCGCAAGCGCCTCTACGCGACCTTGATGTCGCGCGGGCGCGTGGGCTCGCGGAGCGCGTAGTCATCGCGCAGCCGCACCTCCGCGTCGGGGAGCAGCGTCTCCACCTCGCGAAACTTGGAGATGATTTTCCGGAATTGCGCGTCGGAGCGGATTTGCAGGAAGCCCTCGAACTGGGTCTGCTGGGGAGGGGCCGACGGCGGAGAGTCCGGCTCCTTCCAGGTGCTCGAGCCGGTGAGCGCCTTCAAGTCATCCGCGTACAACAGCGGGCCCCATTCTCGCAGGACCTCCGCCGGGTTCTTCGCGGGCCGAAGCTCCAGCGTCTCCAGCGCCCGCAGCTCTGCAGGGGTGAGCTGCCGGGGGACTGTAATCTCATACGTGATTGCCCAACCCATGTCGGTGAGCGGCTTCTACGCGCTGCCGAGCGCGCAAATCAACCCGGCCTGACCTTTGTGACACCGGCTGGTACGTTCGCCCAATGCGGCGCTCGGGTGCAGGCTGGGGGTGGTTGCTGGCCTACACCATCGGCTGTGCGCCCGCTGTTGCCCCCTCTGCAGACGAGCCGGCGGTGCGGCGTGACGCCATCGTGGGCGGCGTCCCGGCGCCGCTCGACACGGGGGTCTTCCTCCTCGAGGTGACCTTCGGCGAGCGCCCGCCCACCACGTGCTCCGCGACGTTGATTGCGCCGCGGACGCTGCTCACCGCGGCGCACTGCCTGGACCCTGCAATGGCCGGTGCCACGTCCGCCTCGCTGCGGGCGGCGAACCGGCAGCTCGCCTCGGACGTGCTCCCTGAGGACTGGCTGCAGGTGGTGCAGACGCGCTGGCACCCGGGCTTCAATGTGGGGGCGGACCTGCAGCACGACGTGGGGCTGGCGCTGCTGGAGCGCGCGCCCAAAGTCGCGCCGGTGCCGTGGAACGAAGGACGGGACCTGTCGGCCGCGGAAGGCCAGGCTTTGCGCGCGGTGGGCTTCGGCCGGCCGAATCCGGCCAACCCCGCGCCGCCCGAGCGGCGCAGCGCCCAGATGCTCTTCCGGCGGGTGACCGCCACCGACATTCTGCTGGGGGACCTCGCCTCCTCCGGCATCTGTCTGGGGGACTCCGGCGGCCCCGCGCTGCACACCTTCGAGGACGGCGTGGAGCGCGTGGTGGGTCTCCATTCGCGCACGCGCAACGCCGCCTGCACGGACGGCGTGGCGCTGCGGGTGGACGCGTACCGCGACTTCATCGAGGCGTGGCTCTCCGAGTACGAGGGGCTGCCGGCCTGCGCCGCGGACGGCCGCTGCAAGCAGGGCTGCCCGCAGGTAGACCCGGACTGCGCCTGCGCGGCAGACAAGGCCTGCTCCGCGCTGTGCGACGCGCCGGAGACCGACCCGGACTGTCCTGCTGGCTGCGGCGCCGACGGGACGTGCGTGCGCGCCGGATGCGGGCGCCCGGACCCGGATTGCCTTGCAGACGGGGCGCCGTGCGTGGACCGAGCGCTGTGCGCCGGCGAGCGTTGCGCGGCGGACCTGCAGCACGACGGACCGTACTGCTCCCGCGCGTGTCCAGGCGAGGGCTGCGCGCCAGGGATGGCCTGCCTTGCGGGGCTGTGCCGCTTCCTTCAGCACCCTGCGGCGGAGGAGGGCCTCGGGAGGTCCGTTGCGGGCCGGTCACCGGGGACTGCGGGGAGCTGCCAGACCGCAGCGGGCGTGGGGGTCCCGCCCGCCGCGGTCCTTCTGCTGTTCCTGCTCAGGCCGTCCAGGCGGCGCCGAACGCGCGGCTGGTGAGCCCGCGGGAGCCGAACGCCTTCTCCCACTGCTGCGGAGAGTACGCGTTGGCGATGCCCGGGAACTCCGACTTGAGCTGCGCCGCGGTGGCCGCGGGGATGGCGCCGTCGCCGAGCGACTTCACCTTCTCCTCGAACTGGGTGCGGCTGGTGCCGGGGACGCCCAGCTTGAGGAGCTTGTTGACGAAGAAGCGGAACTCGTCGCCGTTGACGTCGTTGTCCACCACCTGGTTGGGGCGGCCGGCGAGCACGTCCGCCAGCGCGTCCATCCGCGGCTTCCAGAAGTACTCGGGCAGGTCATCCGAGTACGTGGTGGGCAGGCCGCCCAACGCCTTCATCTTCGCGTTGTCCGCCTCGTAGGCGGTGAGCATCTGGCCGGAGTTGTTGGTCACCACGTAGATGTTCCAGTTCTTCCGGGAGAAGCCGGGGGTGTCCTCGTGGCCGTCACCCACCTCCACGCCGTAGGTGCCGACGGCCTTCACCAGCCGCACGGTGGTGCCGTTGGTGATGCCGTCCTTCTTCGCCTGCGCCAGGATGCTGTCGGCGGCGGGGCCGGTGAGCGCCTTGCTCTCCATGGAGCCGGCCTTGAAGGGCTGGTTCCAGACCTCCTCGGTGCCCTTCTTCTTGTCGTTGTGGATGTCGGACACCACGCCGCCGCCGCCCTCCATCATGAATTGGCGCATGCCCTTGAGCAGGTCGGACGCGGTGACGTCGTTGTCGAACAGGACGTTGGCGGAGTTCAGCGAAATCTTGTCCGCCACCGCCATCATCCAGTTGCCCAGGTCCGCGCGGGACAGCCACTGCCCGCCGAGCCAGAGGCCGCGGCGGCCCGCAGGTCCCTCGACGTCCACCTTCGAGTTCACCCAGTTGTCCATCGCGGACCAGCTCCACGCGTGGCACTTGCCCCACCAGGCCTTCGCATTGGGGTCGTAGAAGTCGGGCTTGGTGGACATGGCTTCGAACTGGGGGCTGTCGAGGCCGAAGAGCTTGGCGGCGCGATCCAGCGAGGCGCCCGGCTTCTGGGCGCGCAGCTCGGTCAGCTCGCCGGCGCTGAGGACGGTGGACTCCGGCGCGCGGGAGCCGTGCGCGGTGCGCAGGACGCCGTTCTTGATGGAGTCGAAGCTGCGGGTGAAGGGGTTGATGCCCGCTTCGCTCTCCACCTTGCCGTCGCGGGCGAAGAAGAGCGCGTCGTCGCTCAGCTGCGAGGGGTTGTTGCCCAGGCGCTGGGACACCACGCCGGCGACCGCTCTCGCCTCCGGGGGCGCGGCCGGCGCGTTGGCGAGGAACGCCTCCAGATTGGCGCGCGCTTCGGGCTCCATGCGGTCCGCGTTGCGCTGGAGAATCTGCGCCAGCGTCGCCCGCTCCGCCGTGCTCACCGTGCCGAAGTCCGCGGCGGTCTCAAGCAACTCACCCATCTCGCTGGCGGTGATTGTGTTGTCGTTGTTGAGAAAGCGAGTCTCAGCGGACTGAAGCAGACGAACGGTCATGTGTGGGAGCCCTCGATCAAGACAAGTGAAGTCTTGTCGGGGCGAACTGCGCCTCAGTTGCGTCAAGGCTGCCAGTTCTGTCGCACCGCTCCGTCGTCTCAGAATCCGAAGCGCATGAAGCGATGTTTCACGCGTGTATTGATAAAATCAACACGTTACTCGGTGAGGAACGTGGGATCGCACCGGTACTCCAGACAGGCGCTCGGGTTGGCGCGCCAGGAGGCCATTTTGTACCCGGCGCCACAGGAGGGCAGCGCGATGGAGCAGAAGCTGGCCTGCTTGGCGCAGCCGTCCTGGAGCAGGCACAGCTGCGGGGTGCGCTTGTAGACGGCCACCTCGCCGTTGCCGCACTGCTTGGGCTGCCAGAGCGGGCAGGGCGGGCGCTGGTAGGGCAGTCGGAGGAAGACCTGGCTGGAGTCCAGAATCCGCTCCTTGCCCCCGGCCAGCTGGCGCCCGTCACGCACCACCGCGGCCACCATCGCCTTGTTGCTCTCCACCTCCCAGGCCAGCCACGGCCGGTCCGGCGACGGCGCGGCGCTGCGGTCCGTGGCGTAGCCGCTGAACTCTTCGCTGGCGGTGGCGTTGAGCTTGTGGGCCACCTCGTTCGCACAGGGCGCGGTGAGGCAGACAATCTGCGGCCGGCGGGGCGCCGCCCAGAAGTAGGTGTCGGTGGCGCGCGCCTTCACGCCGGGCAGCCCGCGGTAGGCTTCGGCGACGATGAGCTGGCGGGTGCCGGAGGTGGCCTCCGCCTTGGAGAGCTTCCCGCGCAGGACCAGCTCCCCGTCGCCCGCGGCGCGCGCCTTGGCCACGTCGTCGTCCCCCAGGTTGGACGAGGAGAAGTCCAGCGCGGAGACGTAGCGCTCGGCAGTGGTGCGGTTCACGTCCTTCACCCAGTAGCCCCGGCAGGCCGGCGCCGCGCAGGTGCGCAGGTCCCGCCGTGCGGTGAGGTAGGAGCGGGAGAACTCCGAGAGCTCGCTCTCTCCGGGGACGGCGCCTTCATCGTCCGCGGGACCGGTGACGTCCTCTGGGCCGCAGCCCGCGAGCGCCAGCAGCAGGCCGGCCAGCATGAAACGGTTCATGGTGTGTTCCCCCCTTCAGGCGCGCCTTCTGTGGCTTCTCGGCGGCTGAGAAAGACGCGCCTGTACTACCGCGGTCTGCCTTTGGGAAGGGGGCAATTCGGGTGGGGAAACCGTGGGTTGCTTGACGGTCCGAGGGCGGCGTTCTTTGCTGCTCGCGCTGCAAAAAGGCCGCGTCTTCGTCTGCCTAGAGCCCTGTGGTGCTCCTTCCACTGCTGGCCCTCACCCTGTCGCTGCAGATTGCGGACACCCGCGAGCCGGTGCTGGAGATCCGCCTGCGCGGCAACCTGGTGCTGGCGGACGAGGTGTACCTGTCGGTCCTCAAGCTGCCCCCCGGGAGCGGGGCGGACGAGATTACGGCCGGCATCGTCGAAGGGCAGCTGCGCGAGTTCCTCCTGCGCGCGGGGTACGAGCTGGCGCGCGTGCGGGCGGTGGTCCGGGATCGCGGCGTGGACGTGGAGGTGCACGAGGGGCGGCTGGAGAAGGTCGTCTTCCGCGGCACGCTCACGCTCAAGGCGCTGCAGTTCAAGCTGGGGCTCTACCTGCCGCAGGAGGTCTTCAACCGGCCGGCGCTGGACCGCCACCTGCGGCAGCTGGCGGAGACCATCGGCATCCAGGGGGTGCGCTACGAATTGGTGCCCACTCAGGACGTGAAGCACGAGGGCCCGCAGCTGGAGAATTTAGGCTCCTTCCGCGGCCAGGCCATCGTCCACGCCCGCGAGCCGTACGAGCTGCACTTCATCTTCGACGAGCGCTGGGACACCGGCCTGGGCGTGGACCTGCGCAGCAGCTACTACGACGGGCTGGAGGGCGGCCTCAACTACCAGGGCAAGTCGCTCATCCTGGACGGGGACCACTGGCGGGTGGCGGCCAGCGGCGGCGCAGGCATCCGCGAGCGCGTGGTGGGCGGGCGCTACTACCCCAGCTTCTCCCGCACCGCGGCGGAGGGGCACTGGATTGCGCCGGACGCCTTCATCCGCCCCCGGATGGAGCTGGACGCGGAGCTGGTCGCGCGCCAGCGCCGCGAGCTGTCGGTGGAGAACTACGACGCGCTCACCACCGACTTCACGCTGCGGATGGAGCTGGGCCTGCCCTTCGGTGAGCCGGCCTCGGTGCTGATTGGCGGCGGGCTGCGCTACATCCGGCAGTTCGGCGTGGAGGTGCCCGAGGGCGTCCCCATCCCGGAGGGCGTGGGCTTCCTCGAGCGCTTCCGGCCCTTCCTGCGCCTCTCCGCCGGGTCGGTCTTCGACATCCCTCAGCAGCGCTGGGACCGGCGGCACTTCCTGGAGGTGGATGTCCGCCAGTTCTTCGCCATCCGGGACCCGCTCTTCGGCGAGGCGCACGTCCAGTACCAGAAGGTCTACGAGATTGGCTGGCATGACCTCTGGATTGGCGGCCGAGGGACCTGGCTCTGGGGCGAGGTGCCGTTCCACAACGAGGAGGTGCTGGCCGGCCGGCACCTGCGGTCGGTGTTCGGCGACACGTACGTGCACCGCGTGGCGTCCGGTTCCTTCGAGTTCCGCTTCTCCGTCACCCGGGACATCTTCAAGCTGAGCGCCTTCCAGGACGTGGCCATCTTCGGGGAGCTCAACCGCGCCACCGGGCAGGAGACCGCGCGGGTGGGCAACAGCTTCGGCGCCGGCTTTCACGCGCTGGTCGAAGGGATGATTCAGATAGACCTGTACCTGGCCTTCGGCTTCACCTCCGCCGGCCGGAGCGACAGCGGCGTGGCCGCCCTCCTGCGGAAGGTGTTCTGAGGCGGGTCACCGGCCCACATTGACTCGGGGCGTCAGGGTTGGGTAGTTGTCGTTGTTGAAGCGAACGTTGTGCTTAATTTTCGCCCGACAACGCTAATTAATCCGACCCGGAGCGCTCACATGAAGAAGTGGATGGCAGTGGCCTTGTTGGTGGGGCTGGGAGCGTTGGCGCTGTTCTACCCGCCTGCCGCACCGGCGCCGCAGCCGAATGCGCCGGTGAATGCCGCGGATACGGCGTGGATTCTCACGGCGACGGCGCTGGTCCTCTTGATGACGCCCGGCCTGTCCTTCTTCTACGGGGGCATGGTCCGGATGAAGAACGTCGTCTCCACGCTCTTGCAGAGCTTCGTGGCGATGGCGGTCATCAGCCTGCTCTGGGTGGTCGTCGGCTTCAGCCTGGCGTTCGGCGACAGCATTGGCGGGCTCATTGGCGACCCGCGCACCTTCTTCATGTTCGCAGGCGTGGGCGGCGAGACGCACCCCACGCTGGCGCCCACCATCCCGGTCCTGCTCTTCGCGCTCTTCCAGCTGAAGTTCGCCATCATCACGCCGGCGCTCATCACCGGCGCCTTCGCCGAGCGCGTGCGCTTTGGCGCGTATCTGCTCTTCATGGTTCTCTTCAGCCTCTTCATCTACGCGCCGCTGGCCCACTGGACCTGGCACCCGGAGGGCTTCCTGCGGGCCTGGGGCGTGCTGGACTTCGCGGGCGGCACGGTGGTGCACATGTCGGCCGGCTTCGCCGCGCTGGCGGGCGCCCTCGTCCTGGGCCGGCGCAAGGCGCACCTGGAGAACGCCCCGCACACGCCGGCGAACATCCCCTTCGTGATGCTGGGTACCGGGATGCTGTGGTTCGGCTGGTTCGGCTTCAACGCGGGCTCGGCGCTGGCGGCGAACGCCACGGCCACGCTGGCCTTCGCCACCACCAACACCGCCTCTGCCGCGGCGATGCTGACCTGGATGGCCTTCGACTGGATTCGCGGCCGCAAGCCCTCCGCGATGGGCGCCTGCGTGGGCGCGGTGGTGGGCCTGGTCGCCGTCACCCCGGCCGCCGGCTACATCACGCTGCCGCACAGCATCCTCATCGGCCTCGTCGCCAGCGCCGTGAGCAACCTGGCCGTCCACTTCAAGACCCGCACCGCGCTGGATGACACGCTGGACGTGTTCCCCTGTCACGGCCTGGGCGGGGTGGTGGGGATGGTGCTGACCGGCGTGCTGGCGAAGGACGTGGGGCTCATCCACGGCCAGACCCGGACCTTCCTGTTCCACCTGTTGGCGCTGGGCATCGTGGCGGTCTTCTCCTTCGTCGGCGCGTACGTCCTCTACAAAATCGTGGATCGCATCCTCCCCCTGCGCGTCAGCGCGGCGCAGGAGGCGGAAGGGCTGGACCTGTCGCAGCACGGGGAGACCGTCGGCGAGGGGTTCCCTGGCGTGGAGGTGGCTCCTGTCGCGCCGGCGGCTCCGCGGCCCAGTGGCGCAGATGCCCCCGGCGGCATCCTGCCGCTGCCGGCGTAGAGGGGAACCGGCTGTCTTCCCAAGGGGCCTTCCGGAAGCGGGAGGCCCCTTTTTCGTGGGGGTAAGCGGGTTTGCAGAGGCGGCAAGGAGCGGTCGCAGGGTTTTTCAGCCCCCGCGCGCAACTTCCCTCTCGCCGTTTCGAGAATTGAGAAAACCCCTGCCCGCCGAAGGACACCCCCATGAGCGTCAACAAGTCCACCACCCGCTCCCGCTACGACCTTGAGGCCTTCAAGGAGCGCTACAACGCCAAGACCGGCATGAGCAAGTCCGCATACACCGACGCGGAGCTGGAGCAGATTTTCGCGGCGGCGGACGACCACGGCACCGAAATGGACAAGGGCGCCGGAGAGCTCACGCGCGGGGAGCTGGAGGCCTACGCCAACACCTTCCAGGGCGGCCCCACCGAGGAGTTCCGCCGGCTGCAGGAGGCCCTGTTTCCCACGAAGAAGATGGGCGGTCCGGCCACCACCGAGCCGGCAGCGCCCGAAGGCCCGCCGGCCCAGGTCTACACGGCGGCCGAGCTCACCGGCTACGGCACCATCACCGGCATCTGACCCTCACATGAAGAGCTTGGCGTACTTGAGGACGCCCTGCTTCCAGGGCACCCGGTGGGTCACGCCTGAGGCGTGCTCGAACTTGGGCAGGTTCTCCAGGTACCACTCGTAGTTCCGGATGAGCGCCTGCTGGTTGGAGTACTTCGGCGCGTAGCCCAGCTGTCGCTCCGCGCGCTCGATGGAGACGAAGGAGTCCTTCGAGGCGGTCTCGTAGACCCACTTGTAGAGCGGCGAGAGCTTCAGCTTCTCCAGCACGCGCAGCGTCCAGATCATGGGCGCCGCGGGCAGGCCGACAATCTTCTTCCCGAAGCCCGCGCGGTCCAGCACGGCCTGGTAGTCCTCGCGCATGGTGGCGAACTGCTTCGCGCCGATGTTGAAGGTGTCGTTGGCCTTTGCCGCGTCCACCGTGGCGGTCAGGTAGATGGCCTGGCAGAGGTCCTCCACGTCCAGCAACTGGTAGCGGTTCCTCCCGTTGCCCAGCATGGGGAAGCCGTGGCCGTCCTTCGCCCAGTCATAGAAGAGCGCGAAGACGCCCAGCCGCTCCGGGCCGACGAAGGACTTCGGGCGGATGATGGGGACGCACATCCCCTTCTTCCGGTAGGCCAGGCAAATCTCCTCGGCGGCAATCTTCGCCTTGCCGTAGGGGCCCACGCCCTCCAGCCGGTCATCCTCCTTGAGCGGGTGGTGGTCCGGGATGCCGTACACCGCGGTGGAGGAGATGTGGATGAAGCGGTCCACCTTCTTCTCGAAGGCGACGTCGATGACCGTGCGCGAGCCCTGCACGTCGGTCCGCTCAATCTCCTCCGCCGTGTAGAGCGGGAGCGCGGCGGCGGTGTGGACCACCACCTGCGCGCCCTCCATCGCCTGCGCCACGGCGTCACGGTCGCAGATGTTGCCCGTGACGACGCGGACGCGGTGCCTCTCCGGGTAGTCGAACGGGAGCACGTCGAGGGAGGTGACCTCGTGCCCGCGCTCCAGCAGGTAACGGGTGAGGTTGATGCCGAGGAACCCGGCGCCGCCAGTGATGAGGTATCTCACGAGCGCCTCTCTACTGCAGCGCGCCGGTCCGGTGGGAGCCCTGCGGCTCAATTTCCTGCAGGGGCGGGGCCGGCGAGCCGGGCCACCAGGTTCAGCAGCTCATCCAATTCGAAGGGCTTGCGAAGGACGTCCGTGGCGAGCGCGGGGAGGGTGTCCGGCGGGTGCCCGGCGGTCATGAGGACGACCGGGAGCGTGGGCCGGGGCTCCCGCTTCGCCAGCGCCGACAGGAAGGCCTCGCCGCCCATCACCGGCATCAGCAGGTCCACCAGGATGACAGAGGCGCGGGAGCGGCCCTCGAAGAGCTTCAGGCCCTCCACGCCGTTGGCCGCGCAGTGGACGTCGTAGCCGGCGTGCTCGAGCGCGTCCTGAACGGTCTCCCGAAGGTCGGCGTCATCCTCGATGAGGAGCAGGGACTTCGGCTCCAGGGGCATGGGGCGGCAGACAAGTCGTTCTGAGCATCCACCACCAGTGCGTATCTGCCGGGCGGCGACGTTGAGATAGGCACGTTCGCTCCGGCGCGGCGTCTGTCGAAATCCACGCGAGCGGTGCGACTCCTGTCGGCGGCCGAAGCAGGTTGGCCGACAGCCGCCGGGGAGGTGCGGTCGAGGCCTCCCGCCGTTGGTGGATAGCCTTCTCCTCTCGAGGAGGCTTGCCATGACGCTTCGCCTCGCCGCCTGCTGGTGCGCACTGGTGCTGGGAGCTTGCACGCTCGTGCCGGAGGGGAAGCGAAGCTCGGTCCGGGTCACGCGGATCCAGATTGACTCCCCGGACGTCTACCCGTCGGCCGTCTGCGAAGCGCGGCAAGTCACCGGCAGCCGGATTCCCGTGCGCCGCTGCTACTGGCAAGACGACCCCGCCCGGATGCAGACCTGGAACCAGCTCTCCGTTCCGAGAGCGGGCCCCACCGCCTGGCGTTGAGCCGAAAAGGGGGACAGGCTGGGAGCCCATGCGAGTCTCCCTTTCCCTCCTCCTGTTCACCACCGCCTGCGCCACTCCGAGCGCGACCCGAGTCCAGGTCGCCACGCACGAACAGACGGCGACCGACAGCGCGGGCACCCCGCCCGACGCGCTCATCTGCGAACGCCGTGAAGTGACCGGCAGCCGCCTGCCCGTGACCGAGTGCCACACGAAAGCGGAGCGCGACGGCACCCGCCTGCAGACCCAGACCTCCCTCGCCACGCCCAAGGCCGGCCCCTCGAACCGCTAAACGCCGCGCGCTGAAAACTTGAGCAGGCACGTGCACGTCTGTACAGTCCGCAGCGCGTGAGACCCCGAGACGACGGCGCGTTCGACGCACCCCGCAGCCTCCCCTGGCAGCGGCCGGAAGGGCTGGCCGCGGTGCTGGAGAAGTGGGAGCGCGAGCGAACGCTCTGGCCCCACTTCGCGTTGAACCACCAGGTGCCCGCGCGCCTGGCGCAGGAGGTGCCGCTGCCGGAGGACCTGCACCCCTCGCTGCAAGCCGCCCTGAAAAACCGCGGCGTCCAAAGGCTCTACACGCACCAGGCGCGCTCCTTCGCGCTGGCCCGTGCGGGCAAGGACGTGGTCATCGCCACGCCCACCGCGTCCGGCAAGAGCCTCTGCTTCCACCTGCCCGTGCTGGACCGCCTCGCCCGTGACCCGGAGGCCCGGGCTCTCTACCTCTTCCCGACCAAGGCGCTCTCGCGGGACCAGGAGGAGTCGCTGCGCGCCCTGATGAAGGAGGCGAACCTCACGCGCGGCGCCATCACCTTCGACGGCGACACGCCGGGGGACGCGCGGCGGGCGGCGAAGGAGAAGGGGCACGCGCTGCTCACCAACCCGGACATGCTGCACACCGGCGTGCTGCCGCACCACACCTCCTGGTCGCGGCTCTTCTCCAACCTGCGCTACGTGGTGCTGGACGAGCTGCACACCTACCGCGGCGTCTTCGGCTCTCACCTGGCGAACGTGCTGCGCCGGCTGGACCGGGTGGCGCGCTTTCATGGCTCCACGCCGACCTACCTCTTCGCCTCCGCCACCATCGGCAACCCGGGCGAGCACGCGGCGCGGATGATTGGCCGTGAGGTGGCGCTCATCGACGAGAGCGGCGCGCCCGCGGGCGAGCGCCGGGTGATGGTCTACAACCCGCCGGTGGTGAACGCGGAGCTCGGCGTCCGGCAGAGCTACATCAAGGCTTCGGCGCGCCTCACCGCGGACCTCGTGCGGGCGGACGTCCCCACGCTGCTCTTCGGCCAGTCGCGCCACAACGTGGAGGTGATGCTCAAGTACCTGCGTGACGCGCTGGCCGGGGACAAGGTGGATCCGTCCACCCTGCACGCCTACCGCGGCGGGTACCTTCCCCAGACGCGACGCAACGTGGAGGCCGGCCTGCGCAGCGGCGCCATCCGCTGCGTGGTGGCGACCAACGCGCTGGAGCTGGGCATCGACATCGGGTCGCTCGACGCGGTGGTCTGCGCCGGCTACCCGGGCAGCGTGGCCGCGCTCTGGCAGCGCTTCGGCCGCGCCGGCCGGCGGCAGGGGGAGAGCCTCTCGCTGCTGGTGACCTCCAGCGCCCCGCTGGACCAGTTTGTCGCGGCGGACCCCTCGTACCTCACGCGCGCCCCGGTGGAGCAGGCGCGGGTGGACCCAGACAACGTCGAGATTCTGGTGCAGCACCTCAAGTGCGCCTCGTTCGAGCTCCCGTTCGCGCAGGGCGAGCCCTTCCGCGACGTGGCCGCCGAGGGGACCACGGACGCGCTGGACTTCCTGGCCAAGAACCGCGTGGTGCACCCGTCACCGGACGGCGGCGGGCGGACCGTCTACCACTGGGCGGCGGACGCGTACCCGGCGAACAACGTCTCGCTGCGCGCCATCGGCTGGGACAACTTCGTCATCATCGACTTGGGGACCCAGAAGACCATCGCGGAGATGGACTTCCGCTCCACCCACACCCAGCTGCACGAGCAGGCCATCTACCAGCACGAGGGCGAGCAGTATCAGGTGGAGCGCCTGGACTACGAGAACCACAAGGCCTACGTGCGGAAGGTGGAGCCCGACTACTTCACCGACGCGATGACGTACACCAAAGTTGAGGTGCTGGTGGAGGACCGCGCCGGCCCGGTGGGTGCGGGCCAGGGCTCGCCGCTGCTGGCGGGCTTCGGCGAGGTGAGCGTGGTGGAGAAGGTGGTGGGGTACAAGAAGATCAAGTTCCACACGCACGAGAACGTCGGCTACGGCGAGGTAGAGCTGCCGCAGATGCAGATGCACACCACCGCGTTCTGGGTGACGGTGCCGGAGCAGGTGGTGGTGGCGCTGCCCTACCCGCGGCCGGTGGTCATCGACGGGCTGCGAGCGCTGGGCAACGCGCTCCACCTGGTGGCCTGCGTGGGCCTGATGATTGACCCGCGCGACTTGGGGCGGACGCTGGGCAGCCGGGGCGGGGACGGCGGGCCGCCACGGAAGGACGCCTCCGCGGTGGGGTTTGACCCCACGCTCTTCCTCTTCGACCACTTCCCCGGCGGCGTGGGGCTGGCTTCGCGGCTGTTCGACGAGCGGGACACGCTGCTCTCCCGCGCGCGCCGCCTGGCGGACGGCTGCAGCTGCGAGCGCGGCTGTCCGGCGTGCATTGGCCCCGAAGCCGGCTCCGGCGGACCGCCGGTGCCGCTGGAAGTGGCGCGCAAGCGCGTGGTGCAGGACCTGTTCGCAGCGATGGGAGTCTCCGCGTTGCAGTGAGCTGTCCACCCCCTTCGACGGTGCCGCATGAGCCTTTCGCGAAAGCTGTCGCGGCTGTCCGGCGAGGGGTTGCTCCCCGCGTCCGCGCCGAGCGCTGCGCCGGCTGCGCCGCCTGTTCCCGCGCCGGAGCCGCCGGGAGACCCCGTGCGCGCGGCGAAGGTGGCCGCGCTCAAGCGCGCGCTGGCGCAGCTGCAGGCGCGCCAGGCAGAGCGCAGCGGGGATGAAGAGGGCGAGCTCCTCGCGAAGGGGAGCGTGCCGGTGGGGGAGGGCTGGGGCGCGCCGGGGGAAGACGGCGAGTCGCTCGTCGCGCGCGGGCGCGCGTACGGCGTCGAGGGCTGGGGCGCGCCGGGTGCGCGTGGCGGCGGTGGCGGGCCGGTCACCGCGCGGGGGCGCGCGTACGGCGGAGAGGGCTCGGGCGAGCTGGGCGGAGATGCCTCAGCGGTCATCACGCGCGGGCGCGGAGCGGGCCCGGGCGAGTTGGGCGGAGATGCCTCAGCGGTCATCGCGCGCGGGCGCGGCGCGGGCCCGGGCTCGAGCTGCAGCGAGGAGCTGACGCCGGAGGGTTCGCTGTGGCGGGCGCGGACGCGGTTTCCTGCGGAGCATCATCACGGGCGCTGCCCGGCGGGCCGCGCGGCGGAGGTATCGCCTGAGCTGCTGGCGCTGGTGGGCCTGGACGCGCGGCTGCGGGAGTGCGCTCCGTCGCGCTTCGTGTTCCTCGACACGGAGACGACGGGGCTCTCAGGTGGGACGGGGACGCTGCCCTTCCTCATCGGCGTGGGCTGGTTTGACCGGGGCGAGCTGCTCATCGAGCAGTGCGTGCTGCGGCAGCCGGGCGAGGAGCGGCCGATGCTGGCGCGGCTGGCGGCGCGGCTGTCCGGCGCCAGCGCGGTGGTGACGTTCAACGGGAAGTCCTTCGACTGGCCCTTGCTGCGCACGCGCTTCGTGATGAACCGGATGACGCCGCCTGCGCTGCCGCCCCACCTGGACCTGCTCCACGCGTCCCGGCGGGTGCTCAAGCGCAGGCTGACGTCCACCCGGCTGGTGGAGGTGGAGGAGGGGGCGCTGGGCCACCGGCGGCAGGGGGACATCGACGGCTCCCGGATTCCGGAGCTGTACTTCCGGTTCCTGCGGCACCGGCGGCTGGCCGCGCTGGAGCCGGTGCTGACGCACAACGTGCATGACCTCGTGGCGCTCGCCGCGCTGGCCGGATGGCTGGTGGCCGGGTTGGAGGGTGCACCTGTGGACGCCCGGGATGCGCTCGGGTTCGCGGAGCTTGCCCGGCGTGGGGGCGACGCCGCGAGGGCCCTGCGTCTGGCTGCGCTTGCGAGCGACGCGCCGGCGCGGGACGTGGCGGTCGGCGGGCTGCAGCTGATGGGCGCGCTGCTGCGCCGCGCGGGGGATGCGCCCGCGGCCGTCGCGGCGCTCCGGCGGGCGGTGGCGCTGGGCGGGGCGTCCGCGGTGCAGGCGAGCCTTCACCTCGAGTTGGCCAAGCTGCTGGAGCACCAGCTGCGCGATGTGACCTCTGCGCTCCGCCACGCCGAGCGCGCCGGGGGCGCGGAGCAGCGCGGCAATCTGCTGCGCCGTCTTGACCGGCTGCGTCGCAAGTCCTCGCAAGGGGAGAAGCAGCTCCGGGTCCTCTGATGGAAACCAGGCGGCCGAGCGCGTGAGCTCTTTCTCGAGGTTGCCCAAGCTGCCCGCTTCGTCCATCGTCGCGGATGAAATCCGCTGCTCACGGATGGGGGGCCATCGACTCGACGACACGTGGTCTCGCCTCCCACCTGGCCGGTCATTTGTGCCCCGGGCTCCCGGTTCCGGTCAAAACAGCTAAAACGTGGTTCGCGGAAGTACCGAACGATTGCCATGGCCTCGACGCTGAAGCTCTTGCTGGTGGAGGACAACCCGGACGACGCGCTGCTCCTGGAGCGGGAGCTACGGCGGTTCGGGCTGCACTTCCGGTGGGAGCGGGTGGACTCGCCCGAGGGGTTGGAGGCGGCGCTCACGCAGCCCTGGGACGTCATCATCTCGGACTACAGCCTCCCGGGGTTTGACGCGCCCTCGGCGCTCAAGATGGTGCGGCGCACCCAGCGGGACACGCCGTTCCTCATCGTCTCCGGCAGCATCGGCGAGGAGGCGGCGGTCGCGCTCTTGAAGGACGGCGCGTCGGACTTCGTGGTGAAGACGAACATGGCGCGGCTGGGCCCGGCGGTGGAGCGCAGCCTGGAAGAGGCGGGCACCCGGCGCGAACGGGACCAGGCGCTGGAGGCGCTCACCCGGGCGCTGCAGGCGCGCGACGAGTTCCTCTCCATCGCCGCGCACGAGCTGAAGACGCCGCTGACGTCGCTGATGCTTCAGGCGCAGGGCCTGATGAAGGCGCTGATGCCGGAGAACCTCGCGTCGCTCAACCGGGACAAGGCGGCCACCACGGTGGAGCGGGTGGAGCGCAGCGCGCGGCGGTTGAACCAGCTGGTGGACCAGCTGCTGGAGATAAACCGGGTGACGAATGACCGCATCATCCTCGCCCGCGAGGCGGTGGACCTGGTGACGGTGGTCCGGGATGTCATCGGCCGGACGGCGGAGCTGGCCACCGCGGCCAAGGTGTCGCTGCAGTTCGTGGCGCCCGCCAGGCTGGTGGGCCAGTGGGACCCGGACCGGGTGACGATGGTGGTGAGCAACCTCATCTCCAACGCCATCAAGTACGGCGCCAATCACCCGGTGGACATCACGGTCGTCGACGAGGGCGAGCGGGCGCGGCTGGAGGTGAAGGACCGCGGGATTGGCATCTCCGCCGAGGACCAGCAGCGCATCTTCGGGCGCTTCGAGCGGGCGGTCCCTTCGCGGCACTACGGCGGTTTCGGGCTGGGGCTGTGGATTTCGCGGCGCGTGATTGAGGCGCACGGCGGAAGCATCCAGGTCAGCAGCGAGCCCGGTCAGGGCGCCGGCTTCACGGTCATCCTCCCGCGCGAAGCCCCGCGCTGAAGCACCCCGTTACTCGCGCACGTCCGGCGGCGGCTGGTTGAGCGACAGCCAGTAGTGGCCGAGGTCCTTGGCGGCGTCGACGAAGGAGTCGAACTGCACGGGCTTGCGCAGGTAGCTGTTCACGCCCTCGTCGTAGCTCCTGCCCACGTCTGACTCCTCGATGGAGGAGGTGAGGACGATGACCGGCAGCCGCCGCGTGCGCCCGTTGTGGCGGATGCGGTGGAGGACTTCGTGCCCGTCGAGCAGCGGCAGCTTCAGGTCCAGCAGCACCAGCGCGGGGACCGCCTTGCCGAGGTAGCGGCCGCGGGCCTCCAGGTACTCCATCGCCTCCGCGCCGTCCCGGACGAGCTCCAGGGTGGCCTTCAGGTCCGCGCGGCGAAACGCCCGCTGTGCCAGCTGCGCATCGTCTTCGTTGTCTTCGACCAGGAGAACGACCTTCGGTGCGCCCATGGCGGCGCAGCGTGGAGAGAAGGGCCCGCCATGTCCAGCGCCATACCGGCTTCTGTCAGCGGCAGAGCACTTGAGGCCGGGAAGATGCGGGAGCGCTTGCGTTCTCCAGAGCAACACGAACGCAAGGAGATGAACGATGAAGCGGTTCTCGATGTGGATGGGGCTGGCAGCGGCGCTGAACGCATGCGGCGGTTCGGGAGGTGTTGACGAGCCGGCGCTCTCCTCGGCGCAGCAGGGGCTGGAGGTTGGCCCTCTCTATGATTTTTGCGCCAACGCGCCCGCGGATGTCGTGCGGCACGTGGGCAATGGCTACGACACGCCGCTGGCCGCCCTGCCGTACCGCGCGGTGAGCGGCAGCGGAGGGTATGGCTACTCCCTGGACGACGGCTGCGGCTCCTTCATCGTCGACGCGAAGCTGGCGCAGGCCACGCCGAAGCTGGAGCTGTCCGCGGGCGCGTATGACCTGCCCAGCGCCGCTGCGGCCGGTGGCGTGAAGCCGGCCAACGCGGAGGACTGCGGGCGCTACTCGCACAGCGTCCGCTACTACCACCGCAAGGGCGACGCCGGCGGGTTCACCTTCCTCGGCTCCGCCACCGTCAAGGGAAACTGGACCGCGGGCAGCTGCCAGCTCTACGTCTCCTCGGGGACGATGGAGCGGCTGCTCGCTTCGCCGACCGCGGGCGCAGGGTGGGACTACTACCGGACCGCGGTGAGGGTGAAGCTGCGCAGCAGCTATCAGGAGGCCGCTGTGGGAATTGGCCTCTACGTCGCTCCTCCTGCTTAGCGGGCGCTGCGCAGGAGTGCGGCGAGCTCGGGTGAGAGCTCGGTGAACCGGACTCCTACTTCACTCTGCAGCGAGGCCTGGGGGTTTCCGGCTTGTGCCCAGGTCACCTCGCCGCGGAAGGGGAGCTCCTGCTCGCCGTGGAGCACGTAGCCGTGGATTTTCGAGCCCGGGAGGAAGACGTGCATCATCAGCTCTGCGCGGATGCCCTCCTCGGAGACGTCGGCGGTGAGGGCGGGGAGCTTTCCTCCGAGGGAGACGGGGAGGCGGAGCGGGGTGCGGGTGCTGTGGCGTCGTTGGGTCATGTGGCAAAGCTCACATGCCTGTAGCCGCCCGCAAGAAAATGGCCGTCAGCGGCGGCAGCACCAGGCGACGCGCTGGGTGGAGACCGGTTCGCAGTGGAAGCCTCCGGGCGTGGTGAGGGCGCCGTGAATCCACTGGCTGGGGTACTTGGCCAGCAGGAAGTCCGCCGGGCAGTTGAGGACGTTCTGGCCGTTGGTGAACGTCCGCTGGTGGATTTCCAGGTTCGGGAAGGAGCCCACCACCCAGCCCGGCACGTCGAACAGTGGCGTGCTGGAGAGCGTTTCGAGGAGCATCACCTGCCAGGTGGTGCAGGGGTTGAAGGAGGCAGGGCAGATGTTGACGCCGGCGACGGTCTGGTCGCGGAAGTTGGTCCCGGTCATCTGGGCGCTCTTCGTCACCCGGCCCTGAAACTGGAAGCCGCCGGCGAACGTCACCTCCTGATTGAACGTTGCGGGCGTGGTGACCGGCGCGGTGGCGCTCCAGGCCATCCCATCGGTGCCGCTCATCCCGGTGGCGCCCGCGGCGCCGGTGGGACCGGTGGCGCCGATGACCGTGGCGACGTTGGCGGCAACGGTGACGCGTCCGCCGCCGGCCACCGTCAGCCCGACGGTCCCCGCCGCGCGGCCGTCCGGGCCGGTGGGTCCGGCGATCCCTTGCGGACCTTCAGCGCCCTGTGGCCCTGCGGGCCCCTGCGGCCCCGCAGGCCCATCGCGCGTGCAGGCGAGCACCAGCAGCAGCGCGAGGCTGGGTGTGAGCGCAGTCCTCATCGCCGGCAGCACCACACAGGGAAGACGAAGTTGGTGGAGTTCTGGCAGTGGAGGCCGCCAGGCGTGGTGATGCCGACGTGCGTGAAGGTGCTGGGGTACTTGATCATCATCTCGGTGGGGCCGCACATGCTGCTGTCCTGCCCATTGAAAAGCGTGCGGATGTGTTGCGGGCTGGTGAAGCCGGGAGCAATCCAGCCGAAGCTGTCGAAGACCGGCGTGGTGGAGAGGTTCTCCAGGGCCATCGCCTGCCAACCGGTGCAGGGGTTGTAGCCGGCGGGACAGACGTTGTTCATCGCGGTCAGCTCCGCCAGGAACGCGTCGCCCGTCATCCCGGCGGTCTTCACCACCTTGTTGGTCAACCGCAATCCGCCCGCGAGGGTGACCGCGCCGTTGAAGGTGACGGCCGTCCCCACCGGGTTGAGCAGCACGCCGTTTCCCCCGTCCGCGCCGCCGAAGCCTGTCGGCCCCGTGGCGCCCGTGGCGCCCACCGGCGGGTCCACCCGCAACGTCCCGCCGTCGAGCGACACCAGCCCGCCGTCGGCGACGGTGATTTGCAGCCCGCCGCTGGCCGTCGCGCCGATGGGGCCGGTGGGGCCCGGTGGACCGGGCGGACCGGGCGGGCCCTGGGGACCGGTGGGACCGGCCGCGCCCGGCGCGCCGCCGGTGCAGGCGCAGGCCAGCAGCAGCAGCCCGCCGAGCGCGGAGAGGCGTGAGGGGGAGGGGCTCATCGTCGGCAACACCACACAGGCAGGCTCGCGTTGTCCGGGATGCAGTGCAGGGCGCCCGGGGTGGTCATCGTCCCCCGTACGTGCTGGCTGGGGTACTTGATGAGCAGCTTCCCCGCCGGGCAGACCGTGCTGTGCTCACCGCTGGCCATCGACCTCAAGTCCGCGTCGGTGTCCGGGAAGGAGCCGATGAGCCAGCCCTGCTCGTCAAAGAGCGGGGTGCTCGCGCTGGAGAGCGTGTCGAGCACCATCGCCTGCCAGGAGATGCACGGGTTGAAGCCGGCCGCGCAGACGTTCATCCCAGCCACAGTCTTCTGGCGGAACTCCACGCCCGTCATCGCCACCGTCTTCGTGACCTTGCCGGAAAACTGCATCCCGCCGGCGAGCGTCACCTCCTGGGTGAAGGTCACCGGGGTGGGCGTGGGGTTGGGGAAGGTGCCGTTGGCCCCGTTCTGCCCGGCGGCGCCGGTGGGCCCGCGCGGGCCGGTGACGCCCGTCGCGCCCGCCTGGACGCGCAGCCCGCCGTCGAGGGTGACCGTGCCGCCGTCCTGCAGGACGACGGAGAGCAGCGCGACGGCGGGCAGTCCCTCGGGTCCCCGCGCGCCCTGCGGGCCGGTGGGCCCGTCGTCTCCCGGTGGGCCTCGTGCTCCGGCGGGTCCAGGCGTGGACTCGGAGCAGGAGCAGCAGAAGAGCAACAGCGCGCAGCAGACCCGGTTCAAGAGTCGCCGAGCTTACCGTTCGCGGGAGGTGGGTGGGTGTCCTAGAAACGCCTGCAGCACCACACCGGCAGGGGCGTGGTGGAGGTTTCGCAGCGCAGCCCGCCGGGCGTGGTGATGCCGCCGTAGGTGCGGACGCTGGCGGACTTGAGCAGCTGGGTGTCCGGGGCGCACTGGGTGGCGTTTTCGCCGTTGGTCAACGAGCGGAAGTGCGCCTCCAGGCTCGGAAACCCGCCCATCACCCAGCCGCGCGTGTCGAACGGCGGGCTGGCGGAGACGGCCTCGATGACCAGCGTCTCCCAGGCCGTGCAGGGGTTGTAGCTGGCGGGACAGACGTTGGCGCCCAGCGCCGTCTGCGTGCGGAAGACGAGCCCGGTCATCGGCAGGGTCTTCCTCAGCCGGTTGGGAAGCTCCAGCCCACCGCCGAAGGTCACCTGCGCGGAGAAGGTGGTGGGCGCCGGGATGGGCAGGCCCGGCATCCAGGCGGTGCCCGCCTTCCCGTCTGGGCCCTTTGCGCCCGCAGGGCCCGCCGCGCCCGCGGGCCCGCGCACCAGCAGCGCGCCGCCATCGACGAAGAGGCGCCCACCGTCCGATACCGAGAGCAGCAGCGCGCCGGCGCCGGCGGTGCCGTCCGCGCCGGGAGGGCCGGGCGGTCCCTGAGGTCCTTCCAGTCCCTGCGCGCCCGCGACGCCCGGCAGGCCGCGCTCGCCCTCGCGCGCACAGGCGCCGAGGAGCAACAGGAGGGCGCACATCCACCCGCGCGCGGGGAGCTCTCGTCGGGTCTTCATCGTCGGCAGCACCAGACGGGCAGGTTCTTCGTCACCGGTTCGCAGCGCAGCCCGCCGGGCGTCACCAGCCCGCTCAGGGCATTGGCGCTCTGCGCCTTGGTGAGCAGCATCTCCGTGGGGCACACCGTGCTGTCCTGGCCGTTGGCGAGCGAGCGCAGGTGGTCCAGCCGGTTGTGAAAGCTGCCGATGACCCAGCCCGGCGCGTCGAACGGCGGGGGCGCGGAGAGGGCTTCGATGGACATCACCTGCCAGCTGGTACAGGGGTTGAAATTGGCGGGGCAGACGTTGGTGCCGGCAACCGTCTGCTCCTGGAAGCTCAGGCCGGTCATCGCCGCGGTCTTCACCACCCGTCCAGCGAAGCGCAACCCGGCCGAGAGGGTGACCGTGCCGGAGAAGGTGGTGGGCGCGGCGATGGGGCTGTTGACGGTCCCGTTCGCCCCGTTGGCGCCGGCCATCCCCGCGGGCCCTGCTGCGCCTGAGGGGCCGGCTGGGCTGAACACGTGGAGGATGCCGCCATCCACCGCGGCGCGGGCGCCCTCTTCGACGGCGATGGTGACTCCGCCTGCGCCCTGCGCCCCGCGCAGCCCGGCCACACCCGGAGGTCCGGGAGGGCCGTCGGGCCCCTTCGGACCGCCCGTGCCCTGTGGGCCGGGTGGGGGCGACGCGCCGCTGCAGGCGGCGAGGAGCGCGACGAGGGCGAAGGGGGCGGCCCGAGCGGTCATCGGCGGCAGCACCAGACGGGGAAGGTGTCGTTCTGGTCGCGGCAGTGGAGGCCTCCGGGCGTGGTGACCGCGGAGGTCGGCGTGGTGAACTGGCTGGGGTACTTCATGAGCAGGTAGTTGGCTGGGCACACCACGCTGTGCTCGCCGCTGGCGAAGGAGCGCAGCTCCACGTCCGTCTCTGGCGCCGAGCCGAGCACCCAGCCGAAGCCGTCGAACAGGGCGGGGTTGGCGTCTGAGAGCGCGTCGAGAATCATCGCCTGCCAGGCGACGCAGGGGTTGAAGCCCACCGGGCACACGTTGGTCCCCGCCACCATCTGGTCCCGGAAGGCGACGCCCGTCATCGGCGCGGTCTTCGTCACCTTGCCGGCGAACTGCATCCCCGCGGCGAGCGTCACCTCGCGCTCGAAGGCGGTGGGGGTGAAGACCGCGGCAGGGAGGGTGCCGTTTGCGCCGTTCCCGCCTTTGGTGCCGGGCGCGCCGGCCGGCCCCGTCGGGCCCGGGGGCCCCGCCACGACCGTGAGCCCGCCGTCGGCCAGTCCACGGCCGCCGTCCGCGGTGGTGTAGGCGATGAGGCCGATGCCGGGCAGCCCCTCTTCGCCGCGCGGGCCCTGCGGGCCGGTGGGACCTTCATCGCCCGCCGGCCCGGCAGCGCCCTGCGAACCTTGCGGCCCCTGCGCGCCGATGCACGAGCAGCACGCCAAGAGCAGCGCGCAGCGGACCCCGGTCAAGCCATTCACTTCGTGTTTCTCCTCACCGCGGACGACCTCGAAGGCGGGCCGGCACCTTACCCTGAGTCGCACCTGCGCCCACAAGGGGGCCCGGCGCCTTTCAAGCCGGATTTCCGGGCTCGGGCGGCGGCGGAGCGTTCACGTCGACGCCGTCCCGGCGCAGGTCTTCGGGCGCGGCCGCGCTGGCGAGCGTGCCGGCGGGCGCTTCGTAGAAGCCGGGGTCCGCGTAGCCCGTGAGGTGGTCCCGTACTTTGAACAAGGTGAACATCCCGCCCATGGTGATGTCGCCGTGCTTCCCGCGCCCGCCCACCATCGGGATGCTGTTGGGCGGCAGCGGCATGTGCCCCGCGTGGGCGCCCATGTCCATCCCGGTCTGGCCCATCGTCATGTAGCCGGGCAAGAGCGGGCGCAGCCGTTCGTCGAGGGTGCCCGCGTCTACGCCCACCAGGTTCGGCACGTCGTGGCCCATCTGGTTCATCACGTGGTGGGTCATGTGACAGTGCAGCGCCCAGTCGCCCGGCGCGTCGGCCACGAATTCGATGGTGCGGGTGCTGCCCACCGGGACCAGCACCGTCGTCTCCGGCCACTGCGCGGACGCGGGGAGCGGGCCTCCGTCGGTCTCTGTGATGAGGAAGCGGTAGCCGTGCAGGTGGATGGGGTGGTGGTCCATCGCGCTCAAGTTTCCCAGGCGGATGCGTACCCGCTGACCGGTGCGGACGACGAGGGGTTCGGTGCCGGGGAAGGCGCGCGCGTTCATCGTCAGCACGTTGAAGTCGGTCATCTCGTTGGGGTCCGGGCGCTCGGCGCCGGGGTCCACGCGCCACTCGTGGAGCATCAGCGCGAAGTCGCGGTCCACCCGCGGGCCGGTGGGGTGGCGCGGGTGGATGACGAAGAGCCCGGTCATCCCCAGGGCCATCTGGGTCATCTCGTCGTGGTGCGAGTGATACATCGACGTGCCGTGTTGTTTCAGGGTGAATTCGTATTTGAATGTTTCACCAGGTTGGATGGGCCGCTGCGTGAGGCCGCCGACGCCGTCCATCCCGTGGGGGAGCAGCAGGCCGTGCCAGTGCACGGTGGTGGCCGCGGGGAGGCGGTTGGTGACGTAGAAGCGGCAGCGGTCGCCCTCCACGGCTTCGATGAGCGGGCCGTGGACCCGGCCGTTGTAGCCCCAGCAGCGCGCCTTCAGCCCGGGGGCAAGCTCGTGCTGCACTTCGCCGGCGACCAGGTGAAACACCTTCACGCCGTTCACCTTTCGCCAGGGGAGCTTGCAGCCGTTGGGCACGGTCACCGGCAGGTAGCCGGGTCCGGGGCGGCCCGCCGCCCGCGCGGGGGCGGCGAGCGCGGCGGCGGCGAGGGTGACGGGGGCGCGGACCAGCAGGTCGCGGCGGGACGGGTCGTTTGGGCTCATGGGGAGGACCGGGTGGAAGGGGTGGGGGGCGCCGCGGTGAGCTGACCGCCGAGGACGCGGTCGAGCTCGGCGCGGGCGCTCCAGTAGTCGCGCAGCGCCAGCGCGTAGCTGCGGGAGGCCTCCAGCTGGGCCTGCTTCGCGGCGACCAGCTCTTTGAGGCCCACCTGCATGCCGTTGTACTGGAGCTGGGTGGCGGCGAGCGCCCGTTCCCGCAGCGGCAGCAGGCGGTCCCGGAGGTGCTCTGCGCTCAGGCGCGCCACGCGCAGCTGCGCCTGCGCCAGGCGCACTTCGGAGCGGACCTGGATGGCCACGCCGTCCAGCCGGCGCTGCGCCTGCCGCAGCTGGGCGTCGAGCTTTCCGATGGTCGCCTGGCGTTGGTCGAAGAGGGGGAGCTCGAGCGCGAGGGTGGGGCCGAGGAGTCGCGGCCCGTCCGGGTCCTGGTGGACGTGGATGCCTACCTCGAAGATGCCGAACATCCGCGTGCTGCGGGCCAGCTCCACCGCGTTGTGGAGCAGCAGCGTCTGTTTGCGCAGGGCGTCCACGTCCAGCCGCTGGCGGATGGCGCGGGCTTCGAGCGCAGAGAGCTCCGGTTCGTCCGCGGGCAGCGCCGGCAGCGGCTGCGACAGGTGCCAGCCAGTGTTTTTCCCCCACAGGCCGAGCAGGCGGTTGAGCTGCTCGCGCAGCTCCAGGAGGAGGACCTCGTCCCGCGCGTGCTGGAGCTTCGCTTCTTCGAGGGAGGCGAGCTCGGTGGCCAGGGCGAGCTCGGTGATGTTCCCCGCTTCGCGCTGGCGGGTGGCGAGCTCGGCGGCCGCCTCTGCTGCGCGCAGGGCCAGGGCGCCCAGCTCCACCCGCTGCGCCTCCGCCTGCGCCGCGAGGAAGGCCTTGCGCGCCTGGGCGATGGTCTCCAGCGCTTCGTGCGCCACGCGGAGGATGTCCGACTGGAATTGCTCTTTCGCCACCCGCTTGCGCAGGGGGAGCGCGAAGAGGTCCAGGAAGTTGAAGGCGAGCGCGGCTTCGTACTCGATGATGCCTTGCGCCTCCGGCAGGCCGAAGCTTCCGCCCAGCTGCGGGTTGGAGAGGAGGCCCGCCTGGACCATGTCCGCCTGCGAGATGCCGAGCTCCTCGTAGGTGAGCTGGAGCGCCGGGCTGTTCAAGAGCGCGATGTCCACTGCGGCGTCGAGGGTGAGCCCGTTGGACAGGAGGGTGGTGACGCGTTCTGCGAGGGGGCCGTCCTCCGGCGGTCCGCTTGCCCAGCCGGTGTCTTTTCCGGCGCGCTCGCGGATGAGGGCTGCGACTTCCGTGTGTCCTCGCTCGCGCTCCATTGTTGCGCAGGCGGTGAGGAGGAGGAGGGCGGCGATTCCCGTTCGACTCGGGCGTAGCGCGTGGTCGAGAGGTGGCGCGTTCCTTGTGGTGTTGTCCGGTGCGCTCATGCGGAGGTTCCCCGGCGGGTACGGAGGACGGGGGTACGGGCCCCGCCGGCACTGCCCCTCGCGGGAGCGCACGCGCCCATGTTCTCTCCCCTCATGGCCGGTGCTCAGCATGCGCGGGCTTGAGCGTGAGCGGCATCCGGCAGCGAGGACAGTTGCCGGGCTGCTCGCTCACCACGTCCGGGTGCATGGGGCAGGTGTACTGCTCTTCAGCCAAAGCCCGCAGCGCGGACGGAGCTGCGGCGCCTTCCGGCGCGTCCGGGTTGGAGGGATCCAGCGCAGTGGGTCTCTGCGCGAGCGGCGCGCTGCACGCGCCAAGCCCAAGCGCGCACAGGAGCGCGCACGTCCATCGCCACGTCATGGTGACCTCGAAGCACGTCGAAGGAAAAAAGCCGGAGCAGTGCGACCGCTTCAGCTCACAGCAGCAGCTGCTCCAGCGCGAGGTAGCGCCAGCGCTCATCGGGGGGCGCAGGGCCAAGGCGCCCGGCGTCCTTCAGCACCACCACCGGTCTTGCCGGCAGCGTCGCCCAGGCGAGCGTCACCTGTGTGCAGGGGACCGGCTCCAGGCCCTGAGGCGGCACCGCAGCGTGCCGCGCGCCCTCGGAGGACCTGAGCTCGCAGCAGCTCTCGCGCTCCACCCTGGCGGCGCCCGGCGCCGCGTCGTGGGCGCAGGGG
This sequence comes from Myxococcaceae bacterium, assembly GCA_044230055.1. Taxonomy (GTDB): domain Bacteria; phylum Myxococcota; class Myxococcia; order Myxococcales; family Myxococcaceae; genus JBGART01. The sequence continues at coordinate 7,346 of JBGART010000043.1, read as the reverse complement.
CAAGGCTGCCGCATGGCCTTCCCGGTGAAGCGGCACACGCGCACTGCGGATGGCGCCACCTGCTGTGTTGCGAGCAGGAGCAGCAAGCCAGCGGCGAGAAGGCGTCCCAGCACGCCTTCAGCTCATAGCGCAGGTGCCGGCGCGGCACCACGGCGCTTGGGCGCCGTCAGGGCAGGACGCGGATGACCGCAGCGCCGGTGCTCGTCGACACGTGCAGCGCGGGCGGGTTCACCATCGTGTCCACCTGCAGGCGCAGCGCCCGCTCGTCGGGAAGGTAGGCGCCGGCGGTGAGCGGCTTCTTTTCCCCCGTAGCGGGGTTCCAGACCCACACGCCCGAAGAGCTCAGCGCCAGCACCAGGCGACCATCCGGGAGCGCGACGAGGTCCCGGATGCTGCGGTCCGGCAGGCCGAGGTCGCTCACCGGGTCGACGTACTGGAAGCTGCGCCCGGTCCACGCGGCCAGGCCGTAGTCGATGACCGGGCGGACGCCGCCGTCGGGCAGCGGCTCGCCGCGCGTGGTGTTCGGCCCGCTGGCAAACCAGACGCGCCCATCCGCCGCCACCGCCACGGCCGTGAGGTACACGGGGTCCCCTTCCGCCTCCACCGCGAAGACGGGCTGGTTGCGGTAGCCGTTCCCGTTGTCCGCCGTGGGGTAGGGGTCACCGAACGAGACGGCAAATGTCTTGTCGCCAGGCCGCGAGTACCAGGCGCGCAGGTCCGCGGTCCACCGCACCTTGCCGGCCGTCCACTTGCCCGCCACCCAAAGGTCTCCATCCGGGCTGAGCGCGAGCCCGCGCCAGTCGCCCATCAGCTGGTTGGACTCGCTGTTCGGGTCGCACGCGCGGCCGTTGCACACGCGCGGGTGGAGGTGGTCCCCCATGTACTCCTGATTCACGCTGTCGAACCACTCGCCTTGCGCCGGCCGGCGGAAGCGGTCCGGGCGCAGCAGCGTCACGCCGTGGTTGGCGCCGACGTAGAGCTCATGCTTGTGCGTGAAGTGGTCAAACGCCATCCGGTGGATGGTGCGGTTGTGCCAGTACATCGCGCCGTGGCCGTTGGAGACGAGGTCAAACCGGTCCACCACGATGGAGCCGTCCGCCTGCAGCCGCACGCGGTCCAGCTTGCCGCTGTGGCGGTTGGGGTCGCACCAGTCGCCGGAGCCCTCGTCGTTGCCGGCGTAGCCGACGAACACCTCGTCCGGACCGCCGCCGACAATCTCTGTGATGCCCCGCTCCGACGCGGCGCCGTACACCGGGCAGCGCGGCGCGGCCGACTCACCGCAGACGCCGGGCCCCGGGAAGTTGTTGTCGCAGTAGGAGACCGGGTTGTCCGCCAGGTGCAAGCCCTGCGCGCCGGCGAAGCGGACGAAGCGCGTCTGGCCCGGGCGCAGCAGGTAGAGCGCGCTGCGGGTGGCCACCCACCGGTTCTGGCTCTCGTCCGTGGTGAGGCCGATGACCGGAGACTCGAGCAGCCCATCGGCTGCCCGGTAGAGGACGTTGGCGATGGGCCACGGTCCGGGTGTCCCGAAGGCAACACCCGCGTCCGAAGGCGGGCTGCCCCCGTCCGGGGTCGGGTTGCTGCCGCCATCCGGCGTCTCTGGCAGCGGGTCTACCGTCCCGCCGATGACCACCGGCGTGCTCGTCGGTCCGCACGCGCCCAGCACCACCCAGCCCGCCAATACCGCCCCCGCCCATCCCCGAATCCCCATGGGACCTGAACGCCTTGCGAAAGGCGCGCCAGGGGGCGCGCCGGGGAAGCGCGGGTGTGAGTGGAAGGACTTTTCCCTCGATGGGAACCGGGCGGGGAACGGCGGTACGCTGCCTGGGGTTCGCTCTTTTCGGTGCGCGGTCGATGCTCAAGTCCCTCACGCCCAGCCGGTTGTGGATTGAAAACATGATTCTCGCCGCCGCGCTGCCGTGGGTGGCGGGGGCGGTGAACGCGACCGGCTTCTTCGTGGTGGGCTCCTACACGTCACACGTCAGCGGCCACCTCGCGCGCGTGGGCGACGAGCTGGCGCAGGGGCGGCGGCAGACGGCATGGAGCGCGCTGCTTCTGGTCCTGATTTTTCTCGCCGGCGCCATCACCGCCACTGCCCTGGTGGAGAGCGCGCGTCGGCTGGCGAAGTCCCGCTACGTCGCCGCGCTCTTCGTGGAGGCGGCCGTCCTCACCGCGTTCACCGTCTTCAGCGCCGGGCTCTCCTCGAAGGAGGGCACCGCCGCGGTGCTGCTCACCGGGATGCTCAGCTTTTCGATGGGGCTGCAGAACGCGCTCGTCACCCGGATGTCCGGCGCCGTCGTCCGGACCACGCACATGACCGGCGTGACGACGGACATCGGCATCGAGAGCGTGCGCGCCTTCTACTGGATGCGCGACAAGGTCCGCGCCCAGGGCGTGGCGTCCCTGATGGCCATCCTCAAGCTCGTCCCCCAGGACCCGGAGCTGCGCCGCCTGCGCCTGCACCTGCTCATCCTCGGCTCGTTCCTCGCGGGCGCCATCACCGGGCCGATGGGCTACCTCGCCTACGGCGGCTCGGCGATGCTCCTCCCCGTCCTGGTGCTGCTGGCGCTGATGGCGTTCGACGCGAAGTATGGCCTGGGGACGCTGCGCCCCGAGGAGCGCCACACCGGCGAATACCCTGCGCCCTCTTCGGCCGTGACGCCTGCGCCCCCGAGCGAGCGGCTCGCCGCGCCGCCGGCATATCCGGTCTTCACGCCGAAGGACAAAGACCCGAAGGCGTGAGCTCACTGCGGCGGCTATCTTTCGGGCCCCGACAGCGTCAAGGAGGAGCGCGGTGAATCGAGGGGCGGGGTGCGTATTGATGTTGTTGGCGAGCGCGGCGTTCGCGGCGCCCGATGCTGGGCGGGTGGAGCTCTTCGCGTACGACGCGGGCGTCCCGCTGGCCGTGAAGGAGGCGTGGCCGGTGGTGTCGGTGCGGGACGTGACCTTCGCCGGCGCGCCGGGCGGGCCTGCGGTCCGCGCGTATGTGGTGACCCCGGGCGGGAAGGGGCCGTTCGCGGGGGCGCTCTGGGTGCACTGGCTGGGCGAGCCGGTCACCACCAACCGGACGCAGTTCCTCGACGAGGCGGTGGCGCTCGCGGGGAAGGGGCTGGTCTCCGTGCTGGTGGACGGCATGTGGTCCGAGCCCGGCTGGTTCGGCAAGCGGACCTGCGCCACGGATTTTGACGCGTCCGTCCGGCAGGTGGTGGAGCTGCGGCGGGCGATGGATTTGCTGCTGGCGCAGGCGGGCGTAGACCCACGGCGGGTGGCGTTCATCGGGCATGACTTCGGCGCGATGTACGGCGCCTTGATGGGCAGCGCGGACCGGCGGGCGAAGGCGTACGCGTTCGCCGCGGGGACGTCCACGTTTCACGAGTGGTTCCTGCTCGGCAAGCCACCGCCCTCGAAGCCCGCCTATGTGGAGCAGATGGCCGAGCTGGATTTGCCCCGCTTCCTGCCGCTGCTCACCGGCGCGACGTTCCTGTTCCAGTTCGCCAAGGTCGACCGGTATGTCCCCAAGGCGAAGGCCGAGGCGCTCGTCGCCGCCGCCCCCGGTCCCAAGGAGGTGAAGTGGTACGAGGGAGACCACGGCCTCGCTCGTCCTGAGGTGAAGCTGGACCGGGCGCTGTGGCTCGCGCGTGAGTTGGGGCTGCGCTGAGCGGGGCTGGGCCGGTTTCGGGGGGAGGCGTCCGGGGGCCGCTGCGGAGCTGGGGCGTGAGGCGAAGCGCGGAGGCCGCTTTGGTCAAGGGGCGCGGGTTCTGGGGGAGGCGTCCGTGCGCCCGCGCGCAGACCGGACGCGGTGCCAGCTTCGAGGCAAGAAATCCCTGAGGAGACGGGGCACGCGGGATAGGCCCCGGCGGCTGCCGGCGGGCGCCCGCCGGCAGCTCGGGCGCAGCGTTCCACCCGGCTGCAGCTTCCCGCCCCTCGCTGCACTCCCCGAGGTGAAGGGTCTGCGCCCTCGCATGCCCCCGAGCTGTCCCCTGCGGAGAATGTTCGAAGTGATAGACGTTGTCGTCCGTATTGACGAGAACGTCTATCACTGTTTCCGTCTCGTTTGGCCGGGCAAGCGGGAGAGTCCGAAGCGGCTGCCGGGCGCGTGCCTGAACTGCCCAGGCGAGAAAGGTGCGATGACTTCTCGTCACTTCTCGTCACTTCTCGTCACTATTGACGAGAACTCATCGCACTATTTTTGTCTTGTTTGTGGGTGGCTGTGTTTCACGGGTTGAAGCGTGGCGACGCATGCCTCAGGCCGACTCGGGGACAGCTCCAGCCAAATCACGGAGCCGCTGCGACACACCTTGGGGAGCGCTGGAGCCGACGCGAAGGGGACTACGACCGAAGCGCTCCCGCTCATGCTGCCGGCGGGCGCCCGCCGGCAGCCGCCGGCAGCCTATCCCGCGTGCCCCGTCTCCTCAGGGATTTCTTGCCTCGAAACTGGCACCGCGCCCGGCCTGCGCGCGGGCGCACGGACGCCTCCCCCAGAACCCGCGTCCCTTGACCAAAGCGGCCTCCGCACTTCGCACCACGCCCAGCTCCGCACCGGTCCACGGATGCCGCGTCTCGACGCCCACGCCTGACCGGGCTTGCACGCCATCGAAGACTGGCGCTATCAAGCGCCTCCGCAAGCCACCCGGCGCTCCGATGGCGGTGACGCTTCACCGTAGGGCGCCCTTCGAACCAGTTTCTCGAGGGGGCTCGCCGGATGCACGACACGACCAGGACGTTGCTCTGCCTTTCCTTCGCGCTGGCGCTCCCCGCGCTGGCGCACCCGCCGCTCGCTGACGGCGGGATGGAGGTGCCGCCGCTGGCGACTTCGCCGGTCGCGGTAGAGCCGCCGGTGCTGAAGCGCCGCGTGGAGCCCCTCTACCCGCCGAAGGCGCTGGAGGAGCGGCGCGAGGCGCACGTGCATCTGGAGCTCCTGGTCGACGAGGCGGGCCGCGTGCAGGACGTGCAGGTGCGGGAGTCCGGGGGCGAGGACTTCGACGCGGCGCTGTTGTACGCGGCGAAACAATTCGTGTTTGAGCCGGCAAGGCAAAACGACCAACCGGTCCGCGCGCTGGTCCGCTACACGCAGGCGTTTGTGTTGCCCACAGAGGCGGACGCCGGCGTCGCGCCGCGGCCGCTCGAATATTCCACGGTGGTGTTCGCGCACCGGCCAATCAGCGCGGCGTCCTCCTTCTCCGTGCGCGACCGCGACTTCTCCCTGCGTCCGGTGGGCTCCGTGCAGGACATCCTGCGCGTGGCGCCAGGCCTGGTCCTCGTGCAGCACTCAGGAGGAGGCAAAGCCAACCAGTACTTCCTGCGTGGGTTCGACGCGGACCACGGGACGGACGTGGCGCTCTCCATCGACGGGGTGCCCATCAACCTCGTCTCGCACGCGCACGGGCAGGGCTTCGCCGACACCAGCTTCATCATCCCGGAGGTGGTGGAGCGGGTGGAGGTGACGAAGGGCCCCTACTTCGCGAACCAGGGCGACTTCGCCACCGCCGGTGCGGTGAACCTCGTCTCCCGCGACGCGTTCGAGCAGAGCTCCGTCGGCGTGGGCTTTGGCGGCGCACCCGGTCACGGCGGGCCCTGGCTGAGAGCGCTCCTGCTGGGCAGCACGCGGCTGGACGCGGTGCGCGCCACCTTCGCCGCCGAGGTGGGCCGGTCGGACGGGCCGTTCGACAACCCGGAGCGTTTCAGCCGCTTCAAGCTCTTCAACCGCGCGGCGCTGGAGCCCACGCCTCGCTCCGTGCTGACGCTCACCCAGATGAGCTACGGCGGAGACTGGCATGGGTCCGGGCAGCTCCCCGCCCGCGCGGTGGAAGCGGGTCTGTCGCGCTTCGGCGCGCTGGACCCGGATGAGGGTGGCAGCACCGGCCGCCATCAGCTGGCGCTCAGCTACCGCCTGCGGCCGGATGAGCGCAGCGAGCTCAAGGCGATGGCCTACGTCGCCCTCTACCGCTTCAACCTCTTCTCCAACTTCACGCTCTTCCTCCACGACCCGGACGCCGGAGACGAGCTGGAACAGGTGGACCGCCGGACGTTCTACGGAGGGCGGGTGACGTACCGGACCTTGCGCAGCGTGGGCTCGGTGCGCTTCGACACCACGCTGGGAGGGGAGCTGCGCAGCGACGACATCCACAACGCGCTCTGGAGCACGCAGTCACGCGTGCAGCGCGGGCAGGTGCGGGACAACGACGTGCACGAAATGCTGGGCGGCGTCTTCCTGAGCGAGGACATCTCCCTCTTCCCGTGGCTCCGGGTGAACGTCGGCGGCCGGGCGGACCTCCTCAGCTACGCGGTGGACAACCGGCTGGCGGCGCCGGACCCGTCGGCGCCGGCAGCGGGGGTGGGCAGCGCGGCCCAGCTCTCCCCGAAGGCCAGCCTCGTCTTCTCACCCCTGCAGCGTGAGGCCGCGCAGCTGGAGCTGTACCTGAACTACGGCCACGGCTTTCACTCCAACGACGTGCGCGGCGCGTTCACCACGCCGGCCGTCTCTCCGCTGGCCCGCGCGGTGGGCTCCGAGGTGGGCGCGCGCAGCCGGCTCTTCAGCCGTTGGGACTTGGCGGCCTCGCTGTGGCAGCTCAACCTTGAGAGTGAGAACGTCTGGATTGGGGATGAGGGGACCACCGAGGCGAGCGACCCCACCCACCGCTACGGCGTGGAGCTGGAGACGCGCTTCGAGCTCACCTCGTGGCTTGCGGCGGATCTGGACCTCACCTTCACGCACTCGCAATTCGCCACGCCCGCCGGGAACGGCGGCGGCCTGGCGCTGGCGCCGCGGCAGACCTGGGCCGGCGGGCTCTCCGCTCGCCATGCGCTCGGTCCGGGGGAGCTGCGCGGCGGCCTGCGCTTCTACGGAATCGGCGACCGCCCGGCGTCCGACGACGGCGAGCTCATCGCCCAGGGCTTCACCCAGGTCGACCTGCACCTGGGCTACCGGCACCGCCGGTTCGATGTGGCGCTGGATATCGAGAACCTCTTGAACAGCAGCTTCCGCTCCGCCCAGTTCGCGACGGTCAGCCGGCTGGAGCATGAGCCCGCCCTCGGCCTGACGCCGCCGGAGGGCTTCTCGTGTGGCACGGGCGGCCGCTTCGCCGCCCCAGGCGCCGGGTTCGCCGGCTGCGAGGACGTGGCGTTCACGCCCGCCTCCCCGTTCACGCTGCGCGTGACCGCCACCATGTACTTCGACTAGCGCTTCGCCCGAAACACAGCGGGTTGCCCCCCCCGTTCGCGTCGAGCGTTGCGCCGTCAGGCGCATAGTCGTGCGCGTGGCACGCGCAACAGAAAGGAGGAACCAACGGGGCCCTGATGGAGGGAACCCGACACCAACGGGACAAGGGCGTAGGCGTGAGTGGGGTAGG
>JBGART010000042.1:0-88811 GCA_044230055.1 Myxococcaceae bacterium | reverse complement strand
ATGTGAGTAGAAGCTGGCATCTTCGCTGGTGAGCACCGCGAGCGGAACGTGGCGCGGCAGCTCCTCCAGCGGGACGTAGCGCGGGTTCTTGGGGCCGACGGTGACCGGGAAGCTCCGGCCATCCGCCGACACCGCAGCGTAGCGGACTTCTCCCGCCAGCGTCTTCAGCCCGCGCGACTGCTTGCGCGCGGCGTCCAGCTCCAGCTTGACCTCGAGCGTCCAGCGGTCCGGGTCTTTGAGCGGGCCTTCGAACCGGGCCCGCGCCGCGACTTCGCCCGCGTAGTGCGGAGCCTCCGGCGGCGGGCGGAGCTCTCCCGGGAGCGCGGCGACCAGCGCGTCGTAGCGCAGTCCCGGGGCGTGGAGGCTGAGCGAAGCGGGCATGTCGACCTGGAGGGTGACTGCGCCGGCCAGCTCCGCTCGGACTTCGCGGGCCTCTCCCAACGTGAAGGAGCCCTTGCGGAGCGTCAGCGCGCTGCCGCTCAAGCCGAGCTCGAGGGCGATGCCTGCCGCGAGCCCCTCCAGCGGCGCTCGCGCGATGCGGGGCTCGGTCAGGGCGCCTTGCCGGAGGGAGAGGTCCAGCTGCGCGGTGGCGTCGGCGCCCGCGCGGGTGAGCGTGAAGCTCCCGCTCAGCTCTCCGGACGCGACCAGTCCCTTGGCCACGCGCGGCCCCGCCCAGCGTTCGCTGCGCAGTGCCACCGCGTCCAGGTGTCCGCGGACAGTCTGGCCTTCGAGCAGGAGCTCCAGCGTCCCGCCATCCGGGAGCGTCAGGCGCGCCCTCCCGGCGCTGAGTCGTCCGTCAAAGGGACCGAGCGTGGGCGCGAGCCAGGTCGTCCGGCCTTGTTCGAGCTGCAGGTCTTCGAAGGACAGGCTTGGGCGCGCGGTGGCTGTGTCGGCGGGCTCATTCGCGGGCTTCGTCTGTCGCGCTCGCAGGTGTTTCAGGGTGGGCCCGTCGAGCCTCACCCGTGCGTCTCGCAGGTGCACGGCCGCCGGGTGGATGCGCCCCTGCAGCAGCGCGCCCAGCGCGGGCCAGACGGTCACCTCCGCGATGGTGACGTCGCCTTCGAGCCCCAGGCGCAGAGGGCCGAGGGACAGGCGGCTGCCAATGCCGCCTCGGACAGGGCCTTCAAGCCGGGCGACGCCCACCCGCGCGCGCAGGGCGTCTTCTACCTTCTCCTTCGCAATGGCCTGGAGAGGAGGCAGCCAGAGGAGGAGCCGGAGCCCGAAGAGCCACACGCCCGCCAGCACGGCCGCTGCCCACGCCCCGCGCTTTGCTCTGCGTCGCCACGCCGCTCGCACCGGTGCTGCTTCGCGCGAATCCGGGGGCGGGTCAACGGGTCAGGCCGCTGGCGCCTGCTTCGTGGTGGGCCTGCTCCAGGCCCGTGCCTGCGGGGATTTCGGCAGAGCGGCGGCTGGGTGAGGCGCCATCAACGGGTGAGGCACTGCACGAGCTCCCGTCTGCTTCGGCGCATGGGCAGTCTGGACAGGGGTACGCGGTATTGGGCGGCGCCGTTCGAGCGTGGGCGATGAGACGTGGCGGGTTGCCTCCGCGGAGGCAGACATCCCTGAGGGAGCCGGGGCAGGCGGGATAGGAATGGGCGACTGCCGGCGGACGCCCGCCGGCAGCGCGAACGTCTGCAACCTGGGCCACTGCTGCTTCCTGATGGAATCGGAGCTCCCCGAGGGCGACTGCCCCGCCTTCGTCGCAGCCCCGACCTGTCCCCGCCGGAGCCTGATCGGCGCATCGCCAGACGGCGGGCAGGCTCATCCCGGCAGCACGGTTCATCATAAGTCATATTGTCATCACAAAATGACGACAATATGCGGCCAAACAGAGGCTACTGTCCTCAAATCTCCTCTGGATCACAATTTATTAAAAGTGTGACGAGTTCTCATCACCATTGACGACAACTCGTCACACTTCTCTGAGCTCGGACCACTCAGCCGTGTTCGACACTCACATCCGAGCTCGCCCAGGGGACAGCTCCAGTCAAGACACGAAGCCGCAGAGGACCCACCTTGGGGAGCGCTGGAATGGGCGGCGAAGCGGACCCCGGCCGCAGCGCTCCCGCTCGAGCTGCCGGCGGGCGCCCGCCGGCAGCCGCCCGGGACTGTCCCGCGTACCCCGTCTCCCTCAAGGACAGCTGCCTCTGTGCCATCAGCGCGCCCCGCTTCCGCGCCCGCCCACGGACGGCTCAACCCTAGAATCCGTGTGACCCTGCCCAAGCTGCCTTCGGTGGAGCAGGCGCACCACGACGCAGGCACCGACAGCTCACCGCTCGCCCGATGCGTGGGCCAGCGCCTTCCTGACGCGCTCGCGCTGCGCGGGCTCTGCGCCGGTCTTCTCCTGAAGGTCCAACGCGCGGCGAAGGTGCGCCTGCGCCTCCTTCAATTTCCCCTCGGCAGTCAGCGCGACGCCGAGGTTCTCCAGGACGAGCAGCAAGGACGCAGCAGAGGGGCTCCGGGACTTGCTCAGCCCCTCCAGCGCGCGGCGCAGCGGGTCGATGGCCTTGCCGTGCCGGCCCAGCCGGACCAGCACCGCGCCCCACTCCGCCTGCCGCTTCAAGAGGTCCGGGTGGAGCGCGGGGAGCCGCTTCTGGGAGATGGTGAGCGACCGGCGGCAGAGCGCCTCTGCCTCCTCCAGCTGCCCCAGGTTCGCGCGCACGGACGCGAGCGCGCCGAGGGAGTCCGCCACCTGTGGATGCTCCGCACCGAGCGCCTTCTCCCGGATGGCCAGACCGCGCTCCGCCGCTTCCAGCGCCTGGGTGTGTCGGCCCACGCGGGTGTACGCGGCGCCCAGGGTGCTGAGCGCGTTCGCCAGCTGCGGATGCTCCGCGCCAAGCGCGCGCTCGAGCAGGCGCAGCGCGCGCTCATACCGCGCCACGGCTTCATCGTTCCTTCCGAGCCGCGCGTAGGTTACGCCCATGTTGGTGAGCACGCCGGCCACGCTCGGGTGCTCCGGGCCGACGGTGCGCTCCAGGATGGCGAGCGCCCGTTCGTAGTGCACCAGCGCCTCCTCGAACTTGCCCAGCCGCGCGTTGGCGATGCCGACGTTCGTCTCCGAGGCGGCGACGTCGCGGTGCTCCGTCCCCAGCGCCTCCGCGCGAAGCTTGAGCGCCCGCTCGTAGTGCGCGCGCGCCTCCTCGAAGCGGCCCTCGCCCAGAAAGATGCTGCCCTCGCGGTGCCAGAGGTCCGCGGTCAGCTCCGGCGAGTCCCCCAGCCGGCGCAGCGCCGCCTCGGCGTGGCGCGCCCAGCGGTGACCTTCCGCCGGCCGGGCCTCGCGCACGCCCACCACCCAGGCCAGGAGCGACCAGCCCTGCGCGGTCGCTTCGTCATGGCCGCCGCCCTCCGCCGCCACCAGCGCGTCGTGCAGCGCCTGCTCGGAGGACTCCAGCTGGTCTCCCTTGTCGTAGAGCCGGCCCAGCAGCACCAGCGCCTCCGCCGTCAGCGGCCGGTAGTTGAAGTCCTTCGCGTCCTGCGCCACGGACTTCGCGCGCTCCAGCGCCGGGGCGTACTTGCCCGCATCCAGCAGCGCCTTCGCCTCCAGCATCCGCGCGCGCAGCGCCTCCAGCTGCTGGCGCCGCGCGGCCTCCGCCGGCGGCTTCTCCGGCGTGGAGAGCGACCGCTGCCGCCAGCACGCCGAGAGCGACCCCAGCGCGTCCACCGCCGCCACCGCGTTCTCCGTCACCTCGCGGTCCGCGCGCGCGAACAGCTGCGTGAGCGACTGCAGCTCTCCCAGCCGGCGCTCCAGGCAGAGCTTCTCCAGCCAGACGCGCTCGTCCGCCTTGTCGCCGTCGCTGCGCAGCGCTTCGCAGACGTGCCGCTGCCGCATCACCCACGTCCCGGCGTACGCGTCCAGCCGGCGCTCAACGCTCTTCCAAGCGTCCGGCGCCCAGGCCGCGCCCGTGGCGAGGAAGGCTTCGCGCATCCGTTCCTTCGACGGCGCGTCCCAGGTCTCCGCCAGCTTCTGGTCCGCCTCCTCGCAGACGAGCGCCGCGCGCTGCTGCGCCCGCGCCCCGGCCACCGCGGCCGCCGCCACCAGCACGCCGACGACGGCGGCCACCGCCAGCTTCCGCCGCCGCACGCGTGGGTCCGCCGCGAGCGCCTGGAGCAGCGCCTCCATCGAGGGGAAGCGGTCCTCCGCCCGCGGCGCCAGCCCACGCAGGACGGCGCGCTGGACCCACGAAGGCACGTCCTGCCCGCGCACCGGCGCGGTGTAGCGGCGCTCCAGGATGGCGGCGGTGAGCGCGGCGAAGGTGCTGCCCGCGAACGGGCGGACGCCGTAGAGCGCGTCGTAGAGCGAAGCGCAGAAGTTGAACTGGTCCGTGCGCGCGTGGGCGCTCTGACCCAGCAGCTGCTCCGGCGCCATGTACGCGGGCGTCCCAAGGACAGAGCCTGCCTGGGTGAGCTCCGCGGAGAGCATCCCGGAGTCCGGGGAGGTGTTCGCATCCGCGGGCAGCGCGGGCGACTCCGCCTCGGTCGCTGTCCGCGCGAGGCCAAAGTCCAGCACCCGCGCGCGCCCGTCCTTCGAGATGAGGACGTTGTCCGGCTTGAAGTCGCGGTGAATCAGCTCCGCGGCGTGCGCGGCGCACAGGCCGCGGCCGGCCTGGTGGAAGAGCGGCAGCACCTCCTCCCACTTGCGCGGCGTCTCATCGAGCCAGGCGCGCAGCGTGCGGCCCTCGACGAACTCCAGCGCGACGAAAATCTGGTCCCCGAACGTGCCCACGTCGTGCACGCCGATGACGTTGGGGTGCGCCAGCCGCGCCACCGCTTGCGCCTCGCGCAGCAGCCGCGAGCGGCCGAGCGACGCGTCGGCCCCGGCGAACAGGCTGGTGCGCAGGAGCTTGAGGGCAATCTTCCGGTCCAGCTGCGGGTCGTACGCGGCGTAGACCTCTCCCATCCCGCCCGCACCAATCCGCTCCAGCAGCACGTAGCGCCCAAGCGTCGTCCCCCGCTCCAGCGCGCCGTCCTGCAGCATCTCGCTGCCCCGCGGCGTGCGACCGGCTGCCGTGCGCTCCAGCTCCAGCTCGTCGGTCATGGACGAGACCGGCGCGCGGGACGCCGCGGTGTGCCCGAGCGAGAGCTCGTCCGCCATGGGTGAGGCCGGCGTGAGGTGCCCGAGCTCGTCCGTCACGGGCGAGGCCGGCGGAGCGCGGGACTCCGCGGTATGCCCGAGCTCGAACTCGGGCGGCACCGGGGTTCGCTGCGCCTCGGCAGTCATCGACGAGGCCGGCGGCGCACGCGGCCCCGCACCGGTCTGCGCCAGACAAGCCTCGACGCTCGCGCTGCACGTCGGGCAGCTCGCGCAGTGCAGCTGCGCCGAGTGCGACTGCTCCTGGCTCAGCCGGCCCTCGACATAGCTCCGCAACCCCTCGTCATCGAGGCAACTCCCGACGGGTGTGCGGAGCTCCACGCGCCGCATCGTAGGGGACAGGCCAGGTGCGAGGCCGTGCGCGCGACCACGCCAGGGTGCGCAAACGTGAGACGTGGCCAGCGAAGCTGCTCTACGAAGAGAACAGAATGTAGGCCGCGATCGCGTTCGTTAGCCCCGCTACTTCTCAGCTCGTCTCTCACGTCTACGTGAGACAGCCTCGTTCCCTGCCAACTCGAACGAGCTCTTCATTTCTACCTTCAAGGCATCGAGCACGCGGGTGGCGCGCTCCACGGTGATGCCATGGTAGTCATTCCTCTCGTCTCGGGAGACCTGCGACTCGTGAACCCCCAGGCGCTCAGAGAGCTCTCTCTGGGTGATACCTCGCGCGATCCGCAATGCCACAAGCGACCTACCCAGCCCGTGGAGATTGAGCAGGGTATCGACATCTCCCCGCTTTAACCGTTCGTAGCTCTCAATCTCCTCTTCAAGCTGCGCCTGAAACGACCGCAACGGATCCAAGGCGCGCTTCAACTCCGCCGAAGACAAGCCGGACTTGGCCAACCGATCCTTGTGCTCGGTCAGTCGCCCCTTCTCCTCCGTGAGCCGTCGAACTGCCTCTTGGTACTCCGCCTCGTTGCGAATCATGGCGTCCCTCGAATCTGAATAATTCCTCGGGGCTTTCCATCCCGCCGGCTCAACCTGAACGCTGACGGAAACTCGAGCTCGTTCCCGTGCACGTCACGGATCCCGGAGAACTGACCGACGTGCGGATACAGCTCGATACGATAGGCATGCCACATGGGCAGCTGGTGCTTCGGATAGCCGAGGAAAGGGCGACGCTGCGCTGGATCCCACGTCCAGCACTTACGTGGATCGAGCAGGTTCAACTTTTCCAGAGCTGCTCAGCCAGGGTCTCAAGGTTGTCGACGAGCTGGTGGCGCCAATCCGTATCCCACGACGGCGATCGATTGGCCGGACCCAACACCAACATGCTGGTGCGAAGCTCATCAAACGTCAGGCGGTAGTCTCCGGGAGGCAACAAGCCCTCCGGACTGAACTCCATTGGCAATGGACGAACGGTCGTCGGATCCGCAGACGTCATCGTCCTACATATTCCGCATGCTTGACTAGAATGTCAAGCGTGGCCAAAGAGGTGTCGGGGCGGTTCGGTGGCCTCGCGTTGCGGCTCCGAATCAGCTGCCCCTCGGCCGGTTACACGGCGCACGTGCGGCTTGTTCCCCGCGGGACATGGCGGCGCGGCTTCTGCGTCCTCACCGTTCTGTGAGGAGGCACCCATGTTGACGTCATTCCATTCCCGCGCTCAGGCTGCGTTTCATCCCGCTCCCTCACTCGAAGGACCTTCCCGGACGACGCTGCGCGCGTCGCCCTCTGTTCCCGCTGACGCCGAGGTCCTCGGCGCGCTGGTCGACGGCGAGGGAGAGCTCAAGGCGCTGGGCTACGACCGGGCGACGCTGAAGGCCGCGGGCTTCGAGGGGAAGACCGGGCAGACGCTGGTTATCCCCCGCACCAAGGGTCCTCCGCTCATCGCGGTGGGCATGGGGAAACGCGGGGCGCTGGACGCGGACGCGCTCCGGGATGCGGGCGCGGCGTTCGCTCGCGCGGCGAGCGCTCACAGCCGCCTGGCGCTCACCCTGCCCGAGGTGGCTTCGCTCCTCCCGGAGACCGTGGCGCAGGCCTTGACCGAGGGCATCCTCCTCGCGCGCTACCGGTACCGGTCCTACAAGCAGGGTGGAGAGCAGCGCCCGCCCGTCGAAGCGCTGACGCTGGTCACGGCTGGCGACAAGGTGGACGAGGGGCGCCAGGGAATGGAGCGCGGAGGCCTGGCCGCGCGTATCGCCGGGCTCGCCCGGGACCTCGCCAACGCGCCCGCGTCGCTGCTCACCGCGGCGCGGATGGCGGAGGTGGCCACGGCGCTCGCGAAGGAGACCGGGCTGGAGGTGGAGGTCTTCGACGGCGAGGCGCTGGCCAAGCTCGGCTGCGGCGGCCTGCTGGGCGTCAACGCGGGCAGCGCCGAGCCTCCGCGAATGATCAAGCTCACCTACTCGCCGAAGGGCCCTCGCGGTGAGGCCCTGGAACCCATCGGGCGTATCGCCCTCATCGGCAAGGGCATCATGTTCGACTCGGGCGGGCTGGGGCTCAAGCCGAACGACCTCGTCCACGCCACGATGAAGGGCGACATGTCCGGCGCGGGGGCCATCCTCGCGGCGATGACGGGGCTTGCCGCGGTGGGCTGCAAGGCGGAGGTGACCGCGTACCTCATGTGCACGGACAACATGCCCTCGGGCACGGCGATGAAGCTGGGCGACGTGCTGACGGTGCGCGGCGGCAAGACGGTGGAGGTCATCAACACCGACGCCGAGGGACGGCTGGTGATGGCGGACGGCCTGGTCCTCGCTACGGAGCAGAACCCGCGGCCGGACGCCATCGTCGACATCGCCACCCTCACCGGGGCGTGCCAGCGGGCGCTCGGCCTCCAGAGCGCCGGCGTGATGGGCAACCAGCAGGCCCTCATCGAACAGGTGAAGGCGGCCGGCGAGCGCACGGGAGAAACCGTCTGGCAACTGCCGCTGGACCGGCGCTACCGCAGCGAGCTGGACTCCGAGGTGGCGGACATGAAGAACATCGGCGGGGAGAACGCCGGCGCCATCACCGCGGCGCTCTTCCTCGAAGAGTTCATCGACGGCGTGCCCTGGGCGCACATCGACATGGCGGGAACCGCGCAGTCGGACCGGGATGCCTCGTGGCGGACCAAGGGCGCCACCGGCTACGGCGCGCGGCTGCTGCTCGACTTCCTCACAGGCTTCACCCCACCCGCCGAGAGCCGGCACTGAGCGCACCATGCGCCCGATTGGCTTCCCCAGACCCCGGCTCCGCTATCCCGGCGAGGAGAAGGTCAACCGCGTCGTCCGGGACTTCGAGCACGTCGTCGTCCTGATTCTGATGGCGCTTCTGATGGTGGTCGTCGCCCTGACCACCGTCGAGCTGGCCTGGCTGGTCGGGCGGGACATCGTCAAGGGGAAGGGCCTGCTGCTGGACGTGGAGGAGATGTTCGAGGTGTTCGGCTACTTCCTCCTGGTGCTCATCGGGATGGAGCTGCTCGTCACCCTCAAGGCCTTCCTCTACAGCCGGGTGATTCACGTGGAGGTGGTGCTGGAGGTCTCCCTCATCGCCGTGGCGCAGAAGCTGATTGTGCTCAACACCTCTGCGCCCGGCGCGGGGAACCTGCTCGGCTTCGCGGCGTTGATTCTGGCGCTGGCCGCGTCGTTCTGGCTGGTGCGGATTGCGCGGCGCATGCCTGCCACGCACCCCGCGGAACCGCCCGCCTTAGAGCCCCCACGGGAGCCCGAGCATCTGCCAGAGGGCGAGCAGCAACGTCCACACGATGAACACCACGATGACGTAGGGAAGCATTAGCGCCACCAGCGTCCCCACCCCCGCGCCCTTCTGATACTTCGCGGCGAACGACACGATGAGCGCGAAGTACGCGTTGAGCGGGGAGACCGAGTTCAACGGCGAGTCCCCCACGCGGTAGGCCGCGAGCACCGCCGCGGGGTCCACGCCCAGCCGCATCAAGAGCGGGACGAAGACCGGCGCGAAGATGGCCCACTTGGGGATGGCGCCGGTCATGATGAGGTCCAGCACCGCGACGACAAATACAAACCCGATGAGCAGCGGCAGCGCGCCCAGGCCCGCGCTCTCCAGCGCATCACCCACCTTCACCGCCGCCAACGTTGCCATGTTGCTGTAGTTAAAAATGGCGATGAACTGGCTGATGATGAAGAGCAGGAAGAGCAGCCCCGCCAATCCGGCGATGGCCTTCTCCATGGCCTGGGTGACATCCGGGATTTTCCGAATCGTCCGCGCGCCAATGCCGTAGGCCACCCCGACGGCCAGGAAGAGGATGGTGATGGCGACGATGAGCCCGTTCATAAACGGCGAGTCGCCCACCAGCGCGCCGGTCTCCGGGTTGCGCAGCACCGCGCCCTTCGGGACGGTGAGCAGCGCGAAGACGACCGCCACCGCGAGGAGCGCCCACGTCGCGTACTTGAGGCCGCGCGACTCGTCCGCCGTCAGCTCCTTCGCCTGGTCGGTGGGCTTCTCGCCGGCGTACGGGCCCAGCCGCGGCTCCACCAGCTTGTCGGTGATGAGGCCCACCACCACCGTGAGCATCACCACCGAGGCGAGGGAGAACCAGAAGTTCGCGCTGAGGTCGATGGAGCGGGACGGGTCGGTCAACGCGATGGCGTCGTTGGTGATTTCAGTGAGGATTCCGTCCAGCGGCTTGATGAGGATGTTCACGCTGAACACCGCCGCCACGCCCGCGAAGGACGCAGCCAGGCCGGCCAGCGGGTGCCGTCCCATGCTCATGAAGGCGGAGGCGGCCAGCGGAATCAGCACCAGGTAGCCCGCGTCCGCCGCGATGCTGGAGAGGATGCCGACGAAGACCAGGATGTACGTGAGGGCCTTGGGCGGCGCCACCTGCACCAGCTTGCGAATCAACGTGCCGATGAGCCCCGCCGAGTCCGCCACGCCGACGCCCAGCATGGCGACGATGATGACGCCCACCGCGTTGAAGTTCATGAAGTTCTGAACGACACCCGAAAACATGAAACGGATGCCGTCGCCCGAGAGCAGGCTCTGGGCCTTGGTGGTCATCTCTTCAACTTTGTGCGTCTCCGGATTGATGGATTGATACGTGACGCTCGCGCCCATCAGGTAGAAGACGTGCGAGAGCAAGACGACCAGTGCAATCAACATCACAAAGATGACCGCGGGGTGCGGCACCTTGTTGCCGACCCGCTCAATCGCATCCAAGAGCTTTGCCATGCCCTTGTGTTGCGGCGGCGCCGTCTGCCGCTGCGGAGGAATCATCCGTTCGTCGAGTGTTTGTTCCATGAAGGGGCTCCTTCGCCTCAGAAGGTGGTGGTGAAGCCCGCCCCGAAGACGAGGCCGGCGGTGACGTTCGCGGCGCTGGGGTCCGCCCGGGCGCCAAATAAAATGGGGACGCTGATTTCAGGCGTGAACACACCCGAGCGCCCGACATTGATGTTGACGCCGATGCGCGGCTCCAGGTCGAACGCCGCTCGGTCCCCGGAGTAGGCCACGCCCACGCCCAACCCGCCGAACAGCGCGAGCAGCTTGGAGATGACGAAGTGATAACTCGGCTCGGCGAGGAGGGAGAAGCGCAGGGCGGCTTCGCGTCCGCCGCCGGAGGCCGCGAGGTTCTGGTAGTTGAGATCGCCAATCAGCGAGAGCTCGAACCCGTCGGAGATGAAGTACCCGAGCGAGGGGCTCATCCCGATGGAGAAGAGCTCCGAGGTCCAGCTCCCGCTGACGCTCCCGCCCACCTCGAACTGGCCCTGCTCCGCGTAATGGTTCTCCTCCTCGGCCTCCGCATGTGTCTCCGCGCGGGCTGAGCCACTGGCCAGCACGGCAATGCTGGCGAGCAGGGAGAGGGACCGTCGCATGGGCTGCCTCCGTCGAGCGAGCGGACGGGCTGCCCGCGCGTCTGCGGAATCTCGGAAGGCGCTCCCTCAACCGCAAGCGACGCAGCTGCCAGGCGATTGATAGGGATTCATACGAAGCACCACGCCCGGTGCAGGGCCCCGCTCGCCTCGAGCGTTGCGCCTTCAGGCGCATCCCCCGCTCGCCTCGAGCGTTGCGCCTTCAGGCGCATAGTCGAGAGGTGGCGCAAACCCACGCACGGCACATTGCCGGTTTGTTTCGAGCAGACCGAAGCGGCCCATGAGCCAAGCTCCGGAAGCACTGCCGACGTCTCGACTATGCGCCTGACGGCGCAACGCTCGACGCGAACGGGGGGGGAGGGGGGTCACGGAGCGGGAACGGCTCGAGGCGAGCGGGAGGACCGCGGGAGCAGCCGCGTGACATGGCGCGCGAGCCGCCGGACTCCGGCGAAGGGCGAGTGCGGTCCGTTGAACAGCTGGGTCATCACATCGCCAACAACCTCGCGCGCGCCCAGCCGCGCTTGCAACCGCCAGAGGAACGGGAGGCGGTGAACCAGGAACAGGCCCCGCTCGCTCAGGAGCAGGGCGTGGTTCGCCACGCGCTTGGCCATCCTCACGCTGGAGAGCAGCCCCCTCGCCGGGCTCGAGGGCGCGGTGGCCAGGCCTGCGAAGTCGTCCAACCGAATCCCCTCCACGCGCCGTCGCGAAGGGTTCTCCGCCAGCCACGCGGCGATTGCGGCGGCCAGCAGCTCCCGCTGCGCCTGGGTGAGCGCCTTCGCCGCCAGGCCGTCCAGGTCGCCTTCGAAGCGCAGGAACGCGTCCGCCAACGCGAGCCCTTCGTCACCGTAGAGCTCCGGAATCCACCAGCGCTCGAGGGCCGTCCGGCAGAGCCGGGCGAACACCATCATGTCCAGCAGGTTCACCTCCGGCGCGGGGCCGGTCGCGATTTCGACCGCCGACGAGGCGTAGAGCAGGTGCTTGCGAAGCGCCTCGTCGCGCACCTCTTGCCGGAGCGAAGCCTCCAGGCCCTCCGAGGCGTACGTCACGCGCTCCACGAACTGCGTGGTGAACCGCTGAAGCGACTGCTGCAGCTCGAACGCCTCCGGAGACTCCTCCATGCGCCACCCCCGCCCACAGCTGCGAACCCCGCGGCAGCACAGCAATCGGCCCAAGGTCGGGCGGCTGACGCGACCGTGTCAAGGCCAACTACACAACCCGGCTACCACCCGTGTGGATGATGTCTGTTCAGAGGTTTCGAAGAGTGCGCATCAGCATCCGACAATTGCTTGGCCTGAGACCACCGTCCGAGGCGGGAGCAGTGCGCTCGATGCGCGCTCAACCGCTCCCACCGATGAGCCAGGTCATCCAGCGCGGGGAGCAGGTCTCCAGGGCCGGGGGAAGCCCGGTGTTTCAGGTGGATCTCGACTTCACCGGAAGCCTCCCCTACGAGCGCACGGAGTTCGCGCGCCAACATGTCGCGAGGTTGTTCAAGGTACCGGAGCTCGCGCGCACCCCGCTGCTCCCCAGAAACGACTACGCGCTCTTCCTCGCGTTCCTCCGGGACAACGACCTCGCGGACCACCCGAACATCAAGCCGTTCATGTCGCTGACAAAGGACGAGGCCAAGGGGCACGGCTCGCTCTACCTCGAATTCCTGAAAGGCTTCTGGCACCCAAAGCTGCTGCTCAAGGACGAGCTGGCACCCGGGCTGGCGCCGCTGGTCTCCTTCTGGGAGCAGGAGCTCAACGGACGGGTCGTCTTCAACACGGCGCGCAACCCCGGGCTCCGGATGCCCAGCGTGCATGTGCTCAGGGAGGGTGGAATCTCAGATCCCATCGTGCTGATGGAGCGCGTCCGAGGCCTCACCTCCGCCGAGCAGAAAGAAGCCCGGCAGCCGATGATTGATCGCACCTTCGGTCAAACCGTGGCCGCGGCGGATGACCTCCCCCGCAACCTGGACGCCATGCTGGGGCAGCGAGAGAACACGGTGAGACTGGAGTTCGTCCCCGACGGCTTCTGGGCTCCGCCGCCGGACCCGGCGTCTCACCAAATCAACACTTTCGTCGTGCCGCGCCGCTAACCTCGGGGCGATGGACGAGTACGAACAAAAACTCGCGGACGCCGCACGGCTCGCGCGCGCGTCGTACCTGGACGGGCGCTCGCCCTCGGACATCCTGCGCGAGACCGTCTCCCACCTGAGGTCACAGAATCGGCTGGGGTCCATCCAGCTGATCCACGTCTGGCTCCGCGCCTTCGAGATTCCGCTCAATGACCTGAAGCTGGCCACCGAGCACGTCGACCCCAAGTCCTTCGAGCCCAGGGCCTCCTTCGACGCTGCGCTCGGGCCTCTGATGAAGCTCCATCGAACGCACTGGAACCCACTGCTGCCGTAGGCCGGCCACCTCTCGCGACACCGCCTCCGGCGCTCGCGTTGGCGGGCCTACACCCCGTTGCTAACCTCCACCGGACGGCGCGCGAGGCCACAAACCCGCCGGGGGGAGCTCCAAACACATGAGCGTGGATCTCCTCGCTGCGTTCAAGCTCGCGGCCTGGCCCACCGACGTCGAGCTCAAGGAGTTCATCCGCGCCAACGTGAGCGCTCCCACCCCGGAGCTGCTCAAGCTGCTGGACCACGCGCAGAACAAGGCGTCCATCGGGGAGCCGGTCAACCACAAGAAGCGCTGCACCGTCCTCTCCGCGCTGGTCACCGGCAAGACGGACCCGGCGCTCTACGCGGCGCTGGTCAAGGCGCTCAAGTCCGCGGACCCGATGTTGCGTGCGGCGCTCACCCAACCGCTGGCCCGCAGCGAGGACCCGGCGGTGGCCACCGCGCTCGCCGGGCTGCTCGCGGAGCCGGCGTTGCGTTCCCTCGTCGTGCAGATTCTCTCCAGCCCGCGCTCCCCCGCGGCCATCGCGCCCATCCAGAAGCTGGCCAAGGAGAAGGGCCACCCCGCGCGCGGAGAGCTGTTTGAGATTCTCCTGCGCGCCACCGGCCACCAGGCCATCCCGCTGCTCAAGGAGGCCTTTCCCTCCTGCAAGCCGGCGGAGCGGATTGCCGCGCTGAAGCTGCTGGGCGACCCCAAGCTGGTGGGCCGCGACACCTCCGGCGCGCTCAAGCTCATCAGCACCCAGCTCTTCGATGGCACCGAGGAGGTGGCCCGCACCGCCGTCACCAGCTTCTGCGGCCTGTGCACGGAGGAGGACTGGTTCTCCACCATCTCCCCCATCCTGGAGCGCGAACAGGTGAACCTCGTGCGCCCGGCGATTGAAGGGCTGCGGCGCTTCTCCTCGCCGCGCGTCTTCGTGACGCTGGAGCACCGCCTGCGCGCGGGGCCCAACCCGGTCCGCTTCGCCGTGCTCACCGCGCTGGAGGGGATTGGCACCAACGACGTGCTGGGCGTGCTGGTGGACGCGCTGTCGAACAAGCAGCTGCCGGTGCGCACGCGCGCGGGCGAGGTGCTGGCCGCGCTCAGCAAGGCCGGCAAAATCGACCTCTCGCGCACCATCATCTGGCTCTTGCGCAGCACGGACGTGAACGTCCGGCGCCAGGCGGTGGAGCTGGCGCGCAGCGTGACGGACCCGCACGCCGACCTCTGGCCCAAGCTCCTCCTCGTCCTGCGCGACGAGGACTGGTGGGTGCGTGAGCGCCTGGCCGACGTGCTGGTGGAGATGGCCGGCAACCAGCTCACCCGCCACGTGGTGAGCTACCAGAGCGAAGCATCCGCCATCGTCCGGCGCTGGGCGGTGGACGTGCTGGTCCGGCTGAAGGACCCGCAGTCGCTGGGCGCGCTGGTCCGCGCGGCGCAGGCGGACGCCGACTGGTGGGTGCGCGAGCGCGCGCTGGAGGCCATCGGCCTTCTGGGAGACCCGCGCTCGCATCCGTATTTGCTGGACCTGCTCGGCAAGGAGGCCGACATCCGCGTGGCCTGCCTCGCCGCGCTGCAGACCCTCAAGTGCGCGGAGGCGCTCACCCCCGCGGTGGGCCTGCTGCAGGATTCGCAGAGCGACGTGCGCTACGCCGCGCTGCTCTTCATCGAAGCGCTGGGCGGAGCGGAGCTGGCGCCCAAGCTGACGCCGCTGCTGGAAGACGCAGAGCCGCTCATCCGCCAGCGCGCGCGGGAGCTCGCCACCCGCTGGAACGTGAACCTCGCGCAGGGAGTGGCCTCCACCCGGCAAGGCCTCTCCGCGCTGGAGCGGATGCTGGCCGCCTGCGCGGAGCAACAGGGAGATGACCTCTTCATCGCGCCCGGCCGCGCGGTCTTCCTGAAGCGCCTGGGCCGGGCCACGCCGCTCACCAAGCAGCCGCTCACCGTGGAGCAAGTGCAGACGCTGCTCTTGCCGCTGCTCTCGGCGCCCCAGATGCGGCAGCTGGACCGCGGCGAGGACGTGGACTTCTCCTACGAGGTGAAGAGCGAAGGCCTGCGCTTCCGCGTCAACCTCTTCCGGGAGGCCAACGGCGTGGCGGCGGTGTTCCGGATTATCAAGGGCACGCTCCCCAACCCGGCGGACCTCGGGCTGCCCCAGAAGATTATCGACCTGGCGGACCTGAAGAACGGGCTGGTGCTCATCGGCGGGCCCACTGGCTCCGGCAAGTCCACCACGCTCGCGGTGCTCATCGACTACATCAACCGCACGCAGGACTCGCACATCATCTGCCTGGAGGACCCCATCGAGGTCATCCACCAGCAGAAGAAGAGCGTGGTGACGCAGCGGGAGCTGGGCACGCACACCCAGTCTTTCGGCAACGCGCTGCGCGCCACCCTGCGCGAGGACCCGGACGTCATCCTGGTGGGCGAGCTTCGCGACCTGGCCACCATCCAGTTCGCGGTGACCGCGGCGGAGACCGGGCACCTCGTCTTCGGCACCGTGCACACGGTGGCCGCGGACACCTCCATCGACCGGCTCATCAACGCCTTCCCGGGGCCACAGCAGGACCAGGTGCGCTCCATGCTGGCGGAGAGCCTGCGCGCTGTGGCCTGCCAGTACCTGTTGCGGGACGCGCGCGGGAGCGGCCGGGCGCTGGCGCTGGAGTACATGCTCAACAACGACGCCATCTCTTCGCTCATCCGCAAGGGCAAGACGTTCCAGATTCAATCCGTCATCGCCACCTCGCGGCAGGAGGGGATGCAGCTGATGGACACCGACCTGATGCGGCTGTGCAAGGAGGGCCGAATCACCCCGGACGAGGCGTACCTCCGGGCGCGCGCGAAGAAGGAGTTCGAGCCGCTGGTGAACCCGGAGGCGGCGGCCGAGGCGGCCAAGCAGCCCGCGGCGGCTGCCGGGCCTGCGAAGGCGGCGGGACAGCCGATGGGAGCCGCGCGCCCGAAGGTCCCGGTGGCGTGAAACGACCATGGCGCGCATCGACTCCTTCCTGACGCTGGTCACCGAGCAGCACGCGAGCGACCTCCACTTCCACGCGGGAAGCGTCCCCAGCATCCGCTACCAGGGCGACATGCTGCCGCTGCCGTTCCGGGTGCTGTCGCGCCAGGAGACGGAGCGCTTCCTGCTGGAGATTCTGACGCCGGAGCAGAAGGAGACGCTCCAGAAGACGCAGGAGCTGGACCTGGTCTACCGGCTCACCGGCGTGGCCCGCTTCCGCGTGAACATGCTGGTGCAGAAGTACGGCCTGGGCGCGGTGTTCCGCGTCATCCCGGACCGCCTGCCGACGATGGATGAGCTGCTGATGCCGCACTCGGTCCGCAAGCTGACGGAGCTCAACAACGGGCTGGTGCTGGTCTGCGGCCCCACGGGGAGCGGGAAGACGACGACGCTTGCCACCATCGTCGCGCAAATCAACAAGACGACGGCCAAGCACATCATCACCATCGAGGACCCCATCGAGTTCGTCCACACCTCGGAGAAGAGCGTGGTGACGCAGCGCCAGGTGGGAATGCACGTGCCCTCCTTCGCCGCGGCGCTGCGCTCTGCCCTGCGCGAGTCGCCCGACGTGGTGGTGGTGGGCGAGATGCGCGACGTGGAGACCATCTCGCTGGCGCAGAGCGCGGCGGAGACCGGCGTGCTGGTGTTCGGCACGCTGCACACCAACTCATCGGCCAAGGCGATTGACCGCATCATCGACGCCATGCCCGAAGACGCGCGCGAGCAGACGCGCAGCGTGCTCTCCGTGCTGCTGCGCGCGGTGGTCAGCCAGCAGCTGTGCAAGAAGGCGAACTCCGACACGCGCATCGCCGCGTTCGAGGTGCTGCTGCAGAACTACGCGGTGGCGAACATGATTCGTGAAAACAAGCTCCACCAGCTGGAGGGCTATCTCCAGTCCGCCAGCAATGACGGCACGGGTACGCAGAGCACGGACTCCTGCCTGCTGAGGTACGTGCGGCAGTCGCTGGTAGACGTGGATGAGGCCGTGAAGGTCGCCAGCGCACCCGACCAGCTGCGCAAGCAGGCCGCGGAGATGACCGCGGAGTAGGATGGAGCGGGTGACCCCGGAAGAGCGCGCCAGGGCCCTCGCCACCGCGAAAGGCTTCGAGAAGGCGGGCCAGCACGACAAGGCGCTGGACTGCTTCAAACGGCTGGATGCGGAGGACGAGGTCATCCGCCTCCTCGCGTCCCTCCGGCGCTACGCGGAAGGGGCCACCTATCTGGTGGAGCGCCTGCCGCCGCTCTCGGGGAACCTCTCCGGCCTCCCGCGCGAAGACAAGCGCCGGGTGCTCAACGCAGCGGTCCTGTTGGGCAAGGCGGGCGATACGAAACAGGCGGTGCAGCTGCTGGTGGGCATTGATGAGCGGCTGCGCGCCGCGGAGCTGCTCGAGCGCGCGGGAGACTCCGTGGGCGCCCAGAAGCTGCGCGGCCATGCGCCGGCGCCACTGCCCGGGGCGTCTGCCGCGCGGCCGGGTGGCAAGCCCGCGGCAGGCACGCTCGATGGCGCGGCGAAGCTGGAGGCACAGGGGAAGCTGGACGCCGCGCTCCAGGTGTACGTGCACGCCCGCAGCTACGGGAACGCCGGGCGGGTGGCGGCGGCGCTCGGGCGCGCGCACCAGGCCGCGCAGCTCTACCTCGACGCGTCGATGCCATACGAGGCGGCCACTCAGTACGTCGCGGCCGGGGACGCGGAGCAGGCGCTCAAGTGCTTCGCCCGGGTTCCCACGTCAGAGCCGCGCTACCGCGACATCTGCCACGAAGCGGTGCGGTTGGCGCTCTCGTTCGGGAAGTCGGACCTCCAGTTCGAATACTTCCTGGCGCCGTTCCTCTCCGGCCCGCCGAAGTCCGACAAAGACTGCGAGACGCTGTACCAGCTGGCTCAGCTCTACGAACGGCAGGAGATTCTGGAGAACAGCCGCGAGGTGCTGGACAAGCTGCTGCGCGCCAACCCGGGCTTCAAGGACGCGGCGGCGTGGCGCAAGCGGCTGGAGACGCGGGTACGCGGCGAGGTGGAGAAGTTCCGCAAGGTGGTGGAGCAGGACGCGGCCTTCCAGGATGTCGGCCAGCTGCCGGACCTGCCGGACCTCCCGCCGCTGCCTGCGCGCAGCGCGCCGGTGCGGGCGATGACGGTGCAAGAGACGGAGGACGAGGAGGCGCACGGGAAGACGATTTCCCGCGCACCCGTGCCGCCGCAGCCGCCGCCTCCCGCGCCGCAGCCGCCGCAGTCCACGGTGTCCGAGGCGCCCAGGCCCGCGCCGGAGACGCCGCTGCGCGGGTTTCAGCTGGGCGGTTTGCTTGCGGGGCGCTACCGGCTGGAGCGCAAGCTCGGCCAGGGCGGGATGGGAATCGTCTTCCAGGCGCATGACCAGGAGCTGAGCGAAGACATCGCGCTGAAAATCTTCACGCAGCCGGCGGATGAGGCGGCGCTCGCGCGGTTCAAGCAGGAGCTCAAGCTGGCGCGGAAGCTCCAGCACGCGAACATCGTGCGGCTGTTCGACTTCGGCGTCGCGGAGGGACACCACTTCATCACGATGGAGCTGCTGGCCGGCGCGGAGCTGCGCGCGGAGCTCGGCCGGCCGATGGAGCTGCGGCGGGCGATGTCCTTGCTGATGCAGTCCTGCGCCGGGCTGCATGCCGCGCACACGCAGGGCGTGGTGCACCGCGATGTGAAGCCGGAGAACCTGTTCGTGACCACGGGCGGGACGGTGAAGGTGATGGATTTCGGAATTGCCAAGGGTCAGAACGCCCAGGGCATGACGGTGAGCGGCACGGTCGCCGGGACGCCGGAATACATGTCTCCGGAGCAGATAAACAATTTCAGTACTGTCACGCGCGCCACGGATTTGTACTCGCTGGGCGTGGTGGCCTACGAGATGTTCACCGGCGAGGTTCCGTTCCGACACGCGGAGTTGATGCCTCTTTTGATGATGCATTTGAGCCAGTTGCCCACGCCGCCGCGACAGAAGAACCCGGCGCTGTCAGAGACGGTGGAGCGGATCATCCTCAAGTGCCTGGCGAAGAACCCGGCGGAGCGCTTCCCGGACTGCCGCGAGCTCGCCGCCGCCTGCAATCAGGCGCTGACGAAGGGTTGAGCCCCGCTCGCCAGCTCCCCCCACCGCCCGCGTCGAGCGTTGCGCCGTCAGGCGCATAGTCGAGACGTGGCGCAGACCCACGCACTCCGCATGCGCGCTTCTGGTTCGTGCAGGTGAGAGCGTGCCGTGCCCTCCGTGGGCGGTGCCGACGTCTCGACTATCCGCCTGACGGCGCAACGCTCGACGCGAACGGGGGGCGGGACGGGTACCTGCGGACGGCTAGCTCGACACGCGGTAGGGCGCCCAGTCGAAGCGCCAGCTGTCGGTCGGCGCGAAGTGCTCCATCGTGGAGCGCAGGCCCAGGTGCGCCATCGCCAGCTTCAGCGGCGCCTGCGGCAGCGGCTCCACCGCGCCACGTTCTCGGTAGAGGCCGCCGTTCTCCGGCTTCACCCCGTTCCACAGGTGCGTGTCCCGCAGCGCCAGCGACTGACCCTCCGGTCCGAACAGCCAGGCCGCGTCCGCGTAGAGGTCATCGCCCCGCTCCCACCACCACCACCAGGCCAGGCGGTGCGTGCGGCCGATGGCCGCCCAGCGCGTCATCACGTCCGGGGGCGGGAGCGCGTCGCGCAACCAGCCGCGCTCCACCAGCGGCGGGGCGAGCAGCCCGGCGTGCGGACGCGCCCATGGGTCCTCCGAGTCTACGAGCTGATCTCCGGCTGTCTCCTCGCTTGCCCAGGGCGGGTCCACGGCCCCGCTCAGGAAGACCGTGAGCAGCCGCTGGCCGCCTAGCTCCAGCCCTTCGCACTCGCGGAGCTCGTGCAGGCGTGCCGAACAGACCGGGTCCGCCGCGAGCGCCTGGAGCAAGGGCGCCGTCGAGACGCCGAACAGGCAAGACATCTCTGGCATCGACCCTCTCCGTGCGCGACGGCGGACAGTATGGTCAACAATCTCCGCCGGTGCGACGTTTCCTTGGACGGGCGGCTTCTTGCGCGCACGGCAGGCTCTGCTACATGGCCAACAGTTCCAAGCCCCCTAAGGAGCGCACCTTGACCACCGCCGCTGCAGTCGCCGGAACAGCCACGACCTCGACCAACACCCCGCGCTGGCACCTCTACGTGGGCTGGGGGCTCTCCGCGCTCGGCATCCTCGGGCTCACCATGAGCGCCGCGTTCAAGCTGATGCAGAGCAAGGAGCTGGTGGAGCAGTTCACCACGAAGATGGGCTTCCCCGCGGGCACGCTGGTCCCCATCGGCATCGCGGAAATCACCTGCGTCATCCTGTTCGCCATCCCGCGGACGGCCGTGCTGGGCGCGGTGCTGGCCACCGGCTACCTGGGCGGCGCGGTCGCCACCCACGTGCACATGGGCGACGCCTTCATCTCCCCGCTCATCCCCGCAGTGTTCATCTGGGGCGGCCTCTTCCTCCGCGAGCCCCGCCTGCGCGCCCTGCTGCCCGTGCGCCGCTAAGGCGCCCACGCGTAACGCTGGCTTACGAAACTGACGGCGCCCAGCACCCGAGAATCTCCCTGTCACTCTTCGGGGAGCGTTTCATGGTGCTGCGCTGGATGCTGGACAGGGTGCTGCGGCGGCCGACAGGAGAGGTCGCGAGCGGCGGCGAAGCCCGCATGCTCGACCGTCTGAGCGAGCGCACCCCGCCCGTCCTCTTCACCCGCTGGAGCCAGGACCGGGTGGTGGGTCCTGCGGACGCCGCCGCGGACCGGGCAGCTCGGTTCGCCCAGCGGGCCGCGCGCGACTCCACCTACGAAGGCCGGCACCCCATCCACATGCGGCGCCTCATCTAAGCATCGCCGTCGCCCCCGTCGCGTCCTGCACATCTCTTCGTTGTTGGAATGGTGAACCTCCCCCGTTCGCGTCGAGCGTTGCGCCGTCAGGCGCATAGTCGAGACGTCGGCCGTCGGCAGTGCTGCCGAAGCTGGGCTCATGGGCCGCTTCGCGCTGCTCGAAACAGCCCGGCAAAGTGCCGTGCGTGGGTTTCCGCCACCTCTCGACTATGCGCCTGACGGCGCAACGCTCGAGGCGAGCGGGGGGAGGCGCCCAACTGAGAACAGCTGTTCCTCCGACGAAATGGCCGGCCAGGGCCGGTTTCCCCCTCGAGGCGAGCGGGGGGAGGCGCCCGACTGAGAACAGCTGTTCCTCCGACGAAATGGCCGGCCAGGGCCGGTTTCCCCCTCGTGGCGCCCGACTGAGAAGAGCTGTTCCTCCGGCCAGGGCCTACTTCGCCGCCAGCCGCTTCACTTTCCCCTCGCGGACAAGGAGGACGTTGCCGTCGGAGCAGCCGAGGGCGAAGGTGTCTGCGTTGACGACACGCAGCTCCCGGACGCCGGCGGTGAGCTCGGCGATCGGCTCGTAGCGGCCGCGGGAGATGCGCAGCAGCTTCTTCTGGTCCACGCCGTAGAGCGCGCGGTCGAACGGGTTGAAGGTGACGTTCTGGAGGTTTGCCTGCTCGCTGCGAAAGAGCGTGCCGGCGGCGGAGCCATCCACGCCGTGCACCACCAGCTGGCTGCCGGCCTTGGACCAGCTCACCACCGTGCCGGTCAGCCCGTAGCTGATGCCGGTGGGGTAGCGCAGGTCATCCACGTGCTCTTTCCAGCGCCCCTGGCTCAAGTCCAACACCCAGAGGTGACCGGCGCCCGCCGCGTCCTCGCCGCCCATCCACAGCTGATTCTGAAACACCTTCGCGGTGTGCATCTCCACGCCGGCGTCGGACGCGCTCTCCTGAGGGCGGGCGAACCAGCGGCGGGAGTGGGCGTCGAACACGCCCCCTTCGAAGACGAGCAGCGCGCCGCGCGGGCCGGCGACGAAGCGCTGCAGCGCGCCCTCCTTGGAGGAGACCGGCTGCGGCCGCGTCCACGACTCGCCGTCCGCGTCCCACTGCCACACCACGTTCCCGTCGGTGGCGTAGAGCGCGTCCCCTTCAGAGGCCAGCGCGGTCAGCTTCCGCGTCGCCAGGCGCTTGGCGAAGTCCGCGTCCAGCTCCAGCGTCTCCGCGTCCCAGGCCCGCGGCGCGCAGCGCGCGTCCAGCGCGACGATGCGGTCCCGCCAGACGGCCAGGCTGCTGAGCGACACGGCGGGCGCCGCAGGCTCGGCGAGCGCGCTGACAGAACCGAGGATGAACGCCAGGACCCAGGTGCGACGCATTCGGGACTTTCCTTACCGGGGCGCGCACCCTAGCCCTGAGCACGGGTGCGCGTCACCAGGGGTCCCTTGCAGGTGTTGGTCCTTATTTTTTGTCTGTGTTGACGCCGGTTTCGCCTGTTGCGTAGAGCAACGTGGCGCGCGCCAAGTGCAACGCTTGAAGGTTGTCGTAGAAGCCGCGCTTGCCCTGGAGGTAGGCGACCATGCCCTCGAGCAGGTCCTTCGCCTCCCCTGTGCCCGCCGCATAGGCGCTGCCGGCGAAAATCATCCACTTCCTCCCCGCCACCGCGCCTTCATCGGAGAGCTTGAGCAGCCGCTCTGACTGGACGTGGTCGTCGTACGCCTTGCGGACCTCCATCGGGATGCCGGTGGAGGCGAACTTCTTGAGGCCGGCCACCTGCTCCACCGTCCCGTGCGCGGTCTTCGCCTTCGCGAGCGACTTGGCGATGTCGACGTCGAACTGGAGCCCAATCGCCGCGCCCGGGGTGATGTCGTTGTAGCGGTCCCATGCGTACGGGTTGGCGATGTTGGGCCACATGGGGGACCAGTTGAGGTCAATCTGCCCGGCGACGAAGGCCACCGGCATGCTGGAGAGCTTCTCGGAGCGCTCGAACGCCTCCGCCGCAATCTCGCCGTGGAACAGCTGCGCCACCTCCGGGCGCTGCTTGGCGGCCTTGGCGACGAAGGTGGCCAGCGGCGCGAGCGGCTGCGTGGGCGCGGGCGGGAGCATCTCCTCCGCGACGATGACCGCCGCGTCCTGCGGCAGCCCCATGGTGTGCTTGAGCGCGGCGAGCGCGAGGTCCGTCCCGATGTCCGCCTGGATGCGGTACTTCTCCAGCTCCGTCGCGCCGTAGCGCAGCTTCATCAGGTCCACGTTGGTGACCTTGCCGGAGCCTTCCTTGTAGAGGTCCTGCGCGCTCTTCTCCGCTTCGTCGAGCAGCCGCTTGGCCAGGTCCAGCGCCGGCTTGAAGCTGCGCGCGTAGAGGTGGAGCAGGTAGTAGCGCCGCACCTCCAGCGCCAACGCGTTCTTCGTCTGCTGCATCCGCGCCTTCTCCACCTCCAGGCGCTCGGTCGCCGCCTGCTCGCCCGCCGCAGCGCGGCCGAAGGTGTAGATGGGCTGGGCGAGGATGGCCTGCAGGTGGAAGTACGGGCCCCAGGAGGCGAGGTCCCGCTGAACGTCCGGGTCGCTCCAGTTGCCGGTGAGGCTGACTTTGTAGAGCGGCGCCAGGTACGTGAGGCCGATGAGCTTGGGGTAGTAGGTGGACTCCACCTCCGCCAGCCGCCCCATCCACTCCTTCACCTTGCCCTGCGCTTCGATGACCTGACCGCTGTCGCGCAGCGCCAGCTCCACGCACTCGTCCATCGTGAGCTTGCGCGGCGCAGGCCCCGCGTTCTCCGCGGGCGCGGGCGCCGGCTCCTCCGCCAGCGCCGCGGTGGTGCAAAGCAGTGCTGCCCAGCCCAGAAGGCCTCGCATGTGCGTCTCGTCTCCTCGTCACCGGGCGACGGCCGCGCCCCTCGGTGAGCGAGTCTGCCTGAAGCTTCGTCCGCCTTGGAACCTTTGAGCGAGCGCGCGCCCACCTGCTCGCACCGCGAGCTTGCTGTCAGCGCCGGGTTCCCTGCATCGTCGCTTTGCGCCCATGGCCCCCAGGCTGGCTCCTCTCCTCCCCGAGCACCTCCCGTTGCTGCAGCGGTTCCTCGCTGCGCACGCCGACTCCTCGATGTTCCTGCGCTCCAACCTGGCGCGCGTGGGCGTGGAGGACACGGGCCGGCCGCTCTCCGGGAGGTGGCTGGGCGCGTGGGAGGCGGGGGCGCTGGTTGCCGTCGCGTCGCACGCGTGGAACGGCAACCTCCTGCTCCAGGCGCCGGTGCACGCCGGGGCGCTGGCGGCGGCCACGGTGCGCGCCTCTGGCCGGCCGCTCACCGGCGTCATCGGTCCATGGGAGCAGGTGGTGGCCGCCCGCGAGGCGCTGGGCTGCGCGGACGCGCCCACGCGGATGTCCAGCGCGGAGCCGCTCTTCTCACTCGACGTGTCACTGCTGGTCGTTCCGCAGGACCTCGCCCGCGGCGTGTCCCACTGCCGGGTGGCTCGCCCGGAGGACCTGGATCGCTGCGCGCAGTGGCGCGTGGAGTATTCGATTGAAACGCTGCGCCAGGAGGACTCGCGCGCAATGCGGCGGGAAGCGCGGGAGAGCGTGGCGCGGCTCATCGAAGCGAACGAGCTCTTCGTCCTCGACGTGGACGGCACCTCTGTCGCCTGCTCCGCGTTCAACGCCACCCTGCCCGACTGCGTGCAGATTGGCGGCGTGTACACTCCGCCAGCGCTGCGCAGCAAAGGCTACGGCCGCTCGGTGGTGGCCGGTTCACTCCTGGCCTGCCGCGGCACCGTGACCCGCGCGCTGCTGTTCACCGACATGGAGAACCGCGCGGCGCAGCGGGCGTACCGCGCCATCGGCTTCCGCGAGGTGGGCAGCTACGGGCTGGTGCTGTTCCGGGATGAGGTGCGGTGAGACCAGGCGGGCGGCGCCTACCCGACGCTGAAGCCCGCCTGGACGCAGGCCCACAGGAGCTCTGCCATCACCTCGTGGCTGCCGCCTTGAACGTACGGCAGCTGAAACCTCGCCAGGCGCACCAGCCGGTCGTCGAAGGCCATCTGCGGCGCGCGGGCTCTGAGCGCGGCGGCGAAATCCTTCAGCGCCGCCGCGCGGCTGAGCGCCTTCGGCAACGCAGGGCCCTCGAGCTGAGTGCGGTCACCGAGGGCCACGCGCTCCTCCGGGCTGGCGTAAAGCCAGAGGAAGTGCTCCACCCTCTCGCGCGTCTCCCTTGACCCCAGCTCAACGGGCGAGGAGGGGGCGGGGTCATACTCGCTGACGGCCATGAGCGGGTGCGGTTCGGCGCCGGCGGGCGTCTCACGCAGCACGGTGGTGGTCCTTCGCGCGAACACCAGGAGCTTGAGCGAGTCGTAGCGCAGCCGCCGCGGGGCGGCGCCTGCTGTGCGGCCCTCCACCTCCAGCTCCGTCTCCTTGAGCGCCACCCGGCGCGCAGGGGGAACCGCGTCGTTGAGCACGCGCGCCACCGACGTCACCGCGGCGAGCCCGTTCTCCCTCAAGGCGGCGCAGAGCGCTTCGGCGCGGCCTTGCGGGAGCCGGACCAGCGGCATGGGCGGGGCGGCGCGCAGCCGCATCCGGGCGTCGGCAAGCTGCAGCGCTCCGGTGGCGGCAATCAACTTCGCCACCGCGTCCCCGTCCTCCGGCGTCCGCGCGAGCGCCACCAGCCGCTGCGAGCTGGGGTCGGTATCCGGCTGGAGCTTTGCCGCAAGCTCGCGCTCGCGCGCCTCCGCCTGGTCCGCCCGCGCCTGGGCCTGCGTGGCTTCGTCCTTCGCCTGCGCCAGCGCGCTCTCCAGCGCGCGTTGTCGGGCTTCGGCCTGCGCCCGCTGCGTGGCCAGCTGCGCCTGCAGCAGCTCCAGCTGATTTCGTAGCGCGCGCTCCTCGCTCATCCTTTGACCGAGCCTAACGAAAAGCCCGACTCCAGACAGGACCACATCAATTCGGCCATCACCTCCTGGCTGTCCTGCTCCACGAACGGCACCGGCGCGTGGGCCAGGCTGAAGAGGCGGTCATCGAAGACGGCCTTCGGCGCGCGCGCCCGCAGCGTGGTGAGCAAGTGCGTCAGCGCGGCAGAGCGGGTGAGCGTCTTCTCCACGCCGCGGCCTTCAACGAGCGTCCGCTCCGTGAACGCCATGCGCACGCCCGAGCCGGCGTAGAGCCAGAGGAACGAGTCCGCCTGGTGCGCCAGCCCGCGCACGACGGTCAGCCCTTCATCCCGCACCCCCATCTGGGCGGCGACCAGCTCGCGCACGGCCTTCCGGGGCCGCCTGCCCGCGAGCAACAGCCGCAGCGCTCCGTAGGGAATGCGACTCGGCGGCTGGCCGGGGAGCTCCACCTCGAGCGCGTCCTCCTGCAACACCGCGCGGCGCACGATGGGCAACGTCTCCTTGGGGATGGTCGCCGCGGACGTGACCGCCACCAGCCCCGCGTCCTTCAGCGCCGCCTTGAGCGCCTCCGCCTTCGGCTGGGGCAGTCGTAACAGTGGCAGCGGCGGCGGACCTCTCAGGCGAAGGCGCGCCTCCGCCAGGGTCAGCCCGCCGGTGGCGGCGATGAGCGTCGCGGCCGCGGCCGCGTCCTCCGGCACCTGCGCCAGCGCCACCAGCCAGGCGGCCTCGGGACCCGGAGAGAGCTTCAGCCGCTGCGACAGCTCGCGCTCACGCGCCTCCACCTCCGCCAGCCGCGCCCGGGCCTGCGCCACCTCCGCCTGAGCGGTGGCCAGCGCGGCCTCCAGCGCACGCTGCCGGGCCTCGTCGCGCTGGTGCTCCTTCTCCAGCTGCGCCTGAAGCTTCTCCAGCCGCTCGCGGAGCGCCCGCTCCTGACTCATGACGGCCTCAGCCTCGGCGCACGGCCGCAGCACACTGCGAGCTGCGAGCGGCCTTCCGCACATCCGTTATGCGGCACTCCGCTGCGGCTCCCGCTCGATGCACGCTCGCGGGGCGCTGCGAGCTGCGAGCGGCCTGCTGCAAATCTGCCACCCGCCGCTCCGCTACAGCTCCGCTGAATGCACGCTCTCTGCGCGCCAAACCGACGCGGGCGCGGGGCGCTGCGAGCCGCGAGCGGCCTGCTGCAAATCTGCCACCCGCCGCTCCGCTGCAGCTGCCGTTGGATGCGCTCGCTGGGTGCCAACCCGACGCTGTCGGGGAGCGTTGCGAGCCGCGCGCGCCCGCTGCGTTCTGGAGCGCCGGGCAGGACCCGACGTAGGCGATACATGAGTCGCATCGTCCCACCGAGGCTCCGCGCCGCTCAATCCGCCGAGGGGGCGGCCGGTGCGTGCCTCTGTACGTGGAGGAGGGAGAGCTGACGCCGCCGCTCCGCCAGGGCGCGCCTGCGTCCGCCTCGGCGCTCCATCCAGCGCGGCAGCCAGGCGTGCAGCGCCATCAGAAAACGGTAGAGGCGCCCGGGGAAGGCGCGCGGCTTTGCTCGTTGGAAGGCGGTCAAGGCATACCGGGCGCAGGCCTCCGCGGTGAGCGTGAGCGGACCGGCGTACGTCACCGCCTCGCCGCCGGAGGCCTCGCGCAGCTCTGTCAGGACCGGGCCGGGGCACACCTGCGTGACGACGACGCCGGTCCCCTCCAGCTCCAGCCGGAGGCTCTCGGTGAAGCCGTTCACGAAGTGCTTGGTCCCCGCGTAGACCGCGGAGCCCGGCATCATGGCGAAGCCGGCGCCGGAGCCCAGGTTCAGCACGCCGCCCCGGCCGCGCGCCACCATCCCCGGCACCAGCGCGTGGGTCAGCTGCGTGAGCGCCAGCACGTTCACCTGCAGCATCCGCGTCAGGCGCGACGCGTCCGCGCGCTCGAAGAAGCAGAGGTCCCCCAGGCCGGCGTTGTTGATGAGGACATCCACCGCCCCCGCCCGCTGCAGCAGCGCCTCCCGCTGCGCGTGGTCCGCCAGGTCGCAGGGGAGCACGTCCACTTCGAGCTTCGGGAAGCGGGCGGTGAGCTCTGCGCGCAGCGCCTGCAGGCGGTCCTCGCGGCGCGCGACCAGCACCAGGGCGCGGGCGATGGGCGCCAGCTGGCGGGCCAGCTCCCGGCCGATGCCGGAGGACGCTCCGGTGATGAGCACCTTGCCTTGAAGCGGCGGCTGCACGCGTGGGCACCTCTTTCTTGCGCGAGGTCAGAAGCTAAGCCACAAGTCGCACGCACATGTCTCGCGCATTCGATGTCACCTCCAGCACGCCGAGCGTCACGCTCAACGCCGAGGGCAAGGGCGAGCTCGCCTTCACTGTGTCGAACGCGCTGGGCAAGCCCGTGCGCGCGCGCTTCCTGCCCGTCACCAAGGGCAGCACCGGGGCCGGCTGGCTGAAGGTCAGCGGCGCCTCCGAGCGCGAGCTCACCCCCGACGGCACCCACCAAGTCCTGGTGGAGATTGCCGCACCCGCGGGGACGCCGGCGGGACGCTATGAGTTCGCGCTGCTCGTCTCGTCGGTGAACAACCCGGACGACGAGTTCGCCGAGAGCCCGGTGGTCTCCTTCGACGCCGGCGCCTCCCAGAAGCCGCCTCCGCCGTTTCCCTGGTGGCTGGTGGCGGTCATCGTGGGGGCGCTGGTGCTCGCGGGCGGCGGGTATGGCCTCTACCGCTGGCTGAGCAGCCGCGGTTGCACGGCGGCGAGCTGCCCGCAGGGCTGCTGTCAGGACAACGTCTGCAGGGCGGACCTGTCGCTCGCCCAGTGTGGGAAGGCGGGCGCGCACTGCGCCCCGTGCGACGCGGCGCTGGCGGATTCGTGCACGGCCGGCGCGTGCCAGTGCGGCGCGGGGCCCGCCTGCGGCAACGGCCAGCGGTGCCAGGGCGGCGCCTGCGTCTGTGACCCCATGCTCTGCGCGAACGGCTGCTGCGACGGGAGCGCGTGCAAGGTGGAGGCGTTCCCCACCTGCGGCGTGGGCGGCGGCGCGTGCAGAACGTGCGACGCGGTGAAGACCGACCGCTGCCTCAACGGCGGCTGCGGCTGCGGTCCCCTCGGTGGCGAGTGCGGCGCGGGCCAGCGCTGCAAGGCGGGGCAGTGCGTCTGCGACTCCACCACCTGCGCGGACGGCTGCTGCGCCGGCGCCACCTGCGTGAAGGCGACCAGCCTGGGCCAGTGCGGGCAGGGCGGTCAGGCCTGCGTGGCCTGCAACACGGCCTTCGCCAACACCTGCGTGGGCGGGGCGTGCCGGTGCGGCACGGGCCCTTCGTGCGGCGGGGACCAGCGCTGCTCCAACGGCAGCTGCGCGCAGGTCTGCCAAACGCGGAACGTCTCCGTGCGCCCGGGCGAGGTGACGCTGGTGCCGCCGCACACGCGCGGGGACCGCGAGTTCAAGGGGCACGGGCCGAAGGTGACGTTCAGCCTCCAGCTGTTCAACAGCGGCAGCGCGGTCAGCGCCACGATACGGATGAAGGCGGAGGAGACGGAGAGCGACTGGACCACCGCGGAGGGCGCGCGCACCGACACCGTCTTCGTGCCTCAGCAGGGCTGGCGGGTGAGCCGCATCCTGAGCCCGACGCTGACCAGCCACAGCTACACGGACACGGACCACGGGAATGATGTCTTCACCACCAGCGGCCCCGCGGCGCGGCTGGAGTACGTGGGCGACGTGGAGGGCAACGAGGCCGGGAACCGCACCTCGGTCCGCGTGGGCTACGCGCCGCTGCAGTTTGAAGTCACCCAGTTCGCCAATTGCGTGAGCCCATGAGCATGAACGAGGACGAGTGGAGGCCGTTTCTGGGCTTCCCGGACAAGGGCCGGAAGCTCCTGAAGGCCATCGCGCGCAAGCAGGACCGCGTGTGGTTCGCCGCGCACAAGGACGAGTACCGGGAGCTGTGGCACGCGCCGATGGAGGCGCTCTTGCGGACGCTGGCGGAGCGGCTGGGCGCGGAGTTCCCGGCCACGCAGGAGGCGCCGCCCAAGGTGTTCCGGCTGTACCGGGACACCCGCTTCGGCGCGGACAAGACGCCCTTCAAGTCGCATGTGGCGGGCACGCTGCGGCTCTCCACGGAACCGGACGAGGGGGCGATGCTCTACCTGCACCTCGGCGTGGAGGAGGACGTGGCCGGCGCGGGGCGGTGGATGATGTCGCCCGCCGGGCTGAACGCGTACCGCTCGGCGGTGGCGGACGAGGAGACCGGGCCGCAGCTGGCGAAGCTGGCCAATGGGTTGGTGCGCAAGGGCTTCGAACTCTACTCGCACGAGAGCCTCAAGCGCGTGCCCAAGCCGTACGCGCCGGACCACCCGCGCGGGGACCTGCTTCGGCGCAAGGGACTGTCGGTGGGCTTTCCCGCCTGGCCCAAGGGCCTGGAGACGACGCCCCGCTTCCCGAAGTGGATTGTGGACAGGCTCCTTCAGGCCGCGCCGCTCATCCGGTCCCTCGACGACGCGATGACGCGCGCTTGAGGCTGCGCTCGCTGGCGAGGAACTGACGCCCCCAGCCCTCCAGCGCGTCCGTCACCCCGCGGAAACGGGCGCCCAGCGGGGTGAGGCGGTAGGTGACGCGGACGGGAGGCCCGGGATCCACCGAACGCACCAGCAGGCGCTTTGCCTCCAGCTCCTTGAGGCGCGCCGAGAGGACCTTGTCGCCCATGTCCGGGAGCAGGGCGGAGAGCTCGCTGAACCGGCTGGGCCCCCGCTGCAGCGCGGCCAGCACCAGCCCCGTCCACGGGCGCCCTAACAGGTCGAGGGCCGTCTGGATGCTGGCGCACAGCGGGTCTGAGGGTTTGGGCATCGTCGCTTGACCTGGGGCCTTTCAGCGTTACTACTCTCCACCAGAAAGTTGCTTTCCTGTGGATAGTAATACAGGTGGGAGAGGCACCGTGCGAGAGAACGTCGAGAGGATTCGGGAAGTGGAGCAGGTCACCCAGGCACACCGGCAGCAGGAGGGCGCGGGCTTCACCGTGCGACGCCCGTTCCCGTCAGCCCGGGTGGACTTTGTGGACCCTTTTCTCCTCCTGGATGAGATGGGGCCGGTGGACTACGCCCCGGGCGAGGCCGTCGGCGCCCCGGACCACCCTCACCGCGGCTTCGAGACGGTGACGTACATGCTGGAAGGTGAGTTCGAGCACGAGGACTCTGCCGGTCACCGCGGGAAGCTGTCCGCGGGCGACGTGCAGTGGATGACCGCCGGCGGCGGCATCATCCACTCCGAGGAGCCCTCCAAGCGCATCCGCGAGCAGGGCGGCCGCGTTCACGGCTTCCAGATTTGGGTGAACCTGCCGAAGGAGCTGAAGATGACCCGGCCCCGCTACCAGGAGGTCCCCGGCGCCAACCTCCCCACCGCGAAGAGCGCGGACGGGTTGGCCCATGTCCGGGTGCTGGCGGGTGAAGCGCTTGGCGCGAAGGCAGTCATCGACACGCTGACGCCCGTCGTCTACCAGGACTGGACGCTCCAGCCCGGCGCGGACGTCTCCGTGCCGCTCCCGCCGGAGCTGCGCGCGATGGTCTACGTGTTCCAGGGCGAGGCGGTCCTGGGCGACAAGGGCACCGTCGTCAAGGACGGGGAGCTGGCGATGCTGGCGCCCGGGCAGGCGGTCCGGCTCCGCGGCGGCGCTGCGCCGGGAAGGCTGCTGCTTTTGGCCGGCAAGCCGCTGGAGGAGCCCGTCGCGCGCTATGGCCCGTTCGTGATGAACACCCGCGCGGAGCTGATGCAGGCGGTGGCGGACTTCCAGAGCGGAAAGATGGGGGAGATTACGCGCACCGCGCAGGTTCTGTAGGCGCGCTCTCTCTCTTGGCTTGAGCACGGGCCTCTGCCTTCCGCGCGCCAGCGCCGAGATGTGTTGACTCTGCCCGTCTGGCGGCAGCTTGGACAGGGTGACGCGGGTTCTTGGGCGGCTGCCTTCCGTGCGTTGGCGCGAAGGTGCGGCGCGCTGCCTGCGCGGAGGCAGACATCCCTGAGGGAGACGGGGCACGCGGGATAGGAATGGGCGGCTGGCGGGGGCGCCCGCCAGCAACGACCGCTTCCTCGCACGCCGCGCGCTGCTTCAGGATCCGTTTCGGCACTCCCCAAGGTGTTTCGCCGCGGCACGCCAACTGGCTGGAGCTGTCCCCGCCGGCTGCCGGGATTCACCGCGAGTCTGTGTTCCGACCTTCGACGACGGATGCAAACAAAGTGGGGAGTATTTGTTATACATATCTAACAAATACTCCCCACTTCCTGTCTACACCCCGGCGCACGCCCGAGAAGTCGCACGGGCTGTAGCATTTCGCGCCATCCCGGGGACAGCTCCAGTCAATACATCATGCATTCAACCACACACCTCGGGGGGGTGCTGCGAGGGATCCTGAAGCAGCGCGCGGCTTGTGAGGAAGCGGTCGTTGCTGGCGGGGGCGGCCCCGCCAGCCGCCCATTCCTATCCCGCGTGCCCCGTCTCCCTCAGGGATGTCTGCCTCCGCGCAGGCAGCGCGCCGCACCTTCGCGCCAACGCACGGAGGGCAGAAGCCCAGAACCTGTGTCCCCCTGCCCAAGCTGCCTCCAGACGGGCAGAGTCAACGCATCTCGGCGCAGTGGCACGGAGGGCGGAAATCCAAGAGCTCCGGCTAGCCCTCTGGCTCGCGGACTCGCGGCAGGCTCAAGTGGCCTGCCGCTTCGTCCTCCCCCACCAGCGACAGCCTTCCATGGCCGACGGTGCCGTGGCGCGACTGGATGGAGCGGATGGCGCTGAGCGCGGCGTGGCTGACGGTCCGGCGAAGCGTGAGCGCCTTGGAGAGGGGCAAGAGGGCTTCAACGGACCGCAACGTCCCAAGCTCTCCGAGCACCTCGGCCGCCGCGAGCTGCACCGGCTCGACGTCCTCGAGCAGCGCGATGAGCGCGTCCTCGGCACCGACGTCCGCCAGCTCGCCCAGCGCACGCGCAACGGCGACTTTCAGTTCGGCGTCAGGCGCGGTTACGAGGGCTCGAAGGCGTGGCAGCTGCGCGAAGTCTCGGCGTTCCACTGTGAGCTCGACGCCGCGGCGCACCAGCGGCGTCGCACGCGAGCTCAGCGCCACCGACAGCAACTCGCTCACGTTCGCAGAGGGATGGCTGGCCACCAGGGCGTCCAGAGCGCTCGGGCGCACGTCGTCTTCGCCCAGACCTTCGTCGCGCAGCAGCGCCTCAAGACACCCCCGCGCCTCCTCTCCGGCATGCGCCTTGGCAGCGAGCAAGCGGAGCTCGGAATCCTCGTCACGCAGCAGCGGTGCCACCGCGGTCTGAACGGCGCGCTCTCCTCGGAGGTCGCGCACGAGCAACTTCAGGATGCGCGCACGGACAGAGCGCAGGGGCTCTGTCGAGAGATGACTGCACAGACGCATCAAGGGAGATTGCCCGTCACCCTGGAACGCCCCGCCGACGGCGAGGCAGCGCTTAACCAGGACCACAAGGTCCTCCACGCCGTTTGGGCTGTCGCCGCTGAGGTCGAGGAGGATGGAGCCGGAGGACACCTGGCCCCCGGCCTGAATCAGCCGTGCCACGGCCTCGCGGCCGCCCCTGTCGAGGACGGCCAGGGCGGGAAGCTCCGGCCCGCTGAGGAGCACCTGCTCATCGAAGAGCGGGTCCCCCGTCTGGGCGCCCGCCCCGGCTCCGGAACCCCATCGATTGCTGCGCACCAGGCTGAGGTCTGGGGGCACAGACGGACCGGTGACCTCACAACGGAGGGTGTCCTTGCCTGGAAACCTCAAGACGCGAACCGAGACCTTCCACCCGCCCCGCGCTCCGAAGAGCGCCCCCTCGGCCGGGTCGAAGGTAAGCCCGAGCTTGTCCGCGGCGTCCTCGAGGGACGAGGCCTGGGTCATCCACCGCTCCTGGCGGGCAATGAGGAAGAGACTCGCGCCGACCGCCGCCAGAGCCCCCAGCACAAGTGCGATCACCACGGCCGACCTCCCGTCTCCCGGAGTCGCGCACCTTCTCAGACGGGCGACCCAGGCTCAAACCGGCCGAGTCCTCCAACAGCGACACGCCTCCGCGGCTCGCTGGGGAGCGGCATGGTAGGGAGGGGCACCTATTCACGGAGGCGCACATGGTCAACGGCTGGAAGTACCTGTCCCTGGTGACGGTTGGCATCCTCATCGGCGCGTGCGCCAAGCAGGTGCTCATCCCGGACGCGCACGCGCAGGGCGGCCACCCGAAGTACATGGTCGTTGGCCAGAGCGCGTTCGCGAGCGGCTACGAAGAGGACCTCAACAAGTACGCGGCGGAGGGCTGGCGCTTCGCCGGCGCCATCGCCAACGGACAGGGCAGCCACCTCATCCTCGTCAAGGAGTAAGCGACGTCAGTCAGAGTCGCGCGCCTTGTCTGGCGGGGAAACCACGCTCAAGCCGCCGGTCGCACCCTCATCCACCACCGACAGGCCTCCACTGCCGACCGCGCTGTGGCGGACCTGGATGGTGCGGATGGCGGTGCGCGCGGCCTCCTTCACGCCTCCAAGCGGCTTGAGTGACTGCGCCAGCGGCAGCAGCGCCTCGACGGCAGCGAGCGTCCCCAGCTCCGCCAACGCCTCAGCCGCGGCCAGCTGCACGGCTTCGGTGTCCGCAAGCCGCCCCATCAGCACGAGCTCTCCTTCCGGGGCGCCCAGCTCACCCAGCGCTTTGGCCACCGCAATGCGGACCTCCTCGGCGTTGTGCTCGGCGAGGAGCTTGAGCTGCGGAAGGTGGAACGCGTCGCGCGACACGCCGGCGCAGGCGGCCGCGCGCAGCTGCAGCGGGAGCGCTGACGAGGCCAGGCCGAGGGCGATGAACGGACGGACGCCCGCGGAGGGATGCGCCCGCACCAGCTCCTCCAGAGCCCTCGCTCGGAGCGCAGCGTCCACTCCGTCGTCCCGAACGAGGGCCTCCAGACACACGCGTGCCGGCTCGTCGCGGGCCACCTTCGCCGCCAACAGCCTCACCGCCGCGTCCGCATCTTCGAGGGCGTGCCTCGCGGCGTCGGCGGTGCCGGGGAAGCGCGGGTACTCCCGGTCCAGCACGCTGAGGAGCCGCACGCGCACTTCGGGAAGGGGCTCCGTCCGGAGGTTGTCGCACAGCCGCTGGGGCACGCTCTCCGGGTCCGCGCTGAGCGCCCGGCCCACCGCGAGGCAGCGTTCGACGAGCTCCACCAACTCGTCCGAGCTCTCGACGCTCCCCTTCCTGTCCAGCTGAACCCTGCCGCCGGTCACCTCGCCTCCCTCACCCAAGACGCGAGCGACCGCGCGGCGCCCGGCGGCGTCCAGGAGCGCGAGGGCGAGAGCCTCAGACCCGGAGACGTGAACGGCCTGGTCAAACGCCGCGTCGCCGGTCTTCACGTCCTCGCCCCCGTACGCCTTGGCCACAGACTTCCACAGGCTCTCGCTGACCAGCGTGAGGTCGTCGTGGAGAGCGGGTCCCTTCACGACGCAGCGGCGACGGGCGTCCGTCTCGGCGGAGACGTCGACGGTCAGGTCACCGGAGAGACCGAAGAGGAGAGGCGGAGTTTCGACAAGGCTGAGCCCCAGCCGCTTGGCGGCGTCGCGCCACCGCTGCAGCAGGAGCGACTTCTGGCGGTGCTCCGACCGCTCCAGCTTCAACATCAGGGCCGTCATGCCCAGCGTGAACAGCGCGAGGAGCGCAACCTCCACCCTTCACCCACTCTCTTCAGCGATGCGGGCCAAGGGCACCACGCTCAAGCCGCCGGACGCCCCCTCATCCAACGCTGCGCCGCCCGTCTTCACGGCGCCCCCCGAAAACACCCGGGCCAGCGACTTCCACAGGCCCTCGCTGGCAAGGGCGAGGTGTGGGTAGACGGCCGGGCCCTGCACCACGAAGCGGGTGAAGGAGCGGTGCTCGCCCTTCTGGTAGGAGACGTCGACCGACAGACCGTCGACCGTGCCGAAGAGGAGGA
Source organism: Myxococcaceae bacterium (assembly GCA_044230055.1). Taxonomy (GTDB): domain Bacteria; phylum Myxococcota; class Myxococcia; order Myxococcales; family Myxococcaceae; genus JBGART01. Next base: position 52,992 of record JBGART010000042.1, on the reverse strand, counting down.
GCTCGTCGTTGCCAAGGTGAAGCCCCAGCTTCCTCGCCGCGAGAGGCCACTGCGTTCGAGCGCGGAGCCGCCTGAGCCCCAGGACCAGCGCCACGCCCCCCAGAGAGCCCACCATCCCCAGCAGCTCGAAATACTCCATGCCTCACCCCTTCTCTTTGTCCTCAACGCCGTCGCCCGCCAGGCGTGACAGGCTCAAGCCACCGCGCCACGCAGCCTCCACCGCGCGCGTGTGCGCCTCCATCGCGCGCAGATGCGAGAGCATCAGCGCCCCGAAGGCGCCGAGCACTCCGACACCCGTCAGCACCGCAGCCAACACCTCCACGACTCACCTCCTCACAGCAGCTTCACCACCGGCTCCTCGCGCAAGAGGAATCGACGGGTGCGCAGGTCGAAGACGGTGGAGCAGAGCCAGCGCTCCGCGTTGACGCCGAAGCTGACCTCCAGGCGGGGCGTGCGGTCGCTCGGGGCGTGGGGCGGGTCCAGGTGGCCGATGGCGGGGTTGGCTTCGTTCAGCTTCACCACCACGTCGCGGCTCTCGCCGGCCTTCACGCGGTGAACCCGCCCGTCCGCGTCCCAGACGAAGCCGTCGGTCCCCGCGCCGGAGCCCACCTCGCAGATGACCAGCTTGAAGACGCGCTCGGGCTCTCCCAGGCCACAGGTGGGCACCAGCTGCCGCTTCCAGAGGTCTTCGCGGGTGGGGAAGCGCGTGCCGCGCGGGATGATGACCGCGTACTCCGGCTTGCCCGTCTTGAGGTCATAGGTGAGCAGCGCGTAGTCGTGGACGATGAAGTCCGCCGGCACCGCCTGCCCTCCGGCGTAGACGGCGGCACCGTAGGCCACCGCTTCGAACGGCTGCCAGGCGCGCACCCGGCCGCGGCCGAAGCGCTCCTCGAAGAGCGGGTACACGTTCGGCAGCAGCGTGGAGCCGCCTACCATCAGGACGTCGTCCACCTCCGCCTCGCTGACGCCCTGCACGCGCGCCTGCTCCAGTACGTCCGCCAGGCAGCGCTCCAGCATCCGGTACAGCCCGCGCGCCTGCAGCAGCTTCACCAGGTCCTCGCGCGTCAGCTCCAGCGAGGGCGCTTCGCCGCGCAGGCGCTGCTCGAAGCGCTCGCGAGACTCCGGGAGTGACGCTTCAAACGTGGCGCGCTCGTCGAAGTAGACCGCCTCCTTCACGCGGCAGGCCTCGGCCAGCATCAGCCGGTGCCACAGCTGCACGTCGTCGCGCCCCTCGTCGTCCATCGGCCAGGAGAGGCGTCGGCAGAACTCCTCCAGCACCCAGCGGTCCACCAGGTTCCCGCCAATGTCCTCCGCCGCCTTGGCGAGCACCTGCGCGCTCCCCTCCTGCGTGGCGGCCGCGGACAGCTTCACCAGCGCGAGGTGCAGCGTCCCCCCGCCGAAGTCCACCACCAGCACCTTGCGTTCACGCGACTGACCCAGGCCGTAGCCCAGCGCCGCGGCCACGGGCTCGTCGAGGAAGCGCAGCTTCCGGATTCCCAGGCGCTTGGCGGTCTGCACCAGCTCTGCGCGGTACGTCTCGAACGCCTCCACCGGCGCGGTGATGACCAGCTCCCGGATGCGCTCACCCGTCGCGGCCCGCGCCTGCGCCAGAAGCTCCCGCAGGAACAGGTGCGCCACCTCCCTCGCGGTGTACGTGCGACCGCCCGCGCGAACGATGGGCAGCAGCGGGCTGCGCGAGAGGGCGCGCTTGAAGCTGGCGGCGAAGCTGGGCTTGGGCTGCAGGTGGTTCACGTCCAGCGCGGGTTGGCCGATGCGCGCCAGCTGCCCGAAGAAGAAGCGGCGTGCCAGCGGCGGCGAGCGGCCCATCCGCGCCCAGAGGGAGGGCGCCTCCAGCACGTCCACCGCGCTCGGCACGCCGCGGGCCACCTCCCCGCTCTTCGGGCTGCGCCGGGCCAGCGCCGGGAGGTCCACCAGCTGCGGACGGTTCGCCCCCGTGTCCCAGCGGGCCAGCAGCGTGTTCGTCGTGCCGAGGTCCAGAGCCCACATCGCGTTGGGGCGAACCCTATACGCCCCGCCCCTCTACGCGCGAGGCTCCGACTGCTTGCTAGACCCGAATCGCCAAGGGCTTGCCGGTGCTTGCACAGGCGCCCTGGCCGAACGACGTGACGGCGTTGATGCCCATCAGGGAGAAGATGTCCATGTGCAGGTCTGCCAGCGTGCGGCGCTGCTCGCGCACGCCAATCTCCTGCCCGAACTTGAGGTCCGCGCCCTCTCCGCACAGCAGCATGGGGAGGTTCTCCGTCAGGTGGATGTCGCCATCTGACATGTCGGAGCCGTAGAGGACGAGCGTCTCCGAGAGCAGGTTGGCGGCCTTGAGCCGCCGCAGGAGGTCCGCCAAGAGCCCGGTGTGGACGCGGTTGACCCGCTTCAAGCGTTCAATGGTCTCCACGGTGCCGCCGTGGTGCGCGCAGCTGTGGTGGCCCGCGCCGCCTCCGAGCAGCTCCGGGAAGTAGAGCGCGGTGGACACGCCCGGGCCGTACATCAGGGTCGCGGTGGAGATGAGCCCGCACTGCATGGCCAGCACCACCAGCTGGTGATGCAGCTCGAAGCGCTTCACGAAGTTCCGGTTGGGGTCCGAGAAGTCTTCCGTCGGGCTGGCCATCGCCGCCGCGCAACCCTGGCCGCTGCTGCCGAGCTCCACCTCGCGCACGGTCTCCAGGTACGAGTCGAGCACCGGCCGGTAGCTGCCGGGGAGGCGGTTGCCGAGGCGGGTGGCGTCCCTGTGCAGCGAGTCCAGCACGCTCTTCTTCCGGTCGTGCAGATACGCGATGGCCGCCGCCCCGCCGCTGTCCGCGGCGAAGACCTTGAGGAAGAGCTGCTTGGGGTCCGGGATGGGGGTACGAAACTTGTCCGGCGTCTGCCAGGAGATGCGGTTCAGGTAGTCGTTGGAGTAGCCCGGGTGGTCGTTGATGGGATGGACGTAGTAGTAGAGCCCGCCAATCTCCAGCGACCGCAGCGGCCCGGGGTACGCGTCGGCCACGTATTGGTCCACCGTCTTCCCGCAGCGCGCGACGCCGGGGTCGCCAATCTCAATCTGCCGGCAGGAGAGGAAGGCTGCGGTGTTCTGCCAGTGCGGGTCCCGGTCGAAGTTGCGGCCGTTGAACAGGCCGCGGAGCACCATCGTGTTCTGCTTGAACCCGGCAGACACCAGCGGTGCCAGCGCGTCCTCGAACGTCCAGTTGCCATTCTCTCCCCGCGGCATGTACGCGCCGTTCGGGACGTACGCGCCGATGAAGCGCTTGCGGACGGGCGCGGCGCCCAACGCGGCGCTGGGCAGGACGGTGCTGACCAGCGGCAGGGCCAGCTGGATGCCCATCCACTTGAGGACGTGCCGGCGGTTGGGGTCCAGCGTCATGGCGCGACCTCGGTGAGCGGCAGGGCGGCGAGCAAGGCGGAGACGGCCAATTCCTGGAGGGAGGGCTGCACTCCGCCGGGCGGTGCGGCCAGCGCGCTCGCCGTGCAGGCCTCCTCTTCGACCGGGCCGCGGTTGAGCGCATAGGTGAGCAGCTTGGTGGCCACGCACTGCTGGAAGTCGGCGGAGTGTTCGATGACGGCCGTCAGCTCCGCCGGGTTGCGGACGGGTTGACCGTTGAGCTGGAAGTCGTTCGGCGCCACGCCCTCCCGCCACAGCCCCTTCGCGTCGTACGCCTCCAGCGCGAGGCCAATGGGGTCCGTCTTCGCGTGACAGCTGCTGCACCGGCTGCTGCTGTCGCGGTGGAGCGCCATCTGCTGCGCGAGCGGCAGCTTGCGGTCAATGGCGCCCACCGAGTTGCTGATCTCCTCCAGCGTGGCTTGATCCAACCTCGGCAGCGACTGGCAGAGGACCCGGTTCATCGTCCACAGCCCGCGGTGGATGACGCGCGCGAAGTCAGAACCCTGGGCGGTCTGCGCGAGGAAGAAGCCCTGCGAGAGCAGCCCGCCGCGCTCGGAGGTGCTCACCTTCTCGAAGCTCGTGGCCGTGGCAGTGGTGGCCAGCTGGTAGTGCGCGGCCAGCGGCGCGTTGACGAACGTGAAGCCGGGGTTGAGCAGCCGCTGCGGCGGGAGCCCGGCGGAGAGCACCTCGTTGAACACCGCGGCCGCCTCCGCCTTCATCGCGCCCGCCAGCGGGAGCGCGACCTCGCCGTCGCGGAAATCCAGCCACTGCCCGCCAAAGTCCGCTGTGAAGCGATCCGCGTAGCGCGCGAGCAGCCGCTCCGCCTGCGCCTTCACCACCGCGCGGTCCGACAGCGCGCCGCTCTCCGCCAATTCCCAGAGCTCCTCATCCGCGAAGGAGCCCCGGAAGTAGAGCGAGAGCCGCGACGCGGTGCCGAAGGCCTTCTCGGACGCGTCCAGCCCGCCGGGCACCAGCTCCGGCTTGAACATCACGTTCGGCGACAGCAGCGCCGCCTGCATCACGGTGGTGAGCGCTTCGTGGAACGGGCTGGGGAGGTCCGCCTTCGCCGCCCCCTGGAGCGAGGAGGCGAACATCGCCTGGTAGTCGGCCAGCTCCTCGGGGCGCAGCGGGCGGCGGAAGGCGCGGCTGGCCAAGCGGGTGACCACGGCCCTCCCGCAGTTCTCCCAGGTCCAGCCCACGGTGAGCGGCGCCTGCTTGAAGGTGAGCGCCACGTCCACCGCGGTCTGGTCCCGGTCATAGGCGCCGTTGCGGTTGAGCACGATGTCGATGACATCCCCGCGCCGGACCGTGAGGTTGAGCGAGAACGTGTCCGCGCTGCCGTTGGCGATGGTCCTGCTCCAGAGGTCCTTGCCATTGCGCTGGATGGAGGCCACCACCCCGTCGCCGGAGACAGGGTCCAAATCTCTGAACCCACCCGCGGCGGCGAGCGTCCCGTCCGTCGGCGCCATCCAGCGGCGCACCGCATCCAGGTCCGGGCCGGGGTGCATCACCGTCGCCGAGATGCTCAGGTACGGCTGCTGGTTGTTCTCCCAGCGCGACTGGGCCGCGCTGTAGACGAGCGGCGCGTTGGAGTCGCGGTACTGCCAGCAGCTCACCCCTTGCTCCGCGGAGAAGTCCTTGGTCGCGTCGTAGGCCGTCCTCAGGGCGCAGGCGGGCGGTGGCGTGGCCTGCGCGGGGCACATCCCGCGGACCTGAGGAGACGTTAGAAGCTGCTCCGTCAACACCTGCACCGTCGCCAGCTGCTCCTCAAGGGCCTGCCCGTCCATGCGGGACTCGCTCATGGTGTCGAAGCCGTACACCTGCGCGATGGGCGTCCAACGCCGGAAGAGCTGCGGGTTGACTGCGTCGCCCAGCAGGTCCGACACCACCTGCTGGTACTCCCGGTTAGAGAGCCGCAACAGCTTCGGCACGGCGTGAGCCCCGGGCGTGCATCGCGGCGTCACGTCCTCCGGCGGCTTCGGCGGGCCCTCCATCCGCTTGCCGGTGACCAGCGAGTCGCCCATACAGCCGCCCACCGCGAACGACATCAGGCAAGTGAGGAGCGCGCGGAAGGGGGTCATGAGCACCCCGGCGCGGAGGCACGTCCCGTACCACCAACACGGACTGCGACCTCATCGAGAGGCGGATGTGAACCGCCCTGACATCCGCGAGGTGTAGGCCTGGGCGGCGACGTCACACCAGGTGGCCGGACGCGCCACCTTCAAGTTGCCACGGCACCGTCACTTTCTTCAGGAGGGCTCGAGCAGCTGCGGGTTCGCCGCGAGGTGGCTGACGAGCGCCGCCAGGAGCTTCGCTTCGTCCTCGTCGGTGAACCGCTCCAGCGCGCGGTTGACGCAGCCGTAGAGCGCGGCGAGCAGCACATACATCCGCTCCGGCCGGAGCCGAGCCTCCCGCAGCGCGCGTTCGACAAGCGGGTGCTCCACGTCCAGCACGCCCACCTTCCGCTGGGCGTCGTAGCGCACCGCGACCTTCCCCCCGCCCTTGCGGAGGACCAGCTCGCCCAAATCCGTGGGCGCCAGCCGCCCCAGCAGCTGCGACTTCAGCAGCCGCGCCTCGCGCCGCAGCCGCTTGAGCCCCTCGGCCAACGGCGTGCCGGCGTCGGGGTCCGCCTCGGCCTGCTCCTCGCGCCACGCGGTAAGGCTTGCCAGCCGCTTCACCTTCCCCGCGCCCAGCACCTCTTCGAGCGCGTCCACCCACGGCGCGGCGCGCGGCGCGATGAGCACGACGTCGCCGCCCACGTCCTCGCCCTCCAGCGCGGGCGGGACCAGCGGCACGGAGCCCTTGGCCACCACCCGGTCGGCGATGCTCCTCAGGTCCACCCACCTTCCGTCGCAGGTGCGAAACCACTTCGCCACCGTCAGCGCGGACGCCACCGGACCCAGCGCGTCCAGGTGCGGCGCGGCGCGCATCCCCTGCGCCGAGAGGTAGCGCAGCGCGTACGCCGCCGCCGCCGGACGTCGCCCGGCTGCCAGCGCGCGCTCCGCCGCCAGCGCGGCGAAGAGGCGGTCCACTTCTGACTCCAGCGCGCGCCGCAGCGCAGGGCTCACCCGCGCGGACGTCCAGTCGTCCGCCACCGGCACGTCCGGCGCGTCCACCGCGCCCGCCACACCCGGGGCGACCGTCAGCCGCTCCACCGCCACGCCCTCGCGCGAGAGCACCACCGCCGCGTCCGCCTGCAGCTCCGCCGGGAGGGCCAGCTCTCCTCGCAACCCCAGCGCGTCCACCCTCAGGCGGACCAGCGCTTCCCCGTCATAGGAGAGCCTCTGGAGCGCCCGCGCGCGGCGAGAGGCCTCCCGCGCCCGGTCCCGCGCCCTCTCCTGCGTCACGTCCTCCACCGCCAGCCCCATCGCCGAGAGCAGCTCCACGTCTCCGGGCTGCGCGGCCAGCACCCAGCGGGCGCCGGCCATCGGTGCGGGAGGGCCGTCGGACGCCTCCTGCGCAGCGGCGACGGCCAACCGCTTGCGTCGCGAGTGCTCCGCGAGGGCCGCGCCGAGGGACACGGGCGCGCCTTCCAGCGTCTGGAAGAGCGGGAGCGCCGCCATGGCCTCTGCCAGCGGGCCGGTCCGGCGCCAGCGCACCGCGGCCTTCAGGTACTCCCTCCAGAGCGGGTCCTCCTTCGTCCCCTGCGTCAGCAGCGCGGCGAGCGCCGCCTCCAGCGCGGCCTCCACCGCCTCGCGCATCCGGCGGAACGCCGGGTTCCGGCTCACCTTCGTCCAGTCGTCGCTGACGGTGAGCTCCTTGCCCTCCACCCGCGCCACCGCCCCCACCGGGTGCGGCAGCGAGAGCTCTTCCACCAACACCCCGTCGCGCACCAGCTGAAGGCGGAGCTGCCCGCTGGGCTCCGCGGGCAGCGCCAGCTCGCCGGCAAGGCCGGAGCCGCGGACCTCGGCCCGCCAGGTGGACTCCAGCGGCGAGCACAGAGACTCCACCGCCCGCCCCGCTCGCAGCTTCAGCGCGCGCTGCTGCCGCGTGACATCCAGCAACACCCAGCCCGCGGCGGACGTGGCCTCCAACTCCCACTCGCGCGGCAACCACACCAGGCCAGACAGCGTGCCGGGCTCTGAAGACCAGCGCACCGGGCGGCCCTTTGCGTGCTCCTGCGCCAGCTGGCGGAAGGAGAGCGTCCCGCCGTTCGCCGTCTGCAGCAGCGGCAGCTCCCGCAGCGCGCGGTACTTGCCCTCCTCTGCGAGCACGCGCAGGAGCTGCGGGCGGAGCAGCTCTTGCTGGCCAACGGGCAGCGAAGGCCACCGGGACGCGAGCTCCTCCAGCAGGGCCAGGGTCTCCTCGAGCACCCACCGCACGACCTTCGCCACCGCCGGGTCCTCCGCCGCGTCCTTGACCGTCGTGAGCAGGCCCAGCTCTTCGCAGTCCACCGCCGCGGACAATCCCGGCGGGAAGCCGGTCTCCGTCAGCGTCAGCACCGGACGCTGCGCGCGGTAGAGCTCCAGCCTGCGGCCCGCGCCAGGGACCAGCGCCACCTGGCCCTTCACTCCCGGACGCTCGAAGTCTCTCCGGAGGAGGGCGTTCGCGCCCACCTCCACCTTCCGCACCGGCGTGAGCGCCTCATGCATCAGCTCCGCCTTGAACGACTCGGTCAGGTCCTTCAGGCCATGCCGCCACCTGCGCATCGCCATGCGGGTGAGCGAATCCCCGGCGACCAGCAGCGGGCCGCCCGACGAGGGCGTGCCGCGCAGGGGTTCGGTGACGAAGCCAATCCGGCGGCCCTCCACCTGGGAGAGCGGCCAGCGCGCGCCGTCGGTGCAGAGCAAGAGTGGGCACTCGCCCAAGGCCTGCGCCGCCTCCGGCGCCAGCGCGTCGTCCACCCGCTCGCCCAGCGCGCGGCACATCACCTCCCGCGCCTCGTCATCCAGCGGCGAGCCCTGCGCGAGCTCGAGCAGCGACCGCTGCGCGGCGGCGAGCGCGGAGGCGAGGGCTTCGCGCAGCGCGGGGCTCACCTCCTCGTCCGCCAGGTCCGCGGCGCCGGGCGCCACGGAGACGGTCGCCTCCAGCGGCAGCCACGCGGGCAACGCCACCCGCTGCCACAGCCGTTCCTCGAGCAGGAGCGCCACGCGCGCATCCGTGCCGCGCGGGTTGAAGGCCGCCTGACCGGAGAGGCCTTCGCCGGCCACCGCGGTCTGCAGCAGCTCACTCCCGCCGAGCGCCTCCGAGTAGGCCGGCGTCAGGCGCAGACGACTGCGGCGGTCCAGGCGCGCCACCTCCTGCACGGGGCTTTCAGCCGTCGCGCCGAGCAGCGCCTCCACCCGCCCCGTCAACTCGCTAGAGGCGAGGAGCACCGTCAGCTCCGGCGGGAGGTTCATCGAGCACGACTCCAGCGCCCAGAAGCGGCCCTCCCGCACGCTGGCGGCCAGCTGCGCGAGGCTCAGCCGCCCGTGCGCGCCCTGAAAGAGCGCCGCCTCCACCGCGGCCCGCTGGAGCTCGTCGAGCGCGGGTTGCCTCGGGAAGGCCTGCAGCTCCTTCTGAAGGAAGGCACGAAGGTAGCGCCGTTCCGAGGAGAGCAGCTCATCCAGGAGCTCGCCGCGGCGGGCCTTGAGCAGAGCGCCGCAGAGAGACCGCTCCGCGGAGCGGACCACGTCCATCACGCGCTGGAAGGCGCGGTCCCTCTTCGCGTGGGCCCACTCCTCGTCCGGCGCCAGCGCCGGGCACTCCACCGCCGCGAGCGCGACCTGGTAGCGCGCGGTCTCCTGGGTCGTCTCCAGCCAGACGCCGTCTCGCAGGAGCGAGAGCGCGAGCCCGGAGTGCGGCTCCATCGGCAGGCCCACCAGCCCGCGCACGCCGTCCTCGTCGAAGGTGACCGTCACTGTCGCCGGGGACGGCAGCTGCGGGTGCTGCTTCTTGCCCTTGAGCCGCGCGCGCACCTCGCGCTCCCGGTACAGCCGGCGCTCGACGTCCTCCAGCTCGCGGTTCTCCAGGAGCGTGCGGAGGGCGTGCCGGTCGTCGACGGTGAGCACGAAGGCGGGCGTCCCATCCAACAGCGGATCCGGCTGGGGCGACGCGACGAAGCGGCAGACTGACTGCCGCGCGATCTCCTCCAGCGACGCGTGCCCACCGCCGACGCAGGGGAAGAGCAGCGCGGTGCTCAGGGCGGGTGGCACCTGGTGACGTTTCTGGCCCTGCGCCGCGAGCGCGCCCAGCAGGTCCCGTCCGTGCGCCCGGAGCTCCGGCAGGTCCCGAGGCTGGAGCGCGGAGGGCGCTCCACCGCGCGCCTCTCCTCCGCACGCCTCCCCGTTCGCCTCGAGCGTAGCGGCGCGCAGCGACGCGTAGTCGAGAGGTGGCAGGGCCTCCGAGGCTTGGCGCAAACCCGATCGCTCGGCATCCTCGGAAGCGGGCTCAAGCCGTGCGTGGCTGTGCGCCACCTCTCGACTACGCGCCTGCGGCGCTACGCTCGAGGCGAGCGGGGGTGCTTCCGCAACCAACTTCGGCTCAAGCCGTCCGTCGCTTTGCGCCACTGCGCTCGAGGCGAGCGGGGGTGCCTCCCCAACCAACTTCGGCTCACGGCGTCCGTCGCTCTGCGCCACCTCTCGACGACGCGCCTGCGGCCCGAGCGGGGGTGCTTCTCTCATGCCCGAGCCCGATGCGAGCGGCGGCGCCAACGCAGGCAGCTGCTGAAGAACAGCCGTCTGTGCCGCGGCGCGCACGGCGGGCAGCACCTTGGCGAGCAGCGCGAGGTTCGGATTCTTCTGCCACGCATCCTGCGGCAGCGGGCCCTTGAGGTTGACCACCGCGCGCAGTCGCAGCGGGGCGAGCGCCTCGCAGCCGACCTGAAAGAGCAGCCTCCCCTCGTAGAGCATGCGGACGTTGGAGATGAGCTGATGCCGCGAGAGCCCCACCTCGCCCTCCACCCTCGCTCCCGCGAACGTTGCAGACGCGAGCAACCCGCGCGGGTCAAGCCGGGGCTCCTCCGGGAGCTCCCTCTCCCAGCGCGCGCGGTGCTCCACCGCGGCGCGGCGCTGCTCCGCTTCGAACCGGACGTCCACCCGCGGGCGCGAAGGCAGCAGAGAGTCGAGGGGGCTGGGCAGCAGGATGGCGGGCTGCGTGTAGCTCTCCGCGGGGTAGCGCAGCGTCGCGAAGCGCAGCGAACGGCCCTCCTTCACCTCCTTGCGCAGCGCCGCGACCGAGCACAGCTCTCCGGCGGGCCCGACAACCAGCGGCGCCCCCTCGAGCTGCTGCCGCAGCACTACCTGACGCATGGAGGGAGACGCGGACGACGACACGCGCAGCAGCAGGTCGATGAGCCGTTCGCGGATGGCGGGGACGTCGCCTTCGCGCTGCCGTGCCACCAGGGTACGGACCAGCTCCTCGGTCAAATCCTCCAGGCGCGAGAGCGCGAGCTGGAGCGACGGGTCCGTCTCCACCAGGTCCGAGCCGGAGGCGTTCCGCAGAAACCCGTCGTGGCGCACCCACGCCACCAGCGCCAGGTCCGGGTGCCGGAGCCTCCGGGTCACCACATCCACGCCGAAGAGGTTGAAGCGCACCTCGCTCTGCGCCAGCGGCTTCGCCGGAACCGCCGCCACCAGGTGCAGCCCATTGCCGCGGGCCTCCGCCTGGGCCAGCACTTCGCGCCCGAACTGCACCGGGCCCTCCAGCCGCTCGCCGTTGAGCGTGAGGCGCACCGGGAAGTGCCGCGCGTGCTCGCGCACCGCCTCTGCCTCGCGTGCGCCGAGCATCGCGTTGCGCAGCACCCAGTAGCCCATCCGCCCGCGCACGTGGACGGTGGTCCCGGAGGTCTTCCGGACCGCGCGCACGCTCACCTGGGCCGGCGGGGTGAGCTCCACCTCCACACCGCCGCTGGTCACCTTGACGAACTTCGGCTTCACCCCGAGGGCGCCGGCGACGCCCAGCGCCAGCAGCCGCGTCCGGCGCGAAGCCTCGTCCTTCCCAGGGGCGAGCGCGCGGCTGAGCAGGTCCTTCATCGCCGCCGGCTCCACGCCCTCCCCGTCGAACGCCAGCTCCACGTCGTTGGCGTCAATCTTCAGAGTCACCGCGGTGGCGGAGGCGGCGACGGCCGCGCGGAGCAACTCCAGGATGTAGTGGTGCGGCTCCGCCAGGCGGTGGTCCCGGAGCTTGGCCAGCGCCCGCTGCGCGTCGATGCGGAAGTGCCCGGCGTCCACCTTCTGGGCGCCTGCCTTCACCGCCGCCTCCAGCTCGGCGAGCTCTTCGGGCGAGCTCATGTGCGCAGCGCCACCTCGGTGAGCGCGCGGTCGGTGGGCTCGTCCAGCGCGCCGTGGCGCACAGCGAGGTTGCGGATGAGCAGGAGCGCGGCCAGCCGGGGCGTCTGCCGCGCGAGGGACAGCGCCGCCTCCACCGTGGGGTGCGCGCGGTTGAGACACAGCAGCGGCGGGACGCCCTTGCGAAACGGCGAAGCGGCGGCCCGGCTGGCGCGCATCGGCCGCCCGAGCGCGTCCACGCAGCCGGCAACCGCGTCGAACCCGGCCCCGTGCAGCGTGCCGACGGCCGTCTGCTCGAAGCGCCCACCGGCCGCCTTCCCCAGCGCAGTCATCGCCACGCACAGCGCGCGTTCGTCCACCGCGTCGCCGCCGGGGTCGAAGAAGCAGAAGGCTTCGTGCGCCAGGGCCACTTCCCTGGGCGCGAGCAGCGCTTGCGCCACTTCGACCTGCGGCGAGGTCCGCTCCCCGGCCAGCACCGGGACGCCCGCAGCGCACAGCCGCAACGCCAGCGGCGTGGACTGTGGCGAATACAGCAGGACGCCGTGCGCCTTCATCGCCGCACGCAGCGCTCCGCCGTGGACGGGCGCGCCGGAGACCTGCCGGAACCAGAGCTGCTCCTCGTCCACCCGGCCCTGGCCGTAGCGGAGGAGGACGGCGTGGTCCGCCACGTCTGCGCGCGGCTCCGCGGCGCTGCGCAGGGCTTCGGGCAGCTGCTGCCTCAGCGGGCCGTCGATGAGGGCCTTCGCCAGCGCCATCGCGCGCTCGAAGTGGTGGTCCCGGCGCACGTTGTCCCGGGTCAGGGTGTGCTCCAGGTAGCGCGAGACCACCTTCAGCGCCACGCCCGGGAACAGCGCCTCCTCCGTCTCCAGCAGGGTGAGCCCGCGGTTGTAGAGGCCGGTGGGCGCCGGCTCCGCCCGCGCCGGGCCAGCGACGATGTGCGTCCCCTCTTCCACATGCTCCACCTGGAAGGGCGCGTCCACGGCCAGGGGCTCGCGCACGGAGACCGGCGGGCCCGGCGGCTGGCCGTCGGCGCTGCCCGCTGCGAAGGTGACGTCGCTCGAGGAGTGGCGGCACCAGCGCGTCACCGCCTCGCGCGAGCGCTTCACGTACGTCTCATAGTCCGCCGCGCTCATCCGCTTGTGGAGGGTGACCTGGGTGCCTTCAAACGGCGCGTCGCCGGCCAGCAATTCGTAGCTTCGGTCCGCCTTGAAGAGCACCCGCCAGGACTGCGCGTCCCGGCCGGTCTGCACGATGACCAGGTCCGGCGCCCCCGCGAAGACGCTGATGAAGCCGATGCCGAACTTCCCAATCTTGGTGAGGTCGTTCTCCTTGCTGGACCGGTATTTGGTCAGCAGGAAGCGTTCAATGATGTCCCGGTTCATCCCCTCGCCCCAGTCGCTGACGGAGGCGGTGGCCACCCCGGTGGCCTTCCCCGGCTGGAAGGAGAGGCTCACCTCGATGCGCGAGGAGCCGGCGTCAATGCTGTTCTGGACCAGCTCCCGGTAGAACGCGAAGGGGTCACTGAACTGATGGACCAGCTCCTCGACGAGGTCTCCGGACGCCATCAACGCAACGCGTAGCACTGAGAGTGACTGCTGTCACCGGCACTTGCAGCAGGGGCGGCAACCTCCAGCGGGCCCCGGCCGATAACGCCAGGAGCCCCACTTCTTCGCCCGAGCACACCCACATGGCCATCTCCCGCGTCCGCCTGCGGATCGCCCCCACGGAGGCGCTCGAGCACCCTCTCGACTCGCTGGCCGTGGCCATACAGCGTGAGGCTCGGGACGCGGCGGCGGAGACCCTCACCACCCGCTACGCCGCGAAGCTGGCCGCGCAGGTGGAGAGCGACGCGGCCCACCTTGCTGCGGAAGAGGCCTTCCAATCGGTCCGACAGCTGAACAACACCCGGACCACCCGGCTGCTGGGAGAGCTCGCCGCGACCCGGGGACCTGGGGCGGCGGTCATCCTCGCCTGCCAGCAGGCGGGGTCCGGCACGTTCCGGAAGGGCAGCTTCCGCTCCATCGCAGCCCTCGAGGATGGGCGGCTCGTCGGGGTGTTTGAGACGCACCGCACGAACCCCATCAGCGAGGCCACCTACGGGCACCAGAGGGCGACGCTCAAGACCTCCTTCGTCGAAATTACGCCCGAGTTCCTCTTCGAGGCGCGCATCACCCGCGCGGACCTCATCGCCGCCACCCGCAGCCTGCTCGAGGACGTCCGGACGGCCACCCGCGAGAAGAAGGTCAACGCGCTGCTGGACGAGATTGTGGTCCGCCCGGGAAGGCGGCGCGATGAGGTCCCCCGCGAGCTTCTGGACCTGCCGCTGTCCGCCGCGGTCGGCGAGGTCTAGCGGCTCCGGACGACCACCCGCGCCCCTTCAGCGCTCAGCAGGGCGCGCAGGGGAGCCTCCAGCTCCGGCGAGCAGACCAGGCGCCGCTCCTTGACCACGCGGTGCGGCCCGGGCTCCGGAATCAGCGGCGACCATGGGTCCGCGGAGCCATCCTGCGCCACGCCCTCCCCCGCACGCTCCAGGCACAGATGGAGTATCCCCGCACCCGGGCGCAGGACGCCGCTCAGCGCTGGCAGCGCCACCCGGCACCACGCATCCGGGAGCTGAAGCGGCCCCAGCTGTCCCCGGACGGCGTCCTGGACCTCGAGCCCCGACAGCGCACCCACCGTGGTGAGCGCGGACTTCGCAGTCATGCCCGCGCACTGGCGCAGCGCCTCGCGCAGGAGCTCGGAAGGCTTTGCCTGCTCTCCCCGGTCCAGCGCCAGGTGCCGCCCGCCGGGGCGCTGCAACACGCGGAGGGAGTGGCGCACGTAGCACCCGCTGTCCGGATCCACCCCGTCGCTGACCAGCAAAAAGCGCACGCCCTCCGCGCTCCGCCCCATCAGCCGCGCCTCGACGGCCGGCACGACGGCGACCGCGGCCCCCGCCAGCGCCTGGTACCACACCGAGGGCTTCTGCGACTGACGCACGCGGTGCGCGGCGAAGAACTCCCGCGCCACGACATGCAGCAGCGCCAGCCGGGCCAGCTGTCGCCGCGTGGGCAACCCTGAGCGCGCGTCCACCTCCACGAACGGGTGCCGCCCCGCGGAGCCCGTGGGGCCGAGGAAGCGGACAGAGCCCGCCAGCCGGGCGGCGTCCCAGTACTGCGCCCCCGCGCGCGCCACGCCCAGGAGCCCGCGCAGCAGCGACAGGTAGCGCTCCGCGTCCTCCCCGCTCAGGCGTACACAGGCGCTCATCTCAAACGAACAGGGAAAGCGCGCGACAGGTCGAACACCTCAAACCGGGTGGGCTCCGGGCGCGTCGGGTGGGCCACGGCCAAGGTCGTCTCGCCGTCGAGCAGCAGAATCAAGGCGTGACCGGCGCACCGGATGACCGCGCCGCCACCAGGCGAGGAGGTGCGACGAAGCGCCATCTCAAAATGCTCCGTGAGCCATGCCCCTGTCGGGTGCGCCTCGTCGCAGACCCAGTGCGCCGGCTGACCCTGCGGCTTTGAGATGACCAGCGCCCACTGACTGCCCGCCAGCAACACCTCCGAGGAAGCGGAGTCAATGCGCGCCAGCACTTCGCCGTGAAACAATTCGAGCAGCGTTTCAACCGTTCGAATCTTCCTCGCCAGCGAGTGAATCCGGCCGTCCTTGAGCGCCTGCGCGATGACCTGGTTGTAGCCCTCGCAAAAACCCAGCGCCCACTCAGACACTTCGCAGCCCACCGAAGCGAGCGGAAGTCCCACCGCGTCGTCGTAGTCCGCTCCCAGCTCTCCCGTCCGCATCACGCGTGGGTCGCCGTTAACGATGGCCTTCTCTCCCGCGTCGCGGCCCTCCCTCTTACCCCGGGCGCGTTCCTGAAAGGCCGTGCTCATCTCCTGCACAGTGCCACCAAGGGAACATGCGCGACAGCCCTCCCCACGTCTTGTTGCACGCACTTTCTTCCTCTGGCGCCAGCGGCCGGGCCCGGTAGTGTCGCGACATGCGACGACCTGTCCCTGGACTCCTCCTGCTGTGCGTAGGCCTTGGCGCTGGCGCCGCGGAGCCCCCCAAGCCCACGGCGGACGTGCCGCTGCCGCAGCTGCCCTACACGCGGGGGCTGGAGACCGCGTTCATGGACAAGTCCGCGGACCCCTGTGAGGACTTCTACAAGTACTCCTGCGGCGGCTGGCAAAAGCTCAACCCCATCCCGGCGGACCAGTCCAGCTGGAGCGTGTTCGGCAAGCTGACCGACGGGGTGGAGCGCCACCTGTGGGCGCTGCTCCTGGAGGCCGGACGCCCGGGAGCGCCGCCCCTGGAGAAGCAGCTGGGGGACTACTTCGCGGCGTGCATGGATGAGAAGACCCTGGAGGCGAAGGGGAGCTCCCCGCTGAAGGAGACGCTGGCGGCGCTGGAGGCGGTGAAGACGAAGGCGGAGCTGGCCGGCTGGGTGGCGCAGGCGAACCTCTCCACCGGGAGCCCGCTGCTCTTCCGCTTTGACTCGGAGCAGGACGCGTCCGACTCCACCCAGTACCTGACGGCGCTCTACGCGGGCGGGCTGGGGCTGCCGGACCGGGACGACTACCTGGACAAGGACCCGCGCTCGGTGGAAATCCGCGCGCGCTACGTCCCGCACGTTGAAGCCCTGCTCGCCCTGCTGGGAGATGAGCCCGCGGCGGCGAAGGCGGCGGCGCAGAAGATTCTGCGGTTGGAGACAGCGCTGGCCAAGGCAAGCCTCACCCGCGTAGAGCGCCGGGACCCGTACAAGGTGTTTCACAAGCAGAGCGTGGCGCAGCTCGCCAAGCTGGCGCCCGCGTTCGACTGGCGCGCCTACTTCGCCGGGGTGGGCCTGCCCGCCATCCGCACCCTCAACGTGAGCCAGCCCAAGTTCGTGCAACAGCTCAACGCGCTGCTCGCCAAGGAGCCGCTGGCGGACCTCAAGACGTACCTGCGCTGGCGGCTGGTGGACCAGATGGCGGAGCACCTGTCGCGGGCCTTCGTGGAGGAGGACTTCGCCTTCAACCGCAAGTTCCTCCGGGGCGCGCAGGAGCTGGCGCCGCGCTGGAAGCGCTGCGTGCAGTACGCGGACCGGGACCTGACCCACGCGCTGGGGCAGCTCTTCGTGAAGAAGAACTTCTCGCCGCAGCTCCGGGAGAAGACCCTGGTGATGGTGCAGGAGATTCAGCGCGAGATGGGCAAGGACCTGGAGACGCTGGACTGGATGTCACCGGCCACGCGGAAGCAGGCCCGGCGCAAGCTTGACGGGATGGCGAACAAGCTCGGCTACCCCGAGGTGTGGCGGGACTACGCGGCGGTGACGGTGACGCGGGATGACTTCGCGGGCAACGTCAGCCGCGCGGCCGGGTTCGAAGTGCGCCGCCGCCTGGGGCGCATCGGCAAGGCGATTGACCGGAAAGAGTGGTCCGTCGGGCCGCAGGAGGTGAACGCGTATTACGACGCCCAGCTCAACGACATGAACTTCCCGGCCGGCGTGCTGCAGCCGCCGCTCTTCGACGCGCGGATGGACGACGCGCCCAACTACGGGGACACCGGCGCCACCGTCGGACACGAGCTGACCCACGGCTTCGACGACGAGGGCCGGCAGTTCGACGCGGCGGGGAACCTGAAGGACTGGTGGACGCCCAAGGACGCGGCCGAGTTCAACCGCCGCGCGAAGTGCATCTCAGACCAGTACTCCAGCTACCTCGCGGTGGACGACATCCATGTCAACGGCAAGCTGACGCTGGGCGAGGACGTGGCGGACCTCGGCGGGCTGCTGCTCGCGTACCGGGCGTGGAAGACGCACACCGCGGGGCAGACGCTGCACCCCATCGACGGGCTCACCCCGGAGCAGCGCTTCTTCGTCGGCTACGCGCAGTGGGCGTGCGCCAGCATCCGGCCTGAGACGTCGCGGCTCTACGCGCGGATTGACCCGCACTCACCGCCGAAGTACCGCGTGAATGGGCTGGTGGTGAACATCCCGGAGTTTGCGGCGGCCTTCTCCTGCAAGGCCGGCCAGGCGATGACCAAGCCGCCCGAAGCGGTCTGCAAGGTCTGGTAGCCGACAGCGTTTCTCCCGTGGCGATGCACATATTTCGCTCCACGGGAAGGAACCCATGTCCGAGGTGCAGGCCCAGGAAATCGCCAAGCTGAGGCAGTTCCTGAAAATCGCGATGGTGATGGGGACGCTCTTCTCTGCCGGCCACCTCACCGTCTGGGCGGTGACGGGCTACTCGGCGTTTGGCGTGGTGAGCGCGCTCATCGCGGCGTACCTCTGCGGCGTGGGGGTGGGGAGCCGCGCGCTGGCCCGGGGTCACGTCGCCGCGACAGCGCAGCTGCTCGCCTACGGGCTGCTGGCGCTCGTCGGCGTGGGCGGCGCCATCCTGCCGCTGGGGTACACCGCCGCGGTGGTGGGTTGCATCCTGGCGGTCAGCCTGGGGCTCCCCTTCCTGCCCAGGGCCCGCCTGGCGCTGCTGGCGTGGGCGGCGGCGGCGGTTGCCAGCGCGCTCGTCCTCGTCGGCGTGCTGACGCAGGTGCCGCCGGTGCCTCGCTGGGTGCAGGTCTACGGCTCGGTGGGGCCCACGCTGGGCTTCTCCTTCCTGGTCGTCTGGATGCTCTACACCTTCGCTTCGGGCGAGCACCGGATGCGCCTGCGCGCCCAGCAGGCGCGCGACGAAGCAGTGGCAGAGCGGGAAGCCTCCCGCTTCCTGGCGGACGCGTCGCGCGGGCTGCTGGTGGACTTCGACTACCCCTCGGCGGTGCAGGGCCTGGCGGCGCTGGCGGTGCCCGCGCTGGCCGACTACTGCACCGTGGAGGAGCTGGGCGAGCGCGGCGCGCGCTGGGCGGGCGGCGCGCACCGGAACCCGGTGAAGGAGCTGCTGCTGGAGCTCGAAGCCCGCTCGGAGCTGCACGTCCCCGCGCACCCGGCGCGCCGCGCGCTGGCAGAAGGGCGCACGGTGTACGTCCCGGCGGTGGATGACACGGCGCTGGGACGCTACGCGCGCTCACCAGAGCACCTGGAGCTGTTGCGCGCGCTCAACCCGGGCTCGCTGGTGGCGGTGCCGCTGGGGGCTCGCGGGCGGAGGCTGGGCGTGGCGCTGCTGGCCCGGGAGCGCTCGCGGGAGAAGCTCACCCCGCGCGATGTCACGCTCATCGAGGAGCTGGCGCTGCGCGCGGCGCTCGCCATCGACAACGCGCGCCTCTACCGCCAGGCGCAGCACGCGGTGCGGGCGCGGGACGAGTTCCTCTCCGTCGCGTCGCACGAGCTCAAGACGCCGCTCACGCCGCTCAAGCTCCACCTCTCGCAGCTGCGGCGCGGCGCCGGGCCGTTGGTGGCCGGGGAGATGTCGGCGCGCTGGCTGGAGCGCCACCTGAGCGCGCTGGAGCGCCAGAGCGACCGGCTCCTGTGGCTCATCAATGAGCTGCTGGACATCGGCGGGCTGGGCGGGGATTCGCCGGAGCTGCAGCTCAAGCTGACCGACTGGACGGCGGTGGTCCGGATGCTCTTGACGGAGCTGGAGCAGTCCGGGGAGCTGGAGTCCGCGCGCTCACCCCTCGTCGTGGAGCTGGGAGGGCCCCTCATCGGCCGCTGGGACCCCAGCCGGCTGCGCATCATCTCCAAGCACCTGGTGCTCAACGCGCTCAAGTACGGCAAGCACCAGCCCGTCACCGTGCGGCTGGAGCGCGAGGGCGACTTCGCCCTCTTCACTGTGGCGGACCAGGGCATCGGCATCCCACTGGAGGACCAGGAGCGGGTGTTTGAACCCTTCGAGCGCGCGGTGTCCGTGCGCAACTACGGAGGCCTGGGCTTGGGCCTGTTCCTGGTGCGCAGGTCGCTGGAGGCGATGGGAGGGGAGATTGCGCTGGAGTCGTCACCCGGCCACGGCGCGACGTTCCGGGGCCGGTTGCCGCTGCGCGGCCCTGACGCGTAGGGGATTGGTTGGCCGTCGAGCGCCTCGTTGAGTGCCGGGCCGGAGTGTTCGGGCTGCGGGCTGCGGGCTACGGGCTACGGGCTGCGGGGAATGGTTTCTCGGGTAGGGGGCTGCGGGGAATGGTTTCTCGGGTAGGGGGCACGCGTTCGCGTTCGCGTTCGCGTTCGCCTTCGTTCACGGGCCCGGGTATGGGTAGGGGCAGGGAGAAGGGAATGGGGTTCGGGGAGGCGGCGGAGGAGGCTCTTCCTGAGCAACCAACCGCGTCCCCGCCCCGCCCCGCGCCCCGCGCCCCTCCCTCCGAACCCGTGCCCGTACCCCGGCCCGTGAACGAAGGCGAACGCGAACGCGAACGCGTGCCCCCTACCCGAGAAACCATTCCCCCGCAGCCCGCACCCCGCACCCCGCACCCCGCACCCCGCACCCCGAACACTCCAGCCCGGCACTCAACGCGCCTGACGGCGCAACGCTCGACGCGAACGGGGGGGGATCACGCATCGTGCGCGGGAGCCTCGGGCGGATCCTGCGGACCGGTGAACGGCCGCCGCGGCGGCTCCCCGGGGCGCACCGTCTTCTCGCCGTAGTCGCGGCGATACATCCGCAACACAGCCACGAAGAGCGCCACGCCCAGCGGGCCGACGAGCAGCCCAATCACCCCGAACGCCGCCAGCCCGCCGAGCAGCGCGAAGAAGACCACCATCCCGTTCATCTCCACGTCACCCTTGATGAGCAGCGGCTTGACGACGTTGTCGACAAGGCCGACGACGAGCACGCCCCAGATGGCGAGGAAGATGGCCGCATACAGATGCCCGGTGGCGAGCAGCAGCGCGGAGGCGGCCAGGCACACCGAGGCGGCGCCCAGCGCGGGGACGAAGGCAATGAAGAAGGTGAGCAGCGCGAAGAAAAGCGCGCTGGGCACCCGGGCGATGATGTAGCCCACGAAGGCGGCAGTGGCCTGAATGCCGGCGGTGAGAATGGAGGAGCGCAGCACCGTGCCGGTCACCTTGCGAAACTCGGTGAGCAGCTCGTGCGTCTGCCCGCGCCGCAGCGGGGAGGCGTCGTCAATCCAATCCAGGATGAGCTTCGCCTGCGAGAGGAAGAAGTAGAGCGCGAGCAGGAACATCACGCCCTGGAAGAGCAGCGACCCGGTGGTGGCGACAGCCGCGGTCACCGCGGCGGCGGCCTGGTCCCCGCGCGCGCCCACCTGCGCCTGGACCGTCTCGTTCAAGCCCTTCCCGTCCTCCACCGGGAGCGCGTCCAGCGCCTTGCGCACCACCTTCTCCACCGGGTCCGGCAGCCGCGCGACGAGGCCCGTCACGCCCTCGCTGCGGACGGTGTCCGAGACGAACTTCATCGCCCCGGCGCCCTGCTTGACGATGAAGGCGGAGAGGCCGACCAGCGGCGCCAGCAGCACCAGCGCCGCGCCCACGGTCAGCACGCCGGCGGCCAGGCTCTTGCGCCCGCGCAGCCAGCGGGTGAGCCGCGACTGCAGCGGCCAGAGCGCCGCGGCGACGACCGCCGCCAGGAAGAACGCCTTGGCGAGGCTCTGGAAGACCACCAGCACCAGCAGGAAGCTGGCGAGGAGAAGAATCAAAAGGGTGCGCTGGGCTGCCTTGGCATCGCTCATCGGCGCCAAGCTATGCACGCCCCGAGAATGGGGAGCCCCTGGTGTGAAATAGCGGACGCTACGCCGGAATCTGCAGCGCCAGGGTGACCGCGGCCAGCGTGAGCGCGCCCGGGTCGTGCTTCGAAAACCGGCGGGCCATGATGGTGTCCGAGTGGTCCGCGTCCAGCAGGTAGGCGACCCGGTGACCCGGGAGCGACTGATGGGCGGTGGGCACCACGCCGTCGGAGAGACCTTCAGGGGAGAGGCCGCGCAGGTGCGCCACCAGCGGCTGCAGGAGCGACACGCCGCCGGTGAAGGCGCAGGCGATGGAGAGCGTGGGGACGTCGGCCGGGTACGGGTGCTCGCGCTGGAAGGCCTCGCGGCGGGCCACGGCGACGTCCGCGAGCCCCTGCGCGTCGATGCCCAGCTTCGCCGAGAGCGAATGCAGGCGCTGCCTCATCGGCCCTGACAAGCGGTCGTAGCGGTGCGCCAGCGGCGTGCCGCGGAAGGTGCCGCTCAGGGCGATGGCGCAGCGGATGGCGCCTCGGATGTCCGGCGAGTCAATCAGCGCCTGGTGCAGCTCCGGGGCACCGCTGCTGTGCACCACCGGGATGACCTTGGCGCCGGTCTGCGCGCCCAGCTGTCGTACTTCCTTCGCGAGCGCGCCAGCGTTCGTCTCCACCGACGCGTTGGTGTCGATGCGGGACATGCGCGCATCCAGGCCGCGGCGCGTGAGCGCCTCCCGGTTGGGGCGCAGGGTGTTGGGGTAGTGCTTGGCCAGGAAGCCGGGCACGAAGAGGTAGACGTACCGGTCCGCGTCGCTGGGGAGGACGATGCGGCCCTGCCTCGCCTCGGCGTAGAGGCGATCCAGCTCCCCCGTGACATCCAGCGTGCCCTCGACGCGGGGCGCCTTCGCCGGGGCAGCTCCACCCGTAGCCCTGGCGGACAGCAGGCGGCCGATGGAAGAAATCCCGGGAATTCGCTGGCCTGCCATTGCTGGCCTTATCCCACCTTTCCGCCGTAGGCTTCCAGGCCACCCCATGGGCAACGACCTCAAGACACCGGTGGGACAGGCGTATCAGTCCCTGCTCGACACCCACTACGCGCAGGCCGGCACCCCGGAATCCCTCGCGCAGGGCCTCCAGGAGCTCCTCACGCAGGCGGAGGAGACCGGCCAGCTGGAGTCCGAGGAGGTCAGCAAGCTCGGCGACCTGCTGAACGAGGTGAAGGCGGGGACAGCGACCGCGGATGAGTTCGTGGTGGAGCTGGCCCGCTACGGAGACAACGGGGCGTTCAAGCCGGGCGCACGCCCCTTCGCGAATGGGGATCAGCTGGTTGGGGATGTGAAGGACATCACGCTCGCCCAGCTGGAGAAGGCCAAGGCCTCCCCCAGTCTGAGCGACGCCGAGCGCCAGGCGCTGACCACCCAGGTGAACGCGGTGACCGCGCTCTGGGAGGAATCGATGAAGAGCGGAGGGCTCTCCCGCGTGCCCTCCTTCCTCAGGCCCATCCTCCCCGACGACTACGACAAAGTAGCGGAGGGCTTGAGCGCGGCCAGCGCGCAGACCGCCACGGCGTTCAACACCGCCCGCACCCACGAGGCTGCGGCGGCCGAGGCGGAGCGACTGAAGGCGCCCCCGCGCATCGACGTGCCCATCATCAACCAGCTGCCGGACTTGCCGACGGGGTGTGAAACCGTCTCGCTCACCATGCTGATGCAGCACGCCGGCATCCCCGCGGACAAGATGACGCTCGCCGCGCAGGTGATGGAGGGGGCCGTCCCCTACTTCATCGGCGACGGCCAGCACGGGAACCCGAACGACGCCTTCGTGGGCAACATCTACGGCACGGACGGCTACGCGATGTTTCACGGCCCGGCGATGGAGCTGCTCTCCCGGCCCGAGTACGCCGGGGCGCGCGCGAGGGACCTCACCTCACCGGACCTCAGCTTCGACCAGCTGCTGAAGGATGAGGTGGGCCAGGGCCGGCCGGTGTGGATTATCACCAACTCCACCTGGGACGCGCAGGACGAGTCCAAACGGGAGACCTGGGACACGCCCTCGGGCCCGGTGGACATCTTCCACAAGGAGCACTCGGTGGTCATCACCGGGTACGACGAGGACACCGTCTACATCAACGACCCGCAGGACGGCACGAAGGACAAGCCGCTGGACCGCGAGGCCTTCAAGCGTGCCTGGGAGCAGATGGGGCACCAGGCGATTGTCATTGGACCTTAAACGCCGAGTCGACGACGTGCTGGCCACGGTGCGGGAGGCGGCGACGCTGACCAAAGCGCACCCGTACGCCATCCGTTCGCTCCGACAGGGGATGAGCGCGCTGCAGAAGTGCCTCCAAGGCCCGGCGTTGGTCACCGACCTGGTGGCCATCCTGGAGCGGCTGGAGAAGGACGCCGCGGAGGCGGGCGAGGAGGACAGCTTCCTGCGCCACTTCGAGCGCCACCTGGCCACCTTGCGGCGGCGCGTGGGGCAGGCGGTGGAGTCCGGCGCGCTGCGCCCCGCGCAGGCGGCGGCGGTGAGCGAAGCGCTGGCGGCGCTGGACGCGAAGGGCCGGGGGCGGTTGACCGCGGCGGACTGCGCGCGCCTCTACGACGAGGTGAGCGCCACCGAGCAGGTGGTGGAGCGCCTGGCCCAGGGCGGACCCGCGCGGCGGCTCACGCGCGGGATGAGCATCCGGGGCTGACTACTTCTTCGGCTGCTCCAGCTCCGCCCGGCGCTTGTCGATTTTGCCGATGAGGCCCTTGGCGCCTTCCTTGTCGATGATGCGGACGAACTGGTTCTGGTAGTCGCGGATGAGCGAGTCCCCGTCGAACGACACGTCGCGGATGCGCAGGCCGTCGGCGGACTTCACCCAGTGGATGTCGACCTTCGTCTCCAGGTCATCCTTGATGACCTTCGCGTCGATGGGCACGGTCGTAATCTCCTTGTCCTCCTTCGGCGCGCCGACGGTGTACTTGGCCTTCTTGAAGAAGGAGCCGGAGTCCGGGTACGCAATCAACCGGACCAGCTCCTTGAACTTCTTCGTGTAGTCGGCCTTCTCCGCGGGGGTGAACTTGTCCACGCGCGGCTGGATGGGCGAGGAGACCAGGTAGTCCCAGTCGAAGTACGTATCGAGCTCGCTGAAGACCTTCTGGTTGGCGTCCCTGTCCGCCTTGGTCAATTTGCCGTCATCCGCCTTCACCTTCAGCAGCGCGGCAATAAAGCCCTCCGTGCGCTTCTGCGGGCTGACGCCCTGGGCGAAGGTGGTAGCGGGTAGCAGCAGCGCAACGGCACAGCACAATGAAGCAAGTCGAGACATGCAGGTCTCCTGAAAGAACGGCGTCTTCGAAGGAAGGACCCCCGGAGTGACGGGGACGGGTGCGCTTCATTTACTGGCGGGGACGGCCGCCTGCTCCGGGGCCTTGGCCGCCTGCCTCTGGAGCAAGAGGATGAGCGCGGGGAACCCCAGCAAGGTCACGATGATGTTCATCGCGAAGCCCTCGTTGGTGAGCAGGCCGATGGAGTTGAGGCCGGGGTGGTCCGCGCGCTGCATCGCCCCGAAGCCCACCGCGCTGGTGATGAGGCCGCCGCAGATGGCGCGCGCGGTCTCCGCGTAGACAGGCGGGAACTTCCCTCCGGCGTCAGAGAGCCGGGAGATAAGGTGGACGCCCGCATCCACTGTGGTGCCGATGAGGACCGGGATGGCGATGATGTTGAGGTAGTTGAACGCGAAGCCGTTGAAGCCCATCAGCCCCACGGTGCCCAGCAGCGAGAGCACGGTGGGCGAGAGGCAGAGCAGCGCATTCTTCAGAGACCCCAGCGTCACCCACATGGCAAGGGTGACCAGCAGCAGGGCCGCCAGCAGGATGGGCCCGCCCTCGCGGGTCACCATCTCCAGCACGTCCGCCAGAATCATCGTTTCGCCCGCGGCGGAGAAGCGGTCCCCGCCGGGGAGCTCAATGCCGCGGACCTCGCGCGCGAACTCGCTCACCGCCTTGCCGTCAGAGACCTTGATGGCCGGGAAGATGAGCACGAAGCCACCGGTGGACTTTTCGATGCCCTGGAACTGGCGGCGGATGGCCTCCGGGATGTCATCGCGCACGAAGGGCTGGGCCAGCACGCCCTTCTGCAGGCGGGAGAAGCCCTTCTTCTGCTCCGGCGACATCTTGTCGGCGTTGGCCTTGTCGACGGTCTTCTGAATCTCGTCGATGACCGCGCGCTTCTCCTGCTGCTGCGGCGGGACGAGGTCATCCAGCGCGGCCACGAAGTCCACGGTGGAGGGCTTGCCCTCCTTGCGCCGCTGCGCCTGCCGGTCCTTGATGGCCTTCACCAGCGCGCGTTCGCTGGTGGAGTGCTCCGTGAGGATGACCACCGGCTCCTGCGAGTAGCCCAGAATCCGGTTCGTCTCCCGGTCCAGCACGAAGGACGGGAGGGTGGAGTCCTCCAGCGAGTTGAAGTCGAAGTCGAACCGGACGGACCGGATGTTGACGATGAAGAACGCCAGCATCACGCCGACGGCGATGGCGATTTGCTTGGGGTAGCGCGGCAGGAGCGTGGAGAGCTCCGACTTGGAGCCCGCCAGCGCGGTGCCCTTCGACGGCGTCCAGCCAAAGCGCGTGGCCAGCCCGAGGATGGCCGGGAGGATGGGGATGTACGCCGCGAGCACCACCGGCATGCCCAGCGCGGCGATGACGCCGAACTCGCGGAACGCGCGGAACTCTGAATAGGCGATGGCCGCGAAAGTGAGCGAGGCGACGAGCGAGGAGACCAGCGCAGAGCCGCCGGTGTGCGTGAAGGCGTCCTTCACCGCGTCTTCTGAAGACATCCCTTCGGCGCGCAGAACCTCATAACGGCCGAGCAGGTGAATGCCGTGCTCTGTCCCCAGGCCGCCCAGCACCGCGCCCAGAAAGCCGGTGAGCACATTGAGCGAGCCGAAGACGCCGTACGTGATGCCGTAGGTCCACGCCAGGCCGGCGGTTACTGGGACGAGGACCAGCGCCACCGCCAGGAGCGAGCGGAAGTGGAAGATGAGGTAGAGCAGCAGGATGACCGCGGCCAGCGTGGTGGCCTGCGTCATGTCGTTGGTGAGCTGCCGCTGCTGGTCAACCTTGTATTTAAACGTCCCGGCCAGGTCGACCTTGAAGTCCTTGCCGTACTTGGTGAGGTCTTCCTTCGCGAAGAAGTGCTCCACCTCTTCGACCAGGCGTTCGGAGAAGCCCAAGTTCGTCGCCGTCATCGACGGCTTGGCCAGGAGCACCACCATCTTCTTGTCGGGGTCGAGGTAGTACTCGCCGCCCGCGGAGAGGCGCTGGTCGCTGCGCTGGCCGTACTTGGCTTCGATGTCGCTGAAGTCCAGCGAGGGCGGGGCTTCGTCGTCCAGCTTCACGAACATCGGGTTCATCTGCCGGCGTTCGAACTTCTCGCGCTCCTTCAGCCGGTGTTGGACCTCTTTGAGGTCCTCCAGCTCCAGGTAATACATCCAGCGTTCTTCGAAAAACCCGACGGATTTTTTGTATTCAACGTATCGGATGGGCGGGACGCTGTGCCACTCCGGCGGGTCCCCCTCGCGCTGCTCGTGGAACTTCAGCTGCGCAATCTTCGGCGCGTAGTCGTCGGCGAACTGCTTGAGCGCCTCCGGGGTGCCGTTCATCCCCACCACGACGACGTAGCCGATGCCGCCGAAGCGCTTCCGCACCGGCTCCAGGTCCTGCACGCTGCGGAACGTGGGAGGGAGCAGCTTCTCCAGGTCCGCGCTCACCCGCATCTTGCCGGCGAAGTAGGCGCCCCCTGCGGTCAACACCCCGGCAATCAACAGGGCCACCAGCGGGCGCCGGTGGGCGAAGACCGCCGCCTCTCCCAGCTTCCGCTCAATCCGCTGCATCAAGACGCTGTCAGCCACGAGTCAACACGCTCCTTGTCGGCCCAGTTCGCGAAGGGGGGAACAGAGCGCAGACCCTCAGGACCGTCCACTACTCATTCATGGAGGGGTTGGCCGCATGGCCGTCGCGCAGGGTGGGCAGGGAGCGCACCGCAGGGCTGGGCCTGGGGCATCACGCCGCGGCAGGCCGGATGCCCAGCAGCTGCCGCGCCTCCTGCGGCGTGGCCACGCTGCGCCCGGCCTCCGTCGCGACGTGGGCGAGCGCTTCCACCAGCGGCCCGTTGCTCGCTGCCTTCGTGCCGTCCGGCAGGTAGAAGGTGTCCTCCAGCCCGGTGCGCAGGTCCCCGCCGAGCTCGGCGCAGGCCCGGTGAAGGTCCCACACCTCCTGCCGCCCAATGCCGATGACCTGCCAGTGCGTCCCCGGCACCATCTCTTGAAGCAGCAGCGGCAGCCAGCTGGCCTTGTTCGGCATCCCGGACTCCACGCCCATCACCAGCGACACGTGCGGCGGGTTGGGCACCAGCTGGCGGCGCGCGTAGAGCGCCACGCTGCGCAGGATGCCGGTGTCGAAACATTCACACTCGGGGACGATGGCGTCCTTCTTCATCGCCTCCGCGAAGGCCTCCACCTTGTGCACCGGGTTGTCGAAGAGCAGCGGCGGCCAGGCCCACTCGTTATTCGAGCGCAGCTTGAGGTAGTTGAGCGAGCCCGCATTGAGCGCCGCCATCTCCGGGCGCACGCGGGCAAGGCAGGCCAGAGGGCCGCTCAAGTCCTCGCCCACCACGCCCGTCGACATGTTGATGAGCAGGTCCGGGACTTCGGCGCGGATGGCGGAGCAGATGTCGAAGGCCACCTGCGGGTCCCACGACGGCAGCCGCCCCATCCCCGGCGCCTGGTTCCGGAAGTGACAATGGACGATGGACGCCCCGGCGTCCCGCGCGCGCCGCGCCTCCTTCGCCATCTGCTCGGGCGTGACCGGCACCGCGTGCTGGGCGGGGTCGGTCAGTACGCCGGTGAGCGCACAGGTGAGGATGGCTTTGGCTTGCGGCATGCGGCAGCTCCTTGCCGGCAGAGTGTATGGTGGGCGGCCTGGAGGGGGCGATGTCCTTCGAAACCTTCGTCGTGGTGGAGGCCAATGAGCGGTTCGGCTTCGCGCGCATCAAGCCGGATGGCGGAGAAGAGCTGCTGCACTGTGAGCTCTACCCGGACTCCGGCGAGGCGCCCGCCGCGCTGCAGCTGCGCCCGGGGGACCACGTGCGCGGCGTCCGGCACGGGCAGAGCGTGGGACAGCTCTCCTGGATTTCCCGGCGCCCGCCGCCGCCGGAGCTGGTGCAGCGCCTGGCGGAGCTGAGCAAGACGCTGGCCGAGCGCGGGTTCACGTCGCTGCCCCCGCCGGAGACGCTGGCCGAGCGCAGCTGGCGCAAGGCGCGCGACGCGGGAGACTTTGAGCGGGAGCTGGACCTGCGGCTGCCGCCGTTCTTCGCCGAGGAGGCCCACCCGTTCGAGGACGCGCACCTGCTGGACCGGGCGGTGGAGAAGATGAAGCCGCTGGTCCCCCAGGCCGCCATCCAGCCGGTCGCCGGGCAGCCGCTCTTCCGCGTGGAGCCGGGCGGACAGGAGGCCCCCGCACACCCCAGCAGCCGCGAGGAGCCCTCGCCCACGTTCCGGCCTCTGGTGGACGCGCTCAACGCGCTGCTCGCGAGGGCGGACGCGCCGGCGCGGTGGGTTCAGGTTAGAGGGAACTGGCGGCTGGGCCCGCCGGACCTCGTCACCCTGCTCATCCGCCACGGCGTGATTGCCAGCGCGATGCTCAATTGAGCCCAACCCGCACGTTCTGCCGCATCTGCGAGGCCGTGTGCGGGCTGGAGGCTGTAACGGGACCGGACGGCGCCGTACGGCTGCTCCCGGACCGCGCGCACCCCGTCAGCCAGGGCTACGCGTGCGGCAAGGGCCTCACCTTCGGCGAGGTGGCGCGCGGCCCTACACGGCTGAGGCGACCGCTGAAGCGCGGGCAGCCGGTCTCCTGGGAGGACGCGTACGCGGAAGTGTCGCGCACGGTGCGGCCGGTCCTCGCGCGTCACGGGCCCCACGCGGTGGGCATCTACTTTGGCAACCCCGTCGCGTTCAACACGCTGGCCGCGCCGGCGGTGTTCGGGCTGCAGCGCCGGCTGGGGACGCGCAACGTCTTCAGCGCCATCAGCCAGGACTGCGGGAACAAGTTCGCGGGGGCGCGGCTGGTGCACGGCTCGCCCGCGGTCCACCCGCTGCCTGACTTCGAGCACTGCGACCTGGCGCTGCTCTTCGGCACCAACCCGTTCGTCTCACAGGGGAGCTTCGTGCACCTGGGGGACGGGGCGCGGGTGTTCGACCGGCTGGTGGCGCGCGGCGCGGAGGTCCTCTGGGTGGATCCGCTGCGGCACGAGAGCGCGCGGCGGTGGGGGACGCACGTGCCGGTGCGGCCGGGCGGCGACGTGTGGCTGCTGCTCGCGCTCCTGGCGCTGCTCGCCCCCGAGCGTCCGGAGGATGGGCCGCACGTGGCGGGGCTGGTGCGACTGGTGGGGCTCGCGCGGTCGGTGCCGCTGGCGGAGGCGGCGCGGCTGTCGGGCCTCTCTGTCGAGGCGCTCTTCGCGTTGGCGGCGAAGCTGCGGGCGGCGAAGCGGGTGGCCCTGCACATGTCGGTGGGCGTGAACCAGGGCCGCTTCGGCACGCTCTGCTACGTGCTGCTCCACGCGCTGGCGTACGTCACGGGCAACCTGGACCGGGAGGGCGGCTCGCTGTTCCATCCCTTCGCGCGGGCCGCAGGACAGCTGGCGCGGCTGGCGGGGGTGGATGCGCGCGGGCAGCGCAGCCGCGTGGGCGGCTTCGGCACCGTGATGGACACCCTCCCCGGGGCCATCCTCGCCGAGGAGATGAGCCGCGAGGGCGAGGAGCGCATCCGGGTGCTCATCTGCATCGGCGGCAGCCCCGCGAAGTCCATCCCCGGCAGCGCCGCGTTCGAGCGGGCGCTCAACCGGCTGGAGTCGCTGGTCTGCGTGGATGTCTTCGAGAGCGCGCTGACGGCGCGCGCGGACGTGGTCCTCCCGGCGACGAGCTGGCTGGAGCGCTGGGACTTTGCCTCCACCGCGCTGGTGCTGCAGACGGGGAGCCTGTTGCCGATGGCCGGCCCGGTGATGGCGCCGCTGGGCGAGGCCCGCTCCGACGCGCGGATTGTCGCGGAGCTCTCCGTGGCGCTCGGCCGGCCGCTGCTCGGCGCCGCGGCCGTCACCCGGTTCCTGGCGAGCCGCCCGTGGGACCGGTGGCTCGGCGCCGTGGCCCGCGCTGTGGGCCATGGGCTCCCCTCCCCTGCTCCGCGCCCCGGGCGCTATCTGGAGAAAGGGACGCTCCACGCGGACGGCAAGCTTCACCTCTGGGATGAGGCGCTGGAGCCGGAGCGGGCGCGGCTGCAGAGCGCCGCGGCGGAACCCGAGCCTCCGCTGCTGCTCATCGGCCGGCGCCGGCGACTGGGGCACAACAGCTGGCTGCACGGTCCGCGCGAGGCGCAGGTGGCGTGGGTGAGCCCGGAACAACTCGCGAGGCTGGGGCTGGCCTCGGGGGACCGGGCTCGGCTGGTGTGTGCGGAGCAGTCGCTGGAAGTGACGGTGGAGTCCAACGATTCGGTCAGCCTCGGGACCGTTGTGCTGCCTCACGGACTCACCGGGCCCAACGTCAATGCCCTCCTGCCTGGTGGTCCCGCATTCGCGGAGCCGCTCAGCGGGCAGCACTGGATGACCGGCATCCCCGTGTCCATTCAGCCGCTTTCAGCGCGCAGCTGACTTTTATTCGGAAGCAGATGCGACAAATATCCCCGCTCGCATCTGGCCTTCTGCACGGGCGCTCGTGCCCGTCAGGAGGTCTCAAAGATGAATCGCACGTGTCTCAGCATCGCGTTGTTTGCCGCGCTGATTTCTCTACCCGGCTGTGGCGGTCCGAAGAAGAAGACGGGCTCGGTCGCAACCTCCTACGCCGACCTCGGCAAGAAGGCTGATACGTCCAGCGACGGCAGGAAGTGTGCGAGTGACCTGGATGGTTACGGGTACTGCAGCTCCAGCAAGGAGATCTCCTTCTGCAAGGGCACCAGTTGGGTCGTCCTCGATTGCAACTCCGCTGCGCAGGAGGAACAGGGCGGGGATGGGACGTGCAAGGAAGACGACAAGACTGTGGATTGCAAGTTCGAGGGCGGAGAGGGAGAGGAAGGCGGCGAGTAGTCTGCGAGCCGTCGGCTGAAGCGCGGCGAATCCCCCTGTTCGCACTGAGCGGCTGACGCTCGCGCGAATACCCCCACTCGCCTCGTTCCCGTGGAGAGCTCGCACGCGTTCGCCGCTCGCCTCGAGGGGGGAAACCGGCCCTGGCCGGCCATTTCGTCGGAGGAACAGCTGTTCTCAGTCAGGTGCCTCCCCCGCTCGCCTCGAGCGTTGCGCCGTCAGGCGCATAGTCGAGAGGTGGCGCAAACCCACGCACGGCACATTGCCGGTTTGTTTCGAGCAGACCGAAGCGGCCCATGAGCCAAGCTCCGGAAGCACTGCCGACGTCTCGACTATGCGCCTGACGGCGCAACGCTCGACGCGAACGGGGGGGGTAACCCTTCGATGTTGCTGGACCCGATTGAGCTGTTCTCTAGAGCGCCGATCAGGTATCCGCTCCAGGAAAGTCGATCACTTATCAGGCGGATCGACGGTTTCGAGCTGACGTGATCAGGTCGCCTCCTCACGAGGTGACCCATGGAACGCTGGAAGCCGCCGGTGGCGCGCAGACCGCAGGAGGAGCGACTGTTGAAGCTCGCGGGGAAGAGCCGAAAGCTCTTCGTTTTCCTCCGCGAGCACCGCCACGAGCTGTTCGACGACGCTTTCCAGAGCGAGCTGGAAGCCATGTACCGGAGGACGGGCCAAGGCGAGTCGCCCCAGACGCCCGCGCTCATGTGCATGGGGTTACTGCTGCAGGCGTACCTGCAGACGTCGGATGCGGAAGCCGTTCGTCTCTCAGCAAGCGACCGCTGCTGGCGGATGGTGCTGGGCACGCTGGACGAGCCTGAAGACGAGCCCGCATTCTCGCAGTCTGGCTTGCAACAGTTTCGCGACCGGCTCATCGCGGCGGAGATGGACAGGCGACTGCTTGAGCGGACGGTGGAGGTCGCCACAGCGACCAAAGGCTTCGACCCAAAGAAGACGCCGAAGACCCTGCGGGTGGGAGTCGACAGCCGCCCTCTGGAAGGGGCCGGGCGGGTTGAAGACACCATCAATCTGCTCGGCCACGCGGGCCGAAAAATTACCGAGTGCATTGCGCTCTCGCTCGGCACCGACGTCGAGGAGGTGTGTCGGCAGGCGGACGTGCCCCTGCTGATGGCCAGCAGCATCAAGGCCGGCCTCGACATCGACTGGAGCGCTCCGGACGCGAAGCTAGATGCCCTCAACAGACTGTGCCGGCAGCTCGACCGCTTGATGGCCTGGGTCGCCCGACGACCGGCGGACTGCATCGACGCACCGCTGACGAGATACATCGAGGCCCTCACGCAGGTCCGAGCTCAAGACCTTGAACCGCATCCCGGAGGTGGGGTGCAGATTCGACAGGGCGTCGCCGCAGACAGGCGAATCTCCATCGAGGACGCCGACATGCGACACGGGAGGAAGAGCAAGAGCAAGCGCTTCAACGGCTACAAACAGCACATCAGTACTGACATCGACACGGAGCTGGTGTTGGCCTGCACCGTCACCCCCGCCAACCGCCCAGAGGAAGAAGCAACCTCCGCCTTGCAGGAGGACATGGCGCGCCTGGAACTCTACCCCGACGTACTTCTTATCGACCGGGCGTACGTCAACAGCGACCTCACAGAAGACGTAGCCGCAAGCGGTGGACTCATTGTCTGCAAACCGTGGCGTGGAGCGAGCGCGAAGCCAGGGCTGTTCGGCAAGCGTGACTTCAAGGTGAACGTCCGCGACGGGACCATCACGTGCCCGGCTGGCGAAGTGGAGGCCTTTGAGCCAGGCGGTGTCGTGCACTTCGACCCGGAATCGTGCGGGCCTTGCGCCCTCCGCGCCAACTGTACACAGGCGGCGTCCGGCAAGGGCCGGAGCGTGACGATGGGCGACGACGAACGGCTGCAGAAGAGGCTCCGCGTCCTTCAAGGGACACGCACCGGCCGAGAGACCCTTCGGGAGCGGGTGGATGTCGAACATTGTCTCGCCCATCTCGCCAATCGCCAGGGCCCCAAGGCGCGCTATCGCGGCACCCGCCGCAATCTCTTCGACCTCAGGCGACTCTGTGCGGTCCAGAATCTGGAAGCCGTGGCGCGCCATCTGCGCGACGGAACTCGTGCCGCCGCGTGAACTAACCTGGTCGGCGCTCTAGCGCGGTCCCTCGGCGTGCTCAGCGGCGTCGGCGCGGCGAGGAACGCCAGCGCCTGGGCGGGCACCCCGTTCTACATGGCGCCGGAGCTGATGACGGGCGCGCGGGCCACGCCTCAATCCGATCAGTTCAGCTTCGCGGTGGCGCTCTTCGAGGCGCTCACGGGGACGCGGCCGTTCGAGGCCAGCTCTCTGAGCGAGCTTCATGCGCGGCTGCGTGAAGGGGTTCCTCGCGCGCGGATCCGCTCGCTGCCTACTCCCGTCCGAACGTCGGTCGCACGGGCGCTGTCCTTCTCACCCGAGGCGCGGTTCGGATCCGTCGCTCAGCTGCTGCGAGCGCTTCGCTTCGCGGCCAACGCGCGCAGGAGGCGGCTCGCGTGGGCGGCAGGGCTGGCGCTTGGCGGAGCGCTCGTCGCCGTCGGGATCCAGCGTGTCAACACAGAACGGGGGTGCGAGCGGACCGGAGCGCAGCTGGAGCCGCTCTGGAACCCGGCAAAGGAAGCGAAGGTCGCTGCGCGGTTTCGCGGCTCGGGGCTGGACTTCGCCGCGCGGGCGCTGTGGCAGACCCGGACGCAGCTGGGCGCGTTCAAGGACGCGTGGTCTCAGCTGGCGCGGGGCACCTGTCAGTCGGTCCACAACGGACAGCTCGACCCGGCCGCGGCGGAGGCGCGGCAGGCATGCCTTCAGGATCAACGCGCGCGCTTTGGCGCGGTGGTGCGCTTGCTGGAGCAAGCAGATCCCGCGCTAATCGAGCGGGCCCCGATGCTCGCAACCGCGTTGCCTCGTCCGCAGGAGTGTCGCGACGTGGGCTCCGTCAGCGTTGGGCGGCAGGAGCTCCGGGAGCACGCGGCGACGGCGTGGGGATTGGCGGCGGCCTATCGCTTCAAAGAGATGGTTGTGCCGCTGGAACAGCTCGCGGACGGGTTGAAGCGCACACCCTCACCGGTGCTCCAGGGAGAGCTTCACCTGCTGCGCGGACAGTCCGAAGCAGAGCAAGGGGCGCTCGAGCTGGCGCGACGGGACTTCGAGGAGGCGATCTTGCTGGGGCAGGCGTCGAGCCAGGATCTGCTCGTGGCGAAGGCCTCCATCGAGCAGTTCCACGTGGTGGGCGAACGGATGGGCCGCACCGAGGAGGGCCGGCAGCTGTTTCGTCGCGCGGAGGCGGCGGTCGCACGGCTCAGAGACCCAGGCTTGAGGGCGACGCTCTACCAGCGTTGGGGCTCCTTCCATGTCAGCGCGGGCGACAACGCGGCGGCCATCGCCGCGCTCCAGGAGAGCGTGAATCAGCTGACCTCAGCTCGAGGACGGCAGACCGTTGAGGTGGCGCAGGCGCTGGACCGGCTTGGCAACGCGCAGCGCGAGCACGGCCTCTACGCGCCGTCGCGGAAGTCGCTCGAGGAGGCGCGGGCTGTCCTCGAAGCCCTCCTCGGGCCCACCCACCCGGAGGTCGCCTCCGTCCTCTGGAACCTCGGGTATCTGTTCCGGAAGGAGGAACGCTACGAGGAGTCCCTGGCGCTGGCGGGGCAGGCGGGGAAGATCCTCGCCGCTGCGCAGGGCGAGGACAGCGTCCGGTTCGCGAAGGTCCTCGCCTTGATGGCCGGCGTGAAGTCGCAGCAGGGAAAGGCTGACGAGGCCTACGCGCTGAGCCGGCAGGCGCTGCAAATCTACGAAGCGAAGCTGGATCCCGACAGCCCGGACATCGCCAGGGCGCTCTCCAACCTCTCCGTCTTCGGCGACGCGCTCCTTCGCTTTGACGAAGGCGAGGCGCTGCGTGCCCGCGCGCTGGCCATCTACGAACGAACGCGGGGGAAGGGTTCGCCCATCTGGCAGTCGGTCCGCGTGGAGGACGCGCGCGCCTTGCTGGCGCGGCGACAGGCAAAGCGTGGGCTGGAGTGCATCCTCGAGGTGAGAGCGCTCCAGGAGCAGGGCGGCCTGTCGAAGGTGGCGCCCACCTACCTGAGGACGCTCCTCCTGCAGGGGGATCTCCTGCGCGAGGCCGGCAGGGCGTCCGAGGCGGTCGCCGTCCTCGAGCAGGTCCGCGAAGGCATCCTCAAGACCTACGGCGCGTCAGGCGAGCGTTACGGCGACTTCCTCGCCCGGCGCGGCGTTGCCCGCGCGATGTTGGGCGACCACCGCTTGGCCATCGCCGACCTGGAAGAGTCCCTGCGGTTGCAGCCCACGCTGATGGTGGGCTCCTCCTACCCCGCCGTCGCTCGCGCCGCCCTCGCCTTCTCTCTGGCGAAGTCGGGCGGCCGTGGAGACCGCGTGGCGCAGCTGACGCGCGAGGCGCGAGGCGAGCTCCCGCGCCTGCCCCCGGTCATGGCGGCGCGCATTCAGGCGTTTCTTCGGCCTTAGACTATGGAGCCACCGAGCTGACCTTGAACGGGGCCGGCGCTTCCTCCGGAACCTCGACGGGCTCGCCGGCGCTCGGGTTGAGCTCCATCGGCTTCTTGCCGCCCTCGCTGAAGCTCGAGCACGCCACCACCGGCGCCGGATACTTGGCGTTCAGCTGAGTGAGGCCGGCCCCGAGGTTGGCGAGCGTCTCCTCGGAAGGAAGCTCCCGGCAGAGCGTCAGGGCAAGCTCCAACCCCTTCAGGTCGTTCGCGGCGTCCGGATGGGTGGAGGCGCCTATCCGGTCGCGGAGCGCGTTGATCTGCGCCTCATCCACGGTGATTGAAACGTCCGGCCCTTTCAGCGCGTTGACGAGCCCGGGCAGCAGCCCGACGGCCAGCGGCCAGTTCGGCTCGGTCTCGGCGGTGACGGCGGGGCCGTTGACGGGGGGCGGCGGGCAAGAGCTTGAGATTTTTGACATGCGGGTTTCTCCAGGTGGGTGCGGGTTTTCGGTGAAGCCCTCCAAGTCGGAGCGGCCCGAAAACCGTCGCAAAAAACCCGAACGTCAGCGGCGCTCGAGCCAGGACGCGAGGAAGCGCTGTACCGCCGGGTGCTGGGACTGGCGCAGCGCTGACGGCGGCCCGCGATCCACGATCTGTCCTTCATGAAGGAAGGCGACCTCGTCCGCGATGGCGAAGGCGGACGAGATGTCGTGGCTGATCACCACCGAGGTGACCTGCAGCGTGCGCTGCGCGTCGAGGATCAGCTCGTCCACCGAATCCGTCCGGATGGGATCCAGCCCGGTGGTGGGCTCGTCATAGAGGACGATCTTCGGATCCAGCACGACGGCGCGGGCCAACCCCACGCGCTTGCGCATGCCGCCGGAGAGCTCCGAGGGTGACTTTCCCTCCACGCCGCGAAGGCCGACGAGCGCCAGCTTCTGCGCCACGCGCTCGCGCACCTCCGCTTCAGGCAGGCGCGCGTGCTCCCGCAGGGGGAAGGCCACATTGTCGAAGACAGACATCGAGTCGAACAGCGCCGCACCCTGAAACACCATCCCGAACTTCCGGCGCACCCGGGCCAGCGCCTCCGGCCCCAGCGGGACGAGGTCTTCCCCTTCGACGAGCACCTGCCCTGCATCCGGCTTGAGCAGGCCGATGAGGTGCTTCATCAGGACCGTCTTGCCGGAGCCGGACGCGCCGAGGATGACGCAGGTGCTCCCCGCCTCCACGTCGAGGTCCACGCCGTCCAGCACCTGCTGGCTGCCGAAGGACTTCTTCAGCCCTCTGACCTCAATGAGCGTCAATGGAGCAGCACCCCCACCAGATAGTCGAGGATGAAGACCGCCAGCGCGGAGGACACCATCGCCTCGGTGGTCGCCTGCCCCACGCCCTTCGCGCCGCCGCCCGCCCGGAAGCCTTTGAAACAGGCGATGAGCGTCACCGTCAGGCCGAAGACCGCGCCTTTGATCAACCCTTCAGCGATGTCCTCCGGCCCCAGCCACTGCCTCGTGCGCTCGATGAACGTGCCGGCGGAGAGCCCCTTGACCGTCACCGCGACGAAGTACGCCCCACACATCCCGGTGACGTCGAAGACGACGACCAGCAGCGGCACCATCACCAGCCCGGCCAGCACGCGGGGCACCAGCAGGTACTGGATGGGGTTGACGGCCATCGTCTCCAGGGCGTCCACCTGCTCGGTGACGCGCATGGTCCCCAGCTCCGTGCACATCGCCGAGCCCGCGCGCATGGTGACCATCAGGGCGCTCAGGACCGGCGCCAGCTCCCGGGTCAGCGTGAGCGCCACCGTGGGGCCGACCAGGCTCTCCGCGTCGAACAGCTGGAAGGCGCGGGTGCTCTGGTGGGCGAACACCATCCCGGAGAAGACGCCGGTGAGCGCGACGAGGAAGATGGACCCCACGCCGACGAAGTCCAGCTGGGCGAAGAGGTTGTTCAACCGGAGCGGGCGACGCACGGCCCAGCGGCTGACCTCCCACCCGAGCGACGTGAGGTTCCCCACGTTCTCCACGGCGCGGTAGACGACACGGCCCAGATCCTCGACAGCCCTGGCGGCCGGATGGAGCTTGGGGCGGCCGCCGGCGTCGCGCATGGGACCTACCCTCTGGGGACCCGCGGCACCCGCGCGGAGATCGCGCAGGTCACTTCGTAGTTGATGGTCTCTGCCCAGCCGGCCAGCTCCTCCGCCCGGATCCGCTCCCTGCCCTGCGCGCCGAGGAGGACAACCTCATCTCCCACCGCCACGCCCGGCACGTCGGTCACGTCCACCATGCACATGTCCATGCAGACCCGGCCGGCGATGGGCGCGCGCCGGCCGCGCACCAGCACCTGCGCGCGGCTGGAGTACTTGCGCACGTAGCCGTCCGCGTAGCCCACCGGGAGCGTGGCGATGAGCGACTCGCGCTGGGCGACCCAGGTGCTGCCGTACGAGATGGGCGTGCCGGCAACCACTCGCTTGAGGTGCGTGATGGCGGTCCGCCAGCGCAGGACCGGCGCCAGCGAGGCGCGGCCCTCCAGCCAGCCAGCCGGGACCATCCCGTAAAGCATCAAGCCCGGCCGGACCAGGTTCAGCTGCAGCCCGTCCCGGACTTCGGGGAGATCCAGCACCGCCGCCGAGTTCGCCAGGTGCCGGTAGCGGGGCTGGATCCCCGCCGCGCGCAGCGCCTGGAGCGCCTCCTGGAAGCGCCGGACCTGCTCCTTCGTCAGCTGCGCGTCGGCGAGATCCGCGTTCGCGAAGTGGGAGAGCAGCCCTTCGAGCTCGATCTCCGGCGTCCGTTGCAGCTTCTGCGCGAAGGCGGCGACCTCTGAGGGCAGAACGCCAATCCGGCCCATCCCCGTGTCGACCTTGAGGTGCGCCTTCACCCGGCGTTGACCGCGCGCCCGCGCCGCCGCCGCGTAGGCGTCCACGTGCTCCTCGCGGAAGAGGGTGGGCATCAGGTCCCCGTCCACCATGGCCGCGTAGCCCTCGTCGTAGGCACCGCCGAGCACGAGGATGGGCGCCTTCACCCCAGCCGCACGCAGGGCCAGGCCCTCCTCCACCAGCGCCACACCGAGCAGCCGCACGCCCTCCGCCTCCAGGGCACGCGCGACTGGGAGTGCGCCATGGCCGTACGCGTCCGCCTTCACCACGGCCATCACCTCGAGGCCATTCGCCAGGCGACGGACCTCTGAGAGGTTCTGCCGCAGGGCCGCCAGGTCGATCTCCGCGCGCGTGGGCCGGATGGACGGCTGGCTGCCTGGGGGAACGCCGAGGGGCATGGATGGCAAGTTATTCTTCCCTTGCCTCTCGGCGAAAGCCTATCTTCCGCGCCCCTTATGGCGACCAACAAATCCGGCGGCGAGATCGACGCGTTTTGCACCAAGTGTCGAATGACGCTCGCTCACACCATCCTGGCGATGGTGGGCACGAAGGTCGCCCGCGTTCGCTGCAACACCTGCATGGGCGACCACGCCTATCGCACTGAGACGGCGTCCAATGGCGGGCGGGTGGCGGCAGCTCCGCGCGCACCGAAGGCGGAGAAAATCGTCATCACCTTCGAGCAGCAGCTCGCAGGGAAGGACGTGAAGTCCGCGCCGAAGTACAGCCCGAAGGACAGCTACGCGGTTGACCAGCTGCTCAATCACCCGACCTTCGGGATCGGCATCGTGACCGCGGTCCGCGAGGACAAGATCGAGGTCGCCTTCAAGGCAGACAGCAAGACGCTGGTACACGGTCGTGGTGGTGGCGGCGCCCGGCCCGCCTTCGTGCCCCCGGCCGCGCGGTCGAGCAGCCCCGCCGACAAGCCTCTGCCTCCGGAGCACACATCCTCCCCTGCTGACGCCGGAGCGCCCCCTGGCGACGCCGGCAAGGGGACGTAGGATCCAGGCCGGATGGCCTGCGCCGCTGCCCTCGCTCTGACGAGCCTCCTCCTCGCGGCCGCGCCCGAAGTCTCCGTTCAACCCGCATCGGTGGTGCTCGGCACGGGCGAAGCCGTGCGCGTCCACGTGCGGAGCCAGGGCACGGCACAGCTGAAGGGCGCAGCCACGGTCGGCACCCTGGTCCCCGGCGCCTCGCTCACCGCGGAGGAGCAGGACTGGCTGTGGCAGCCGCCCGCCACGAAGGCGCCGGCCACCGCGCTGCTCCTGTTCTGGCGCGACGAAGGCGCGCTGCCGGATCTCACCGCGCTGCGCATCCCCATGAGCGGGCGCACGGATCTCGAAGTCGACACAGAGCCGGAGGCTGCCGTGCGCGTGGAGGTGGGGAAGGCCAGCTTCGGTCCCCAACGGGCGGACGCGAGGGGCAAGGCGACGGTCTCCATTGAAGTCGCGCCGGGAGTGACCACCGCCAAGGTCGTCGCGGTGTCGAATGGCCAGGCGCTGACACGGACCGTGAAGCTGGACGTACCCGCGCCCAACCCGCTGGCTGCGGTCATCGCGCCGTCCCTGTTGGATCCGAAGCTGGGCGGGTGGCTGTTCATCGTCCATTCCGAGCGCCTGGACGTGGAGCGGTTGGAGCTGGACGTCGAGGGCGGAGCGCTCACCCGCGTGGCGGCGAGAGAGGACCGCGCGCTCTACCGGCTCATGCCTTCGGCCACGCAGGGCGTGACGATCCAGGCGCGCCTGCGAGGAGATGCCGCAGCGAAGGCCGCTGCCCAGGCGTCGGTCACCCAGCCCCCTCCAGCACCTCCGCCCCCCGAACCGCACGGCCGGTTCGTCCCGAGCGCCACAGTGGGCGGCTTCTACGCGGGAGGGACCAGCGGAGGTCCTGCGGTCAACCTCTCGTTCGGCGTTCGGCTGCCGTTCGGCGCGGAGCGGTTCCTGGGGGAGCTCAACGTGGGGTTCAAGTCGGGGTTTCTCTCGGGGACGGACTTGTTGCTCGGAGGCTTCCGGTCGTCTGTCGCCGCGGTGCCGGTGGTCGTCTCCATCCGCGCCCGGCCGCTGGAGCGCGAGCGGTGGGCGATTGACGGGCGGCTGGGGGGCGGGATTGTCCCGTTCAGCCACACCACGCAGCCGGAGTTGCCCCAGCGGGCCTTCAGCGAGTCCGGGCTGGGGTTCGAGGTCTTCATCGCCGGCCAGGCCACCTACCGGATGAGCCCGTTGGAGCTGTTCCTCGAAGCGAAGATTGGCGCCAGCCCCATCGCCACGTCGCGGCTGCGCACGGACGCGGGCGGGGTCGCCCTCTCGCTCGGCGTCCGGTACGAAATTCGCTGAATCGCTAGCCCGGCCGGGAGTGGGAGTCCACCCAGCGAGCCAGCGCCTCCTTCGGCATCACGCCGCTCTGGCGCGCGACCTCCTGTCCATCACGGAAGAGGATGAAGGTCGGGATGCCTCGGATGCCGTACTGAGCGGAGACCTGCGGGGC
This sequence comes from Myxococcaceae bacterium, assembly GCA_044230055.1. GTDB lineage: Bacteria > Myxococcota > Myxococcia > Myxococcales > Myxococcaceae > JBGART01. Next base: position 11,944 of record JBGART010000042.1, on the reverse strand, counting down.
CTGCTCGGTGTTCAGCTTCAGCACGCCCAGCGCCCCGGCGCGGTCGCGGCCGAGCTCGGCGACGATGGGGCCGGCCATACGGCATGGCGCGCACCAGGGGGCCCAGAAGTCAACGAGGACGGGCACGGGTGAGCTGTTCAACGCGCGGGCGAACTGGTCCGCGTCCACCTCGTGCGGCTCGCCTGTGGTCGGGAAGGCAGTGTGGCAGCGGCCGCAGGTGGGCTCACCGGCGGGTCGATCCTTGGGGACGCGGTTGAACGCACCGCAGTGGGGGCAGCGAAAGAACATGGTGCACGAAGGTTAAGGCGAAGGAGACCGGGGTCAACCCACCGGGTAGCCTGCCTGCTTCCCAAGCCAGCGCATCACGTCCAGGGACGAGAGGATCCCCACCACCCTCGAGCTGGCGTCGACCACCGGGAGGCGTTTGATCCGCCGTCGGGCCATGAGCGCCGCGGCCTCCACGACCGAGCCGTCCTCCCGCAGCGTCACCGCAGCCGGGCTCATCAGCTGACCGGCTGTCGGGACCTTTCCATCGCCCGGGCGGGTAAAGCCCAGCATCGTGGAACCGGTGAAGCCATCTGTCGCCTCGAGCTGGTCGTACCGGTACTTCACGAGGTCGGAGATCGTCACGACGCCCAGAGGCCGGGCCTCGGCGTCCACGACCGGTGTGCCGCTGATGCCCCGCTCCACGAAGAGGGCGATCAAGAGCGGCAACCCCACGTCCTCGCGAACGCAGACGGGCGTCCGGGTCATCACGTCGGCGACGCTCGGAACGGCCGGCTCTTTTGGGAGCGGCGACTCGAACGCGCACGTGATGTGAGAGCGGCGTTCGTTGTCCTGCAACCGCGCTCCACGGTGGAGCTCGCACTTCGTGCACTCGGCCAGCGCCACCGTGCCGCCTGCCTTCGGGCACGCCACACTCTGCTGGACGCGCTCCTGCTCGTCCTTCGCGACGATGTGCACCGTCCGCACGCCGATCTGTCGCTCAGCCACTTGGCACCTCAACAGGCGTTCTACCAGAACTGCCGGAGCGCCAAGCCAGGCCGAACCACGTGCCGATCAGCAGTTCTTCTTCCACCGAAGGTGCGCGCGCAGAAAGCCGGCGCGGTGAGCCTCCGCGTTGATCGCCTCGAACCTCTTCGCCCAGTGCTGAACGAGGAAGATCCGGTAGACGAACTGCTCACCCACCTCCTCCACCTGATCGAAGTCGAGGACGATGAGCTCTTTGTGGTCGAGCCCCCGGAGCACGCGGTTGGCCTGCGTCCGTCGCACGAGCTTGCGCCCGTAGATGATCAATCGGACGTACGCGAACTTCGGGATCTGTTCTCCAATCCGTTCCCAGAAAGAGTAACGAGCGACGCCCCGAAGCAGCGCGGGGCCGTCCTCCGACGTTTGCTTGCGGGGGACGTACTGCCTACCCGCTCGAACTCCTCGGCCTCCCACGTCCACACAAGCCATTGACAACTGTGCGGGCCAAAACGCCCCGACGGCTCAGAGCTCCGACACCTGGAGCACCTTCACCTCTCCGAGCCCCTTGAGCTGTTTCTTCACCTTCTCCGCGTTGCCGACGAGCACGAGGGTCGGCCCGTCCGGGAAGAAGTACTTCCTCGCGACCTCCACGCACTGCTTGAGCGTGACCGCCTTGATCCGCTCCCGGTACCGCTCCACCCAGTCCTCTTCGAGTCCGTACACGCGGATCTCCGCGATGCCCGCGCTCACTGCCTCGTTCGTCTCGAACTGCAACGGGTAGAGCCCGGCCATGTACGTCTGCGCGCCCTTGAGCTCCTTCGCCGTCGGCCCCTTCGCGCGCATCTTGGCCACCTCGGCCAACGTCACGTCGAGGATCTCCCGGGTGCTCTCCGTCTTGGTGAACGTCGAGACTCCGAACGTCCCGCCCACCTGCAGCGGGTCAAAGTGGCTGCTGATCCCATAGGACAGCCCACGGTTGACGCGGACCTGCTCCACGAGCCTGGACGTGAAGCTCCCCCCGAGCACCGCGTTGGCCACCCTCCCGGGGAACGCGTCGCGATTGCCCCGCTCGTACGCCAGCGTCGCCAGCCGGACCTGCGTCTGTGTCTGCTCCGGCTTGTCGACGATCACGATCTGCCCGGCCATCGCCGCCCGCTCCATCCGCGGCGGCAGCGTGGGCTCCGACGGCCCGCCTGACCACCCCGCGAACGCCTTCGCCGCTGCAGCCGAGGTCGCCTCCGGATCCACCGAGCCAACGATCACCAACAGCGCCACCTTCGGCCCCATCCGGTCGGCGTGGAAGCGGACCAGGTCCTCCCGCTTGAACGTCTTCACGTGCTCGGGCGAACCCGACACGTCATGTCCGTACGGATGGTCTCCCCAGATGGCCCGGTTCAACGCGCGGTCCGCGATAAGCCCCGGGTCATCCAGATCATTCGCGAACTGCGCCAGCATCCGCTCCCGCGCCGAGTCCACCTCCGCCTCGGGGAACGTGGGCTCGCGGACCAGCTTCGCCATCACCTCCAGCAGCGCGGGCAGGTGCTCCGAAGGCGCCGAGACCGAGAGCGCCAGGTAATCCTCGGACGCAGAGATCGCCAGCGAGCCGCCGACGAACTCCACCGTCTCGTTGATCTGATCCGCCGTCATCCCCTGAACGCCGCGCCGGAGCAGCCTCGCCGTGAAGTCCGAGAGCCCGTGCTTGCCCGCGGGATCCAGCGCGCTGCCCGCCCGGATCACCAGCCGCGCCGACGCCAGCGGCAACGGCCCACGCCGCGCCACCAGGATCTTCAACCCCTCCGCCGTCACCGAATCACGCGTGGGAGGAAGCTTCACCTCCCTCGTCGCCGCGCCCTTCTCCGGCGACTTCGCCGCCGCGAGCCCCACCCAGATGCTGGCCATCAACGCAGCTCCTCGTCGAAACAGGATCATCGTCGGACCGCTACTGCCCTTCCGCTCCGGCTTCGGGCTCGGCCGACGGCACGAGCTCCACCACCGACCGCCGCGCCGGCGCGAAGTACTTCGCCGCCGCCGCCTTCACCTGCGCGCCGGTCACCGCCTGATACTTCGAATGCAGCTCCAGGGCTGACCGCCAGGACCCCAGCAGCACCTCGTACGTCCCCAGCGCGTTCGCCCGGCCGTTGTTCGTCGCCAGCTCCCGCAGCAGGTGCGCCTTGAGGTTGTTCTTGGCCTTCTGCAGCTCCAGGTCGGACAGCCCATCCTTCGCGATCGCCTCCAGCTGCCCGTAGAAGGCCTGCTCCACCTCCGGGACCTTCGCGTCCGGCGCCAGCTCCATCACGAAGAGCAGCATCCCGGGATCCATTCGCCAGGACCAATCCATCGCCACCGACACCGCGAGCTCACGCTTGTAGACCAGCTCCTTCATCAGCCGGCTGCTCTCCCCCACGCTGAGCGCGTACTGCAGGACGTCCAGCACCGTCGTGTCCTCGTGCACCGCGGGCGGGCCGCGGAAGCCGATGAGCAGCGACGGCGCCTGCGCCGGATGGTGGATGAGCGCCCGCCGCGCCCCGCGCTGCTCCGGCTCCGCGTCGATGACCGCCGGCGCCGGGGGGCCCTTCTTGATCGTCCCGTAGTACTTCTTGATCAACGCCAGCGTCTTCTTCGGCTCCAGATCGCCCACCACCCACAGCGTGGCGTTGTTCGGCGCGTAGTACGTCCGGAAGTACTCCAGACAGTCCTGCTTGGAGATGTTCTCGATGTCCTTCATCCAGCCGATCACCGGCCAGCGATACGGGTGCGCTTTGAACACCAGCGCGCCCAGCTCCTCGTCCATCAGGCCGATGATCTCGTTGTCCACCCGCGACCGGCGCTCCTCCTTCACGACCTCCCGTTCTGCTGCCAGCGCCTTGTCGTTGATCGCCAGCGACCGCATCCGGTCTGACTCCAGATCCAGCACCGTCTCCAACGACTCTGACGCGAAGTCCTCGTAGTAGACCGTCACGTCGCTGCTCGTGTACGCGTTCGAGTGCCCGCCGCGAGACTCCAGAATCCGGTCGAACTCTTTCGGACCAAACTTCTTCGAGCCGTTGAACATCATGTGCTCGAACAGGTGGCTGATCCCGGTGATCCCCGGCCGCTCGTTGCGGGATCCCACCCGGAAGAACGTGTACAGGCTGATGGTGGGCGACACCGAGTTCTGCAGCAGACGGACGCGCAGGCCGTTGGCCAGCGTCGCCTCTTGCACATCGAGGAAGCCGTCTTTCAGGAGGGGCGCCAACGACGCGTCAGCGGGTGAGGCCTTGGATACCTTGGGCATGGTTGCACTCTCGGGCAGCGCGCTGGCGACGAGCAGGAACGCGAGGAGGGGCAGAGGATACACGTCGGACGCCCCCCGTCCTACGGATGGCGATCCAGGAAGTCGAGCGCCTTCGTCCAGACTTCGTCGCCCGCACGTTCGCCGACGACGAGATCCATGTGCCCGTAGTCCGCCTGGGCCCCGTTCACCTGCCCCGCGACGTACCACTCCTTCGGCCCACCCAGCGCCCGGAAGCCGTCCTTCACCGCGGGCGGCGTGGCCAGCCGGTCCCGCTTCCCGGCGATGACCAGCACCGGCCGGGTGATTCGCCCCATGTCCTTCCGGTAGTTCAGCGTCCCATCGCGGCTGCCGAAGCTCCCCTTCCGGACGAGTTGGAGCAGGTGCGCCGTGAGCGGCCCCGGCATGTCGGCGATGCCGATGGCCAGAAGGCGCCGCCAGGTCCCCGCCGTCACGTTCTCCGGGTTGTAGAGCATGATGTCCACCGGGGTCCCGGTGATCTCCCCGTGCAACGGCATGAACGCATGCGCCAACCCCAGCACCGGGATGGTGCCGCCCTCCCCGAACGCGAAGTCCCACAGCCCGGAGACCAGCGGGTCAAAGTCCCCGTTCCAGTCCAGCCGGGTGGGGGTCCCCAACGTGACCACCGCGTTCAAGCCCTCCCCGCCCTGGGACAGGTAGGCGTAGGCGATGAGCCCGCCCATGCTGTGGCCCACGTAGTCGATGGCGTCCGCGCCCGTGCTCGCCCGCACCATCGCGATGGCCGCCGGGAGATCCTGCCGCCAGAACGTGTCCAGGTCGTAGCCCGCCTTGCGGCCCTTCTCCAGGTCCACTCCGTCGGAGTCGCCCGTCCCCCGCAGCGACAGGGTCCATGTCTCGCGCCCGTGCGCCGCCAGCCACCGCGCCAGGCTGTGGCGCTCATCCAGGTCCAGGTTGCGGCCGTTGGCGGAGATGCCGTGGCACAAGAGGATGGGCCGGCCCCGGGGCGCGCCGTCCGGCTTGTATTGCACGAGGGAGACCTCCCACCCGTCGGCCGTCTTCGCCCGGTGCAGCACCGCGCTCTTGGGCAGCGGATCTCCCCACCAGTGCGCGCAGCCGCCCGCCAGCGCACCCAGCAGCGCCAGCGCCAGGGCGCGCCTCATGGCTTCACCTCCGCTGCGGGAGCCGGTGCGTTGGGATCCTGGCCCGCCAGGAAGCGCGCGACGGGCCGGAACACATCCGCCGCCGCGGTCTGTCCGTGGAGCAGGGACAGGTGCGAGTAGTCCTCCCCCATCGCCTCGCGCCGGCTGAGCATGCGCAGGACCACCGGCGCGGGTGTGAGATCCCTCAGCGGCGATCCGAACTCCGGCTGCGCGAAGTTGTCCCCCAGCGCGAGCACCAGCAAGGTGGGCCGCTTGAGCTCCGCCAGCCGCGCGGAGAGCGCCGAGCCGTCCGGGTAGCGCAGCTCGCCGCTCTCCATCCACTGCGTCAGCTCGCTCGACACGCTGGCTGGCAGCCCGCTCATCCCGCCCACGCGCACGCGCGAGATCGTCCTCGACGACAGGCGCCCGTTCCGCGCGAAGAGCAGGTCAAACAGGCTGGCGCCCGAGGGCGAAAACGCCATCCGCGACCAGGCGCCGTTCAAAGCCAGGAGCGACCGCATGGCCGCCGTCGGAGGATCCGGCGCCACCACCGGCGCCAGCGCAACGACGCGTCGCACCCGGCCCTTGAGCTCCGAGGGCACCGCGCCCAGCACCACCCCGCCGGAGAAGCCGTTGACGATGAGGTCCACCGGACCCTCCCGCAGCGCGGCGATGGCCGCCAGCGCGGCGCCCACGTCCTGCGTCCCCACGTCGCACAGCGCCCACTGTTTGGGCGCATCCGACGCGCCGTGGCCGCGCGGCTCCACCACGAACACGTCGTGGCCCTCCGCCTGGAGATAGCGCGCCAGCCCACCGCCATCGAGATCGTACGCCGCGCGGTTGAAGCCCAGCTCCGGCACCAGCAGCACCGGCGGGCGCGACAGGCCCCCTCCTGCCGGGACAAACCGGTAGAGCGCCAGCTGCGTGCCATCCGGCGCGGCGATTCTCCGGCGGTAGGCGCCGGACGCGGCCAGCACCGGGGCGCTCAGCAAGAGCGCGAGCGCGACGGCCCCCTTCACAGCTCCACCAGCCCCGCGCGGAGCGCCAGCACCACCGCCTCCACGTGCGAGTTGACGCCCATCTTCCGGTAGAGGTGCGACAGATGCGTCCGCACGGTCCGGCGCTCGATGGTCATCACCCGCCCCACCTCGGCGTTCGACAGGCCCTTGGCCACATAGCGGAGCACGTCCAGCTCCGCCGGCGACAGGCCCCACGGGTTGGCGTCCGGCGAGGCCGGCGCGGCGACGGGCGCCTTCACCGACTGGAAGTAGTTCCAGAAGCGCTTGGCGATGATCGCCTCCAGCACCGTCCCGCCCGCCATCACGTCCTGGATGCTCGAGCGGATCTTCTCCGACCCCACCCGCTTCACCAGATAGCCGGAGGCGCCGGCCTGGATCGCCTCGTAGACCTTCTGCTCGTCCTCGAACGAGGTGAGGATCAACACCTCCACCTCGGGCACGCGGCGCCGCAGCGAACGCGTCACCTCGATGCCGTTCATCGAGGGGAGCTCCAGATCCAGCAGCACCAGGTGCGGCCGCGCCTTTTCGATCGCGCTCACCGCCTCCGCGCCGTCCTGCGACGTCCCCACCAGCTCCAGTTCTTCGAAGAGCGAGAGCGACTTGACCAGGCTCCGCAGCAGCGTGGGGTTGTCCTCCACCAGGAAGATGCGCGTCTTCTCGTCGCTCACCGGCGCTCCACCTTGCGGGTCTCCGGGTGTGCCGCGCCGAAGCGCTCCTCCACCGTGCGCAGCTGTCCCCGTTCGACCATCAGGGAGAACTCGCGGCGCTCCTTCGTCGCCACCGATTCGAGGAGGATCTTTCGCGTCCCTGGAGACACGGGGTAGCGCGTCAGCGGCGTCCGGCGCGACAGCCGCACGCCGTCGATGGAGATCAACGCGGGCTCGTCGGAGAGGATGGTCAGGTAGCCGCTGTCGCCGGACGGCACGAACCCGGGCGCTTCATGGTCTGCCGGCTCCGTCTTCACCTCGCGCGCGGTCACCATCAGCGGAGCGCTGACCGGCGCGGGTGGTTTGGCCGGCGCGCTCCGGAGCGTCAGTTGGAGCACGACGATCAGCGCCACCAGCCCCGCGAACACCGCGACCAGGCCCGCGAAGAGCACCTTGCGCCGTCGCCCCTGAGGAGGGCGCTCGTGGGTGTCCGCCTGGGGCTGAGCGAGCGGGTGGTCCGTCGCCGTCTGCGGAGCCGCTGCCGGCGCGGCGGACGGCGGCACCTCCAACGACGAGCGCGTGGGCGGCGCGTTGCGCATGGCTCGGACGTCGGGACCTGCCGCCGCGCTGCCGGAGAAGTCCTCCACCAGCTTCACCTTCACCGGCGCGCTGGTTACCTTCGCGCGGCGAGGCGAGGGCGCCGCGGCAGCGGGCGCGTCCCAGGCCGGCGCGGCCCCGCCTCCGTCGTAGGAGAGCTCCGGCGGGTAGCTGTCCTGGGTCTCCGCGTCCGGCGCCTCTGCGGCCCTCGCCGCGGTCATGTCCGTCTCCACAGTGGTGTAGGGCCGGCGCGACTCCACCACCAGCGACCGCTCCACCGGCGGGAGGTCCACGCCGGACACTTCAGTCAGAGAGAACTCCTCCTGCAGTGGCAGGGGCCCGCCCAGCGAGCCGGACGGGTCCTTCGGGAAGAGCTCCGTCAGGAACGCCGCCGCGTCCGAGCGAGAGGGCATTCCGCCCGAGGAGGCGAGGAAACCCCGGATGGCGGACTGAAACTCGCCGCAGGTGCGGTAGCGCCGCTGCGGGGTGGACTCGATGGCGCGCATCACCACCGCGTCCAGCCGGCTGTTGAGCCGCCGGTCCACGTGCGAGGGCGGCAGCACCTTCTCAGACCGCGTCCGGACGCCGGCGTCCTTCCCCACCGACGCGCCCTTGAGCGTGAGGAGCTCATAGAGCAGTGAGCCAATGGAGTAGACGTCCGAGTGGACGGACGCGGCCTCGCCCACGCCCAGCTCCGGCGCCCGGTAGATGGCCCGGCCCTTGGGCGCGAAGCTCTTCTTCAGGGCCGGCACCGCCAGCAGCGCGTCCAGCGCGCCGAAGTCGTGGATCACCACGTGGCCGGTGCGCGCCAGCGCCACGTTCCCGGGCGTGATGGAGCCGTGCACCACCCCCGCCTCATGGACCATCCCCACCGTCTGCAGCAGCTCCACCGCCAGTGAGAGCGCCAGCGACGGCGCCAGCGTCACCTCGCGGGTGTTCAGCCGTTGCAGCACCTCGCCCAGGCTGGAGCCCGCCATGTCCTCCCGCACCACCGCGAGCCGGCCCTGGATGAGGCCGATGTCCACCACGTGCAGGAGGCCCGGCTGCTCCAGCTCCGTGAGCGCCCGGGACACCTCCGCCAGCGCGCGCGCGTACCGCAGGTCCGTGGTGTTGGGGTGGAAGAGCTTGATGACGACGTTGAAGCCGTCGTCGCGCTTCGCCTTGAAAAGCTCCGCAAGCTCGCCCGTCTCGAGGCGGGCACGCAGACGGTAGCGGGCCGCGTTCACTTCGTGGCCTGTCCGGTCACCCGGGGGCGGACCGCGTCGAACCGGAACCCACACCACACGCAGGTGTCGACCTTGCGGCGACCGCGAGGCAGCTCCAGCCGACATCCCGGACAGCGCGGCGCAGGCTTCGTGACGCGGGGCGGCGTCCCCGGAGGTGCGGCCGCCGCGGCCTGTGCAGCCGCCAGGCGCAGCAGCCGCGCCTCCAACAACCGGACCCGATCTTCGAGGGCCGCGACCTGCTGGATGAGCTTGTCCTCCCGGTCCTGCCGGTGGACGTCGGTCTGGGTTGGGTGTCGTCCGGAGCGCATCCTGGGAGTGGTGCCCCGTGTGGGGGCCGTCGGGCGAGAGTGCCACGCGACCACGCGGCCCCGCAAGAATGCGAGCCCGTGGTATGACCTTGAGTCGATTGCCTCCCCCTTTCCCCTCGGGTGGCTCCATTCCGGGCGGCCGGACGCCCCTCCACGGGAGCCTCCCCAACACGCAGGACCGCGCCCGCGCCGAGGCGGCCGGACGGCGTGCGCAGGCACTGCTCGAGGACGGGGAGCTGGCCCGCACACTCTCCACCGCGCGGGAGAAGCAGCAGCTCGACCGGTCGCGTCAGGTGTTCGTCAACCGGAACCTGCGGATGGCAAAGATCGAGCTCGTCGGCTTCGACATGGACTACACGCTGGCCATCTACCACATGCGCCGGATCGAGCAGCTGTCGTTCGACATGACGCTCTCAAGCCTGGTCAGCGTGCGCGGCTACCCCGCGGAGATCGGGCAGATTCAGTACGACCACCAGTTCGTGATGCGAGGCCTGGTCGTCGACAAGCTGAACGGGAACCTGATCAAGATGGACCGCTTCGGCCACGTGGGCCGCGCGTATCACGGCCGCCGCCCGCTCTCGGATGACGCCTGGAAGAAGCTCTACCGGGACAACCCCATCCGGCTGAACAAGAACCCGCAGTACGCGTGGATCGACACGCTCTTCGCGCTGCCTGAGGCCTGCCTCTTCGCGGGCATCATCGAGCTGCTCGAGTCGCGCGGGGACAAGCTGGACTACGCGCGGCTCTATGACGACATCCGGGACGCCATCGACACCGTCCACCGCGACAACTCCCTCAAGCGGGAGATCCGCAAGGACATCGGCCGCTACATCTTCAAGGATCCGGAGCTCGGACCCGCGCTGCACAAGCTGCGTTCCGGCGGGAAGAAGCTGTTCCTGCTCACCAACTCCCTCTGGGACTACACCGACGCGGTGATGCGCTATCTGCTGGACGGCGTGGTCCCCGAGTACCCCAGCTGGCGCAACTACTTCGACTTCGTGATCACCGGCGCCGCCAAGCCCGCCTTCTTCTCGGACCAGAACCCGTTCCTCGCGGTGGATCACTCCTCCGAAGAGGGAAAGCTCCTCGGCGAAGCCACCACGCTGGAGCGCTGGAAGGTCTACCAGGGCGGAAACCTGGCCTCCTTCGAACGGATGGTCGGCATCGCCGGAGAGTCCATCCTCTACGTGGGTGACCACATCTTCGGCGACATCCTCAAGTCCAAGAAGACGTCCCTCTGGCGGACCTGCATGGTCGTCCAGGAGATTGAGGACGAGATCTCCTACACGGATGGCCGCAAAGAGGAGATCTCCCGACTCTCCGAAGTGGAGCTCATCCGCGCGCGGCTGGACGACGACGTGAACGCCCGCAAAGGGCAGCTCAACGCGCTGGAACGACGGTTGGAGAAGCAACAGTACGAGCCCGAAGGCAAAGAGCACCTCGAAGCCGAGCGCAAGCGGATGAAGGCGGAGCTGGACCGCGTCCGGCGCGCGCTGAAAGAGGCGACGGAGGTCGCCGACACGCTCGAGGGCGACGTGGAGGAGGGCTTCAACCCGTACTGGGGCCTGCTGTTCAAGGAGGGCAACGAGAACAGCCGCTTCGGCGAGCAGGTGGAGCAGTACGCGTGCGTGTACACCAGCCGCGTCTCCAACTTCCTGCACTACTCCCCCATGCAGTACCTCCGCTCCCCGCGCGACATGATGCCGCACGAGCAGGCCGGCGCGCTGAGCGGGAAGCTCTCCCCGCTTGGCGGAGAAGGCCCGCCCAAGGCCGCCTCGAAGGAGTGACGTTAAGGCGCTGCTTCGACCCGCGCCCAGACCACCGTGGCGTGGCGGGGCGGGGCCTCCGGACGCAGGCCCAGCTTCTTGAGGTCCTGCGAGTAGCGGGAGCCCTTGATGACCACCCACCTGCGCGCCACGCGCCTGGCCTCCTGGAGCATGCCGAGATCCAGCGGCGAGTAGTCCGCGTAGCGGCGCAGCACCTCGAACGTGGGCGACGCGCGGCGCGGGCGCTCAAACATCGGGTCGAAGAACACCACGTCAAAGCTGCGGGCCGGGCAGGCCTTCAAATACGCCGCAGCATCCGCGCGCAGGGCCTCTATCTGGCAGGAGCCCTCGGCGTACGGATGGCGCGAGAGCCCCTCGGAGACGACCGCGTGCAGGGCCACGCTCTTCTCCAGCCCCACCACCTTGCCCTGCGCCCCGACGGCGCGAGCCGCCACCAGCGCGTCCGACCCCAGCCCCAGCGTGCAGTCCAAGAGCGCGTCGCCCGGCCGCAGCTCCGTGAAGCGGAGCAGGAAGTCATCCTCCGCGCCCGCGGAGATCCGCTTCACGCGGAGGTGCGCCATCCCGGGAGTGAAGCGAAGCTCCCCCTCCCGGTCCCGGAGGATGACCCCTTCCGAGTCGTAGACCAGGAACGCGTCGGCGATGGACTCCAGCATCTCGGCCAGCGGCGCCTTCCAGCCCCGCTTGACGAACGGAAGGCCAAGCCGCGCCGCCCCCGCGCGGGCCCGAGCGACCTCCGCGTCATCGAACTTACTGGTGGTGGTGATGGCAAGAGGGAGACGACTCATTGAGCAAACGGGGGCTCCCCGTTCGCCTCCAGCGTCTCACGATTGGTCGCATCTTTTTCGTTGTTGGAAGGGTAAACCTCCCCGCCGGGTAGAGGCGGGCCTTCGGCTGTAGGGCAACCCTTGTCTGTATCCGGCGTTTCCGCCTTCGTGCCCGTTTAGGGTTGTCCTCATTCCTCCGGCTTCGCCTCCCCCACAGATCCGGACGTGCGGATTT
>JBGART010000002.1:0-355637 GCA_044230055.1 Myxococcaceae bacterium | reverse complement strand
CCAGAGGCCGAATCCTAAAGCTGGAACACGCCCGTCGTCGGACCTGGCCATCACCGACGACGGCAACACCTGCCCACGCTCTCTGATGGCCATCAACCAAACAGGTCAACCGAACATCAAACACCGTGCTCCTCAACACCGACTCTGGGGCGTGCGCCTCGCGCTGCGGCGTACTCAATAGCCGAGGCGATGTCCCGCGCGTGGTTGTAATTTGAAGGGGCGGCTCCCCGAGTCGAAGAGACTCGGGTTGCACGAAACAGGAGCCGCCATGAAGCAGACAAGCAGGAAGACGTGTCGGAGGGAAGTCCCAGAGCTCCGTCCCGCGCTGCGGGAGGTGCGGATAGGCAACGTCGAGATTGAGGTCCGGTCCCGGCTGAGGGAGGTGCTCCTCCAGGGCGGGATGGCCGTCGCGATGGCGATGCTCGAGGAGGAGGTCGAGCGGTTGTGCGGCCAAGGTACTCACGCGGAGAGGGGCTTGCCAGCCGGTGGGGTGTCGGTCCCGGCGAGGCCGTGAAGCTCCTCGAAGACCAGACGATTGACGTAATCCCTGCCGTCGGGGCCATGCATCGTCAGGCGCCATTCCCCGCCGACGCGGAACTCGAACGCGTGGGGGGTGGTCTTGAACCCGCGCGGTCCCCAGCATTTCTCCAGATGGGCGGAGCTCGACCAGGCGGCGAAGACGCGCTCGTGCGGGGCATCAAACAACCGGGTGGTGACAATCTCACGCGCGGATTCGGGCTCAACGGCTGTGGCCATGCTTGTTCTCCGTGTGCTTCGTAGTGAACCAGATGGTTAATGAACCAAGTGATTAAATAAGACGCGGCCGGATGTCAAGCGTACGCGCCCGTTGAACGTGCCGAACCCGTCGCGCCTTGTGGGACGGCCTACGGAGTCGCTGCGTCTCTCGTCGCCGGTAGGGGGATCAGCAGATCTCCGAGCTGCATTGTCTCCCCCGCCTTGAGCATCACCTCGTGCTTCGGGCGCTCTGAAACTGATCCACCTGGGCGCTCTGAAACTGATCCACCCCAGGTTGAGGGACCGACCCTAGCGCTTCTTGGCGGTGCCGGGTGAAGCGGGCTTCTTCTCGGTTGCGTCGTCGTGCGCCGGAGCGACCGGAGCGCGCGAACGCGTACCTCTTGGTAGATCGCGAAGCTGGGTCCGGGGAACTCGAAGTGGCCGGAGTCATCGCAGGCGGTGTCCACGTGCTGCCACGGCGACCAATCGAGGTGCGCTGCCGAGACCGAAGCGTACGGCACCGGCGTACCGGAGGAGTCGACGACTGTCCCGGCGAGGTCCGGGTGGCTACCACGGATGACGATGTCGAGCCGGGTTGTCTTGCCGCGCTCGATCGTCACGCCGCGATTCACATACGGCTCACTGATGAGGTGGGCGGTGGAGGGAGTGTAGGTTCCGGGCGGAACCTCTTGCCGGAAAGCACCGCCGGCCTCGATCGGGAAGGAGGCGGAGGGTGAGCCGTTTTTCGGGTGAAGCACCATCACAGACGCGGCGATTGGTTTGCCGTCCGGGCGGGTGAGGGTCCCCTCCAGTACTCCAAAGTCGCCGAACTCGAATGCGACGGACGACTCGGCGTCCTCCGCCACCGCGACGTACTTCGTCACCGTTCCCCCACTCTGCTGTTGCCGAGCGCTGACGGCATGCGACCCGACTCGGATGCGCTCAAAGCGGAACACACCCTCATTGTTCGTTTGCGTCTCCAGTGCGGAGGCGAAGATGGAGACACCTTCCAGCGGCTTGCCCATGGCGTCTCGAACGGTGCCAGACAGAGCCCCTGTGCCCTTGAGTTGAAGCTCCAGCGGGTACGCCTGGCCCGCGACGATGGCCACGTTCCGGACGAGCTCCTGCGTGTAGCCGAAGGCGCTGACCTCGACGGAGTAGACGCCTTGGGGCACTCCCTCGAACCGAAAGCGTCCCTGGGCGTCGCTCTGGTCGCTGGCGATCGGAGCGACGCCCGGGGCCACCGCTCCGAACCGAACGCGTGCCTGAGCTTCGCCCAGGTTGTTGCCGCCCGGAGACTCCTGGCTGAGGACGACGCGTGCGGCCGGTATCGGCCTGTTGCCATTGAGGGCGACCACGCGTCCTTCGAGGCACCTTGACGTTGCTTGAACGACCTCGGGCGGGCGCGATGGTGGCGCTCGCGCTGGCACGGGAGCTGGAGCCGCATCGTCCCACGGGCCCACGAGGAGGACGACGCCAGCGACGAATCCGAGGGCCGCGAGAATGAGCAGTGTTCGCCGTTCGAACACGCTGAGCCCTCCCGAGCCTCGCCGCGCCGCAACGATTCGTAAGACAGGCCGAGCCGGGGACCCGGGGCAGACCCCTGCCGACCTGGAGCTACATCGTCCTCCTACTGCATTAGACCCGGGCTGACCCCGCCTACTGCGCGCCGTTCTGAATCGCCCAGCTCCTGAACTGCTCCAGTATGGAGGCCAGCTTCAACGGGTCACCCGCGCCTTTGAAGTGGCCAGCCCTGAGCTCACAGAACATCCACTCTGACCCGCCGACATTGCCATTCGCTGCGCTCGGCGGATCTCCCGTGGCGGCCAACAGAGAGTCATCCGCAGCCGCCTCGAGGTCGGTACCCGCGAGATCAATCGTCACCAGCCATCCGGGATTGTCGATGGTCGTGATCGACACTCCCTTGGCGTGCTCCCAGTCTCCATCGCACTGGGCCGCGTACCATTTCTCAATCCAGGCAAGCACCGTCACAGCCACCGCCTAATCCACGAGCCCGGATCTATCTCGCACGACCATCATGGTGGCGATGTCCCGCGCGTAGTTGAAATTTGAAGGGGCGGCTCCCCGAGTCGAAGAGACTCGGGTTGCACGAAACAGGAGCCGCCATGAAGCAGACAAGCAGGAAGACGTCTCGGAGGGAAGTCCCAGAGCTCCGTCCCGCGGCGGGAGGTGCGGATAGGCAACGTCGAGATTGAGGTCGGTCCCGGCTGGGGAGGTGCTCCTCCAGGGCGGGATGGCCGTCGCGACGGCGATGCTCGAGGAGGAGGTCGAGCAGTTGTGCGGCCCAAAGTACTCCGCGGAGAGGAGCTTGCCAGCCGGTGGGGTGTCGGTGCGGCGAGGAGCGTGCTGGGCGGGCGTAGGGTGAAGCTCGGCCTCACGGGTCCGCCGGGAGGGCAAGGGGTGCCCCTCTGCCTATGAGCAGTTCCAGGTGGAGGGACCCCCTGACCCCAGGCAGGCAGTGGAGCAGATGCTGGTCGGCGTCAGCACGGAAATGCGGCCCGCTCGGCCTGGGCCCGTCACCCCGTCGCTCGAAGAGCTGGGGACGAGCAAGAGTGCGCGACCTCGCTTCGTCGCCAAGACGGCAGCGCAGCTGGAGGTGACGCTGAGCGAGTCCCCTCGCTGATAGGCAGTGGGCAGCCTGATGGTGGATGGCATCTACTTCGGGAGCACCTCATCCTCATCGTGCTGGGCATCGATGAGGGGGAGACAAGCACCTGCTCGGCTTCCGGAGGGGACAACGGAGAACCAGACCGTCTGCAAGGAGCTGCTGGCAGACGTGGTGGCGCAGGGGGTACGGCAGACGGAGCATCCTCGTCGTCATTGACGGCGGGAAAGAGCTCAGGAGGGCGGTGACGGACGTTTTCGGTCAGTTCGCCCTCGTGCAGCGTTGCCGAGTGCACAAGCGACGCAACGTGCTGGAGCACATCCCGGAGGGAACGCGGCAGGTCCGCCCATGACAGACGGGCCTACAGACGCCCAGCTATGAGACGGCCCTGCGCCTGCTGCAGAACCCTGGCCCGCACCACAGCCAAGAAGCACCGAGCGCTGCAACCGACACTGCGGGAGGGGATGGGAGAAACCCCGCCACCGTCACGCGCCTCGGCCTGCGGGCGCGCTCAGTCCGCTCGAGACGACGAACCCCATCCCGAACCTCAACGGAGGGGTCCGCCGTGTGGGCGGCCGCGTGAAGCGCTGCGCCGAGACGGCGGGATGGCGCTCAAGTGAGCAGCCACCGCCGCTCGGGGCGCTCGCAAGTTTCGTCGCCTCCAAGGTCATCGCGACGATGCACAAGCTCCTCGCCGCGCTCCGAGCTCGCGACGCAGGTTTGAAACATGACTCAAAACGAGACAATGTCAGACCCGCGATGTAGACATCACCCCGTCGCCGCCTCGGAGAATTTCAACCGGCGGCGGGACATCCCCATCATGGTCGCCAGCAGGGTTCCGACGATCGTCTCGCCGCTGTCATCGAGGGCGAAGACATCCCCCGCGCAGACGAAGATGTTTCGCCCGGGCTTGAGCACTCGGGCCCTCGCGCTGAGGCTCTTGCCGCGCGCCGGCGCCAGCAGGTTCGTCTTGAACTCGATGCTGAGCACTCCCGCCCCTGGCGGCATGAGCGTCAGTGCCGCATACCCGCACGCGCTGTCGACAATCGTGGTGACAACTCCCGCGTGTACGAAGCCGTGCTGCTGTGTCACCTCGGGGCGTACGGGAAGCGCGATATCCACCTGACCCGGTGCGACGCGCGCGATCGTCGCCTGCAGCAGGGCCATGATGTTCTGGCGGGCGAAGCTGGATCGCACACGGCGATCAAACTCAGGATCGGACGGAACGAAGGTCTGCATGCGTCGGAGCATAGGCAACGGCAGCCCCCGCTACTTCGCCTTCGCGAGCCAGGGGTGACTTCGGCGCGCTCCGCACGGAGCTCCGCGGCCTGAGCGCGCTCCTGGACTCCCAATGCTTGTTCGTTGGGCACTGCACGCCCGTCGAATTCAGGCGACGGGCAGCAACCACACCAGCGACCGCGGGCGGCGCACGTGCGCCCACCTGCTTCAACGACCTACTGTCCTGCGGTCGAAAAGCTACTCCGACTTCTGCTCGTCGCCGTTCGGGGGCGGCGCGCTCTGCTGCTCGGGGGGCGGGGTGCCGGCCAGCGCGCTGAAGGGCTTGAAGGTGAGATCCGACGGGAGCCCACCCGGCGCCTTCGCCTCTCGCTCCGGACGGTCTGGGCGCTCCGGACGGTCCGGCCGCTTCTCGCGGCGCGGCGGGCGCGGCTCCGCGGCACGCACCACCTCCGGCTCCTTCTGCTTCGCCTGCGCGGGTGCCTCGCGGTGCTCCCGGTGCTCGCGGTGCTCCTTCTGTCCGTCGCGGTGCTTCCGGCGCGGCTCGTCCCGGCGCTTGCCTCGCGGCTCCACTGGACCCTTGCCCCGCACCGTCGGCAGCGGGCCCTTCCAGAGGTGACGGTCGTAGAGGCGGGAGACGTCCGTCCAGCGCTCGTTGGAGTCCTTGGACATGATGTCCAGCCAGGACGCGACGCGGGAGTCCATCAGGTCGATCAGGTGGACGAGCAGCGCCTCCAGCGTCACCGGGAGCTTCGGCGACCCGTACTCAAGCTGGCCATGGTGGGCCAGGACGAGGTGCGTGATGTGCTGCTCGAGGAGGGGAGGGAAGTTGGGGATGCGGGACGCGTGCTCGCGGATCTTCTGCGCGGTCATCACCAGGTGGCCGACGAGGCGGCCCTCATCGGTGTAGTCGAAGTTCCCGCGCTCGTAGGAGAGCTCCCGCACCTTGCCGATGTCGTGGAGCACCGCGCCGGCCAGGAGGAGATCCCGGTCCGCCTGCGGGTAGTGATCGGCGATCCGGTGGGCCAGCTTCATCACCGAGAGGATGTGGTCCGCCAACCCGCCCTTGTAGGCGTGGTGGATGCCCTTCGCCGCGGGGGCGATGGCGAGGTTGCTGGAGATCTCCGGATCCTCCATGAACGCGACGAGCAGAGAGCGGATGAACGGGTCGTGGACGCGCTCGACCAGCTCCCGGATGTGGCCGACCGCTCGCGCGCCGTCGCCGTGGGCGTGCGGGCGCTCCTGAGCAGGCTGCTGTGCGGCGGGGGCAGCCGGCTCCGGCGTGGCCGGCGCTTCGAAGGCGAACTCGGCGACGTCGATGGGCCCCGGCTCCAGGCGCTCCAGCGCGTCCACCAGGACCTGCAGCTTGTTGTGGAAAGAGATGATGCTGCCCTTGATGAGGACGTAGTCGTCCGCCGCGAACGTGGGGTCCAGCGCGTCCACGTTGTCGAAGATGCGGCCGTCGATCTCGCCGGTCTTGTCGGCGAAGACGAGGGAGACGAAGGACTTCCCGCTGCGGCCGGTGATCTTCGCCTTCTTGGCGACGCGGAAGACCGTGTGGATGGGTTCCTTCTCGCGCAGGTCGCGGACGTAGACCTTCCGGATGGTCTCAGGCGAGTCGTTTGCTGGGATGGCTCCACTCTCGGGAGAGGGGGCAGGCGGGGCGTCGGGCTGCAGGTCGGGCGTATTCACGGGCGCGGACACTACCGCAGAACGCCCAGGATCCGAGCGCTGCTCGTCGCGGATTGACGTTGGAGGTTAGGATGCCGCGCATGCCGTCAATCCTCCTGTTGTCCATTGCCCTTTTCGCCGCCTCGCCCGACTCCGGCCCGGGCTGGGAGCAAGCCGCCCGGGACGAGGGCATCACGGTCTACTCCCGGCAGAAGAAGGGCACGAACGTGAACGAGATGAAGGCCATCGGCCTCGTCGACGCCCCTCCGCCCGACGTGTTCCGGGCGATCCGGGACTACGCCCACTACGACCAGAACATGCCCTTCACCGAGGACAGCAAGGTCCTGGAGGTACAGGAGGAAGGGAAGGTCATCTACTTCTACAGCTGCATCAACGCCCCCCTCGTCGCCCGGCGCGACTACGTCATCAAGATTCTGGACGAGTCCGATTGGCAGGACGGCAAGGGGTTCCTCCTGGTCACCTGGTCCGCGGCCGACAAGCTCCCGGAGAAGGAAGGGCGCATCCGGGTGAAGATCAACGACGGCTTCTGGCGCCTGGAGCCCCGCGACAACGGCACCAAGACCTTCGCCACCTACTACGTGTATACGGACCCGGGCGGCTCGCTGCCGACGTGGGTCGTGAACCGGGCCAACGGATCCGCCGTCCCGGACGTGTTCCGCGCCGTCCGCAAGGCCGTCAAGAAGAAGTGACGGGAACCGCGCCGACGTATTGAGAGCTCGGCCGGATGAGGCGTCCGGACGCCTGCTGCTCGGCGACGTGGGCGCACCACCCCGCCACGCGCGACACGGCGAAGGTGGGGGTGAACAGCGTCCGCGGCAGTCCCAGCGCGTCCAGCAAAATCGCCGTGTAGAACTCGACGTTCGCCTTGAGCGGGCGGTTCGGGTACCGCTCGCGCAGGAGCCGCTCGGAGGCCTTCTCGACGGCGCGCGCCAGCGGCAGCCGGCCCTGGGCGCCGGGGAGCGACGACTCCAGCCGCTCGACCGCGCGCTCCAGCACCGCCGCCCGGGGATCTCTCACCCGGTAGATGCGGTGGCCCATCCCCATCACGCGGCGGCCTGCCTCCAGCTCGCCTGCGAGCCAGGCCTCAGCGCGCTCGGGCTTGTCGATGGCGTCCAGCATGTCCAACACCGGTCCGGGCGCGCCGCCATGCAGCGGACCCTTCAGCGCCCCAATGGCCGCGGTGACCGCCGAGACCGCGTCGGAGCCGGTGGAGGCCACCACCCGCGCCGCGAAGGTGGAGGCGTTCATCCCGTGGTCGCTGACGGTGACGAGGTACGCGTCGATGCCCGCGCTCTGCGCCGGGGTGGGCCGGTCCCCGCGGACCATCCGGAGGTAGTCCGTCGCATGGCTTTGCGTGGGGTCCGGCGCGACGGGCGCCTGGCCTTGCCGGCGCCGGGACCAGGCGGCGGCGTAGACCGCGAGGGCACCCGTGAGCTCCGTGAAAGAGGCCTCGTCCGCGCGGGCAGGGGAGGAGAGCTGGGCCACGCTGCCCCGGAGGGCGTCCATCCCGTCCGCGGCCTCCAGCGCGGCGCCCAACCTCGGCAGCCGTTCGAAGGCTCGCACCCGGGCCTCGCCGAGCGCGCGGGAGAGGGCGGTTCGAGCGTCGGCGCTCGGCAGCTCGCCGCGCCAGAGGAGGGCGCAGACGTCCTCGAAGGTGCGGGTGCCTGTGAGCTGCTCGACATCCTGGCCCGCGATGATCAGCCGCCCCCGCTCTCCGTCCACGTCGGACAGTCGTGTGTCCGCCACCACCACACCTTCGAGTCCACCGCCCTTCGCCGTCTGGCCGCTCATGGTCGACCTCCTTGGGACCCGCAGTGTCTAATGCCCGGAAAATATGGATCAACGTGGATTCGACAATCCAGCATCCGACCTGCTGAGCGCGGACGCCGCCGCGCAGCTGCTGGGCGTCAAGCGGTCGACGCTCTACTCGTACGCGGCGCGGGGGAAGATTGAGAGCGTCCCCACGGGCAGGAACCGACTGCACGCCTACCGCCGCGCCGATGTGGAGCGCGTCAAGGCGATGGCGGCTGCCCGAGCGGGACACGGGCCGGTGGCCGCGGGGGCGCTCCAGTGGGGCGAGCCGGTGCTGGAGTCCGCGCACAGCGGGATCCACGCGCGGGGGCCCATCTATCGCGGCCACCTCGCGGTGGAACTTGCCGCCTCCGACGTGAGCTTCGAGCGCGCGGCAGAGTTGCTCTGGGGCCCCGCGCTTCCCGCCAGCGCGACGTGGGAGCGGCCCGGGGATCTCGGGGCCCCGGTCAAGGCGCTGTTGTCCGTCGGCGGAGGCCGGCCGGCCACGCCCCTGGCCGCGTTGCAGGCGCTGCTGCCGTGCCTGGCCGCGCGGGATGGCTCACCTCTGATGCTGGACGCGGAGGTGGAACGACGCCGGGCCCGGCTCTGCATCCGGCGGATGGCGGCGTGGATGGGGTTGCCGCACTCCGCGGAGCGCTGCAAAAGGGCGCTGCGGGCGGGTGGGGTGGCAGAGGCGATTGCCGTGGCGCTCGGGGCGAGAGACCGGCGAGCGGCGGGGATGCTGCAGCGGGCGCTGGTGTTGCTGGCGGATCACGAGCTCAACGCGTCCAGCTTCGCCGCCCGCGTGGCGGCGTCTGCGCAGGCGGATCTCCTGGCGTGCCTCACTGCGGCGCTGGCCACGTTCAGCGGCCCGCGGCACGGCGCGGAGTGCGACCGGGTAGAGGCGCTCGTCTCCGAGGTGGGATCACCCCGCGCAGCCGCGCGCGTCCTGGCCCTTCGAGCGGCGAGGGGGGATGCGACGCCCGGGTTCGGTCATCGGCTGTATCCGGGGGGAGATCCCCGCTCCCGGCCGCTGTGGGACGCAGCGAGGTCGCTCGCCCGGCCCACGGTGCGGATGAAGACGCTGCTCGCCATCGCGAGGGCGGTCGAGGCGTCCACGGGGATCACCCCGTCCGTGGACTTCGCGCTGGTCGCGCTTTGCACGGCGCTCGGGTTGCCGAGAGGGAGCGCGACCGGAGTGTTCGCGGTGGCCCGCACCGCGGGCTGGGTGGCCCACGTCCTGGAGCAACGGCGCTCCCCTGGACTTCTGCGTCCGCGTGCCCGCTACACGGGGCCGCAGGTCGAGTAGGTCGGGAATTGGCCTGTCCTGCCGGGCTTACGCCCCCGTTCGCGTCGAGCGTGTCCCACGATTGGTCACAAGTCTTCGCCGTCGGATGGCTTCCGCCCCCGTTCGCGTCGAGCGTGCCCCACGATTGGTCACAAGTCTTCGCCGTCGGATGGCGAACCGCCCCCGTTCGCGTCGAGCGTGCCCCACGATTGGTCACAAGTCTTCGCCGTCGGATGGCGAACCGCCCCCGTTCGCGTCGAGCGTTGCGCCGTCAGGCGCATAGTCGAGACGTCGCGCAAACCTACGGACGCCGCCATCGCGACTCCGGACTGGCGTGGAGCGGGCGCCGTGCCTCCCCCGGTCCTGGCCGTGGCGTCCTTGGCGCGACGGGGCCCACGGCGCGCTCGCGGAGGCAGTCGGGTCAGGGGAATACAGGTCTTGGGCGGAGCTCTCCAGGCACTGACGCGAAGACGGGCGCGCTGCTCGCGCGGAGGCAGCTGTCCTTTAGGGAGACGGGGCACGCGGGACAGTCCCGGGCGGCTGCCGGCGGGCGCCCGCCGGCAGCATGACCGCAGTCTCCCGTTCGGGCTCCGCTTCCTGCCCGCTCCAGCGTGCCCCAAGGTGAGTTGCGTGCTGCTTCGTGAGTCTCCGGAGCTGTCCCCTCGTCGTCCGCGACGCAGCGGCGATACACACGCGAGGCCAGGGCAAGCGAACAGAAGTGCGACGGGTTGTCGTTATTGGCAACGATAACACGTCGCACTTCTCGACACGTGTCGCCGCGGCGGATGCCTTTAAAAACCGCCTAAGACGGGCCCCCATGGCACCGGCGCATCAGCAACAAAGAACGCGCATGAACTGCGATGAATTGTCGACAATAGCGTCGATAACTCATCGCAGTTCGGCGCCGCGTGAAAGGAGACGTGCGCCGCAGCCGTTCTCGCCTCAGCCGGGGACAGCTCGGGGCTGCAACGAAGGCGGGTGCCTTGCACCTCGGGGAGCCCGACGTCGGTCAGGTAGCTGCAACGGGCCTGGCCGCGGCGGTCGTGCTGCCGGCGGGCGCCCCGGCAGCCGCCCAGGACAATCCCGCGTGCCCCGTCTCCCTCAGGGATAGCTGCCTCCGCGCCGGCAGTGCACCCGCCTCCGCGCGAGTGCACGGACAGCTCCGCCCAAGACCTGTGTGCCCCTGTCCAGACTGCCTTCGCGACCGCGCCGCAGCCCCGGGGACTTCACCCCAGCTCCAGCGCGAGCGCTTGCAGGTGCTCGCCTCCCGGCGCTCCGACGACCGTCGGGAAATCAAACGGAAGCGAAGGGCGGGCGAGCCGCAGCGCGTACCGATGCTCCTCCTCACACGCGGCCGCCACGCGTTGATCCAGATCCCACGCTTCGCCCATCGGCGGATACCCGATGACGATCAGTCGGCCGGATCTCCGGGTCACGCGGATGGCCCCTCGCAGCAGCGCAGTGAACGCCCGCTCGGGATCCTCATCGTTCCGATAGAAGCGGGGGAGATCCAGCAGCACCAGGTCAAAGTGATCATCGAGCGCCGTGAGCGCGGCGGCCGGGCTGGCCTCTTCAATGCGCACCCGCCCAGCGAGGCCGTTGGCCTCGGAGTTCTCCCTCGCGAGGTCAAGCGCATCCGGATCCGTCTCGAACGCGAGGATGGACCGCGCGCCGCCCAGGCCGGCATGGACCAGCAAGCCGCCCACGCCGCAGCGGAGATCCAGCACGCGCGCATACTGAGACATCCTCCTCACCAGCCGGCGCACATGGCGCAAATCGAATGCGTACCCGGTCCCCGCGCCGAACGTCAGGTCCACCGTGATCCGCGCGGACAGCTCCAGGAGTCGGGTCCAGCGGGGCGGGGTACCGAAGAGCACGTGGGGACGGGGCGAGGGCAGCTCCATCCGCGCGCGCATCTGGCTGTCGTTGCGCAGCAGCACCGAGCGCGCGCCGAGCACCTCCACCAGCGACCGGGCAATCTCATCCGTCCGGGCGTCCATCGGCCGCGTGAACGTCTGAACGCTGCAGTGGCTGTCGTAGCGGTCCACCACCAGCCCCGGCAGCCCGTCGCCGTCGTCGTTGACCAGCCGGCAGTAGCGCGGGTCCTGCACCAGCCCCGCCCTGCGCGCGACCGCTTCCCGGAGGTGCCGGGGGATCAACCCCTCGGGCGACTCCTCTCCGCTGCCAATCCTTCGGATGGCCAGGGGTGAGTCGAGATCCACGTCTCCCAGCCCCAGCACCTCGCCCAGCTCATCTCGCAGCTGCACCGGCTCACCGGCGGCGGGCGTCCCGTCCATCCGGATGATCTCCTCGCGATAGACCCACGGATTCCCTCTGCGCAGACGACGGACGGCTTCCGGCGAGACGTACGTGCTGGTCATGCTCTACAGGGTGGTGTCCGTGCGAAGGGCGCGCGACGAGGGCCCGGCGGCCAGCCCGGGCAACGGGCGAGCCGCGTGTAACCCCGATTGACAGCATCGTCACGGGTGCTGTCACCGATAACGTACAACCATGTTCTTGACCCCCGAGCTCCTCCGCCTTCGCGCTGCCCAGGTCCGACGTGCGCAGCTCGCCCCCACTCCTGCCGTATCCAAGGGCACGTACAAAGTCGGGGGCCCGTTTGCGGACGCGAAGGCCATCCGGGCGGGCGTCCTGGACGTCTGGGGGGAGGCCGAAGAGCTCGGCGTCTGTGGGCTGGACATCACCCCCCGGCGCGGGCTGCTCGGCACTCGGCTGGACGTCCGGTTCTCCAGCATCGGAGAGCCGGCCCGGGATTTCGCCCGGTGGCTCGGCGAGCGGTAGAGCCGCTCAGTCTTCCTTCGTCTCTTCCTCGTCCTCGTCATCCGCCTTCGGCGCCTTCGGGGCGTCCGGCGCGGGGCGCTCGCTGGGATCGATGTGGAACTCGTCGATCTTCCCCAGCTGCTTCATGTGCGCGAGGCCGGCCTCCAGCGCGTGGCCTCTGGAGTCCGCGCGGATCTTCATGCACAGGGGCACCGGCCAGTTCTTGAATGGCTCGGCGGCCTTGTACGCCTTGGCGTCCGGCGTGGGGTAGACCTCGACGTTGAAGTTCTCCGCCAGGTCCTGGGTCACGCGGACGTCGTGACGTTTCCCTTTCACCATTGCGTAGGCCATGTGGTGCTCGTCGCTCCCGGAGGGGTTAGGGCTTCTTGACGCGGAACGCCTTATACGTCACCCGCGTGAGGATGAGGCTCAGCGGAATGACGAGGATGAGGCCGCCAATCCAGTAGCCGTTGAAGAGCATGTACAGGGCGCCGACCGACAGCGCGAGGACGAGCAGCGTCCAGCCGTGGCGGCCGAGGTCGATGTCGGTGCCCTTCTTCGCCCGCACGAGGAGGGGCATGGTGCCCGCCTTCCTCCAGGTGGTGCTGCCTTCCTCCTGGACCTCATCCTCAGGGCCGACCAGTCCGGACACGAAGGCCTTCTCCACCTCCAGCATGCTGCCGTAGGTGAGCGAGCCCTCCTTGGTTCGTACCGTGTAGCGCATGGCCCAAACCTACCTGGTCACCCCAGCTCGAGGGCAATCTGCTCGGCGATCCGCAGGCCATCTATCGCCGAGGAGACGATGCCCCCCGCGTAGCCGCAGCCCTCGCCGGAGGGGTAGAGCCCCTTCAATGAGACCGACTGGAAATCCTCACCGCGGGTAATCCGCACCGGCGCGCTGGTCCGGCTCTCGATGCCGATGAGCATCCCGTCCTCGGAGACGAAGCCGCGCATCTTCCGGTCGAACGCGCGCAGCGCCTGCTTGAGGGACGCGGTGAGCGACGGCGGGAAGAGCAGGTTCAAATCCGCGTGCGCCAGCCCCGGCCGGTAGGTGGTGCCCTCCGGCTTCTTCTTCAGCTTCCCGGCGAGGTAGTCCGGGACTGACTGCGCGGGCGCGATGAAGCGGCCCCCGCCCAGCTCGTACGCCTTCTGCTCCCAGTGCCGCTGGAAGGCGAGCCCGGCCAGCGGGCCGTGAAACCCTTCGCGCTCAAACTCCTGCACCGTCACCGACACCACGATGCCCGCGTTCGCGTACTTCGCGTTCCGGCGGGAGTTGCTCATGCCGTTGGTGCACTGCATGCCCGGCTCCGTCGGCGTGGGCACCACAATGCCGCCGGGGCACATGCAGAACGAGTAGACGCCGCGCACCTCGCCGTCGACGTCCAGGTTCTCCGCCAGCTTGTAGTCCGCCGGCGGCAGCTTCGGGTTCTTCGCCGCGCCGCCGTACTGAATCTGATTGATGAGCGCCTGCGGATGCTCCGCGCGAAAGCCGATGGCGAAGGGCTTGGCCTCGATACTGACGCGGCCGTCCTGGGCGAAGCGTTCGTACAGCTCCCGCGCCGAGTTGCCGGGCGCCAGCACCACGCGCGAAGACTCCAGCTCCGCGCCGTCGGAGAGCTTCACGCCGCGCACGCGGCCGTCCGCGTAGAGCAGATCCTCCACGCGCTTTTCAAAGAGGACCTGGCAGCCCTGCTCGGTGAGCTCGTTGCGCATGCGCTCCACCGAGAGCGGCAGCAGGTCAGAGCCGATGTGCGGCTTGCCTTCAATCAGGATGTGGTCCGGCGCCCCGTAGCGGGCGAACGTCTCAATGACCTTCCGGACCAGCGGGTGGTTGATGCGCGTGGAGAGCTTCCCGTCCGTGTACGCGCCGGCGCCGCCCTCGCCGAAGTTCATGTTGCTCTCGGGCTGGAGCGTGCCATCCCGCATCAGCTGAGTGACGTCCTTGCGCCGGGTGATCACCTCGCGCCCGCGCTCCACGATGATGCTCTTCACGCCGCGCTCGAGCAGACCCAGCGCGCAGAACAGTCCAGCCGGGCCCGCGCCGACGATGACCGGCCACGGCGTGGGCTGCGCCACCTTCTTCGGCGGCTCTGGCGCAGGCTGCGACGTCGACACGTCCGGCGGAAGACGCGCGGGGACTTTGCCTGGCGCCAGCTCCACCTCGAGTGTGTAGATGTAGCGAGGGCTGCCCTTTTTCCGCGCGTCGAGCACGGAGCGGACGACGCGGACGCTTGCGAGATCCGCGCGCGCCACGCCGAGCTTCTCCGCCGCGCGCGTTCCCAGCAGCTCCTGCGGCTCGTCGAGCCAAAGCCCGATGTTGTTCACCCTGAAGGCCATCGACAAGGTGCGCTACAACGCATTTGCAGCGGTTCCAAGGGTTTTTGTGGCCTCGAAGGTGCGAAGGGGGCTATGCACCCGCGCGGTCCCGAGTTGCCCGCTCCCCCTCGGAGGGTGCGTAGGGTCCTTCGCACCGGCCGCCCGTCGTCAGAACGCTTCTTTTGGCCCTAAGTGTTCTTCAAACAAGAGGAATCGGGGAGCCTCCAGCGGGCTGGCACGTCCGTTGAACTCCGCGGGGCCCCAGACGTTTTTCAGGAGGTTCGACGTATGAACAAGGACCCGAAGGGCCCCAAGATTCTCGCTCGCACCTTCTTCAATCAGCTCCGAGCGAGCGGCTACTCACAGAATCAGATCATCGGCATCGCCACAGAGCTGATCGACCTGGTCGCCACGGACATCAAGGACGGCGACAAGACGCCGCTTCCGCCGCTGGTTGAGCAGGTCCGCCACACCGCGTAACGCTGTGCCTTTCAGACCTGCGCGCGAAGGCAGCAACAGCGCTGCCTTTGCTGAGCGGTCAGAACGTCACTCCTTCGGCGGCAGCGTGGGGCGCCCAAGCACCACCGCCTGAGCCGCCATCGCCACCAACAGCACGATGGCTCCGACGGCGGCGACGAGGATGCCGACGCCGACAAGCCCCATCAGCGCGGAGGCGATGGGTCCCGGTCCGGGCGCGGGCAACGATGACGAGCCGACCGCGAGCGCAGGGGAAGAAGCGACGAGAAGGAGCGCGAGGAAGGTCTTCACGCGGCGGGACTATACGCCAGAGACGGAGCCGCGGGCGGTGGAACCCCCGGGGACTTTCGGGCGGCCCCGCGCGGCGCTCCCGCAGACGACGAGCAGCCCGAAGGTGAGCGAGGTGAACACCACGCTCTCCGTCCTCAACGCCAGCAGCGCCAGCAGCGCGCAGCCCAACACGAAGAACAGCGCGTCCAGGAAGCCCGGGCGCGGTCGCGGCGACATCAGGGCGGCGGCGCACGCGGTGAACGGAACGCCCAGCAGGACCTGGCGCTGGATCTCCTCGCCGTGCGAAGCCACCGTGTGCCAGTTGTGGACGAGGATGGCCGCGAAGATGACCACCGTCCCGATGGCGAGCACCAGCACGCCCGCCGCCGCCGCGTCCTTCGCCACGCGCGCCTTCTCGTCGAACTGCTGGATGGCGAGATCCACCACCTGTTCCAGCGCGCTGTTAAGGATCTCCGCGAAGAAGATGAAGAGCACGCAGAAGATGAGCGTGACCTTCTCCGCCAGCCCCAGGGGAATGCCGCTGCCCACCATCCCCACGAGGATCCCTGAGATGACGTGGACCCGCATGTGCGGCTGGTACTGAACGGTGTGGATGAGCCCGTTCCAGGCGTGCCCGAACGAGCTCCACCAGCCCATGCGGGGTCGCGTGAACGGGGGAGGCGCCGGGCGGGTGCCGCTCATTCCGGCGGGTTCTTCTTCTCGTGCTCGGCGATCTGCCGGCGGACGTCGTTCATGTCCAGCGCGCGGGCCTTGGCGATGAGATCTTCCAGCGCCGCAGGCGAGAGCGCGCCGGGCTCCGAGAGGAGCAGCACGCGGTCGCGGAAGACCATCAGCGTGGGGATGGAGCGGATCTCGAACGCGCCGGAGAGCTCCTGCTGGGCGTCCGTGTTGATCTTCCCGAACGTGATGTCGGCGTGAGCGTCAGAGGCCTTCTCGAACACCGGCCCGAAGGCGCGGCAGGGGCCGCACCAGGGCGCCCACCAATCCAGGAGCACAATGCCGTCCCGGTCGACGGTCGACTTGAAGTTGTCAGAGGTGATTTCGACAGTTGCCATTGCCCGGTGCTCCCGAAAGAAAAGTGGGTGTGCAGGTAATCACGATTGCGAAGGGCCGCCCTCAAAAAGCGAGCGCGGCCATGGGACTGACACTGGGGACGCCGCGCTCCTCGCGCCAGAGGGCAGAGGGGCTTGCCTGTCCGCCGCCAGACTTGAGCAGCTCCATCGCCAGCGTGGACCCCAGCGCCACGCAGCCCGGGGCCGCCGCCGCCGCCCAGAACAGCGCGGGGAGGCCCACCGCGGGGAAGAGGAACGCCAGCAGGAAGCCGACGCCTATCGCCACGCCCTCGCCGATGACGGCGCCAATCAGGCTGTGCAGCATGCTGCCCAGGAAGGACCGCTGCCCAAGGTCAAACAGCCCCACCAGCCAGCTCGCGCTCCCGGCGGCGGCCAGCGGGAGGGCGAACAGGTAGAGGACGTCATGCGCGTCAATGGGCGAGGAGAAGCCGCCCAGGGGGAGGTTGAGGAGAACGCCCGCGGTGAAGCCCAGATAGCCCGCGACGGTGCCGATGGCGACCTCGCCGACGAACAGGAGCGGGTTGATGGAGGCGCCGCCCCCGCCGCCGGAGCCGGTGTCGAGAAATGACGCGGCGCGCGGGCTGCCCTCCAGCGACACCCGGACCGGGGCGTCCGCCGGCGCTGCGAGGACCGTGGCGGCGACGACCAGGCTGAGCGTGGAAACGAGCATGGGCACGGCTCCTTGGGTGAGCTCCGTTAACGCGTGAGTAGAAGCCGGCTTTTCCACTCCTGTCGACCGCGAGGGGTGGCCGCTGCCCCCGTCACGCAGGGGATTCGCTGCGAATTCCAGCCTTTGCCTGCGTTCCCGGTGACGGCGTAAGGTTCGCCCCTCCCCCGGAGAAGCCGCCCATGCGTCTGCTTCGCTCTGTCCTCGCGGCGTGGTTGGTCTCCGCGGTGGCTCAAGCCCAGGATCCCGCGCGAACCGAGGACTGCGGGCTGGAGCCGCCCGGCACGCCCAAGGGCCTTCCTGTGCCCGCGAAGCCGTTCGAGCGCCGGGTGACCGCGCAGACCGCCCCGCTGGTGCGCCGCGAAGATCCCGCGCCGACGAATGCCCGCGCCTTCGGGCTGCCCTCCAGCCGCTCGCGCCAGGGTGCGCTCTCCGGCAAGACCGTCTACCTCAGCCCCGGCCACGGCCTCATCTATGTGGACGCGCTCGGCGGCTATGGCTCCCAGCGGCCCAACACCAACACCATCGTCGAAGACATCGTCTCCAACGAGACGGTGAGCCAGTTCCTCATCCCGCTGCTCACCAGCGCCGGCGCGACGGTGCGCCCCGCGCGCGAGCCGGACCCGAACCCGCGGATGGTCATCGTGGACGACGGGAGCCCAAGCTACGCGGAGTCCGGCAACACCGGGCTGTTCACCACCTCCACGCTCCCCGGCTTCGGCCCGCCACCCGCGACGATGTCCGACGGCATCGCCCTCTTTCAGAGCGGCCAGAACCGGCTGCTGGAGGCGGCGGCGACGGCGACCGCGCAGGCGGTGTACACGGCCGACATCCCGGAGAGCGGCTACTACAACGTCTACGTCACCTACACGCAGTTCACCGGCCGGGTGGATGACGCGCACTACGTCGTGCGGCACCCGGGCGGCGAGGCGCACTTCCGCGTGAACCAGCAGCGCCACGGTTCGACTTGGGTGCTGCTCGGGCGCTTCTACTTCGCGCAGGGGAAGGACGCGGCGAAGGGCGCGCTCGTCGTGCTCAATGACTCGAAGAACCCGGCCGGCCGGAACCTGAGCCTGGACGCGGTGCGCTTCGGCGGCGGGATGGGGTTCAACTACGACCGCGGCCGCGGCTCCACCGGGCGCCCGCGCTTCGACGAGGCCGGGCGGCTGGGGACCCAGTGGTTCGGCGCGCCGCAGTCCGCCTTCGACAACCCGTCGCTGACAGACCGCGACGACGACATCCAGTCGCGCCCCAAGTACGCCAAGTGGGACCACGAGCCGGGGGAGCCGGCGGTCTACGTGGCGTGGCACACCAACGCGCCCACCCCGGTCACCGGCACCACGACGTACATCTACGGCGCCGAAGGGCCGGGCGTGTGCAAGACGCCGACGCCCACCGCCGGGAGCCAGGCGCTGGCGAACGCGGTTCACGGGGAGCTCGTCCGCGACGCACGCGCAGGTTGGCTGCCGTCGTGGAGCGACAAGGGCATCCAGTGCGCGTACTTCGGAGAGCTGAGCCCGAGCGCCAACGACGAGATGCCTTCGGTGTTGATTGAGGTCGCCTTCCACGACACGCCGGCGGACGCGCTGCACCTCAAGGAGCCGCCGTTCCGGTACCTCGCGGCGCGCGCCATCGCGCAGGGGATCATCAAGTACTTCGCGCAGGCGGACGGTGTGCCGGCGCGGCTTCCGCCGGAGCCTCCAGCGGTGCTTCAGGCGGTCAACATTGGTGCGGGGAGAATTCAGCTGCGGTGGGAGCCCGTCGCGAAGGACGGCGGAGATCTCGCCGGCGATGTGGCCACGGGCTACCGCGTGTATCAATCCGCCGATGGGCTCTCCTGGGACGAGGGCACGGAGACCGCGCAGAAGGAGCTCGCGGTCCAGCTCTCTCCCGGACAGACGCGCTACTTCCGCGTCGGGGCGACGAACGAGGGCGGAGAGTCACTGCCGTCCGAGGCGGTGGGCGTGCGCGCGGCGGCGGGCGTGCGGGCGCCGGTGCTGGTGGTGAGCGGCTTCACGCGTTGGGACGCCACGGGCGCGCTGCTGGAGGACATGAGCCGCTTCGGGTTGGGCTCGCCAGTGCGCGCGTTCATGGAGCGGGTGAATGACGGCGCGTCGGTCCGCCGGCACGGGGACGCCTTCGCAGCGTTGAGTCTTCCGTTCGACGGCGCAACTTCCGCGGCGTTCGGCGCGGGCGCGACGGTGGGTGGCTACACGCTCATCGACTGGGTGGGCGGGCGCGGCACGCCGGGCGGCGGAGCGCTGGAGGTCGCGGAGCGGCAGCGGCTGGCGGCCTTCATCACCGCCGGCGGCAATCTCCTCTTCTCCAGCGCGCAGGCCGCGGCGGCGCTCTCGGCCGGCAGCGCGGAGGACAAGGCCTTCCTGGCGGACGTGCTGCACGCCGCGGTGGCGGCGCGGCTCCCGCTCGCGTTGCCCGACGGCGGGTCGATGGCGCTCATGCCGGCGGATGCGCTGCTGGACGCGGTGGGGCGCGCGCGGGTGGACGACGGGACGCGCGGCAGCTACGCGGGCGTTCGGGAGATTGAGTTCCTGGCGCCTGCGGGCGGGCGGGTGACCGCGCAGATGGTGGGCACGCGGGCGCTGGGTGCGGCGAGCGGCGGCAAGGTGATTGGCACGTTCGAGGGGACGACCTCGGCGGCGATCATCTCCTCGGGCGGTGAAGGGGGAGGGCGCGTGGCGTTTGTGGGTTTCCCCATCGAGACGCTCTCCGAAGAGGCGCCGCGCCGGAAGCTCATCGCGCAGCTGGTGGGTTTCCTCGCGCCGGGCATTGGCGACGTGGCAACCGATGGCGGGGTCGTCTTTCCGGAGGTGGACAGCGGGGTGGTGACGCTGCCGGATGGCGGAACCGCTCGCACGCTTCCGGCCATTCCGCTCGTCGAGGGCTCGTTGGCGGAGACGGGCTGCGGGTGTGCGAGCGCGCTCGACGGTGCGTGGCTGATGCTGGTGGGCGCGTTGTTGCCTCTGCTGCGGCGGGGACGACGGCGGTCTGTGCCATCTGTTTCAAATGCAGAGGACCTTCATCGCTGACGTTGACTCGAGCGGTGCGGGTGCATAGGGTCCGAGCCGTTTTCGAACCCACCTTTACCCCATCGCTCGACGGGGCATTGAGCACGCTCTCTTTGAGGTGACCGCCGTGTCGAGCTCTTCCTGAAGGAGAGATCCATGGCCCTCAAGTTCGCGATCAACGGGTTTGGCCGTATTGGCCGCTGCATCCTGCGTGCGGCGCTGCTCCGCAATGAGGACGTGGAGATCGTCGCCATCAACGACCTCGACAAGCCGGCCTCGCTCGCCCACCTGTTCAAGTACGACTCGGTCCACCGCACCTTCCCGGGCACCGTCTCCGCGACGGAGAAGGGCATCATCATCAACGGCAAGGAGATCCGGGTCACCGCGGAGAAGGATCCCGCCAACCTGCCGTGGAAGGCGCTGGGCGTGGACGTGGTGCTCGAGTGCACCGGCCGCTTCACGGAGAAGGCCGCCGCGGAGAAGCACCTCGCCGCGGGCGCGAAGAAGGTCCTCATCTCCGCGCCGGCCAAGGGCCCGGACCTCACCATCGCCTACGGCATCAACCACACGTCGTACGACCCGAAGAAGCACAACATCATCTCCAACGCGTCGTGCACGACGAACTGCCTCTCGCCCGTGGCGAAGGTGCTGAACGACGCCTTCGGCATCGAGCGCGGCTTGATGACCACCATCCACAGCTACACCAACGACCAGCGCATCCTGGACCTCATGCACGAGGACCTCCGGCGCGCGCGCGCCGCGGCGCTGTCGATGATCCCTGCCTCCACCGGCGCGGCGAAGGCCATCGGCGAGGTGCTGCCGGCGCTCAAGGGCAAGCTGAACGGCATGGCGGTGCGCGTCCCGACGCCGAACGTGTCGCTGGTGGATCTCACGGTCAACCTGGCGAAGCCCGTCACCGTTGAAGAGGTGAACGCGGCGTTCAAGAAGGCGGCGGAGGGTCCGCTGAAGGGCGTGCTCGAGTACTCGGAGGCGCTCACCGTCTCTGTCGACTACAACGGCAACCCGCACTCGGCGATCTTCGACTCCACCAGCACCTACGCCATCGACAATCTGGTGAAGGTGATGGCCTGGTACGACAACGAGTGGGGCTTCTCCAACCGGATGGTCGACGTCGCCAAGTTCCTCGTGAGCAAGGGCGTCTGAGGCGTTTGTCCCTGACATGATCCACTACATCGACGAGCTGCAGCTGACCGGGAAGCGCGTGTTCATCCGGGTGGACTTCAACGTCCCCCTGGATGAGGCGGGGAAGGTCACCGACGACACGCGCATCCGGGAGGCCATGCCGACCATCCACTACGCGCTCAAGGGCGGTGGGAAGGTCATCCTCGCCTCGCACCTCGGCCGTCCGAAGGGCGTGGACCCCAAGCTCTCGCTGGAGCCCGCGGCCAGCCGCCTCTCGGAGCTGCTCGGCAAGGAGCACGAGGTGGTGCTCGCCGACGACTGCGTGGGTGACGGCGTGACGAAGCTGGTCAGGGACTTGAAGCCCGGGCAGGTGCTGGTGCTGGAGAACCTCCGCTTCCACAAGGAAGAGGAGGCGAACAACGAGGACTTCGCGCGCGAGCTCGCCTCGCTCGCGGATGTCTACGTGAACGACGCGTTCGGCACGGCGCACCGCGCGCACGCGTCCACGGCGGGGATGGTGCCGTTCGTGAAGGAGAAGGCGGCCGGCTTCCTGATGCGCAAGGAGCTGGAGTACCTGGGCCGCGTCCTCAAGCAGCCCGAGCGCCCGTTCATCACGCTGCTGGGCGGCGCGAAGGTGTCAGACAAAATCAAGGTCATCGAAAACCTGCTGCCCAAGGTGGACTCGCTGCTGATTGGCGGGGCGATGGCCTACACGTTCCTCAAGGCGATGGGCGTGGAGGTTGGGAAGAGCCGGGTGGAGGCGGACAAGCTGACGCTGGCGAGCAAGACGCTGGAGGCCGCGGAGCGCCTGGGCAAGCCGCTGGTGTTGCCGATTGATCACGTCGCCGGCACGGAGCCGACGGAGAAGAGCGTGGCGAAGGAGATCCCTGAGCGCGCGCTCCCGCCGGACTTGATGGGCCTGGACATCGGCCCGCGCACCCGGGACCAGTACCGGCAGCACATCCGCGGGGCGAAGACGATCCTGTGGAACGGGCCGATGGGGTTGTTCGAGGTTCCGAAGTTCGCTGCGGGCACGCGGGAAGTGGCGCAGGCGATGGCGGCGAACACCAGCGCGACGACCATCGTCGGCGGCGGCGACAGCGCGGCGGCGGTGCAGGAGATGGGGTTCGGCAAGAAGATGACCCACGTCTCCACGGGCGGCGGCGCGTCGCTGGAGTTCCTCGAAGGGCGTGAGCTGCCAGGCGTCAAGGCGCTGGAGAAGTAGGAGACCACCACATGGGCAGCCCTGATCGCCGGCCGATCCTGGCGGGCAACTGGAAGATGAACAAGACGGTGGGCGAAGCGCTGACGCTGGTGCGCGAGCTGCGCGGCCTGGTCTCCATGGTGCGGGAGAAGGTGGAGATCGTTGTCGCGCCGCCGTTCACCGCGCTGCAGGCGGTGGGGAAGGCGCTGGAGGGTTCGAACCTCCACCTGGCCGGGCAGAACTGCCACTACGAGGCCTCGGGCGCGTTCACCGGAGAGGTCTCCGCGCCCATGCTCAAGGAAGTCGGCTGCGCGTACGTCATCGTCGGCCACTCGGAGCGCCGGCAGTACTTCGGCGAGACGGACGAGACGGTGAACAAGCGGGCGCAGGCGGTCCTCAAGGCCGGGATGCGGCCCATCGTCTGCGTCGGCGAGACGCTCCAGGAGCGGGAGAGCGGCCGGACGCTCGAGGTGGTCACCCGGCAGGTGAAGGGCGGCCTCGCCGGCTTCTCCGCGGCGGACGTCGAGCACTTCGTCCTCGCCTATGAGCCCGTGTGGGCCATCGGCACCGGGAAGACCGCCACCAGCGACCAGGCGCAGGAAGTCCACGCCCACATCCGGGAGACGCTCATCCAGCTCTATGGGCGGGAGACCGAACAGAAGCTCCGCATCCAGTACGGCGGGTCCGTGAAGCCGGAGAACGCGGCGGAGCTGCTTGGGAAGCCGGACGTGGATGGAGCGTTGGTTGGGGGCGCCAGCCTGAAGGCCGCGGACTTCGCGGCCATCGTGAAGGCGAGCGCCTGAGATAGGGCAGGGGGTTAGCGCGGGTGCTGCTTGTCTCCTGCCAGCGTGTCCGCTAGGGTCCAGCGCCCTTTTCGAGAGGCAACGAACACATGCTGACCTTCGTGACGATCGTGCACGTCCTGCTGTGCGTGTTCATGATCTTCGTCATCCTTCTGCAGCCGGGTAAAGACGCCGGCATGGGCGCTGCCCTCGGCGGCGGCGCAGCCACCAGCGCCTTCGGCGGACGCGGCGCAGTCACCTTCCTCAGCAAGGTGACCGGCGTCTGCGCGGCGCTCTTCTTCCTCACCTCCCTCGGGCTCTCGTTCGCCGGGCTCAAGTCCTCGGTCGCGGGCTCGGTGGTGGCCAAGCCGGCCACCCCGGTCACCGCCGCCCTGGACGCCGGTGTGGCGCCGGTTGAGGTGAAGACCAGCGTCCCCGCCGGCGATACGAACGCCCCCGGCGCTACGGGCGATGCACCCGTGACGGATAAGAAGGACGACGCGCCCGCTCCTGCTCCTGTGAAGGAGTAGGGAGAAAGCGGTTGCGCGGAGACCTCGGCCTCGTGTTAAAGAGGCCGCGCTTTGCCCAGGTGGTGGAATTGGTAGACACATCATCTTGAGGGGGTGACGCCGAAAGGTGTGCGGGTTCGAGTCCCGCCCTGGGCACTCCGAAAGGCTCCGAGCAATCGGGGCCTTTTTTATTTGGTTCAACCGAGGTCTCTCGGTGACTGACCCCGACCAGCGGCGACGCGCGGTGATGACAGCGGCGGGGCTGGTTCTCGCGGCTTCCGCGGTTGGGGCGGCGATCACCCGCCAGACGTGGCTCACGCATCGGATACCAGCTTCGTAAGTTTGTCGCCTTCGTCGCTGCGGGACACGTCTCGGAGAGCGTCGACTATGCGGGGCTACGCTTCCCGCGCGGGGACTGCCGTAGCGAATTCGGCAGCCACGGCAACGCCAAGGGAAAGAACCGAGGGAGGCTCATCCAGTGTCTGGCCGACCTCCTGCGGCGCTCCGAAGATCGGCTGCAACTGGCCAGCGGTGGAGGCTCTGCGGGCAGGCTGACCCTCCACCTTGAGAGCGCACGCGAGGTCGTGACGCTGAAGCTCTCGACGCCTGCCTCAAATCACCCTCTCGTCTACGAGGGTGGCACGGTCGTCAGGGTCCAGGCTTACGACCGAAGGGATGCGGCCACCGTGATTGGTGCCGTCGTCCCCAACCGCGTCTTGACCCGAGCGACATGCTGCGTGCGACTCTTGCGTCTCGCGGTTTGAAGCAGGCATCCGCGGTCGCTCGCGTTTGTGTGAGCTCAAGCGGCGAGGCGAACTCGTTGACCCTGAATGAACCGTCGAAGATCGACGAATTTGATCAACAGGTGATGGGCGCCCGGATGGACGGCGTACGCAGTCGACTGCGTCGGGATAGATGCCTGCGCTCTGCTCGAGTTCAAGTCCGCCCCGTAGAGGCAAGCCTCGATGAGCGCGCCGCCTTCCGAGTCGTCACGGGCGAGATGACCGCCCTCTTTACGTGAGACATGAGGGAGGGGCCGACCGTCTACAGGCTGTGCGTGCTCCATGCAGCCAGCCCGGCTGGACTTCAAGTCTCCGCCAATGCGAACCCCGCCGCCCGAGCGCGGTGCTCCTCCCTGCCATAGAGCTGCAGATGTCGTCAGGTCGTAACGGTGCGTTGTTTCGCCCAGTCCGCTTTGCGCGGCCTCTGATTCTGGTCGGTTTGTGCGGCGTGGGGCTGAGCTGTTCCCCAACCAAGCGGGACTGTGACTCCAGCACCTGCGCCGGCTGTTGCGACGGCGCCGACATCTGCCAGCCAGGCGTTGAGCCGACTGCCTGCGGTCGCAGCGGGCGGGTCTGTCTGCCGTGTAGCGGAGCTCAGGACTGCAAGGATGGCGCATGCGTGGTTGCTGGCGC
Organism: Myxococcaceae bacterium; assembly: GCA_044230055.1. Lineage (GTDB taxonomy): Bacteria > Myxococcota > Myxococcia > Myxococcales > Myxococcaceae > JBGART01. The sequence goes on along the minus strand of JBGART010000002.1, from coordinate 330,585 downwards.
GGACGGTGGGGCCGGGATGGATGGCGGGGCCGTGGCTGATGGCGGAGCGGGGGTCGATGGTGGCGCTCAGGACAGCGGTATCGATGGCGGCACGGCGAGCGACGGCGGTGGAATGGGGCAGGATGGTGGCGTCAGCTCTCCGGACGCTGGCTTCGTCTGCAGCCTCGCCGATGACCGTTGCGCCCTCACGGGCCAGTGCTGCGCGGGCGTCGTCTGTACCGGCGGCCACTGTCGCCCGCCGCCTGCTGCGTGCGGGCCGGTGAACGACACCTGCGTCGACAACATTGATTGTTGCCCCGGCCTGACCTGCACCAGCAGCAAGTGCCAGGTCTGCCGATCAGATCGTCTGGCGTGTTCCCAGGACAGCCAGTGTTGCTCGGGGTATTGCCGGGCGGGGTTCTGCGGTCAGAAGCCCAACCCGACGACCTGCAAGGAGCTTTCGTACGATTGCAGCCAGAACGTCGACAACTGCTGCAGCACCGCGTCGGCGTGCCGGGCCGCGAGCAACTCGCTGGCGTCCTATCAGTGCTGTCGCATCGCCGGCGACTCGTGTAGCGGGAGCTACGACTGCTGCGGCGACATGAAGTGCGTGAGTGGAACCTGCCGCGCGGTTGCCTATGGGGGTTCCTGTGCCGACCATGCTGACTGTCAGGCCGGGCTCAGTTGTATCGAGGGGAAATGCGAGTCCGGTACGTGTCACAAGTATCAGGAGTATTGTTTCGACGATGCAGCCGATGGTCAGGGCTGCTGTCCGGGGATGATGTGTTTCTACAGCGGCGGTGTCGACCGCTGTGTCCTGTCGATCAACTCTGGGCTCTGTAAGATCGATGGCGAGTCCTGCACCGATTCCGGTGAGTGCTGCTTCCCTGGCATCTGCAACAACTCCGGCGTGTGCGAGGACTTCGTCAGCTGCGCCTTTCCGGGCGCGGCGTGCACCAGCGGGAGCCAGTGCTGCTCCGGGACGTGTCTGGGCGGCGCTTGTACTCAGGTCACGCCTACCTGCGCCGGCGACGGGCAGCTGTGCGGAGGCTCCTGGGGCGCATGCTGCAACGGCCTGACGTGCACAGGAGGCCGGTGCAGCGCAGGGCCGGCCTGCAAGGCCAACGGCTCAACGTGTTCGAGCGCAACCCAATGTTGCTCGGGCCGCTGCACGTCGGGCGTGTGTGGCAATGGCACTCCGAGTTGTTCGAAGGATGGAACCGCCTGCTCCTCACCAAGCAGCTGCTGTTCCGGCCGCTGCGTTGGCAACCAGTGCGCGCCCAACACGGCGCCGACCTGCGCGGCCGTGGGCGCGAACTGTGGTCCATCCACCGCTTGCTGCACCGGGCTGGCCTGCACCAGCGGCAAGTGCGCCGTCCCGCCGGGCTCGTGCGAGGGGCAGAGCTGCAGCGCCAGCACCTGCTGCGCGGCCGCGCCGTACTGCACGTCGAGCTCGGGCGGAGTGTCCGTCTTCAAGTGCCGGTCGAGCTGCGGCACAGCCGGGGTGTTCTGTCAGGCCACCAGCGACTGTTGCGGTGGCCTGGCCTGCCAGAGCGGGCAGTGCGGCAACCCTCAGCCCTGCACCGGCAAGAGCTGCACCACGGGCGGGGACTGCTGTGACCGGGACGCGTACTGCGTCAACGAGAAGTGCGCGCCAAGCTGCGGCAGCAAAGGCGCGGTCTGCGGGGATGATTTCGACTGCTGCTCGGTCGATTGTGTCAACGATCACTGCCTCTGATCCAAGGTGGCAATCGCCCCGGCGCGTCGTCGTACGTCGCTCATCTCTTTGCGGATGGAGTGGCGATGCGAAAGCTGGGCGTTGCAATGCTGGCAGCGGCGGTGGTGGCAAGCGTGGGCGGTGCCGCGCGCGCGGAGGACGCACCGAAGAAGAGGCTGAACGCCAAGTGCCACATCACCGCTGACAAGGGCGACCGCGTGGTGCAGGGCAAGACCCTCACGATTGCCAAGGGTGAGACGGTCCAGAGCGCAGTGGCCATAGACGGCGACGTGGTTGTGCGCGCCGGGGCGACGGTGAAGAGCGCGGTGGCCATCAACGGGCACGTCATACTCGAGCCTGGCGCAGTGGTCACCAAGGACGCCGTCGCCATCGGCGGGGATCTCAAGCTGGCCGACGGCAGCAAGGTGGGCAAGGACGCCGTGGTCATTGGCGGCCGCCTTACCGCCGCGGAGAGCTCTCAGATCGGCGGGGATCAGGTCAGCTTGTCGATGGGCGGCTCCATCGTGAAGGCCATCATCGATGAGGCCATCGCGAAGAATGGCCAGTGCGAGATCAGCGAGAAGTAGCACGCCCGGCCCTTCTTGCTCGGTGCAGATGAGGTCAGCTGGTCAGACGCCGTAGCCGATGGCGACTCCAGTCATCAGGCCGACCGACAGAGGGAAACTCTGAGAGGCGGTACCGGACGGCGCCTTCAAGAGGACCGAGGAGCTCAGCCGCGGGCCTGCCAGCAGTTGCACCACCAGGCGCTGATGGCGGAACGCCATGCCTACCTGCGGCTCGACGCCGAAGACCGTTGAGGTCCACTCGGACGCGCCGCTGAACAGCCCCACGCTGATCGGGAGCTCCACGCCCGCGAACAGGCCTGTGCCCACCTCCTCCCGATACCAGCGAAGCGTGGGGCTGAGGCCGACGTCCACGCGAGTGGTTGCCGTGGCAGACAGGCTTCCTCCCAGACCCGGAGCAGGGCGCCAACTGGAAGCGCGGCTACTTCCATTCCGAGGTGAGGGCTCAGCAGGACGGTCCAGCGCAGCGACAGTGCGTGCTCCAGCGATACGCCCAGGCTGATGCCGCTGACACCGTAGGTCGAGGCCGCGGCCGTCATGCGCACCAGAAACACATTGGCGAGTGGCTCATCCTGGGCGAGCGCGACGGCGGGTAGGAGCGACGAGAGCAACAGGAGAGCGCGACGCCAAGGCATTCAAGACCTCTTTCCGAAGGAGTGGGCGGTTTCAAGTCCGGCCGCGGCTCTAACGGATGTCTCAATGGCGAGGTCTATGAGGCGAGTCGATTCGGCGAGCGTCATCAAGAACGCGCAGGAGACCTGAGGATGCTGGAGCTGGCGGAGGTCCAGCAGTGCTGACCGGTGTAGCTGTGTCCCTGTCGAGGTCGCGGGCGATAGCGACTGCGCCTCTCGTCAGAGAGTAGCGGAGGCCTCGCGCCGCTGCTTCCTCCACATCGCTGGCGCCATGCCGACCTCGCGCTTGAAGGCGCGGCTGAGCGCGGTCTCCGAGCCGTAGCCGACCTCGTCCGCGATCTCCGCCAGGCTCTGTGTGCCGCCTGCGAGCAGGTTCGCCGCGAGGTGAATCCTCCACCGGGCGAGGTACTGCATGGGCGGCGTGCCCACCAGCTGCGCGAAGCGCTCCGCGAGCATCGCGCGCGAGGTGGCGCCCTCCTTCGCGAGCGTCTCCAGCGTCCAAGCGCGCGCAGGCGCTTCGTGCAGCACGCCCAGCACGCGGCCCACAGACGGGTCGCGCAGGCCGGCCAGCCAGCCGGTTGTGTTCTCGGGGAGCTCGGCGAGGTGACGGCGGACCACCTCGATGAACATCAGCTCGCTGAGGCGCGCCAGCATGCACTGGCTGCCGGCGTTGAGCGCGCCCGCTTCGCTCAGCGCGAGCTCCACGAACTTGCGGGCCACGCCGTCGCGGTTCGCGCGAGCAGGCACATGCATCATCCGCGGCAGGTGTGCGAGCAGCGGGTTGAACGGTCGCGCGTCGCAGCCCAGAAAGCCGCAGATGAGGTGCGCGCTCGCCTCATCGCCACTACCAACACTGAGTGCGATTGGAAGAGAGCCCGGGCCGAGCTTCTCGTGAACCTTCTCAGGCGCGTTGCGCATCCCCGGCGCGCTGGACATGACATGCGCGTCCCCCTGGGGAAAGACGACGATGTCGCCGGCGGAGAGCTCCACGGCCTCCTCGCCGATGATCCCGCCGAAACAGCTCCCGGCAGTGACGACGTGGTACTCGATGACGTGCTCGATGCCCGGCATGATGTAGGGGCCGATCCGGTGCGCCGGCGGCGCCTCGGCCACCCAGGGTGCCTTGGCGTGCACGTCGAAGAACACCGCGCCCTGCAGGCGCACGGCGCGCAGCACTTCCGAGAGAGCGTCCGCCTTCATGGTGCCTCCCAACGCTCGGTCATGTTTCTCCGACGCTCGGTCATTCCGGATTCCTGTGGCGGTTCGTACAACGCACTCATCACCTTTCACAAGGAGCTGGACATGACCGCTGCGACCCAAACCCCCCCGAACTTCACTGAGATCAAGACCCGCCAGCAGGCAATGTGGGCCTCAGGCGACTACGCCATCATCGGCACCTCGCTCCAGCTGGTAGGCGAGTCCCTGGCTGAGACCCTGGACCTCAGCGCCGGTCAGCGCGTCCTGGACGTGGCCTGTGGCAACGGCAACGCCTCCCTGGCCGCGGCGCGACGGTACGCCGTGGTGACCGGGCTGGACTACGTCCCTTCGCTCCTGTCCCGCGCCCAGGCGCGCGCTGAAGCGGAAGGCCTCCCTGTGACCTTCGTCGAAGGGGACGCGGAAGCCATGCCCTTCGACGCGAAGAGCTTCGATGCCGCACTGTCGACGTTCGGCGTGATGTTCGCGCCCAACCACGCAGCGGCGGCGCGGGAGCTGGCACGGGTGACGGTGCCCGGAGGGAAGATCGGCCTCTCCAGCTGGACCCCGGAAGGCTTCATCGGCCAGCTCTTCCGAGTCATCGCCAAGTACGTGCCGCCCGTGCCCGGCGTCTCCTCGCCGCTGCTCTGGGGCAGCGAAGCCCACCTCTCCTCGTTGTTCGAGGGGCGGGCCCGGCTGGTCTCCGCCGTCCGGAAGACCTTCACCTTCCGATACCTGTCGGCGACCCACTTCATCGACGTCTTCCGCCGGTACTACGGCCCCACGTACAAGGCGTTCAACGCGCTGGACGCCTCGGGTCAGGCGGCCCTCGCCGCTGACATGAAGGCGATGATCGACCAGCACAACCGCACGGGTCAGCCGGCGCTCGCTGTTCCGAGCGAGTACCTGGAGGTTGTCCTCCGCACGGAGTGACCGGCGGTGACGTCCCCGTTCGCCTCGAGCGTTGCGCCGTCAGGCGCATAGTCGAGAGGTGGCACAAACCCACGCACGCTGTTGACCCGCTTCGCTTCGAGCACGGCGAAGCGGGTCTCAGTCAATACTGATGCAGCGACCGTCGTACTGGTCTGCCGCGCAACGAGCTGTAGAGTCGGTGCGCATGCGCCTTCTGCCCAGCGTCTCGCTCGTCGTCGCGGTCGGTTGCGTTGCCACACCGAATCTTCAGCTTGCGCCGGAGAAGCTGCCTGCGGACCTCCAGGAGTTCGCGCGGCAGATCGACGCGGTCCACCGACAGCATCCCGACGAGGCCGCGGTCCTCTACTGGCTGGCGGTGGTCCACACTCGCGCGGGTCATCGGGAGCAGGCGCTGGCGGCGCTGGAGAAGATGCATGCGCTGGGCGGTGGGCTCGACCCGCGGGCGAAGGACTTCGGTCCGCTGCAGGAGGATGCGGCGTTTCAGGCGCTGAAGGCTCGGATCCGCCGAGAGCACCCGCCGGTTCTCCGCGCGAAGGTCGCTTACGCCGTTCAGGGCGAGTGGCTGGGCGAAGGGATTGCGTACTCGAGCGCGACCGGGAAGCTCTACGGGCTTGGGAGCAAGGGGCAAATCGTCGCCGTCTCGAATGACGGCGCGGTGAAGGAGCTCGTTCCGGCAGGAACTGGCGGCTTGGCGGACGCCCTGGGCTTCCGCGTGGACGATGCGCGCGGGGAGCTGTGGGTGGTCTCGAACGCGCTGGGCGAGCGAAAGGCCGGGAGCGTCCTGGGGCTCCTCAAGTTTCGCCTCGCCGATGGGGCGCTGCTGAAGGCCTATCCGATCGAAGGCGCTGACACTCAGATGCTCAATGACGTCGCGATCGCTCCCGACGGCACGGCGTACGCCACCGCATCAGGCTCCGGCGTACTCTGGACCGTTCCGCCGGGAGGGCAGGTCGCAGTGAAGTTCCTGGATGGCCTGCCCGACCCCAACGGTATTGCGGTCACGCCGGACGGTCGTCTTCTGCTTGTCGCCGGCTGGTACGGAATCACGCGCGTGGAGCTCGCTACCCGGAAAGCCCAGCTGCTCTCGAAGCCGGCGAACGTCGTCAGCGGCTGCAACGACGGGCTCTACCTGTATCAGGCCGATATCATCGGTATTCAGAATTGTGTTCACGATTCAGGGCGCGTGCTGCGGTACCGGACAGCAGACGACTGGACCCGGATTGTTTCGGCCGAGGTCCTGGAGTCCTACAACCCCGACTTCGACGGCATCGCGACCGGGGCGATTGACGGGGACTCTCTTCTCCTGCACGCGAACAGGAAGAGCAACAAGCGCAGCCCGGCGGTGCCGTTGAAGGTGCTTCGGATTCCGCTGTAGCTCGGAGAGGTCACAGCGCCGTGCTGTACATGTAGAAGTCGTCGACCAGTCCGTTGAAATAGAACCACGCGTTTGTGTTGGCCACGGGGTTTGGCATGTAGACGCGCCCGTTGGCGTCCCCCGTGCCGATCTGGTTGAAGGCCATGTCGAGGTGTTGCACGGTTCCGGAGTTCGTGCCGATGTTCACGCCATCGAGGTAGAGCGTGATGGAGCCCGGGGTCGCCGAGAAGTAGGCGGTGTGCCATTGCCCGTCGTTGACGGCCCCGGCCGAAAGTACTTGAAGCGCCGAGCCCACCCAGAGCTCTCCCCGCAGCCTGCCGTCAGAGCGCACTCCCAGGACGGGGACATAGTTGGTCGGTGCCCCTCCGGCCGCGGAGTTCTGGTAGCCGAAGAGCAATCCATATTGTGAAGGCGTCGCCTTGAAGCGGATCATCAGCGTGAAGGTCGGATTGTTTTTGACCAAGTTGTTGGGCAGCGCGATGACGCTGTTCGTGCCGTTCAACGAGGCCGCGTAGCCGCCCGAACCATCTGAGACATACGTGACGTTGCTGGCGACTCCGTGGTTCGCCTTGGACGACGAGTCATTCGCGTTCTGTCCGTCGAACGTGTAGTTGGCCAGCAGAGCGCTCGACGCCGCCCAGACCGCGTAGAGGGTGATGTTCGCGGTGCCCATCGTGTATTGCTGGCGATCGTTGTAGGTGACGGCGCCCGTCGCCGTCGTCGCCCAGCCGGCGAACGTGTATGAGGCTCGCGTGAACGTGTTCGCCGGGAGGAGATCCGAGAGGGTCTCTCCCAGCGTCAGCGGCGCCATCGTTCCCGTGCCGCCATTGGCGTTGAAGCTGACGCTGTGGTTCGGCAGCCAGCGGGCGTAGAGCGTGACGTTGCTCGCGGGCATGGCGAAAGTCGCCGCCGCGGCGTAGGGAGTGCCGCTGCCGTTGGCTGCAGTGTTCCAACCTCCGAACGACGAGCCTGCGTTGACCAGTACTCCGCTGTTGCTCAGGACCGTCACGGTTGCTCCCGGGACGTACGGAGAGCTGGCGTCGGTCGGCGGATTGCCGCCGGTGTTGCCATTGCCGCTGTAGGTGACGGAGTACGTGGTCAGCGCCCACTGCGCGTAGAGCACCACCGTGCTGCCGGACATGGTGAAGGTTGCCGCGGCGGCATACGCGGTGCCTGAACCGTTGGCGGCGGTGTTCCAGCCGGTAAAGGTGTAGCCGCTGCGCACCAGACTCCCAGCGCCCAGGACGGTGACGGTCGTGCCGGCGGGATACGGGGAGCTCGCGTCCACGGGGGCGGTTCCGCCCGTGTTGCCATTGCCCGAGTAGCTCACCGGGTATGCCGGGATCCACTGGGCATAGAGCGTGGTCGCCGCGGCCGGCATGGTGAACGTGGCGCTGGGCGAGTAGCTGTCGCCGGTGCCGGCCGCCGCGGTGTTCCAGCCGGTGAAGAGGTGGCCGGTGCGCACCAGGCCGCCGGTGTTGCCCAGAACCGTCACGGTGGCTCCCGCGGGGTAGGGCGAGCTTCCGTCCGTCGGCACCGAGCCTCCGGTGCTGCCGTTGCCGGCGTACGTCACCGCGTAGAACTCCAGGTTCCACATGGCGTGCAGCGTGACGTTGGCGCTCGGCATGGTGAAGGTGGCGCCCTGCGCATAGCCGCTGCCACTGCCGTCGGAAGCCGTGTTCCAGCCGGCGAAGCTGTAGCCGGTTCGAACGAGGCTGCCGCTGCCGAGCACCGTCACTGAGGCGCCCGGTGCATAGGGAGAGCTCGCGTCGGTCGGTGCAGCGCCGCCGGTGCTGCCGTTGCCTGCGTAGGTCACCGAGTAAGTGATGATCGCCCACTGCGCGTAGAGCACGACGTTCGCGCTGGGCATCGTGAAGGTCGCGCTCGCGGCGTAGGGGGTGCCGGTGCCGTTGGCGGCCGTGTTCCAGCCGCTGAAGGTGTAGCCGGATCGGCTGAGGGTGCCGTTGCTCATCGCCGTGACCGTGTCGCCGGGCGCATATGGAGAACTCGCGTCGGTCGGCGCCGCGCCACCGGTGCTGCCATTGCCCGCGTAGGTCACGGAGTAGGTGATGAGCGTCCACTGCGCGTAGAGGACGACGTTCGCGCTGGGCATCGTGAAGGTCGCGCTCGCGGCATAGGGTGTGCCGGTGCCATTGGCCGCCGTGTTCCAGCCGCTGAAGGTGAAGCCGCTTCGGGTGAGGCTGCCGTTACCGAGCACCGCTACTGACGCACCCGGTGCATAGGGAGAGCTCGCGTCGATCGGTGCGCTTCCGCCGGTGTTGCCGTTTCCCGCGTAGGTCACCGAGTAGGTGATGAGCGTCCACTGCGCGTAAAGCACGACGTTTGCGCTGGGCATCGTGAAGGTGGCGCCCGGCGCGTAGCTGATGCCGGTGCCGTTTGCGGTCGTGTTCCACCCGTCGAAGGTGTAGCCGGCGCGAAGCAGCGCCGCGTTGCTCAGCACGGTCACCGTGCTGCCCGGCGCATAGGGAGAGCTGGTGTCGGTCGGTGCCGCGCCGCCGGTGCTGCCGTTGCCTGCGTAGCTCACCGAGTAGGTAATCAGCGTCCACTGCGCGTAGAGCACGACGTTCGCGCTGGGCATCGTGAACGTGGCGCCCGCGGCGTAGCTGCTGCCTGTCCCGTTTGCGGCGGTGTTCCAGCCGCTGAAGGAGTAGCCGCTTCGGGAGAGGCTGCCATTGCCCAGCACGGTCACCGAGGTGCCTGGTACGTACGGGGAGCTCGCGTCGGTCGGCGCCGCGCCGCCGGTGCTGCCGTTGCCCGCGTAGGTCACGGCGTACGTGATCAACGTCCACTGCGCGTAGAGCGTGACGCTCGCGCTGGGCATCGTGAACGTGGCGCCCGGCGCGTAGGCGGTGCCGGTGCCGTTTGCGGCCGTGTTCCACCCATCGAAGCTGTAGCCAGCGCGGACGAGCGCGGCGTTGCTCAGCACCGTCACCGAGGCTCCCGGTGCGTAGGGAGAGCTCGCGTCGGTGGGCGCTGCGCCGCCGGTGCTGCCGTTGCCCACGTAGGTCACGGCGTATGTGATGAGCGTCCACTGTGCGTAGAGCGAGACGCTCGCGCTCGGCATCGTGAAGGTCGCGCCGGAAGCGTAGGGGGTGCCGGTGCCGTTTGCGGCGGTGTTCCAGCCGCCAAAAGTGTAGCCGGTTCGAGCAAGGCTGCCGTTGCCGAGCACCGTTACCGAGGCGCCGGGTGCATAGGGAGAGCCCACGTCGGTCGGCACGGCACCGCCCGTGCTGCCGTTGCTCGCGTAGGTCACCGGGTAGGTGATCAACGTCCACTGCGCATGGAGGACAACGTTCGCGCCCGGCATCGTGAAGCTGGCGCCCTGCGCGTAGGCGGTGCCGGTGCCGTTCGCGGCGGTGTTCCAGCCGTTGAAGGAGTAGCCGGCCCGAACCAGCCCGGAGTTGCCGAGCACGGTCACCGACGCGCCGGGCGCATACGGCGAGCTTGTATCGGTGGGCACGCCACCGCCGGTGCTGCCGTTGCCCGCGTAGGTCACCGAGTACGTGATGAGTGTCCACTGGGCGTGGAGGACGACGTTCGCGCTCGGCATCGTGAAGGTGGCGCCCTGCACGTAGTGGGTACCACTGCCGTTCGCCGCCGTGTTCCAGCCGCTGAAGGTGTAGCCGGTGCGGGTGAGGCCGCCGTTGCCGAGCACCGTCACGGACGCGCCGGGGACGTAGGGAGAGCTCGCGTCCGTCGGCGCTGCGCCGGCGGTGCTGCCGTTGCCCGCGTAGGTCACCGGGTAGGTGATGAGCGTCCACTGCGCGTGGAGGACGACGTTCGCGCTGGGCATGGTGAACGTCGCGCCTTGCGCGTAGGTCGTACCGATGCCGTTGGGCGCCGTGTTCCATCCACTGAAGTTGTATCCAGCGCGAACCAGCGCGGGGTTGCCGAGCACCGTCACCGTCGCGCCGGGTGCATACGGAGAGTTTGTATCCGTGGGCACTCCGCCGCCTGTGTTGCCGTTCCCCGCGTAGGTCACCGAGTACGTGATGAGCGTCCACTGCGCGTAGAGGACAACCTCCGCGTTGGGCATCGTGAAGGTGGCGCCCGCGGCGTAGCGGGTGCCGACGCCGTTGGCGGTGGTGCTCCATCCGTTGAAGGCGTAGCCCGCGCGAACCAGCAAGGCGTTGCCAAGGACGGTGACGGTGTCGCCGGGAGCGTAGGGGGAGCTCGCGTCGGTCGGCACTGCGCCGCCGGTGCTGCCGTTGCCTTCATACGTGACCGAATAGGTTGTTAGCGTCCACTGCGCGAAGAGCACGACGTTCGCGCTGGGCATGGTGAATGTGGCGCCCGGGGCGTAGGAGGTGCCGCTGCCATTCGCGGCGGTGTTCCACCCGCTGAAGCTGTGCCCGCTCTTCGCGAAGGAGTTGGCGACCAGGGTGACGGTCGCACCCGCTGGGTACGGGGAGCTCGCGTCGACCGGTGCCGATCCACTCGTGTTCCCGTTGCCGTTGTACGACACCGAGTAGGTGGTCGCAGCCCACTCGGCATGCAACACGACATCCGCGGCGGGCATCGTGAACGTGGCGCCCGGCGCGTAGTGGTTGCCGCTTCCGTTGGCCTCCGTGTTCCAACCGACGAAGGGGCGGCCGGAGAAGGTCAGACCGTTGCTGCCCAGGACGGTGACGGTCGCACCGGCTTCGTAGGGCGAGCTTGGATCCACTGGAGGCGCTCCCTGTGCGCTCCCGTCGGCCGAGTACGTCACCGTGAATCTCGGCGCGACCGCAGCATCCGGCTCCTGCTTGCCGCGTGGGTTCAGCCCCTCCAGACAACCTGCGAGCGCAAGCGCAGCGACCGCGAGCGCGCAGACGCGAGACGCAATAGGACCTCTCACAGTTGAACCCCCACGCCTGCGATGACCTCATGAACCGTCAGGGCTCTGAACACGGGCGTGTAGGACACGAAGACGCGGTCGAACCACGCCCATCCAGATTGCTCCGAGAAGTGAAGGTGAAAGAAGAGCTCGGCTCCGACGAAGGGCGCGGCGCCGCTCCCGTCCGTCCAGGACTGCCCGCCGGCCAGCACGCGCGCGCTCAGGACGTCGGCAATCTGAACCGCCCCGAACAGCCCGTACTCGATCACCGCGAACGGTCCAGTCCCGTCGTTATGCAGCGCCCCGACGCCGAGGTTGAAGCCCCCGCTCAAGCGACCCGCGAAGCCCTCGGAGGGGACGAAGAACTCTGGCGTGTACCGCGCGAAGGCGCTGAGCGAGCTCCCTCCGCCCTGGTGAGCCAGAATCGCCCCGCCGTGGATGAAGGTCCAATTCGGCGAATAGGCGTGCTTCTCCGCATCTGCTTCGGCGGCATGGGCGGGCCGAGGGACGAGAGCGAGGATGATTGCGAAGATCCGTAGCGCGCGCGTGACCATGAGGGTGATCAGCTCCTGGCGGCGGGAGGGCAGGCTGCTTTCAACGCCGGCGAGGCAGCTGCAATTGTTACGCTCGGCCCATTGAGAGGTGGCAACCGTGCAAGGAGCAAAGGCCAGCCACAAAGTTGGCGGGGACGTGCGGCGAAGGGTGCGATGTACGTCATGCCGTTGACGCGGGTCGCGTTCCTGCTCGTGCTGGCAGGCTGCGCGAAGAGCCCGTGCGACTACGCGCAGCCGCGCTGTGGCGCGAATCAGGTCTGCGCCTTCGTCAAGAAGGGCGACGCGCGGTGCATCTCCTACGCGGAGGAGGCCGCGGAGGTGGCCGCGCCGTTCCGTCCCGGAACGGCGTTCTGGTGCTCCCAAGGTGGCAGAAGTGCCGCCGGCCGCACTCACTCATTCGGAGGAGATGTGTACGCGCTCGACCTCGCTTCGCCGGATGAGGGTGAAGTCGAGGTCACCTCCCCGATGGACGGCGTGGCCTATGTCTTTGACGGATGCGACGAACGGCGAGCGGAGCGGACCGCGACCAACAATTCCACGTGCGGCCTGGGGTACGGAAACCACGTGAGGATCTGGAACGGGCGAGACATTTATTTGCTGGGCCATTTCGCACGCGTGAGGGTCAAGCCTGGACGCGTGCGGCGCGGCGAGGTCCTCGGCGTCATGGGCTGCTCAGGCGCCGCGGGCCATCGACACATTCATCTCTCGGTGACCCGTCCTCAGGTGTCCGATGACATAGAGAAGCTACTCGCCACACCTGGTTGGAAGGCGGAGCTCCCCGTTCGATTTCGCTTATCGGCTCATTCAGCTGAAGGAGCGGCGATCGACAGCTGGTCGGACGCGTATCCCTGTGCGGATGAAGCGAAGAGCGCCGTCCTGGCAGTGCCCTGATCGCGAGCGCTCAGGGCATCCCGTGTAGGCGCAGCACTGCCGCTCAGCGCCGGATGCCTTTGGGCTGCACAGCGCCTCCCAGAGACGGTCGCGCCCCTGGGCGTGGAGCGCGTTCGCCCGGCGTAGGCTTGGGGCGAACCGTTCCCCGCCCTGCGGCCCGAGCAGAAGTGCGACCTCGTAGACAGCGCTGGGCACGCAAGGAACCTCGACGTTCGTCTCCGTCCCCCAGAAACCTCGCATGACCTCGATGCCGTTCCGCCACTCCACGCGCCCCAGGAACGATTCAGCTCGAGCGCTCGCTTCGGCAGTGGTGGTGCTCATCCGGGTTGCACGACAGCCCGCGTCGTCACGTTCCCCGAGATAAGCCTCGATCTCCGTCGAGAACTGGTCGGGTGTCAGCAGGCAGAGGAGGTGCATCCCCGAGTGACGCCGCCCTTGGTCGTCTCCGTCGGCGGTGGGAAGCGCGATCGCGCGAGCGGCTTCGAGGAGTTCGGGCGCTTCCCCGCGGCGGACAGCCTCGCGGCAGGCTTCGGTCGCGAGGAGGTCAATCCCGGATGATCGGCTCCAGGACGTCCCGGTAGCGCGAGGCGCCCTCGTATTCGCTGATGCGCTCGTCCAGCGCGCGGAAGCTGTCCAGTGAACTCATGGCACCCTTGAACTGAGCTTTGTACCCGAGACGCAGCTGTCCCGGAAAAGGCGCTTCGTTCGACCATGACACTCTTGCCAGGGCGGCTCTGTCCGGGGTTATGCGCTTCAGCCAAGCGGGCCTCCTCTGAGGGCAAGCGCCTGGCGCGTGGCATGTACGCTGCAATCGCGCGCCTCCGCCGAGGTGGCCCGGCGCCCGGCATTGAGGGTTCCTTCCCATGACGTTCAAGAGAATCTGGCTGCTGTGGTTGTGCAGTGCGGCGTTGCTTGTTGGATGCGGCACCACTGCTGGACTGGTTTTCAGCTCTCCCTCGCCGCCACAGAAGGAGACGAACGGTTTCGTCGACACCGCGGTTGAGCCGGTGTCGACATTCTCGCTGGATGTTGACACGGGCAGCTACACGCTGACGCGGCGGCACCTCATTGAGGGAAAGCTGCCGCCGAAGGAGAACGTCCGGGCGGAGGAGTTTCTGAACTACTTCCGCTACGCGACGCCCGTGGACGCGCCGCCCACGAGCGAGGAGCACCCGCTGTCGGTGTATCTGGAGGCCAGCCCTTCTCCGTTCGGCGAGGGCATGTCGCTCGTCCGCATCGGGGTGAAGGCCCTGGAGTTCTCTCCGGAGCAGCGCAAACCCGTGAACCTTGTCTTCCTCATCGATGTCTCGGGCTCCATGTACAGCTCGGACAAGCTGGGGCTGGTGAAATACTCACTCGGGCAGCTGGTCAAGAAGCTCGAGCCGTCTGACACGCTCGGCATCGTGACGTATGCAGGCGCAGACACTGTCCTGCTGGAGCCGACGCCGGTTGATAACAAGGCCGCGGTCCTCGAAGCGATCGAGAGGCTGAGCTCAGGTGGTTCGACGGGTGGCGAAGCCGGGATCCGTCGCGCCTACGCGCTGGCCGAGAAGGCCAAGCGCGCCGACGGCGTGAACCGTGTGGTGCTGTGCACCGATGGCGACTTCAACGTCGGTGCGCGCGGCGAGGAATTGTACAAGTTGATCGAGTCGTTTCGAGAGAAGGGGATCTTCCTGACCACCCTGGGCTTCGGGATGGGCAACTATCAGGACAAACAGCTTGAGCAGCTGGCGGACCGCGGCAACGGAAACTACGGGTACATCGATACCCCGAACGAAGCCGTGCGCATGCTGGGCGAGAACCTCGTCGGGACGCTGCAGGTGGTGGCGAAGGACGTGAAGGTCCAGGTCGCCTTCGAGCCGTCCGAGGTCAAGTTCTACCGGCTCATTGGCTACGAGAACCGCCGCCTGGAGAACAAGGACTTCACGAACGACCAGGTGGACGCCGGAGATGTGGGCGCGGGCCACCACGTCATCGCGCTCTACGAGGTGGAGCTTGTCCCGGAGGCGACGGGGGTGAAGCTGGCGGAGGTGCGCATCCGTTTCAAGCAGCCCGCCGGCACCGAGAGCATCGAGGAGAAGACGGACCTGGCGCGGTCCAGCCTTCGCTCTGATTTGAGCGCGAGCTCAGCGGATCACCGCTTCGTCGCCGCAGTGGCGGAGTTCGGGGAGATTCTGGCGGGCTCGTCTCAAAGCGAGGGGAATCGGTTCGAAGAGATCTCCCGGTTGGTCTCCGAGAGCGGGTCGGCGACGCCGGGCGGCGACCGGGCCGAGCTGTTGGAGCTCGTGGAGAAGGCGAGGGCGCTCTCACGCTGATCAGTCCGTACGGGCGAAGTGAAGCAGGAAGGTGCCGTTCGACCCGACGAAGACGAAGTCAGCCCACCAGACGCCATAGTGCGGGCGCAGGAAGGGGTCGTCCTTCTTCGTGGAGGTGAGGATGCACTCGAAGCTGCGCAGGTCGCCGCCCACGACCGTGCGCAGCGCAGCATCGATAGTCCCGACATCGGATTCGGCCAGCACGTAGAACTGCTGCTGATCCACGTCGAAGACGCTCAGCCAATCGTCGATTGGCCGGAGCTCGACGCCGTAGTTTGGCCGGTCGGCAAAGTGCGCTCGGACGAGCGGCAGAGGTTCTCCCGCGTCCCCCAGCTTCACGAAGGTCGCGACGATGTCCTCGACGCCCAGCACGTCAGTGCCGTGCGCGGCCACCTTCGCCAGGTATTTCCGCAGCTCGTCTTCCGTCATGCCTGGCGCTCCCTGTTGAGGGGCACGCCGACGAGGGTCGTGTCCTCGCTCGCCGACACGAGGAAGCCCTCACAGAGGATCAGCGCGCTGACGCGGCCGAGATGCAGCGCCCATTCAACGACCACGTGCTCGCTCCTGAGATCCCAGACTCTCACCCTGCCGTCGTCGTAGCCGACCGCGAGCCGGTCGTCGGGTAGGGTGCAGAGCGCCGTCGCCACCGCAGGGGCGCCGAGTGGAAGCGCGGCCCTCAGCGTTTGGGCGCCGGGCCGAAGCACTCCCACCCGGCCGTCACACGCACCGACAAACCAACTCCCTTGCGCATGGGCGACGGCGCCGGAGAGGGCCCAGGAGGAGGGTGGATCCTCCCACTCAGCGACAGTGGGGAGGGAAAGCGAGGCCAGGTCGTAGAGCGCAAGGGCTCGATACTGGACGCACGCGACCACTCCGTTCACTGCGGGCTCTGCCCACGCCCAACCGGGCGAATCCAGCGTGCGCGCCGCGACGACGCTGCCGTCCAGCCGCCGCTCCTCGAGGACGGACGGTTGTCGCGGGCCGGGCGCCAGGTCATTCCGATGTCCCACCACCACCGCCCGGTCGCCTGTGACGGCAAGCAGTCGGATCGCAACCCCGCCTGCGCCGGGCTCACCCCTCAGGGACGGTAGCTCCAGCGTGCCCAACGCTGCATCCCTCGTCGTCGCGACGAGGCCTTCACCCGCCAAGCGAACATCCCACCAGTCGCGGGACGAGCTCGCCAACACGGCTCCCGTCTGCGGATGGTGGAGCCGGAGTACGCCCTCGGCGTCGAGCGACACCGGGCCGTGCTTTGTCTCCACCATTCGCTTGACGTGATGTCGGGGCGCGTTGAGGGCGGAGAGCTCGCGACCGGTGGGGAGCTCGAACACCCGAATCGCCGGCGCCATGAACGCTCCGATCGCGAGCAGCACGCCGTCGGGTGAGACCGCGCAGCGGGCATCCCCGACGTGCCCCGCGTTGACTCGACCGATCACCTGGCCGTCGGCTCGGCGAATCACGGCGAGCGTGCCTTGCGGCTCTGGCTTTGCCAGGTAGCCCTCCTCGCCTCCGCTCTCTTCCTGGTTTGGAGCGACGTGGACGGCGAGGGCCGAGCCGGTCCGGGGATCCCAGACGCGAAGGGTCTTGTCCCAGCCGCAGAGGGCGCCGACATGTCCCTCCGCGGTGAACTGGAGGCGCTCGAGCCACTGCCAGCGAATGCGGAGCCGGGTGCTGCCGCAGCGCCATGCGTCTGGTGGCAGGGCAGGGTCGTCCTTCAGCAGCGGGTCGGCACTGGGCACCGTCAGATGATGGCCGATTGCGCCTTCCTTGGAGAAGGTCATGCTTGAGGTCTATGAGCGCCCCGGCGGTTGGCACTGCGTTGATCTGGCTGTTCTGTCTGCAGGCCGCACCAGGGCGCTATCAGTACGTCGCGCCGCCGAAGCTGGACGACGGGCTGGCCACCGGCACGCTGGCGCAGGCGAAGCTGAATCCGACGAAGATTTCCGCGCTCATGGAGCGGGCGGCCTCAGGCGGCTTCAAAGAGCTGCACAGCCTGCTGGTGTACCGGCACGGCAGGCTGGTGCTGGAGGAGTACTTCGCTGGCAATAACGACTTCATCCGATTTGAACAGGGCATTCTTCGAGATCGCTCGCGGCCGCCCATTCAATGGAGCCGCACCGAGAAGCACTACGTCGCCTCCGTGAACAAGGCGTTGACGGCGACGCTGGTGGGTATTGCCCTGGCGGAGCGCGGCCGCTCCGTTCACGAGCCCATCTCTTTGTTTCTGCCGACGCGCAAGGCGCTCATCAAAGACGTCAATAAAGCGGCCGTAACCGTCTGGGATCTCCTCAACATGCGCAGCGGTTTCGAGTGGGACGAATGGACAGGGGATGATCTCAAGCGCCTCTGGCAATCGAAGGACTTCACCGCGTTTCTGCTCGCGCGTCCGAATGCGGGGCCGATGTCGAGGTGGCGCTACTGCAGCGCAGGTCCGAACGTGTTGATCGAAGTGGTGGAGACGCTCGTCGGCGGGTCGGCGCGTGACTGGGCGAGGGAGCACCTCTACGCGCCGCTGCGGATCACCGACTACACCTGGGAGTCGCAGCCCAACGGCCTGCCTGAGGGTTCCGCCCGGATGTATTTGCGTCCGCGAGATCTCCTCAAGGTGGGCGTGGCGTATCTCAACGGCGGTATGTTCGAGGGAGAGCAGGTCCTCCCGGCGGCCTGGGTCAAGGACGTCTTCCGCGTGCAGACGCGCGCCGAGGGCACCGGCTACAGCCACGGGTTCTGGCACCGGGAGCTCAACGGGCTCCGCTACATCTCCGCGGACGGGGACGGAGGCCAGTACCTGAACCTCTTCCCCGAGCAGGACCTGATCATCGTGATGACCCAAGGCAACTACCTGGAGTGGCCGCTCTACGCGGACCAGGCGAAGGACGTGATGGGCAACTACCTGTTGCCTGCGCTGGACACGTCCGGCTCAGAGGGGGCACCAGCCCCACGTCGTCCAGCCGGCGAGTGAGCCGCAGGCTCCTGTCGCGCAGGTCGAGCCCTTGGCGCAGACCTGGCGGCAGGTGCTTCCAGCGACGGTGTTGACGCAGGTGAGGCCGGGCGCGCAATCGTTCCCAACGGTGGTGCTGCAGGACTGCCCCACCGCCTTCGTCCCAGGCGTGAGGCACTGGGTCAGCTCCGGAGCCGTGGTCAGATTGCGAACGTAGCAGCTCCGTCCGGCCGCGCAGCCGGTGAGCGCCTTGGGGTCGCACACGTACGAGCAGGTGCGGGTGTCGTCGATGGGCGTGGGCACGGGGTAGGCGCATTTGCCGCCGCTGCAGTCCGCGCTCACCTTGCAGTAGTGCCGGCACAGCTTGTCCGCGCCGTCGTCCACGCACGCGCCGCCCGCCACGCAGGTGTCTGTCGTGCACGCTGCGCCGATGGGCGTGGGGCCCGCGGCGACGCAGGCGTAGGTGGAGCCGGTCCAGCTGCACTTCTGGCCCACGCTGCATCCCGTCTGCGCGACGACGTTGCAGGCGTTCTCGCAGTAGCCCGTGGGGCCGCAGACCTTCGAGGCGTTGCAGCCACACTTGCCGCCGCAGCCGTCAGAGCCGCCGCAGGTGATTCCATTGCAGCTCGGCGTGCACGCAGCGCATTGCCCTTGAGCGTTGCAGCTCTGCCCGACGGAGCAGGAGCCGCAGGAGCCGCTGCAGCCGTCCGTACCGCACTGCTTTCCGGTGCACTGGGGGACACAGATGCAGGTGCCCGCTGAGCTGCAGGACTTGCCGGCGGAGCAGGTGCCGCAGGTGCCGCCACAGCCGTCCGGTCCGCAGCCTTTCAAGCCGCAGCTGGGCTGACAGCCCTCGCAAGTGCCGGCGGCGGTGCAGGACTTGCCGGCGGAGCAGGTGCCACAGGTGCCACCACAGCCGTCTGGTCCGCAGGCCTTCCCGCTGCAGCTGGGTTGGCAACCTTGGCAGGCGCCGGCGGCGCTGCAGGACTTGCCGACGGGGCAGGAACCGCAAGTGCCGCCGCAGCCGTCGGGTCCGCACGTCTTCCCATTGCAGCTGGGCTGGCACGCCTGGCATTTGCCGGACGCGTCGCAGGACTGGCCGATGGCGCAGGCGCCGCACGTCCCTCCGCAGCCGTCCGGCCCGCAGGTCTTCCCCCCGCATGAGGGGGTGCAGGCCAAGCCGCACGCCCCATCGCCTCCGCACTGCAGGCCGAAGGGGCAGGTGCCGCAGGCGCCACCGCAGCCGTCGGGCCCGCACGCGCGGCCTTCGCAGTTCGGCGAGCACTTTGTTTCGCATCGACCCTGGTCGGTACAGAGCGTTGCGGCGGGGCAGGCGCCGCAGGTGCCACCGCAACCGTCCGGCCCGCACGCGCGGCCTTCACACCTGGGGGCGCAGAGGGGAGGGGGCGACGTCTCGACGGGACCACAGGCGCACAGAGACAGCGCCGCGTAGAGGGGCCAGAGCTTCTTCATCGGATTCGTCCTTGGGGCGAAGAGGGATGCACGCCCCGAGGACGACCGTGGGTCGCCACGACTAACCGAAAATCTTCTGACGGCTGTGTCGGCGACCTGGTGCTCCGCCCAGACCGAATTGATTCCACCTGCAACCCCGTTCACGTCGAGTGTGGCGCGTAGTCGAGACGGCGGCACTGCCGATGTAGGTCACAGCGCCCTCCCGACTGTCGGCGCGATCCGAGAGCGCGAGGAGGCGTGCGTGGGCCCTGCCACGTCTCGACTACGCGCCGCTGCGCGGCGCTACGCTCGACGCGAACGGGGAGACGACGCTGTGCTCAATGTGCTGCGGGCGAGGTACTAGAACTGCTGCCCGTTCGCCTTCCGTCCGGGGCTGCGGCCGCCGGAGGCGCCTGGCACCGAGGTGTGGAGGACGGGCGTGGAGAGCGGGATGAGGTCCGGGCTGCGGTTCCAGGAAAGGTCCGTCACGCCGCCGGCGCCGTAGCTGAAGGTGTCCTCGGTGGTGGCGGCGTTGATCCTCAGGACCACGGAGTCGCCCACGTCGTCCAGGTCCAGGCTGCCGGTGCTGGCCGCGACGCCATCCGGGTTTCCCAGCGGGATGCCGGAGGCTGCGCCGAAGACGACCAGCGCCTTGCCGGGCGCCACCCGCGTTTCGCAGGCGAAGCGGTGCCTCAGGGCGGTGGCGTCCGAGAGGCTCCAGAAGCCGATGTCCACCTCCGCTGCGCCGAGGTTCACCAGCTCCACGTACTCGCGCTGCGGCGCGAGCCCGTTCTCGTTCGCGAACACCTCGTTGATGAGGATCTCCGCGCTCGAATTGCGGGTGACGAGGTTGATGGCGCCGGTGATGTCGCTGACCGCGGGGAGCGCGTTGGAGGAGATCCGCAGCAGCGCGCTGGCCGTGACGTTCGGGGCGCGCCAGCAGTAGGTGCCGGGCGTGGCGGGAAAGGCGGTGGCGACAGGTGTCCAGCTGGCGCCGCCGTTCACGCTGAGGTCGATGTTGACGGTAGAGACGTTGGACGCGGTCCACTGAACCGTCATGGAGCTGAAGCCCTCCACGGTCTCGCCGCCTTTGGGGCGCAGCCACTTGAGCGAGGCGACAGGCGTGGGGGCGCTGAAGCTGAAGGTGCTCTGAATGGGAAAGTGGTCCGAGGTGCTGCGGCGATAGTTCGCGATGTACGCGTCGGGGCGCAGCGCTGTGGCGGATCCCGCCTGGTAGTCCGTGAGAAGGGCGCGTGTGACCAGCTCGTGGTCGATGAAGGCTGGGTAGCCTGCGGTCGAGGGCACTCCTGCGGCGGAGAGCGGGGCGGTGATGAACGTGTACTCGGTGGGGGCGTCCAGGAGCGCCTGGAAGGGCGTGGGGTAGCCATCGAGGATGGATGTGTCGACGTCGTCGTTCCAGTCGCCCACGACGAACACCCGGCCCTGGGCGTGGGTCGCGTCGAGATAGGCCTTGAGTGCGGCGGCCGCGTCCTTGCGCTGCTGCCAGCTCGCGGTGTCCATCGCGCCGAGCTGCGCTTTGAGATGCACGACGATGAGCGAAAAGTCGGAGGCGCTGGTGGCGCCCACCACGCCGAAGCGCAGCTCCATCGGAGGGCGGCCAACGAAGACGTAGGAGTAGGAAGTCAGGATGAGGCTGGCCGAGCGCAAGGTGAACCGTTCGGGCCGGTAGAGGACGCCCAGCTTGAGCTCTCCGGCGGAGTAGTACGCAGGCCCCAGGTTGACGCGCGGATCGCTGCTGAGGAAGCCGTCGTAGCCCGGGAGTTGGGCGCGCAGCTGCTCGAAGGTTTCGGCGTTCGCCATCTCCACCAGCCCGACGAGGTCGAATGCAGAGCGGGCCAGCACCTCGCGGGCGTTCGCCAGCTGCAGCGCGTCGTCCGTGGGGCCGCCCGCGTCGGAGCCGAAGTACTGCACGTTCCACGAGCCCAGCTTCAGGCCCTGCCCCGCGTCGGGCTTCGGGTCGCCGCCATCCGGGCGCCACCCTGCATCGGGTTTCGTCCCTCCGTCCGTCGGTTGCAGCCCGCCGTCCGGAGCGGGGTGCCAGCACCGGCCGACTGCGCAGAGGTCCGTGGCTGAGCAGACCTGGCACTGCGCGGCTCCCACGCCGCAGGCGGCTTCGCTGCTGCCTACGAAGCAGGCGCCTGAGGCGGTGCAGCAACCCGTGCAATTGCTGGGGTTACAGCCCGGTGGCGGAGGAGGGGGCGCTGGCGCGACGCAGGCCGCAAGGCAGAGCGCGAGGGTGGCGCTGGGCAGGAGCGTCTTCATTCATCGGAAGACACGCCTGGTCGGCTCCGAGAGCAGATTTCCCTCAAGCTGCCCGACTTCTGCAGGGGGTGGTAGACCGGCCGCATGTGGCCTCTTCGCGTCAGCCGCTACCTCGCTCTGGCCTTCGCCGTCGTGCTCGCGGTCGTCGAGGCGCTGCTCAACATGAGCCGCCCGCAGTGGCAGTTCGCTCCGCTGTGGATCATCGACTACGTCATCGTCGCTGCGCTGCTGGCGGGGTTCTGGCTGACACGCGAGCCGTCGCAGGCGCCGGTGTTGATGGCGGGTTGGGCGCTCGCCGCGGGCGTGTTCTACATGGCGCTCTTCGTCAGCATGGATCCGGAGGTGACGCGGGGGGCGGTGGTTGACACGTTCTTCCTCGGGTTGATCGGCCTCGGTCTCAGCGTGTAGGTGCTCGGCCTGGGCCTGGCCACCGTCGCGTTCTGCCGGGCTCGCTAGAGCGCCACGCTCCACTTGGCGCGGCTCTCAGCATCCAGGCCAAGCCTCTCGATGTGGAGGTCTGCGTCCGGGATGGTTCCCGCCTGCTGTTTCACGATGTTCCTGCGCGGGTCGAGCACCAGCCAGGTGGGCACGCCTTCTATCCTCGCTTTCGCGTGCAGGGCGCCGCCGGCATCCAGGTACACCGCGCCCGGCAGGTCCTTCGCGTAGGCAGCGCACTCAGCGTGGTTGGCCATGCCGACGACGGCCTTCACTCCGACCTGGGGGTGATCCCGAAACCGCTCTTCGATCTCCCGGTAGATGCCCTGAGATTGTTTGCACGCGTGACACCAGGGCGCGGCGTAGAAGATCAGGCAGCGCTGCTTGCCGATGCAGGGATCTGCGCCCTCCCAGCCGGCTGAGGCCTCCAACGCGAGCTCAGGCAGCGGTGGGCGAGGACGCAGCGCGACGATCAGCGCGATGAGGGCAAGGGCTCCGAAAACAACCCAACGTCCCCAACGCTGTATCGCCGAAGGCGCCGCCGGCTGCACGGCTGCCTCCGGACGCACTGAAGGCTTCGCCTTCGCGAGCACCACGCCGCAGTGAAGACATTCTGGGGAGTCCGCTCGCGTTGGCTTGGAACAACGAGGACATGTTTCAGGCGGGTTCAATCCACCGCCGAGTGTATCAGTCATGGCGTCCGACACTGTGGCGACCCCTGTGCGCGTGTGCGACGCGGGAATCAGGGTGAGAGCAAACCCAGGGAGCCGGCCCCGAGCGCCTGGCCCCCATCGCAAGCGATGACGGCGCCATGGATGAAGGCTGCCGCGGGAGAGCAGATGAACGCGACCAGCTCGGCCACCTCTGCCTTCGTTCCGAAGCGCCCGACCGGGATGGTGGCGACGACCCTGGCGCGGAGATCTTCGGTCGGTGTCAGCCGGGCCATGCCTTCGGTGTCGTCGATGGGGCCCGGAGCGACGGCGTTGACGCGAACGCCCGCGCCGCCCCACTCAAGCGCGAGGGTGCGGGTGAGCATCTCCACGCCGGCCTTCGCTGCGCAGACATGCGCCTGAAACGGAGTGGGGACCTGGCCCTGCGTGGCGGAGATGTTCACCACCCGCGCTCCTGGCTTCCGCAGGTGTTCGAACGCCGCGCGGCAGCCGTGGAAGGTGCCGAGCAGGTCGATGTCCATGACGGCTCGAAATCCGTTGGAGGAGAGCGCCGCCGCCGGCACCACGAAGTTGCCCGCAGCGCCGTTGATGAGCACGTCGATGGGGCCCAGTTGCGACACGGCGGTGGCGATCCGCTCCGAGAGCGCCGCGAAGTCCCGCACGTCGGCCGTGAGCGCCTGGACGCGGGCGCCGGTGGACTTCAGCTCCGCCTCGGCCACTCGCGCGCGCTCCGCGTCCCGGCCCAGCACGGTCACGCTCGCACCGAGTTGGCCGAACCGCCGGGCGATCTCGAGGTTGATGCCGCGCGTGCCGCCCGCGACGAAGACGTGCTGCTCTGCGAACAGGTTGGGGGTGAGAACAGAGGTCATTCGTTGCCTCTCGTGACGAGTGCGGAGCCGTGTTCATACCCGAAGGCCCCATCAGAGGGCTCGTGGGCATTTGTATTGCCGGGATGTCCAGCGCGGCGCAGGAACGATTTCACGCGTGCTGCGCCAGCTGCATCAACCGCTTGCCGTTCGCTGCGAGCGCGCGTGAGAGGCCCGCAGGAGCCAGGACCTTGAACGCGAAGGGGAGGCGCGAGAGCTCCCGGGCGAACCAGGTGAGGTCATCCGCCTGGCTGCGCATGAGGACGCCTTTGGCGGTGGGCTCGAGGACGCCCGCGGCGGCGAAGAGCTCCCGTCGAGCGGACTCGAGCGTTGTCTGCAGCAGCACCTCAATGGCGTGCGCGCGCGGGAGCGTGGCGATGCTGACGTTGAGGTGTTCGAGCGCGTTGAATCCGACGGGGCGCTCGAAGCTGAGGTCGCGGGGCGTCACCGCTTGGATGCGATCCAGCCGGAAGGACCGGACGCCCTTCCGGAGATGGCACATCCCGACGACGTACCAGCGGCCGCCTCGGTAGGCGAGGCCGTAGGGGTCCAGCTCGCGGTCGGAGGGCGGTTCGGATCCAGAGCGATAGCTCAGGCTCACCCGCTGCTGGCGCTGCGCCGCCGCGGAGAGGGCGATCAGCGCGGCGTTGTCTCGCGGCGGGAGCGCTTTGCCTCGGGAGAGGTCCAACGCCACCGTCTCATCCACCGCGCGCACGCGCTTCTTGAGGTTGGCCGGCAGGACGCGTTCCAGCTTGGCCTGTGCGCTCGCGACCGCCGGCGCCGCCCCGGCCAGCCCCAGGCTGCGCGCCGCGAGCAGGCCGATGGACAGCGCCAGCGCTTCGTCCTCCGTGAACATCATCGGAGGCAGCTTGAAGCCAGAGACCAGGAGATAGGCGCCGTCCCGGCCGCGCTCGGCGGTGAGGGGGACGCCCATCTCCTCCAGCTTCGCCATGTAGCGGCGGACCGTGCGGGGATCCACCTCCAGCCGGCGCGCCAGCTCTGACCCGGTCATCCTCCCGTGGGTCTGCAGGAGCTCGAGGGACGTGAGGAGGTGCGCGGTGGTGCGGGACATGCGACCGGAGTCTATTCCGAATCAGGGCGAGAACTGTCCTGTATGGTTTGTACGGTCCCTCCATGAACAAACAACTGCAGGCCGGGGCGCGTGACTTCGACTTCTTCATGGGCCGATGGGCCATCAGCAACCGAAGGCTCAAGGAGCGCTTGAAGGGATGCACAGAATGGGTGGAGTTCGAGGCCACCTGCGTCTCCCGGCCGCTCCTCAGCGGGCTGGGGAACGAGGACGACTTCCGGGCGGAGTGGCGGCCGGGCTTTGTCGGGATGACGGTCCGACTGTTCAACCCGAAGACGCAGCAGTGGGCCATCTACTGGGCGGACCACCAGGGCTGCGCCTTCGAGCCTCCCGTGTTCGGCGCCTTCCGCGGTGACGTCGGCATCTTCGAGGGGGATGACGTGCTGAACGGGCGGCCCATCCGCGTTCGCTTCACGTGGTCGCGCCTGGGTGCAGACCGCGCGCGCTGGGAGCAGGCGTTCTCTCCGGATGGCGGCGAGACGTGGGAGACGAACTGGGTGATGGAGATGTCGCGGCTCGGCTGAGGGCCCACGGTGACGCGCTCCAGTAGCGCGTGAGGATGGCCAGGAACTGCGCGTGGTCCTCGGGGACCACGGTGTGGGCGAGGTTCCCCTCGAGGAAGCAGGGCCCGCGCTCCGTCAGCAGGACGTCCCAGCCGACGGAATGGAAGGGCAGGACGGCGTGAAGTCGCTCCGCCATCGCCAGCGCCCGCGAAAAGTGAGGGACGGCTTCGGTCTCCCAGCGTCCGCGTTCATCGAGGTGTATCGCCCGAGCTCCTTGAGCGTGGTTGGTCTGCAGCTTGGCCTCGTCGAACTGGACGAGGTAGTGGGCGCTGCTCAGCGTGGGTGTCCCCTCGACGCGGAACGTGACCAGCCGGAGGTGGGCTCTCGCGGCGCCGGGCAACGGGGGACGGACGGAGTGCACGTACTCCGTGATGAGGTAGACGCGGTCCTCGGAGTAGCGGCCTTCCTTCGTGCTGAACTCGCGGAGCAGCTGCTCTCCGGTCCTTCCGTTCCAGGTCCCGGTGGCCGGGTCATAGCGGAGCCAGAAGACGTCGCGCCCGCGGCCGCTGACGGCGCGCTTGATGACCAGGTCCGTCGCCGGGAGCGAGCGCGGGTCGGGGAGGGGCTGACCTGGAGCGATGACGCCGTAGACGCGGGGCGCTGGGACCCGGTGGGCTTCGAAGAGGGCGTGCCAGTCGCGCTTGTCGTCACGGAAGGTGGTGGTGCCCGCGGCCAACCGCCGGACGTGGTCCAGCCAGTTCGCGGCGCCGCCGTCGAGCCGCGGGTAGAGCAGCGGGTGCTGAAGGTAGAGCCGCAGGCGGGCGAGCCAGGGGCCGTTCTCCCCGCGGGGCTTCGCCAGCATCGTGAGGACGAGGATGAGCTCGTACGCGCCCAGGAAGAGCGTCACCGCGAGGACGAAGAGGAGCCGCCGCCCGGCGGGCGCTTTCAGCCTGGCGGCTCGGAAGAGCGCGTCCTGCTCGCGGATGAGGAACCGCCAGAGCTCCCAGCGCGTTCGAAGGCGGTTCATGAGATCGCCAGCTCCAGCGGGAAGGGGCCCGCTCGCACCGCCGCGTCGACGACCGGGCTTGGAGCGTCCTGCTCCTGACTCACCTCGTAGAGGGTCCCCGGGACGGTCAGCTTCAGCCATCCTTTCAGTCGTCGTATCGGCCAAGCGTGCCCGGGGACCGCCGCGAAGCACATGGCGTGGAAGCCCTTCGGCCGGACAATCTCCTCGTACACCCGGCGGAGCATGCGATGCAGCAGGGCTTCCCCCTCCGCTTCGCTCAGTCCCGGCGCGACCTCGAGGTGGGTCAGGTAGAGCAGGTTCGCGCTGCCCGGCGTGGGCAGCGGGTTCACGCCCATCAGGCGGGCCAGGCGCAGCGCTGCTCGCAGGAGTCTGGAGGGTGTGTTCACCAGGAGCTTTCGACGGACGCTGCGGGGCGCCAGCACCGCGAGGAGCGTCCCGCAGCTGCGCTCCGCCACATAGAAGTCCTGCAGGCGGAAGCCCTCCCAGCAGCCCAACCGGCGCGACAGCTCGTCCGGACCTTCGGCTGTGTAGTCCTCGCCCACGCCGCGGCGCCGGGCTCCCTCGGCGAGGAGGCAGCGAATGGCCGCGTGGTCTGAGGGCGTCGCCCGGCGGATCAGCGCGTTCGCGTCACCCCGGCCGGACCAGGGCAGCGGGGCAAAGAGCAGGTTCGACACGTAGCGCTGCACCGGCCGGTAGCGGACGCCCGGGACGTGGCGGGTGAGGAGCTTCACCGCGCGCTCGTTACCGTCGAGCACCGCGGTGAGGAAGAAGCCGGGCGTGTCGCCGCCAGAGACGGCGGGCAGGCGCCGGAGGATCTCCCGATACAGCGCCTTCCATTCGCGGCGCAGCGCCGTCGGCATCCGGGGCGAGATGCGCAGGTCGGAGAGATACGCGTAGGTCACGCGCTCGCCGTGGATGCGGGCGCGCCGCAGCGTGAAGGTGGCCGTGCCGTAGAGGACG
Source organism: Myxococcaceae bacterium (assembly GCA_044230055.1). Classification (GTDB taxonomy): domain Bacteria; phylum Myxococcota; class Myxococcia; order Myxococcales; family Myxococcaceae; genus JBGART01. The sequence goes on along the minus strand of JBGART010000002.1, from coordinate 303,346 downwards.
CCTTCATGCTCGAAGAGCACGCAGTAGGAGGTGGTGCCGGCCTCGCGGCCGAGCTCCAGCGCGGCGCTCCCCAGGTCGTAGGCCAGCTCCAGCGCTCCGGCCCGCATCTTCACGGCGCGGTGGAAGGCGCCGAGCCGCGTGGCGTCCGCCGGCGTCGCCAGCCTCGTGAGTGGGAAGCGACTGACGATCTGCTCCAGCGTGAGCTCAGGCGCTGTCATGGATGCCTCCGAGCGAAGCGCCGCGGTCCAGCCGCCCGCGTACGCGCCTCCAGGTCCAGTCCGGGCGGAGCAGCGGCAGCAGCGCGGCCCGCCAGGACGTGCACAGCCGTACCGTTTCGACCTCGGGGCCGGTCATCCCTTCGAGCGCGCGGACGCGACCCCGGTAGACCACCCGCCCGCTCAGCGGCGCGTACAGCCGATTGAGCCTCGCGCAGTGGGTGGCGTGGCTGAAGAGCAGCAGGGAGCGGCCGCTGCGCAGGAGCTCCCAGGCGAGCCTGAGCCAGAAGCGGAGCGCGGTGCCGGCGCCTCGCGCGGACCGGTCGAGGAAGAGGGCGTTGGCCTCCACGGTGTTTCCGGTCAGCGGGCCGAGCTCTCGCTGCACGTGCTCCGGGAGCTGGCTCACGCAGCGGAACGGGCCCCGGGTGATGAGGGCGAAGCCTCCGACGAGGCGGCCCGCTTCGAAGAAGCCGAGCACGCGGGCTCGAGCGAGGTATTCGAGCGGGTAGCGGATGCCCAGCTGGCGCTCGGCGCAGGCGCGGTAGGACTCCAGCTCTTGCACAGTGGTCAAGGTCCGGAAGCTCATGCGCGCACCTCCGCTGGGCAGCACTCTTGCCAGAGCGCGCTCCAGTAGCTGCGGGAGACGCGGACGCGTTGCGGGTAGCCGGGCTGCGCCGCCAGCGTCCGGTGCGCTGCGGGGAGCCGGTAGTACGGGATGGCGGAGTACGCGTGGTGGGCGTGGTGGATGCCGATGTTGCACGGCGCCAGGATGAGCCGCTCCCACCACGGGGCGAGCACGGTTCGAGTGGGGTCTGCCACCGCGGCGTCAGGCAGGCTGAAGTGGTCCACGATGCTGCGGATGCGGAGGATGCCCTTGAGCAACGTGAGGCTGGGGAGCAGCCAGTACAGGAGGTAGACGCGCCAACCGCCGAACAGCGAGAGCAGCACGACGCTGGAGAGGTAGAAGGCCAAGCGCGCCGCCAGCACCCAGGCGTCGGCCCGTGTCTCCACGACGTTGTTGCGCGCGGCCTTGGCCTCCTGGAAGAGCTCGGGCAGGTTCAGCAGCGCGACGTCCGCCAGCAGCAGCCGGAGTAGGCGTGCGCGCGGCATCGGGAACCGCCAGCGCTCGGTCTGCTTCCGCGCGAAGTCCGGGTCCAGCAGCGTGTTGATGTGCGGCTCCACGTGGTGGGCCTGGTGGTGGTGCCGGCGGTAGCCCCGCATCGTCATCAGGAAGGGCCACGCCAGCGCTTCGCCGAGGACGTCGTTGAGCCAGCGCCGCTGTGTCGCGCGGAAGTGCGAGCACTCGTGGACGAGCGTCAACAGCGCGTGCTGGCGGGTGGCGATGATCAGCGCTGCGACCGGGTAGAGCCACCACGCGGAGAGCCGTGCTGCGAGGGCGATGGTCGTCGCGATGACCGCGAGCTCTCCCAGGACCCTTAGTGGCGTGCGGCCGGGTGTGATGCGGGTGAGCTCGCGGAGCTGGGCGGGCGGTAGTTGCGGTCGCAGTTGGGGATCGCTCATGGGCGCGCCTCTTGAGCAACCTCCGCGCCGCGCGTGAGTTCGCGCGCTTGCGCACATCGACCGTGCAGCCCGCTGCACGACGCTGCGCACGGGCTTGCCACGTGCGCTCAACCGGAGCCGTCTGCCGTTCCGGACGGGTCCGGCTCGTTTGGAGACCCCTCTTTCCGCCGAACGTGAGGAGTTCCGAGGGGTTCGGAGTGCGGTCGGGTTGGCACTGCCTTGCAGTGGGCCTCCCCCAAGCACGCAGCACATCCCCAAGGAGCAACTCCCATGAAGCGCACTACCCTGATCGGTTCTCTCGTGACGATGGCCCTGAACGTTCTCGCCTGCGGCGGCGATCCCTCCCTCCGGCGAGTGGGGGCGGGCGCCGAAGAGTTTTCCCCTATCGAACGCTTTACCGGGCGGTGGTCAGCGAGCGGCAGCCAGACCTACAGCATCCAGACTCAATCCGGGCCCCTCACGAGCACGACTCCGGAGTCCGGCACTGTGACGATTGAAGAGGGCGTGGACTCAGACCTCGTCTTTGGGATGGGCAACTGCACGCTTCCCGCCAAGGTCAAAGGGAGCGTGACGACCCTCGAGCCGGGGTACGCCTGCATGTTTTCCACCGAGGGGGGCACGCTCACACTGACCGTGCAGGCTGGCACCGGAGGTCTCAGCGTCGACAACATGCAGTTGGATGTGAATGGGACGCTGACCTATGTCGCCTCCGGAGGCGCGACCTACCTGGGTGCCTGGTCCTGGCACTACTCGATGACGCGGCTCACGAAGGGCTGAGCTTGCTCGCTTCGGGCGGCCAGGATCCCACCTTGGGTCCTGGCCGCTTGAGCACACGATTGCGGTGTTGCGACCCGACCTACGTTAGGGTCGAGACATGAAACACATCGGCATCGTCGCGTGCAGCGCGGAGGGCGCCGCGCTCTGCTACCAGGCCCTCTGTCGCGAGGCGCTGACATCGGTCGGGAAGAACGACCACCCGCGCATCACGATGGACTCCATCCCGATGGCTGCCTGGATGCCGTCGTTTGATACGGGCAACTACAAGGGTGTTGCGCGCTTCATGCTGGACTCGGCGAAGCTTCTTGCCGCTGCCGGGGCCGACTTCGCCATCTGCCCGGACAACTCGGCGCACCGCGCCTGGGACTACGTACAGGCGGAGACGCCCATCCCCTGGCTGCACATCGCGCGCGTGGTCGGCGAGGAGGCGCTCCGGAGGGGCTATCGCCGGGTGGGCATCCTCGGGACGCGCTTCACGATGGACGGGCCGGTCTACCGCGATGCGATGTCGGCGGTCGGGATTGAGACCCTCGCGCCCGCGCCGGGCGACTTCGACCTCGTTCACAAGATCATCTTTTCGGAGCTGGTGGACGGCATCTTCACGGACGCGTCGCGCCAGGCGTACAACGCGGTCATCGGTCGCCTCAGAGATCGCGGCTGCGACGCCGTGGCGCTGGCCTGCACGGAGATCCCGCTCCTGGTGCGGCCCGAGGAGTCGCCCTTACCCACGCTGGATTCGACGCGTCTCCTGGCTGCTGCCGCGCTGCGTGAGGCACTCGGAGGAGAGGACTCCAGGAAGGTCAGCGCCGCCCGGTAGGTGGAGCTCGCGCCGATTTGCTAGGGTGCGTGGCCTTGCTTTTCGGAGGTGTGCAGTGGAGCCAGGGGCAGTGATTCTGAGGCGGTTCGAGAAGGGAACGACGAAGTTCTGCGAGTTCGGCGCTGACGGCTGCACCGTCATCAAGCGCTCCGGCAACATGGGGGAGCAGGGCAGGGAGACCAAGAAGGTCCACCCGACCGAGGCCGAAGCCCAGGCCGCCCTCGCGGACATCGAAAAGAAGCTGATCAAGGAGTCGTACCGGGACATCCACCTTGAACGCGCGAGCCGCGCTGCTGCCACCTTCTTCAGCGACCACTTCAAGCAGGGGCCGTTCGCCGGCCAGCTGCGCTACAGCAAGATGGAGTTCCTCGGAGAGCTGTCCCGGCTGGCGGTCTGGTTCAAGGTCCCGAAGGGTGAAGGCAAGAACGCCGAGCTCCTCGCCGGCGCGAATGCGGCGCTGGAGGCGTGGAAGCGGCTTCCGCCTGCCTTCGACAACATGAGGCGTCCGGACTCGCTGGAGATTCTGATCGACTCGTATTGAGTCATCCGGCCATGCCCCCTCCGGCCTGGCGCTGTTGCCAGAGCTCGAAGAGGCCGTCGGCAAGCTCCCTCGCTGCGATGAGGCCCTCGGCGCGCGCCAGCCAGGAGGCGGGGAGCTGGGAGGCGCCGATGACGGCTCCGGCGAGCGTTCCGCTCATCGCGGCGATGGTGTCTACGTCGCCGCCGCAGCGCGCGGTGTTGATGACCACCTCCTCGAAGCTTGGGCTCCATCTGAGGAACGCCTGCAGCGCCAGCGGGATGGACTCGTCTGCGGTGAGCCCGTTTCCCAGCTGCGCGACGAGCGTCGCCGGTGGGGCGTCCAGCAGGGGTAGGAGGCGCGGGAGCTTCTCTCCGAGCGCGCCGGCCGGGCCGAGCCGCGCCAGGTACTCCCGCGGATCCGGCCGGGCCCCTCGAGGCAGCGTGAGCGCCTGCGCGATCGCCCTGGCGTGGAGGGCGCAGCCGTCCATGGCGACGGCGCTGGCGTGCGTGATGGCGGCGGAGGCGCGCGCCGCGGCGCTCAGCTCACCGGGCCGGTCGTGGAGGAGAAGCGCGATGGCCGTGACGCGCGCCGCGGCCCCGCTGCCTCGAGAGCCGTCTTCCCAGGCCGCCGTGCCGGGCTTCTCTCCCCTCTGCGCGGCTCGCAGGGCCAGCTTCGTCCCTCGCCCGTAGCCGCGCGCGGGCTCATAGGCGGCCGTCCAGGTGGACAGCAGGTGGCCGGGATCCACGCGCCCCACCGCCAGCAGCGAGCGCGCGACGCCCAACGTCAGCTCCGTGTCATCCGTGTGGCGCCACGGGACCCTGCGGCTCACCCGACGCTCGAGGAGGTCATTCAAGCGATCGTCGCCCGGCGAGATTCCCTCCAGCACCGAACCGAAGCTGTCCCCCAGGAGCCCCCCGAGCAGCGCCCCGCGAAACCGATCGCGGAGCTCCGCTGCCTCTACGCTCGAAGTCATGGCCGCCGGCCATGCAAGTGCAGCGCCCGAGGGGCGTCGCTCGGAACCGCCGGTGCTGACAGGGACTCCGGTCTTGTGGCCTCCTGCTTCTGGCGCTCCGGCCGCGGCGTTTTGATCACAGGTTTGCGCCGGTCATGGACCGGATGGCGCGCCCCGCCCCCGTTCGCGTCCCCGTTCGCGTCCGTCCCCGTTCGCGTCGAGCGTTGCGCCGTCAGGCGCATAGTCGAGACGTCGGCCGTCGGCAGTGCTCCCGAAGCTTGGCTCATGGGCCGCTCCGCTCCGCTCGAAACAGACCGGCCAAGCGCCGTGCGTGGGTTTGCGCCACCTCTCGACTATGCGCCTGACGGCGCAACGCTCGAGGCGAGCGGGGGTGGCGCCCGACTGAGAACAGCTGTTCCTCCGGCCTGGGCCGGTGCCCCCTCGAGGCGAGCGGGGGTGGCGCCCGACTGAGAACAGCTGTTCCTCCGGCCTGGGCCGGTGCCCCCTCGAGGCGAGCGGGGGTGGCGCCCGACTGAGAACAGCTGTTCCTCCGGCCAGGGCCGGTGCCCCCTCGAGGCGAGCGGGGGTGGCGCCCGGCTGAGAACAGCTGTTCCTCCGGCCAGGGCGGGTTACCCCCTCGGTGGCGCCCGACCGAGAAGAGCTGTGCCTCCGACCAGGGCCGGTTACCCCTCGACCGCTTCCTACCGTCGCAGCGTGGCGGCCAGGCCCTGCCTTGCGGCGACGGCGAGCGCATCCGCTCGGTTGTTTTCCTTCGAATCGCTGTGCCCGGCGACCCAGTGCCAACGGACGGTGTGCGGCACCGTGGCGGCCAGCAGCAGCCGCCAGAGGTCAGCGTTCTGCACCGGCTTCTTCTCCGAGGTGCGCCAGCCGTTCTTCTGCCACCGGTCCAGCCAGCGCGCTTCGAACGCGTTCCGGACGTACATGGAATCCGTGAAGACATCCACGTCGCACGGGCGCTTGAGGGCCTCGAGCGCGCGCAGCGCAGCGGTGAGCTCCATGCGGTTGTTGGTGGACTCCGCCTCCGCGCCGGAGATCTCCCTCGTGAGGCCGCCCTGCTCCGGGGCGATGAGCAGCGCGCCCCAGCCGCCGATGCCCGGGTTGGGGGAGCACGCGCCGTCGCAATAGATGATCACGTTCGTCCGCTTCGGGGCGTTCATTCCTTCTTCCTCACTTCAGCAAAGAGCGCGTCCACCACCTGCTTTACCTCCGGTGGCGCTTCGTCCAGCTCGCGGTCCAGCGCGTCCCGGCGGCTCAGCTCCTTCGCCGTGAGCGCATGCGCGTTCGACCTCCGCTTCTGTCGCCGGCGCTCCCGCATTCGCTTGACGAGCAGCGGAACGAGCGGCCACGCCTCGGCGCCATCCAGCGGCGGCAGGGGCAGGAGGTTGAACGCCATCATCCAGAGGTTGGACGTGGTGAACACGCGCATGAACAGCAGCGTGGCGTATGTCGTGGGCGGGCCCTGAAGCCACTGGACCGCCATCGCCGCCCCGAACAGCAGCGCCTGCGCCCAGATGCCGCCCCAGGCGATGCAGGCGCGCTGGAGCGCGGTGACTTCACCCGTCCAGGTGCACTGCCCGCCCATCGCCATCACGTCGACGGTGAGCACTTTGCCGCCCACCCGTCGCACGACGAACGCGTGGCCGAGCTCATGCGCCAGCACCAGCAGGAAGAAGCCAAGCCAGTAGGCGGGGATGAAGCGAAAGCCGCCCAGGATGAGGGCACCCAACGGGGTGGACCAGTGCACCCGGATGGGCACCCCGCGCCAGCGTCCGATGGTGAGAAAGCCGCTCCTGAACATTCAGGCCGTGTCGTATACCCCTTGTGGGCGCTTCGCCTCCACCCCGGACATCCGTGTACCGTTCGACTCGATGACCCCGGGCACCGAACCTCCGATGGCCCTGCGCTCCTCGCGGCTGGCCGGCATCGCCCTGGTCGTGGCCGTGGTGCTCATCCAGCTGCTGGGCCAGACCGTCGCCAACCGCGACTGGGTGCGGCTGGCGTCGGTGCTCTTCTTCTTCGCGATGGAGATGCCGCCGCTGATGCTGGCGCTCTCCGCGTTCTACCGCTGGGCGCGCAAGCGCGGGCTGGGCGCGTGGTCAATGGCGTGCGGTGGGCTCACCATCTCCGCGCTCATCGGCATGGCGTGCGCCGCGCTCTTCTGGGAGCTGACCCTCCTGCTGCCGGAGCTGCGCCTGCGGTTGAGCTCCACCACCACGCTCTCGGCGCTCCGGTCCGTCATCTTCGGGCTCACCAACGGGCTGGGCCACTTCGGGTTGTGGACGCTGGCCTTCGCGCTCCCTCGGGCGCTGGATGATGCGCGCATCCGGGCGCTCGAAGCGGACAAGCTGCGGCTGGAGGCGGAGCAGCTGCGCACCGTGGCGGAGCTGGCGCGGCTGCGCGGGCACCTGGAGCCGCACTTCCTGCTCAACACGCTGAACGCCATCGCCGGGCTGGTCACCGAGGACGCTCGCGCCGCGCGCCGCCTGCTGGTGTGCCTGGGGGATCTGCTCCGCGACGCGCTCCGCGAGGAGGGCGAGCTGCAGACGCTGGAAGAACAGGTGGCCTGGCTCAAGCGGTACGCGGAGATTCTGGAGACGCGGCACCACGGATCGCTGGCGTTCCGGTGGGAGCTGGATCCGCTGAGCGCGCCGGCGCTGGTGCCCCGGTTGCTCCTGCAGCCGCTGGTGGAGAACGCGGTGAAGCACGGCGCGCTCAAGCGGCCCAACGGCGGCGAAGTGAGCATCCGGGTGGGGCCGGGCGCGGACGCGTCCTCTGTCGTCTGCACCATCGAGGACAACGGCCCGGGCATGCCGGCAGAGCTGCGCAGCGGCGCGTCGGGCCTGGCGCTGGTGCGGCGGCGGCTGGAGCTGCGCTACCCGTCGCGCTCCAGCCTCAACATCGAGTCCTCGCCAGCGGGCACGCGGTCGGTTGTCCGGCTCCCGCGTGAGCTCGCCGCGGACCGGAGCCTGGCGTGATGGACGACTCGCGGCTGCAGGCGCTGGTGGTGGAGGACGAGTGGCCCACCCGGAACTACCTGGTGGAGCTGCTGGAGGGGTCCAAGCTGGCGCACGTCGTGGGCGCGGTCTCCACGGTGGACGAGGCAAAGGAGGCGGCGTCTTCGCGCTCCGGGGTGGCGCTGGACGTGGCCTTCGTGGACGTCCAGCTGGCCGCGGATGGCGACCGGGCCGGCCTCACGCTGGCGCGGGAGCTGACCGCCGCGCGGCCGGGGCTCCAAGTCGTGCTGGCGACGGCGTTCCAGGAGCACGCGCTGGAGGCGTACCAGCTGGGCGTGGCGGACTATCTGCTCAAGCCCTTCGGCGAGGAGCGCGTGCTGCAGTGCCTCAAGCGGCTGCAGGCGCGCAAGCCGCCGCGCGAGGGCGCTCTGGCGCCGCGCATCGTCGCCCGGCGGAAGAAGAGCCTGGTCTTTCTGGATCCCGCAGAAATCTGGGCGTTCGAGGCGGCAGACCGCCTCACCTTCGTCCACACGCAGTTCGGCAAGTTCGACCTGGACCTCTCGCTCGCGGCCATCGAGGTGTCGCTCGGCCGCTCGCTCACCCGGGTGCACCGCAGCTGGCTGGTCAACGCCCGCTTCATCAAGGAGCTGGAGCGGGAGGGGCATGAGACCCGACTTTTCGTGGGCAGCTCGTTGGCCAGCGAAGGGCAGGGGCTTCATGTGCCCGTCTCCCGCGACCGGGCGTCCGCGGTGAAGGAGCTGCTTTTGGCCAACGCGACCGGGCTGCGGCGCGAGGAGCCGCCCGGCCGCTGACGTGTAGGGTCGCGTAGGGCCTGTCATTTCTTCAGGGTGGGGCCGTTCGGCTGGTGCTCCGGGCAAGGCGGCTGGTGCCAGTGGGGGCGCCTCCGGTCGGAAGCGGCTGGCCTCCGAGGCGGATCCTGTCCATTGATACGCGATGGCTTCCAACAGACCGCGCTCCAAGGCGCGGTGGATCCTTCTCGTGGTGGGGGTGGCGGTGGCCGGAGGGGTCGGCTACCGCCTGGTTTCGAACGGTCAGTCAAGCGACTCCAAGGGCGGCGGTAAGGGGGCCGCCGCCGACCGTGCCATCGCCGTGAACGTGGCGCCGGTGGAGCAGCGCGACGTGCCGATTTCGCTGGACGGGCTGGGCAGCGTCATCCCGCTCTCCACCGTGACGTTGAAGAGCCGCGTGGACGGGCGGCTGGACGCCGTGCTCTTCAAGGAAGGGCAGGCGGTGAAGGCGGGGGAGGTGGTGGCGCAGATTGACCCGCGGCCCTTCAAGATTCAGCTGGGGCAGGCGAACGCCACGCTGGCACGCGACAGCGCGCAGCACCGCAACGCGCAGGCGAACCTGGAGCGGTACCAGGAGCTCTTCGCGAAGAAGCTGGTCGCCGAGCAGCAGGTGGCGGACCAGAAGGCGCTGGTGGATCAGGCGGCCGGCGTGGTGGGGATTGACCGGGCGCAGGTGGAGGCGGCGCGGCTGCAGCTGGAGTGGACGCAGGTGACCTCGCCCATCGACGGCGTCACCGGCATCCGCCAGGTGGATCCCGGCAACCTGGTCCACGCGAGCGACGTGAACGGGCTGGTGGTCATCACCCAGCTGGACCCCATCGCGGTGCTCTTCACGCTGCCGCAGGACGCGCTGCCGCAAGTGTCCCAGGCGATGGCCGACGGGCCGCTGGAGGTGGAGGCGTATGCGCGCGACGGGACGACGCTCCTGGCCACCGGGCAGCTGAGCGTCATCGACAACCAGATCAACGCCAACACCGCCACCCTCCGACTGAAAGCGCAGTTCCAGAACACGCGGCACCTGCTCTGGCCGAACGCCTTCGTGAAGGCGCGGCTCAAGGTCACCACCCGCACCGGCGCGCTGGTGGTGCCGACGGTCGCCGTTCAGCGCGGGCCGAAGGGCGCGTTCGTGTACCTGGTGGGCCAGGACGGCACGGCCAACGTGCGCGCGGTGCAGGTGGACACCACCGAGGGCGAGCTGACGCTGGTGCGCGGCGGCCTCACCGCGGGCGAGCAGGTGGTGGTGGATGGGCAAAGCCAGCTGCGCCCGGGCGCGAAGGTGCAGCTGAAGAACGCCCCGGACGGAGGGGCGCAGAAGCGGGCACAGGTCGGACCGTGAACAGCATCTCAGAGCCCTTCATCCGGCGTCCGGTGGGCACGACGCTGCTGATGGTGGGGCTCACGCTCGCGGGGCTGGTGGGCTTCCGTGCGCTGCCCATCTCCGCGCTGCCGCAGGTGGACTACCCGACGATTCTGGTCTCCACCACGCTCCCCGGCGCCAGCGCGGACACCATGGCGTCTTCGGTCACCACGCCCCTCGAGCGGCAGTTCGGGCAGATGCCCTCGCTCAACCAGATGACGTCGGTGAGCAGCCAGGGCAGCTCGCAGATCACCCTGCAGTTCGAGCTGGACCGGAACATCGACTCCGCGGAGCAGGACGTCCAGGCGGCGATCAACGCGGCCAGCAACCTCTTGCCCCGCACGCTCCCCGCGCCGCCCACCTACAGCAAGGCGAACCCGGCGGACACCCCGGTGCTGACCTTGAGCGTGAGCTCGCCCACGCTGCCGCTGCCGTCGGTGGATGACTACGCGGATTCGATTCTGGCGCAGAAGATCTCCCAGGTCTCCGGGGTGGGGATGGTCACCCTGAACGGCGGGCAGAAGCCGGCGGTCCGCGTACAGGTGGATCCCGAGGCGCTGGCGGGCACCGGCTTGAGCCTGGAGGACGTGAGGGCCGCGCTGGTCGCCGCGAACGTCAACCAGCCGAAGGGGACCATTGAGGGCGCGCGGCAGGAGTTCACGCTGGCGACCGATGACCAGCTGCAGACCGCCGCCGCGTTCCGCCCGCTGGTGCTCGCCTACCGCAACGGCGCGCCGCTGCGGCTGCAGGAGGTGGCGAACGTCATCGACGGCGTGGAGAACTCGCAGCTCGCCGGCTGGGCGAACCATGAGCCCGCCGTCATCCTGAATGTCCAGCGGCAGCCGGGCGCCAACGTCATCAACGTGGCCGAGCGGGTGAAGGCGCTGCTGCCGCAGCTGGAGGCGAACCTCCCCCAGGGCATGCAGGTGAAGATTCTGTCGGACCGCACGGAGACGGTGCGCGCGTCGGTGGAGGACGTGGAGATGACGTTGGTGCTCACCATCGCGTTGGTGGTGGGCGTCATCTACATCTTCCTGCGGAGCCTGCGCGCCACGGCCATCCCGGCGGTGGCGCTGCCGCTCTCCATCATCGGCACGTTCGGTGTGATGGCGCTGCTGGGCTACAGCCTGGACAACCTCTCGCTGATGGCGCTGACCATCTCCACTGGCTTTGTGGTGGATGACGCCATCGTGATGGTGGAGAACATCTCCCGCTACATCGAGCAGGGGAAGAAGCCCTACGAAGCGGCCATCCTGGGCGCCAAGCAGATTGGCTTCACCATCATCTCGCTCACGGTGTCGCTCATCGCCGTGCTCATCCCGCTCTTCTTCATGGGCGGTGTCATTGGCAGGCTGTTCCGCGAGTTCGCGGTGACGCTGGCGGTGGCCATCGGCGTGTCGGCCGTTCTTTCGCTCACGCTCACGCCGATGATGGCAGCGTACCTCCTGCGCCCGGAGCCGAAGGAGGAGGAGCGCAACGCCTTCCAGCGCGCCTCCGAGCGCGCCTTCGAGTGGACGCTGCACGGGTATGAGCGCGGGCTGCGCGTCGTCCTCGGTCACCCGCGGACCACGCTGGCCGTCACCGTCGCCACGGTGCTCTTCACCGTGGGGCTGGCGCTGGTCATCCCGAAGGGGTTCTTCCCGCAGCAGGACACCGGCGCGCTGCTGGGCGTCACGGAGGCCCCGCCGGATGTGTCCTTCACCCGGATGAGCCAGCTGCAGCAGCAGGCGGCGGCGGTGGTGCTGGCGGATCCGGACGTGGAGAGCGTGGCGTCGTTCATCGGCGCGGATGGCACCAATGCCACCACCAACAGCGGGCGCCTCTCGGTGTCGCTCAAGCCCAGGTCCGAGCGGGACGCCAGCGCGGATGAGATTATCCGGCGGCTGCAGAGCGGGTTGGCGGAGGTGGCGGACCTGAGCGTCTACCTCCAGTCCGTGCAGGATCTCCAGATAGACAACCGGCTCAGCCGCACGCAGTTCCAGTACACGCTGGAGGACGCGGACCCGGCGCAGCTGGCGGAGTGGGGTCCCAAGGTCCTCCAGAAGCTGCAGGGCCTGCCGCAGCTGAAGGACGTGGCGTCGGACCAGCAGGCCTCAGGGCTGACCACTGTCCTCACCATCGACCGGGACACCGCGGCGCGGCTGGGTGTCTCCACCCAGGCCATCGACGACACGTTGTACGACGCGTTTGGTCAGCGCCAGGTCTCCACCATCTTCACGCAGCTGAATCTGTACCGGGTCATTCTGGAGGTGAAGCCGGAGCTGAAGCAGGACCCGTCCGCGCTGGAGCGCATCTACGTGCGCTCCGCCGCAGGCAACGCGGTGCCGCTCTCCGCCTTCGTGAAGTTCACCAATGCGGTGGCGCCGCTGACGGTGGTCCACCAGGGGCAGTTCCCCGCGGTGACGTTGTCCTTCAACGTCGCGCCGGGCGTGGCGCTGGGGCAGGCGACGGCGGCCATCGAAGCGGCGGTGGCGGAGCTGAGCCCGCCCTCCGGCCTGCACGGGTCCTTTCAGGGCGCGGCGAAGGCCTTCGGCGAGGCGCTGGCCAGCGAGCCGCTGCTCATCCTCGCCGCGTTGATCGCCGTCTACATCGTCCTGGGCGTGCTCTACGAGAGCTTCATCCACCCCATCACCATCCTGTCCACGCTGCCGTCCGCGGGCGTGGGCGCGCTGCTGGCCTTGATGGTGTGCGGCACCGAGCTGAGCGTCATCGCGCTCATCGGGATCATCTTGCTCATCGGCATCGTCAAGAAGAACGCGATCATGATGATCGACTTTGCGCTCGAGGCGGAGCGCGAACGGCACCTGTCGCCGCGTGACTCTATCTTCGAGGCCTGCCTGCTGCGCTTCCGGCCCATCATGATGACCACGATGGCCGCGTTGCTGGGCGGGCTGCCGCTGGCGCTGGCCACCGGCACCGGGTCCGAGCTGCGCCGCCCGCTGGGCATCACCATCGTCGGCGGACTGCTGCTCTCCCAGTTGCTCACGCTCTTCACCACGCCGGTGGTCTACCTCTACATGGAGCGGCTCTCCGCCTGGCTGAACCGGCGCCGCAAGGGCACCGCTGAGCCCGCGCCGGCAGGGGTGGAGCCGTGAGTCTGTCGGCGCCGTTCGTCCGCCGGCCGGTGGCGACCGTGCTGCTGGCGGTGGCCATTCTGCTCGCGGGAGGCGCGGGCTTCTTCCAGCTCCCGGTGGCGCCCCTGCCGCAGGTGGACTTCCCCAGCATCAGCGTCTCCGCGTCGCTCCCCGGGGCCAGCCCGGAGACGATGGCGTCCGCGGTGGCCACGCCACTGGAGCGGCGGTTCGGCCGCATCGCCGGGGTGACGGAGCTCACCTCCACCAGCACGCTGGGCAACACCAACATCACCCTGCAGTTCGACCTGGACCGCGACGTGGACTCGGCCGCGCGGGACGTGCAAGGGGCCATCAACGCCGCCGCGGCGGAGCTGCCGCCCAACCTCCCCACGCGCCCCAACTACCGGAAGGTGAACCCGGGGGACGCGCCCATCCTCATCCTGTCCCTCACGTCGGAGACCCTGCCTTTGGCCCAGGTCTTCGACGCGGCGAACACGGTGCTGGCGCAGAAGGTGGCGCAGGTGGAGGGCGTGGGGCAGGTGACGGTGGGCGGCGGCCAGCAGCCCGCGGTGCGCATCCAGGTGGACCCCCATGCGCTGGCGGCCTCCAACCTGACGCTGGAGGAGCTGCGCGCGCAGCTGGCCGCGGCGACGTCCAACCAGCCCAAGGGCACGCTGTCGGGCCCGGAGCAGATGCGCGCGGTGGCCGCGACAGATCAGCTGTTTGGCGCGGATGCCTGGAGGGAGCTCATCATCGGCGCCGGCGGCATGCGGCTGGGCGACGTGGCCACGGTGCTGGACGACGTGGAGAACCAGCGCGCCGCGGCCTGGGCCAACGGCAAGCGCGCGGTGCTGCTCATCATCCGGCGGCAGCCGGGGGCCAACATCATCGGCACCATCGAGCGGGTGAAGGCCATCCTCCCGCTGGTCACGCAGTCCATCTCGCCGGCCATCGACTTGAAGGTGGCGTCTGACCGGAGCCAGGGGATCCGCGCGTCGGTGCACGACGTGGAGCTGACGCTGGTGCTCTCGGTGGTGCTGGTCATCGCCGTGGTGTTCTTCTTCCTGCGCTCGGTCTGGGCGTCCGCCATCCCCAGCGTGGTGGTCCCGCTGGCGTTGGTCGGCACGTTCGGCGTGATGTGGCTGCTCGACTACAGCCTGGACATCCTGTCATTGATGGCGCTGACCATCTCCACCGGCTTCGTGGTGGATGACGCCATCGTGGTGACGGAGAACATCGCGCGCTACGTCGAGGCGGGGGAGAAGCCGTACGCCGCGGCGCTCAAAGGTGCCAAGCAGATTGGGTTCACGGTCATCTCCATCACCGTGTCGCTCCTGGCGGTGTTCATCCCGCTGCTGCTGATGGGCGGGATTGTGGGCCGGCTGTTCCGCGAGTTCGCAGTGACGCTGGCGGTGGCGATCGCCGTCTCCGCGGTCATCTCGCTCACGCTGACGCCCATGATGTGCGCCTATCTGCTGGGCCGGGGCAAGAAGGCGCCGGGCCGCGTCTCGCTTGCCATCGAGCGGGGCTTCGACGCGTTGGTGCGCCAGTACGAGGTGGCGTTGCGGCAGGTGATTGACCACCGGAAGACGATGCTCGCGGTGACTGGCGTGGCCATTGGCATCACCGTGTTGCTCTTCGTGGTGATGCCCAAGGGGCTCTTCCCGCAGCAGGACAACGGGATGCTGACCGGCTTCGCGGAGGGGCCGCAGGACGCGTCGTACTACGACATGCGCTCGCGGATGGAGGCGGCGCTCAAGGTGGTTCAGGCGGATCCCGATGTGGATCAGCTGGTGGGCTTCATCGGCGGGATGGGCGGCAGCGGCAGCACCAATACCGGGACCACGTTCGTCCAGCTGAAGCCCAAGCCGGGCCGGAAGTTGAGCGCGGACGAGGTCATCGGCCGGCTGCGGCCGAAGCTGGCGCAGGTGACCGGCCTCAATCTGTACCTCCAGGCGGCGCAGGATGTCCGCGTGGGCGGCCGGCCCACCCGGAGCCAGTACCAGTACTCGCTCCAGGGCGCGGACTTGAGCGAGCTGCGCAGCTGGGGCCCCAAGCTCCTGGAGCGGATGCGCGCGCTGCCGCAGCTGCGGGACGTGGCGAGCGACCAGCAGACGTCCGGCAAGGAGCTGTCGGTCAAGATCGACCGGGACAGCGCCGCCAGGCTGGGGATCACCCCGCAGCAGATTGACGACACGCTGTACGACGCCTTCGGCCAGCGCCAGGTGGCCACCCGCTTCACGCAGCTCAACCAGTACCGCGTGGTGATGGAGGTGAAGCCCTCCCTCCAGCGCTCGCCGGACGGGCTGTCGGACCTCTACCTGCGTTCCGCCGACGGCGGGCTGGTGCCGTTCGACGCGGTGACGCGGGTGGAGCACGGTGTGCTGCCCACCTCCATCAACCACCAGGGCCAGTTCGCCGCCACTACGATCTCCTTCAACCTCGCCCCGGGCGTGTCGCTGGGCCAGGCCACCGAAGCCATCGACAAGGTGAAGGCGGAGCTCAACCTGCCGCCCAGCTTGCGCGCGGCGTTCGTGGGGACGGCGCAGGCGTATGGCGAGTCCCAGTCCAGCCAGCCGCTGCTCATCCTCACCGCGCTGCTGGCCGTTTACGTGGTGCTGGGCGTGCTCTACGAGAGCTACGTGCACCCGCTGACCATCCTCTCCACGTTGCCGCCCGCGGGCGTGGGCGCGCTCCTGGCGCTCTGGCTCTTCCGCGTGGAGCTGAGCGTGGTGGGGCTGGTGGCCATCATCCTGCTCATCGGCATCGTCAAGAAGAACGCGATCATGCTGGTGGACTTCGCCATCGAGGCGGAGCGCGAGGAGGGGCTGTCCCCCACCGAGGCGATGGTGAAGGCCTGCCGCCTGCGCCTGCGGCCGATTCTGATGACCACCCTGGCTGCGCTGCTGGGCGGGCTGCCGCTGGCGCTGGGCTCCGGCATCGGGTCCGAGCTGCGCCGGCCGCTGGGCATCGCCATCGTCGGTGGGCTCCTGGTGTCTCAGTTCGTGACGATGTTCACCACGCCGGTGGTCTACCTCACGCTTGACCGCTTCACGCGCTGGCGGCGGCACGGGTCGGCCCCAGCGATTCCGGATGATGGGTTGGCGGCGCAGCGCTAGCCCCGCTCGCCTCGAGCGTTGCGCCGTCAGGCGGATAGTCGAGAGGTGGCAATGCCTTCGAGGCTTGGCTCAAACCCGCTCCGCGACCAGTCAGAGTGGGCGACTGCTAGCCAGAGAATTGCGCATCCGAGGCGAACGGGCTGTTCGAGCCGGGTGTCGGCGGCGCCCGGAACGAGCCGCGGTGCGGGCGGGCGCCCGCGGGCAGCACGAACGCCGCGGCCAGGCCTGCTGCTGCTTCTTCACCCAGGTCGCACTCCCCGAGGTGTAAGGCCCTGCCTTCGTTTCATCCCCGAGCTGTCCCCGGCTGAGGCGAGAGCGGCTGAGGTACCGGCCACGCATCGCGTACTCTCCTTCTGCGATGAGTTATCGACGCTATTGTCGACAACTCATCGCAGTTCAGAAGTGCGCCGGACTGTGCACCTGCCGGCGCTATCTCAGGGCGACCGCCCTTCCCCGCAGAGAGGGCAATTCACCAACTCACGACGCATCAGAGAAGTGCGACGTGTTATCGTTGCCATTTGTTTCCATTTAGCGACACCCGTCGCACTTCTCTGACGCGACTTGTCTCATCGGTGCGGGTGGCTCTCGGGGACAGCTCCGGAGAATCACAGGGCCGCCCAGACTCACCTCGGGGAGTGCTGGAGCGGACGGGAAGCGGAAGCCGATCAGGCGGCTGCGGTCGTGGGGGGGGGGGGGGGGGGGGGGGGGGGCGGGACAGCCGCCTCCGCGCGAGCAGCGCATCCGTCTTCGCGCCGGCAGCCGGACAGCTCAGCCAAGACCTGTGTCCCCCTGTCCCGCCTGCCTCCCGCACTGCACGCACCGCCGCATCGAGCACCAGGCCTTGGAGCCATGTGCCTGGCGGCGCAACGCTCGACGCGAACGGGGGCAAGCCCGCGATGTGGCAGCCCCTGATGGGCGCGCAGCGGCGCGCAGTCGAGGCGCCCGAGGCTTGGCGCGAGCACGCTTCGCTGTGCGGGCTGCGGGCCTCGGGGAAGGGTGTCTCGGGGTTCGGGCTTCGGGGAACGGTGTCTCGGGTAGGGGTAGGGAGCACGCGTTCGCGTTCGCGTTCGCCTTCGTTCACGGGTACGGGCCCGGGTAGGGGAGCGGGAGCGGGCGCGGGGGGGGAGGCTGGCCATCGGGTGAGGCGCTTGATGGACAGGCGACGTGTGGATGGAACGTCGAGCCAGTCGCGTTCCGCGCGCGAGCGGTCAGATTGCGCGGCCGGGAGGAGACCGGGGTGGACATGGATTCGGACCGCGTCCGGCAGCCTGCCGACGTGGCGGCTGACTGCGCTCCCGAGCCTGTGCGGAACCTGCCTCTGCGGCGGGGGGCGCGCGCCCGCGTGGGTTTCCTCGGCGTGGAGGGGATTGGGCGCAGTCGGCTGGAGGCCATTCTCCGGGACGGCGCGGTGGAGGTCGTCGCGCTGGCGGATCCTTCGCCGTCGGCTTTGGAGGAGGCGGTGAGGCTGGCGCCAGGCGCGGCGGTGGGGATGGATCTCGACGGGCTGCTCGCTCACGGCGTGCAGGGCGTGGTCATCGCCACGCCGAGCGCGCTGCACGCGGCGCAGTGTCTGCGCGCGCTGGAGGCGGGGGTGGCGGTGTTCTGCCAGCGGCCGCTGGGGGTGTGCGGCGTGGAGGCGGCGGCGGTGGTGGCGGCGGCGCGCCGGGCGAATCGGCTGCTGGGTGTAGACCTCCTCTACCGCTGCACGTCCGCCACGGAGCGGGTGCAGGCGCTCATCGCCGAGGGCGCGCTGGGCGAGGTGTACGCGGCGGAGCTCTGCTTCCACGACGCGCGCGGCCCGGACACGCCCTGGTTCTATGACCCGCGGCTCTCTGGCGGGGGCTGCGTGATGGACCTCGGCGTCCACCTGGTGGACCTGGCGCTCTGGTGCCTGGGGTTCCCGGAGGTGCGCTCCGTG
Organism: Myxococcaceae bacterium; assembly: GCA_044230055.1. Classification (GTDB taxonomy): domain Bacteria; phylum Myxococcota; class Myxococcia; order Myxococcales; family Myxococcaceae; genus JBGART01. The sequence continues at coordinate 285,292 of JBGART010000002.1, read as the reverse complement.
CGCAGCGCGCTCTTCGCGGGCGGCGCGCCGTTGCGGGACCGCCGCGTCCAGGTGGAGGACTTCGCGATGGCGGAGCTGACGCTCGGCACGGGCGCGCACGTGCGCCTGGCCTGCTCCTGGAAGCTCCACGGCGGGGAGAACGCGGTTTTCGAGGCGTCGTTCCAGGGCTCGCGAGGCGGGCTGGCGGTCCGGAGCGCGGACGGCGCCTTCTACGCGCTCACGGCGGAGCGCCACCCGGACAGCGCGCGCCCGCTGCCCGGCGCGTCGTCAGAGCCCTGGGCCGCGCGGGCCGCCGTCCGCTGGGCGCGCCGGGTGGCGGGCGGGGCGCGCTTCGATGAGCAGGCGGCGGAGCTGGTGGCCGTCTCGCGGGTGACGGACCGCATCTATGATGCGTGAAGCAGGACGCGCGAACAGCTGCCGCTTCAGGCCGCCGTGGTGGAGAGCGGCGCCACGCGGTCGAAGAACTCCACCGCGCCGCTGCTGAGGTCGTAGACGGCGGGCACGACGTGGAGCCAGCCCTCCTCGACCAGGGATTCGATCATCGTGCTGCTGTGGCGCAGCTGGTCCGCGCCGCTGCGCGCGTTGGCGCGGGTGGCGTGGCGGAAGACGATGTCCGGCGACACGTGCGCCTCCTGCTCCAGCCGGACCAGGTCCTCTACGTGCGGGCGGATGCGCTCCGTGATGCTGCGCAGGTTGCGCGAGTTGGGCGTGTCCCCGTTGCGGATGCTCTCGCAGGTGGCCGCGATGGCGCCGCACTGGGTGTGGCCCATCACCACCACCAGCCGCGTGCCGAACTGCGCCGCGGCGAACTCCACGGAGCCGGTACCGGAGGGCGCAATGACGTTGCCCGCCACCCGGACCACGAACAGTTGTCCCAGGCCCTGATCGAAGACCAGCTCCGCCGGCGCCCGGGAGTCCGAGCAGCCGATGACGACAGCGAAGGGCCGCTGGCCATCCTGGAGCGACGCCCGCCACCCATGGCCCGCCAGCTGGCTGTGGTTCTCCACGAAGCGCTGGTTGCCTTCCTTGAGCCGCCGGAGGCACTCGGCGGGGGGAATGGAGTCGACGTTGTGCAGTCTCGTCATGCAGCTGGCTGTTAGCAGGCGGCGGGGATCAAGCCAAGGCGCGATGCCGGCCGGGTGGGCAACCGGGCGTCAGCCCTTCTCGACCAGCGCCTCCAGGGCGTTGGCAATCTGCCCGGCCCCGTCGGAGGCGCGCAGCCGCTCCGCGGTTGTCCGGCGCGGGCCCTCTGGCAGCGCCAGCGCCGCTTCGATGGCTTCGGCGAGCCCGGTGGCGGTGACGCTCTCCATGCGCGTGGGCCGGGGGGCCAGGCCGGCCACGTGCAAGCGGTGCGCGTGGTGGAACTGATCCAGGATGAGCGGGAGGATGACCTGCGGGACGCCGGCCCGGAGCGCATTGGCGGTGGTGCCGGAGCCCCCGTGGTGGACCACCACCGCGGTCCTCGGGAAGAGCAGGGCGTGCGGTGCTTCGCGGACGGCGCGCCAGCCTTTGGGGAGCTCACCCCCGCCGAGCCCTCCCCACCCGGCGCCCACCAGGCAGCGCCGGCCGGTGGAGGCGATGGCTTCGGTGAGCAGCGCGCCCACGCGGTCAATGCCGTGGCCCGCCATGCTGCCGAAGCCGACGAAGACGGGCGGGTCGCCCTCGCGCAGCCACGCGTCCAGCTCTGCGTCCAGGGGCGCGGGGTCGTCGTAGTAGAGGAAGTTGGCGTAGGGGTAGCGACCGGCCCAGGCCGCGTCCGGCGGGAAGAGGAGCTCGTCCGCGGCGATGATGAAGCGCGCGTCGCTGTAGAGGTGCGCGGCGAGATCCGCGATGGGCGCAAGCTCCAGCCGCTTCCGGCCGGCGTTGAGCGCGTCCACCGCCACCGCGCCGCTGGCGAAGTTGCTCGCGCGCCAGAGGAGGTCGTTCATCCAGGCCGGCAGCCCGTGCCAGGGGACGGTGGGGGGCGGGTGGCTGCGCGCGGGGAGGATGGACGTGGTGTAGACCACCGCGAGCAGCGGGAGCCCGAGGGCAGTGGCGACCGAGGGCGCGGAGAAGGCGAGGCCCGCGCTGACCAGCGCGTCGCTCCCGCGCGCGGCCCGGGCCAGGTCCGTGAACTGATCCGGGAGGTGCTCGTTGAAGTACTTCGTCATGCCTTTCAGCATCGTGACCGGGCTGCCGGAGAGGTAGCGCGCGTTCTGCGTGAGCCAGAGCTGGATGTCTGTGCCCAGCGGGGAGAACGGCAACCCGTGCGCGCGGACCCAGGTCTCATAGTTGGGCGGCGCGGCGACCTGCGCCTGGTGACCTCGCCTGGCCAGTGTCTGGCCCAGGGCGATCATCGGTTGAACATCCCCACGAGAACCGACGGTTGCGAGCGTGACCCTCATGGCGGAGTGCTCCACCTGCGAAGGAGGGTGCCAGCGTACCCGACCTGGCAAGGGTGTCAGCCGGGCCCCGGGTAGGTGGCCGCAGGTGCGCATGGTAGAACCGAGCGCGCGTGAGCCCGTGTCCCGACGAGGAGGTTCTCCTCTCGTTCAGCAGCCTCGGTGGAACCGCCTCTGAGGAGCTCCAGGCGCACCTGGACGGCTGCGACCGCTGCAGGCTCCTGCTCGGCGAGTTGATGGCGAGCAGCTCGTCTGGCACCGAGCGGCCCCAGCCCGAGCAGCGCTACGAGATTCTGGAGCGGCTGGGGAGCGGCGGGACGGGCACCGTCTACCTCGCGGAGGATTCGACGCTGAAGCGGCGGGTGGCGCTGAAGGTGCTGCGCTCCCGTTTCCAGGCGGAGGAGGGCGAGTCGCGGGCGCTGCTGGTGCGCGAAGCGCAAGCGTTGGCGCGGCTGTCCCATCCGAACGTCGTTCAGGTCTACGACGTGTGCACCTACGGCGACGACTTCTTCCTCGCGATGGAGTACGTGCCGGGGCGCAACCTCACCGAGTGGATGGCCGCCAGCCCCCACAGCGCGCGCGCGGTGCTGGAGGTGTTCCTGCGGGCGGGAGAAGGGCTGGCCGCGGCGCACGCGGCGGGGCTCATTCACCAGGACGTCAAGCCCTCCAACATCCTGGTAGGCGAAGACGGGCGGGTGCGGATCACCGATTTTGGATTCGCGACGCTGGAGCGGCTGGCGCCGGCGACGTCCCCTGAGGCGCAGGCGGGGACGCCGGCCTATCTGGCCCCCGAGCGCTTCCGGGGCGAGCGCGGAGACGCGCGCTCGGATCAATTCAGCTTCTTCGTCGCGCTGCTGGAGGCGCTGCACGGGGCCAAGCCGTTCACCGGCGGGCGCTTCGAAGTGCCTGTGCTCGCCGGGGTGCCCAAGCGCGTTCAGGCCGCCATCGCGCGGGGGATGTCCCTCCGCCCCGAGGATCGGTTCCCCTCCATGAAGGCGGCCCTCGCCGAGCTCTCCCGGCCCTGGTGGCGGCCCAAGCACCTGACGCGGGCCGCTGCCGTGGCGGTCGGTGTGGCCGCGGTGGCCGGGGGGACGTTCGCGGTGCGGTACCTCCGGGCCCAGAGCTGCCAGCAGCGCGTCCGCAGCGCGTCCACGCTCTGGAGCGCCGCGCGGAAGTCGGAGCTGTCCGCGGCCTTCGTCAAGGCTGCGGGCCCTGCAGGCGCGCAGGCCTATGAGGCGGTGGCGGTGGCGATCGACGCGTACGTCGAGGCCTGGGAGGGCGCTGAGCGCCAGGCCTGCAGCGCGGGCGAGCCGCGCGAGGGCGGCCCCCAGGCGGAGTGCCTCACGCAGCGCCTGGCGGAGCTCGACGCGGTGCTGCGGCGCTATTCAGCGGCGGACGCGGCGCTCGTGCAGGAGGCGGGGGGCGCGGTCCAGGCGCTGCGTTTCCCGGGGGCGTGCGCCACGGCGGGGCTCAAGGCGGCGCAGCCGGACGCGCGCGCGGCGGGGCTCAAGGCGCTGCGCAGTGAGATCCTCGCGCACGAGGCGTCCGGGCGCTACGGGGCGGCGCTGGAGCTGCTCCCCGGCAGCCAGGCGCTGGCGCGCTCCGTCGGGCAGCGGGAGGATGAAGCAGAGCTCCTCGTCGCACAGGGGAGGATCCTCCTGCTGAAGGGCGAGCCCGCGCACGCGGACGCGCCGCTCTTCGCCGGGGCGGCGTTGGCCCAGGAGCTGCGCCGGGACGACCTCGCCACGCGCGGCTGGCTCCTGCTGAGCCAACGTGCGAGGAACCTGGGCGCCCTCGAGGAGTCGGAGCGCGCGGTGACGCTGGCGGGCTCGCTTGCCGCGCGCGCGGCGGACGTCTGGCTTCCGGTGGAGGTCCTGGCAGAGCGCGCCAGCCTCGCGGCGGAGCGCGGGCAGTACGACGGCGCCCTCGAGGATCTTCGGCGGGTGCTGGCCGCGATTCCGCAGCTGCCCGCGGATGACCGGCGCGCGCGGCGGCTGCGAGCGCAGTACGCGCACGCCCTGTTCCTCGGGCGGAAGCTGGAGGAGGCGCTCGAGGTTGACTTCGCGCTGCTGGAGACGGCGCGGAGGCTGGACGGAGACGACCACCCGGAGGTGGCCAAGCTCCACTCGCGGATCTCCGGCGTGCTGGGCGCGCTGGACCGCGAGGAGGAGGCGCTGGAGCATGCCGTGCGCGCCAGGGACCTGCTCGCCTCCAGCCTGGGTGAGAAGAGCGTCTTGATGATCTCTACGTTGAGCAACATCGCTACCCTCCACCACTCGCTGGGGCACCTGGACGCCTCGCTGGCAGCAGGGGAGCGCGCCGTCACGCTGGCGAAGGAGGTGACCGGCGCGGAGAGCCCCCTCGCCGCGCGCCTCGTCGGAAACTACGGCTACCTGTTGTTGTGCGCGGGCCGGTTCGCGCAGGCCGCCAGCAGCCTCGAAGAGTCGCTGGCCTTGATGGGGCGCATGGGCCGGGCAGACCACGCGGACTCCCTGCGGGTCCGGACCAACCTCGGCCGCGCGCAGCTGGCCCTCGGGAAGGCGAAGGCAGCGAGCGAGCAGGCGGCGCGGGCCGCCGCCGCGTCCGAGCAGGCCGGGTTTCGCCGTGAGCTGGCGAGCGCGCTGGTGGTCCGGGGCGCCGCGCTGCTGGAGCTGCGTCAGCCTCAGCAAGCGCTTGGCGTGCTGGAGCGGGCCTGGGCGCTGCGCGGCGACGTCCGCAACGAGGTCGTGAAGACCGACATCCAGCTCAACTACGCGCGGGCGCTGTACGACACCCGCGACCGGGAGCGCGCGGCCGCGCTGGCCGCCGAGGGCGTGGCGCGCTTCAAGGATGAGCCCGTGGTCCCCGTGGAGCTCCGGGACAGCCTGAAGTGGGCGCGGGAATTCGAAGCGCGCGGAATCTGAAGGTCGATTTGCGGTGTGGGCTCCCGCTCACACCGCGAATCCCGTCGAGGAATGCGGGCGCCCGGGCTAAGACCCTGGGCGGCGCTGATGAGACCCGTTCTCCTCGCAGCGGTCGTCCTTGCAGCGGTGGCCCGCGCCAGCCCTGAGGCGAGCCACCGCGGACGCGTCGTCGTCGACTTCGCCGCGGAGACGAGCGACGAGGCCTGGTTCGCGAGCGCGCTCCAGCAGCGGCTGCTGCAGGAGCTGGCCCGCTTCTCCCGTGTGGCGCTGGTGGATCCGCTGTCGCCCTCGCCGTGCCCCTCGCGTGGGCCGCGCTGCCTGGTGAGCGCGTACTCGGACCGCGCGGAGATTGTGGTGCTGGGGACGCTTGGCGGCGACCGGCTGCGCTACGAGCTCTTCGAGACGTGGACCGGGTCCATGGCGGCGGCCGGTACGCTCGACGTCGGGCGGTCCACCAGCGGCGCTGGGTTGCAGCACCAGATGGGCGCCATCGTCCGGCCCATCGTCAAGAGCGGCGGGCTGGTGGATCAGCTCTCCGCACGTGAACCCTCTCAGGCGTCAGGCGGCGGGGCGGCGCGCGAGGCGGCACCGCCGATGGCCGCCCTGTGGGTGGGGCTGGCGGTGATCGCCGCCGGGCTCTTGCCGCTGCTGGCGGGCCTGCGCCTCGTGGGGGCGGAGGCGCTGGCGCCGCAGCGGAGCGCGCCGCTTCTGGCGTTGACCTTGAGCGGGGTGGCGGTCGCCTTCTTCGTCGTCTCTCCTCAAGCAAGGCAGGCGGCGCAGGCGCTCCGCCCGGCGTTGGATCATCCGGCCGCGGGGCTGGTGTTCAACGTCCTGGGCGGCGTGCTGTGGGCCACGTTCGCGCTCTTGCACCTCGCGTTCGCGCTCCCGCCCTTGCACGGCATCGGACGGATCCGCCCGGACGCGCTGTGGCCGGTCTTCCGCGCCTGGGCGGCGACGTCGGCCCTGAGGTCGTGGGTCCTTCTGGCGTATCTGCCGGTGGGCTTGGCGGTGCTGGCGGCCGGGGGCTGGTTCGGCTTGAGCGACCGCGCGCTCTGGATGCTGGTGCTGCCCAGCGTGGGCCTGCTGGCGTGCTTCTGGGTGCTGGTGCTGGTCAACGTGCTGTCGGCGTACCTGGACCGGCGGCTGGTGGACGGCCTGGCGACCGCGAACAACCCGTGGCACCACACGCTGCGGCGCTACCTGCGCGGCTACGTCCGGCGCACCGGGGCGGACGTCAGCCCGTCGCTGCTCTCGCGCATTCTCTTCCTCTCCGGGACGGGCGAGGGCGTGCAGTCCTACGGCGGAGTCCTGAGCGCGCCGCGGATTGTCATCGACAGCCGCTTGCTGGAGCTGGCGCTGGGGCTCCCGGAGGATCCGGAGTCCCCCGAGCGCAAGGTGGACCTGGACGCGCTGCCTTTGGGCTTCGTGGTGCCAGACGCGGACGGCGCGGTGGGCGCGCCTCGAAGGGCCGCCGCCCAGGCGCGGGCGCGGGAGGCCAGCGCGGGGGTGCGCGGCAAGGGCCACGCGGCGCGCCGGCTGGGCGAGGCGGCGACCTTGCTGGGCTGGGTCATCCCGGCCACGCGGGATGAGACGGTGCCGCTCATCGCCAACACCGAGGAGGACTACGAGGTGGTCCACTCGCTCTTGACTGAGCACTACGCCGCCTTCGAGAAGGACGGCTACGACGACGACGACGACACGGATCCACGGCAGAAGGACTTCCTGTTCGGCGCGCTGCTGCGCGAATTGGGCGCGCTGCGCCGGCGCGACACGCTGCTGTCCACGCTGCGGCTGTCGTACCTGGAGCTGTCCTCTGGGAGCCGCCTGCTGCGGCGGGTGAACGGGGCGCTGGGGGAGCTGTTCGATCGGCTCTTCTCCCGGGCGCCGGCCTTCGTGGCGGACGCGTACGTGGCGCTCAACCACGGGCGGGATCCGCTCATCCAGTACTACGCGTACCTGCGCAGCCGGCGCGAGGAGCCGCTCACCGCGCGGGCGGACGCGCCGCTCCTGTACCGGACCAGCCGGGATCTCCTGGAGGCGCTGGAGCGCGAGCCGCCCTCCGCGGAGGACCGGCAGCTGTTCCGGGCCACGCTGCGCAACCGGTTGGTCTCCCTCTCCCGGTTCTTCTACGCGCCGGTGATGGAGCAGCACACGCGCGTCTTCCGGCGCGCGGCCGCGGCGCTGGCGATGGTCGGCCTGGCCGGCCTGCTGTCCGTCTGGGTGAGCCGGTCCGTCGACTATCACCCGGTCTACGTGGAACGGATGTCCAACGCAGGAGGGGTGGATGGCGGAACCCGGTAAAGACGGCTCTGGCTATTTTCAGACGCTCAACCGGAGCACGCTGGCGGTCAGCCAGTCGTCTGCGGGCGCGGGCATCATCGGCGTGCTCGGGTTCCTGGCCATCTCCGCGGTCGCCGCGGTGTTCTTCATCACGGAGAACTTCTTCATCTCGCTGCTGCTGATGTCGCTGGCGCTGCTGGTCTACGCGTCCGGGTCCGACTTCGCGAAGCTCCTGATGTCGCTGGTGGCCATCTTCTTCTCCAGCAAGCACCTCACCTCGCGCGCCACGCAGCTGCAGGACACGCTGGTGGCGCTGCAGGACGCGCTCTCGCTCAAGTGGGACCGCTCCGGTGAGCTCAAGGCCGGGCCGATGGAGAAGGGCACGCGGATTCGGCTGCCGGACAACGCCCTGGTCAGAGATCTCAAGACGGTGCTCGAGAAGGGCAAGGACTACCAATACGCCGAATACGTGGCGCACTCGTACTACGTGGACTGCCACGAGCTCTACGACCATTCGGCCACGCAGCTGGACTTCGTCTCCGGCGCGATGCCGCTCTTCGGTTTGATGGGCACGGTGCTGGGGCTGATCGCCATGTTCGACAGCCTGGGCAGCGTGGTGTCGGTGGAGGCGCTCTCGCCGCAGCTGGCGTTGGCCCTGAAGACCACGCTCTACGGCGCGCTGTTTTCGTCGTTCTACAAGATTGTCGCCACCCGCTTCGAGCAGCGGCTGCGCGCGCTGGACTACGACTTCGACACGCTCACCCGGGGCATCCAGGTCGTCATCGACAACAAGGTGCAGATCGAGGTGCAGCGATGATCACCCGCCGCAGCAACGGTCCGCAGCCGCGCAAGAAGAGCTTCGAGACCTGGCAGATCATCTACATCGACCTGATGACCAACGTGATGATCTTCTTCGTCATCCTCTGGGCCATCTCCCAGCGGCAGGAGGCGAAGGGGATCAGCGACACGGTCGGCACGGAGACCGTCAAGCAGGTGAACCTGCCTGGCGACGTGCTCTTCCCGCCCGCGCGCGCCGAGGTCACCGCCGAGGGCCGCGAAGTGTTCACCCGCCTGTTCGACGACCCGAGCGGCGCGGTGATGAACTTCGACACCGGTGGGCTGGTGAAGCGGCTGCTGGTGGTCCACGGCCACACCGACAGCGACGGCGACAAGGAGCGCAACTTCCGCCTGGGCTTCGAGCGCGCGCTCTCCGCCTACCGGGAGATTTTGCGGCACGGCGATGAGGCGGCCAACCACGTGGTCATCTGCACGCACGCGGACAACAACCCGGCGCAGGAGGTGCCGGCGTTCGGCGGGCTGCTCTCCGGCGCGGAGGAGAGCGCCATCCGGGAGGCCAAGGCGAAGAACCGGCGGATCACCATCGAGGACAAGGTGGTGAGCCGCATCCTCAAGACCGCGGCCGCGAAGGAGGAGCCGCGGTGATCGGCGCGAAGACGCTCGGCACGCTCACCTTGCTGGGGGCGGCGCTGATCGTCGCCGCGGCGCTGGGCACCCTGCGTCCGGAGCGGCTGTGGGCGCTGCGGGCGGACGCCGCGCTGGTGGTGGGCGTGCTGGCCGTCATCGTCGCCGCGCTGATGTACCGGTTCTGGCGGCTCTCGGACCGGAGCGGGCGCTACTTCCGGCTGGCCTCCGGGGACACGCCCTGGGAGGACGAGGCGCACTTTCTGGGCACGCCGCGGCTGCGCGTGGTCATCGGGGAGAATGCGGAAGGAGACGCGCTGGATCTCCCGCCGGTGGCGCAGTTCGGCGTCTGCCTGAGCTTCGCGCTGCTGCTGGGCCTGGGGACCTTCGACGCACGGGCCCTCTGGCTGCTGCGGGAGCTCCCCGCGAGCTTCACCGCGGCCGGCTCTACCTACTGCCCGGCGACGGAGCCGGAGCGCGAGCTCACCGCCGCCGAAGATCCCACCGCGCCTGGCTGCGCGCTGCTGCGCCGCGCCTACGCGCTGGGCTACGCGAAGAGCCTGGGCGACTGCGGCGAGAAGAAGAAGGCCGCGGTGAAGACCGGCGTCTGCACGCTGCGGCAGCGGGACGAACCCGCGCTGCACTACGCCTACCGGCTGCTGCTGGCGTTCAAGCAGCGGTTCACCCAGGAGACGCAGGGCTCCTACTTCGCACGGCTCAAAGCGGACTTCGATGAGCGGATGGACCGCCTTGAGCAGCTGTACGGCGCGCAGGCGCAGGTGATGGCGAGCGCGCCGCACGCCGCGCACCACGTCTGGACCAACCTGCCAAACCCCGGCGGCGCGTTCGACGAGCGCACCTGCACAGACCGCTACCGCGAATTGCCCTACCGTCCGGCGGGCGGGGCCAACGCGGCGAGCCGGGTCTTCGAGCACGTGCTGGCGCAGCTGCTCTTCGAGTCCCGCTACGAGCCCGCCGCGGGCTACTGCCGCGAGTACCACGTGCACTGGGGCGCCCCGGCGGACGCCTGCCGCCGCCTGGCACAGGATCCGGTGGCGTTCCTCAAGGAGACCGGCGCGCTGGAGTCCGTACGGGCCGCGCTGGAGCGCTACGAGCTGGGCCGCGAGGTGGATGTGTCCCTGCGCCGGTCGGACGCCGCGCAGAAGACGCACCGCGCGCTCACGCCGCAGTCGTTCCTCAGCTTCCAGTGCTACATCGAAGGAGGCCAGGAGCAGCGGACGTCCCACCGCTTCACGCTGGACGGAGAGCCGCTGGCGGCCGAGGAGCTGGTCAGCCCGGAGAGCGACCAGCGCGGGCTGCACGTGGACCGCTACCGGCGGATTGCCGCGCTCTTCGCGCCGTCGTTCCACTACGGGGCGCTGCTCTCCGAGGCGGGGCTCTCCTCCGGGACGGGCGCGGAGGGGATGAACCAGGCCTTCGCGGGCGGCGACTTCCTGCTCAGCCGCGCGCACGCGCTGGAGAGCGTGGATGTCTTCCTGGATCCGGAGTGGCTCTCGCAGCGCGAGGACCTGCTCGACATCTACCCGTACCACGTGCACTTGAAGAACTACGTCCACCTCTTCCGCAGCCAGTACCTGATGACCAAGGGGCGCCTGTGACGGCCGCACTCGTGCTCTTGCTGGCGCTTGGTGCGGGGCCCGGCACCCGCTACGACGGACCCAGCCGCGTCCGCCATCTCCAGGCCGCGCTGGAGTCCATCCAGCAAGCCAGCCCCGCGGTGCTGGACCAGGCCTACACCTATCTGGTGGCGATGGAGCGCGGCGCCTGCGCTTCGGACAATGGCCGGCTGCACACGGATTGTCTCATCACCGCCTCGCGGCGCTTCTGTCGGACGGGCGGCAAAGCGGAGGGGGAGCGGTGTCCGCTCTTCATGGATGTCATCGCCAGCAACGTCATGGCAGAGCGCGAGCTGGTCAGCGACGCGGAGCGCTACGAGATGATGCGGACCCAGAAAGACTATCGGCGTGAATTGGTGCGCCGGGTGAAGCGGCTGCAAGGGGCGCTGGCGGTGGAGCTGGGGTTGGCGGCCGGCGCCCGGAGGGCCTCCGCACCCGAGGAGGTGGACCGCTACTGCCTGGCGACCGCGGACAAGAGCCGCCTGTCCTGGCAGAGCTGCGCGGCGGCGCTGCTCTGGTTTATCGGGAGGAAGGGATGAGCCGCGCGCTGGTGGACTTCCTGCGGACCGAGGCGAACAACCTGGAGCAGGCCGGGCTGCTGCGCAAAGAGCGCCCGGTGGAGCTGGGCCGCGGGGCGACGGTGTCTTTGGGGAAGAAGGAGCTGCTCAACTTCTGCAGCAGCGACTACCTGGGACTGTCCAACCATCCGGAGGTGAAGTCGGCGGCGAAGGCGGCCATCGACGTGTTCGGCGCTGGGCTCTCCTCGTCGCGGATGGTGGCGGGGACGCTGCCGCTGCACGGAGAGCTGGAGCGGGAGGTGAGCAAGCTGTTGGGGACGGACGAGACGCTCGTTTTTCCGTCCGGGTATCACGCCGCCACGGGCGTCTTCGAGTCGCTGCTCAGCGACAAGGACTACCTCATCTGCGACGCGCGGCTCGCGCCGAACCTGGCGGATGGCGTGAAGCTGTGTCGCGCAAGGGTGTTCCAGTACCGCAGTGGGGACCTGGCGGACCTCGAGGACCGCCTGCGGCGCTCGCGCGTGGCCCGCTTCCGCGTGGTGGTGACGGACGGCGTTTTCCCGATGGACGGGACGCTGGCGCCGCTGGCGGGCATCTGCGCCCTGGCGGAGAAGTACGAAGCCATCGTGGTGGTGGAGGACGGGCAGGGCGTCGGCGTGCTCGGAGCGCAGGGGCGCGGGACCGCGGAGCTGCTGGGCTTGAGCGCGCAGGTCACATTGACGGTGGGCGACTTCGGGCACGCCCTCGGCGGGGGGGAAGGGGGCTTCGTCTCCGGCCGGAAGGAGCTCATCGCCTGGCTGCGGCAGAAGGCCCGGCCGCACCTGACCTCCACCGCGCTCTCTCCCGCCGCGACCGCGGGCGCGCTGGAGGCGTTGAGGCTGGCGGGCGCCGGCGGGGTGTTGCGGCGGCAGCTCTCGGAGAACGCCCGCGCGTTTTCGGAGGCGCTGACGGTGCAGGGTTTCCAGGTGCTGGAGTCCGCGCACCCCACGGTGTCGGTGCTGCTGGGCGACGCGGTGGCCACGCAGCGGATGGCGGACCTGCTGCTGCGCAAGGGCGTCTACGCCATGGGGTTTTGTCACCCGGTCGTGCCCGAGGGCGCCGCGCGGATCCGCGCGCTGGTGACTGTCCGGCACAACGCGGATGAGCTGCGCGCCGCTGCCGGCACGTTCGGCGTGGCCGCGCGTGAGCTGCGGCTGTTGCCCTCCAAGCCGTGACGCAAGGCCAGGTGTTTCTGGTATGCGGACGTCCATGGATCCCGCAAGCCTCAAGGTGACGCACGGCCACGCGCAGGTGAACGGGATCCGCGTCCACTACGTGGAGGCGGGCCAGGGGCCGCTCCTCATTCTGCTGCACGGCTTTCCGGAGAACTGGTGGGGCTGGCGCTACCAGATTCAACCGCTGGCCGACGCGGGCTTCCGCGTGGTGGCGCCGGATCAGCGCGGGTACAACGATTCGGACAAGACGCCTCCGTATGATCTGGACACGCTCGCGCTGGACGTTGCGGAGCTGATCAAGGCGCTGGGGCACCAGAAGGCCCACGTGGTGGGGCACGACGTGGGCGGGACCGTCGCCTGGCATCTGGCCGCGACGCGAGGGGCCTGCGTTGACCGGGTGGTGGTGCTGAACAGCCCGCATCCCGCGCGCTCGCCCGACGCGCTCCTGCCCAGCCGCGAGCAGTTGATGCGCAGCTGGTACATGCTCGCGTTTCCGCTTCCCGGGCTTCCGGAGATGGCGCTGCGCCAGACCGGGGCTGCCCTGCTGGCGCAGCTGTATGAGAAGAGCGCGAGGGATCACGCGCACTTTTCGGAGGCGGAGATCCAGCCCTTCGCCGACGGGCTCAAGAAGCCCGGCGCGGTGAAGGCGATGATTGGCTGGTACCGCGCGACGTTCAAGCAGGCTATCCGCCGCCGCGGCGAGGTCCCGTACTACCCGGTCACGGATCGCGAGGCGATGCTCATCTGGAGCACCAGCGATGTGGCGCTCAGCTACGAGAACCTGGTCCCCGGGACGGAGCAGTTCGTGCCCCGGCTTCAGGTGGCCACCGTGCGCGGCGGCGGGCACTTCGTGCATGCGGAGAAGCCTGAGCGTGTGAATGACACGTTGATTTCATTCTTGGCCGGCGGGCAGGACGCCGCGCTCACGGCGCAGATGGAGTTCGCTCCGGCCGGGAAGACTTCGTTCGATGTGGTGCTGGCCAGCGTAGGGGAGAACAAGATCGCGGTGATCCGGGAGGTGCGGGAGATCACCGGCTTGAGCCTCAAGGAGGCGAGGGATCTTGTGGAGGCCGCGCCGAAGACGCTCAAGAGTGGGGCGAGTCTTCTGGAGGCTTCGCGGATTCGCACGCAGCTGAGCAGTGCCGGGGCGGTTGTCGAGCTGACGTGAGTGCGGGGTTGCCCCCGTTCGCGTCGAGCGTTGCGCCGTCAGGCGCATAGTCGAGACGTCGGCAGTGCTTCCGAGGCTTGCTCATGGGCCGCTTCGCTCTGCTCGAAACAACCCGGAAAGGTGCCGTGCGTGGGTTTACGCCACTCTCGACTATGCGCCTGACGGCGCAACGCTGAGAGAGCGAAACGCGCAACGCTCCCTGAGAACAGCTCACCAGGGCCCCCCAACATCGCGGGGATGCCCCCGTTCGCGTCGAGTGTTGCGCCGTCAGGCGCATAGTCAGTGTGCCGCGCAGGGTATGGTCAGGAGGTGAAAGTCCTTTCGGGAAACAGGTCGCTGTGACCCAGGCAACTCGCAAGGCCGAAAGCCGTGAGGCTGAGGCTAAAGGAAGCGATAGCTAATCCACGTCCCGACGAACAGAAACCGGATGAGAGGCGGACATGCCCGGGGTGAGCGGCCCGACGACCGCGAAACTCCAGCGACCAAGGGGCGTGGACGTATATCCGGCGGGGCAGGAGACGACCATAGAAGAAGCCCTTACTTGGGGAGATCTGGCTCGCGCCTGAGCGGCGACGCTCGATAGGAGCGGCGCGAGAAGTCAGCAGAGGCCGTAGTAGCCCCGCGAGCGCGCCGACAGGGATGGCCACCCGCCTACTGGAAGTCGGAGAAGCGGCAAGGGGTGAAGGGCCGAACGGAGAGAAGAGTGAAGTCATGCCGAGCGCGACCAAGTCGTAGATCCAGAACTCTACGGAGGCCGGCGGTGCTGCAAGGAGTGAAGCTCCGAACCAGCAACGAGGGCGAGGAGACAAGGTCGCCGCAGAGCGCACGAGGCACTCAGGAAACGCCGCCGCCTTGGTTGGCGTCGGCGGAGAGACGGGGATCGCGATCCGCCTCTCAACCTCAACTCTCCGAACCGCCGTTGGTACGGATCCGTATGCCCGGTGGTGTGGGAGGGGGAGCGGCGTAGCCGCCCCCCTATCCCGATAGACGTCGGCAGTGCTTTCGAAGCTTGGCTCATGGGCCGCTTCGCTCTGCTCGAAACAACCCGGCAAAGTGCCGTGCGTGGGTTTGCGCCACCTCTCGACTATGCGCCTGACGGCGCAACGCTCGAGGCGAGCGGGGGATGCCGGTTTCACCTCGAGGCGAGCGGCGGAGATTCGCCACCGCGCTACGCAAGGTCAGCATCTGGCGGTTGCTCAGGAGACTCCAGCTGCGTGAGGGCATCCGCCAGTGGATCCTCCCTCGGCCCGGTGGCCTCACCCCAGAGGGACGGGATGTCCCGCTGCCTCGCCTCCTCGGCATGAAGCAGCTGGCGCTGGCGGTACGCCAGCTCCCGGCGCTGGGTCTGCTGCTGCGCCTCCTCCGCCTCCCGGCGATGGAGCAGCTCCTGCTCCCGCGCACCCAGCTCCTCATCCATCGCCCGCAGCCGTTCCTCGGCGGCGCGCAACGCGGCCTCGGTGGCGGAGCGGCTCTCCTCAAAGTCCAGGCGCTCCTGCAGCACCTCCGCGCGGGTGCGCTGCATCAGCCGGTGCTGCTCATCCAGCAGCGCGCGCTCCTCTGAGACCGTCTTGCGCAACACCTCCAGCTCCACCTTGGCGGTCCGGGACAGCCCGCGCGCCTCGTCCGCGGCGGCGAGCGCCTCTTCCAGCCGCGCGCGCTGCTCCCGGCCGGTGCGCTCCGCCTCTCTGCGCGCCTCATCGCGCTGCTCCTGCGCCCGGCTGAGCTCCGCGCGGGTCTGCTCGCGCTGCTCCCGCTCCCGGTCGGCGAGGCGGCGCAGCTCCTCCGCCTCCGCGCGCGCCCGGGTGGCGAGCTCCACCGCGCGCGCCTCGGTGGCCCGGGCCTCCTCCGTCCGCTCGCGCCCATCGCGGGTGAGCCGGTCCACGTCGTCGCGGAGCGCGTCGCGGGCGACCTCGGCCACCACGCGGGCCCTGCGCGCCTCGGCCAGCTCCTGCTCCAGCGCGGAGAGCGCCTGGCGCTGCGTCTCCAGCTCCGTCTGATTCCGGGCCAGGCTTCGCGTGGCCTCCGCCTCCGCGCGCTGCGAGTCCCGAAGCGCGGCCTCCAGGTCCTTCCGCAGCGCCTCCAGCCGGCGGGTGGCGGTATCCCGGTCCTCGTGCTCCCTCGCGCGGCTCTGCTCCAGCTCCACCCGCAGCCGGTCCAGCGAGGTGTGCAGCTCCTGCACCTTGCGCTCCGCCTCCGTCCGCGCCTGCGCGTCGACTTCTGCCTTCACACGCATGGACTCCGCACGGCGGCGCTCGGATTCCAGATCCGCCTGCGCGGCCCGCAGCTCCGCGGCAGAGCGCTCCGCAGCCGTGTGGGCGGCGGCGGCCTGCGCGGAGAGCGCGCCGGCGAGCTCCTCGTTCTCCCGCCCGTAGCCTTTGACCCGGGCGGAGAACTCGGCCTCCACCTTGGCGAGCGCCTGGGCGTGGGCGGCGCTCGCCTCCTCGAGCTTCGCTGTCAGCTCCCGCTCCATCGCCTGCGCCGCACGCGCACGCTCTGCCTCGCTGGACTGACTCGCCCCGGCCCGCGCGTCCAGCTCCGCAGCCCGCCGCTCAAGCTCCGTGCGAGCCTCCGCCACGGCCTGGGCCTGCCGCTCCAGCCGCTCCCGCTCTTTCTCCCCGGCGAGCCGCTCCAGCTCCAGGCTGGACCGCGCCTGCTCCAGCTCGGTCACGGCCTTCTTCGCGGTATTGCGCGCCTGCGCGTCCGCGATGTGGGAGGCGCGCAGGCTCTCCTCGGCCGCAGCCCACTGCTTCTGCAGCACGTGCCGTTCGTCGTTGAAGGCGGTGAGGTCTCTCTCCAATTGGTCCCGTTCCCGCTCGGTGGCTGCGCGCTCGGCGGCCAGCGCGGCCCGGGCCTGCTCCAGCTCCGCGGCGGTCTTCTTCGCCGCGCGCCGCGCTTCGCCTTCTCCGACGGTGGCGTCCTTGGCCCGCGCCTCCAGCGCCGCGAGCTGCTTCTCGACGGCCTGGCGATCTTCCAGTGCCTTGGCCAGCGCGCGCTCCAGCCGTCCGGCGAGCCGTTCGCGCTCTGCCTGCTCCTGCGCGAGCGCGGCCCGCACGCCCTCCAGCTCCGCCCGGTCCCGCGCGCCCACTTTCTTGGCCTCGGCCTGCGCGGCCTCGGAGTCCTTGAGGCGGGCGGTGAGATCCCTTCGCAGCCGTTCCCGCTCGGCGCGCTCCTCGGTCAGCTTCTCCTGGTGCTGCTCTCCCGCGCGGGCGAGGGCGGCCAGCTTGGCCGCGTCCTCGGTGCGCTCGGCGGCCAGCGACTCCAGCCCGGCCTCGGCCTTCTTCGCCGCGCGGCGCGCCTCCGCCTCGTGCGCGACGGCCGCCTCCAGCTTCTCCTCCAGCTGGGTTCGCAGCCGCTCGCGCTCGGCCCGCTCCTCGGCGGCGCGGCGCTGCTGCTGTTCGGACTTCTGCGTGAGCTTCTCCAGCCGCTCGAGGTCTTGCGCGCGCTCCGCCTTGAGCGCCTCCAGCTCCGCGGCGGCGCGCTTGGTCCCTTTCTTCGCTTCGGCAACCGCGTCCGCGGCTTCGTCCAGCTGCGTGCGGTAGTCCCGTTCCAGCTGCTGCGCCTTCTTGGCGAAGGACTCCTTGGCCGCGGCCTCGGCCTCGGAGGTGAGGCGCGCCTTCAGGCGGGTCAGCTTCTCCTCTTCAACCTTGCGCCGGCTTTCAGCCTCGCGCTCCGCCGCTTCGCGCTGCTTCCGGTCAGCCGCGCTGCGCGCCTCGTTCAGCGCTTCGCGCGCCTCGGCGAGCGCGGCGCTCTGGCCCAGGCGCTCGCCGTCCTCCAGCACCGTGGAGAGCTCCACGAGCAGCGACTCCTCGACGTCCGGCTCCAGCGCGTGGCTGGCCAGCACGGTGGCGAAGGCTTCGTAGGCGGGCAGGCTGGTGGGGTTGGCGTGGGCGCACTTGCGGCACAGCTCCAGCGCGTCCTGCGCCCGGTCTACCTCGGCGTACCAGCTGGCCAGCAGGAGAACCTTGTCCACCGAGCGCAGCGAACGCGAAGCGGACTCCTCCAGCTTCACGACGAACTGCTGTTCGATGTACTTGCGCAGCTGCTTGAGCGCTGTCTCCTGATCGGCGGCGAGGGAGATGAGCGTCCCGTCCTCCGCAGGGCCGACGACAGTGCCGGTGAGCTCCAGCGGTTTGTCCTTCGCGCCGATGGCGGCCCGGAAGCTGAGCTCGGCGCCTTCGGTCAGCCCGCGCGCGCTGCGCAGGATGAGCTCGCGCGCGCTGACGTGAGAGGTGTAGGCGAACGTGCCGCGATCTTCGACGACGTAGTCAATCCGAAGCATCCCCGGGAAGCGGACGAACCCCGCGTCCTCACCGGACGGCGACGCCGCGGTCCGCCTCTGCTTCCGGAGCCTGGCCAAGGGTCGTTCCATCCTAGCGACCGGGTACCCGGTGGGCGCCACCGGGGGAGGTGTAGGCGGGTGCGTGCCCGAATGTGGGACGGCAATCCCACCACCGGGCAACGCGTCGCTCCCGCCACCCCGTATCGTGAGGCGGCCAAGGTGGCGGGGTGATTGCACTCGCCTGGGCGGCAATGGACTCCTTCCTTCACGACCTCCGGCACGCCCTGCGGGTGCTGCGCAAGAGCCCCGGCTTCACTCTGGTCGCCGTCCTGACGCTGGGGCTGGGGATTGGCGGCAACAGCGCCATCTTCAGCGTGGTGAATGCGGTGCTTTTGCGCCCGCTGCCGATGGCAGAGCCGGACGCGCTGATGCGCATCTGGTCAGTCGGCCGCACCGGCGGGATGACCTGCTCGCCGCTGGACTTCAGGGACCTGCGCTCGCAGAACCGCACCTTCTCCGAGATGACCGCGCTGGACTACGACGACTTCAACCTGACCTTCGCGGAAGGGGAGCCCGAGCGACTGCGCGGTGCGACGGTCACCGCGGAGTTCTTCAAGGTGCTGGGCGTGCGCGCCGCCATCGGCCGCGTGTTCGAGACTGGAGAGGACCAGCCGGGGCAGAGCAAGAAGGTGGTGGTCAGCCACGGCCTGTGGAAGCGCCGGTTCGGCGGAGACCCCGGCCTGATCGGCAAGAGCCTGCGCGTGAACGGCGACGCGCTCACCGTTGTCGGCGTGGCCCCGGCGACCTTCGACTTTCCGGAAGGCACGCAGATCTGGCTGCCGGTGACCTGGGAAGGGGACTTCATCAACCCGGAGAACCGGGGCGCCCACTGGCTCATCGCCTACGGCCGCTTGAAGCCGGGCGTGTCGGTGGAGGCCGCGAACGCGGACCTGGTGGCCATCGCCGCGGGGCTGGCGCAGGAGTACCCGAA
This sequence comes from Myxococcaceae bacterium, assembly GCA_044230055.1. Taxonomy (GTDB): domain Bacteria; phylum Myxococcota; class Myxococcia; order Myxococcales; family Myxococcaceae; genus JBGART01. The sequence goes on along the minus strand of JBGART010000002.1, from coordinate 266,499 downwards.
GTCCAACACCAACATGTCGGCCAAGGTGACGCCGCTGAGGGATGAGCTGCTGGGCGAGGTGAAGCCCGCGCTCTGGATGCTGCTCGGCGCGGTGGGGCTGGTGCTGCTCATCGCCTGCATCAACCTCTCGAACCTCCTGCTCGCCCGCGCGGTGAGCCGGGAAGGAGAGATGTCGGTGCGCCTGGCGCTGGGCGCAAGTCGCGGGCGGATCATCCGGCAGCTGCTGGTGGAGTGCGCGGTGCTGGCGACGCTCGGCGGGGCGGCAGGCATTGGACTGGCGTCGTGGACGCTGGACCTCTTGCTGGCGCTCTCTCCGCAGGACATCCCGCGCCTGTCAGGGGCGACCATCGACGCGCCGGTGATGCTCTTCGCCGGAGGGCTGGCGCTGTTCACCACGCTGCTCTTCGGCCTCGCGCCGGCGCTGGCGTCGTCCCGCGTGGGGCTGGCGCGCACGCTGCGGGAGGAGGGGCACGGCGGCGGGGCGCCGGGACGCAACCGCGCGCGCAGCGTCCTGGTGGTGTGCGACCTGGCGCTGGCGGTGGTCCTGCTGGTGGGCGCTGGGCTCTTGCTCAAGTCTTTCATCCGCCTGACGGAGGTGGATCCCGGCTTCCGCGCGCAGAACGTCCTCACGCTGGAGCTGGCGCTGCCGGAGGTGGGCTATGGCGCCAACACGCCGGCGGTGCAGACCTTCTACGACGGGCTGCTCGCCCGCCTGCGCGCGCTGCCCGGCGTGCGCTCCGCCGGGGCCACCATGCAGCTGCCGCTCAGCGGGCGGGGCATGCGGTCCACCATCGAAGACCCCACCTGGCCGACGGCTCAGCCGGGTCACGAGCCGCTCTCGAATATCCGCGTGGTCACCCCGGGCTATCTGGAGTCCGTCCGCATCCCGCTGCTGAAGGGGCGCCTGTTGTCGCCGGAGGACGGCGCCGAGGCCGGCAAGCGCGCGGTGGTCGTCTCCGAAGAAGCGGCCCGGAAGTTGTGGCCGGGGGTGGATCCCATCGGGCACACCGTGAAGATTGGCATCAGCTTCGGCGCCGGGGACTTCGGCGGCGAAGTGGTGGGCGTGGTGGGGAGCGTGAAGCACCAGGGCCTCACGAAGGAGCACTTCCCGGAGATTTACGTCCCCTTTCCGCAGGCCCGCTCCAACGCCATGACGTTGGTCCTGATGACGGACGGAGATCCCATGGCGCTCGCGGGCGCGGTGCAGGAGCAGGTGCGCGCGATGGACATGAACCTCCCGGTCGCTCGAGTGCGGGCGCTGGAGACGCTGGTGAGCGATGTGGTGGCCAAGCCGCGCTTCTATCTCCTGCTGGTGGCGACGTTCGCTGCGCTGGCGCTGGCGCTCGCGGCCATCGGCATCTATGGCGTGGTGAGCTACGCGGTGGGGCAGCGCACCCGGGAGCTGGGCATCCGGATGGCGTTGGGCGCTGACGGACGGCGCGTGCTGGCGCTGGTCCTCGGTCACCACGCGAGGCTGGCCGGGATGGGCGTGGGCGTGGGCCTGGTGCTGGCGATGGCCGCCAGCCGCGCGGTGGAGGGGCTGCTCTTCACGGTGCAGGGGACGGATCCGTTCACCTACGCGCTGGTCGCGGTCGCGCTGGGCGGGGTGGCGCTTCTGGCCAGCCTGCTCCCGGCGCGGCGGGCGACGCGGATTGACCCCATCATCGCGCTCAAGCACGACTAGCTGCCCCGTTCGGGCTGCGGGGAATGGTGTCTCGGGCTGCGGGCTTCGGGGGACGGTGTCTCGGGCTGCGGGTTGCGGGGAAGGGTGTCTCGGGGTTCGGGCTGCGGGGAACGGTGTCTCGGGGTTCGGGCTTCGGGGGACGGTGTCTCGGGCTGCGGGCTTCGGGGAAGGGTGTCTCGGGTAGGGTTCTCGGTTTTCGTTGCCGCGTTCGCGTTCGCGTTCGCGTTCGGGCCCGGGTAGGGGAAGGGGTTCGGAGAGGGGATGCGGAGAGGGTTCTCGGTCCCGCGTCTGTGACGACCCGCGCACCACATGTCGTCCGGCCCACCGCACGCACCGAACCCCATTCCCTACCCGGGCCCGAACCCGCTCCCCTACCCGGGCCCGAACGCGAACGCGAACGCGAACGCGGCAACGAAAACCGAGAACCCTACCCGAGACACCGTCCCCCGAAGCCCGAACCCCGAACCCCGAAGCCCGAAGCCCGAAGCCCGAACCCCGAGACACCGTTCCCCGCAGCCCGAGACACCCGACTGAATCGCTTCTTCTCTGGTGCGTCGGGGTGCGCCTCGCTTGGAATGGGGTGCACCATGGGCGTTCACAAGACCGTCGTCATTCTGCTGGCCGGGGCCGCGCTCACCGGCTGTTTCACGCGCTTCCACAAAGCCAACGAGCTCGCGAAGGAGGGCAAGTTCGTGGAGGCGGCGGAGCTCTTCGAACAGCTGGCGGCGGAGAGCCCGGCGGACCCGGAGCTGCCGGAGCTGATGAACCGGGCGCGTTACCGCGCGGTGGAGCACGCGCTCGGTCGCGCCCGCGAGTACCGGCTGGCGGAAGACCCGGCGACCAGCCAGCGTCACTTCGCGCAAGGTCTCTCCCTGCGCAAGCGCTGGAACCTCAAGCTGAGCGGGGCGCTGGAGGGGACCATCGACGACGAGCGGGAGGACGCCACCGCGCGCCTGCGGGCCCAGGTGCTCCCGCGCACCCGCGCAGGTGAGGCGCTCTCCGCCGAGGCCATCCTGGACGTGCACGGCTTCCTGCTTCAGCACGAGGAGCTGGCATCCCTGCGCACGGAGCTGGAAGCGGCGACGGCGTCCACCGGCGAGGGTACCTGCGCGAAGTTGCGCCCCAGCGCGGCCGCGTCCGAGCCTTACTGGACCCACGTCGTCGCCGAGTACTGCAAACACTTCCGCGCCGCCGCGCCGGCGACCTCCGCGCTGCCCGACACGTTCTCCTCCTCGGAGACCTCGCTCGGCGTGACGTCGATGGGGGAGGGTGCGGTGGGGCAGCTCAAGCAGCGGTTGGAGCTGGCGGTTCGGGAGAGCCCCTGGCGTTCCGCGAACGGACCGTTGCCTGCGTTGCTCACCACCCGTGGGGCCGCGCCCGTCACCCGGCGGGAGGAGTGGACCCGGCTGTCCGCGCCCTGGAGCGAACGGGTGCCCTACGTGGAGCACGTCACCAAGAAGCTGGAGGAGGAGGTGGCGGTCCAGGAGTGCGAGCCCTACGACGAGGCGGATCCAAAGGTCCCGGGCGGAAAGGTGACCCGGACCCGGACGGTCACCCGCAAGAAGGTCAAGACGCGCGAGGTGGTGGTGCCGGAGACGCGCTACCGAGAGGTGCCGCGCGCGTTCGAATACCAGGCGCTGCGGGTGGAGCGGACGCTGGCCTTCGCGGTGCGCGCGGAGCTCTCCGTTGGCGGACAGAGCGCCGCGTCCGCGGGCCGGGAGGACGCGCAGTCCAGCCACGGGTATGAGCATGACGTGACGTTCGCGCCCGCCGGGGTCCATCCGACGAGGGCGGAGCTGGGCAGCGCGGGGGGCTGGTTCGAGGACAACGCCGCGGCGCTGGCGGCCACCTTCGGCGAATCCCTCCGGGAGGGTTGGCGGGCGCGCTTCTGCCGCGCGCGCTCCTTCTCCGTCGATGAGGCCGCGCGCTGCGCCCGCGCCGGAGCCCGGATCCCGGAGGAGGCGGTGTTCGCCCTGCGCCCCAGGTTGGGCGCGGACGCGGAGCAGATCCCCCGGCTCCTCGCGCCGTCGTCCTTGCAGCTGCCGCGGTAGCCGTTGAGCAAAGGCTGACAGGCACGCGCCTCCAAGGGCAGACTGTGGCCACTCGCGAATGCGAACGGGCGCCGCCGTCGCGCCTCGCCCGCGAGGAGGTGTGAGAACAGAATGCTGGACGAGCGACGACGATGATGGACTCGACGCGACGCGCGCACTCGGCGCGCTCGGGCCTGTCGGGGCGGGGCGCGGCGACCGCGTCAGCGCCCGCACGCGGCGGCCTCTTCGTGCTCTCGCGCGGCGCGCAAGGCCCGCAGGTCGTCGCGCTGCGGGAGTTGCTGACGCGCGCGGGCTACCTCAGCGAACGGGCCACCGCGGTGTTCGACGCGCAGACGGCGTCCGCGCTTGCGGCGTTTCAGCGGGACGCGCAGCTGAACGGGACCGGGCGGCTGGATCGCCTCACCCAGCTGGCGCTTCGCGCCTCCGTCGCGGCGTCGCAGGAGGACGCGCTGGTGGAGCGCGCGCTGGCGCTCTTGCGGCGGCACGCGGCGCTCTCCGAAGAGAGCGGCCGCAACCTGACGCGCTGGAAGCGGCTGGTGACGGACCTCTCCAAGCAACAGCGCAGATGCGAGGTGGAGGCGAAGGGCAGGGCAGCGAACGCCCAGCGCGCCCGCGCGAACGCGCACGTGAAGGCGCGGGAGGCCGCCGCCGCGCGGGTCCGCCGCGAAGCGCGCGCCAAGGCAGCCGCCCGCGCCCGCATCCTCGCGGCGGCCAAAGCCTTCGTCGCTCGCCGGGTGGCGACCCTCGCCAAGCTCCTCGCGGCAGCCCACGCGAACGCCCGCAAAGAGGCCAGCCGCCCCCGCACCGGCCGCGCCTGAACCTCCCTACAAAGCCGAAGGAAATGGCTTGTAGCTCGTAGGTTTATTGTAGTTGAGTGCAAAATTAGGCTTTTCGACATGGAATATAGGACAACTCGCCGTCCGGTGGGGTATGTCTATGTCGGACGTTCGCCCTCGCTGTCGCGTCAGGGGTCCGGCCGTCTCAGGAGAAACACCGCATGTCTCACATGAAGCGTTCCCTCGTTGCCGTCTCAGCAGCCCTCTCGCTCTTCGCCGCGGCCCCCGCGCGAGCGGACGTCCCGCTTACAAAGGAGGACCACCTCGCCCTCGCCAAGCAGTACGAGGAGAAGGCTGGCGCCGCCCGGACGGAGGCCACAATGCAGCAGGCGTTGAGGGAGGACCTGCGCAAGCGGGCGCCGCTGACCGCCAAGATGCCCAAGCCGCTCTGGCTCACGAAGGCGGAGCAAAGCTGTGACAGCAAGGCGCTGGAGGCGCAGCGCGCGGCGGCGGAGCTGGACCGCTCGGCGCAGTACCACAAGAGCCGCGCCCAGGAGTACGACGGCAAGTAGCGAGCAGTCTGGCGCCGCTGCTGCGCAGCGTTCCGGCAGCAGCGGGCCCCGACGTTCCTCTTCAAGTTGCGTTGCGCGTGGGCGCCCGGCGGCTCCACGCAGCGTGACGGTCCAACCCAGACAGCTTCTACGCCCGCGGGGCTGGGTGGTTCGCGCTTCAGCGCGCCCCAGCGCCTCCCGGCGCCGTTTCCCCGCTGGCGCGCCCCTTCTCGCGCACGGTGTTGGTGGGTGCGTTCGCGGCCAGGCGCCAACCGCTCGACGCGCGCCGACCGCTCATCCACCAACCCGTGCGCGCGGTGCGTGCGCGGTCTTCGCTACACCGGCGCCCCACCTCGCCGCGGGCGCGGCAGCTGGCGGCCGGCGACCCTGTTTCGGCGTGTATGTATTGTCATCAGTTTGCGGCTGATTTGGTTCGTTTTGGCATTGATTTCACGGTGCTACGCTCGCCGCGTCAATGACGGTCATCTCGTCCGGCAGTTTCAATTTCAACACGTCTGACCTGGAAGGACCCAGCTCGTGTCCCACTGCAAGGTTGCGCTTCTCGCAGCTCTGATCTCACTCCCCGTTCTGGGAGAAGAACCTTCTCCCGCCGCGACACCCGCAGACGTCCCCGCAGCAACCGCCGAACCGGCAGCCGCGAAGTGGTACGAAAAGATTCACGTCGAAGCTTTGGCTGACGCGGCGTATTCGTACCGGCTGGAGGGGAACTCCTTCGCCAACAACATCCTGCGCGTCTACGACGTGCCGGTGAACACCTTCGCGCTCAACTACGCGGAGCTGGCGGTGTATCTCCCGGCGGATCCCGCAGGCGGACGCATCGACATCGGCTTCGGCGCGTTGGCGGATCTCGGCTCGGTCGAGGTGGCCGGCTCCGGGACGTCCGCGGTGGACCTGAACCGCTTTGAGATGGTCAAGCACATCCAGCAGGCCTACGCGAGCTTCAAGCTCCCGGTGCTCAACGGCATCACCATCGACGTCGGCCGGTTCACCACCAGCGCGGGCGCCGAGGTCATAGAAGCCAAGGACAACCTGCTCTACACCCGCGCGGTGATGTACGGGTACGGGCTGCCCTTCACGCACACCGGCCTGCGCGTGGCCACCGCGGTCACCGACTCGCTCACCATTCAGCTGGGCGTCGTGAACGGCTGGGATGTTGTCTTTGATAACAACAAATACAAGACGCTGAACCTCTCGGTGGCGGTCACCGCGCCGTCCCGCACCAGCCTGTTCTTCAACCTCTACGCGGGCCCGGAAGGCGCGACCTCGGACGTCTGGCGGATTCTGGCGGACCTCGTGGTGAGCCAGAGCGTGGGCGACTCCGTGACGCTGGTGGCCAACGCCAACCTCGGCAAGGAGGGAGACGCGACCTGGTTCTCCGGGCTCTTGATGGGGCGCTTCGCGATAACCGAGTCCTTCCGCCTCGCCGCGCGGTTCGAGTACTTCGGCGACCCGCAGGGCGCGCGCACGGGCCAGCTGGACGCGGACGGGGACCCGCTGCCGGTGTCGATCATCGGGATGACCGCGAGCTTGGGCTACCTCTTCGGCTCCAACGCGGAGCTCCGGCTTGAGCTCCGCCGCGACCAGGCGTCGGCCGACGTCTACGCGGGGGGCGCGGGGCAGACCACGCTCACCGGCGCCCTGTTGGCCTGGTTCTAAGCGGCATCGCCCAAGGTGAACGCCGTGACTGACGAGGTCGCCAAGACCGCGATCGATGGGCTCGAGTGTTTCGTCGGGAAGGCGCGCGTCGCCGTCCCGCGGGACGTCGTGGACCAGGTCATTGAATACGAGGTCTCCGCTTCGCCTCCGCTCGCGCGGCGGTGGGTGGGGGGCCTGGCCGTGCACGAGGGGAAGATCCTCCTCAGCGTGGCGCTGGTGCAGCAGGCCGCGGCCACCGGCGCGCGCACCGTGAAGGGCGTGCTCCTGCAGGTGGCGGACGCGGAGGTGGGCTGGGTGCTGGAGGTGGCGGGCGTTGGCTCCTTCGTGCAGGTCTCCCTCCAGCCGCGACAGGCGCAGACGCCCACCGGCGCCAAGCTTCCACCCTGGATTCACCCAGCAAAGACCGCGGACGCGCGCCCCATCGGTTGGGTCGACGTCCCGGCGATGATCCGCGACCTCGCGGGAACGGCTTGACCCTCATGAGCGCCCCTGTCTCCTACACTCTGTCCGCCGCCCCGGGGGTGCTCCTGTGCGCGCACCGTTTGCCTGAGGCGCAGCTGGCGGAGGTCAAGGCAGCGGTCGTCGCCAGCCGCGCGGCGCCCTCGGTCTGGAGCGGAGGCCAGGCGCTGGGCGCGCCCGCCGGGACCCGCCTGGTCATCGCGGGGCTGGAGCCGGGCGAGCGCCGCGTCCCGGATGACCTGGTGGAGCTGCTCACCCAGCGCTTGCCGGACGCCAAGCTCCTGCTGCTCTCCCGCGAGCCGATGGTCCGACACTGCATCAGCGTGCAGGGAGGCCGGGTGATGCTCCTGGCGCCGCCGCTGAGCGCGCAGATCCTGAGCAGCCGCATCCGGATGATCCTCGCCGCCGAGCGCCTGGAGGACGCGGCCTCCTTCACCGAAGGCCCGGACATGCGGCGGGAGCTGGCCGGCCCGCACTTCTGGGTGGGCACCGTGGGGCGCGCGGCGCCGGGCGGGGCGCGGGCCCAGCCGGTCCTGAGCCTGGGGGAGGCGGAGGGCATCACCGCCATCCTGCCCACCGTGCCGGACCTGCGGCTTTTGGACGAGGAGCTCACGCAGATTCGCGACGTCCTGCGCCGGTCCGACGCGGAGCCGGAGCCGCGCGCGCTGCTGGAGGCCGTGGGCCCGCGCGCCGGCATCCTGCAGCTGAACGCCGCCGGAGATGACCTGTTCTGCTACTGGCCGGATCCCGGGCTGCCGCTCTACATCCATTCGTTTCAGCGGCTGCCGGAGCTCTTCGCGCTGTCGCGCACCGTGGAGCAGACGGGCCAGCCGCTCTTCCGCCTGGCGGTGAGCCCCGGCGACATCCTCATCGCCTGCACCGGCCCGCAGTGGAGCAGCCAGCCGGGGGCGGGGCTGGCGGTGGAGCGCGCGGCGCTGGACGCGGCGCTGGCGGCAGGTGGGCCCGCCGTCGCCAGCGTGTTGGCGCAGAGCTTTGAAGAGGGGGACCTCACCTCCACCGCGCTCGTCGTGGAGGTGCGGTGATGGGTTTCCGGATGCTGGTGGTGGATGACAGCCTGACCATCCGCAAGCTGGTAGAGCTCTCGTTCCGCTCGGCGGGCTGCACCCTGGAGTTCGCGCCCAGCGGCAAGGACGCCCTCAAGCAGGCGCGGGCCAACTGCCCGGACATCATCCTGCTGGACGTGGTGCTGCCGGACATGAAGGGCGTGGACGTCTGCGAGCAGCTGGCCCACAGCCCCACGCTGGTGGACGTGCCCATCCTCCTGATGTCCGGCAAGCCGGAGAGCGTGCGCGAGCAGTTCGTCGCCTACAAATCCGTCGTGGGCTTCATCGCCAAGCCCTTCCAGGCCGAGGAGATCCTCGGCCGCGTCAACGCGATCATCGAACAGAAGAAGGGCGCGCCGAAGCCCAAGCGGGTGGCGGAGTCCACCGCCGCGCTCTTCAACTTCGACGAGATGGAGACTGCGGCCAAGGCGCTCTACGGCCGCTTGAAGCCGCACCTGGCGCACGTCCCGGAGTGGATGGCGCAGATGGGCAACGCGTCGCCGGCGCAGTTCTTCGCGCGAAAAATCCTCTCTCCGGAGGTGATGGTGGAGCTGCTGGACGCGCTCGCGCCCACCTTCTTCGAAGCGCTGGCCCGCCAGCGCGCCGGGATGTCGCCTTCTGCTGGCGACAGCCAGCTGTCCGGCAGGCTCACCGGCTGGCCGTTGGTGGAGCTCCTGCGGTCCCTGGCGGCCACCCGCGGCACCGGCGAGCTCAGCCTGACGCGAGGCGGCCAGAGCGCCCGCATCTACTTCCGGCGCGGCCAGATGATGCTCGCGGCCAGCAACGACCCTCAGGCCTACGGCCGCGGCGCCACCGCGGACCTGCGCCACGTCGCGCCCGCGCTGCGCGCCCGCGCCGAGGACGAACAGGTGACCAGCCACAAGCCGTTCTACGTGGCGTTGGCCGAGGCGGGGCAGATTCCTTCGGCGGACCTGGGCAGCCTCCTCTACGAGCAGGGCAAGCGCCTGGTGCTGGAGCTGTTCGACGCGAAGGAGCTCCAGTTCGCCTGGCACGAGTCCACCGGTCTGCCGCTCTACGTGGACGCCCACGGCCGGGTCATCTCCCTGGCGCAGCTGCTGCTGGAGCGCTCGCGCGGCGCCGGCGCGCACGCGGATGGGGGCGCCGCCAAGCTCTCGCCCAACGCCGTCTTCGAGCGGGCCGCCGGCTTCTCCCGGAAGCTCCGGGACCTGGACCTGAACGGCAAGGAGCGGCGGGTGTTGGCGCTGTGCGACGGCGCGCGGACGGTGGCGCAGGTGGGCCGTCGCAGCGGGCTGCCAGCGGGGGAGGTGCCGCCGTTGGTCTGGCGGCTTCAGGAAGTGGGGCTGCTGGCTGAGCGGGTGGCGGTCAGCTCCCAGTCGCGCAAGGTCCTCATCTTTGAGCCCGACGCGGACGGCTTCCGGCGGTCGCTCCAGAGGCACCTGTCCACGCGCTCCGTCAGCTATGAGCTGGTCCCGCTGGCGCGCGAACAGGACGTCCTTGCGGCGGTGCTCCACGAGCGGCCCGCGCTGGTCATCTTCAACGCGACGGAGAGCGCGGCGGTGGCCACCCAGCTGGCCAAGGCCATGACCTCCGCCGAGCTGGACTCGGTGGCCCTCTCCGCGGTGCTCGACTACCCGGCCTCCTCCCGCGCGGAGGAGCTGGTGGCCGCGGGCTTTGACGCTGTCCTCACCAAACCGCTGCACCTGGCAGAGCTGGAGCGGCTGCTGCCTGCCTGACGACTTGAACCGAAGGACGGAGGTTTCATGGGAACCATCTTGATTGTCGACGACGCGGCCACTGACCGGGAGCTCCTGGGAAAGGTGGTGCTGCAGACCGGAAATGTCCCCGTCTACGCCACCGACGGCGACGAGGCGCTCCCCAAGGCGAAGGAGGTCAAGCCGGCGATGATCTTCCTCGACGTGGTGATGCCGCGGCTCAACGGCTTCAACGCCTGCCGGCAGCTCAAAGAAGACCCGGAGACCGCGAAGATCCCCGTGGTGCTGGTGACGTCCAAGAACACCCCGAGCGATCAGTTCTGGGGAAAGAAGCAGGGGGCGGACGAGTACATCGGCAAGCCCTTCGCGCCGGACGCGCTGGCGACGTTGATCCGGAGGTTCGTGCGGTGAGCAGCCGGGCTGACTCCACGCGAGAGCCGAGGTCCAACGCGCCATCGTCGCGGACGGGCTCCGCGCAGACGGGGAGCGCGCTGGGGTCCCGCCAGAGCGGGATGGCCACGCGCGGCGAGGGCGCGGGCGGGGACCGGAAGGTCTGCGCGTTCTGGCTGGGGTCTGCCTTCTTCGCGCTGGACACGTCCATCGTGAGCGAGCTGGTGAGCGTGGAGTCCATCACGCCGGTGCCCCTCTCGCCCCGGCCTGTGCTGGGGCTGTTCAACCTGCGCGGCGTCCCGGTGACGCTGCTGGAGCTGGCAGACGTGTTGGGGCTGCCCAGCGCGCGAAGCCGGCCCGAGGTGCGCAGCGCGCTGGTGCTGCGCGAAGGGAGCCTGTTGGTGGGCGTGCCCATCGACCGCCTGGAGTCGGTCTTGAGCCTCTCCAGCGGGCGCTACAGCCCGCGCGGCGCGGATTCGGGCAACGCGGCGGTGGCTGGATTTCTGGAGCTGGACGGGAAGCAGGGCGTGGTGGTGACGGTGCTGGATCCCAGCGTGCTCCTGTCGCGCATTGAAGAGCTGAAGTTCAAGTGAGCTTTGAGTTCAACGGATGAAGGAGCTGAGTTCAATGGCATCCAAGGCAGACGAGTCTTCGGCAGGGATCTTCGAGCAGGTGCTCTCTCCGAGCATCGGGCTGATGAACCGGCTGAGCTACCGCGCGAAGTTCCTGCTCATCTTCGCGGTGCTCCTCATCCCCACCCTCGGCCTCGCAGTGCTGCAGTTCCGGGGCACCAGCGAGTCCCGCGAGTTCAACTACAAGGAGCACGTGGGCGTGGACTACATGGTCCCGCTGCGCGAGGTGCTGCACCACGTGCACCGGCACCGGGTGCTCGCGGTGGCGGTCGCCAGCGGGGACACCTCGTTCCGGGAGGCGATGACCGCCGAGAAGGCCGCGGTGAACGCGGCGATCGACAAGGTGGAGCCCGTGGAGAAGCTTCACGGTGGGCTGCTCAAGACCACTGAGCGCTGGAAGCAGGCCAAGGACTCCTGGGCGCGCGTCTCCGCGCTGAACGAACGCGAGGACCGGGACCGGGTAGAGACGGCCAACGCGGAGCTCACCGCCATCCTGGTGGACCTCATCCTGAACTACGTCGCCAACTACTCGAACCTCATCCTCGACCCGGACCTGGACAGCTACTGGTTGATGGACGCGTACGTGGTGAAGCTGCCGGTCCTCGGCGACAAGACCGCGCAGGCGGCCAGCATCGGCATCCGCCACTCCGGCAGCGACACAGACCGCGCCGTTGAGCTGGCCGGCGTCTACAAGTACGACGTGCAGACCGCGTCGGACCTGGCCTCCATCAACATGGTGACCAGCTTCAAGGAGGTCCGGAACTTCGGAAAGAAGGCGGACCTTGAAGCGAACCTGCGAGGCCCGGCTTCGGCTGCCGTGCAGGCGGTGCAGGAGCAGGGCGAGCTGGTGAAGGCGACCTTCCTTGCCGGCGGCGCGGTGGCGACCATGGCCCAGACGCGGCGGGTGGTGGAGAAGACGCTGGAGACGCTGGACGCGGTGGACGCCCTCTACCAGAAGGTGGGCCCGGAGCTGGACTGGCTCATCCTCAAGCGCGTGGACAAGTACGAGCGGGACCGGACGGTCGGCATCCTGCTCACCGTGGCGGCGGAGCTGCTGTGCCTCTTCCTCTTCTCCGGCTTCTACTATTCAGTGCGGCGCGCCATCGCCTCGCTGCGGCGCGGCACCGGCAAGATGCTGGCGGGCACCACCGAGCGCTTCCAGCTGGAGACGCGGGACGAGCTGGCGCAGATCGCCGACTCCTACAACCAGATCAACGCGGCGCTCAACGAGGCCCGCAACCTGCGGCAGCGGGTTGAGCGGGACAACGAGGAGCTGCAGTCCAACATCATGGACCTGCTGAAGATCGTGTCGGACGCCTCCGATGGCGACCTCACGGTGCGCGCCACCATCACCACCGGCGCGCTGGGCAACGTGTCGGACGCGTTCAATCAGCTCCTGCAGTCGCTCCAGAAGCTGATGGGCGACATCCGGAAGCAGCAGAACAAGACCAACGAGGCGATCAGCGCCGTCTCCGCCGCTTCACGCCGGATGGCCCAGGGCGCCACCAATCAGGCCCGCGAGGTGGTCTCCGCCAGCCAGCTGGTGGAACGGGTGAGCTCGGAGATTGAGCGGGTCAGCGCCACCGCGCTCAACGCGGCGGGCACCGCCAAGCGCACCGAGGAGTCGGCCGCGGCAGGCACCGAAGCGGTGCAGAACGTCATCTCCGGCATGGAGAGCTTGCGCGCCAACGTGCAAGCCGGCGCGAAGAAGATGAAGAACCTGGGCGACCGGAGCATGGAGATCACCGGCATCGTCGGCGTGATCAACCGGATCTCCGAGCAGACGAACATGCTGGCGCTGAACGCCGCGATTGAAGCGGCGCGCGCCGGCGAGCACGGCCGAGGGTTCTCGGTGGTCGCCGAAGAGGTCCGGAAGCTGGCCGAACGGACCGCCCAGGCGACGCAGGAGATCGACAAGCTGGTGAAGGCCATCCAGGCGGAGACCACGGAGACCGCGCGCGCGATTGAAGAGCAGACGCAGGTGGTGGAGCAGGAGTCCGCCATCGTCAGCCGCGCCGGCGAGTCGCTGATCAAGATTCGCGACGTCTCCACCGAATCCTCCACCCTGGTGTCCAACATCAGCGAGGTCGCCAAGGCGCAGGTGGACGGCACCCGCAAGGTGGCCCACGTGATGGAGCAGATCTCCAGCATCGCCAAGGAGACGCAGCAGGGCGCCGAAGGCACCGTGGCCACGATGGGTGAGCTCATCGAGCTCGCCAATCAGCTCCACCAGTCCATCAACCGCTTCAAGCTGTGATCGGGGTGGGCTTTGTCTGAGTTCTCCATTGACGATGTCCGGGAGACGTACACCGCGGACATGACCCAGCTGCTGGGTCACATCCAGGACGCGGCGAAGTCGCTGCTCGCCGCGCAGGCGCTCTCCTTGAGCGTTCCGAAGGATGTGAGCGGGAGGCCCATCTTCGAGGCCATCGCGAACCACTCACACGCGGTGGCGGGCTCCAGCTCGCTCGTGCACGCGGACTCGCTGGCCTCCACGGCGCGCTTGCTGGAGACGCTGTCGGAGTCCGGCCACCGCACGCTGGAGCGGCTCAACCACCACATGGTGAAGGCCCGCGCGCTGGCGGCCCTGTGCATCGACGGCGCGGGGCAGATGCGCGAGTACCTCAAGCTGGAGTTGGAGGGCCGTCGCGCAGAGGCGCTGGCCAAGGCGGAGGGCTGGCAGAGCGCGCACCAGGCAGAGGCGGCGGCGCTTCTGTCGGAGGACGAGGACGCCGCGGCAAACGTGGACGCGGAGCCCGGCCGGCCGGTGAAGGGCGGTGCGGCCGCGGGGCGCCGCGAGTTCCAGCTGGATGACGAGGAGGAGGCGGCGCCGCCGTCGGCCGGGGTGGGCCTGCCCGTTCAGGCGGAGTCCATTGACCGGGAGTTGGCGGAGATCTTCCAGCGGGAGGCGGGGGAAGCCGCGCTGGCGTTGAAGGCGCAGCTGTCGTTGCTCGCACAGGACCGGGAAGACCTCGAGGCCGTGGCCAACGTCGAGCGGATCTTCCACACGCTCAAGGGCGCGGCCGCGACCGTCGGCCTGGCGGCGCTGAGCGAGAAGGCGGCCGCCCTGCAGGGGCGGATGGAGAAGGTGCTGGAGGGCGAGCTGCGCCTGTCTCCGCCGGTCCTCACAGAGGTCACGGCGCAGACCCAGCAGTTGCTGGTGGAGGCGGGGCTGGTGGAGCAGGCGGCGCCCGCGGCGTCCGAGCAGCCGATGACGTCCGAGCGCCGCTTCTTCGTGGAGGAGACGCTGGGCATCGTGGACGACGCCATGCGGCTGTCGCGGGAGATGGAGATTGCCCCCGCGCCCCGGCAGACGGAGCTGCGCGGGCAGATTGGCCGGCTCTTCCACAGGCTCAAAGGCGCGGCGCTGCTCCTGGGGGACGCGCCGATCAGCGCCCACGCGGCCAATCTTCAAAGGCTGTGCGACGAGCCGGACGGGTCTCCCGTGCCCGCGGCGGTGAAGACGGCGGCGGAGAGCATCCGCGCGATGCTGGCCAGCGAGTCCAGCCCGTCCCAGCTGCAGAGCCCGGGCTCCATCATGGAGGACCGCCCGGACAGCCTCCTGCCTTCGCGCGAGAGCGTGACGCCGGTGGAGGATCAGGAGCTGTGGCAGGCCTTCGGGCAGGAGTGCGGGGAGATCCTCGAAGAGCTGGAGAAGGAGATCTTCAAGCTCGAGGAGAGCGCGGAGCCCAAGAAGTCCCTGGCCTCGCTGGAGCGGCTCTTCCACACGCTCAAGGGTGCGGTGAACTCCGTGGGCCTGGCGCCCACCGGCAAGGTGCTGCACGAGGTGGAGGACTTCCTGGAGCGGCTGGGCGAGGCGCCGGTGGTGCCGTCGCTGAAGAACATCGCCAACCTTCTCTTCTCCATTTTGGTGGAGTCGCGCCGCAATCTGAAGACCGCGCCCGAGGGCTACGTGGAGACCACGTTCTCCTCGCTCAAGGGCCGGATTGACGCGGTGATGGAGGGCAAGCGGAAGCTGGAGACGCCTGCATCGGCACACCGGCCGGAGTCCCAGCTGCGCGAGTCGCGTCGCGAGGATGGCTCCGCGCCGCCTTCGTCTCTGACAGAGGAGGCGGTGGAGCGGCGCTTCATCAAGGTGCCGCTGGAGCGGCTGGACTCCCTGATGAACCTCGCCGGGGAGCTGGTGGTGGGGCGCTCCAAGCTGATGACCCGGGTGTTCGCGCTGCGCAGCCTGCACAAGGAGCTGGCGCGGAAGCGGTCTGTGCTCTCGGACAAGATTGACGCGTTCCGCGAGCAGAACGAGGCGCAGCGGCTGGAGGGCGGGCGCGGGCGCGGTCAGTCTCAGGCGCCGCTGGCGCTGGCCAGTGCCGCCAAGCCGGAGGTGTGGAAGGGCTTCTCGGACCTGGAGCTGGATCGCTACGAGGACGTGCACATCTTCTCCCGGTCGCTGGCGGAGATCGGCAGCGACTTCGCGGAGATGGATCAGCAGATTGCCTTCGAGCTCACCTCGTTCAACGACGACGCGGACGCGCTGGGTGGCATCGTCTCCAGCATCCAGTTCGAGGTGACCCGGTCCCGAATGGTGCCGCTGGAGATGCTCTTCTCGCGGCTGATGCTGCCGGTGCGCGACGCGGCCGCCCGCGAGGGCCGCGATGTGCGGGTGGTCACCAAGGGCGAGGACGTGAACCTCGACAAGACCATCGCGGACGCGCTGCTGCAGCCCATGCTGCACCTGGTGCGCAACGCGGTGGCCCACGGGATTGAGCGGGGCGAGGAGCGCGAGCGCGCGCGCAAGCAGCGCGGCGGGACGCTGACGCTGGAGGCGCGGCAGGAGTCCGGGCAGATCGTCATCCTGGTGAGCGACGACGGGCGCGGGTTGGATCTCCCGGCTCTGCACGCGCGCGGCGTGGCGATGGGGCTGCTCCCGGGGGACACCGCGGTGGACTCGCCGGTGGTGAAGGACCTGGTGTTCGCCTCCGGGCTCTCCACCGCCGCGTCGGTCAGCGCGGTCTCCGGTCGAGGCGTGGGCTGCGATGTGGTGCGGCGCGCGGTGGAGCGGCTCAACGGCTCCATCCGCGTGGAGACGCGGGCGGGGGAGGGGACCACCTTCGTCATCAACCTTCCTCTCACCCTGGCCATCACCAAGGCGCTGGTGGTCCGGCAGGGGCGGCGCAGCTACGCCATCCCGCTCTTCTTCGCCGAGCGGATTCTGGACGCGGAGGAGGCCACGCTGGTGGACGCGATGGGGGTGCGCCGGCTGCGCGTGGACGGGGGCGTGTTGACCGTGCACCGCCTGGAGCGGCTCTTCGGCCAGAGCGACGCCCAGCGGCAGACGGACACCGGGCCCATCGTCCTCTTGCGGATGGGCGATCAGCGGATGGCGCTGCAGGTGGACGCGCTGCTGGGGCAGGAGGAGGTCGTGGTGAAGGGCCTGGGCGACGTCCTGGCCAACCACCCGGTCTTCGCCGGCGTCACCATCCGCGGCAGCGGTGAGCTGGTGCTCATCCTCGACGTGCCGGCGGTGATGGACGCCACGGTGGGGACGGCGCGCGCCACGCCGGCGGCGGCGGGTCCGCAGAGCAAGGCGCTGGCCCAGGCGGCGATTGATCCCTCGGGAGTTGCAGCCCCGTCGGCGAGCAAGCTGCGGGTGCTGTTCGTGGACGACTCGGTGTCGGTCCGCAAGGTGGCGGAGAGCACGTTCCGCCAGCTCAACGTGGAGATCACCGTGGCGACAGACGGCCTGGACGCGCTGGCCAAGCTGCGCGAGGGCACCTTCGACATCGTCTTCACGGACCTGGAGATGCCGCGGATGCACGGGTACGAGCTGATCCGGGAGATCCGCTTCCTGCCCGCGCTGCGGCACCTGCCGGTGGTGGTCGTCTCCAGCCGGTCGGGTCAGAAGCACCAGGATCAGGCGCGGAGCTTGGGCGCGACGGACTACATCACCAAGCCGTTCTCGCCGCAGGACCTGGACGGCATCCTCAAGCGCGTGAAGCGCGCGGAAGGGCCGCCGCCGTCCACCAGCGGGCCCGCCTCGTCGAGATCCACCCGGGAGCCGCAGGCATGAGCTCCCCCTCCGCCCCCACGTCAGTCCGGCAGCCCAGCACCCGGGGGGCGGGGTCTGCGTCGAGCGCGTCCGGCGCCACCGAGGCGAAGGGCGAGCTGTGCGTCTTCGTCGCGTGCCACGGCTTTCAGGTCTCCGTTCCGGTGCGGCGGGTGGAGCGGCTCATCCTCTACGAAGACGTGGCGGAGCCGCTGGGTCATACCGTGCGCAGCGGAAAGGGGCTGGTGCCGCTGACGCAGCCGAGCTCGGACGGCACGGCGGTCATCCAGGTGGGAGCGCAGGCCTACGCGCGGTGGGACCTGGGTGCGCTGCTGGAGCTGCCGCACCTGAAGCACGCGTGGATTCTCATGCGCGTGCCGGTGCAGGGCTACGAGGTGCCGGTGGCGTTGGCAACGGGCGCCTGCCGAATCGTCCAGCCGCTGAGCCAGACCGCGCCGCTGCCACCGGGGATGTTCCGCGCGCGTCGCAGCGCGCTCTGGGCCGCCTTCGAGGCGCCCAAGCGGTTGGAGGACGACGGGCGGGTGGGGCTGTGCCTGGATCCGCTGCGCCTGTGGACCTCTGAGGAGCTGAGCCGGTCCCAGGACGCGTTGCGCGCGGTGCGGGCGGCGGGAGGCAGCGGGCGATGAGCGATGGCTCCGCCGCGAAGGAGGGGGACGCGCCGGCGGCGCCGAAGACCCCGCGCGCCGAGGTGCTGCACCTCCCGCGGCGGCCGCAGGAGCTGGTGCAGGCGCCGCGCCCCGAGGTGACGGTGCTGGTGGCGGACGCGGATGGCGTGTCGCGAAGGTTCGTGGAGCTCACGCTCGGGCGGGAGACGGGTTGGCAGGTGGAGTCGGCGAAGGATGGGGCCTCCGCGCTGGAGATTTTGAACAGCACGCTGGCCGACGTCCTCATCTGCGAGAAGGAGCTGCCGGACATGACGGGGCTGGAGCTGCACGAGCGGCTCAAGCAGCAGCGCCGCCTGCTCCACATCCCGCTGGTGTTCTTCACCTCGGACACCAAGGTCGCTACGCGAGTGCTCGCGTACCGCATGGGGGTGGATGACTTCGTCCTCAAGCCCTGCGACGGGGCGGAGCTGGTGGCGCGCGTCTCCGCCCAGGTGCGAAAGGCCCGCCGCGTGCGCGCCGCTTCGCGCGGTCGCAGCTACACGCTGGCGGGCGAGCTGGCGGTGATGGAGCTGCCGGACCTGGTGACCACGCTGGCCATGCAGCGGCGCACGGGTTCCCTTGCGCTGAGCACGCCCAGGTCCGTCGGCGAGGTGTTCTTCGAGAACGGGCGCGTGGTGCACGCGCTGTTCGGCAGCCTGGTGGGCCCGCACGCCTTCTACCGGATGATGCGGGAGACCCAGGGCCAGTTCGAGTTCACCCTCGGCCCGTGCAACCTGACGGAGGCCGAGCGCACCATCACCGAGTCGGTCACCGGCCTCATCATGGAAGGCGCGCGGCTGGCGGACACGGACAAGTTGCTCGCCGAGGGGCTGCAGCTGCCGGTGGATCCGGTGGAGGAGGTGGCCGCGCGGCCCGCAGAGCCGCGCTGGGCGTACGAGGAGCACCCGCCCACCACCGCTGCCGCGCAGTTCGAGCTGGGCCTTAAAGACCGCTTCAAGCTGGGCGAGCTGCGGGTGATGGACCACGAGGCCATCCTCTGGTGGACGCGCCAGCCCGGCGGGAAAGAGCGGCTGCACGTCCACGTCTACAGCGAGCTGGCGCGCGGCGTCTCCGCCTTCATGGGCCTGGCGTCGCCGCAGACCGAGCGGGAGATTCTCGCCGCGCTCGCGCCGTCACCCAAGGCGCTGCTGCTGAGCTTCTTCCTGCGCAACGACCGGCTGGTCGACATGTTGCTGCTGGACATCAGCGCGCCGCAGCAGTTCATCAAGGCGCTGGGGCGCGTGCCCACGCTCACGGTGCTCGCGCCGCCGGATGGCGACTTCCTCTCGGTGAGCACCACCGGGCGGGTGGAGCTGGACGACGCCTTGCGCCAGCTGCCGCCGCGCGCGCTGCTGGGCGTGGGCAACGCGTCGCTCTCAGGCCATGTGAGCTCGCTCAGTTGTATGCGCCACGCGCCCACGCCCCGCGCGTTCGTGCAGGGCAGCCTGGGGGACGATGGCAGCGACCTCCGGGAGTTGTTGCTTCAGGGCATCCGCCTGTGGGCGACGTCATGAGTTTTGATCCGGATTTGCGCGCGTGTTTTCCGGCCCCCGCGAGGGAAGGGGGGACCGTCACCGCGCTCCCGGCGTCGCCTGCGCAGATGGATGGGTCGCTCTCTTCGCGTCTCTTCGTGGCGGGCTCCGTGCTGCGCGGTGCGGGCGAGAGCGGCGGCAGCAGCCTGGGCTCGAGGGACGTCCCGAGCGTGCGCACGGCCGGCGGCAGCAGCGGCGCGCCTGACACGGACCTTCCGGAGATTGGCGCCATCCTCGACAAGTACCGGATTGAGCAGCTCATCGGCACGGGCGGGTTCGCCGCGGTTTACCGGGCGACTCATTTGATGTTGCAGATGCCGGTGGCCATCAAGCTCCTGCGGCCGAAGGTGATTCGCAAGCGCCCGGGTCTCGCCGCGCTGCTCTGCGAGGAGGCCCGTTACGCGGCGCGCATCAACCACCCGAACGTCGTGCGGGTCTTCGACGTCGCGCACTCCGGGGCCATCACGTACGTGGTGATGGAGTTCATCGAAGGGCAGTCGTTGGCGGAGGCCATCGCCGCGCAGGGCGCGCTCCCCGTGGCTTCGGTCCTGCGCGTGGGGCGGGATGTTGCTTCGGGGTTGAAGGCGGGGTTGGAGCAGGGGCTCATCCACCGCGACGTGAAGCCCGCCAACGTGCTGCTCACCCGGTCCGGTGAGGCGAAGTTGGTGGACCTCGGGCTGGCGCATCCGAAGGGGGACGCGCACCCCGCGCCGCCCGGAGGCCGCACCAAGAGCGCCAGCATCGTCGGCACGCCCGGCTACATGGCGCCGGAGCAGGCGGAGGATCCGGAGAACGTCGACTTCCGCGCGGACCTCTACGCGCTGGGCGTCACGCTCTACCACATGGCCGTGGGGCGCCCGCCGTTCCCCCTGAAGGAGCCGCTGCAGACGATTGTCCGGCGACAGTCGGAGCCGGTCCGGCCGCCAGAGCTCATCGTCCCTGGCTTCCCGGGTGAGGTGTCCTCACTCATCCTCTGGCTGCTGGAGCGGCGCCCGGAGCACCGGCCCGGGTCGTATGAGATTGCGTTGGACGCGTTCCAGAAGGCGTTGGAAGCGCTGCCCAAGTCTACGCGGTAGCTCCGCGGATGTTTGGCGGGTTTACGAATCCGTGGCGAATCTTTGGGAGCGCTCCGCCCGACAACCGCATCGGATCTGCCTGCGGAGGTTCTCGTGCTGAGTCGACTTGTGAATTTTTCCAGGTACCTGGCGGGCGAGGTCTCCACAGGCGTTGGGCTGAGCGCGAATCCTGTCTCGTCCGCCGTAGGCGTGGTCCGCGCCGTGGGGAGAGGGGTTGAGGACCTGGCGGGCTCGGTTCGCCGCCTGCCGCAAGCGGCGAAACCGGGGGATGTCTACTGGCTGGTGGTCGAGAAGCCTTTCCGGGCTGCCACGAGGGTTGATCTCCCCGCCGCGCGCCAATTGTTTCGCCGGGATCTCAACTCTGGAGATGAGTTCAGCTACTTCTCAAGCTGGGCTGCAACGCAGAGGATGTCCGACGAGTTTACGTAACAGGACGAATCTGACGGGCCCTTCCACGCGATAACCGGACTGGACCTGTGTGCGGAGGTTTCTGTGTCTGGACTGATTGGCAGGCTTGCGACGCGCGTTGCAGTCGAGACTGCGACTGCTGCCGGGGTGACCGGTCTGGTTGCTGCCCAGCTCCCCGCCGCGGTTATCGAGGCCACGCTTCGTGGGACGAAGGACGGCGTGGGTGAGGCGGTCCGTTCGGTGCGTGATCTGTCCCGCGCGCGGTCCGTCCGCGATGTCTATGGGCTGGCGGAGAACGTCGTCGCGGCCGCCACCAAGATCCGGCCATCCGCAGAGGTCGCCGTGCTGCTCGGGCGGTACTGAAGCGACCCGCAGCGCTCGCCTCCTCCGTGAGCCAAGCTTGGGTCGATTGACACGGTCTTGGGGCTGAGCCCTCCGCTGGTCTGCGCAGAGACGAATCGCGCGCCCACGGACGGTGCAGCCCAAGACCTGGGTCCCCCTGTCCAAGCTGCCTTCGGCTCGCGACTACGGATGCTTCATCTCTTGCCCCTCGCCCGAACCGCCCACGCCACCGGCTCCGGGCTTGAGCGTGCCGAGAATCTTGTACGCCTGATCCCTATGAGCGGAGAGCTTGGGGAGCAGCGGCTGCAGCAGCGACGCCGCGTTCGGAAACGCCACCACGCCGGCCTGAACCTTCAGCAGCGCCCCATCGTGGGCCGACACCATCCCCGACATGAAACAGCTGTCGAACAGCGGCCCCTCAATTGCCTTGAGCTTCGCCTCGTCCGCCTTGCTCGCCTCCATCGCCTTCTTCTCCGCCTCACTCGAAGGCTTCGGCTCGCCGAGCTTCAGCTTGTTCGCCTTGGCGTAGGCCAGCAGCGTCTCGTCGGCCTGGGTGTGCTCGGTCACCAGCATCTGCCCATAGTCCTTCACCTCCCGCGACGAGGCCTTCTCAGCCGCGAGCTTCCCCAGCGAAATCTCCATCTGGTTCGCATGGTGCAGACGCTCGAGAAGCGCCTTCTCGTCCTTGATCGCCGCCGGGTCCCCGGCGAGAGCGGGGAACGCGAGGGCGCCAGCGACAAACAGAGCGTTGCGAAGTGAAGACATGACGGCTCCTGGTTGAGGGTGGCGGGAAATCTGGTGACGGTCTGTCCAAAGCGCATGGATCTGCCGGACGGGCCAACCGTCTGCCAAAGTGCGCGCCGCTCCCATGAACCGTCGACCGTTGAAACTCTCCCTCTCCGAAGCGCGCCGCATCGCCCTTGCCGCGCAGGGCTTCGCCAAGCCCCGCGGGGCATCCCGTCCCACCCGCGCGCGAATCCTGGGCCTCTTCGACCGCATCGGCCTCATCCAGCTGGACTCGGTCAACGTCCTGGTCCGCTCCCACTACCTGCCCGCGTTCAGCCGCCTGGGCGCGTACGACGTGACGCATCTGGAGACCGCGGCCTACCGCGCGCCACGCGCGCTCTTCGAATACTGGGGCCACGAGGCCTCCCTCCTCCCCGTGGCGCTGCAGCCGCTCCTGCGCTGGCGGATGGCGCGAGCGGAACACGAGGCCTGGGGCCACATCCGCCGCATCCAGAAAGAGAAGCCCGGCTTTGTCGCAGAGATCCTCGAAGAGGTCCGCGCGAAGGGCCCGCTGGCGGCCAGCGAGCTGACGCACGAGCGGCCCAAGCGCGCCGGTTCCTGGTGGGAGTGGCACGACGGGAAGACCGCGCTCGAGTGGCTCTTCTGGAGCGGCCAGGTGACCTGCGCGGAGCGCGTGGGCTTCGAGCGCCGCTACGACCTGCCGGAGCGCGTGCTGCCGGACGCCATCGCCCGCGCGAAGACCCCGTCGCCCGAGGACGCCCAGCGGGAGCTCATGCGCATCAGCGCGCGAGCGATGGGCGTGGCAGTGGAGCGGGACCTGCGCGACTACTTCCGCTTCTCCCTCAAGGACTCCCGGCGCGCAGTGGCGGAGCTGGTAGAGCTGGGTGAGCTCCTCCCCGCGCAGGTCGAAGGCTGGACCGCACCGGCCTACCTCGCGCGCGACGCGAAGGGGCCGGCCACCGTCGACGCCTGCGCGCTGCTCTCGCCGTTCGACTCCGTGGTCTGGCAGCGGGCGCGGACGCACCGGCTGTTCGACTTCCACCTCCGCCTGGAGCTCTACACCCCCGAGCACAAGCGGATTCACGGCTACTACGTCCTGCCCTTTCTCCTCGGGGACACGCTCGTGGCGCGGGTGGATCTCAAGTCGGACCGGGCCGCCCAGCAGCTGCTGGTGAAGGCGGCCTACCTGGAGCCCGGGAAGCCGGCCGCGCGCGTCGCGCCGCCGTTGACGCAGGAGCTCTCGCGGCTGGCGGCGTGGCTCGGCCTGACGAAAGTGTCCTACGGCCGTCGCGGAGACCTCATGCCGGCACTGCGCAAGGCGGCCGCTCAGCGCTGAACATCCCAGACGTGCGTCGCGCGCCGAGGTGCAACCGGGAGCGGCCAAGGAGGGTTGCCCACCACCAGGTGGGTGCCTAGTTTCCGGCAGCTTTCAACTCGAAGGCATGGGCGCGGAAGGTGGGGGAGGGGGATGGCACGCATGGGCTGGGGCAGGGGGCTTCTGGGCGTGGTGTGCGTGGCGTTGCTGGGTGGATGCGCGGACCGTGAACGCAGCTTCATCGCGGACGGGATGCTGATCATCAACCCGTCGGACGTGAACTTCGACAAGGTCTCCGTCCACAACTGGAAGGAGCTGGACCTCACCCTCACGAACCACGGGCGTGGACCGCTGCACCTGTTGGAGGTGTGGACGGAAGGTCCGGAGGGCGCGTACCGCGCGGAGTTCGTGAACGAGTCCGAGCGCATCCTGTCGACGGGCGAGACCACCTCCGTCCGCGTCCGCTTCACGCCGAAGACGGGCGGAGCGCTCCCGGGCGCGCTGGTGGTGATGACGGACGACCGGGCCACGCCGAAGTCGCGCGTGGAGGTGAAGGGCGAAGGGATTGACGCGCGGGCGAAAATCACCGCGCCGCCCTTCGACTTCGGGCGCATCGAGGCGGACTCCATCAAGGTCATCCCGTACCTCGTGGAGAACCCGAGCATCCTCGAGGTCACCGTCACGCCGCAGCCGCTGGGCGTGGACAAAGACGAGTTCAGCAGTGACGCCATCAAGCTCGCCCCGGGGGAGAAGCGGCAGCTCGCGCTCGTCTTCCGGCCCGGGCGGGTGGGCAAGAAGATCTCCGCGCTGGCCATCTCGCCCTGCCGCGGCTGCGGCGACGAGGTGTTCGACGTGAAGGCGGAGGCGCTCGACCGCGCGGTCATCGCCGTGCCGCCGGACCTGGACTTCGGGCAGATCCCCATCGACCGGACGGCGGACCGCAAGGCAGGGCTCACCAACATCTCCACCGAGCCGATGGAGCTGCAGGGGCTCATGCTCACCGCGCGCACGGACCCGTCGTTCACCGCGGGCCCGTCGAAGTTCCCGGTGACCCTGGCGCCAGGCCAGACGCTGGAGTGGGACCTCAAGTACAGCCCCGGCCACATGGGGCTCGCGGAAGGCCAGAGCGTCTTCAAGGTCCGCAGCCGCCGCAACCCCAGCACGCAGGTGGCGCTCCGGGCCTTTGGCGGCTCTCCGGAGCTCTGCATCTCGCCGCTCAACTACGACTTTGGCAACGTGCCCGTGGGCGCGAAGGTGTCTGTCGTCCTCAACATCAAGAACTGCGGCAGCTCCAACGGAGACCCGCTCCAGGTCAGCGAGCTCACCTTTGCGCCCAGCGGCTTGCCGGGTGAAGACCAGTTCCACCTCCTGCCCGCGCAGCTGCCGAAGACGCTGGCCGCGGGCGACGAGATGACCGTGAAGGCCTACTTCGAGCCCACGCGCCCGGGCGGTGCCGCGGCGACCTTGAGCGTGGGCAGCTCTGCCTACGCGGCGGCCCGCATGAAGGTGGGGTTCTCCGGCACCGCGGACGTGCACGAACCCTGCACGGTGGCGGTGACCCCGGGCGCCATCGACTTCGGCAACGTCGCGCCCGGCCGCGGCGCGGTGCTGGGCGTGAAGGTCCAGAACCGCGGCACCGACCTCTGCGCCGTCAAGAACATCCGGCTGGCGCAGGACGCAGGCGGCGTCTTCCGCCTCCCGGGCGGAGAGCTGGACGGCTTCATCCTGCAGCCCGGCGCGTTCTTCAGCTTCATGGTGGCCTTCCAGCCGCCGCTCGCCGGCGGCGAGTTCTTCGGCGCGGCGCAGGTGGAGCCCGCCAACCCGGCAAACCCCGCCGTGCAGGTGACGCTGTCGGGCCACTCCGCGGGCAGCTGCCTGTCGCTGGCGCCGCCCTTCCTGGACTTCGGCGTCACCCGGCCGGACTGCCCGGCTACGCCGCTCAAGACCAACCTCGCCAACAGCTGCGGGACGCCCATCACACTCTCCAGCCTGGAGATTGCCCCCGGGACGACCGACGGCGAGTTCACCCTGATGAGCATGCCGACGGTGATGCCGCGCCAGCTCAACCCGGGTGAGAACGTCACGGTGGAGGTGAACTACCTCGGGCAGGTGCGGGGCCTGAACCTCTCGCCGCTCTTCATCCGCGTCGCCGGCGAGCCGCAGCCCCTGCTGGTCCCGCTGGTGGGTGAGTCCAGCTCCACGGCGGACCAGACCGACAAGTTCATCCAGCAGGACGGCACCGAGGCGGACGTCCTCTTCGTCATCGACAACACGGCGTCGATGGTTGAGGAGCACCCGCGGATTGTCGCCGCAGTCCCGGCCTTCGTCTCCGAAGCGCTGGCGCGCAACGTGGACCTCCACGTGGCGGTCACCACCACCGGCATTGAGCCTGCGTCCAACCTCTGCCCCGGCGGCGCCGAGGGAGGCGAGGCGGGCCGGCTCTTCCCGGTGGACGGCAGCCGCCCGCGCATCCTCACCCAGGCCACGCCGAACCTCGCCATGGCGCTGCAGGAGAACGTCCGCGTGGGCCAGTGCGCCTTCGTTGAGAAGGGCTTCGAAGCGGTGCGCCGCGCGCTCTCCTCGCCGCTGGTGGATGGAGCGGATGATCCGCGGACGGCGATGCCCGGCGACGGGAACCTCGGCTTCCTGCGCGCGGAGGCGCCGCTGGCGGTGGTCTTCGTGGGCGACGAGGATGACCACTCGCCCGACGACGTGGACACCTACGTCAAGTTTCTCCAGACCAAGAAGGGCGCCGGCCAGCCCGGGCGCGCCACCGTCTACGCCATCGCGCCCACTGCGGCGGCGTGCGAGACGGCGGGCGGCACTGGCACCCGCTACGGCCAGGCCGCGGCCAAGACCGGCGGCGAGGTCCTCTCCATCTGCGCCACCGACTACGGCCCGCTGTTCAAGAACCTGGCGGCCAAGGCCTTCAGCCCGCAGGACCGCTTCCCGCTCTCGTCGCTGCCGGACACCACCACCCTCGCCGTGACGGTGGATGGGGCGCCGGCGACCGCAGGCTGGACGTATGACGCACCGTCCAATGCGGTGGTGTTCAGCGCACGGCCCACGGCTGGAGCGAAAGTCCAGATCCACTACCGCCGGGTTTGTCCGCGCTGACCCATCCCCCTTGCCAACGCCCTTCCAAAGCCGAAAAATCGGCCTTGGAGTGCCGTTGGGGTAGGCCACTCCGGGGTCCGATGGGATAAGGCGGTGGCCAGAAAGTTGGCGCCGCTTCGCCTCCGGGTATTTTTCGGGCCCGCAGTTCAAACCCCGGGAGCGTCGGCCTTGAGCCAGTCGAAGCAGCGGAAGCCAGAGCAGCTCGAGCTTCAGTTCGGTGCGCCCGCCGTGGCGCCCGCTCCCGTCGAACGCACGGTTGCCCGGCCCCCGGAGGTCGCTCGGAGCGGCCTGCGGGTCATCCAGGGCGGGGGCCAGAAGGCGCCGCCGGAGCGCATCGACAACCGCAATGCGGTGGTCCGGGTGCTGGTGGAGACGGGCGCGGATTTATTGCTGCGACGCATCTCGTCGGTCCGGGCCGAGGCCATCGAGCGGGACGTCAACCGCATCCTGCGCTTGTTTGACCGGGTGGACGCTTCGCCGGAGCTGATGCCGGTCCTGCGCCGGGAGCTGGATGGGTTGGAGGCCTTGATGGCCCAAACCCGCGCCCAGCGCGCCGTTCGCAGCAACGGCTGATTCTCCAACGGGCCGTTTGACCCCCTTTCGCCCACCTTCTACGATTCCGGGCGACTCTTTCTGCGGGGTTGCGAGGAGCACTACCTGGCCTGGCCGGAGTCTTCGCACCAGGTGGGCGACGTGTCCTTGGAGCACTACGGCAGCTACGAGCTGATCAAGCGGCTCGCCACCGGCGGGATGGCGCAGATCTACCTCGCGCGCGAGCCCGCCTCCGAAAAGCTGCTGGTGGTGAAGCGCATCCTCCCGCACCTGGCCGAGAACGTGGACTTCGTCCGCATGTTCCTCGACGAGGCGCGCATCGCCGCGCGGCTGCACCACCCGAACATCGTGCAGATCTTCAACCTCGGGGCGCAGGACGACTCGTACTTCATCGCCATGGAGTACATCCACGGCGACGACGTGCGGCGCGTCTGGAAGCGTGCGCACCAGCTGGGGCGGGAGATGCCGGTCCCTCTGGTCTGCCGCGTGGTGATGGAGGCCTGCGCGGGGCTGGACTACGCGCACAAGAAGGCGGACGGCGCGGGCAAGCCGCTGGACATCGTCCACCGCGACGTGTCCCCCCAGAACATCCTGGTGACCTTCGACGGCGCGGTGAAGGTGGTGGACTTCGGCATCGCCAAGGCGGCGGATCAGGCCACCATCACCCGCTCCGGGGTGCTCAAGGGCAAGTACTCGTACATGTCCCCGGAGCAGTCCGCGGGCCGCCGGCTGGACCGCCGCAGCGACATCTTCGCCCTCGGCGTGGTGCTCTGGGAGCTGCTGACCGGGAACCGGCTGTTCAAGCGCGCGAACGACATCCAGACGCTGAACGCGGTCTCCGACTGCGAGGTGGAGCCGCCCTCCAGCGTGAACCCCGCGCTGCCGAAGGACCTGGACGCGGTGGTCCTCAAGGCGTTGGCCAAGACGCCCGAGGGCCGCTACCCGGATGCCGCGGCGCTGCGGGACGGGCTGGAGCGCTGGTTGGCCAAGCACCAGCTGAACGCGTCTTCGGCGCAGCTCGCCACCTTCATGCAGGGCCTCTACGCGGAGCGGCTGGCGGCGGAGAAGGAGGCGGGCCGGGTCCTGGTGGACGAGCTGGACGGCCCGCGCCCGGACGAGCCCGAGCCCGCGCCTCGCGCCCGGCGGGACACGCCGCGGCGGGCGCCCTCGCCGCTGCCTCCGCCCGTCGGGGTGGATCCACTGGACGTCACGGCGCCCCCCGACAGCCTCTCGCGCGACCTCCAGGCGAGCCTGCCGCAGCCCTCCGTCCGGGGGGATCTCATCCGGATGGATCCACCCGGCGTGGCGGGGCTGCGCGAGCTCGACGCCACCTTCGGCCCCAACGGCGAGCCCGCCCCCGCCGACCTCACCCTGCGGCCGGTGGATCCCGACGTCACGGACCGCCCGCACGAACCGCCGCCCTGGTCCGTGCCCGGCCCCAGCGGGAACGTCGCGCCAGCGGACGGCTCCGCGCTGGGGTCGACGGAGGGGCCCGCGCTCACGATGGGCCCGGTGAAGCGCGCGCGGATTGCCCTGCTCGGGCTGGCGGCGGCGGTCATCCTCGGCGTGTCGGCCGGCGGCCTGTACGTCTGGCGCAAGCAGCCCTCGCAGGTCCAGATGGCCGCCGTCCCGGTGTCGGAGCTCCCCGCGCAGGTGCGGATCGTCTCCGAGCCGCCGGGTGCCACCGTCCTGTTCGACGGGACGCCGGTGGACGGCGCCACGCCCTGCACCTTGCCGCCGGCAGAGCCTGGCACGTATTCGCTCGTCGTCGGGAAGAGCGGCTACCTGGACTACCGGACCACCATCACCATCCCTGCCTTCGGCGAAGCCGCGTTCCCTGTCATCCGGCTCCAGTCGGAGCAGCCGCCCGCGCCGCGCGAGGTGGAGCTGGTCTTCCGCAGCGAACCCGCCGCGGCGCTCCTCACGATTAACGGGGTGACGCTGGGCAAGACGCCGCAAACCGTGAAGCGGAAGGTGGGGGAGGAGCTGGGGC
The DNA here is from genome assembly GCA_044230055.1 of Myxococcaceae bacterium. Classification (GTDB taxonomy): domain Bacteria; phylum Myxococcota; class Myxococcia; order Myxococcales; family Myxococcaceae; genus JBGART01. Next base: position 237,770 of record JBGART010000002.1, on the reverse strand, counting down.
TCAAGCTGGACCACCCCGGCTACTACTCGCTTCTGCGGCAACTTCGGGTCTCAGACGCCCCGGACCAGGTGCCGCTGCTCAAGCTGGAGCGGCAGGGGGCGGACCGCCAGGAGGGCACCGCGCGCCCGGAGCGCCGGGAGCCGGAGCGGAAGGAGCCCGACCGGCCGGTCAAGGCCTACGGCAAGCTGGAGGTCATCGCCCCGGATAAGACCTCTGTCACCTGCGGCGAGCACAAGCTCGGCACCACGCCGCTGCCCAGCAAGACGCTGCCCGCCGGGCTTCACGACTGCACCTTCACTCTGGCCAACCACGCCCCGGTGAGCGTCCCGGTGGAGGTCAAGGCCAACTTCACGAGCAAAGTGAAGGTGAAGTTCTAAACTGCTAAACGAGGCACATGGGTGCACCTCCCTCGTGAGCCTGGCCGCCGGCACCGTCATCGGGAAGTACGTGGTGCGCAGGAAGCTCGCCGAGGGCGGGATGGCGGAGATCTACCTCTGCCGCGCGCACGGGGCCGAGGGCTTCGAGAAGGACGTGGTCATCAAGCGGGTCCGCGTGTTCCTCGCGAACGAGCCCACCTTCGTCCAGATGTTCATCGCCGAAGCGCGGGTGGCGTCCCGGCTGAACCACCCGAACCTGGTGCAGATCTTCGACTTCGACAAGCACGAGGACCGGTTCTACCTGGCGATGGAGTACGTCCACGGGCACTCGCTCTGGGACGTCCGGCAGCGGGCGAAGGAGCGGATGCTCCCCATCCCGCCCACGCTGGTGGCCACCATCGGCGCAAACATCGCGCGCGGGCTGCACTACGCGCACCGGGTGAGCCACAAGGGCGAGCAGCTGGGGCTCGTCCACCGCGACGTCACGCCGCAAAACGTGCTGCTCTCGTACGACGGCGCCATCAAGCTGACAGACTTCGGCATCGCCAAGAAGGCGGGCGTCGCGCTCACCTCGCCGGGCGTGCTGAAGGGCAAGTTCGCGTACATGTCGCCGGAGCAGGCGCGCGGCGAGGAGGTGGACGCGCGGACGGATGTCTTCGCCCTCGGCGTGGTCCTCTGGGAGCTGCTGACCGGCGGCCGCCTGTTCGACGGCGAGAGCGAGATGGCGGTGCTGCGCGCCGTCCAGCAGAGCGTCATCGCCTCGCCGGCGCGCCTCAACCCGGACGTCCCGCCGGAGCTGGACGCGGCGGTGATGAAGGCGCTCAACCGGGAACCCTCTGCCCGTTTCCAGACGGCGCAGGAGCTGGAGCGCGCGCTCGCCCAGGTGATGATGGCCAAGCGCCCGGAGGAGGTAGACGTCGGTCTCTACCTCGCGCAGCTCTACGAGCACGAGCTGGGCCGCAGCGAGCCCAGCGAGACGCCCCAGCCTGCCGGCACGGGTTCCGGCTCCGCCCCGCTGGAGCACACCGCCCCGCGACAGCCCACCGCCGTGCTCCCGCGGGCCGGGGCCACGCCGCCGGCGTCCGGAACGTCCGAAGACGAGGACGTGAACGCGGACACGCACGTCATCGCGCGCAAGCCCGAGGAGCCGGCGCCGGTGGTCGCGCCGTCACCGTCACTGCAGCCGGCTCCGCTCGCCACGCCGTCTGTGCGCGTAGAGCTGGCCACGCCCGCCGCCAACGCAGGCATGCCATCGCTGGGGATGTATCGGTCCGTCGGCATCCGGCGGGCGCTGGCGATTGGCGCAGGGCTGTTCGTGCTCATCGCGGGGCTGGCGTTCGCGGTCGCCTTCAACGTCGCGTCGAAGCGCCCGCCGCCTTCGCCCGTCCAGGCGCCCGCCGCGATGGAGCGCGCCGTCCCTGCGCCGGCGCCAGCGCCCGAGGCGGCGCCGCCCGCTCAGGCGGACGCGCCCTCCGAGGTCGTGGCGGCGGGACCCGCGGACGGGTCGCTGCTGGTCCGCGTGAAGCCGTGGGCCACCATCTACATCGATGGCGCCTCTAAGGGAGAGGTGACCAGCGGCCGCCGCTTCAGGCTCCCACCGGGCGTTCACGAGGTCCGCGCTGTCCACCTCGCCAGCAAGCGCAGGGAGACCGTGGTGATCGAACCCGGCCAGGAGACGGTCATCGACTACGACATGCTGACGCCGTGAGGCGGGCCGGGCCACCTGCACAAGCCGTTTCCCGCCCCCCGTGCCACCCCGTGCCACCCCGTTCGCGTCGAGCGTTGCGCCGTCAGGCGCATAGTCGAGACGTCGGCAGTGCTCCCGAAGCTTGGCTCATGGGCCGCTCCGCCTGCTCGAAACAGACCGGCGAGGTGCCGTGCGTGGTTCTGAGCCACCTCTCGACTATGCGCCTGACGGCGCAACGCTCGAGGCGAGCGGGGTGGCGTCCGTGCGGAAGGCACCATGGCTCGAGGCGAGCGGGGTGGCGTCCGTGCGGAAGGCACCGTGACTCGAGGCGTGCGGGGTGGCGTCCGTGCGGAAAAGGAGTGCGCGCCCTAAAACGCGATGGGCGTGCAGGCCAACTTCGCCCCCGCAGCGCCACCGGCGCCGGTAGCGTTGGCGTGGATCATCACGGCCTTGCCCTCTCCCGGCCGCACCTTGAAGTCCACGGTCGCCGTCGCGGTGCCCATGCCTCCATCGGTGGTGGTGAAGTCCAGCCAGATCTCATTGGTCGCAGTGGCGAACGAGGGATCCGTGCCCGCGTCGTGCTGGTAGTGACCGCCTGCCTTGTTGTCATCGCAGGCGAGCTTGTGAACGTGAGAGCCGAACGTCCGGTTGGGCGGGAGGTTCGCGACGTTCAGGACGACCTCGGTCTTCCCGGTGGAGAACTCGCGCGCGGTGACCGTGCCGGTGACGCCTGACGGGACCGGGTTGGCACCGCCGTCAGCGAAGGGATCCGCGTAGACCGTCCAGGCGCCCGTGCTGACCACCGTGCGCGTCACCCCGGCGTCCGTGCCGTTGGGCGTGCCGTCGTCACAGCCGAGCGTCACGCCTGAGAGGATGAGCGCGGAGAGCAGCAGGCTGGAAAACCTCATGGGACAACTCCTTTACGGATGGGGTTTGAGTACGGCGCGGCGCACCATCCAGTGAAGCGCCGCGCCCCTCAAGCACCTCGCTCGAGTTCCGCAGGTCTCCTGCGCTATGCAGCTGCCCACGGCATGGAGCACCTGGACGAGAACGCGGCCGCTGAGCTGCTGGCCGGAACGCTGACGCACGAAGCGCAGGAGCGCCTGCAGGGGCACCTCGATGGCTGTGCCGAGTGCCGCGCCTTCTTCGCGGAGCTCGGGCGCGGACGAACGCACGCCAGCCCGACGTCGCCGGCGCGGCCCACGCTGGCGCCGGAGCCGCTCGCCAAGGGCACGGTGGTGGGCCGCTACGTCGTGAGCCACCTGGTGGGGCAGGGCGGCATGGGCGTCGTCTACGCCGCGTACGACCTGGAGCTCGACCGCCGCATCGCCCTCAAGCTGCTCTCTCCGGAGCGCGACACCCCGGAGCTCCGTGCGCGGCTGCTGCGCGAGGCGCAGGCCATGGCCCAGCTCTCCCATCCGCATGTGGTGCCGGTCTACGACGTGGGGACCCACGAGGGCAGCGTCTTCCTGGCGATGGAGCTCATCGAAGGCCAGACCTTGGCGGCGTGGCTGCGCTCATCGCCGCGGACGGTCCCGGAGATCCTCCAGGTCCTTCAGAGCGCTGGCCAGGGATTGGCGGCCGCCCACGCCGCGCAGCTCATCCACCGGGACTTCAAGCCCGACAACGTCCTCATCGGTGTGGACGGCCGCGTCCGCGTCACCGACTTCGGCCTCGCTCGGCCCACCGGTGCTTCGGAGGTCTTCGTCGAAGGCGCGGCCCGGACGCAGGCGTCACCTGGGCCGCTCACACAGACGGGGACATTGATCGGCACGCCGGCGTACATGGCGCCCGAGCAGCACCTGCAGCAGCCAGTGGACGCGCGCACGGATCAATTCAGCTTCTGCGTCACGCTCTACGAAGCGCTCTACGGGGCGCGGCCGTTCCCCACCGGGACCTTCGAGGAGGCGCGCGCCGCGGTCCTGGCCGGACGGGTGCGCGAGCCTTCGTCGCGCTCGGGGGTGCCGGCGCGGGTGCGCCGGCTGGTGCTCCGGGGCCTGAGCGCGGATCCCGCCCAGCGCTTTCCCTCCATGGCGGAGCTGTTGACCGCGCTCGCCCCGCGCGCGCGCCGGCGCTGGCGGCTGGTCGGGGCCAGCGTGGCGGTGGCGCTGCTGGCCGGCGCGGTGGGTGGGGACCAGCTCCGGCGCGGCGCCCTCTGCCGCGGCGCAAGCCAGAAGCTGAGCGCCGTCTGGAACCCGGCGCGCAGGGAGGCCATCACCCAGGCGTTCCGAGCGGTCGGCAAGCCCTATGGCGAAGCGGCCCTCCAGGCTTCGCTCTCCGGGCTGGACGCCCTCTCCGCGGCGTGGGTGCAGCAGCGGACGGAGGTCTGCGAAGCCACGCACCTGCGCGGCGAACAGTCCGCGGAGCTGCTGGACCTGCGAATCTCCTGCCTGGACCGCCAGCTGGGAGAGCTGGGCGCGGTGGTGGAGGTCCTGTCAGAAGTGGACGCCGCCACGCTCGAGGACGCGCCGGACGCAGTGCTGGGACCTTCTGCGCTCAAGGAGTGCGCGGACGCGGAGCTCCTCCTCTGGCGCGCCCGCCGTCGCGGCGCAGGCGCGCTCACCGACGAGGAGCTGGCGCTGACCCAGCGTCACGCGGAGCTGGCCGCCCGGTCCCGCGCGGGGCAGTTCAAGGTCGCGCTGGAGGGCTCGCTCGCGCTGGGCGAGGGCACTGACTCCGCGCGCGGCGCTCCCATCTGGGCCTCGCTGCTCCTCCAGCGGGCGCAGCTCCAGCGCAAGCTGGCCACGCCCGACGCGGCCACGCCCACGGTGATGAAGTCGCTCCACGCCGCGGAGGCTTCGGGAGCCGAAGAGGTCCAGCTCAAGGCCTGGTCGGAGCTCGCGCTCATCCGCGCGAAGGGTGAACGCCAGGCCGGTGCGGAGGAGGCCTTGGCGCACGCCTCCGCGCTGCTGCAGCGCTTCCCGCAACCGGGCGCGCTCGCGTACCCCGTGCTGAGCGTTCAGGCAGAGCTGGCGATTCGGCGCGAAGACTTCGCCGCGGCGGAGGGCTTCCAGCGCCAGCTGCTGGCCGTCAAGACGCGGGAGCTGGGCGCGGACTCGCCCGGCGTGGCGCTTACGCTGTCCAACCTCGGCCACGCACTCCTCCGCCGGGGCAGGTACGCGGAGGCGGAGGAGGTGACCGCGCGCTCGCTGGAGCTCAAGCGCGCCCGGCTGGGAGAGGACCACCCCAGCCTGGGACCGGGCCTGGAGCGGCTGGCGAAGATCGCCTCCGCGCGCGGCGACTGGGACCAGGCGCTCGCCGTCGGCCAACGCCTCTTGGCGCTGAGGCTTCAGACCTACGGTCCCGACCATGCCCTCGTGGCCTCCGCGCGGCGGGACCTGGGCGTTCTGTACCTGGAGCTGCGCCGGCCGGTGGAGGCCCTGAACGCCGCGGGCAGCGCGCTGGCCCTGCACGAGAAGCTCTTCCCCGGAGACCACAAGAGCAAGGCCATCAGCCTGCTGGATCTCGCCATCGTGGAACGGGTGCTGGGCAGCCCCGAGCGTGGCGAGGCGCTCCTGGCGCGGGCCTGTCCCATGCTCCAGCGCACCCTGGGCGAATCGGCCATCCCGTACGGCTCCTGCCTGGCGGAGGAGGCCCGGGCGTTGGCGCGGCGCGGCCAGCACCGGCAGGCGGTGGCGCTGGCCGTTCGCGCGCTGGCCATCCGCGAGAAGGGGATGGGCGAGGCGCACTCGGACCTGGCGAGCACGCTCCTGCTGGTGGGCGAGGAGCACCTGGCGCTGGGCGACCGCGGCCAGGCGTTGCCGGCGGCGCGCCGCGCGCTGTTGCTCCGGGAGAAGGACGGCCGCGCGCCCACGGCCATCGCTGAGGCCCGCTTCGTGCTGGCGCGGGCGCTCGCCCAGGGTGGCAGCGTGGAGGAGCGCGCGCAGGCGGCGGCGCTGGCGCAAGGCGCCGCGGAGACCTTCCGGGCCCACGGGCGCGAGCCGTCGGCGGCGAAGACGGAGCAGCTGCTCGAGGCGCTCAAGCGCCGCTCGCGCTGACTACTCCGGCTCCGGGCGCAGGAAGCGGGAGATGCTGACGTCCAGCTGGGAGTCCAGCAGGCGCACCAGGCTCTCCAACTCCTGGGGATCCAGCTTCAGCGCGGCGGCGAGCCGGGCGCGGGTGCCCGTCCCCAGCGCTTCGCGCGCGCCGGCGATCCAGCGCGCCACCGTCGCCCGGTGCGCGTTGTAGAGCTTGCCAATCTCGTCGATGTTCAACCCGTCAAGCAGCTTGAGCCGGAGCAGGTTGCGCTCCTTGGGCGTCAGCGCGCAGAGCGCCTCCTCGAACGCGGTCTTGAAGGCCCCCCGGTAGCGCTCCTTGATGAGGTCCAGCTCGAAGTCCGCGGAGGCCCTCTCGGGCAGCGCGTCTTCGCCCAGCATCACGTGGCGGCCCTCGCTGCGCCGCAGGTCGATGAGCGCCCGCACGGTGACCGCCATCACCCAGCCGGCGAGCGGCCCGCGCCCGGTGTAGTCGGCGATACGGGGCGGCCGCCCGTCGGGCTGGGGGAGGAGCACCCGCCCGCGCACGCGCTGGGCGACCTCATCTTCTGTCGCGCGGTCCGCGCCGCGCCGGCTGGCCACCTGCGCCACCACCGGGGTGAACAGCCGGTCGAAGGTCTCCAGCGCCGCGGGCAGCTGCTGCGCGCAGGCGCAGGCGAGGTACAGCTCTCCCGGCCGCAGCGCGGCGAGCCCGTCGAGCGGCGGGACGTCTGCCGGGAGCCTGGCCGCGGCGTGGCGAAGGAAGGCGTCGGGAGAGAGCGAGAGGGAGGGGTGCTCCGCACATGCCCGGTCCACCAGCGAATGAAGCGCCGCTTCGAGCAGGCGCTCGTCCTTCAGCGTTTCGCGCTGCGTCGCGGGCAGGTGGGGCAGGAAGCGGTCGGCAAGGCTCAAGCACCGGGGGCTTACGCGGTGGTGAGGAAGATCTCCAGTCCCTGCCATGCCAACGCATCCCCTGCGCACCCGCAGGTAGGGCCTTGTCGCGGTGCGTTCTTTTCAGAACAGCTGGATATCGTGGCTCCAGCACGTCTCGCGAAGGTGCGAATGATCGACTCACTCGACGGGATCAAGCGGGAGCTCTCCTCCACTCTGGAGAACAACTCGCTTTTCATGCTCATCAACACGCGGCTCATCCTCCGCACCGGCGTGGACCTCGGGTCCATCCGGCCCGCGGAGAACCGTGACTCGACCGCGGTCGCCAAGGTGCTCTCTGCCTTGAGCGCGATGGGCTATCCGCTCAACGCCACCACCGGCAAACCAAGGAGCTAAGGGGACCTCATGGCGAACCACATGAAAAGCGCGTTCACCGAGCAGCGGGACACCGTCGCAGCAGGCGCGGACCTGATGCGGCAGTTCGAAGGCGTGGACCCCAAGGTCATCGCCTTCTTCTGTGCGCACCAGCACGACGGCTCCAAGCTGTCGGCGGCGCTGCGCCAGCGCTATCCGAACGCAGAGGTCGTGGGCTGTACGACGTCCGGCGGGTTCACGGCGGACAAGTTCGCCGTGCAGTCGGTGAGCGCCATCGCGCTGGGCGCCGGCGTGGTCCGGTCCGCGGCGGCCGGGCTGGCAAAGTTCGAAGGCGGGGTGGAGGCCGGCGTCAACCGGGCGCTCGCGCGCATGGGCGAAGCGCTGCGGGTGGACCTGCGCAAAGCGGACCCCAAGCGCTACGTGGGCGTGACGTTGGTTGAGGGCCTCAAGGGCAAGGAGGAGGCCGCCAACGACGCGCTGGGGAACGCGGCGCCGCAGCTGTCCTTCGTAGGCGGCTCCGCTGGCGACAACCTCGAGTTCAAGCAGACCCGCGTCTTCCACAACGGCGAGGTCTCCGACGACGGGGCCGCGCTGCTGCTCCTGGAAGCCGCGGTGCCCTTCACGGTCTGCAAGACCTGCAGCTTTGAACCCATGAGCAAGGCGTTCAAGGTCACCCGCGCGGACGTCCCCAACCGCATCGTCCATGAGCTGGATGGCAAGCCGGTGGCGAAGGTCTACGCGGAGGTGGTGGGCACGTCGGCGGAGAAGCTGGACAGCACCACGTTCATGAGCCACCCGATGGGCCTGATGATCAACGGCACGCCGTGGATCCGCAGCCCGATGCAGCTCCTGCCGGGTGGGGCGCTCAAGTTCTACTGCAACATGGACCAGGGGATGGACGTGCACGTGATGCGCTCCACCAACCTGGTCGGCGACACGCAGCGGGCGATGGACAAGGCGCGCGCGGAGCTCGGCGGGCAGGCCGGCGGGCTCCTCTTCAACTGCATCCTCCGGCGCCTGGAGCTGGACGCGCGGCAGGAGCACGGCCCGTTCCTGAAGGCGTTCAGCGGGATGCCAGCCGCCGGCTTCCACACCTACGGCGAGAGCTGGCTGGGCCACATCAACCAGACCCTCACCGCGCTGCTCTTCGCCAACCCCTGAGGTGGCGGTGTTGAGGTAAAGGGGAGCGCCATGGACCCGGCGCTCCTTGCCCAGCTGCGAGCAGACCTCGAGCATGACCGCGACGACCTGGTCGCCACGCTCGACGGGCTTGGCAAGGGCGGGGATGACCCGCTGACCGAGATGCTCACCGCCTCCCTCGCGGACCTGCGCCGCGCGCTGGAGAAGCTGGACGCGGGGACCTACGGGACCTGCGAAGCCTGCGACCGCCCGGTGGGCGAGCTGCGGCTGCGGTCGCTCCCGGCCGCGCGCCTGTGTCTGCGCTGCGAAGGCGTCCTCACGGACGACGCGCCGGCCTGACACCTCCGCAGCCCCGCTGACCCGCTGACCTGAGCGTTCTTTTGCGCACACGCGTTGCCGCGTGGAGGTTTCGCGCGCGTTGACACTCCACTGAATACCGCCTATTACTGGCCCCGCTCTCAATAGATGACATTAAAAGGAGTCTCTGGAGTGGAGCTACTCGGGCCGGACGAGATCGATCGGATCGAGCGCGACTACGCGGCGGGGATTCCGTCGCGGGCCATCCTCGAGATCTTCCGGCCCAAGGGCGTGCGGCTGGCGGAGGCCACGTTCCGCAAGTACGTGCAGGCCGGGCTGCTACCGAGGAGCCGGCGGGTAGGGCGGAAGGGGAAGCACCGCGGGAGCCAGGGGCTGTACCCGGTGGAGTCCGTCCGCCGCATCAACGCGATCAAGAAGATGATGGCGGAGGGGATGACGCTGGAGGAGATCCGGCGGTCCTTCGTCTTCTTCAAGAATCACATCGACCAGGTTCAGCGGAGCCTGGCGGAAGTCCTGGATGGCTACGAGGCAGAGCTCTCGGAGCGCCAGTTCGGGCGGGGACGGCGGGAGGCGCTGGAGGAAGAGCTCTCGGGTGTGCGGAAAAGGGCGCACGTCCTGCTTCAAGAGGTCACGCGGTTGGGGAGCGCGGTGACTGCTCAGACGGGGTGACATCCGGCCCGGTCGGCGGATTACAATGTCGTTCAGCGCCTGAAGCTGGCGCGAGAGGGAGGGGAAGATGAGCGAGGCCAAGGAGCAGGACGCTCCACTTCTGTCTTCAGAAGTGGGCGAGGAACCCGCGCGCAAGCGTTCGAAGACGATGTCGCGGAAGGAGATGGCGCGGGACCTTCGCCGCAGGCGCAACGCGGGCGAGGAGGATCCCGAGGAGAGCGAGCTGCTCCGGGTCATTGAGTCGCAGCGGCCGAAGACGCGGGCCGAGTGCGTGAATGGTCCGCGGCCGTGCCTCTTCGTCTCCTGCAAGCACAACCTGTATCTCGACGTGAATCCGGAGACGGGCTCCATCAAGCTCAACTTTCCGGACAAGGAGATTCAGGAGCTGGAGCACACCTGCGCGCTGGACGTCGCGGAGAAGGGCGGCATCACGCTGGAGGAGGTGGGGGAGATCATGAACCTCACCCGCGAGCGCATCCGCCAGGTGGAGACGCGCGGCCTGATGAAGCTGCGAGAGGCCACGGAGACGGACCCCGTCCCGCCCGCACCCATCGCGAAGGCCTGAGCGCTCGAAGGCCGGCCCGTTGGACCGGCCGGGGGGGGCTGCGTTGACAGGGGTGGAGGTGGTTGGTATTCGCGCCCCGTGCTCGCCCTTCTCAGCGTCTCGGATAAACGAGGATTGGTCCCGTTTGCGCAGGGGCTTGTCCAGCTCGGATACACCCTCCTGTCCACGGGGGGCACCCTGGAGGCGCTCTCCAAGGACGGGGTGAAGGTCCGGAAGGTCTCTGAGCACACCCAGAGCCCGGAGATTCTGGGGGGGCGGGTCAAGACGCTGCACCCCCGCATCCACGGCGGCATCCTCGCGCGCCTGGACGTCCCTTCGGACCGCGCCGAGCTCTCCCGCGAAGGGATTGAGCCGATTGCGCTGGTGGTGGTGAACCTCTACCCGTTCCGAGAGACGGTCGCCCGTGGCGTGAGCGAGGCGGAGGCCATCGAGCAGATAGACATCGGCGGTCCGGCGATGGTCCGGGCGGCGGCGAAGAACTTCAAGCACGTGGCGGTGGTGGTGGATCCGGCCGACTACGACCGGGTGCTCGCCGAGCTGCGCGAGAAGCAGGCGGTGGGTGAGCCCACCCGGCGGGAGCTGATGCGCAAGGCCTTCGCGCACACGGCCGCGTATGACGCGTCCATCTCCGCGTACCTCTCCGCCGCGGCGCAGGAGCCGTTCCCCGAGGAGCTGTCCCTGGCCTACCGGAAGGTGCAGCCGCTGCGCTACGGGGAGAACCCGCACCAGCGTGGCGCCTTCTACCGGGAGCACGCGGCGCCCAAGGAGCCCACGGTCGCCTTCTCCCGCGTGCTGCAGGGCAAGGAGCTCTCGTACAACAACATCCTGGACCTCGACGCGGCGCTCGGCCTGGTGCTGGAGTTCCCGGAGCGCCCGTGCGCGGTGGTCATCAAGCACAACACGCCCTGCGGCGTGGCGGTGGATGACCGGCTGGAGGTGGCGTACCGCACGGCGCGCGCGGTGGACGAGGTGAGCGCGTTCGGCGGAATTGTCGCCCTCAACCGCGAGGTGGATGAGGCGACCGCGCGCCTGCTGGCGGAGACGTTCCTGGAGGCGGTCATCGCCCCTGCCTTCTCGGCGGCGGCGCTCCCGCTGCTCCAGGCGAAGAAGAACCTGCGCCTGCTTGAGGCCGGCCCAGGGCTGGCCGCGGGGAGCCCGGCGCGGGCGGCGCTGCAGGCGCGCAGCGTCTCTGGCGGCGTGCTGCTGCAGGACGCGGACGCGGTGGAGCCGGCGCAGGACTGGAAGGTGGTCACCTCCCGCGCCCCGACCGAAGCGGAGCTGGCCGGCCTGCGCTTCGCCTGGAAGGTCTGCAAGTACGTGAAGAGCAACGCCATCGTCTTCTCCAATGGCGCGCGGCTCCTGGCGGCGGGCGGCGGGCAGACCAGCCGGGTGGACTCGGTGAAGATCGCCTCGCTGCGCGGCGGGGAGGCCTTGAAGGGGAGCGCGGTGGCGTCCGACGCGTTCTTCCCGTTCCGGGACGGGCTGGACGAGGTGGCGCGGGCAGGGGCGACGTGCGTGGTGCAGCCGGGCGGTTCCATGCGGGACGCCGAGGTGATCGCCGCCGCCAATGAGCACGGGTTGGCGATGGTCTTCACCGGCGTGCGTCACTTCCGCCACTGAGAGCGCCCGGGGCCATGCGGATCGTCTGCCAAAAGTGCGCGGCGGCGTACGCCATCGAGGATCGGCTCTCTCCGAAGGGCGCGCGCGCCCGGTGTCCGCGCTGTCAGCACATTCAATGGGTGCGGCGCGAGGACGCGCTGCCGCGGGTGGCCAGCCCCACCATCCCGGCGATGCCCATCCCCCGGTACGCGAGCCCCACTGTCCCGGCGATGCCCATCCCGTCGGCGGCGAGCCCCACTGTCCCGGCGATGCCCATCCCCCGCGCGGCCTTTCCCTCGTCCAGCCCGCCGACGAAAGGCGCGCTCGCGCTCCCGTTCGATGAGCCGGATGAGGCCGAGCGCAACGGTGAGGTGGACTCGGAGCTGATCGACGACCGCCTGCTGGCGCCGCGGCTGGCCGAGCGGCACTCGCCGGCGCGCGACGGGGCAGCCTGCGCCTCGTGCGGCGAGGAGCTCAAAGACGCCTTCGACCGCGCGCTGGGGACCTGTACCCGCTGCAGCGCGCGCGCGGAGCAGCGGGGCGAGGTGACGGAGATCACCCAGTCCGGCCCTTCGGACAGGGAGGTGACGCTCCTCGCGCCCCCGCCGCCGTCCCGTCGTTCGCGCCCTGCGTTGCGGGTGGCGCCTCCCGGCGTGGCGGCGCCCGCGTCCGAGCGCGGCGGTGTGCCCAGCCCGCCTCCACCGCCTCCGCCGCCGCTGCAGCTTTTGGACAGCGCAGAGCCCTACGAAGCAGAGGCCACGCAGGAGTCGATGCTGCCGGATCCTGCTTCCGGCGCCGACATCGAGGCCACGGTCACCGGTGTGAGCCTGGCTGGCCGCGCGCCCCCGCTGTCGCAGCGGACGTTGGTGCTGGCGGGGCTCCTCTTCGCCGTGGTGCTCCTGGCGGGCGTCATCAGCGTCATCGTCTACCAGCGCGGCGAGGAGGCGGAGCGCGCGCGGGTGGCCATCCCGGAGGCGGTGATGGCGGCGGTGGCCCGGTGGACGGAGTCGCTGGGGGAGCCGAAGGGCGAGAGCTCGGCGCACCTGGCGGAGGCGGGGACCCAGCTCTCGCTGGATACGCCGGCGGGGTACGCGCTGGCGGTCCGCGGCTTCCAGAACACCCTGATGCTGGACGCCCGCAGCGATGAGGCCATCGCCGGCTATGTCCAGGCCATCTCGCTGGGCTGGACCGACGGGCTGGACCCGCTGACCTACGATGAGGCGTTGGCGCTCATCAAGGTCGCCGAGGCCCGCTCGCAGAGAGACCCCTCCACGCTGGTGGCCCACGCGAACCTCCTGCTCACGCGCGGGAGCGGAAAGGCCACGGCGGAGCCGGCGAAGGCGCTGGCGGATGAGGCGCTCACCCGGGCGAAGGGGCTGGACCGGGCGGAGGCGCTGGTGGTGAAGGGCCGGGTGCTCCTGGCCACCTCGGCGAGCCTCGGCAGCCGCGCGCTCCAGGAGGCGCTCACCCTGCCTGAAGCGCCCAAGCGCGCGCACTACTACCGGGCGCTGGCCCACCGCGCGCTGGGAGAGTACGGCGCGGCGTTGGGCCAGCTGCAGCGGCGGTTGGCGATGGACCCCGCCCATCTGGAGTCGCTCAGCCTGGTGGGGAAGATCTACGAAGAGGTGGGCGAACCCACGCTCGCCCGCGACGCGTACACCAAGGCGCAGGAGAAGGCGCCCCACGCGCCGCAGATCCGCATTGCGCTGGCCGCCCTCCGGTACCGCGCGCTCTCAAAGCCCACCCAGGCCATCGACGCGCTCAAGCTGATTTTGAAGGAGCCCTCGCTGGAGTCCGAGGTCCGCAAGGACGCGCTGGTGCACCTGGCCGCGGCCCAGCGGGTGGCAGGGAAGCTGGACGCGGCCCTGGCCACCGTGGACGAAGCGCTGTTGCTTGCGGGGGCGTCCGGCGCGGTCCACCTGCAGGGTTTCCTCGCGGCGCTGGAGGCCCAGCAGCCGCAGGTGGCGACGGTGCACCTCACCGGCCTCAAGGGGAAGCTGAACGACCCGGCGCTGGAGCTGGTGCTGGAGGGCCGCCTGGCGGTGCTGCAGCAGCGCTTCGCGGACGCCACCGGGCTGTTCGTGAAGGCGCAGCAGCTGGACGCAAGGCGGGTGGACGCGCTCCTCTGGGCGGGCGCCGCGGCCGCTTCGGCGGGGCAGAAGGAGGAGGCCTTCCGGCACCTGGCCGCCGCGCTTCAGCTGGACCCGACGACGAGCGGGCCGCTGCCGGAGGACGCGCGGTTGCACGTGACGGAGGAAGATCTCCTGTCCGGCATTGAGAACCGGGTCTCCAAGCTCCCGGGGCCGGATCCGTTCGCGCGCCTGTACGAAGGGCTGGTCCGGTTTCACGCGGGGGACCTCGCCGCGGCGGACAGCTCGCTGCGCCAGGTGGGCGCGGAGGAGGGCGCCGCCGCCGGCTACGCGCTGCGGGCGTTGATTGCCCTCTCCCGGAATGACCGGTTCACGGCAAAGTCCCAGGCCGAGCGGGCGCTGCGGGCGGACCCGAAGCTCGCGCTGGCGCACTACGCGCAGGGCGAGGCGCTGCTGGCGGGGAATGATTTGGAAGGCGCAGGCCGGGCGCTGCAGGAGGCGCACTCGCTGGCGTCCGGCGTGCTCGCGGTGGAAGTGGGGTTGGCGGAGGTGGACGCGAAGGCCAAGCGCCCGGATGAGGCGCGCAAGCGGCTCGCCAAAGTGGTGGGCGTGGATCCTTCCTACCTGGCGGCGAAGAAGGCGCTCTACGCGCTGGAGCCGTGAAGGGGTGACCGCGTGAAGGTGCTCGTGCTGGGTAGCGGTGGACGGGAGCACGCGCTGGCGTGGAAGCTGTCGCTGAGCCCGGGGCTGACCAAGCTCTTCTGCGCCCCAGGCAACCCCGGGACCGCGGCGCTGGCGAAGAACGTCCCGGTCCGCGCGGAGGACCCCGCGGCGGTGGCGGCGTTGGCGCGGGAGCTGGCCGTGGACCTCGTCGTGGTGGGCCCGGAAGCCCCGCTGGTGGCGGGAGTGGCGGACGCGCTGGCGGCCGCGGGCATCCCGGTGTTCGGGCCATCGAAGGCGGCCGCGGCGCTGGAGGGCTCCAAGGCGTTCGCGAAGGAGGTGATGGCGGCCGCGGGCGTGCCGACGGCAGAGCACCGGCTCTTCACGGACCCCGGACAGGCGGAGCGCTACGCGCGCGAGCTGGGCCGGGTGGTCGTGAAGGCGGACGGGCTGGCGGCGGGGAAGGGCGTGGTGGTGGCGACGACGGCGAGCGAAGCGGTGGCCGCCGTGCGGCAGCTCTCCGGTCTGGGCACGGCGGGCAAGACGCTGCTGCTCGAGGAGGTGATGGAGGGCGAGGAGGTCTCCGTCATCGCGCTCTGCGACGGGGAGCGTTACGCGCTGCTCCCGCCTGCGCAGGACCACAAGCGCATCTTCGACAACGACCAGGGTCCGAACACCGGCGGGATGGGCGCGTATGCCCCGGCGCCGTTCCTCGACCGCGCCGGCGTGGAGGAGGTGGGGCGGACGCTCATCGCCCCCGTGTTGCGGGAGCTGGCCAAGCGGGGGCACCCGTTCAAGGGCGCGCTGTACGCCGGGCTGATGCTCACTTCGCGTGGGCCGCGAGTGGTGGAGTTCAACTGCCGCTTCGGGGATCCGGAGATGCAGGTGCAGCTGCTGCAGCTGGATGAGGATTTGCTGCCGTTGCTCGCGGCGTGCGCGGCGGGGAGGCTCACCCGGACGGAGCTGAAGTGGGCGGGCGGCGCGGCCATCGGCGTGGTGGTGGCGGCGAGCGGCTACCCCGGTCCTCCGCGCGGCGGGGATGAGATTCTTGGCGTGCCGTATGGGCCCAACGCGCGGCCTCCGAAGGCCGGCGATGACGCGGTGGTATTTCAGGCCGGGACCCGACTGGACAGCGGGAGGCTGGTCACCGCTGGCGGCCGGGTGCTTACGGTGTGTGCGCGCGGGGAGTCGCTGACTGAGGCTCGCGAGCGGGCCTATGCGCGCGTGGACCAGCTTCAGTTTGATGGGATGCAGCTGCGGCGGGACATCGGCGCCCGGGCGCTCGTCGTGGCCTAAGCCTGTTCGAGCTAGAGGCAGCAGGGCGTCCGAGGCTTGGCGCATAAGCCGGCCGGGTTCGGGCTTCGGGGAATGGTGTCTCGGGCTGCGGGCTTCGGGGAACGGTGTCTCGGGCTGCGGGCTTCGGTTTTCGTGGCCGCGTTCGCGTTCGTTTCGGCGTTCGGGCCCGGGTAGGGGCAGGGGCAGGGGAACGGGCATGGGGTTCGGAGAGGAGGAGTCGGCGGCAGAGCCTCTCGCGCCAGGTTCCCGCGCGCCCGCACACCGGACCCGCACCCGCTCCCCTACCCGGGCCCGAACGCCGAAACGAACGCGAACGCGGCCACGAAAACCGAACCCGCAGCCCGAGACACCGTTCCCCGAAGCCCGCAGCCCGAGACACCATTCCCCGAAGCCCGAACCCGGCCGGCTTATGCGCCGAGCTTCGGCACCCCTGCCGACGGCCTGACGGCGCAACGCTCGACGCGAGCGGGGAAGGCCGCCAACTTTCAAACCCGCTCCTTGCCGCAGAACGAAGCGCTGGGCTACGACCAGCGCGGATGATCCTCCCCCGCTACGTGCTGAAGGAGCTGGCGGTTCCGCTGGCGGTCTGGGTGGGCTTCCTCTTCCTGCTGCTCATCGTGATGCAGTTCCTCCGCGGGACGGACGTCCTCCTCGGCTCCGGCGTCCGGGCGACGGACCTCGCGCTCCTGTGCATGTACCTCACGCCCCACTTCCTGGTCATGGCGCTGCCGGTGGCCCTGCTCCTGGCCATCCTCCTCGGACTGGGGCGGCTCTCCGAGGACCGAGAGGTGATCGCCCTCCAGGCGGTGGGCGTGGGACCCTGCCAGCTCCTTCGAGTCCCGCTGGCGCTCTCTGTGGCAGTGAGCGGCCTGATGCTGCTGCTCACCTGGTCACTGGAGCCGTGGGGCCTCGCGTCCCTACAGGGCGTGGTGAACACGGTCATCAAGCGCAACGTGATGGGGGATGTTCGCCCCGGCGTATTCAAGGAGGACCTCACGGGCTTCACGGTCTACGCCGAGGGCGTGGATCCAAAGACGCACGTCTGGCGCAACGTCCTCATCCACGATGACCAGGACCCCGCGGCGCCGGTGCTGGTCCTCGCGAGGAAGGCGTGGGCGGACGCGGACGTGCCGGGCGTGGACATGAAGCTGCTCCTCGAGGAGGGCCAGGCCCACCGCGCCACCTCCAGCCGCGAGGAGTACAACGTCGTCCGCTTCGACCGCGGCGAGCTGGCCGTCTGGCTGGGCGACACGCTCTGGCGGGGAAACCACTTCAGCTCCCCCAACGAGGAGATGACCCCGGGCGAGCTCTCCCGCGCGGCCGAGGCGCTCGGCGCGCAGGGGCAGGACCCCACCGCGCTGCGAATGGCCTACCACACGCGTCTGGGCCGGACGTTCACGCCCATGGCCTTCGCCTGCCTCGCCGCGCCGCTGGCGCTCTCCGGCTCTCGCGGCCGCCGCGCGCGCGGCCTGGCCGTCACGCTCCTTGCGTACGTCGGCTACTACGTGCTGGCCCGGGCCTTTGAGACGCTGGGCGTGCAGGGGCGCCTGCCGCTGGCTGTGGCGGCGCAGCTGCCCAACGCGCTCTTCGGGCTGGTGGGGCTCATCCTCCTGGCGCGCCTGGGGCGCACGGGAGAGCAGGGGTGACCCGGATTGACCGCTACCTCGTCCGGACCTTCTCCGTGTACCTGGTCAGCGTCTTCGCGTCGGTGCTCGGCATCTACCTCGTCGCCGACTTCGTGGACCGCGCCAAGGCGTACGTGGGGCCGAACTGGTTCGCCGACGTGGCGGAGCTCTACGGTTACAAGGCGCTCGCCATCGGCCACCAGCTGGCCCCGGCGGCAGTCCTCCTCGCGGCCGGCGCCACCGTCTCCACCCTGCGCAAGCGCGGGGAGCTGACCGCGCTGCGCTCCGCCGGCTTCGGGCCGCTGCGCATCTGCGCGCCGCTGGCCCTCTGCGCCCTGGTCTGCTTCGGCGCTCTGGTGGCCTTCGATGAGGTGGTGGTGACCCACGCCAGCCGCCGGGTGGACGAGATCGCCACCTACCGGTTCAAGCGCTGGGGGGACTTCGCGACGTTCTTCGCGCCGCGAAAGTGGTTCCGGCGCGGCAGCTGGATTTTCTACCTCCGTGGCGGCAACGCGCAGGAGGGCTTTGCCGACGTGACGCTGCTGGAGCTGTCCGACCGCTTCGAGCTCGCGCGCCGGGTGGATGCTGCCCGGATGAAGCATGACGGGGACACGCGCTGGAAGCTCACCGACGTGTCCGAGCGCCGCTTCTCCCCGGAGCGCCCGGGGCGCCCGCCGGAGAGCCCGACCGCGCAGCACGCGGAGCTGATGCTGGACCTCGGTGCGCCGGACGCGGCTTTTCGCATCCGACCCGGCCGCCCGGAGCAGCTGCGGCTGCCGCTGCTGGTAGAACAGATCGGCATCCGGCAGGAGGCCGGCCTCACCGTGGTGCTTCACGTGCTCGCGCTGCACAACCGGTTCAGCTACCCGCTCACCGCCGTCCCCGCCTGCCTGCTGGCCGCACTGCTCGCGCTGCGCGCTGGACGCAAAGGCCACCTCACGGCCGCGCTCGTCGAAGGGCTGGGCGTGTCGGTGGTCTTCTGGGGCTTCATCGTCGTGTGCCGGGCGCTGGCGCTCTCGGGGCACCTCTCGGCGCCAGTGGCGTCGTGGACGCCGCTTGGGGTGCTGTCGGTGGCGGCGGCGCTGGGGCTCCGGGCGCAGGAGCTGGGTGGCCGCGGGTTCATCTCCTGGCTCCGGGCGGCGAGGGCGACGTGAAGCAGAAGTGGCTGACGGCGGGGCTCGCGCTCTGGGGCGTGGGGGCGCTGAGTGTGGAGGCGCTGGCGTCCGCAGGGCTCATCCTCTGCTGCGCCATCGCGCTCGGCTGCGGGCTCTGGCGTCACCGCTTCGACGCCACGGCGACGGCGAAGCGCTGGGCGCTGGCGTGGGGGCCGCTGCTCGCGTTCGTGGCGTGGGGCGTCCTGGGCCCGCTCGCCGGAGGCCATCCGCCCAGCGGCACCGGCCTGGCGCGGCTGATGGACTGGGCGGCCATCCCCTTGGGAGCGTGGGCGTGGACGCAGGTGGACGGAGGCTCGCGCAGGCGGGTGGGGTGGATTTTGGCAGGGACCTTCGCGCTCTCCTGCGCGCTGGCGGGCTTCCAGCACGTCGGCTGGTGGCCCTCGCCGGAGGCGTTCGAGCCCTTTGCCTGGACGCGTTTCCCCTTTCACCGCGTCTACGAGCCGGTCCCCGGCGCGCCCGGCCGCTTCATGGCAGGCGGGCTGTTGTCGCACCGGCTCAAGTTCGCTCACACCGGCGGGCTGGCCGTGCTCACGGCGCTCATCCTGGGCCTGCACGCACGGAGGTGGGCGAGGGGGGTGGCGCTGGCCACGGCGGTCCTCGGCGCCGGCGCGGTCATCGCATTTCCCTTCGCCCGGGCGGCCACGTTCGCGCTGTTGACGTGCGTCCCCGTGGCGTTGATCCTCTCGCTGCGCCGGCGGCGGTGGGCGCTGCTGGTTGGCGCGGCGGTGCTGGTGGTGGGCGGCGCGGCGGTGGCGCTGCGCCCCGCTGCGCGCGAGCGCTTCGTCTCCAGCTTCACCGCGCAGGGCAGCGGCGACCGGTCGTTTCTGCTGGACGCGGGCGCGCGCGCCGTGGAGCAACACCCCCTCACCGGCGTGGGCCCGGGGCGGTTCAAGATCCGCGACTTCGCCGCACCGGATGCGCCGGTCTACGTCGTGGAGAACACCGGGAAGGCCCACAACCAGCTGCTCTCAGTCGCGGCGGAGATGGGGCTGCCTGGGCTGGCGCTCTTCTGCGTGGCGCTGGTGGCGCTGGCCCTGAAGATGCGGCCGGTGACGCCCGCACGCGCAGTGGGGCTCATCGCCCTGGCGCACTTCCTCCTGCTGTCGCTGGCGCATGACCCGCTGTACCAGGCGCCGTACTCGATGGCCCTGTCCCTGGCCCTGGCGTTCGGCGCGTCGGACGCCGGGTCGGCGGCGACACCGTCACGGGCGGGCGCGGACGCGTGCTAGAACCGGTGTCCCGCATGCGACTCGGAATGCTCCTGCCGGAGTTCCCGACCCAGACTCATATCTTCTTCTGGCGAGAGATTGAGGCCCTCCGGGGCATGGGCGTGGACGTTCACATCCTCTCCACCCGCCCGCCCGCCGTGGCCTGCCCGCACGCCTTCGCCACGACGGCGCGCTCGCAGACCCACTACGTCTACCCGCCGCGGCCACGCGCCCTCCTCGCGAGCGCCCGCCGCGCGCCGCTGGGCTGGGGCAAGGCGCTGCACTACGTCCGGCGGCTCTCCCGCCCGGCGCGGGAGAAGGCGCAGGCGCTGGGCCTGGTCCTCTGCGCCGCGGATCTCCTGGACTACGCCCGCGCCAATCGGCTGGACCATATTCACGTGCACTCCTGCGCGGACGCCGCGCACCTGGGCGCGATGGTCCGGCTGATGGGCGGGCCGACGTACAGCCTCCACCTCCACGGCGACCTCCCGGTCTACGGGACGGACCACCCGCTCAAGAGCGAGGGCGCTAGCTTTGTGGCCGCCGCCGCGCGGCCGATGCAGCGCCAGCTCATCGAGGAGGTCCACCTCCCGGAGTCGCGGACGCGCACGCTCTGGATGGGCGTGGACACGGAGCAGTTCACCCCGCGCGTTCACACGAAGGACCGGTCGATTCACCTGGTCACCGTGGGGCGCGTCGCGCTCTGCAAAGGCCACCGGTACACGTTCGCGGCGCTCCGGCGCGCGCGGGAGCAGGGCCTGGATGTGCGGATGTCCGTCGGCGGCTCCGGGCCGGACGAGGCGCAGGTCCGCGAGTCGATCAAAGAGAACGGGCTGGAGGAGCACGTGAAGATGCTCGGCCCGCTCGGCGAGGCGGATGTGCGCGGGCTGCTGAAGGGCGCGGACGCCTTCGTGCTCTCGAGCGTGGGGCTGGGTGAGGCGTCCCCGGTGGCGGTGATGGAGGCGATGGCCGCGGGCGTGCCCATCGTCTGCTCCCTCATCGGCGGCACGCCGGACATGCTGAAGAACGGCGACGAAGGCTTTCTGGTCAAGCAGGAGGATGTTGACGGCCTGACCCGCGCGTTCCAGCAGCTGGCGGATCCAGAGCTGCGTGCCCGGATGGGCGCGGCGGCCCGGAAGCGGGCGGTGGAGCAGTTCGACGCGCGGCGTACCTCTGCGCGACTCCTGGACACCATCAAAGAGACGACCTAGCGGCGCCCCACGCCGTTCGCGTCGAGCGTCTCACGATCCTGCACATCTCTTCGTTGTTGGAATGGTGAACCTCCCCGTTCGCGTCGAGCGTTGCGCCGTCAGGCGCATAGTCGAGACGTCGGCAGTGCTTCCGAAGCTTGGCTCACAGGCCGCTCCGCTCTGCTCGAAACAACCCGGCAGAGTGCCGTGCGTGGGGTTTGCGCCACCTCTCGACTATGCGCCTGACGGCGCAACGCTCGAGGCGAGCGGGGGAGGCGCGCGACTGAGAAGAACTGTTCCTCCGACGAAATGGCCGGCCAGAGCCGATTTCCCCCTCGAGGCGAACGGGCGAGGGCTCGCCGCCAAAGGCGAATACATGTGACAAATCGTGAGTCGATCGTAGCGCTGCAAGGCGCGGGGGTGCCGCACTCAAGAGCCGGCTGTTGTTCAGTCGTCTGAGGGAGGCGTTCGGGGACGGCAGCCTGGATGGGCTGCAGTGCAGTGGGCACCTGGGGAGACGGGGGGCGGCGTGGCGTGCGCACTGCTGCTCCATTGGAGCTGGCCCGACCTCGGACCGCGGTGGAGGTGGCGCCAGGCTGGTCGCAGTGGACAGCTGTGCGGCTCAGACGCAACCGTTTGTCGACAAACTCGACCGCGGAGGCCGTCTCATCCCGGTTTCGAAGGAGTTGCTCGACGAACGGTTGCATCTGGCTGCCGCCTCCGTGGCGACCGCCGCCTCCACCGCGGGCCGAGGTCGGGCCAGCTCCGACGGGGCAGGGCATTCACCACGCCGTCCCCCGTCTCCCTCAGGGATGTAGTGCGTTCGTTCGCGAGTGCTGCGTCAGCGCGGTCAACCGCAACCGCCAGCCACTTCAGCGCTGGCGGCGTGCCCCGGCCTCTATCCCCTGCTCGATCCACTTGCCCAGCGAGGCGTCCGTCCGGAAGCCCTTGGGCTCGACGCGGACGAACGCGGTCATCGTCCGGCCGCCCAGCTTCATCGGCTTCACGTAGGCCCGGGTGAGCGCGCGCTTGCGGTCTTCGGCGTCGACGCGGACCAAGAGGGTGTCGCGTCCCACCGAGCAGCACATCGCCCCGTTCACGAGGAAGGCGAGCCCTCCCATCATCTGCTTCTCCTCGACGCCCCGCTTTCGGGAGAGGAACCGCCGCACGCGCTCCGCTGTCTTCTCGTCGTAGGCCATGTCCGGTCAGCTCCGGAGGACCTTGGAGATCTTCTTCAGCCAGCCGCCTTCCTCTTCCTTCGGCGGCTGCTGCGGGGGCGGGGCGCGCGGGGCAGCGGCTGTGGCGCCGCCGACATCGCCCATCTCCACCGCCGCCTGCTCCAGCGTGTTGAGCAGGAAGATGCGTGGGGACAGCCTGCGCCCAATCCGCTTCTCCAGCTTGTCCACCAGCTGGAAGCAGAGCAGCGAGTAACCGCCCAGGTCGAAGAAGTTGTCATGGACGCTGATCGCCTTCGGGCCCAGGAGCTCCCGCCAGACTTCCGCGATGAGCCGTTGCCCGGGGGTGCTCGGCTCCACCGGCTCATCCTGGACCGCGTAGGGCGACTTGATCTGCGTCAGGTCCACGCTGCCGTCGGGACGGTGAGGCGACTCCGGGAGCTCGACGATGAGCTTAGGGACCAGCGCCTCCGGGAGCCGTTCGCGCGCGTGGGCGCGCAGCTCCGTCTGGGTGACGGAGGCGTCCGAGCGGACGACCACGTACGCCACCCACTGGCGCTCTCCGAGCCGGTCCGGATGTGCCACGGCGACCGCGGTCTGAACGCTCGGGTGCTCCCGCAGCACGGCTTCCACTTCGGCCGGGAACGCGCGCAGCCCGCCGACGACTGCGGGGAGCTCTCCGTGCGCCGCGGGCAGCCGCTCCAGCGTGCCGTCGGTCCGCCAGCGCGCGCGACCTTCGCTCTTCACCGGAGGCAGACCGAACGCGGCCACCTCCAGCGCCCCGGGGACGAGGATGGGCGACGGCTCACCGGAGCCCTCCAGCACGCGGGCCCGGACGTTGGAGAGCGGCTTGCCGAGCTCGCCTGCGCCGGACTGCTCCGAGTGATGCCGAGCGAAGGCCACCAGGCCCGTCTGCGGGCTGCCGGAGAGGCTCCACACGTCCGCCTTCCGCTTGCGCAGCTCCTCGACGAGCGACGGCGCCGCTTCGCCCACGAACACCGCGCGCAGGCCGTCCGCGGGGCTGAAGCCCGACGCGGTCACGTGCGCGAAGAACCGTCCCGGGGCGACGACCGCGGCGGGACGCGCGCGGGTGAGCAGCTCCTCCACGCCCTCGCCACGCAGCTCCGCGTCCTGGGACGGGACCTCCACGCGCAGGCCCACCGCGAGCGCCATGAGCCAGCCCGCAAGCACCGGGCTGGACTCCAGCCCGCCGGCGAGCACCACGCTCTGCTGCGGCGCCAGGCCCAACCGGTCCGCCAGGCTGGACGTGAGCGCGTCCAGCACGCGGTGGGTGAGGACCGTCGTCTGCAACGTGCCGCCGCGGTCGCGTGAGAGGGCAACCAGCGCCGCCGACATCGGGTCCACTGCGATGGGGTTGGAGGCGTCCTGCGCCTCAATCGCCCCACCGTCCGCGTCCAGCCGGAGCGTGGGCGTGCCCTTCGCCAGCGCGTCCACCGTCTCCGCCCGACCGACCAGCACGGAAGGCCGCAAGGCCGCGAGCGTGGAAGCGAGCCGCGCCGCCGGCGCCCGCGCGTCCACCACGCAGACCGGCCGGCCGTACTTGAGCCCTCCGAGCAACGCGGCCGGCAGCTCCAGCGAGGGCTCCAGCACCACCACGATGGGACCCTCGTGGGTCGCCTTCTCGCGGTAGCTGCGGGCGAGCCGGTTGGCCTGAGCGTTAAGGCGCGACCAGGACAGAGGACGGTCGCCGATGGCGAAGGCCACCGCGTCCGGCGACTTCGCGGCCAGGAGCTCCACGCGCGCAGGCAACGAACCCGGGCCGGGGAACGCGACCGACGGTTGGCTCCAGTCGTGGAGTCGGGACCGTTCGCTCTCAGGGAGGAGGGGCAGGCGCGAGACGGGACGGGACGGGTCCTTCACCGCCTCCGCCAGCAGCACACGCAGCTCCTCCAGGAAGCGGCGCGCGGTGGCGCGGTCGAACAGCTCCGAGTTGTAGTTGAGGACGGCCAGAAGCCCGTCGCGCAGCTCCATCGTCCAGAGCAGGTAGTCGTCTGAGCAGGTGGGCGGCTGGACGTGAATCTGACTCACCTCCGCCTCGCCCACCGCGCGCGGCCGGTTCCGCGCGTCCTGCAGCGAGAACAGCCCGCGGACGACAGGCGGCTTGGCGCCCAGCTTCTCCAGCGGCAGGTCCTGATGGCTGAACGCGTCCAGCGTCAGCTCCTTCACCTGGTCCACCAGCTGCCGGAAGCTCATCCCCTCGCGGAAGCGCGTGCGCAGCACGACGACGTTGATGAACGGGCCAATCAGCCCCTCCAGCTCCGGGCGGGAGCGCGCGCGGACCGGCGTGCCGAGCAGCAGGTCATCCAGCCCGCTCCACCGGTGCAGCAGGGCGTTGAAGCCCGCGAAGAGCACCATGTAGAGGGTGCCGCCAGCGGACTTGCCCAGCTCGGTCAGCGCGTCCAGCTCTGCCTTGGAGAACTTGAGGCTCTCGCTGCCGCCGTGGTGCACATTCACGCGCGGACGCGGCCGGTCCGTGGGGAGGTCCAGGCTCGGCGGGTCCCCGGCGAGCTGTTTCTGCCAGTACTGCCGCTGCGCATCCAGCGCGGGGCTGTCCACCCAGCCGCGGTGCCAGGCGGCGTAGTCCGCGTACGTCACCGGAAGCTCGGGCAGCGTCGGCGTCTTGCCGGCGGCGAGCGCGCTGTACGCCTGGGCCACCTCGTTCAGGAAGAGGTCGAAGCTCCAGCCGTCCCACATCACGTTGTGGCGCAGCGAGTAGAGGACGTGCTCCTGCGGCCCCAGCTTGTAGAGGGTGATGCGGAAGAGCGGGAGCTGCGCGAGGTCGAAGAGGATCTTCGTCTCCTCGTCCATCCGGCGTTCCAGCTCCTTCTCGCGCTCGTCAGCGGAGAGAGCCGAGAGGTCCACCTGGTCAATCTTCGCCTGGTACGAGGGGAGAATCTTCTGCACGCGGCGCCCGCCCTCGACGACGAACACCGTGCGCATCGTCTCGTGCCGGGCGACCAGCAGGTCCACGCTCCTGGCCAGCAGCGAAGGATCCAGCGGTCCGGTCAGCCGCCAGGCCGCGGGGAGGTTGTGAACGAGGCGGGTGGTGGGGTCCAGCTCCTCGAGCAGCCACAGCCGCTCCTGCAGCAGCGAGAGCGTGGCGGGTCCGGAGTCCGTCCGCTTCGGGACGCCGGCTGTCGCCTTCGCGCCGCTGGCCTTCACCGCGTCCACCAGCTCCGCGAAGCGCGCGGGGGTGGGCGCTTCGAAGATCTTCCGGAAGGACAGCTCCACGCCGTGATCTCTGCGCAGCCGCGCCAGCACCTGCGAGGCGAGCAGCGAGTGTCCGCCGAGCGCGAAGAAGTCGTCGTGGATGCTGACCCGCGCGACGCCCAGCGCCTCCCGGAACAGCTCCACCACCAACTTCTCGCTCGCCGTGCGCGGCTCCACCAGCTCCACGCCGGAGGCCCCCTGGCCCTCCGCCGGCGCCGGCAGCGCGCGTCGGTCAATCTTCCCGCTCGGCGTCAGCGGCATCTTCGGCAGCCGCACCCAGCCGGACGGAATCATGTACTCCGGCAGCGTCCGCTTGAGGTGCGCGCGCAGGTCCGCGTCAGAGACCTCCGACGCTGTGACCGCGTACGCCACCAGCCGCTTGTCGCCCGGCCGGTCCTCCCGGACGATGACCGCGCCCTGCTTCACCGCGGGGTGCTGCGTGAGCGCGTCCTCAATCTCGCCCAGCTCGATGCGGAAGCCGCGCAGCTTCACCTGGAAGTCGTTGCGGCCCAGGCACTCCACGTTCCCATCGGGCAGATAGCGGACGACGTCGCCCGTCTTGTACAGCGTGCGGCCCGCAACCTCTCCGAAAGGATCCGGCAGGAAGCGCTCCTTCGTGAGCTCCGGGCGCTCCAGGTAGCCGTGCGTCACGCCGGAGCCGCCGATGAAGAGCTCGCCCTTCACGCCGACCGGGACTTCGTTGCCCATCCCATCCAGCACATAGAGCTGCGTGTTGGCGACAGGCCGGCCAATGAGGATGCGGGAGACCGGCGCCTTCACCTCGTAGAAGCTGGACCAGACGGTGGTCTCCGTGGGGCCGTAGCCGTTCCACACCGCGTCCGCCCGCGTGACCAATTCAAGGGCGAGGTCCTTCGGCATCGCCTCGCCGGTGCAGATGACTCGCAAGCCCGGAGTCTTCTCCCAGCCCGCGCCCAGCAGCAGCCGGTACGTCGCGGGCGTGGCGTCCAGGAAGGTGATGCGGTGGTCCTTCAGCGCCGAGAGCAGCCGCATCCCGTCGGAGGCCACCTCGCGGCTGGCGATGACGATGTGCGCGCCGACGGTCAAAGGCAGCAGGACTTCGGAGACCGCGATGTCGAAGGAGAGCGTGGTGACCGCCAGCAGCCTGTCGCGCTCCGACAGCCCCGGCGTCCGCTGCACGCTCTGGATGAGGTTGACCACCGCGCGGTGGGGGACCAGGACGCCCTTGGGCTTTCCGGTGGAGCCGGACGTGTAGATGACGTACGCCACGTCCTCCGCGCCCGCGCTCTGAGGCGACGCGGGGAGCGCTGAAGCGTCCACGCCGTCGGTGGTGGCCTTGGCCTCGGCGAGGATGGCGTGCGCCACGTCCAGCTTGAGCTCAGTCTTCAGCTGCGCGGTGGTGACCAGCACCTTCATCTTCGAGTCGGTCACCATGTAGTGGAGCCGCTCGGCGGGGTAGCCGGGGTCCAGCGGGATGTACGCGCCGCCGGCCTTGAGGATGGCCACCACGCTGACGATCATCTCCGCGGACCGCTCCACGCAGACGCCCACGCGCTCGCCGCGCCCCACGCCGGCCTGGCGAAGCACCC
This sequence comes from Myxococcaceae bacterium, assembly GCA_044230055.1. Classification (GTDB taxonomy): domain Bacteria; phylum Myxococcota; class Myxococcia; order Myxococcales; family Myxococcaceae; genus JBGART01. Next base: position 210,957 of record JBGART010000002.1, on the reverse strand, counting down.
GCGCCAGCTGGTTCGTCCGCGCGTCCAGCTCCGCGTAGGTGAGCTTCTGGCCTTCGAACTCCACCGCGATGTGGGAGGGCGTCTTGCGCGCCTGCGCTTCGATGAGCGCGTGCACGCAGCCCTGGTCAATCCCTTCAATCCGCGACGCGTCGTTCCACTGCTTCAGCTGCGCCTTGTCTTCGCGCGAGAGGATGGGGAGCTTGCCCACCGGCGTCTGCGGGTTCTCCGCCACGCCGCGCAAGAGCAGCTCGTAGCCCGCGAGCCAGCGGCGCACGGTGCTCTCGTCGAAGAGGTCCGTGTTGAACTGGACCTCGAGCGTCACCGCGCCGTCCAGCTCCACTGCGTTGATGAAGAGGTCGAACGTCTCGAAGTGGCGGGGGTTGGTGGTGAGCCGGGTCTGCAGCCCCTGAAAGGCGAGCGCGGCAGGCGGCAGGCCCTTGTCCAGGTTGAAGCAGACGGACACCAGCGGCAGCCGGCTGGCGTCGCGCGGCAGGGGCAGGCTCTTGAGCAACGAGCCGTAGGTGAGCTGCTGGTGCTCCATCGCCTCCAGCATCCGCACCCGCGTGGAGTCCAGCAGCTGCGCGAACGGCGCGGATGGGCTGACCCGGGCGCGGATGGGCAGCGTGTTGACGCAGTGGCCGATGAGCTGCGCGTGCTCCCCCAGTGTCTGCCCGGCGGAGGGGATGCCGACGATGACATCCTCCTGGCCTGCCAGCCGCAGCAGGAGCGCCTGGAAGCCGGAGAGCAGCGTGGAGAACAGGCTGGCCTTCAGCTTCGCGCCGGACTTCTTGAGCGCGGCGACCAGCTCCGGCGGGAGCGCCACGTCCACCCGTCGCGCCGCGTAGGTCTTCACCGGAGGCCGCGGCCGGTCCCACGGCAGCTCCAGGATGGGGAGCTCGTCGCTGAACTGCCGCGTCCAGTAGCCCTCGTCCGTGGCCCGGTCCGGCGCGGTGGCCACCGCCGCCTGCGCCTTCGCGTACTGCGTCCAGGGCTCTGCCGCAGGCAGCTCCGGCACCGTGCGCTGGACCGCCGCGGTGTAGAGCGCGCCCAGCTCCTTCACCACCACCGCCGAGGACCAGCCGTCGCAGACGATGTGGTGCGCGGTGATGACCAGCCGGTGCGAGCCCTCTGAGAGGCGGACCAGCTGCGTGCGGAAGAGGGGACCCTTCTGGAGGTCGAAGGTGTGCTCCACGACTTCCTTAAGGAGCGCCGCCCAGCGCCGCGCCTGCTCCTCCGGCGCCTGACCGGACCAGTCGAAGACGGGGAGCGGGTGCTTCTCCGCGGGGCCCACCAGCAGGGACAGGCCGTCCGCGCTGAACGTTGACCGCAGGGCCTCGTGCCGGGCGACGAGCTCCGTCAGGGCCTGGCCCAGGGCGGCGGCGTCCAGCGGCCCGTCGAACCAGAGGGTGATGGACTCGTTGAAGGCCAGCGAGGCCTCATCGCTCATGCGGCAGCCGGTCCAAACCTCGCGCTGAGGTTCGGTGGACGGGGCGGTGGCGAGGATGGCAGGACCGGCGAAGGGATCGAATTCAACGGATAAAGAGCTGTGGCTCATGGTTCTCTGAAGCGACGGGAATTGACGGGGTAACGTCGACTCGTGAGACTCGCTAGGCGGTGCGGCAGTAAAGCACAACGAACCTCTTCTCCTGACGGCGGCGGATGACGGCGACGTTCTTTGGACGTTCGGACAGGCAGCTTCTGGGCATTCACCACGAGGCGCGGGGGAAGGCGACCCGCGACTACGCCGCGTTGCTCTGCTACCCCGCGGCACAGGAGTACCTGCGCGCCCACTGGGCCTTCCGTCGCCTCGCGGAGCTGCTGGCCCGGGAGGGCATCTCCGCTTTCCGGTTTGACTACTTCGGCACCGGGGACTCCGCGGGGAGCTCCCGCGCGGCCACCGCCGGCGATTGGGTCAAGGACATTCACACCGCCGCGGCAGAGCTCCGGGATGTGGCGGGCGTGCAGCAGCTGTCGCTGGTGGGGTTTCGCTTCGGGGCGGTGCTCGCCGCGGAGGCGGTCCGCACCGGACTCCGGGTGAGGGACCTGGTGCTCTGGGAGCCGGTGGTGAGCGGGCGAGCGCACCTCCGGGAGCTCGAGGAGCTGGACCGGAAGAAACAGGCGATCAGCCGCACGCCCCCTCGTCCTACACCGGGCGTGACGGAGCTGCTGGGGGTGGAGATCACCCCGGCCCTGCGCGAATCGATGGAGCGCTTCGAGCTGACCGCAGTGCCGCCGGCGCCGGCCGCGCGGACGATGCTGGCCGTCTCCGAGGAGCTGCCGGAGTACGCCACGCTGCGCGACCACTACCGTCGTGCCGGCGCCACCCTGGGCTACCTGTACGCGCCCGAAGGCGCGGGCGGCGCGCGGGGGGACGTGGAGTCCGCCATGCTCTCCAGCGTCATCCTGCAAGGCATCGTCTCTGCGCTCGGACAGAAGGCCGCGGCATGAAGGAGCGCGTCTTCAGCTTCGGGCCGGACAACGGCCTGGTCGGAGTGCTCACGGAGCCGGACGCCGCGGCCGAGCGCGCCGAAGCGCCCGCGCTGGTGCTCACCAACATCGGGATGAACCACCGCGTGGGGCCCAACCGCCTCAACGTGGAGGTGGCGCGGGCGCTGGCGGAGGAGGGGTACCGGACCTTCCGGTTTGACCTCTCCGGCCGCGGAGACAGCGAGGTGAGGCGGGACGCGCAGTCGGACGCGGAGCGGGGCGTGCTGGACATGAAGGACGCGCTGGATTTTCTCCAGCGCACCCGGAAGATTGATCGCTTCGCTGTCGCTGGGCTCTGCTCCGGAGTGGACGCCGTGCACCCCATCAGCGTGCGCGACCCGCGCGTGGTGGGCGCGGTCTGGCTGGACGGCTACGGCTACCGGACGCCGGGGTACTACCTGCGCTGGTACTCGGTGCGCGCGCTGGAGGTACACCAGTGGCGCCGCCTGGCGAAGGACATCGTCACGCGTGTGCGCAGGCGCGTGTTCCCCGCCGCGCGCGAGGTGAAAGAGCAGGCCATCTTCTCCCGCGAGTACCCCAAGCCTGCCCTGCTGCGCGCGGACATTGAGGCGCTCGTCGCGCGCGGAGTGCGGTTGCTCTACATCTACACGGGCGGCGTGCGGACCGAGTACTTCTACAAGGACCAGTTCTTCGACATGCTCGACGCGCCGGGCCTGCGCGGCAAGCTGGAGGTGGAGCTCTGGCCCGAGGCGGACCACCTCTTCTCCACGCTCGCGCAGCGCAGCGAGCTTCTGGACCGCCTGCGCCGTTGGCTCGCGGGGTTCCGCGGCCCGGGTCTGGCCTGACCCTCGCTCTGCGCTTCCGAGGGCGGAAACCTCCCAGGTAGAGTGAGGCGATGTCTCCCTCGAACGCTTGCCTCCGCACCCTGCTCGCGAGCGCGGGGGTGGCCGCCGCGGTCCTGGCCGTTGCGGGCTGCGAGGACTTCGCCAAGCTCGGCAAGAGCCCCTGTGAACGAGCGGGCACGTGCGATGGCGGCACGGCCGCGGACGCGGGCGACCTGGGCGAGCCATTCCTCGCGCAGTGTCAGGCGCATATGGCGGCGTACTGCCGGCGCCAGGTGGAGTGCCTCCTCGCTTCGCAGGACGGGGAAGGGGACTGCGCCGTCCTCAACATCCGCGCGCAGTGCCTGCGCCTGGCCGAGAGCGTCCGCCGTGGGTTCCGCCGGTTCGACGCCGACGCCGGTGCCGCCTGTCTGGCCCAGGTTCGCGAGTCGGGCGTCAGCTGCGGCGACTGGCCCTGCGCGTTGCCGCTCTCTCCCGCCGACGCCGGGGCCTATGGGGCGTGCAGCGCGACGTCGGATTGCCCCAGCGGACACGCGTGCTTCGGCGCGGGCAACGGGTGCGGGAAGACCTGCCAGCCCGCGGGGCAGCTGGGCCAGCGCTGCATCGAGGGGCGGTGCACCTCCGGCTGGTGCAACCCGCAGACCGGCCAGTGCAGCCCACCCGAGCTTGCGGGAGGCAGCTGCGACAGGGACCGACTGTTCGAGCAGCGCTGCGCGAACACGACCTATTGCGACCCGGCCACCGAGCGCTGCATTTCCTTGCCGTTGGCGAACATGCCCTGCGCACCGCTGACCGCCTCGCCCCGGTGCGGCCCGGGCACCTACTGCAACGTGCTCTCGCCGGCCACCTGTCGCCCACACGTCGCCAGAGGCGGAAGCTGCCTGTTCAATGACGCCTGCGGACCCAACGCCTACTGCGACCGCGACGCGGGCTGCGCCACGCTCCACGCCGTGGGGACGGGCTGCCCGGGGCCCGGCTCATGCGTGGACCCCTACGGCTGCAACGAGGGCCAGTGCAATGGACCTCGGGGCGAGGGGGCCTTCTGCATCAATGCGGAGTGCGGCCCCGGCCTGGTGTGCGATTCGGTGCTTCGCCAGTGCCTCCCCCTTCAAAGGGTGGATGCGGGCGACGCCTGCACCGGGTCCGCGAGGTACTGCACTCTCGATGAGGTCTGCGCGAACGTGGTGATCCACAAAGATGGCGGCGTTGGCGGCCCCGGCATCTGCCGCAGTCCGCAGGTGGGGGACCCCTGCACCACGGTGAACAGCTGCCCCGCGCGCTGGTTCTGCCTGCTGGCTCCGGACGGAGGGCCAGGCGGGTGCCAACCGTCCCTGGGGAACAACCCGTGCTACGCCGACGACGACTGTGAAGCCATGCGCTATTGCCCGCGCGTGCCGGTGGGAGGGACCACGAGGTGCTTGGACCGCAAGCCGGCGAGCGTGGGGTGCCTGTTCGACTACGAGTGCCGCGCGCCCTTGCGCTGCCAGCCCACGGGGGAGTCCGCCGAACCCCGTCGGTGCGGCGCGCGCGGGGGCGCCGCGGCGGCATGCGTCTCCTCCGAGGATTGCTTGTTCCCGTTTCAGTGCAGCACCGCCGGCCGCTGCGAGCCTGCGGGCCATACAGGGCAGCGCTGCGTGGGCGACGTCTGCATTGACGGCGCCTGCAACAGTGCGCTTCTGTGCGAGCCCTTGCGGACCACCGGACAGCCCTGCGCCACTCACGCGGACTGCGCGCTCGGGAGCTGCGAGCACTTCACCTGCCAGGACGTGTGCAGGTGACCCGTGCGCTGCTGCTCTCGCTGCTCCTGTGCGGCGGTGCGTTCGCGGCCAGCGGTCCGCCGGCGGCGCTGAAGGCGATGGCCAGCGGCGAGTTCGAGCGCGCCCTGCGGACGCTGGACAAGGCGCTCGCAGGCGCGGACGGGCGCAAGGCCGGAGAGCTCCAGCTGCTCAGGGCGCAGTGCCTCCTCGCGCTGCACAAGCGGGATCAGGCGCGCGCGGCGCTGGTTGGCGCGCTGGAGGCGAACCCGGAGGCGGAGCTGGATCCGGAGAAGGCCAACCCGGAGCTGGTGGCGCTTCTGCGCGCGGTCCGCGAGTCGACGACGGGGCACCTCTCGGTCTCAGCGGACGCGGCGGATTCGCAGGTGGTCCTGGATGGAAGGCTGATGGGGCCGCCGCCGCTCAAGGTGGAGGTCCCGGTCGGCCGGCACCGCGTGGCCCTCAAGACGGCGGAGGGGACGGGCGAAGAGCAGGTCGTCGTGGTGGGCTCAGGGTCGACCGCCTCGGTAAGCTTCGCCGGTCAGCGGGCGGTCTCCGTCGCGCCGCCGCTGGTGGAGGTGTCTCCGGATCGCCCGGTGGAGCCTTTCCTCACGCTGCCTGCGGCGCAGCCTGAACCGTCGAAGGCGTCCAAGCTCTGGCTGCTCCCAGCCATTGGCGGAGGCGTGGTGGCCATCGCCGGCGCCGTGTCGTTCGGGCTCTCGAAGGGTGACGCAGCCACGCTCAACTCGGACAAGACGCTCACGGACGAGCAGCGCAGCGAGATCGCCGGGCGGGGCGAGCTCAAACAGACGCTCGGCGTGGCGATGATGGCGGGCGGCGCCGGGTTGGCCGCCGTCGGTGTGGCCGGGCTGCTGCTCACGGGCCGCGAGGACTCCGCGGCGCTCTCGTTCGCGCCCCAGGTCACCCTGGGGCAGAGCGGGTTTGCGGTCTCCGGACGCTGGTGAGCCGGTTCGGCTGAAGCCGGTGTTACAAATGGGTTGCTCACCCGTGCTCCTGGCGTGTGCCGGACTCGCAAGTAGCGGCATTCGCCATGTACGCTGCGTCGGTGGTTTGTCCTGATGACAATGCGCTGTCCCGGTACCTTGGGGGCGGCGCTCCGGCGCATGAGTTGTCTGTCATTGATGGACATGTCGACAATTGCAGCCGTTGTCAGCGGATCTTGATCGAAGTCGGGCGGCGAGCCCCCGCCGTTTCCGCGGAGCTCCCCGTTGCGACCGCCCGCGCGGGCGATCGTTTTGAGCTCCTGTCGGAGCTGGCCCGCGGAGGTCAGGCGCGCGTCTACGTCGCGTTCGACACGCAGCTGGGCTGCGAGGTGGTGCTGCGGGTGCTGGAGGCTGGCAAGGAGGAGCGGCGCTTCCTCCGAAGCGCGAAGATCGCCAGTCAGCTCGCGCACCCGGCGGTGCCGCCCATCTATGAGGTGGGCCGGCTGGACGACGGCCGGATGTACTGCGCCATGAAGTGGATCCGGGGCCGGACCCTGGCGCTGGCCATCCGAGGGGCGGCGCGACTTGTGGATCGCCTCGCGCTGCTGCCGCACTTCCTCCGGTTGTGCGAGGCGGCGGCCTACGCGCACAGCCGCGGCGTCGTCCACCGCGACCTGAAGCCGGCCAACGTGATGATCGGCGAGTTCGGCGAGACGGTGCTCCTGGACTGGGGCCTGGCGGGGCTGGCTGGGGAGTTGCGGCCTGAGCCGTCGGCGGCCGTAGCGTTGGACGGGCCCTCACACCTCACCGAGGAGGGCACGCGCCTGGGCACCGTCGCGTACATGAGCCCGGAGCAGCTCTCGGGCGACCTGGAGCAGGTGGATGCCCGCACCGACGTGTGGGGGCTGGGGGCGGTGCTCTATGAGCTGGTGACCGGCCGGCCGCCCTTTGCCGGGGAACGGGGGCGTCGTGCAGTGCCTCCGTCTGTCGCTTCGGTGGAGCCGCGCGTGCCCAGGGAGCTCCGGGCGATCATCGACCGCGCGCTCGAGATACAGGTGTCGGCGCGGTATCCCAGCGCGACGGCCATGGCTCAGGACGTGGCGGCCTACCTGACGGGGGACCGCGTCTCGGCGTATCCGTACCCCGGGCTGGAGCAACTGCGGCGCACGGCGCGCAAGCACCGGGCGGTCCTCATACCGGCAGTCGTGGCCCTGGCGGTGGTCATTGTCGCCCTGAGCCTCTCGGTGGTCGCCCTCAGCCGCGAAGCGAGCGCGCTGCGGGTCGCTGCTGCGGCAGGGCTGCAGGAGCGCGCGGAGCGACAGAGCGCGCTGTTCCACCTCGCGGAGGCCCACGCCGAGCGCGCGGACCGCTACGCCGCCGAGCACCTCCCGCTCTCCGCCCTCCTTCACGCGAGCGCCTCCGCGTTCCACAACCCCACCCAGCCTGGAAGCCCCTCGTTTGATCCGGCGGCCGCTGCCCGGTTCCCCGCCGGGCCCGCGCTGTCCGCCCGCATCGCCGGCCACGTTTGGCAGGCGCGCGTCCAGTCCATCGAAGGGCTCGCGCGCAGGTGGACAGTAGGACCGGGCCTCCGGCAGCTGGCGCTCTCGCCGACCGGGGAGCTCGTTGCCACCGCGAGCGAGGACGGGTTCGTTCGCCTCTGGCGCGTGTCGACGGGCGCGCGGCTCTTCGAGGTGAAGGCCCACCGCGGGTGGGTGGACGCGCTGGCGTTCTCTCCGGATGGCAGGACGCTCGCCAGCTCCGGTGAGGACCATCGGATCGCGTTTTGGGATGCCACGTCGGGTGCGGCGCTCCGGGAACTCTATGACGAAGCGCTGGCGCCCCGCGGTGGGGCGCTGGACTATTCGCCGGACGGCCGCCACATCGCCGCCGCGCTGCGTCCGGGCGGGCTCGCGCTGTTCGACGCGGCCTCCGGCGCCCGCGTGAAGGCCCTGGGCGGGGACGGGCTGCTGGATCTCCGATTCTCTCCCGATGGCGAACGTCTGGTGACCGCGGGGAAGGATCACCGCGTGGGCCTCTGGAGCGTCGCCAGTGGGACGCTGCTGCGCTCGATGGTGGGTCACGGTGACATCGTCCGGTCCGTGGCCGTGTCGCCCGATGGCGCGCTCGTCGCCTCCACCGGACCGGATGGGGCGGTGCGGCTCTGGGACGCGCGGACAGGGGCCGCGCGCCGGACGCTCGGGGAGACGGCGCTCCCGCTCACGATTGCCGCCTTCTCGCCCAATGGCCGTTGGCTGGCGGCGGGCAGCACGGACGGCGCCATTCGCCTCTGGTCGGTGGAGGGGGCTGTCCCGGAAGGTGTGATCCAGGCGCACGAGGAGCGGGTCACGGACCTGGCGTTCGCCCAGGACGCGCTGGTGTCGACCGGGCTGGATGGAACCGTGGCGGTGTGGCGGCTGCGCCCCCGCGTGCCGGAGCTGCGGTTGCGGCTGCCCGATGAGCGCGGCCAGGCGGTGCTCTCGAGCGACGGACGGTACCTCGTGCAGCTCGCTGCGCCCCCAACGGAGGTGGTCGTCCGCGATGCGGCGACGGGCGCCCTCCTGTCCACGCTTCGAGGCCACGCGGGGCAGGTCACTGCGGTGGCCGTGTCCGACTCTCGAGTCATCACCACCAGCCTGGACCACACCGTACGGCTCTGGCGGCTCCCCTCGGGCGAGGCGGAGGCCACCCTTCCGCTGGAGACAGACTTACTCGCCGTCGCGCTGCGGCCGGATGGGCAGCAGGTGGCGGTGGGTGGCCGAGATGGGAGCATCCGTTTGTTTCGCCTCCCGGACGCGGCGCCGCTTCGCAGCATCGCGGGCCACGGGCAGCTGGTGAGCGCGCTGGCGTATGCGCCGGATGGGAGGACGCTGGGCTCCGCGAGCATGGACCAGACGGTGCGGCTCTGGGACAGCGAGAGCGGCGCGGGGCTGCGCACGCATCAGGGGAGCCGGGGGTTCTATCGCGTCGCCTTCTCGGCCGACGGCGGCCTGCTGGCTGGGTCGAGCTATGGCGAGGTGACGCTCTGGGACGCGCGCACGGGCGCGCAGGTGCGGACGCTCCCGGGCCACCGGCAGGAGGTCTACTCGCTGGCGTTCTCACCCGACGGCGCTGCCCTCGCGACCGGGGGCTACGACGGGACACTGCGCCTCTGGAAGCCAAGCACGGGCGAGCCGCTGGTCACCTTGCGAGGCGAAGCCGTGCTCACGGCGCAGTTCTCGGGCGATGGGCGATGGTTGCTGACTGTGGATCACAGCGGCACGCGCATCGTCGATTTTGAGGCGCTCTACCGGGGTGCCGCGGGGCCCCCTTCATTGGCGCAGGCTCAGTCCCAGTCCGGGCTGACGCTGAGCGGGTTTGGGCCATGAGCGGGTGGGCCGAGCACTTCCTGGAGGCGCTCTCGCCCCCTCGCCGTCGCGCCGCGCAGGAGGTCTCCGGGCTGGAGCAGTTGCTGGCCGCGCTCCTCCGGCGCGCGGCGCGCGAACGACCAGGGATTCACGTTCCGGCCGAGGCCTTCCTGGCCTTCATCGCCGAGCGGGTCTCCGCCTCGCGGCGGCCGGTTTCGGCGTTGCTTTCGTCGCTGGCGGCGGGAGATCTCCTCCTCGCGTGTGCGCTTCTGCGGGGCGACGCCGCCGCGGCCGCAGTGTTCGAGCGCGAGCTGCGTCCGGAGCTGGCGGCCCTCACCGCCCAGCTCACCCGTTCAAGCGCCGCGGCGGACGATGCGACCCAGCGGATCTTCGTCCGGCTCTTCCTGGGCGAGGGCGATCAGCCGCCCCGCATCCGGCTCTACGAAGGCGCCGGGCCGTTGCGACTGTGGGCGCGCGTGGCCACCTCCCGGCTCGCCGTGGATTTGATGCGCCACGAGCTCCCTGCGCGGCCGCTGGAGCACACCCTCCTCGATGGCCTGGAAGATCTCGCCCCGGACCCGGAGCTGGCGTACCTCAAGTCCAGATCCGAGGGCGCGGTCCGTGGCGCGCTCGAGACGGCGCTGCGCCAGCTCACCAGCCGGGAACGAAACCTGCTGCGGTTTCACCTCTCCGGCCTCACCGCCGAGCAGATCGGCGCGATGACCGGCGTCCACCGTGTCACCATCGCCCGCACCCTCTCCGCGCTGCGGCGCCGGCTGCTGGACCAGACGCGGCGAGAGCTCGCGGAGAAGCTCTCACTCAGCAGTGAGGAGGTGGACAGCCTCGTCCGCCTGGCGACGTCGAAGCTCTCCGTCAGCATTGAGCGGCTCCTCGCGACGGAGGAGGGACCTGAGCTCTAGGTGCGGGCGGAGCTCGAGCCTCCCCGTTCGCGTCGAGCGTTGCGCCGTCAGGCGCATAGTCGAGACGTCGGCAGTGCCTTCCGAAGCTGGGCTCATGGGCCGCTTCGTTCTGCTCGAAGCAAACCGGCAAGGTGCCGTGCCTGACGGCGCAACGCTCAAGGCGAGCGGGGGAGGCGGGGGGAGCGACCTGAGCTCGAGGTCCGGGCGGATCTCGAACCTCCCCGTTCGCGTCGAGCGTTGCGCCGTCAGGCGCATAGTCGAGACGTCGGCAGTGCTTCCGGAGCTTGGCTCATGGGCCGCTTCGGTCTGCTCGAAACAACCCGGCAAAGTGCCGTGCGTGGGTTTGCGCTACCTCTCGACTATGCGCCTGACGGGGCAACGCTCGAGGCGAGCGGGGGAGGCGCCTGACTGAGAACAGCTGTTCCTCCGACGAAATGGCCGGCCAGGGCCGGTTTCCCCCTCGAGGCGAGCGGGGGAGGCGCCTGACTGAGAACAGATGTTCCTCCGACGAAATGGCCGGCCAGGGCCGGTTTCCCTCTCGAGGCGAGCGGGGGAGGCGCCTGACTGAGAACAGATGTTCCTCCGACGAAATGGCCGGCCAGGGCCGGTTTCCCTCTCGAGGCGAACGGAGAGCGGGGGAGCGGCGAGGAGCGCGAGCTGGCGTCCGCTTCAGCCGCGGCGGGGCGTGAGCGCGGCGTCGAAGAACTCGAACAGCCTTCGGTCGTACTCACTCCCGGCGGCCTCGCGGCAGCCGCCGTGGCCGGCGTTGGGGACCAGCCACTGCTGCGCGGAGGCGGGCGCGGCGCGGAGGATGCGGCCCACCATCTCATCCGACTGCTCGCGGGCGCCGAAGAGGATGAACATCGGCCGGGGGGCGATCAGCGTCAGTGCTTCAATCGGCCGGACCGAATTCAGGTCCACTCCCGCCTGAGTGAGCGTGCGCAGGGCCATCCACTCGCCGATGACGCCGAATCCGCGGAAGTCCGAGCGCTCGCTCTCCTCGAGGGTGGAGTAGGGCGACTCGAGCGCCACGGCGGCGATCCGCGGATCCTCCGCGGCGATGACGGCGATGGCGGACGCTCCCACGGAGAACCCGAACGCGCCCAACCGCCCAGCGTGGACATCCTTCTGCGCGGTGACGAACGCCACCGCCGCCCGGACGTCCGCGCGCTCCCGGTCTCCGAGCGTGGAGAGCGTCCCGCCGCTCTCACCGTGGGCGCGCAGGTCGAACAGCAGTGCGCCGTAGCCCTTCGAAGTGAACGTCTGCGCCTGCTCCCACATCGCCAGCCGGGACTGACCCCAGCCCGGGGCGAAGAGAATGGCCGCACCGTTGGTGCTCTCCCGGTACCAGCCGCGCAGCAGCACGCCGTCTGCGCTGGCGAAGGAGACATCGCGCCAGCCCGCGGCGGCGAACTGCGCGGGCTTCAGCACCGCGCCCGGTCGCCCCTCCAGGAACTGACGCGCGACCTGAGTGGCGCGCCGGGCCTTGAGGCCCAGCCACGCGCTGCTGGCGGCGAGCACGGCACAGCAGGGGAGGAGGAGCCACAGGCGCACGGCGCGCGACTCTCTCAAAACATCCGCTGCGAGGCCAACCCCTGCGGGTGGATTTCCTTACGACACCTGGACGTATTTCCCAGGCTCGCTGGGGCTGGGAACGAACCACGCGGGGTTGCCGGACGGGTCCCTGCCCAGGCGCGCGCCCGGCACCGGCGGCTGCGCGGGGTCCAGCGCCACCTGCGCGGTGGCAGGCTGCTTCCGGGGCGGGAGAAAGCCGGCCTCCTGCATCTCCGTCACTGCGCCCTTGAAGGACGAGATGATCAGGTCCACGTCCGCCTGGGTGAACGCGGCGGTGAGGAAGCAGGGGAACCCGTCGAGGATGTGGATGCCGCGCTCGCGGAGCAGGACGAAGAGCACGTCCGTCCACGCGCAGTCCTCCTTCCAGAACGTCTTCCAGAGCGAGGAAAAGTGCTTGATGACAATCGGCGCGCCCACTTCCTCGAACCAGGCATTGAGGTGCTGCGCCATGGCCGCGGTCATCTCGTTCATCCGCTTCTGCAGCCCGGGGCCCTCCTGCTTCATCCGGAGGAGGGACGCCTTCGCCGCCGCGAGCGCCAGCGGGTGCCGCACGAACGTGCCGGCGAAGTAGGTGACGCCCACCGTGGGGATGGAGTCGTCGCCGAACTGCCAGCCGCCGCCGTCCAGCGCGTCCATCCACTCGCGCTTGCCGGCGATGACGCCGATGGACACGCCGCCGCCCACGACTTTGCCGTAGGAGGCGAGGTCCGCTTTGATCCCGAAGTACTCCTGCGCGCCGCCGGGGCACGTCCGGAAGCCGGTGATGACCTCATCGAAGATGAGCGCCGTGCCGGACTTCTCGGTGATCTTCCGCAGCTCCTGCAGGAACGCCTTCGGCTGGAAGTCCGGCCTGCGGCTCTGCACCGGTTCGATGAGGATGGCCGCCAGGTCGCCTGCACGCTGCCGGAGCGTCTCCAGCGCCGCGTCGGTGCCGTAGTCCAGCACCAGCATGTTCTCGGACGTCGACGGCATGATGCCGGGTGCCGCGGGGATGGCCTTGCCCGTCTTGGTTCCGCGGACAATCACCTCATCGAAGATGCCGTGGTACGCGCCGGTGAACATCGCGATGGGCCGTCGCCCCGTGACCGTGCGGGCCACGCGCATGCAGCCCATCACCGCCTCGGAGCCGGTGTTGCAGAGGCCCACGCGGTCGAAGCCGGTGAACTCGCAGATGAGCTTGGAGACGTCCGCCGCCAGCGGATGCTGCGGGCCCACCTCGAAGCCCTCATCCACCTGCTTCTTCAACGCCTCCTGGATGAAGTCCGGTGAGTACCCGAAGAAGTTGGAGCCGAAGCCGTTGAGCGCGTCGATGTACTCGTTCCCGTCGAGGTCCCACATCCGGGCGCCCTTGGAGCGCTTGATGACCACCGGGTAGATGAGCTCCTTCATCACGGGCCGGAAGCCGGTCACCACGCGCGGGTCCGCCATCGGGCCGCGGTTCTCCGTGGTGAAGGCCTTGGACGCCTTGGTGCGCTGCGTGTAGCGCCGGGTGATGGCCTCCAACCGGGCCTTCACCTTCGGCGACACCTCATCGTTCTTCTGGGTGTGGATGCGCGCGATGGCCCCGAACGCCTTCTTCACGTCGTACTTGGTATGCGCGGTGGGCTCGTCAGAGGCGCTGGCTGCGGCGGGAGCGCCGTTCGCCGCCCTGGCCGCCGGAGCAGGTGCCGCCTGGGCCGGCTGCGCGGCCACTGCCACCGGGGCGGGCGCAGGCGCCAGGCCGCCGAGGAGCATGAGCTGCTGCTGCATCAGCTGCAGCTGGGCGGTGATCAGCTGCTGCAGGTCGTCGGATCCAGAGCCAGAGGGTAGGGTCATGGGCGTGAGCGGGAGAGCGTGGGCGAGCAGCGCGGTCGCTGGAACGGCGGAAGGCGCCTGGGCGGCGGCCTGGAGTGACGCAGCGGCCGGAGGGCTCGCGGCGGCGGCGGGCGCGGCGTCCGCGGGGAGCACGCCATCCAGGTGCGTGGCCAGCGCGTCCAGCGTGCAGAGCTCTTCGCTGAGCTGCCGGAACGCCAGCGGCACGCCGAACTTCCGCTTCAGCTCCAGCGCGGCCTGGGTGAGGACGAGCGAGTCCAGCCCCAGCTCCAGGAAGGTGGCGGAGGGATCCGCGCCCTCCAGCTCGAGCCCGGACATCTCTTCGAACGCCCGGCGGACGTCATCAATCAGCCGCTCTTTACGACTCACGGTTACCTCTGGGGTTGTTGGATCGACGTGAAGCCAGAAGCAGCAGCTGCTGCTGCATCACGCGCAGCTGCTCCTGCAGAAGGGCGCGCTTCCCGTTGGGGACCGCGTGGCCGTTGGAGACGGCCACCGGCGCAGGGGCAGGCGCCTCGGGCGACGCGTCCGCCCAGAAGCGCTGGCGCTCGAACGGGTAGGTGGGCAGCGCCACGCGGCGCCGGCGCTCCGCGGCGTGGAACGCGCGGAAGTCCATCCGAGCCCCGGCGAGCCACAGCTGGCCCGCGGCTCCCAGGAGCGCGCCGTATTCCGCGTCCTCTCCGGCCGAGTCCGGCATGGACGCCGTCGTCGGCTGCCGCGCCTTGTCGGAGATCTGCTGGCGCATCAGCGTCACCAGCGTGCCGCGAGGGCCTACTTCCAGCCCCACCAGCGGACCACGCTTGAGCAGGGTCGCCGCGCCGGCCGAGAAGCGCACCTGCGCCCGGAGGTGCCGCGCCCAGTACTCCGGGTTCGTCGCCTCTTCCGGCGTCAGCCACTCGCCGGTGGCCGTCGAGACAATGGGCAGGGTGGGCGCCAGGAGCTTCACGGACCGCACCACCTCGAGGAACGGCGGCACCGCGGCGTCCATCATCCCGGTGTGGAATGCGTGCGACGTGTGCAAGAGCTTGCAGGCCACGCGGTCCGCCTGAAGCGCCTTCTCCAGCTGCTCCACCACCGGGGTGGGGCCGGCGGCCACGCAGAGGGTGGGGCCGTTGTCGGTGGCGATCTCCGCGCCGGGGAAGGCGGCCAGCCGCTTCTGCAGCTCCGGCGCGGCCATCCGGACCGAGAGCATGCTGCCCCGCGGCTGCGCGCCCATCAGGCGGCCGCGCACGGCGACCAGCTTCAGCGCGTCCTCCAGCGTGAACACGCCGGCGAGGCACGCGGCCACGAACTCGCCCACGCTGTGGCCAATCATCGCCGCCGGCCGGACGCCCACGCTCATCCACCAGCGGGCCATCGCGTAGCTGGTGACGAAGAGCGCCGGCTGCGTGATGGACGTGTCCTTCAGCGTGGCGGTGGCGGCCTCGGCATTCCCCTCCGGCGCGTAGAGGACCTCCCGCAGGTCACGGCCCAGGTGTGGCAGCAGGCGCTGCGAGCACTCGTCCACCGCGTCGCGGAAGGCGGCCTCGCGGGTGTGCAGCGCGCGGCCCATCCCCACGTACTGCGCGCCCTGGCCGGGGAACAGGAACGCCACCTCGGGATCCAGCGCTTCCGACTTGCGCGCGAAGACGCGCTGCGGGTCCCCTTCGGTGAGCGCCTTCGCGGCGTCCTCATGCGTTCTGCACACCACCGCCTTGCGGTGCGCGAACGTCGAGCGCCCGGTCTGCAGCGTCCAGGCGACGTCGGCCAGCGCCACGTCCGGATGGGCGAGCAGGAAGGCCGCCAGCGCCTTCGACTGGGCGTCCAGCGCGGCAGGGGAGCGGGCGGACAGGAGGAGCAGCTGCTTGGGCCGCGAGGGCGAGGAAAGCGGCGCCGGCGGCGGCTCTTCCAGGACGACGTGCGCGTTGGTGCCGCCCACGCCGAAGGAGCTCACCCCGGCGAAGCGCGGCTTCTCCGCGCGCGGCCACCGCGTCTGCTGCGCGGCCACCACGAAGGGGCTCTGCGCGAAGTCGATCTTCGGGTTCGGCTGCTCGTAGTGCAGCGTGGCCGGGATGACCTCGTGCTCCAGCGAGAGCGCGGTCTTGATGAGCCCGGTCACCCCGGCGGCAATGACCAGGTGCCCGAAGTTGCTCTTCACGGAGCCGAGCGCGCAGAAGCCGGTGTCCGACGTGCCCTGCCGGAACGCGCGCGTGAGCCCGGCGACCTCGATGGGGTCTCCCAGCGGCGTGGCCGTGCCGTGCGCTTCCACGTAGGAGATGTCCCGCGGGCTCACCTGCGCGCGCGCCTGCGCCAGCGCGACGACCGCGGCCTGGCCTTCCACGCTGGGCGCGGTGAACGAGGCCTTGTTCCCGCCGTCGTTGTTCACCGCCGCGCCGCGGATAATGGCGTGGATGTGGTCCCCGTCCCGCTGCGCGTCGGAGAGGCGCTTGAGCGCGACCACGCCCACGCCGTCGGAGAACGTCGTCCCGGTGGCGCGGTGGTCGAACGGGCGGCAGTGGCCGTCGCTCGAGAGCATCCCGCCCTCCTGGTAGAGGTAGCCGGACTTCACCGGGACGTTGATGGACGCGCCGCCCGCCAACGCCAGGTCGCACTCGCCCAGCTGGAGGCTCTTCACCGCCTCGCAGGTGGCCACCAGCGAGGTGGAGCAGGCGCTGTGGACGCTGAGCGCCGGGCCCTGCAGGTTCAGACGGTGCGCCACGCGCGTGGCGACGTAGTCCTTCTCGTTGCCGACCATCACCTGGAACGCGCCCACGCGCTCCACCAGGTCAGGCCGCCGCAGGACGTGCTGCGCGTAGTAGCCGTTGTTGTAGACGCCCCCGAACACGCCCACCAGCCCGCCCGCGGTGTCCGGGGAGTAGCCGGACCGCTCCAGCGCTTGCCAGCAGACCTCGAGGAAGAGCCGCTGCTGTGGATCCATCAGCTCCGCCTCTTTCGGGTTGACCCCGAAGAAGGCGGCGTCGAATTGATCCACCCCGTCGATGATGGCGCGGGCGCGGACGTACGCGGGATCCTGCCGGAGCGAGGCGGGCACCAGCGGATCCACCTCGTCCTCGCGGAACCAGGTCACCGCCTCCACGCCGCCCAGGAGGTTCTTCCAGAGCGCATCCACGTCCGGCGCGCCCGGGAACCGCCCCGCCATGCCGATGATCGCCACGTCCGCCAGCCGCCCACCGGAGGGCTGCGCCACCTTCGCGCGGGCCGTCGCGTCTCCGCCCACCAGCGGCGCCTCGGTGCCCTTGGAGCCGTCGTACCAGGCGGCCAGTCCGCGCGGCGTGGGGCTCTGGAACAGCTGCACCGCGGGCAGCGGCGCGCCCAGCTTGGCGCCCAGCTCCGCCGCCGCCTTCACCGCCAGCAGCGAGGTGCCGCCCAACTCGAAGAAGTTGTCCTCCACGCCGACGCGGTCCACGTCCAGCAGGCCGGCCCACACCTGACAGACGCGCTGCTCCGTCGGCGTGCGCGGCTCCAGGAAGGAGCTGGAGAGCTCCGGCCGGCTGCGGTCCGGGGACGGCAGCGCGCGCACGTCCAGCTTGCCGTTGCCGGTGATGGGCAGCGCCGGGAGCCACACCCACGCCACCGGCACCATGTAGTCCGGCAGCGTGCGCAGGAGCAGCGCCCGCAGCTCCGGCGCGGGGACGGGAGAGGCGCCGGCCGTCGCGCAGAGGTAGGCCACCAGCCGCTTCACGCCCGGCACGTCCTCGCGCGCGAGCACCGCGCAGCTCTGCAGGGCAGGGTGCGCCAGGAGCCCGGCCTCAATCTCGCCGAGCTCGATGCGGAAGCCGCGGATCTTCACCTGCTTGTCCGCGCGTCCCAGGAAGTCCACCGCGCCGTCCGGCAGGTAGCGGACCCTGTCGCCCGTCCGGTAGATGCGCTCGCCGGGGACGAAGGGATCCGCCAGGAACCGCTCTTGCGTCAGCTCCGGCCGTCCGAGGTAGCCGCGCGCCACGCCGGCGCCGCCGATGTAGAGCTCGCCCTCCGCGCCCAGCCGCACCGGCTGCCTCTGCTCGTCCAGGATGTACAGCCGCGTGTCCCGGATGGGCCGACCGATGGGGATGGACTTCGCCCCCGGCGGCACCGGCCTTGGGATGGCGTAGGTGGCCGCGAACGTCGTGCACTCGGTGGGGCCGTAGGCGTTGGAGATCAGCACCTCCGGCAGCGCCTGCTGCGCGCGGCGGACGTGCGTGACGGAGAGCGCCTCGCCGCCCGTCAGGATGTGCTTCACGCCCATGAGGCAGCGGGCGTCTTCGTCGACCAGCGCGTTGAAGAGCGCGGCGGTGAGCCAGACCGTGGTGATGCCGTGCGCCGCGATGACCTTCCGCAGCCCGGCGGAGGTGGGGACGCGGTCGGGGTAGCAGACCACGCGGCCGCCGTTGAGCAGCGCGCCCCAGATCTCGAACGTCGACGCGTCGAACGCCAGCGGCGCCGCGTGCAGCAGGACCGTCGCCTCGGTCAGCTGCGTGTAGCCGACCTTGCAGACCAGGCGATTAATCGCGCGGTGGGGAATCTCCACGCCCTTCGGCTTCCCCGTGGAGCCGGAGGTGTACATCACGTACGCCAGCTGCGCGCTGGAGTGTGCCTTCGCGTCCGGGGCCAGCGCGCTGCCCGCCGCCTCCACGTCCTCCAGCAGCAGGATTTTTGCTGCCGCGCTTGCAAAGAGCGGCGCCAGCGCCCGTTCTGTGAGGATGACGTTCGCGCCCGCGTCCTCCAGCATGAAGGCCAGTCGCTCCGCCGGGTAGCTCGGCTCCAGCGGCAGATATGCCCCGCCGGCCTTGAGGATGCCGAGGACGGCGGCCACGGTCCCCGCCGACCGCTCCAGGCACACCGCTACACGCGCGTCGGGCTTGACCCCTTCTTGCACCAGGCGCTGCGCCACGCGGTTCGCCCGCGCGTCCAGCTGGGCGTAGGTCGTCTGCCCCTGCGCGTCCACCACCGCCACGGCGTCCGGGCGGCGCTGGGCCTGGGCCTCGAACAGCGCGTGGACCGTGGCGCCGGGCGCGTGGTCCACGGCGGTGGCGTTCCACTCGTGAAGGAGCCGGCGCAGCTCCTCGGGCGACGGGCCGCCCGCGGGATCAGTCATGGGAGGCTCATCCTAGGCGACGAGGTCACGAGGGCTCGATGTGGGCGGGCTTCCAAGGCGTGGGGCAGAAGCGCCGCGTTACATCGAGACGAACGAGTCCGCGTACGGCTTGTCCCACTCGCGGGTTGCTCGCCCGAGGGCCTTCCGAGCGACGTCCTTCGCCCGGAACATGGGGCGGAAGAGGGCGTGCTTGAGCAGGTCGCGGGGTGTGGATTCGCGCACCGCGTCCGGCGAGAGGCCCAGGCGGCGCAGCTCGTAGTTGGCGCGGTGCAGGAGCTTCCGGCGGCGCGTCATCTCCGTGTAGTACGTGAAGCTCACGGTGATGGAGACGTTGTCGCCGTTCTTCACCCAGTGCGGAGACGTGGTCGGCATGTAGCCGCCCATGCCGGGCTCGAGCTCGAAGACGCGCGCCCGCTGCTGGTTCTCCTCGCGGTACTGCACCAGCTCGCGCGAGTGCTTCTCGTGGAAGAGCTCCAGCGAGCGCTCAGTCACCACCTGGCGGTCCAACGCCTCCCAGACGTGCAGCGTCTTCTTCCCGCGGATCTGCAGGATGAAGTTGTGCTCGTGGTCCATGTGGTACGGCGTCACGGCCCCGGGGGAGGTGATGAAAATCCACCCTGCCCGGTAGTGCATCCCCGGATCCTTGCGGTCCACCCGCGGCCGGACGTGGTCCAGCACCTCGTCCACCAGCGTGCGGTACAGGTCGTCGTTCTGGATGTTGTGCAGCGCCAGCCAGGCGCCGGCGCTCTCGATGCGGCGGATGACCTCCTCCGCGGGGAGGTCCACCTTGTTCGTCTGCGGCGCGTGCGTGAAGTCGGTACCCGCGGACGCCTTGTCGTCGTGGTAGCGGACCGAGTTCTTCGCCCCCAACCGGCGGCCCAGCTCCACCAGGGCGGGCAGCTGCAGCAGAGGGTGCGCCATCAGCGTGTGGCGAACGGCCATGATCTTCATCGGGTCAAACGCGGCCTCATCGAACTGCACGCCGGGACCGCTGTACTGCTGTGCGCTGGGGTCCCTCGCCTCTGCCGCTGCGTTCATCGTCGTGTGACCTCTTGGCGCCCATCTGACCTCCCGCCACAGTGGGGGAGGCGGGCGGCGCCGTGGGGGAAGAGTCTACCGGTTGTGGGTTTCCTTCTCATAGGTAGGCAGGGCGCACAATCGGCGCGGCGTGTTGCACGGACGAGTGCGATTTTACCCAGGGCCTGTGGCGCTGCCTGGGGGCGCGAACGCCTCCAGCAGCTCGCGCCGGCAGGCCAGGCCCTGCGGCGTGGCCTTCAGCGGATGGACGACGAAATGGCCGTTCTTCCGGAGGGTCTTCGCATCCGGCGTGGGGGAGATGCCCAGGTCGCCGAAGCGCGGTGACACCGTGTCCAGGTCCACCACGCGCCCGCCCACCGCGCGGACCAGCATACCGGCCATGATGTCCTCCTCGGTGGTGAGGAAGCCATGGCGTTCGTAGCGCGGGCGCGCCAGAAATCCCCGGTCCACCATCCGCTGCACCAGCGGCATGGCCACGATGTAGAAGCCGCCGCCGGGCGTCCGAAAGCGGAAGCCGTTGGCCAGCGCCTGGACTCCGGCGCGGAACCACCAGACGGGGCGCAGCCGGCGCGGCTCCCACTTGCGGTCGATCTTCGCGCCCTGGCGTCGTCGCCGGAAGCCGAAGGGCATCAGGTCCGCCAGCAGCAGCACCCGGTCTCGTCCGCGCATGGTGAATGGGATGCCCCACATCGTGTCGTCCGCGCGGCAATGCGCGGAGAGCAGCGCGCCCAGGTCCGTGCGGATGACCAGCGCGTCCGGGTCATGCTTGATGACCAGGTCGAACGGCTCCTGGCTGTGGGCCACCTCGCGCAGGCCTTCGCACGTGCGCTGGATGCAGCCGCGGAAGCCCAGGGGCTCCGGCAACCGCGTGCAGCTGGCCTTCCGGCCCAGGCGGCGGCAGTGGTCCGCCAGGCGCTCCCCGGCGCGCGTCTTCGACGCGTCGTCCATGATGAAGAAGCGCAAGGAGTGCTCGGACGCCGAAGCGCAGAGCGTGGTGACGACGTCTTCGGCCAGCGTGGCGTCGCTGTCGCAGACGCACAACAGCACGGCGATGCGCAACGGGCGCGGGGTGGGTTCGGCCATGGGTGAGGGCGAAGGTTACGCCAACAGCCCCGGGATCGCCCCCGTGTACTCCGCCTGGCCAAACGTTTCGATCTGCTGGCCGAACGCCTGGGCCAGCGTGATGAGCAGCCGGTTGTGCGGGAACGCCGCGGGCGCCTTCTGCCCGAAGCCGCTCCACCCCTGCAGCGGGTTCTTCGACGTGCGCAGCTGCAGGTAGCGGCCCATCTTCAGCTTCCCGCCCGCGCCGCCGGCGATGACCGTGGGGATGTCCACGCTGCCGTGGCCGGCCGGGTCTCCCAGCTCGTTGCCCCAGAGGATGATGGTGTTGTCCAGCACCGTGCCGTTGCCCTCGGGGATGGCCGCCAGGCGGGTCATCAGGCCGGCCACCTGCTCCGCGTACCAGCGGTGCGCCGTGCCCAGCTTCAGCGCGGTGGAGGCCTGCTGCTCCGTGTTGCCGCTGCCCAGCTGGTGCGCCAGGTCATCGTGGATGCTCATGTTGAGGTTCAGCCAGGGCATCCCCGGGTTGTCCGCAGAGCCGAAGAGCGTGACGATCCGCGTGAGGTCGCACGCGAAGGCCTGGGCGATGAGGTCCAGGTGCAGCCCCAGCAGCTTGGGCGCGTTGTTGATGTCGGAGAGCGCCGGCACCGCGGGCTTGCCCGGCTTGGAGCAGCCCGTCGCCAGCGAGGTCAGCCGGCTCTCCATGTTGCGGATGACCGTGAGGTGGTTCTCCAGCTTCTGCCGCTCGTCGCCGTTGAGCCGGTCCCGCAGGCGGGTGGCATCCTTGCTCACGAAGTCGAGGATGCTCTTCTTGCGCGCCAGCGCCTGGTCTGCGGCGGGGTCCGTCCCGGGCACCACGAGGTTGGCGAAGAGGCGGTTGAAGACCTTGTTCGGATCCCGCTCGAACGGCACGCGGCTGCCGGTCTGCGTGAAGGAGAGCGTGTTGTAGACGTGCTGCCCTTCGAACTGCTGGTAGGTCACCAGCTCCAGCGAAGGGAACTTGGTGGCGGTGCCCACCCGCTTGGCCAGGTATTGATCCAGCGACGGGCCGCTGGGCAGGTAGTCGCCCCCGGACTCCACCACCCGGCTGCCGGTGAGGAAGCTGACCGGGCCGCCCTCGTGGCCGCTGCGGCCGTACTCGTAGAGGACCTTGAAGTCCAACCCGTCCAGGATGAGCAGCTTGTCCTTGAACGGCGCCAGCGGCGCCAGCGTGGCGTTGGCGAACTCGATATTGAAGTTGGTCTCCGTGCCCTGCGGCCGCCACAGCTGCGGCACCTGGCCGTGCGGCGTGAAGAGGGAGATGAGCCGCAGCGGCGCGACGTCCGCGCCGTACGCGGGATCGCTGGTGAAGAGGCGGGAGAAGGCGGAGGCGGCGCCCACGCCCGCGAAGGTCTTGAGGAGGGCCCGTCGCGAGAGCGAGCTCATGGGGTCACCCGGCGCTGGACGAAGGAGGTGGAGCGGACCTGTGAGATGAAGAGCTCCTTGAGGTCCAGCTGGTTGCCGCGGAAGCGGGAGAGGGCGGGCTTGAGGCTGCACATGTCCAAGTCCTGCTCCTTGCGTCCCATGCCGAAGCGGAAGACCTGGGTGCTCACGCAGTCTGCCGTGTTGGTGTTCTGCGCCAGCATCCGCGCCAGCGCGGCGCCGCCGGAAAACGTCCCTTCGTGCGCGGGATCCAACGTCCCGGCGAGCTCGCCGCTGGCGTCGATGGGCAGGGTGTTCTCCGTCGTGCGGAACTTGCCGATGCCGTCGAAGTCCTCCATCCCGAAGCCGATGGGGTCCAGCGCCGAATGGCAGCCTGCGCAGGAGGGATTGTTCGTGTGGGCCGCCACGCGCATACGCGTGGTCTTCGTCCCGTCCGGCGCGGGCGGCGCGGCGACGACGGTGGGCGGCGGCGGCGGGATGGTGCCGCAGAGCACGCGGGTGCGGATGAGCTTGCCGCGCAGGATGGGCGAGCTGTCATCCGGGTGCGCGTACGTTGCCAGGAGCCCCGCCTGCGTGAGGATGCCCGCGCGCTGCGCTGGGAGCTGGACCTTGGCGAACGTCGTCCCCGGGGGACGGTCCGGCAGCCCGTAGAACTGCGCCAGCCGCGCGTCCACGAAGGTGTAGTCGGCCGTCAGCAGCTCCGTGAGGCGGGCTTTCTCCTGGCCCAGCGCGTAGTCGAGGAAGTTGTCCGCCTCGCCCTTGATGGAGTCGCGCAGCGCGACGCTGAAGTCGGGGAAGGAGTTGTTGTTCTTCTGGAGCGAGCCCAGGTTCTGAAGGCCCAGCCACTGGACGACGAACTCCTTGAGCTGGGTCTTCGCTGCCGGGGTCTGCAAGAGCCGGCGGGCCTGCGCCTCGCGCTCGTCCGGGTTGGCCAGGGCGCCGGAATTGGCGGCGTCCAGCAGCTGCGCGTCCGGCGGACCGCTGGTGATGAGGTAGGAGATCTGCGAGGCGACTTCGTTCGGCGTGAGCTGCCGGAAGGTCCCGGTGGCATCCGTCGCGCCCAGCTCCGTGCGGTAGAGGAAGCTGGCGGATTCGAGCACGGCCTGGATGACCGTCTGGATGCCGGTCTTGTAGTCGGCGCCCGTGCGGCCCACCTGATAGAGCGCCAAAAGCTCCGTGCGCTCCTGGGCTGTCATCGCGCGGCGGTACGCCTTGGGGACGAACGCGTCGAGGAAGCGGCCCGCGCACGTCGCGTCCGCCGTCCCCGCCGCGCAAGGGGCGATGGCCTCCAGCTGCACGCCGGCCTTGGTGGCCAGCTGCAGCGAGACGGTCTCCATCTGGTCCGCGAACAGCGGAGAGACCTCCAGCCGGTCATGGTTGGTGAAGCCCAGCACGCGGTCCTCCGCGGCGAGCGCGGTGGCTTCGGTGACCGGGAACCCCAGCGCGGCGCCGGCTGAGGCGTTCAGCTCCGTGCGGGTGAGCCGGCGCACGCGAGCGGCGGGGAAGTCCGTGCACGGGAGGTTGGCGGTCTCTGTCTCTCCGCCTTCACCCTCGCCCGGAACGGCGAAGGGCACATCGCCCAGGCATCCCCAAAACAGCAGCGCGCCGGCGAGCGCCGTAGCAGCGACCTTGCTCATTTGACCGTCCCTCCGGCGGTGCTGGCCGCTCCCCTGCGGCCCACCGAGACGTGGCCTCCTCTTTAGTCAGCTGACGCGGTCGCATGCCACCCTCTGCGTGTTCATCCATGCACAAAGGTGTCAGTTGCGCTTGCCTGGCACTACTCCGGGCGGAAAACGCGCTCTGCCCGTGGACGCTTCAGCGTGCGGAAGACCGAGCGAACGAACTTCGGGTCTTGCACGAGGTACCGGCGCCACAGCCGCTTGGGCTCCTGCGTGAGACGGAAGAGCCACTCGAAGCCAAGGCGAGACACCCACCGGGGCGCCCGTTTCACGACACCGGCGAGGAAGTCGAACGACGCGCCCACCCCCACCAGCACCGCGGGGGAGAGCCGCGCCGACACGCGGTGACACCAGATCTCCTGCTTGGGCGACCCGAGCGCCACGAAGACCAGGTCCGGCTTCGCCGCGCGGACCTTGGCGAGGATCTCATCGTCATCCTGCGGACGGGAGAGGTCCACCCGCGGAGATTCGATGGCCACGAAGTTCACGTCGTGCTGCTTGCGGATTTCGTCCGCCGCCTTCTGCGCCACGCCGGGGCCCGCACCCAGCAGGTAGACGCGCCAGCGCCGCTGCGCCGCGCGCTCCATCAGCGGCATCACCAGGTCAGACCCGGAGATCCGCTCCGGCAGCGCCTGCCCCAGCAGCGGCGCCACCCAGACGATGGGCATGCCGTCGACGAGCGACAGCTTCGCCCCGCGGTAGGCGTCCTTGAACTCCGGGTTCTCGTCGGCCAGGACGATGTGGTCCACGTTCGGCGTGAAGACGGAGCCGCCTTCCCTGGACGACACCAGCGCGTCGATCTCGTCCAGCGCCTGCGGCAGGCGCAGCACGTCGATGAGGAGCTCGCCGACGCGCAGCCTCGCGTGCGTGCGCTTCATGCCGCACCTGCCTGCGCGGCTTCCTGTCCCGCTTCAACAGCGGGCGCCTTCTGTCGCGCGGGCCAGGCCCCAACGTCGATGGCCAGCTTCCCCGTCGTGATGTGCGCCAGCGCCACGAAGAACGCACCGAACCAGGAGGTGGTCCCCATGTCGCCGAAGCACTGGACCAGGTAGGTGACCAGCACGGACACCGCCACCAGCGCGGCGGTCCGGTCCACCGGCCGCTTCGCCCTCCGGTACGCGCGGCCCGCCAGCATGGCCGTCACGCCGAGGTGGAGCGTCAGGAAGGTGAAGCCCAGGAGCCCTGCGTTGCTGAAGAGCCAGAGCAGCGAGTTGTGAGGGTGGTACTTCCACTGCGGCATCACGAAGGAGATGTCAGGCATGGGTTGGGGGGTCTGGAACTCGTGGCCGAAGCCGGAGCCGAGCAGGAGGTTCTGCTGGCCCCAGGTGTAGATGACGTTGAAGTTCTCGAGGTCGCGGTAGTCGATGACGCCCGCATCCGCCACGCCCGGGTCGCCCTCGATGAGCGTCCGCAGCGTGTGCACCGGCGCGAACACGGCGGAGCCCGCGCGCCAGCCCACCACGGTGTAGACCAGCAGCAGCGGCGAGAGCAGCAGGAGCGTGCGCTTGAACTTCAGCTTGAGCGTGTGCCGCGGCATCAGCGTGAACACGAAGATGAGCGACATGCCCAGGGCAATCCACGCCAGGCGGCGGTCGTTCAGGATGGTGCCCCAGAGCACGAGGGCGAAGGCCGGAGCGCAGCGCACGAACACGCGTCCGGTGGGCTCCTCCATCCAGCGGACCAGCAGGAGCACCAGCGCGGCCACGAACAGGAAGGTGTCCGAGTGGCTGGTGCACCATTCAATCTCCAGCCCCCGCGGCCGGACGATGGCGTAGATGAAGTAGACGCAGGTGAGCGCCTTCCAGAGGGCGGAGAGGACGATGATCCAACCGATGGCGCGGAAGTCCTTGGGTCCGCGCAGCGCCGCGTGAAACAGGAACGCCGCCAGCGGCAGGCCCAGCAGCTGCTGAATCTGCCAGAGCGCCTCGCGGGCATTCCCGCCGCGCGCCGCGCCCCACGCCCAGAGCGCCACCAACGTCGCCAGCGAGAGCGCCAGCGCCTGGGTCTGGCAGCTGGCCGTCGGCAGCCGCACGCCCTCCACCTGACGGTGCAGCGCGCGCCGGTACGTGCCCAGCGCCAAGAGGAAGACCAGCGCGAAGACCAGCAGCGGCGCGCGCAGGAAGGGGACGCCGGTGAGCCCGTTCAAGTTGTCGAGCAGCAGCACGCCCAGGTAGTGCAGCGGGCTCTGCCACTCCTTGTGGTACGGGTTCTCCGGCACGTAGTCCGCGAAGAGCAGCATCGCGAAGAGCGTGAGGGCCGAGTAGCGCAGGGGCAGGGTCACAATGACCCAGAGGAGGGCCACCCCCAGCATCGGCACCAGGCCCAGCACCGGGTTTCCGTTTCCGAACACCACGCCGGCCGCACTCACCGTGCACAGCGCAGCGATGGCCAGTCCGAAGCGACGGGGAGACCAGGGGGGCGAAGCGGTCGTCAGGCTCAAGCCGCCAGAGTCTACGCGCGGTCGGGTGGTTTCGCGTAACCTCCCCCCAAGGTCCATGTCCTCACGTCGCCTGCGGGTGCTTCTGGTCGCCGAGCTGTGCAATCCCGACTGGGTGAGCGTCCCCCTGGAAGGTTGGAGCCACGGGCGCGCGCTCTCCCGCATCGCGGACGTGCACCTGGTCACCCACCAGCGCAACCGCGAAAACATCCTCAACGCCGGCCTGACAGAAGGGCGCGACTTCACGGCGCTGGACACGGATCCGGTGGAGAACGTGGCCTGGAAGCTGGGAGACGCGCTGCGAGGCTCCGGCGGGATGGGCCAGACGCTGGTCACCGCGCTCTCGGCGTTTCCGTACTACCTGTTCGAGACCCGCATCTGGCAGCGCTTTGCGGACCGGCTGCGCGCGCGTGAGTTCGACCTCGTCCACCGCTTGACGCCCCTCTCGCCCACCACGCCCAGCCTGCTCGGCCCGCGCCTGGCGTCGCTGCGCATCCCCTTCGTCGTCGGGCCGCTCAACGGCGGCGTCCCCTGGCCCAAGGGCTTTGACTCGGAGCGCCGGCGCGAGCGCGAGTGGCTCTCCTACGTGCGCGGCGCCTACAAGCTGATGCCCGGTTACCGCAGCACGCGCACCGCGGCCTCCGCGCTCATCTGCGGCTCACGGGACACCCGATCGCAGATCGCCAACGGCTTCCAGGAGAAGACCGTCTACGTCCCGGAGAACGGGATTGATCCCTCGCGTTTCAAGCTCCACCGCACCGAGCGCGGCGAGCTCCCCGTCCGCGTCGCCTTCGTCGGCCGGCTGGTCCCCTATAAAGGAGCGGACATGCTGGTGGAGGCCGCCGCGCCGCTGGTCCGCGAGGGCAAGCTCAAGGTGGACGTCATTGGCGACGGGGTGGAGATGCCGCGCCTCAAGGCGATGGTCGCCAGCGAAAAGCTGGAGGCCGGCGTGGCGCTCGACGGCTGGGTCAAGCACGACCAGCTCCAACACCGCCTCATCCAGTCGCACGTCTTCGGCTTCCCCTCCATCCGCGAGTTCGGCGGCGCCGTCGTCCTCGAAGCGATGGCCACCGGCCTGGTCCCCATCGTCATGGACTACGGCGGCCCGGGAGAGCTGGTCAGCCCCCAGACCGGCTTCGCCATCCCGATGGGCCCGCGCGCGCACATCATCGAACAGTTCCGCGCCACGCTGAGCCGGCTGGTCGCCAACCCCGAGGTCATCCCGCAGATGGGAGCGAAGGCGAGGGAGCGCGTGCTCACCCACTTCACCTGGGACGCAAAGGCCGCGCAGGTGCTGGAGGTCTACCGCTGGGTGCTGGGCGAGCGCGCCAAGCCGGACTTCGGGATGCCCCTGGCCGCGTAGAAGGGGCGTCAGGTGACCGTGACCACCACGCTCCCGACAAACCGCTGAGCGCCGACCAGCTCCACCGTCCGCCGGGCGTTCGTCAGGTCCGTCTCATTCAAGGTCACCAGCAGCAGCGCAGCGTCCGCGGCGAGCGCCAGCGGAATCCCGGCCTGGTTCTCCATCACCGAGTCCACCGCCATGATGCACATCTGCCCATTCCGCACGACGGAGGTCATCTCCACAATCAGCCGGGAGCTCCCCCGCAGCTCCGCGCGCTCCGCGTTGATGACCTTCACCTCGCTGCCGCGGTGCATGGTGGCGATGTTCGCCAGCTCGCGCGCGATGGTGAGCCCTGAGGTGCCGGGGTTGGCGGGCAGCACCACGAGAGAGGACCACTCGCGCTTGAGGACGGAGAACCAGAGCTGTTGAAGCTCGCGGTTGCTCTGCGGCGCCAGCGCTTTCACCTGCTCCGCCATGGGCTCTCCTCGCTTGGGGGCTGGCGCGTTCATCCGTGTCCCTTGACCAGCTGTGCCAGCACCGGCAAGCCGAGCTGACGGGAGACCTGCCAGGGCTCCACCACCTTGCCCCCGGAGATGTCGCGGGCCACGCAGGCGAAGAGCGCCAGGCCCAGCGCCGCGACGACGCCGGCCACCAGGATGACCGGGAGGTTCGGCTTCACCGGCGAGCGCGGCACCTGCGCCGGGCGGCTGACGCTGTAGCGGAACTTGAACGCGGCGCGCGACGACTCCAGCTCCAGCTTGGCGCTCTCGATGCGCATCAGCATGTCCTGGTACTTCGCGTTGGCGATCCGCAGCTTGTCCTGGGCGAACTGGACGACCGGATCTTCGATCCGGTCCCCCGCGAAGAGGAGATCCATCGCGCTCACATTGGTATGGCGCCGCGGTCGAATCTCATCGTTCGGCGTCTTGCCAATCATCGCCGTCAGCTGGCTGGAGAGCGACTCCTCGTCCTTGCGGAGCAGGGAGATCTGCGAGGACTCGCGGCTCATCGCGGCGATGCGCTGCTCGGTGTCCACCACCGTCGGGTGCTTGCCGCTGTACATGACCTTCTGCTCCGCCAGCTGACTCTGGAGCTCCGTGAGCCGGCGCCGGCGAATCTCCTCCAGGTCTTCAATCGCCCGGCGCTTGCTCTCGATGAGGTAGCGCAGCTGGTTCGCCTCCGCCTCGTTCACCTTGGGTCCGGACCGGGAGGGCTCCGACGGCTGCCGCGGCGCGGAGGCCGTGGCAGAGGCCCGGCGCGTCTGCCGCACCTTCTCCATCTCCGCCAGGGCCTCTTCGACCTCCCCCTGCAGCACCGTGGAGCGGTTTTGCAGGATGGAGATGGCCTCGTTGATGGTCGACTGCTCCTGGACCAGCCGCGCGTCGAAGAAGTTCTCCTGCGCCGCCTCCACCAGGCGGAACGCCATCTGCGCGTCCGGCCAGTCAATGCCGATGGAGACAGAGCCCTCCTCGCTGTTCACGTAGAGCCGCTTCTCCAGCGTGCCCACCAGGGAGTCAATCCACAGCTCCTCGGTCATCTGCGGGCGCAGGAAGGCGAAGACCCAGTCCTTCATCCGCTGCAGCGGCGCCCGGGTGGCCTGCCAGCTCTCGATGAGGTTGGTCTGCTTGATGAGCGCCACCAGGTTGTCGCGGCGCATGACCAGGTCCTGCGCGCCCTTCGTCGGGGCGTCGTAGTCGCCGGGGATGGAGCGGCCGGGGTTTCCCAGCGCGGCGATGACCTGGTTGCGCTGCGCGGAGAGCCGGGTCTCCGTGTGGAACGTCTTCGGGAGCGCCAGCGCCAGCAGCACCGTGATGAGCAGGGTGAACGTGGCGCAGCCCAGGAACAGCATCCGGTGACGGCGCGTGCTGTTCCGGATGTAGACCGCGTAGTCCCGCAGGAGCCCGTAGTCGAACAGGTCCGCGTCATCCGCCTGGGTCAGCCGCGAGGTGGGTTCGGTGGGGTTGGGCGTCATGGGGACCTAGAGGCGCGGCCAAATGTAGCGGACCGCGAGCAGGTAGAAGGCATTGAAGACAATCAGCAGGAAGACGGTGTTCCGAAGCGCCGGCGCCGGCCGCTCCACCCGGCCCGCGTAGAGGGGGAGGGCGACCGTGGCAAAGAGGAGCGACAGCAGGAGCGCCTTGCTCACGCGGTCTCTCCCTGCGCCGCCGCGCGCTTGTTCCGCAGGGCGTCCTTGGCCAGCTGGATGGCCTCGCGCGGGCGCACCGCGCCGCTGACCAGCGCCAGCACCGCGTAGAGCGGCACGGTGAGCGCGTGCCGCACCGGCCCCAGCCCTCGGAGCAGGAAGTCCACGCCCACGACGACGGCGCAGATGATCACGCTCTTGAGGATGACCACCAGGTTGCGCCGGTCGAAGGCACGGCGCCCGAGGAAGAACAGCATCAGGCCGGTGATCAGCCCTTCGGTGGAGAGCAGCGCCACGCCCGCGCCGATGGCCGCGCTGCCCGGGGCGCCGTCGAAGAGCCGCGTGAAGCCGGGGATGAAGAGGAGGTTGAAGAGCGGGCTCGCGATGAGGCTGGAGAGCGAGATGAGCGTCACCGTCCACGCGCGCTGCAGCTGGTTCAGGCAGGCCGCGCAGAGGACCGCCACGTAGGTGAGCAGGAAGACCGGCGCCAGCACCCGCATGCTGGCGATGGAGGGCGTGAACTGGGAGCCGGCGGAGAGGCTGATCCAGAGATCCGCCGCCAGCCCGAGGAAGAGCGACGCCGGGAAGGCGAGGGCGAGGATCAGCTCCAGCGACCGCCGGATGTGCCCGTTGAGCTCGTCGTCGCTGCGCTTGCCCGCGCGCGCGAAGAGCGGCAGCAGCACCCAGAAGATGAGCGGCGTGGCGATGAGGGTGAGCATCGACAGCCGGTAGGCGCGCGCGAAGTAGCCGACCTCGGTCTTGGACGCCAGGAAGCCCAGCAGCGTCACGCCCAGCCGGCCGTACACCGCCAGCGCCAGGCCGTTGAGGTACATCGGGAAGCTGCTCCAGACGACGATCTTCACCGTCGGCCAGTGCACGCGCCACTTGAGGTTCAGCTCCTTGCGGACCAGCCGCCAGTAGGCGACGGTCTTCACCGCTTCGGAGACCAGCGGCGCGGCCGCCAGCCATAAGAGATTTCCGCCGCGCCAGAGCGCCAGCACCGTCCCGCCGCCCCAGAGCACCTTGGTGTAGACGTTGACCGCCGACAGCCCGCCCACCTTCGTCGTGGCGTGCAGCAGCGCCGCCAGCGTGCCGTTGATCGTGAACAGCAGCTGATACACGGCGAAGACGTACACCAGGGTGTGGACGCGCAGCGGCTCGCCGGTGGCGAAGAGCAGGCCGGCCATCGCCAGGACCAGCACCGGGAAGCAGAGCAGCCGCAGGAGCGTCACCCCGCCGAAGAACTCATCGGCGTGGCTGGGGCGGACGGAGATCTCCCGGTGGATATAGGTGTCCACCCCCAGGCTCACGAGGACCAAGAACATCCCGGCGAGGTCCTCGGTGAAGTTGAAGACGCCGCTGTTGTCCGGCCCGAGGAACCGCGGCAGCACGAACGTGCCAATGCCCAGCGACACGCCGTAGGTCATCAGCAGCGACCCGCCGAGGACCACGGCGTTGCGCACGGCGGTCACCGTGTCGTGGTGCTTCTGCTGCTGGTGCGAGTCTGCCTCCGGAGCCGCCGCTGGGAGTGTGGCAGCGGTGGAGGAGGGGAGAGGCTCCGGGGAGGTCACGGCGGCGACATCTTACCTGTGCGCGTGCGGAACGTAAGCCTGCCACCGCGCCAGGGTACCTGCTCACCCATCCCGCCAGCGTGTTTCACGCTCACAACCCGGCGAGGTGCCAGCGCTCGATGAGCTTCTTCAGCGTGCTCGCTGGCAGTCCGGACAGGGGGATGGACTCCCCCGCCACGTTCACCTCGCCCACCGCGTCTGGGCCCACGCTGGCGATGAAGCCGGGGTTCTCCGCCTGGTAGTGCGCGCCTTCCCGGCCGGCCAGGGCTTCGCCGATGTTCCACGCGACGAGCGCCCCTTGCGCCTTCGCGGCAGGCGCGGACTGCGGGCCGAGCGTTCCACCGTCCCCGGCGACCCACACGGACGTTCCTGGAATCCGCAGCGTCCCGTCTGTGGCGATGCGTCCGTCAGGTTGGGCGAGCTCCATCCCCCGCGCGGCCCCTGGGGCCCGGAACGCATCCACCGTCACGTCCGCAGCGGCCCAGCCCGTCGCCGAATCCGCCTGGCGCACCAACCGCAGCCCGTCTGCCTGGGGCGTCACGTCCACGCCCTCAAGGACGTGCACTCCCTGCTGCTCCAGCTTCTGCCGCGCCAGCAGCGACAGGTCGGCATTGGCAGTCGGCAACCGCACGCCGTGCCCTGCCACCAGCACCTCCACCTGCTTGCCGAAGGTGCTCTGGATCGCGCCGGCGAGCTCGATCCCGCCCAGCCCGGACCCGGCGATCGCCACGCGGATGGGCGCGCCGCCAGCGAGGGCGATCCGCGCTTCAAGCTCATTCCTCAACGCGAAGGCGTCCTCGGCTAACCGGAACGGACGCGCGCCGCCCGTCGGAGCCGCCTGCGCCCCCATCGCGAGCACCAGCGCGTCTCCATAGTCGAGCGTGAGCTCCCGGCCGTCGGCGGTGTCGAGCGCGATCTCTCGTCGCTCCGGGCTGACGCCGGTCACTTTTCCCTGCGTGAACGCGTATCCCCGCCGCTGCGCGAGCGGGGCGAACGGCACCTCGAGGGTGTGGCCGGCGACCAGGTCCGGGAGCTGGGTCACCGGCACGTGCGCGCGCTTTGGATCGATCAGCTCGACGCTCGCCCCTCCCGCCGCCAGCGCCCGGGCTGTCTTGAGGCCGGCGTAGCCACCGCCCGCCACGGTCACGCGCTTGCCGGAGAGGCTCCCCGGCGACAAGCTCCGGTCGGCGGCTTCCAGCGTTCCCTTGACGAGCTGAGCCAGCGGGCCGGGCAGGAGACTCCTCACACCCCCTTTTCGCGCCAGCGGAGGAGAGGGTTGCCTCCGCAAATGTAGCGACGATTGACAGTCGGCAACTCCGCCGTTGCGCAGACGGAAAACTCCAAGATGCTGAATGGGCTCTCGAGAGGACTGTCAGGCCTGCTCGGCGCGGGGAAGGCGCCCGCGCCCGCCAACAGCTTTCGGATGCGCGTCCACGCGGGTCCAACGCCGCCGCTCGTTGCCGGATGGGCTCAGCAGGCCCGGCAGGGGACGTTGTTCGCCGGGCTGCTGTCCTCCGCCGCGCTGAGCTTCAAGCGCGACAGCGTGGGGTTTGATCAAGCCGTCCGGGAGCTGCTCCTCCGGCTTCAGCCGACGCCGCTCGTCGCCGGCCCTCGCGCGCTCGTCGAATACTCAAGCCGGGTGGGGGGAGCGCCGGACGACGTCTTCAAGTTCCTGTGCGAGCACCTCGAGGAGCTCCTCGGCGACGCCGGCCTGAAGATTCGCCCCTCGACCGCCCAGCTCGGCGATGGCGCTCGCGTGCTCCTCGAAGACGCGGGGATGCTCCCCGGGCTGTGGTTTCCGGTCGAGCTCCGCGTGGACCCGGCCGGCCGCACCCTCACGCTCCAGACGCTCGACGGACACCCGTTCTGCGGGGTGAACGGCTTCGCAGTCCTCCCCGCGGAAAAGGAAGGCGCCGTCCTTCGGCAGCGCTCAGAGTTCCAGAGCAGCTCCGTCGCGGCGCACCTCGGCGCCAAGTTGCCCGGCGCCACTTCGCATCAGCATGAGGTGTGGACGAAGTTCCACGGCGCGCTGGCGCGACGCTACCGGCCGCCGTCCAGCCCCAGCCAGTTGCGATAGGACGGATCCACGGTGTGGCCGCGCTCGCGCAGTCGCGCGACCATCGAGAGCACGCGCGCCCGATTGAAGCGCTGCACGGCCGTGAGCGCGAGGTGCAGGCCCAGCAGCCCGGCGTTGGCGGCCACGCTCCCCGGCGCAGCGGACGCCACGCCGCCAGCGACTTGCGCCGCCGCCAGGAGCGCGCCGCCGACGTGGATGGCTTCGTTCTTCACAGAGCCGTTCGTCGCGAAGTTCAGCGCCGCCTGCAGCCGGTCGCCAGGCTGGAGGCCGTACCACGGTGACTCTCTCAACCGGAACGTCCCCAACTTGGTCTTGAGAGGAATGTTCCCTACCGTCTGGAGCACCGCCTTCTTGACGATGTCGGTGCCGAAGCGCTGGTGGCGCGCCACGCTCGCCTCCAGATTGCTTGGCACCAGGTAGCGCGTGAGCGCACGCTGCCACAGCGCCAGCTGCTCCGGGTCGGTCGCGCTCGCAGGGGCGGCTTCGGCCGTGACGCCTCCGCGCTCCGGCGCTCCAATTCGAAGGAGCCTGCCGCCCACCATCACGGCCGCGCTGAAGGCCGCGCCGGCGGCGCCACCCGCGGCCCCTCGCAGGCCTGCCGACGTGGCCACCTCTCCCAGTCCATTCAGCGCGCCGTCGTCCCAGGTTCCCTCGGCCGTGGCGGTGCCCGCCGCGCCGGCGGCGGCGCCCTGCTCCACGCCCTGGGCGAGGCCAAACTTCCAGCCTCCGGCCGCCGCGCCGAGAGGCAGGCCGGAAGCCAACCCCGCCGCTGCGCCGATGAGGCCCTGCCGCGCCACCTCGCTGCCCTTTGCATCGCCATTCGCCAGGTCGTACGTCGCCGCGCTGGAGGCGGCGCCCACCGCACCGTAGAGCCCCGCCGCGGCGAGCCCCACCGCGCCGCCCGTCGCGATGACCGCGCCGCCCACCGCCGCCGACGACACCGCAGTGGTCGCGAGCGCCGCGGTCTCGTCCTTCGACGACTGAAGCGTCTGCACGTCCTGTCCGGTGTAGCCGGCGGCCGTCTGCGCGCGCTCCGCTTCGCCCGCATCCAGCGCCGCTTGTGACTCGGCGAGCGTCCGGTTCAGCCGCTCTTCATCGGTCTCGCCATCCTTGAAGACATTCTGGAGGGCGCCGGTGAGGAACATCCCCACGCCGTCCCGCTGCTCGGCCTCCAGCTGCTCCCGCGACCGGTCTATTTCCTCCTGCGTGGCGTTCGGGTCATCCTCGTCAATCGCCCCGCGCGCGAACAGCTGGTCGACCAGCTTTACCTGCTCGCGGCCATCGAGCGCGGCGTCGAGCCGGGTGCTCACGAATTCCCGCGCCACGCGGATGTTCTCTTCAGTCGGCTCCGCCCCGATGTCCGGCAGCCCGCGGTAGGGCGCGAGGACATCCTTCGGCTGCTCATAGCTCCCGCTGTAGGCGGTGCTCGCGACCCACGCGTCGTTCCGGTAGAGGTTGAAGGAGGCGACGGCAAGCGCATCCAGCGCCTGGGGCGAAGCGTTCAACTCCGCCCTCAACGCTTCCACGTTGCCGTCCTTGATGGCCAGGTTCAGGCGCTTTGCCGCGGCCTGCGCCGGCGTCTCCGCCTCGGGCGGGCGGAGCAGCTGCAGCGTCACCTCAATGTCTTCTTCGCCCCAGCCACG
Source organism: Myxococcaceae bacterium (assembly GCA_044230055.1). GTDB lineage: Bacteria > Myxococcota > Myxococcia > Myxococcales > Myxococcaceae > JBGART01. The sequence goes on along the minus strand of JBGART010000002.1, from coordinate 175,830 downwards.
GACCTCCGATTCCAGACTGTGCCCCGCCTGCGCTTCGAACGCGGCGAGGACGCCCGGGAGCTGGTCTGGCGTCTGGGCCTCCAGAATCTTCCGCACGCCCTCGGGGCCGGAGGCTCTGCGGAGGGACGCTGCGGCAGCGGCCGCCTCGTCGCCGGAGAGCACCGCGTTGGCCTGGTCCCGCTCTTCGGGATCCAGATCCTCCAGCTCCGCCTGCAGCGCCGCGTCCTTCAGGCCCAGCGCGCGGGCTTCAGGCGAGAGGCGCTCCAGCCGTCCGATGGCGGCGTTGACGTCGTTGGCGCCGGAGAGGTCGCCCGAGATGCCCTGCACCGCCGCGGTCAGTTCTGCGCGCGCCGCGGCCAGCGGGTCCGGCGCGTCCGTGGGGATCTCCGTCGTCTGCACCAGGCTCTGCAAGCGGGTCAGCTGATCGCTGTCGAGGTAGGAGCGGGTTCGGGACGCGCGTCCACTGCCGGCGCGGACGGAGCCGCCCATCTCCGCCAGAAAGAAGTCCTTGGCGGACGTGCCGGACTCCGCGCCGCCATACAGGTCGAAGAAGCGCTGCATGAGGGCCGTGCGCCCCTCCACCGACGCGTCCTCGTAGACCTTCACCGCGCCCGCGCCATCGGCGCCAAGCTTGTCGTGCAGCAGCGCCGCGTCGTACGTCGCCGCTGCCTCCGTCCGGGACAGGTTGGGGTCGAGCAGCGCAGAGAGCGCGGTCGAGAGGTCGCCCTCCACGCGGACCGGGAGGGTGGAGAGCTTCTCGTGGTAGTGGTCCTCGAAGACCTCGCCCAGCAGCGCGAGGTCGCTCCCGTTGAGGGGCTTCAAGACCGCGGCGAGCGCCTCCACGTCCGTGCCCATGTCGGTCAACCCGGCGAAGGAGGCGTCGAAGATCCGCTTGGCATCCTCGGCGGCGCGCTCAGGCGTGTAGCCGCGGGTCCCGGGGGTGGCGGCCAGCGAGCTGCCCAGCCCGGCGGCTTCGATGGCGGCGGCGCGCTCAGGGGAGTTGGGCGCCGTGGCGAAGATGGGGGCGAGCTCCGCGGCCGTCGCGCGGCCCACCTCTGGGAGCGCTCGTCCGCTGCGGTATTCGTCGAGCGAGCCGTAAACGCGCGGGTTGGCCGGGTCGCTCGTCGGATCCAGCAGCCTCCCGTCGCCCTGCTCCACGAGGACCGCGCCCGCCAGCTGCTGGGAAGGGTCGTCCAGGAAGATCAGCGGCTGGTTCTTGAGGAGCGGATCATCCTTGACCTTGGCGACCCAGTCCTGCGCCACCTGCTGAGGGTCTCCGAAGGAGGGGGCGGGGCCGGCGACGGGCGCAGGAGCAGAGGCTGCCGCCGCGCCCGGCGTAAAGGTGTCCGGCGCGGCAGTTTCCAGGGGCGGCGGAGGGGGCACGTTCGCGGAGATCGCCGCGATGGTGGCCTGCGCGTGAAGGCTCGCAGCCTTTCGCCCAGCCGCGTCCGCGTCCTGCCGCGCGACGGACGCTGCCTCGGAGGTCTGCGTGACGGTCGCCTCCGCAGCGTCGAGCGCAGCCTGCAGCGGTTCGGCGCTCCGGCCCACGGCGGACTGCAGCGCCGCGCGCGCAGCTTCCGCTTGACGCTGCGCCTCCGCGGCGGCGGCGGCCTGCCGTTGGGCTTCCTCCTCCCGTCGCCTGGCTTCCTCTGCCGCCCGCCGGGCCTCCTCGGCGAGCCGCTCCGCTTCCTGTCTGGCTGCCTCTGCGGCAGCGTCGGCGTCGTCCGCGGCCTGGGTGGTTGAGCTCGACTGCGCTGCGACTGGACCCACTCCCACAGCGGCTTCCTCTCGTTTAGAGGTTTCCTGGCACGTCCTCCAGTGCCTGGGTCGCCACCAGCCGCGGGGGAGGCGCAACAAAAGCCTCTGATTTCGAGGGGGGCCTCGGATGTGTGCAATCTTGCTGACAGTTGGCACCCGAGGTTGGCGCACGGGATCCTCGCGGGTTGGCGGATGATGCAGCGATGCGCGTGTCCCTCCTCTGTGTGCTCCTCCCGGTCGCCCTCTCTTGCAGCCGCGGCTCGGCGCACGCCGCCGAGCCTGTTCCTCCCGCCAAGTCCGTCAAACCCGCGGACCGCAAGGTGGTGGAGAAGGTCTTCGACTCAGGCCTGGGCGACGGCTGGATGGACTTCGGCTGGTCGGAGCGCACGGTCAACACAGGGGCGCCCGTCACTGTCGACATGTCTCACTACGGCGGATGGATTGTCGCCAAGTTCGGCCAGCGGCCGAAGTTCGGCGGCCTCGTCTTCCGGCTCCAGGCCCCGGAGGGCGCGCCGGTCTCCATTCACCTCAAGACGCAAGGGCAGCCGGACTTCGCCCGCGTGAAGCTGCGCGCGGACCACGCCTTCGAGGAGAAAGACGGGTTCAAGACGTACTTCCTCTCCATGCGGGAGCTGAACCCCGAGGGCCGCCCGTTCGATCAGATCGTCTTCTTCGGGGAGACGCGCGGCCAGCTGAAGAACGTGAAGATTGACGGCGTGGGGCTCACCGAGGGCACCGCGGTCCAGGCGGCGGGCGGCGTGGCGGCGCCGGTGGGCCCGCCGGTGGAGCGCACGGTCTCCGTCGACTGCAGCGCGCAGGGCCAGCCCATCTCACCGGACATCTACGGCATCGCGTTGCACGTGATGGGCTTCTCCGACACGCACATGTTCGACCTGGGCGCCACCGCGCGGCGCTGGGGCGGCAACCCCACCAGCCGCTACAACTGGAAGCTCGGCAACGCGTGGAACACGACGACGGACTGGTACTTCGAGAACGTCAACTACTCCGGGAAGGACAGCTACTCCTACGACCTCTTCCTCGAGGAGAACCGGGCGCGCGGGATGCGGACCGCGCTCACGGTCCCCACCATCGGCTGGGTGGCGAAGGACACCAGCTCCGCCGGCTTTCCTCGGGAGAAGTACCCTCAGCAGGAGTCGTTTGACTCGTACCGCCCGGCAGCGGGGAACGGGAAGGGGACGGACGGGAAGAACCTGCCTTCGCTGCCGCCCACCGTCACCAGCGTGGAGGCGCCGCCCGAGTTCATCGGCGACTGGGTGAAGGCCATCCGCGCCAAGGACCAGAAGCGCGGCCGGACGGTGCACCTCTACATCCTCGATAACGAACCGATGATCTGGAACAACACCCACCGGGACGTGCACCCGGAGCCGCTCACCTACGACGAGCTGCTGGACCGGACCATCCGCTACGCCACCGCCATCCGGAAGGCGGACCCGGAGGCGAAGATCGCCGGGCCCGCGGAGTGGGGCTGGACCCACTACCTCTACTCGGCGGTGGACACCGCCGCCGGCGTGCGCGTGCGCCCGGACCGCCGCAAGCATGACGACCTTCCGCTCATCGTCTGGTACCTGAAGAAGCTGCGCGAGCACGAGCAGAAGACCGGAGTCCGGCTGCTGGATGTGCTGGACCTGCACTTCTACCCGCAGACGGACGCGGGGCTGTGGGGCAGCTCCAAGGTGGACCCCGCGAGCGCCGCGCTGCGCATCCGCAGCACGCGCAGCCTGTGGGATCCGGACTACGAGGACGAGTCGTGGATCAAGGAAGAGGTCCGCCTCATCCCGCGCATGCAGGAGTGGATTCGCGACAACTACCCCGGCCTGGGCACGGCCATCGGCGAGTACAACTTCGGCGCTGAAGACCACATGTCCGGCGGCCTGGCCCAGGCGGAGGCGCTCGGCCGGTTCGGGCAGTTCGGCCTCACCGCCGCGTACTACTGGACCTACCCGCCGAAGGACTCCCCCGCGTTCTGGGCCTTCCGCGCGTTCCGCAACTACGACGGCAAGGGCGCCCGTTTCCTCGACGAATCCGTCCCAGCGAAGAGCGGCAACGGCGTCTCCCTCTTCGCCTCAAGAGGCGCGGACAAGAAGCAGCTGGTGCTGGTGGCGCTGAACCTGGATCCAAAGGCCGCGGCGAAGACCCGCGTCGACCTCAAGGGCTGCGGCGCCGTCCAGCTCCGCCGCGCGCTCACGTATGGCGGAGACCCCAAGGGCTTCGCCCCGCTCGCGGGAGCGAAGGCCACCGAGCTCACGCTGCCGCCGTACTCCATCAACGTCCTGGAGCTCGCCGCGCCCTGACGTGAAACGAGGCTGACATCATATGGGTTTGACGTTCTGCAACAGCCGGCGGATTCGCTCGCTGAAGACGGGCGCCAGCTGCTCAGCCGCCGTGCGCGCCTCCGCCTGAAGCGTGCGGATGCGTTCAACGTCACCACCGGTCCGGCTCAGCGAGAGCGCGAGCGCCGCGCGGACCAGCGCCGGCGAGGACGAATCCTGCCGGAGCTCCGGGTGGAGGCGCAGTGACTCCTCCAGCTCCGGGAGGGCGACCGCATCCGCGCCGAGCATCGCGTGGCACAGGCCGAGACGGCCCAAGAGGTCTCCATGGTCCGCGCTCTGTGGCCCGTGCGCTTCGGCGTACCGCGGACGCAGCGTCTCGAGGATCGCCAGCGCTTCGCGTACGCGGCCCAGCTCTCGCAGAATGTCACTCTCGTCCAGCCGCATTCTCATGAGGTCCAGGTTCGCCGGGCCGAGCGACTTCACCTGGACCGCGATGACCTCCCGGATTCGCTTCAGGGCCTGCTCCGGCATCCGGCGCGCCAGCAGGCTCCGCGCCTCCTGCGACTCGACGTAGGTCCACATCAGAGAGCCGGAGCTGTGCGTCCGCTCCAGCAGCGACCGCGCCCTCGCCCGGAACGCGGCGCCTTCGTCGTAGCGCAGGAGCCCATCCAGGTTGACCGAGATGTTGGCGAGGCTTCGCACAAGCTCCGGGTTGTCCGGATCCATCAGTGCCTCCCGCGTCTGGAGCGATCGGTGAGCCAGGGCGAGCGATTCCTGGAGCTGCCCCCGGCTGTAGTGCACGTTGGAGAGCGAGCTCAGGATGTTGGCGACGGCCAGGCTGTGCTCCCCGGCAGCGGCGACGGTGAGGACCCTGGCCCGTTCGAGACACGCGAGCGCGTCGTCGTAGCGGGTCTGCTGCCGGTAGACGTGCGCCATGTTCCCCAGCACCGCGGCGAGCGAAGGGTGTGAGGGGCCCAGGATGCGCTCGCGGAGCTCCAGCGCCTTCTGATGGGACGCCAGCGCCTGCGCTGAATCTCCGGCCTGCAAGGAGACGACCCCCAGCACGTCGAGCGCGGAGGCGACCTCCAAGGTCTGCTCTCCGAAGGACGCCCTGGCCGCGGCGACGGCCTCGCGGGCCGACGTGATGGACCCCGCTTCATCTCCGGACTTCATCCGGAACCAGGCCCACTTCCGGTGAAGCGCGGATCGCAGCGGGCTTGGGCCCAGGCGAGAGGTCGCTGCCTCCGCGTAGCGGAAGAGCTGGCTCGCCTCCTCTCTGCGCCCCTGCTCAATGCCCACCAGCGCCGCGAGGTCGATGTACGTGCGCGCGATGAGCGCATCCTGCGCGGACGCGTGGCCGACGATGAGCGCTTCCTCGAAGGACTGCCGGGCTTCCTTCGCTGCGCCGAGCTGGCTCTTCGAGCGACCTCTTAAGAAGTGCAGCTCTCCTTGCAGCACCGGTGACGACACGGCCGCAAGCCCCACGGCCATCTTCGCGAGCGGCTCCTCCATCTCCTTGAAGCGCTGCGCGTTCCCCAGCGCCCAGGCCCGCGCCGCCTGCTGCCGTACCTCGTCCAGCCGCCGTTCATCCACGGGTGAATCCCCGGTGACAGCTCTGGCGCTGCGGCACTCGTTCGGCCTCGGCAGGGCGCCCGTCAACAGCGGAGCCCCGGCCACTCCGGAGCGGTCCATCTGTTTGAGCAGGTCCAGCGTGGCGCTGAAGCGCAGCCGCGAATCCTTCAGGCAGGCGCGCCGCTGCGCCGCGACGGCTGGAGAGACGCCCCCGTCCCGAGCACCGGCACACGTCTCCCGGGTAAGCTCGGTCCACGTCTGGCCGAACGCGTCCAGCTGGCGGCGAACCTCCACGAACGAAGGCGCCGCGAACTCCAGGCCGGTGCCTTGAAACCGCGCCTGGAGCGCCCTGGCCTCCGCCTCATTCCAGACCCGGCTCAGCGTCGCGGTCTCACGCTCGCACGCGCGGGCCGCGCGGATCCGCTGCGTGACGGCCGCTCCGGCGGCGCAGGCCATCCCCAGCCCCGCGGCCCAGCTGAGCGCTCTTCGGCGCGCCCCCGCCGCGCGACTGAGCGCGCGCAGCAGCGCCGCCAGGGACTCGAACCGCGCCTCCGGGGCGAACGCCAGCGCCCGCGACAGCACGCCGCGCAGAGGCGCCGGGAGGGCCTTCAGCTGCTCCCGCGACAGACCTCGCTTCATCGCGTCGTGCAGGGTCCGCATCGTCGAACCCTCAAACGGCCGGGAGCCGGAGAGTCCCTCGTACAGCGCGACCGCGTACGAGAACTGGTCAGAGAGGGCGGACCCGCTGCCGCCGGCCAGCTGCTCCGGCGCCATGTACGCCGGAGTGCCAACCCAGCCGGTTGCCTGAAGCTGCTCGCCCGCGCCGGCCGGCTTCGACAAGCCAAAGTCGGTCAGACAAGCCCGTCCCGCTTCGCCCATCAGGACATTGGCCGGCTTGAAGTCGCGGTGAACGAGCCCGGCCTCGTGCGCGGCGCTCAACCCCTGCCCGGCGCGGATGAAGACCTCCAGCACCTCCCGCCAGGGTCTGGGCCGGGCGCGGAGCCAGTCACCCAGCGTGCCGCCGGTCATCAGCTCCATCGCGATGAAGACGCGGCCGTCCTCGATGCCGACGTCGTAGATCGACACCACGCCCGGATGCCGGAGCTGGGCGATTGTCTGAGCCTCGCGCAACAGCTGATGGTTGGACGCCTCCTGCTGTTCGCTCGGCGGGGCGCGGGACACCTTCAGCGCGACCTTGCGGTGAAGGGCCGGATCGTCCGCGGCGAAGACCGAACCCCAGCCGCCCTGGCCCAGAAGCTCCCGCACGCGATACCGCGCCAGCTGTGCTCCCGGGTGCAGCGTCTCCTCAGCGTCAGCCTCGGCCGGGAGGGTGGCCGAGAGGCGGTTGCCTGTGGTGAGGAGCCCCAGCTGGGTGAGCTGGACGAGCAGGTCGCGGCACCGGGCGCACCCATCCAGGTGTCGCTCCATTTCGTTCCGGGATCCATTGACGTCCGCCTTCTCCGCGAAGGCGATCAGCGCGGCCTCGTCCAGGCAAGGCGACGGCGCGGTCACTGGCTGGTCGCGAGCAGGCTCCGAAGGCTCGCCTCCAGGCCGCTGCGCAAGAGCGCGGCGACCTGCGCGCCCTCAGAGCGGGTGAGCTGGAGCGTGGCGCGCAGGCGCGCAAGGGTGGCGGATTGAAGCCGCTGCTTCGCGCTGGACAGCCAGCGGACCGCCGTCACGCGGTGGACGGAGTAGACCCTGGCGAGCTGCTCCTGGGTGAGCCCCAGCACGTAGTGCAGTCGCAGCGCGTTGCGCTCCTTCGAGGTCAGCTCCGCCAGTGCGGCGCGAAACGCGGCCTCGAACGGCTTGCGGCAGCGCGCCTTGAGGAGCGCCACGTCACCGTCGTCCCACGGCGAGGCCAGCGCGGCGAGCGGCGCATCGTCCGTCGCGTTGCCGGCGACCTTGCCCTCCTTGCGCCGGAGGCTGATGGCTGTGCCGGCCAGCACGGCCTTCAACCACCGGTCCAACGAACCTGCCCCCCGGTACTCGCGGAGCTTCTCCCGTCCCGGGTGCGTGGCCACGAGCATGCGTTCGAAGACCGCCTGGCGGATCTCCTCCCTCACGTGTGCGCGAGGCTCCAGCTTCGTCAGCACCACCGCTGCGGTGGCGATCGCCTCCTGCAACCGCGCCAGCGCGCGGGGGCGGGCGTTCAGGCACGCGCACGCGAGGAAGAGCCCCTCAGCGCTGAGCCGGTCCATCTGCGCGGCCGATGTGTCGGGCGGGAGTTGCTCCCGCAGGAATCGGATGAAGCGCTCAGCGGACAACGTGAGGCCTGGGTGCGCCTGGCCCCCCTGGTCATAGAGGCGCCGCAGACTGGCCTCCAGCTGCCGGGGTGTCGTGGTTTCAGATTCGCAGGTGCTCCCCTCCAGAAACAGCGACACAAGGTGGAGGGACGGGTGAGCTTGCATGCAGCGATGACGCCTTGCGAGGAGGGTAGGGACCCTAGCACGACCCACAGGCGTCTCTTTTGGTGCATCACTTTTGGGCTGGCTGCGACCTTGAGGGACCTCCCGCTCCATGACTCCCGCGTCCAGGTCAGAGAGGTGGCTCCCTCCCGGAGTCCAGGTCCGGTCGCTCCGGAGGCTCGGGGCGCCCCGGTGGGGGGCCGAGAGCCGCAGGCCCGACCGGCGGCGCCTCCCGTCTCCCATCGCCCAGCGCGCGCCGCGCCTCCGGGAGGAGCGGGTCGTCCTGCAACTGCAGCCAGGCCGCGGCCGTGAGCGCGAGGAGGAGCAGGCAGCTGGCGGCGAGGAGCAGGCGCCTCACAGACTCACCGTACGATGGCGCCGCGCTGGATGACGCATGGGATTCGTTAGGACCCGGCGGAGGTTCAGGGAGTTCCCGGCCTTGCAACAGGGCCTGACCTGGCCGCACTCCCGCGGACCCGCCCAGCCGTGCTAGAGACCCTCCTCAGATGGCCGTCGCGCGTGAAGCCCTGCTCGTCGTGGCGCTCTGCTCGGGCCTCGCCGTCGCAGGCCCGAAGAAGCCCACGGTGGACTTCGAGGAGGAGAGCATCGAGGGCGAGGTGATGCGCCCGTCCCTTCAGTACGTGCCGGGCCGGCCCACGCCCCAGTTCCGGTGCGACGCCACCAAGCTGTCGGTGCCCGAATACAACGCCTGCTACGAGAAGCTGCTCGCCGAGCAGTGCGGCTTGCAGGTCATCGAGCGCGAGCGCTACGAGCTTCACCGCATTGGCCTGAGCACGCCGCAGAGCGCGCGCGTGCGCACGCTGGGCAGCACGTACCCCTTCGCGTTCCAGCTGGACGATGGCGCGCTCGTGCTTCAGGAGGCGTCCGAGTACGAGGACTGGCGCGAGAGGTCCCTCATCCTGAAGGATCAATCGCCCGGCCTCTCCACGTTCGACGCGTTCGTCGCCACGCCGACGTCCGTCCTCTTCGGGGACCGCAAGACGCGGCGGGTGTTCTGGATTGCCCGGTCGGATCTCGGCTACGGCCCCAAGCCCTACCGCAAGGTGGAGCTGGTGGGCTCCATGCAGGCGCTGCTGGGAATCCTCTCGACGGAGGCGGTGGTCATCGCCACCTCGCGCGAGGTCCTCCTGATGAAGCTGGACCAGAAGTCCGGCGTGAAGCTGGACGTGCCGCTGGGCGACTACTCGGTGGATCCGCGCCCCAGCCGATCTGGCCGGGTGCTCCTGGCCTCCAACGCCGCGCGCGGGAAGGTGTACCTCGTGGCGCCCAACGGGCAGGTGGAGGGCGCCTTCGACCGCGACCCCTTCTTCACCTACCGCCTGCTCCCGAACGGGCTGGTGGCCTCCGCGGACCTCAGCACCGGGCGGATTCGCATCCGCAACCAGACCGGCGTGGTGCTCTCGCAGACGAACCTTGGCCGGCCGCTCACCCAGTTCGGCGTCTTCCGCGGGCAGCGCGAAGCGGACCTCTTCTACGTCGCGGCGGACGGCGTGGGCGTCCTCTACGGCGACGGGTTCGAGAAGTCCTTCCTGGCGCTGAAGGCGAGCAGCGGCCGCGTGGTGGAGGCGGAGAACGGCATTCTGGGCGTGGTGGTCAGCGGCCCGGGCCGCGATGACCCCTCCCGGATGATTGAACGGCGCTTGGACTTCTACCGCCTGGGCCAGGCCGGCAGCCGCATCTCTCGGCTGGTGGAGGGCATCTGCCCCGCCTCCATCCGCTTCGCGGAGCGCGCCCTGGAGCTGCGCTCCTCCATCAAGGCCACGGTCAAGAACGGGACGTTCCAGACGTATCGGTGAGGCCGCGAAATGCGAGCTGCCTCGCCGGCTCGCGGCTCGCTACTGTTCCGGTCATGTCCTGGAAGCGCGCAGACGTCGTCTCCGTCGTCCTCATCGCCGCGGGCACCGCGTTCGCCCTCTGGAGCGTGCCCGGCCCGGACTGGAAGACGCCGCTCGCGCCGGAGTCCAGCGGCGTCTACGGCTACCTCCTCACCCTCGCGCTCCTCGCGGCGTTCCGCTGGGCGGGCAAGCCCACGCTGGAGCGAATCTGGCTGACAATCTTCCTGGTCTCCATGCCGCTCATCTACCTGCAGGCGGCCTTCCGCGAGGGGACGCCGCTGGCGCTGGAGCTCGGCGGACTGGCGCTCTTCAGCGCGCTGGCCTTCCTCGGGTGGCGCCGCTCGCCGTGGTTCATGGCCTGGGGGATTCTGGGGCACGGCCTGTGGGACCTCTCGCACTGGCACCGCCCCGGCACCGTCGCGGACTGGTACACGCTCGCCTGCGCGGTGATTGATCTGGCAGTCGGCGTCTACGCGCTGCAGCGGGTCCGCAGCGGAGCGTTCGACTCAGACTGACGGCACGCGCAGCACCCGCGCGTAGGCCGCCAGCGTCCGGCGCGCGCAGTCATCCCAGGTGAACCCCGCCGCGCGCGCCAGGCCCTGCTGGCTGCGGTCCTTGCGCCAGCGCTCGTCGCGCAGCAGGCGCAGCGTCTCGTCGCGCCAGGCGTGGGCGTCATCGGGAGGGAGGAGGACGCCGGCGCCGCCCAACACTTCCGGCAGCGCGCCCGCCCGCGACGCGAGCACAGGGCAGCCGGACGCCATCGCCTCCAGCGCGGGCAGGCCGAAGCCCTCGTACCGGGACGGAAGGAGCAGCGCCGACGCGCCGCCGTAGAGCGCGGGCATGGCGCCGTCGGGCACCTCCTCCAGCTCCACCGTCGTGGCGGGAAACCCGAGTGCCTTCGCCGCGCCGCTGCCGGCCAGGAGGACGATGGGGCAGGGGAGGGACTCGGCGATGCGGGAGAGGATCTGCAGATTCTTGTACGGCTTGACGTTGCCGACGGCGAGCACGTACCGGCCCGGCAGCCGCAGGGAACGGCGCAGCGCGGCCAGCTCGCTGTGGGAGGGCGGGGCGAAGGACGCGTCCACGCCGCAGGGGATGACCTGGAAGCGGTGGGGATCCAGCTCGAGATAGCGGGCCAGCTCCGCGCGGGAGAACTCCGACACGGTGAGCAGCCCCGCCGCGGTGTGTGCGCGCGGGCCCACCACCAGCCGGTAGTACGCGAGCTGGCTCAGCCCATAGTCCCGCCGGAAGGCGAGGTGGTTCGCGTCGTGCAGCGTGGCGACCAGCTTGCCAGGCCAGAGCGCGGGGAGTGAGAACGAGGTCGCGTGGAACAGGTCGCACTCGGCGAGCGCCAGGGTCGCCGCCAGCGCGGGCTGCTCCAGCGGGGAGAGGAACGGCGCGCGGCACTTCACCTCGGGCATGGCCGGGGTCAGGGGACCCAAGTCCCGCGGCAGGCCGGTGGGGCCGGTGAGCGCGTGGAAGCGCCAGCCGGGCGCGAGCGCCGGCAGCCGGCGCGCCAGCTCCAGCGCGTACCGGGCGATGCCGTGCAGCCGGCCGCGCACCATTCGCAGGTCGAGGAGCACGCTGGGCACGGGGGCTCTTGTAGTACAAGCCGCCGGAGGATGAAGGTGGCGCTCGTGCATGACTGGCTCGTCGCCCGGCGCGGGGGCGAGAAGGTGCTGGAGGCGCTGTGCGCGCTCTATCCGGCTGCGGAGCTCTTCACGCTGCTCTACGAGCCAGGGACCGTGGGCCCGGAGGTGGAATCTCACCGCATCCACACCTCGTTTCTCCAGCGCGTGCCGCACGCCACCCGGGTCTACCGCCACCTGCTTCCCCTGATGCCGGCGGCGGTGGAGCAGCTGGACCTGCGCGGCATGGACCTCGTCCTCTCCTCCAGCCACTGCGTGGCCAAGGGCGTCCGCGTGCCCGCCGGCGTCCCGCACCTGTCCTATGTGCATGCGCCCATGCGCTACATGTGGGACCGCTTCGACGACTACTTCGGCCCGGGTCGCGCCAGCCTCGCCGTGCGTGCTGCCGCGCTAGCGGTGCGTCCCGCCCTTCAATGGTGGGACCGGCGCAGCGCCCGCGGGGTGCACCGGTTCGTCGCCAACAGCCGCCACGTCGCCGGGCAGATCCGCCGGCACTATGGGCGGGAGGCGGCGGTGGTTCACCCGCCGGTGGAGCTGGAGCGCTTCGCGGCCTCGTCGCTGGAGGGGACCGGCCGGGGCGGGTACTTCCTCTGGGCGGGCGCGGTGGTCCCCAACAAGCGGCTGGACCTGGCCCTCGCCGCTTTCCGGAGCGTGGACGCGCCGCTGTGGGTGGCGGGGTATGGAACGGACGATGTCAAGCTCGCCCGCGGCGCGCCTCGGAACGTGCGCTGGCTGGGCCCGGTCGCGGATGACGCCCTGGCGCAGCTCTACCGGGATGCGCGCGCGCTGGTCTTCCCGGGCGTGGAGGACTTCGGGATCACCCCCCTTGAGGCCCAGGCCAGCGGCCGCCCGGTCATCGCCTTCGCCGAGGGCGGCGCGCTGGAGTCGGTCATCCCCGGGCAGACAGGGCTCTTCTTCAGTCAGCCCACACCGGAGGGGCTGACCCAGGCCCTTCACCGGTTCGAAGCCTGGGAGGCCGGGTTTGATCCCGCCGCCGCCCGGCGCAACGCGCTGCGTTTCTCCCGCGCCGCGTTCATGGAGAGCATCCGCGAACAGGTCGCTCTCCTCCCTGCGCGCGGTTGAGCTAACGTTTCGCTTCAGCCCCAGGGAGGACACGACATGGCAACCGACGAGCGACGGCGGCACCCCCGCGTACCAGTCAGGCTGCAGGTCAAACGGCGCACCACGGTCCATCCACCGGAGCAGGTCGAATACGCCACGGACCTCTCGGAGGGAGGGCTCTTCATCCGGACGCGGCACAACGACATCAAGCCGGGCTCCACGCTGGACGTCGCCTTCGCCCCCACCGGTCACACGCGCGAGGTCCAGGCGCGCGGCCGCGTCGTCCGGGTCACCAGCGAAGGTCTGGCCATCGAGTTCATCGAGCTGGATCCCGACTCGCGGCTGCTGCTCAGCTACGCCCTCGCGTCGTAGAGCGCTTCGCTTCGTGAGCGGCCGCGCCTGGTGTAAGCAGGCACCCCTATGATCCGGGACCTCGTGAAGGACGCGGTGGAGCTGGCGCGCGCCGCCGGCGGCTCGACGGACGCCAAGGCCATCGCCTCGGCGGTGCTCTCGACGGACTCGTACCGGATTACCTCCATCAACCGCGCGCGAGAGCTGGCGCGGCGGCTGCGCGTGCCGCTGGTGAACCACGCGCTGCGCGTCTTCCAGAGCGCGCTGCTGGGCGTGGAGATCGGCAAAGACGTCACGCTGGGATACGGCGTGTACTTCGTGCATCCGCTGGGCGTGGTGATTGGCGGGGACGCGAAGATCGGCGACCGGGTCCGGTTCTACGGGAACAACACCGTCGGGACGGCGAAGGACAACGGCTACCCGGTCATCGAAGAGGATGTGTGGATTGGCGCCGGGGCCCGGATTCTCGGCCCCATCCGCATTGGCGCGCGCGCGCGCATTGGCGCCAACGCGGTGGTGCTGGACGACGTGCCTCCGGACCACATCGCCGTGGGAATCCCCGCCCGCGTGCTGCCGCGCGACCGCGAAGAGCGCGCCCCGGAGCGGCAGCAGCACTGACGCGCGGGGGCATTTCGTCGGAGGAGCAGCTCTTCTCAGTCGAGCGCCTCCCCCCGCTCGCCTCGAGCGTTGCGCCGTCAGGCGCATAGTCGAGAGGTGGCGCAAACCCACGCACGGCACTTGGCCGACTCACGATTGGTCACAACCTTCTCGCCCTTGGTGGCGAGCCATCCCCCCTTGAGTACCGGGCCGGAGTGTTCGGGCGCGGGCTTCGGGGAATGGTGTCTCGGGCGGCGGGCTTCGGGGAACGGTGTCTCGGGTAGGGTGTCTCGGGTAGGGTTCTCGGTTTTCGTTGCCGCGTTCGCGTTCGTTTACGCGTTCGGGCCCGGGAGCGGGCCCGGGAGCGGGCAAGGGAATGGGGTTCGGGGAGGCGGCGGCGCCGGAGCGTCTTGAGGCCATGCCCGCGCGCCAAGTCACCCCGGGCCCGCACCCGCTCCCCTACCCGGGCCCGAACGCGTAAACGAACGCGAACGCGGCAACGAAAACCGAGAACCCTACCCGAGACACCGTCCCCCGAAGCCCGCAGCCCGAGACACCATTCCCCGAAGCCCGCTTCCCGCACCGTGCCGCCTCTCAACTACGCGTCGCTGCGCGCCGCTGTGCGTCGCTGCGCTCGAGTCGAGGCAAAACGGACGCGACGCTGAGATCAGCGCGCCGCTTTAGCGGCGCTCCCGGGCGTAGCGGACCAGGTCCTTCACCACCGTCGTCACGCTCCCGGCTTCGTCCCGCAGGCCTCGGAAGTACTCCATCGTGTAGACGACCGAGGTCCCGGCGAAGGCGAGGCGCTCCAGCCCCGCGCGGTCCAGCAGCCACGTCGCGCGCATGGTCGCGCCGGAGAGCGGGGAGCTGGCGCGCGGCAAGAGCAGCGCCGACAGGAGCAGCGGGCCCGCCAGCGGGTTCATCTGGAAGAGGAAGCGGTAGGGGTTGGCGTGCGCCGCGTCCTGATGCTTGAGGGCGATGCGCCGGTCGAACACGCCGTACCGCCTCGCGCGCCGCAGCCATTTGTCGTAGCTGGTGTGGTCACTGCCGTGGAGCGTGAAGGCTTCCTCGTCGAGGATGAACTCCGCGCCCAGCTGCTCCAGCCTCAGGCCCAGCTCCGCGTCCTCGGACTGGCCCAGCGAGAAGTCGAACCCGCCGGCCCTCAAATAGTCCTCGCGGCGGAAGGACACGTTCCCGGTGAAGAGCGCAGTCCCTTTCAGAACCGCGCGCCCGGCCTTGATGTTCGCCACGTGCTTGTCCAGCAGGTACGCGTACCAGCGCTCGAAGAGCGGCATCGACGCCAGGGCGGGATCCGGGAGGATTCTCCCCAGCACCACGCGCGACTTCCCGTCAGCATGGTGCCGCAGGTGACGCTGCAGAAAGGGCGGCTCCACCTGCATGTCGTCGTCCGTGATGAGGATGACGTCGCCGGTGGCTTCGCACACCCCGCGGTGCCGCGCCGCCGCGGCGCCGGCGTTGGCCTGCTCCACCAGCTTGAGCGCGTAGGGCAGCGACAGCTTCTCCAGCAGCGGCCGCGGGGAGGTGGACGAGCCGTCGTCCACGACCACCACCTCGAATTCGGAGGCCGGCAGCGTCTGCGCCGCCAGCTGGGACGCCAGCCGGGCAATGAGCTCACCGCGGTTGAACGTGGCCACCACCACGCTGAGCTTCGGCATGTTCTAGCGGGGCTCCCCTTCGCGAGCGGTCCGCACCCACTCGTCCTTGCGCGCGTTCGAGCCGCGGACGAGGAGGGCGATTTTCCACACCAGATAGACCGGCGCGAACGCGAGGTCCAACAGCCCGCGCAGCCCGGAGCCGGACAGCCACCAGCCGCGCAGCACGTAGGCGGTGAGGAACGCGAATGACAGCCCATACGCGGCCCGCGCCACCCGCGCGCCCACGCCGAAGAAGGCGAGCACCCCACAGGCCAGCGTGCCCAGCACCGCGCCCAGCACGAGGTAGGAGAGCGGTGGCACCAGCACGTCCATCGCGAGGTCGAAGAGCAGGCGGCTCCGGGTGCGCAGCGCGTCGCGCAGGAGCGGCAGGCCGTGCTGCTTGGCGATCTGCAGGCGGCCTGACTCCCACCGGCGGCGCTGGGAACGCGAGGCGCGCTCGCCGGAGACCATCTCGCCGTAGACGTGCGCGTCGCCCGCGTACTCCACGCGGATCCCCGCCTTGCCCAACCGGATGCCGTACTCGAGGTCCTCCACGATGGAGAAGGCGTCATGCGGCACGCGCGTCAGCGTGTCGTGCGTGAAGCACATCCCGTTGCCGCGCAGCCCGCAGGAGACCTTGAGGCGCTCGCGCCCCAGGGAGCGCAGGATGTGGAACATCCCCAGGGCGATGGCCATCAGCCGCGTGCGCCAGGACGCGTCCCGGTTGGCCACCGCGTAGTCCGCCTGCACCGCGCCCGCGCCGCCCGCAAGCCGCGCCGCGAACGCCTTGAGCAGGTTGTCGCTCACCAGCGTATCCGCGTCGACCACGACGACCGCGTCCGCCTGGCCATCCTTCGCGCTGCGCTCGAAGGCGTACGCCAGCGCGTACCCCTTGCCGCGGCGGTCAGCGTCCTTCCGCTCCAGCACCGTCGCGCCGGCTTCACGCGCCCGCGCCGCCGTGGCGTCCGTGCAGTTGTCCGCGACGACCAGAATCCGCCGCTGCGTTGACGGGTAGTCCAGGCAGCAGAGGCTGGCCACGGTCTGCGCAATGCCCTGCTCCTCGTTGTGCGCAGGGACCACGATGTCGAACCGCAGTGTGGAGCCCGGCAGCTCCGGCGCGCGGGGCCTCCGGGACAGGAGCGTGAGCGCGAAGAGATATCCGGTCGCCGCCAGCAGCGGCAGCGCCGCGGCCGCGAGCAGCAGGTCCACCACCACGCTCATCCCCGCGCCCCGCTCATCCGCCCACTCCGGACTCCGCGGCGCGCGTCAGCACCCGCTCCACCTGACGGGAGAACTCGGCGCGGCTGAACGGCTTGATGAGGTAGCTGGACACGCCCACCTCTTCGGCGTGCGCCCGGTCCTCCGGCAGCGTACGCGCGCTCATCATCAGCACCGGAAGGTGCTTCAGATGCGTGGAAGAGCGGATGAACTCGCAGACCTCGTAGCCGGACGTCTCCGGCAACATCAGGTCCAGGCAGACCAGCATCAGCGTGGGCGGTTCGGAGAGCACCCGGATGGCGGACGCGCCGTCCGCCGCCTCCAGCGTTTCGAACCCCAGCACCCCCAGATAGCCGGCAACCATCCGCCGGAGGGCGGGATCATCCTCGACAATCAGGACCTTTCCCCTCGTGCGAGCCATGGCTTAGCCGATCGACAGGGAGGCCGCGAGAGCGCGGCGGTGGAGACGGAGCGGGCGGAGGGCTTGGGTCATGTTGCTGAAGGAGGAGGAGGCGCTCGAGGGAGGTCGGCGTTTCACGGAGCCTATCGTTCCCGTTGCATAGGGCAGAAGGGGGGCTACTCGACGACCACGGTGTCGCCCGGCGAAAGCTTGAAGCGGCTGGCCGCACCGACCGCCTGGGTGAGCGCTTCGTAGGTAAAGCGGATGCGGGCAGGCGGCGCGTCAGGAGAGGTGCGCCGAAGGACGAAGATGTGCTCGCTGCGCGCGTGGATGCCCAGCCCGCCCGCAGCGGCGATCGCCTGGAGCACGCCGCTGCCCTGCTCAAGCGCAAACACGCCATTCTGCGCGACCTCGCCCAGCACCGGCACTGACAGCGGGCGCGTCTCTTCCAGGGTGATGGTGACCACCGGATTGTTGATGAACTCACGCCACCGGCCTTGCAGCTGGAGCGCCAGCACGCTGGGCGAGAAGCCTGCCGCCGGCACATCGTTCAGGAAGGGCAGGGAAATTTTTCCGTCTGCGCGGACCTTCGTTCTTCCGCTCATGCCCGCCTGGTTCCAGACCTGGACGTTCAGCACGTCACCGGGGGCGATGAGGTAGCCGCCCTCCTGGGTCTCCGGCAGCGCCACGTCATCCACCCAGACGAACGTCCCGGTGTGAAGGCAGCCGCTGGCCAGGAGGAGCGCGAGCGCGAAGGCGCGGGTCCCCGTAGATCTCATCCGCATATCAGCGCCGGCATGCTAGCGCACAAAGCTGGAAGTTCAGTCATCGCGTCTACAGCGCGCCGGCCTGGGTGAACGCGACGGCGACGTAGCAACCCCACGAGAAGGGAGACCCCACTGACACCACGCCCCCTTGCCACGCGGCCCGGAAGCCGCCCTCGAGTTGCAAGTTTTGCGCGAGCGGATACGTCGCGCCCACGTCGGTTGTGACGACCACCTGTCCGCGCCGTTCCCAACCCGTCACGGCCATGGAGCCCGCCCCCCGCACCGCAAGCGTGAGGTCCTCGTACCGCCAGCCCGCCGTCGCCGCCGTCTCCAGCCGGTGGTAGACGACGCCGGCGAACGGGTCCACGTACGGGACGACCTCCACCTCCATGCGCAGCCGCACGGGCGACGAGAGGAGCGCGCCTTCCAGCGAAACCGCTGCGCCGGCCAGCGGAAGCGCCACGGACTCAACAGTCCCGTCCTCGCGGCGCGCCCGGTACGCGCTGACCCCGCCGCGCAGCTCCGCGGTGAGGTTGCGGGCAAGGCCGCGCGTCCAGCGCTCGTCCGCCATCAGGACGCCCGCGCGCCGGCCGTTGGAGAAGAGTGAGTCGCGCAGGGAGACCGCGGTGGTGAGCGTGTCACGCGGGCTGGCCAGGTACGAGAGCAGCCCGTCGAAGCGAGGGCCGCGCTGGCTTGGCAACACGGCCTGGGATGCGGGGTCGCTTCCGCCGGTGATGTCGTAACCGCCGGACGCCACGAGGAGCCAGAGCGGGCCCAGGCTCAAGACCACGCCCGCGGTCGTACTGGAGGAGAAGAACGGGACGGTGCCGGACAGCTGCAGGTTGTTCAGCGCCGCCGCGGGATCCGGCACCGGGGACTCCGGGCGCGGCTCCGTCGTCTCTCCCGGAGCGGCCGTCTCTGCCGGCCCCAGCAGCGTCAGCTCCCGCATGCCGTAGGACATCTCCTGGCGGACGAAGAGCCGCCGGCTGTCCGTGAAGGCGTACTCGGCTCCGACGGTGCCGCTGTGCAGGACTTCAGGCGGGCCGGGGTTGGCGAGGTTGTAGAGCGCGAAGCGCGGGTAGTAGCCGGCGTGGAGCGTCAAGGACGAGAGCTCCAGCCGCAGCCCGGCGCGCGGCGTGAGATCCACCACGCTGCTGACCGAGGAGGCCGCGTCCACCGCCGCGCGCGCTTCGCTGCGCACGCCCAGATCGTACTGGGCACGCGGGGTGAGGCTCAGCGCGAGCGAGGCGAGTGCGGCCCAGGAGACCATCCGTCGCTACTCCACCACCAGGGCGTCACCCGGCATCATCCGGAACTGGGCGGACGTGCCCTCCACGTGGATGAGCTCGTGGTAGCGGAAGCGGATGCGCAGCGGGACGTCGCCTGACTTCTCCCGGCGGAGCACGTAGACCGAATCCCGCGCGGCGTAGGGGTTGAAGCCGCCCGCAGAGGCCAGCGCGTGCAGGACGGAGACGCCCGGCTCCAGCGTGTACAGCCCGGGGCGGGCAACTTCGCCGACGATGGAGACCGCCATCGGCTTGGTCTCCTCCAGCGCCACCGTCACCATCGGCTTGACGATGAAGTCCTTCAGCTTCTGCTGGAGGCTGTTGGCGATGGCCGAGGGGGCCTGGCCCGCAACGGTCACGTCATTGAGGAAGGCCAGGGAGATCTTCCCGTCCGCGCGCACGCGGGTGCGGGTGTTCATCGTCTCCTGGTTGTAGACGCGGATCTGCAGCACGTCCCCAGGGTGGACCAGGTATTCGCGCTCTTCCGCCGGCGCGCCCGCGTATTGATCCGCCCAGACGAACGGCCCCGGCGTCTTGCAGCCACCGAGGGTGGCCAGCAGGACGGGGAGCCAGAGCTGTCGAAGTGGGCGGGTCACGAGGGGCTGGCAGATCCACGCATGGCGGAGGGCAGCCGCGCAAGCGCGACTAGCTGGCCCCCCGGCCGGTGAGCACCACCGGGACCGTCTTCAGGATGAGGTTGAAGTCCTGCGCCAGGCTCCAGTGATCGATGTACTGCATGTCCAGGAACATCCACTGCTCGAAGGAGATCTGGTTGCGGCCGCTGACCTGCCAGATGCAGGTGAGTCCCGGACGCACCGACAGGCGGCGGCGCTGCCACGCCTGGTACTTGGCGACCTCGCTGGGGACCGGCGGGCGCGGGCCGACGATGGCCATGTCGCCGCGGAGCACGTTGATGAGCTGGGGGAGCTCGTCGATGGAGTACTTGCGGATGAACCGGCCAATCGCGGTGATCCGCGGGTCCTGCTTCATCTTGAAGACGGGGCCGCTCTGCTCGTTCTGGCTCTCCAGCTTCGCCTTCAGCTCCTCGGCGTTCACCACCATCGACCGGAACTTCAGCATCCGGAAGGGCTTGCCGTGCAGGCCCACGCGCACCTGCTTGAAGAAGACCGGGCCGCGGGAGGTGAGCTTGATGATCGCCGCCACCACCGCGAACAGCGGGAGCAGCGCCCAGACCGCGATGCCGGCGGTCACGATGTCGAACAGCCGCTTGAGCGCCATCTGGCCAGGCTTCGCGCAGACGGAGAGGTAGTGGATGTAGCCGTCGGAGATGGCCTTGGAGAGCACCGGACGCGCGCGGTCCAGGCGGAAGCAGTAGGCGGGGAGGGCGAACGGGACGCCGAACCGCTCGCAGCTCTTGATGGCCGCCTGCATGTCCGCGGCGTGCTTGAGCGCGTTGCCTGCGATGTAGACCTCGCTCACCGGGAGGGTCTTGAGCATCTCCTCGAGATCCTGGCTGCCACCCAGGACGCGGTTGCGCAGGCTCTCGGGCTTGCCCTCATCGGAGAAGCGCAGGTACCCCAGCACGTGCCGGCGCGTTCGGTTCTCCAGGTCCTCACCCGTGAGCCGGCCCAGCGGACCGGTGCCGACGATGAGCACCTCGTCCATCGGACCGTCCGCCTTGGACAGCGGGCGGAAGACGAAGAGGCGGAGCACGAGGACGGAGGGCCAGAAGAAGAGGAGGAAGTAGCCGACGGACGGGAGCGCCGCGCCCTCGGGCGCGATGAGCGTGAAGACGCCCAGGACCGTGGTGATCGCCATCACGAGGACGGAGACCAGCGCCGCGTCGTCGTGCGGCTCGCGGTCCGTCGCCCAGGGGTCATAGTGACGGAGGGCGGTGGACACGAAGATCCACACAAAGGCCTCGGCGGTGCAGAACCAGGCCAGGTCGACGAGGGAGGTGGTTGTGGGGGCGACAACCCACGACGCGCAAAAGAGAGCCGCCAACAACAGGGCCAGGTCCACCAACAAATTCAGCTTGGCTGTACGACTGGGCGCCAATCGTCCCAACAGCGAAGTCATCAGACCGACCCTTTGAGTGGTGCTTCGTGAGTCTTAGAAAAGCGGACCCGCGAGGTTCTTGTTTATCTGCAGTTCTTTACAGCGAGTTTCCCCCGCTCGAAAACTCACCGTGGCGGTGCGTCAAAGCAAGTGATGATCCACCGGCGAATGACGCTACAAACGCCATCTTCTCTACGTTTGAGATTCCAGTAGCACAGAAAGGAGTGCGCATGCGTGTACCACTCCTACACCGGGTGGGATAACCGCCTTACCGGACCGGAAACGACGCGGACTGACTGACCTTGGAAACGCTCCGAATCTCGGATCTTCCTCGGTTATGGCAATTGACCTTCTGCAGCAGACCCGCCGGCGAATCCAAGTGTCTTGAAACAAGTCAGCCTGCAGTGACGCGTCGGGTGACGTCAGGGCGTCTGCCGACACAGTCCGTTACAGCGAGGGCGTTCGTCATGGCGGCCGGAGGGTGGGTGTGGAGTGACCACGCCGCAACCCCCTCACGCGGGATTGGCGTTGTTTTCGCAACCACAGCGCGCCGCTTCGGCGTGGCCGCGCCGGCTACACCGCCTCAAAACGGGAGCTGTCGCCCGGGCTGTTGGGGCGGGACCTCCGCTCCACCGCCGCGTACGCCCGGCCCAGCCGCCGGGTGCCTTCGGCAATCCGTTCGGCAGGTTCGGCGCAGAAGGTCAGCCGGATGCCGCGGGCGTAGGAGGGCCCGGCCGCGTTCAAGAGGCCGGGGCTCACCAGCACCCCCTGGCGCTGCGCCTCCTGGAACAGGTGTTCGGGATCCATCATCGGCGGCAGCGGGAGCCAGAGCTGCAGCCCCGCCTCCGGGTGGATCCACCGGACGTGCGAAGGCAGGTGCCGCCGCAGGCCCTCCTCCAGCGCGGCGCGCCGCACGCGGTACTCGGCCAGCACCGCGCCCAGGTGCGCCCGCAGGTAGCCACGCTCCAGGAACTCCGCCAGCGCGTGCTGCACCAGCCCGGAAGTGCCCAGGTCCATCGCGTGCTTGAGCTGAACCAGCCGGGAGAAGAGGCCGCGCGGAGCCAGCACGTACCCCACCCGCAGTCCGGGCAGGAGCTTCTTGCTGTACGTGCCCAGGTGGATGACCTCCCCGTCGAGCGTCCTCAGGGCCGGCAGCCGCGGGCCGTCGTCCAGGCTCAGGTCTGTGGCGTAGTCGTCTTCAATGAGCGGGATCTGCGCGTCGTGCGACCAGGCCACCAGCGCCTCCCGCCGCTTGCGCGACAGGCGCAGCGCCGTGGGGTTCTGGCAGTCCGGCATCAGGTACACGCCCTTGGCGCCGGAGCGCGCGTGCCGCGCGAGCACGTTCATGTCCGGGCCTTCGTCGTCGCTCGGCACGCCGATGATCCGCGCCCCCGCCACCGACAGCACGTTCAGCGCGCCCGCGTAGGTCGCCTCGTTGACCAGGAACGGGTCCCCCACGTTGACCAGCGCCCGGACGACCAGGTCCAGCGCCTGCTGGCTGCCGGTGGTGACAATCACGTCGTCCGCCGCCGCCGGGATCCCCTGGCGGACCAGGTCCTCCGCGATGAGCCGCCGCAGCCTCGGCAGGCCTTCGCGCGGCGTGTAGCCCATCGCTTTGGCACCCACCGTGCGCATCACATGGTCCACACAGCGCCGCATGAGCTCCACCGGCAGCAGGTCATCCGACGGCGCCATCCGCGACAGGTTGACCGCGTCCACCGCCGCCATCGACCGCCCCAGCCGGTCTGAGCGCATCAGCGGCTCCGCCTGGGCCGCGTTGGAGACCAGCGACGCCCAGAGCAGCGGCCCGCGCGCAAGGGGCGCCGTCATCGCCAGCGCCCGGGGTTGCTCCACGACGAAGGTGCCGCGGCCCACCGTGGACGTCACGAAGCCGGCAGACTCCAGATCCTCGTACGTGCGCACCACCGTGTTTCGGTGCGCCCCTACCTCTTTCGCCAGCACCCGCGTGGGCGGGAGCTTGTACCCGGCGGGGAAGGTGGAGCTGCGGATCCGCTCCACAATCTGGTCGAAGAGCTGCCGGTACAGCGGCTCGCCCTCATTTGGCCTGAGTGTAATCCCCGTCAGATGTGCCATTCGCAGTCTCCTCGCGCGCAGTCTCGAGCAGGACGCGGCGCGATGGAAAGGACCAGCGCGGCCAAGTCATGGGCACCAACTGGGCCAAATTCGGGTGCCCGATGGGACCAATTCCGGTGGAGGGGTTCAGGGACTGCGGCCTGGATGTCCTGCAGTGCAGTGGGCATCTGGGGAGACGGGGGGCAGCGTGGCGGTCGCACTGCCTTCTTGGAGCTGGCCCGACCTCGGACCGAGGTGGAGGTGGCGCCAGGCTGGTCGCAGTGGCCGGTTGTGCGGCTCAGACGCAACCGTTGGTCGACCAACTCGATTGCGGAGGCCATCTCATCGCGGTTTCGAGCGAGTTGGTCGACGAATGGTTGCATCTGGCTGCCGCGTCCGGGGGGCACCGCCGCCTCCACCACGGACTGAGGTCGGGCCAGCTCCGGTGGGGCAGGGCGCACACCCCGCCGTCCCCCGTCTCCTCAGGGATGAGCTGCGTTCGTTCGCGAGCGCTGCCTCCGCGCCTTCCAACCGCGGCCGTCGCCCATTGCCGGCCACTGCTGCTGGACGCGCGCCGCGGCTTCCATCCCGCGTTTCGCTTCGAGCGGGGCGAAGCGGACTTGAGCCAGGTCTCGGCCCGTTGCGGCCCCTCGATGCGGCCCCTCTACGATGCGAACGGGCTACAGGCAGGTGCCGCCCACGCAGAGCGACAGGCCGCTGCACACGTTGCCGCAGGCGCCGCACGTCTCGTTCCGGGTGAGGTCCGCCTCGCAGCCGTTGGAGGGCAGCCCGTCGCAGTCGGCCCAGCCGGCGGCGCAGCTGCCCACGGCGCACTGGCCGGAGACGCAGGCGCCGGCGCCGTGGGCCACGGCGCAGAGCGCGTTGCAGGCGCCGCAGTGGGCGACGGTGGTCTGCGTGTCGGTTTCGCAGCCGTTGGCGAGGTTCCCGTCGCAGCTGTCGAACCCGAACCCGCAGGACAGCCCGTTGCAGCTGCCGCCGCTGCAGAAGGTGCTGCCATTGGTGACCAGCCCGCAGGCGGTGCCGCAGGCGCCGCAGTGCGTGTTGTTGGAGGCCAGGCTCACCTCGCAGCCGTTGGACATCAGCCCGTCGCAGTTGGCGAAGCCCCCGCTGCAGGCGATGACGCCACAGGACCCGGAGGAGCAGGCGGCGGTCGCGTTGGCGAACGGTCCGCACGCCGCGTTGCAGGCGCCGCAGTGGGTGTTGCTGGACTGAGTGTTCACCTCGCAGCCGTTGGCAGAGTTGCCATCGCAGCTGGCGAAGCCCGCGCTGCAGCTGAGCGTGCTGCAGGTGCCCGCGCTGCAGGACGTGGCGCCGTTGGCGACCGGGCCGCAGGCGGTCCCGCAGGCGCCGCAGTTTGCGTTGCTGGTCTGGGTGTTCACCTCGCAGCCGTTGGCGGGGTTGCCGTCGCAGTCCGCGAAGCCCGGGTTGCAGGTGGCGACGGCACAGGCGCCGGCAGAGCAGGTGGCGGTGGCGTTCGGGAGCGGCCCGCACGCCGCGTTGCAGGCGCCGCAGTGGGCGAGGCTGGCGTGGATGTTCACCTCGCAGCCGTTGGCGGGGCTGCCGTCGCAGCTGGCGAAGCCGGTGCTGCAGGAGAGCGCGGTGCACGCGCCCGCGTTGCAGGACAGCGCTCCGTTGGGCACCGCGCCGCAGGCGGCGTTGCAGGCGCCGCAGTGGGCGTTGCTGGTCTGCGTGTTGACCTCGCAGCCGTTGGACCGGACGCCGTCGCAGTCGGCGAAGCCCGGGTTGCAGGAGAGGATGCCGCAGGCGCCGCCGGTGCAGGAGGCGGTGGCGTTGGGGAACGGGCCGCAGGCGGTGTTGCAGCCGCCGCAGTGGGTGAGGCTGGTCTGCGTGTTGACCTCGCAGCCGTTGGCGGCGTTGCCGTCGCAGCTGGCGAAGCCGGCCGTGCACGCGACGGCGCTGCAGGTCCCGCCGCTGCACGACGTGGTGCCGTTGGCCACCGGGCCGCAGGCAACCCCGCAGGCGCCGCAGTTCGCGTTGTTGGCGCCGAGGTTGACCTCGCAGCCGTTGGTGGGATTGCCGTCGCAATTGGCGAAGCCCGCGCTGCAGCTGGCCACCGCGCAGGCGGAATTCACGCAGGCGGCGTTGCCGTTGGCGACGGTGCAGAGCTTGCCGCACGTGCCGCAGTTGGCCACCGAGGCGCGGGTGTCCACCTCGCAGCCGTTGGCGGCGTTGCCGTCGCAGTTGGCGAAGCCTGAGTTGCACGCGGCGACGGTGCAGGTGGACGCCACGCAGGAGGGCGTCCCGTTGGCCACCGCGCAGGTGGCGCCGCACGCGCCACAGTGGGCCAACGAGGTGCGGGTGTTGACCTCGCAGCCGTTGGCGGCGTTGCCGTCGCAGCTGGCGAAGCCGGCCGCGCAGGAGGCCAGGGTGCAGGCCGAGTTGACGCAGGCCGCGTTGGCGTTGGGGAGCGAGCACGCGGCGTTGCAGGCGCCGCAGTGGGCAAGCGTGGAGCGGGTGTCCACCTCGCAGCCGTTGCTGGCGATGCCGTCGCAGTTGGCGAAGCCGGCGGCGCAGGCACCCACCGTGCACGCTGCCGCCACGCAGGCGGGCGTGGCGTGAGGCAGCGAGCACGCGGCGTTGCAGGCGCCGCAGTGGGCGACGGTGGTGCGGGTGTTCACCTCACAGCCGTTGCTGGCGGCGCCATCGCAGTTGGCGAAGCCGGCGGCGCAGGAGGCGACGGTGCACGCCGAGGCCACGCAGGCCCCGTTGCCGTTGGCCACGGTGCAGGCGGCGTTGCAGGCGCCGCAGTGGGCGAGCGTGCTGCGCGTATCCACCTCGCAGCCGTTGGAGGCGAAGCCGTCGCAGTTGGCGAAGCCGGGGTTGCACGCGGCCACCGTGCAGGCGGAGCCCGTGCAGGCGGGGGTGCCGTTGGCGACGGTGCAGGCGGCGTTGCAGGCGCCGCAGTGGGCGACAGTCGAACGGGTGTCCACCTCGCAGCCGTTGGCGGCCTGGCCGTCGCAGTTGGCAAAGCCGGGGGCGCAGGAGGAGACGGTGCAGGTGGAGTTGGTGCAGACCGGGGTGCCGCTGCTCACGGTGCACAGCGCGTTGCACGCGCCGCAATGGGCCAACGAGCTGCGGGTGTCGACCTCGCAGCCGTTCGGCGCCTGGCCGTCGCAGTTGGCAAAGCCTGAGTTGCAGGCGCCCACCGCGCAGGTGCCGCCGGTGCAGGCAGGGGTGCCGTTCTGGGTGGCGCAGGCGTTGGGGCAGCTGCCGCAGTGGGCGACGTTCGTCTGGAGGTTCACCTCGCAGCCGTCGGCCAGCAGGCCATTGCAGTCCGCGAAGCCCGCGTTGCAGCTGGCGACGCGGCAGCTGCCGCCCTGACACGCGCGCACGCCGTTGGCCACCGCCGGGCAGACGTTCGGGCAGCTGCCACAGTGGGCGAGGTCTGTCTGGGTGTTCACCTCACAGCCGTTGGGGACGTTGCCGTCGCAGCTGGCGAAGCCGGCTGCGCAGGTGAGCGTGCTGCAGGTCCCCGCGCTGCAGGTGGTGCCGCCGTTGGAGACCGGGCCGCAGGCGGTGGTGCAGCTGCCGCAGTGGCCATTGTCCGTGGCGAGGTTCACTTCGCAGCCGTTGGCGAAGTTGCCGTCGCAGTCGGCGAAGCCTGTGTTGCACGCGGCGATGGCGCAGATGCCGGCGTTGCAGGTGGCGGTAGCGTTGGCCAGCGGTCCGCACGCGGCGCCGCACGCGCCGCAGTGGGCGAGGCTGGTCTGGGTGTTCGCTTCGCAGCCGGTGGCGTAGGTGGCGTCGCAGTCGCGGAAGGTGCCGGTGCAGGAGGCGATCTGGCACTGCGTCCCGTTGCAGGCGATGGACGCGTTGGCCGCGCCGCACGCGTTGGGGCAGGCGCCGCAGTGCAGCGGGTTGCCCACCAGCGGGGTTTCGCATCCGTTTGAGATCTGCCCGTCGCAGTCGCCGTAGCCGGTGGTGCAGTCGCCAATGCTGCAGACACCTCCCACGCAGCCCGCGCTCGCGTTGACCGGCGCCGTGCAGGCCTTGCCGCACCCGCCGCAGGATGAGACGTCGCTGCGCACGTCCACCTCGCAGCCGTTGGCCACCTGTTCGTCGCAGTCGGCAAAGCCCTCCTCGCAGCTGCCGATGGCGCAGCCGCCCTCCACGCAGGTGGCGATGGCGTGCGGGAGGTTGCCGCAGACGGCCCCACAGGCGCCGCAGTGCGCGAGGTCAATCTCGAGGTTCGTCTCGCAACCGTTGGCGACCTGACCGTCGCAGTTGTCAAACTCGCCGATGCAGGGGCCGATGCCGCACTGGCCTGCCGCGCAGGCGGGGGCTGCGTGTGGCGGGATGGGACACGTGGTGCCGCACGCGTCGCAGTTCATCGGGTCCGTCGCCAGCGACGTGCAGCTGTTGCCGCAGCGGGTGCTGCCGTTGGGGCAGATGGCGGTGCACTGGCCGTTGCCGCAGACCAGACCCTCGCCGCAGGCCTTGTCGCAGGTCCCGCAGTGCGCCGGGTCTGTCTGGAGGTTTGCGCAGGCGTTGCCGCAGAGGGTGACGCCGGGCGGACAGCCGGTCTGGCAGACGCCGTTGGAGCAGTACCCCGGTGTGCTGCAGGCGGTCTCGCAGTCGCCGCAGCGCTCGGGGTCATTCTTCAGGTCAACGCACTTCCCGCCGCAGTTCTGCAGCGGTTCCTGGCAGGTGACCACACACGCGCCCGCGGAGCAGACCTCGCCGGCGGCACAGGCGTTCCCGCACGCTCCGCAGTGCTTCGGGTCACTGGCGGTCGCCGTGCACTCGGACCCGCAGAGCGATTGGTGCTCCGGGCAGGTGGGGCCACAGCCTGACAGCACTGCGGCCGTGACAATGAGCAGGCCTCCTACGACGACGCGCATGCAGTTCTTTCCCTTTTCCACGCGAGCCGTGGAAGTAGACCACGGTTCACCACATGTTTTGTCTGGCCGGGTCGGACGCAGTAGGCGACGCGAGTGAGTCAAACGTGACGTCAGGGTTGAGGTCAGGCCAACCGCTTGCGATCGCGATGGTTTCTTTTGTAGAAGCAGCGCGGCAAACGGGGAGGGGACATTTGTTCGGTCGGTTTCAGCGCTTCTACAACTCGATCAAGCTCGCCACCGACCTCGCGGTGCTGACGTTGGCGTTCGCGCTCGCCTACGTCACCCGGTTCTACGGACCCTTCTCCTACGAGACCCTCCCCACCACCCCGGAGACGCTGGTCTCCCTGGCGATGGGGCTCCTCATCTTCCCGTTCACGTTTCACCAGTTTCAGCTCTACACGACGAACCGGGCCCGCACGCACGTCGCGGAGGTCTTCGAGATTTTCAAGGCGATGGTGACCGGCACGCTCATCCTGGTCGCCTTCACCTACTTCCTCCGTGAGCGCTACTCACGGCTCACGCTGCTGCTCTTCCTGGGCTACGCGTTCGCGCTCGTCAGCGCCACGCGGCTGGCGTTCCGCGCGGTGCTCAATGAGATCCGGCGCCGCGGCTACAACCTCAAATCCATCCTGGTCATCGGCGCGGGCGAGCTCGGTGAGCGCGTCATCGAAACCATCGACAGCCATCGCGAGCTCGGCTTCCGCGTGGCAGGCGTGTTGACCCGCAACCCCGGCAAGGTGGGCCGCACGCTGCGCGGGGCGCCCATCGTCGGCCTGTTCGACGACGTGGAGGCGGTGCTGGACGCCAAGCCGGTGGATCAGGTCCTGGTGGCGCTCCCGATCGAGGAACAGCCGTTGGTCAAGCCGCTGATGAACAAGCTCGCTCAGCGCACGGTGGACGTGAAGATCGTCCCGGACCTCTACCAGTACACGACGCTCTGCGGCGGCATTGAAGAGTTCGGCGGCCTGCCCATCATCTCGCTCCAGGGCGGCCCGCTGCACGGGTGGAACCTCGTCGCCAAGCGCGCCTTCGACATCCTCTTCGCCGCGCTGGTGCTCGCGCTGACCTCTCCCGTCCTGCTGCTGGTCGCCGCGCTCATCAAGCTCACCAGCCGCGGGCCCATCTTCTACGCGCAGGAGCGCATGGGGATGGATGGGCGGACGTTCCGCATCTACAAGTTCCGGACGATGCGCGAGAACGCCGAGGAGGGCGGGGCGCAGATGGCCCGGCCGGACGATGACCGCCGCACGGTCCTGGGCGCCTTCCTGCGGGTGAGCTCCATCGACGAGCTGCCCCAGCTCTTCAACGTCCTGCGCGGCGACATGAGCCTGGTGGGCCCGCGCCCGGAGCGCCCGGTCTTCATCGAGGAGTTCAAGCGGCAGATCCCGCGCTACCACCTGCGGCACAAGGTGAAGGCGGGCATCACCGGCTGGGCCCAGGTGCACGGGCTGCGCGGGCAGACCTCCATGCAGAAGCGGATCGAGTACGACCTGTATTACATCGAGAACTGGTCGCTCCTGCTGGACCTGAAGATCCTCGTCCGCACCGCGCTGGGTGGGTTCCTCTCGCGCAACGCCTACTAGACGCCGTTCAGGCCGGGCCCGGAATAACGCGCCCTTGGGCGCCACTTCCCGCCGCTCACCCCCGGACGGACAATACGGCGGTCGCCCGCGTTCGGGCGGTGAAGCCGTGAGGAAGCAATGAAGCAGGAAGAGCTGGAGCGGCTCGCGCAGAGCCTGGGCGGGATGTGCATTCTGGGGTGTCTGGAAGGGAGCCCGGCGCACCTGGCCGGGTTGAAGTATGGGGACGTCCTGCTCGAGGTGAATGGCCGCCCCACGCCGAACCTGGGGGCCTTTGTGGAGGCCACGCGCCAGTGGGCCTCTCCCATGCGGATCCGCGTGTTCCGCCGCGGTCGTGAGGAGCGCCTGGAGTTTGAGCTCCCGCCGCGGCCCGCCAAGGTGGACGCCACGGGGCTGCTCCAGCGGGTGATGCGCTCCGGCGTCCTCCCGGCGAGCGTCACGCCCCCAGATGACGACCCTCAGCTCCTGTCCTGAGCGCCGCCCAGCTCCGCCTTCACCAGCGTCTCCATCTGGTGGCGCAGCTTGGCCCGCCGGTCCGCCGGCTCCGCCGCGCGCGCGCCGCCGGGCTCTGGCATCAGGCCGACGAAGGCGGTCCCGGTTTGCGTGATGCCGACCGTCTCCAGTGTGCACGGCAGGTCGTGCGGACCCTGCGCCCACTGCTGCGCGGCCCAGTCGCACCGGTGGGTGGCCTCCGCGATGAGCGCCGCGTCCCGCGAAGCCAGCGCCTCTGACAGCCCGTGCCAGAGGGACCGTTCGTTCCGGACAATCTGCCAGAGCCGGAAGCTGCCGTCGCCCGCGTCGCAGACGGCGATGCAGCGGTGCGAGGAGATCCACGTCCCGCAGGCGACGTGCAGCTGCGCCCAGCGGATGAGGGCGCTGCGCGCGCTCTCGCTGTCCGGGTAGACGCAGCTGGAAGACGAATAAAAGCGCCAGCCGGCCGCCGAGTCGGCCAGCCAGTCTCCGGGGCCCAGCTCCCGCGCCTGCGTGAGCGCGCCCAGGCAGGCCTCCTGGAGCAGGATGCGTCCCTGCACCGGCGGCCAGATCCACCCGGACGGCACGGTGGTGCTCGGCACCGGCGGCGGCCCGCCTGCGCTGGCCGCGCGGCGCACCGGCGGCGGCGTCCACAGCGGCTGGCCGTTCACCCGCACCGGCAGCGCGCGCATCCGCCGCAGCAGCTCTCCGGCCGGGTCCTTCTCCGGCGGCACCTGGCGCAATTCACCGCGGCGCATCTGCTCCCGCACGCGGTCCAGCGCCAGCCGCACCGCGAACACGAAGGCTTCGCGGATGCCCTCGCCCACGGAGGCGACGGACTCCACCACCGCCAGGCCGTGCTTGGCGCGCCACGGCGCCAGGGGCTGCGCGTCCGCGAGATCTCTTTTGTTGGCTTGAAGCACCACGCCCACCGGGAGGCCTGCGAGCCCCGCGAGCGTGGACATGAGATCTTCGAGGTGGGCCACGCTGGCCGGCATCCGGCTCAAGCTGGTGTCGGCGACGAAGACCACCGCGTCCGCCGAGGAGAGCAAGAGCTGGCGGCGCGCCGCGAGCTCCGCCTGGCCGGGCGCGGAGATGACCTGGCAGCGGATCTGCCGCCCCTCGAAGCGGCCGCCCGTGTACTCCATCCAGTCGAAGTAGAGCGTTCGGCCGGCGGCCTCCTCCGGCGTGAAGACGGGCACCTGCCCGAACCGGTCGGCGAGCGCGCGCAGGCTGGTGGTCTTTCCGCTGGTGGCAGGGCCGTCGTAGACGACCCTGACCACCACCGCATCGCCGTCCCGGTCGAGCGTCGCCAAGGGGTCACACGAAGTGGGAGGCGTTCTTGTTGACCGCGCTGCGCACGATCGCCAGGTTGGTCAACGATCTGTCCGCGGCCAGGTAGAGGAACGTCGTGGGGCTCACCAGCTTGATGATGTGGATCTGATCTCCCAGGGTCAGCAGCATGTCTTCGAGCGTGGTCTTCAAGTTGAGCGACTTCATGATCTTCAGCTTCTGCTTCACCATCTCGCTGTTGTAGGCGCTGGCCGCCGCGAGGTCGAAGTCCGGCCGCAGGCTCTTGAGCCCCAGCGTCATGCCTGACTCCAGATCCACCAGCGAAGCCGCGATGAACCCGGGGATCTCCGAGGCGATCTGCTCAAACGTCTCCACGATCTGTCGTTCATTCGGCATGGGTCACTCCAATGGGTTGAGACGGGGGTGAAGCTTCAGACGGAGAGGTCGCGCTCGATTTGCCCCAGGCTGTGCCTTGCCATCGCCAGGTTGGCCTTCGTCTTGTCGAGCGCCAGGTAGATGAACAGCGAGTCGTTGGACGCGAGCGGCCGGATGAGGTGGTACTGCTTGCCCAGCGTGATGAGGATGTCTTCGATCTGATCGTGCAGGGCCAACGCCTTCATCGTCTTGCGCTTCGCGCGTACGACCTCGGTGTTCCCAGCGGCGGCGACCTCGAGGTTGATAACCCCGGTGCCCGCTGCCGTCGCAAGCATCATCCCGCTGTTCGAGTCCACGATGCAGGCGCCGATGCAGCCGTCGATCTCCATCAGCTTGGGCAACGCTTCTTTTGGGCCAGCCATGTTTGTCTCCTTCGGTGGGTGCTGCGACGTCAAAGGACCATGTCCCGTTCCACGTCCGACAAGAGGTGTCGGGCCATGGCGAGGTTCGCCTTGGAGCGCTCCAGGACCAGGAAGAGGCACAGCGACGGCCGCCGCCGGCAGGGGCGCAGCAGGTGGTACTCGCGCTGCAGGGAGATGATGATGTCCTCAAGCGCGTCCTCCAGCTTCAGCTGGGCGATGGTCCGCCGCTCGGCGCGCACCAGCTCGGCGTGACCGCCCACCGAGTCGCTGATGTGCAGCGTGGGGCTCTTGTCCAGCGAGGCGACGCAGACGCCCGACTCGGCGTCGAAGACCGCCGCGCCCAAAAAACCGTCGCTGCGCTCCAGCTTGGTGAGGTTGTGCTCGACGTTGTCGCCCCGCGCCCGGCCGCCCGGTTGGGCGCTGTCCTGCCACGCGTCGAGCAGCAGCTCGTCGTCGGCGTCGTTCGTGCTGCCCGGGTCAATGCCGGCCGCGCGTTCGTCGCGGAGCCGGTAGGCGTCCAGCAGGAGCTCCGAGAGCCCGAGGTCGATGGTCGCCTCCTCCGGAGGCTCCGCCGTCCAGCTGAAGCTGCCGGAGCTCCAGGAGAGGATCTGGTTGAACGCGTCGATGCCGCGCAGCGCGCCCGTCTGCGCGTGCACCACGCGCCCCGAGTCGAAGTCGATGTCTCCGGCCCCTTCGCCGGAGAGCACCCGCAGTCGTCCGCTCCGCTGCGCGAGCCCGTAGAGCTGGACCACCTCGTCCAGCATGCTCACCGCGATGGCGCCGCTGAAGGCCGACGGCGCGGGCTGGGCGCAGACGCGCGCCAGGGTCTCCCTCAGAGATCGGAAGGTGAAGGGCTTGGGCAGGTACGCGAAGCGGCCCGCGTTGGCCTGCTCGCTCACCTGCGCGGTGGGGTACGCCGTCATCACCACGACGGGGACCGGTCCCCACTTCTCATGCAGGCGGGTGACCAGCTCCAACCCGTTCACGTGCGGCATGCGGATGTCGGTGATGAGCGCGGCCGGCCGCTCACGCTCTATCCAGCTGGCCACCTCGCGCGGGTCGGTGGAGCCGCGCACGTGCTCCGACCCCAGCTCACGGCCGAGCATGGCCACCGTTCCCTGCACCAGCTCCGCCTCATCGTCCACCATCCACAGGGGACCTTTCGGCAGCGAAAGCGTGGTGTGGGGCGAAGCCATGGCGAGCTCTCCTCGTTGCGAAAGCGGGGCCAGCCTCCCGCGCGGGCAAAGCGCCTTCGCGGCGGTGGTCCGTTTGCGACCGGATCGGTCAGGAACGGACCGGTTTCAATCCATACGCCTGCAGCCGCTTGCGCAGCGCCAGGCGCGACATGCCCAGCCTCTCCGCGGACCGGGTGACGTTGCTGCCCGTCTCCTGGAAGATGGCCAGGATGTGGCGGCGCGCGACTTCGTCCAGTCGGACGTTCTGCGCGCCGCACGCCCCGGGGGCGGCCTCCGGAAGCGGCGCACCCGGTGGGCTGCCCGGGCTGCGCAGCTCAACCGGTAGGTGCTGCAGCGTGATGGGCTTGCTCCCGGCCAGCACCAGCGCGCGCTCAATGACGTTGCGCAGCTCCCGCACGTTTCCCGGCCAGCTGTGGCGCTGCAGCGCGTCCATCGCTTCGGGCGACACGCCGCTCGCCGCGCGCCCCAGCTCCTGGCCCAGCTTCACCACGAAGTGGTGCGCCAGGTGCGGGATGTCCTCCGTGCGTTCGCGCAGGGGCGGCAGGTGGACTTCGAAGATGCGCAGCCGCTCCAGCAGGTCCGCCCGGAAGAGGCCGCGCTTCACCTGCTCCGGGAGCTCCCGGTTGGTGGCGCAGACCAGCCGCACGTCGCAAGAGACCGGCTCCTCGCCGCCCACGCGCCGGAAGGGGTGGCCCTCCAGCACGCGCAGCAGCTTGCTCTGGAGATCCAGCGAGAGCTCGCCAATCTCGTCGAGGAAAAGCACGCCGCCCGCCGCTTGTTCGAAGAGCCCGCGCCGTCGCCGCGTGGCGCCGGTGAACGCGCCGGACTCGTGGCCGAAGAGCTCTGACTCGACGAGGGCAGGGGAGAAGCAGGCAGCGTTGGCGCACACCATCGGCGCGTCGCTGCGTTTGCTCAAGCGGTGCAGCAGCGCCGCGGCGACCTCCTTGCCCACGCCCGGCTCTCCGGTGAGCAGCACGGTGGTGCGCGGCGCGGCCGCCGCGGCCGACACCAGCGCCAGCGCGCGCTTCCAGGCGGGGGATTCGCCCACGCAGGCCGTCCACCCGGGGAGCGCCTCCGCGCCGGCGCGGCGCGCGGCGGAGTACTCGGTGGCGGCGGCCAGCGCGTTGACCAGCGTCTGCCGGTCCACCGGCTTGGTGAGGTAGTCCACCGCGCCGCTGCGCATGGCCTTCACGACGGCGTTGGTGTCGTGGCTGCCGGTCAGACAGATGATGGGCAGCAGCGGGTCCGCTTCGCCCAGGCGCGCGAGGAGGGTGAGCCCGTCGGTGTCCGGGAGGTGGAGATCCAGAAACGCCACGTCGAAGCAGCGGGCGCGGACCTCCGCCAGCGCCTCCGTCCCGCCGTGGGCCACCACCACCTCGTGCCCGGCGCGCGCCAGCAGCGTGGAGAGTCCGAAGGTGAAGTCGGCATCGTCATCGATGATGAGCAGTCGGTTCACGGTGGAGACCTAGAACCCGAGGACGCGGGCAGGGGTGGACGGCAGGTAGAGGCGGAAGGTGGCGCCCTTGCGCGGCGTGGGCACATGGTGGAGCTCGCCGCCGTTGATGCGGGTGAGATCTCTGGCGATGGCCAGCCCCAGGCCGGTGCCGTGGGCCTTGGTGGTGAAGAACGGATCAAAGATGCGCGGGGCCACGTCGGCGGCGATGCCGGGCCCGTCGTCGTGGACTTCAATGCAGACCGACGGCACGGACGTCTTCCCACCGCGCACGCGCACCTCCACCTGGCTGCGGGCCGCGTCCAGCGCGTTCTCCAGGAGGTTGACCAGGATCTGCTCCACCTGCGGCAGGTCCACCATCACCGGGGGAATGTCGTCGCACTCCTCGAAGGTGAGCGCCGCGGCGCTCTCGCGCCGTCGCAGGAGGGACGCCGCGTGCTCCAGCAGGAATGAGGGGTGGTGCAGCGCGCGGTTGGGCGACTTGGGGCGGCTGTACGCCAAAGACTGCCGGATGAGCGACTCCACGCGCCCCACCAGGCCGGGGATGCGCACCAGCACCGTGTCCGGCGACGGGTCCTGCTGCAGCGCCGCTTCGGTCAGGCTGAGGATGGCCGCCAGCGGGTTGCGCACCTCGTGCGCGAAGCCCGCGATGATGGATTCAATGGTGTTGCGCAGCTGCACCCGCGCCAGCGCCTGGCTCTCCGCCAGGTATTCGTTCACGGAGACCACCGTGGCAATGCCGGTGTCGTCGCCGCTGCCCGGAAGGTGGGCCACGTGGACCAGGCACCGCGCCGACGTGGGCGGAGCGACGCCGAGGTACGTGATCGGCCACTGGCCGATCACCGCCTTCACGTCCTCCTCCGCCACCGGCTGAAAGCAGTACTCCAGCGGCCGTCCCAGCAGCGCTTCTCCCGCGCCGAAGAGCTCCTGCGCGGTGTCATCTGCTGAACGAACCACGCGCTCGCTGGAAACTCCCAGGACGCCCACGCGTACCAGCCGCAACGGCGAGATGGAGAGGTTGAGTGCCGAGCCCATGGGACACAGATCGAAAGCCGGAGGCCCGGGCACTATCTCAACGTGAATCTGTGAGCGTCTACGCCGCGGATAATTGCAGGACGGTCGTCCGGCTCTGGCGCGATCGCGAGCAACCGTCGTTGAAGAGTTCAGACGCGCTGCATATCGGTCGGCAAGGTCGCGACACGTCCCGACCTCGTCGCTCTTCCGCGCCGGTCGCGCGCGTGGGTGTTGAAAGCGGCCGCCGAATGATTAAGGAGGGGCGCCATGTCAAACGTCCATTCCTTCCAGGCCGAGGTCCAGCAGCTGCTGAACCTCGTCATCCATTCGCTCTACAGCCACAAAGAGATCTTCCTGCGGGAGCTGGTCTCCAACGCCTCTGACGCGCTGGACAAGCTGCGCTTCCGCGCCATCACGGAGCCGGAGCTCCTCGCGGACGGCAGCCCGCTGGAGGTGCGGATTGTCCCGGACCGGGAGAAGGGCACGCTCACGCTGGAGGACACCGGCGTGGGCATGACGCGGGAGGAGCTGATCAAGAACCTGGGGACCATCGCGCACTCGGGGTCGCGCGAGTTCCTGGAGCAGATGGCGCAGAAGGGCCAGAAGGACGTGAACCTCATCGGCCAGTTCGGGGTGGGCTTCTACAGCGCCTACCTGGTGGCGGACCGGGTGGAGGTGGTGAGCCGCGCCGCAGGCGCCACGGAGGCGCACCGCTGGATCTCCGACGCGAAGGGCACCTTCAGCGTGGAGCCGGCCGACCGGAAGGAGCGCGGCACCTCCGTCATCCTGTACCTGAAGGACGAACAGAAGGAGTTCCTGGAGCCCTGGCGGCTGCGTGACCTGGTGACCCGCTACTCGGACTACGTGAGCCACTCCATCAAGCTGGAGGTGGAGAAGAAGTGGGAGACCATCAACCGCGCCAGCGCGCTCTGGCAGCGGCCGAAGGGCGAGATCTCCGACGAGCAGGCGGAGGAGTTCTACAAGCACCTCACGCACGACTTCGAGAAGCCCGCCGCCTGGACGCATTTCAAGGCGGAGGGATCCCAGGTCTTCGTCGGGCTCCTCTTCGTCCCGAAGGTCCCGCCGTTTGACCTCCACACGCGAGAGCACCGCGGCATCCGGCTCTATGTGAAGCGGGTGATGGTGATGGAGAGCTGCGAGGAGCTCCTGCCCCAGTGGCTGCGCTTCGTGCGCGGCGTGGTGGACTCAGAGGACCTGCCGCTCAACGTGTCGCGCGAGCTCCTGCAGGACTCCGCCATCGTCCGCTCCATCAAGAAGCAGGTGGTGAAGAAGGTGCTGGACCTGCTGGAGAAGGTCGCCAAGGACCGGCCGGCGGACTACGCGGAGCTCTGGAAGGGCTTCGGCGTGGTCCTCAAGGAGGGGCTGGCGCTGGAGCCGGAGTACAAGGAGCGGCTGGCGCCGCTGCTGCGCTACGAGAGCACCCGGGACGCCGGGCTCACCTCGCTGGCGGACTACGTCGGCCGGATGGGGGAAGGGCAGAAGGCCATCTACTACGCCTACGGCGAGTCGCAGAAGGCGCTGGCCGGCTCGCCCCACCTGGAAACGCTGCGGCAGCGCGGCTTCGAGGTCCTCTACCTGACCGACCCGGTGGACGAGTGGGCCGTGCAGGGGCTGGGCGAGTTCCAGGGTAAGCCGCTGGTGAGCGCGATGCAGGCGGAGCTGAAGCTGGAGGAGACGGACGCGCAGAAGAAGGTGAAGGAAGAGCAGGGGAGCGCGCTCAAGGGCCTCACCGACCGCTTCCTGGAGGTCCTCAAGGACAAGGTGAAGGAGGTGCGGATCTCAGACCGCCTCACCGACTCCCCGGTCTGCCTCGTCGTCCCCGAAGGCGGCACGCACGCCTTCATGGAGCAGCTGCTCAAGGAGCGCGGCAAGGCGCTGCCCCGCCAGAAGCGGATTCTGGAGCTCAACCCCGGCCACCCGCTCATTCAGCGGCTGAACGTCCTGCAGGGGGCGAAGGTCGCCGAGTGGATTGAGGTCCTCTACGACCAGGCCCTGCTCACCGAGGGGAGCCGGCTGGAGGACCCCAACCTCTTCGCGCGCCGGATGACGGACCTGCTCACGCAGGCGGCCGCGCACGCGTGACGCTGAAATGAAGGAAGGGCAGCCCCGAAGGCGTGCTGCCTTCGGAACCGCCCCTCTCCCACCGCCCCCGAAGGGGCGGTCCCTGAGAAGCTTTCAGGTATGCGTCAGCTGCAGCCGCTGGTGGAGCCGCAGTTGGTGCATTTGTAGCAAGCGCCGTTGCGAACCATGATTGCCCCGCAGGTATGGCAAGGCGGCGCGTCCGCCTGGTTCAGGTAGGACTGGCGCGCGGAGCTGGAGGGCTCCGGAGCGCGGCGCGGCGCCTCCGGCGCGGCCTTGGAGCCGGGATCCGTCGCGCTCACCGCGCCCTCCGGGGTCCCTTCCTCGGAGGGAAGGAACTTCAGCGCCAGCCACCGGAAGATGTAGTCGGTGATGGACTTGGCGATGGGGATCTGCGGATTGCCGGTGAAGCCCGAGGGCTCGAAGCGCGTGTGGCTGAACTTGTCCACCAGCACCTTGAGCGGCACCCCGTACTGAAGCGAGAGCGAGATGGCGGTGGCGAAGCTGTCCATCAGCCCGCTCACCACGGAGCCCTCCTTCGCCATCACGCAGAAGAGCTCGCCCGGGCTGCCGTCCTCGTACATGCCGACCGTGAGGTAGCCGTCGTGCCCGCCGATGGAGAACTTGTGCGTGATGGCCCGCCGCTCCTCCGGCAGCCGCCGCCGCTGCGCGCGCGGCTCCGGCGCCACCAGCGGCTGGACCTCCACCGCCTTGGTCTCCTCCTTCTTGCGCGAGGTGTTGAGCGGCTGGCTCCGCTTGCAGCCGTCGCGGTAGACGGCGATGGCCTTCAGCCCCTGCCGCCAGGCCTCCAGGTACGCCTGCTCAATGTCCTCCACCGTCGCGTTGGTGGGCAGGTTCACCGTCTTGGAGATGGCGCCGGAGAGGAAGGGCTGGGTGGCCCCCATCATCTTGATGTGGCCCATCCAATGGATGCTCCGTTCGCCCTTGGCCGGCTTGAAGGCGC
Source organism: Myxococcaceae bacterium (assembly GCA_044230055.1). Taxonomy (GTDB): domain Bacteria; phylum Myxococcota; class Myxococcia; order Myxococcales; family Myxococcaceae; genus JBGART01. The sequence goes on along the minus strand of JBGART010000002.1, from coordinate 137,120 downwards.
AGTCGAACACCGGCAGGTGCTCCGCCTTCAGCGCCGCCGCGCCCTCGATGGTCTCCTCCTTGTCGAGGTGCGCGACGATGGCTTCAATCTCCACCGGGCTGTACCCGAGCTTGGAGAGCGCCAGCGGGACCGTGTTGTTGACGATCTTCAGCATCCCGCCGCCCACCAGCTTCTTGTACTTGATGAGCGCGATGTCCGGCTCAATGCCGGTGGTGTCGCAGTCCATCATGAAGCCGATGGTGCCAGTGGGCGCCAGCACGGTGACCTGGCTGTTCCGGTAGCCGCTCTCCTGGCCGTAGGCCAGCGCGTCGTCCCAGGCCTGCTTCGCCGCCAGGTGGAGCTCCTCGCTCACCCCCAACGGCGGCAGCTGGTGCGCCGCCTTCCGGTGCTTGCGCACCACGCCGAGCATGGACTCCGCGTTCTTCGTGTAGCCCGCGAACGCGCCCATCTTCTCCGACATCCGTGCGGACTGGAGATAGGCCTGGCCGCACATCAGCGACGTGATGGCGCCCGCGTAGTTGCGGCCCTCGTCCGAGTCATACGGCAGCCCGGTGGCCATCAGCAGCGCGCCCAGGTTCGCGTAGCCCAGGCCCAGCGGCCGGTACTCGTGCGAGTTCTGGGTGATCCGCTCCGTGGGGTACTTGGAGTTGCCGACGATGATCTCCATCGCCAGCAGCACCACGTCCACCGCGTGCCGGAAGGCCTCGACGTCGAACTCGCCGTCGATGCTGCGGAAGTGCATCAGGTTCAGCGACGCCAGGTTGCAGGCCGTGTCGTCGAGGAACATGTACTCGGAGCAGGGGTTGGACGCGTTGATGCGGGCCGTCGTGGCGCAGGTGTGCCAGGCGTTGATGGTGCTGTCGAACTGCAGGCCCGGATCTCCGCAGAGGTGCGCCGCGTCGGAGATCTCCCGGAAGAGATCCCGCGCCCGGTAGGTGTCCATCGGCCGGCCGTCGCGCACCGCGCGCGTCGTCCAGCTGCGGTCGTCCACCACCGCCTTCATGAAGTCGTCGCTGACCCGGACGGAGTTGTTCGAGTTCTGGAAGAAGACCGAGGAGTATGCCTCGCCGTTGAAGGAGGCGTCGTAGCCCGCATCAATCAGCGCCCACGCCTTCTTCTCCTCGCTCGACTTGCAGCGGATGAACTGGAGGATGTCGGGGTGGTCCGCGTTGAGGATGACCATCTTCGCCGCGCGGCGCGTCTTGCCGCCGCTCTTGATGACCCCGGCGAACGCGTCAAACCCCTTCATGAAGGAGACCGGACCGGACGCCGTGCCGCCGCCCGCCAGAAGCTCCCGCGAGGACCGCAGCGAGGACAGGTTGCTGCCCGTGCCAGAGCCGTACTTGAAGAGCATGCCCTCCGTCTTCGCCAGCGTGAGGATGGACTCCATGGAGTCATCCACCGCATTGATGAAGCACGCCGAGCACTGCGGGTGGTCTTCGACCCCCACGTTGAACCACACGGGCGAGTTGAAGGCCGCCTTCTGCTTCAACAGGAGATGGGTCAGCTCCGCGTGGAAGGTGTCGCGGTCCGCCTCTGTCGCGAAGTAGCCGCCGTCCAGGCCCCAACGCGTGAGCGTCTCCACCACCCGGCTCACCAGCTTGCGGACGCTGTTCTCACGCTCAGGCGTTCCGGGCGTCCCGCGGAAGTACTTCGACGCGACGACGTTGGTCGCCAGCATCGACCAGGACTTGGGGACCTCGATGTCCTTCTGTTCGAAGACGGCCTTCCCGTCCTCGCCCGAGATGCCCGCAGTCCGGTGCTCCCACGCGAGCTCATCGGCAGGGTCCACGCCCGGGGTTGTGAAGTAGCGCGCGACTGCCAACCCACTGCCGGTTCTGGCCTTCCGCGGCCCCTTGCGGTCCTTCGACGGTACGGAAGACTTTGGCGCCAGCTCTTTATCCATGGTTGGTCCCCTCCCTCGTGAAGCCCGGATTCACTGTAAGTACGGATTAGAAGCAAAAGGCAAAGCGCCCCGGCTCGTAGGCCACCAGGGTGAAAAGTGTTCAATCCCAGTTAAAAACGCCACTCTGGGCGGCTGGGTTGAAAGGTAGGTTTTTGCGGATGTGGGGCCTGTTTTGACCCCGGATTCAGCGGTTTCCCCCTGCCCTCAGCGGACGGATTTGTACCGAAAGTCACGTCATGGTGTCAAGCAGGACGGTACCATCCGTAGTGTCAAAAACCTTCGCGATACCCCATATTTAGTGCACCTCCGTCAATCAGCGGACATGTGAGGAAACGGGCTCAGGGCCGACAATTCGGCCCTCGGACCATGCCGAAGCCCAGTTCCAGACACCAACACCGCAGCGGCCGAAAGTGCGCCACGGAAAACCGCCATACGTGGCGTGGCAAGCGGTGCTGACCGCGGGCATGGACGGCCGCCGATTTGTCGCCTGAAATTTATCTGATAGTGCGTATTCATTTTGCGCTCGTCGCGGCCCATCAAACTGAGCACGGGGGCCGGAAAATCGGCTCCGGAAGCCTTTGGAGGCCCCGCCGGTAGGAACTAAGACGCGCTGTCATATGCCTCCCCCGTATTCTCGCCACGTCTTCGTTTGCACCAACCGCCGCCCCGACGGCAGCCCCAGGGGGTGCTGCGCCAGCAAGGGCTCCGAGGAGGTCCGCGCCCGCTTCAAGCAGGAGCTCGACCGGCGCGGCATCAAGGGGGACATCCGGGCCAACGCGGCCGGCTGCCTGGACGCCTGCGAGAACGGCATCGCCGTGGTCGTCTACCCGGACAACGTCTGGTACGGGCGAGTGACGGCGGAGGACGTGGCGGACATCGTCGACCAGCACCTCGTCGGCGGTCAGCCGGTGGAGCGCCTGCGGTTGCCGCCAGCGCCCGCGAAGCCCAAGGTCTAAAGGCTCAGCGCCGGGCGGCGGCCTCCAGCGCCTGGGCCACCTCGGAGGTCAGCAGCGGGAGCACGCCTCCGCCGCCGACGATGTTGACGATCTGCGAAGGCGAGCCCCTGCAGACCCCGCCCCAGCCGGGCGCCGCCTCCAGCCCGACCGACGCGTAACAGGAGTAGTCCACGAAGAGCTGCGCCTCCGTCACGCCCTGCTCCGAGCAGAGCAGGTGGGGCTCCGGCGTGGTGGCCACGAACTGCTGGACCACGAAGCCGCCCCCCTGCGGGTCCGCCGCGGCGCGGGCGCACAGGGCCCGCCAGTCCAGCCGTTCGCCGTAGGCCGCCTGCACGCGCTCCTCGAAGCTGGGCGTGCCGGCTGCGGCGCCCACGAAGACGGCCTTCCCGCCGTAGTCCCAGGACCGCTTGAGGACGTAGCGCGCCGGGGACGCCGCCACGCACTCCACAAGGTCTTTCACTGCTGCGCGGTCCGGGTCCGTGCTGGGCCCGGGCTGGAAGCTGCGCGTCCAGGGGACGGCCTCCTGCACGGCGGCCAGCTCCTCCGCGGTGAGGGCGGCCTCCGCGGCGATACGCCCGTCCAGCAGTGCCTCCGAGAGCAGCGCGAAGACGGCCTTCACCTCCACCTGAGACGCGGGCGGGTTGACCACCACCGCGCGCCGGTTGGGCACCTCCGCCAGCAGCGCTTCGACATACGGCGAGGGGGTCTCCTCCAGCCGCCGCACGAAGAGGTGGCGGTAGATGAGATCGTACGCCTTGCCGCGCGCCAAGACGGCGTCCTGGCCGGAGAGCTCGTCCGGGTAGACGACCTCCGCCTCGGTCCCCAGCGCCCGGAAGATCTCGGCGAGGGCGCGCTGCTCGGTGAGCTGGGCGTCATTGCGGCGGCAGAGCAGGGCAATCCGTTCGGGCGCCCGGCCCGGGCGCTGCTGCGCGTACCAGGCCAGGAGCGCCCGGTAGAGCGCCTGCGCGTTGGAGCCGTTGGCGGCGCACAGCCTCGCTACCTCTGCCTCGCTCAGCCCCATCGTCCGGCCCGCCGCTTCAATGAAGCTGCGCGCGGCGATGTCCGAGTACGCCTGCATGGCGGGGATGGTGGCGTTGACCTCCAGCGCGAAGGGGCGGGAGGTGACGAAGTAGTCGACGCGGGTGGTGGCCAGCCCGGTCAGGCTGACGCCGGTGCGCTCGGCCATGAAGCGCTCCAGCGGAGAGAGGGCGGAGAGGAGCCACGCCCGGCGCGGGCCGGCCAGACAGGCGCGCGCCATCTTGAAGGTGGCGCTGGCCAGCTGCGTGGAGAGCGTGGCGCGGCGGTGAATCTCCGCCCCGTCCAGCACCACGGGCGTGGCGGTCACCGGGATGGGCCGGGTGCTCCCGTCCTTCGCGGTCACCGCCAGTCCGCGCGCGTAGGCGGTCTTCGCGAGCTCGGCGGCGAATGGATGGGCCTCGCGGCTCAGGGACTCCCATAGGCTGTGCACGTCTGGATCCTTCACGGGAGCGGTGCGATAAGGCGACCGCGCATAAGGGTTGAAAATGCCCAAGGTCCTCGAGTTCTTCTTCGACTACGCCAGCCCGTACTCGTACCTCGCGTCCACTCAGCTGGAGGCGTTGACTGCGCGCACGGGCTGCACCCTCTCCTGGCGGCCGTTCCTGCTGGGCGCCGTCTTCAAGTCGGTCGGCAAGAACAGCCCGCCGGGCGGCACCTTCGCCCAGGCGAAGTACCAGCTCAAGGATCTCCAGGACTGGAGCGACCTCTATGGGCTCCCTCCGTTCGTTCTCCCTGCCGCGTTTCCGATGAACGGGCTCAAGGCGGACCGGCTGGGCCTGGTGGCGCTGGCGGAGGGGCAGATCGCCGCCTTCACCCGGGCGGTGTACCGCCGCGCCTTCACCCAGGGTCAGGACGTGGCGGACCCCGCGCTGCTGGAGGCCGCGCTGGCCGAGGCCGGGCTGCCGGTGGCGTCCTGTCTGGCGCGGGCGGACGCGCAGGAGACCAAGGACCTTCTGCGCAAGAACACGGATGAGGCGGTGGAGCGCGGCGCCTTCGGCGCGCCGACGTTCTTCATCGGCGAGGACATGTACGTGGGCAACGACCGGCTCGGGATGGTGGAGCGGGCGCTGCGCGCGGGCACCTGACCGCAATTCGCAAGGGGGGCGTGATGGCAGCGACCGGTGGACAGCTGGTGGCGAGGATGCTCAAGCGGGAGAACGTGAAGGCGGTCTTTACGCTCTCCGGGTTGCACGTGGCGCCCATCTACGCCGGCTGCGTGGAGGAGGGCATCCAGGTCATCGACATGCGGCACGAGCAGGCGGCCGCGCACGCCGCGGACGCCTACGCGCGCATCACCCGCGGCGTGGGGGTGGCGGTGGTGACCGCGGGCCCTGGCGTGACGGACGCGCTGACCGGCGTGGCCAACGCCAACGCCGCCAGCTCGCCGATGATTCTCCTGGGTGGCGCGGCGCCCATCTTCAACCAGAGCCGCGGCAGCCTGCAGGAGATGGAGCAGGTGGACCTCTTCCACCGCATCTCCAAGTGGTCTGACCGGGTGCCCACGCCGGACCTCGTCCCGTCCTATCTGGCCAAGGCGTTCCGGGTGGCGCTCTCCGGCCGGCCGGGCCCTGTCTTCCTCGAGCTTGCCTGGGACGTCCTGTGCAACGGCACCGAGGCCGCCGGCGCCGAGCAGTTGCCCACGCAGTACCGCACGGACGCGCGCACGCCGCCGGATCCCCTGAAGGTGGAGCGCGCGCTGGCGCTGCTGGCGAAGGCAGAGCGCCCGGCGGTCATCGCAGGCTCCTCCATCTGGTGGGACGGCGCCACCGAGGAGCTGCGCCGGTTTTGTGAACGCGCCCAGCTGCCGGTGTACCTGAACGGCGCGGGCCGCGGCTGCCTGCCGCCTGCGCACCCGCTGTTCTTCCAGCACACCCGCAAAGAGGCGCTCTCCGGCGCGGACCTGGTCTTCGTCATCGGCACGCCGTTCGACTTCCGGCTGAACTACGGGAGCGAGCCCACCTTCTCCGCGGAGACGAAGATCGTCCAGGTGGACGTGGATCCAACGGAGGTGGGCCGCAACCGGGCAGTGGAGGTGGGGATCATCTCCGACAGCTACAGCGCGCTGAAGGCCTTCGCGGAAGGCGCCCCGTCGGCCAAGCGGGAGGCCTACCTGGCGGGGCTGCGCGCGGGCGAACAGAAGAAGCAGCGCGGGCTGGAGGAGTGGACGAAGAGCGAGGAGAAGCCCATCCACCACTTCCGGCTGGCGCGGGAGCTCTCCGCGGTGGCGAAGTCCGTGGGGGACCCGCTCTTCGTGGCGGACGGTGGGAACTGGGTGGCGCTGGCGGCGAAGGTCATTGAGCTCGAGGGCCCGGGGCGATGGCTGGATCCCGGTCCGCTGGGCTGCCTCGGCGTCGGTGCGCCCTTCGCCATCGCGGCCAAGCTGCTGCACCCGCAGCGCACGGTCTGGGTCATCCAGGGCGACGGGAGCTTCGGGCTCAACGGGATGGACTTCGAGACCGCGCTCCGGTTCAAGCTGCCGATGGTCTGCGTGGTGGGAAACGACGCGGCGTGGGGGCAGATCCGCCTCCCGCAGGTGGCGATGTTCGGCGAGGACAAGTCGCCCGGCACGCTGCTGGCGCCCACCCGGTACGACAAGATCGTGGAGGCGATGGGCGGGCACGGAGAGCACGTGACGGACCCAGCGCAGATCCGCCCCGCGCTGGAGCGCGCCGCGGCGAGCGGGACCGTCGCCTGCGTGAACGTGATGCTGGACCCCGAGGCGCCTTCGAAGGCGGGCGCCATGGGCTACGCGGTCTAGAGGAGAACACGTGGACACCCATCGGCTGGTCCGCGCGAACGCCGCGCTGCTAGTGATCGACGTTCAGGAGCGGTTGGCTGCGGCCATGCCGGCGGCGGCGCTGGAGCGGGTGGTCAACCGGACCTGCGCGCTCATCGCCGGCGCCCGCGCGCTGGGGCTGCCCATCGTCGCGACCGAGCAATACCCGAAGGGCCTGGGGCCCACGGTGCCTGCTCTTCGCCAGGCGCTGGGCGACGTGCGGCCGGTTGAGAAGGTCCAGTTCTCCTGCGCGCTCCCGGAGGTGCTGGCGGGGTGGGGTGACCGCCGGCAGATCCTCGTCGCCGGGATGGAGACCCACGTGTGCGTCTTCCAGACGGTCAGGGACCTGTCTGAGCGCGGCCTGCGGCCCTACCTCTGCGCGGACGCGGCGCTCTCTCGCACCGAGGTGGATCGCGAGGTGGGGCTGGCGCTTTGCCGGGAGGCCGGGGCGGTGGTCACGACGGCGGAGGCAGCGCTGTTCGACCTGCTCGGCAAGGCCGGGACGCCGGAGTTCAAGCAGATCTCCGCCGCCGTGAAGTGAGTCGTCGCGCGGGGGCTGCGGGCTGCGGGGAATGGCGTCTCGGGGGGGCGGGCTGCGGGGAATGGTGTCTCGGGGGGCGGGCTTCGGGGAATGGTGTCTCGGGCTGCGGGCTTCGGGGAACGGTGTCTCGGGTAGGGGTAGGGAGCACGCGTTCGCGTTCGCGTTCGCCTTCGTTCACGGGTAGGGGTTCGGGTTCGGGTTCGGGCAGTCGGTTACGGGCCAGAGCGCAACGGCGGGCAACCACTTCAGGTCGGCGACCGGACGAGCCGTGCGCCGTGTGCGAACCCGTACCCGTACCCGTGTCCGACAAGCCGCCACCCGCGCTCCGAAAGGCTCGTCGGGGCAACGCAGACCGAGTCTCCGCCGCGCAGCAGGTCCGCTTCCTAAGCCAGGTTCTGACCTCGGCGGACCACTCGCAGCTCCGTCGCCCGAAGTGGGCGCTTGCGGCAGGACTTGGAGAACGCGTGGACGACGCGGGCGCCCACGAAGGTGGTGAGGACCGGGAGGAGCACCGCCGCGGCCACTGCTCCCGCCAGCAGAGCGCCTCGGGCGCCCCCGTGCAGCGAGAACGCCTTGCGCGCCAAGGCCACGGCGAAGGCCAGGCCAGAGAGGATGCCGACGAAGAGCATCAGCATGGCGCTCCGGGCGCCGTAGTAGGTGCGGATGGTGACCCGCAGCTCGCCGTCCGCGCGCAGGTGTGCGCGGCGCACCGCGGGATCCGCCACGTCCAGCAACGCCACCTCGTGCTGGCAGCTCAGGCAGACGGTGCCCCCGGAGAAGGTCCTGCGGCAGGCGGGGCAGATCTTGATCACGCAGCTGGGCCTTCTACGTCGGCGGCCCCGGCACAGCAATGCGCCTCGTCTGGCGGCGGCGGCGTGCGCCGGCCCCGGAGATCCGTTATGGAGGGCAAAATGGCGACGGACGGGTTCATCACGGTGGCTTCCCGGGCCGCCCTGCCTGCGGGCGGGCGGGCGCTCGTGACGTTCGGGGACCGCGAGGTGGCCCTCTTCGATGTCGAGGGCGCGGTCTACGCGATTGACAACTGCTGCCCCCACCGCGGCGGACCGCTGGGCGAGGGAGACCTCCAGGGCCTGTTGTTGCACTGCCCCCTCCACGCCTGGAGCTTTGACCTGCGGACCGGTGTTTCTCCGACGACGCCGGGCGCCAAGGTGCAGACGTTTGAGGTCAGGTGCGCGGGCGACGAGATTCAGCTGGCAAGCAGGGCTTAACCTTAGGGACGTTTCAGAAGGACGTGACGACGATGGCGATGGCGATGGAACTGTCGGTGGACTTTCACTTCAGCGCGGCGCACCGGCTGCCGTACTACGACGGGCCGTGTTTCCGGATGCACGGGCACAACTACCGGCTCCAGGTGATCATCACCGGCGCGCCCAGCCCGAAGGACGGGATGATCCGCGACTTCGAGGAGATCCGCCGGAAGGTCTGGGAGTCCGTCCTGGTGAAGTGTGATCACCACAACCTCAACGACTTCATGGACAATCCGACGGCGGAGAACCTCATCGTCTGGATGTGGGACCAGCTTCGCGGACAGCTCGACGGGCTGAAGGAGCTTCGCCTGTGGGAAACGCCCGAGTACTGCGTCAGCTACCGCGACGTGTAAGCCGCGCCGCGCGCCAGCCGGACGCGGCCGCCCTCGCGCGGGCGGTGGAGGCGTTTCTTCGCGCGGCCGGGCTGTCGCTCTCGGATCCCAACCTCAAGGAGACCCCGGCCCGGGTGGCGCAGGCCTGGACGGAGGAGTTCCTCGACGGCTACCAGACTTCGGCCGAGGAGGCGCTGGGCGAGACGTTCCCCGCGCCCAGGGGTTCCTCCCAGGAGCTGGTGGTGGTGACCGGGCTCCGCTTCCACTCCATGTGCCCGCACCACCTGCTGCCGGTGGAGGGGACCGCCCATGTCGCCTACGTGCCCGGCCGCAAAGTGGTGGGCTTCGGCCGGTTGGCGGCGCTGGTGGACTGCTACGCCCACCGCCTCATCCTCCAGGAAGACCTGGCGCGCGAGGTGGCCTCGGCGCTCACGCGGGTGCTCCGGAGCGCGGGGGCGGCCTGCGTCATCGAAGCGCGGCACGCGTGTCTGAGCGGGCGGGGGAGCCGCCAGCTGGACGCCGTCGCTCACGCGGAGGCCTATGAGGGGATCTTGCGCCGTGACCGGAGCCGGAGGGCGGAGCTTTGGGCGAGGCTGAGCCAGCGCTGAAGGGAAGGGTGGCGCTCGTCACCGGCGCCTCGCGCGGCGTGGGGCGGGCGGCTGCCCTTGCGCTGGCAGCCAGCGGCGCGGACCTCGTCGTCTGCTCTACCCGCGAGGGCGGCACGACCGCCACCGTCGCGGCCGTCCAGGCGTTGGGCCGGAGGGCCCTGGGCCTGCGCTGCGACGTGAGCGCCCCGGCTGACTGCAGCGCGCTGGTGGAGGCGGCCGAGCGCGCGTTCGGCCAGGTGGACCTGCTGGTGAACAACGCCGGCACGGTGCAGCGGGAGCGGCTGGAGGGCGTCAGCGACGACGACTTTGACCGCGTGCTTCGCGTGAACCTCTCCGGGCCGTTCTACCTCTGTCGCCGGCTCATCCCCGGCATGGTGCGCCGGGGCTACGGCCGGGTGGTGAACGTCTCCTCCATCAGCAGCACGCTGGGGACGGCGGGCCTTGCCAGCTACTGCGCGTCGAAGTGGGGGCTCAACGGCCTCACCAAGGCCCTGGCGGAGGAGGTGGCCGGCACCGGCGTGACGGTGACCGCGCTCCTGCCGGGCAGCGTGGACACGGACATGCTCAAGGGCAGCGGTTTCGCGCCGAAGATGGGCGCTGACGACGTCGCCCGGCTCATCCACTATCTGTGCGCGCAGGCGCCGGCGGCGATGAACGGCAGCCTGGTGGAGATGTTCGGATGACCCTCGGAGCGCCAGAGCCCGGTCGTTGGCAGCCCACCCCCCAACGCCTGGCGGAGGTGAAGGCCGCGCTGGAGCGCACGCTGTCGCCCTCGCAGGTGAAGGGCGACGAGGACGTCCTCCAGGCCTACGGGCGGGACGAGTCCGACACGGGCGACTTCCCCCCGCATCTGGTGGCGTTCCCGGCAGACGCAGCGCAGGTGAGCGCCGTCTTCCAGCTCTGCCAGTCGCTGGGTGTGCCGTTCACGCCGGTGGGCGCGCGCAGCGGCAAGAGCGGCGGCAGCCTGCCCCTGCATGGCGGCGTCTCCGTTTCGCTGGAGCGGCTCAACCGCATCCTGCGCATCTCCCAGGAGGACCTCGTCGCGGTGGTGGAGCCGGGGGTCATCACCGGCGACCTCATGAAGGCCGTGGAGGCCAAGGGGCTGTTCTACCCGCCAGACCCCAACTCCTGGGAGTTCTGCACGGTGGGCGGGAACGTGGCGGAGAACGCGGGCGGGCCGCGCGCGCTCAAGTACGGCGTCACGCGGGACTACGTCATTGGCCTGGAGTGGGTGCTGCCGGACGGCGAGCGCATGCGCGTGGGCAGGCAGACCATCAAGGGCGTGGCCGGGTACGACCTGGTGGGGCTGTTCGTCGGCTCGGAGGGCACGCTGGGAGTCGCCACGGAGGTGACCCTGCAGCTCATTCCGCTGCCGAAGTGGGTGAAGACGGCGCTCATCGCGTTCCCGTCGGTGGTGGACGCCGCGCGCGCGGTCTCCGCCGTGCTGGCTGCCGGCATCCTGCCGCGGACCCTGGAGCTCCTGGACGACGTGTCGCTGAAGGCGGTGAGCGGCCGCGGGGTGCAGTTCCCGGCCGGGGCGGGCGCCTGCGTGCTCGCCGAGGTGGACGGGAACAACGAGGACGGGCTCTACGCGGAGCTGGCCGCCCTCTCGGAGCTCTGCACCGGGCACGGCGCGCAGGAGACGCTGATTGCCCAGACGGAGGAGCAGCGGGAGCGGCTGTGGTCGGCGCGCCGCGTGCTCTCCACCGCCCTGCGCGCCTTGAAGCCGTTCAAGATCTCCGAAGACATCGCCGTCCCGCGTTCGCGCATCCCGGAGACCATTCAGCGCCTGAAGGCGCTCGGTCAGGAGCTCGGCCTCACCGTCGCCACCTATGGGCATGCCGGCGACGGCAACCTGCACGCGAACATCCTCTACGATTCGCCCGCTGACCGTCCTCGAGTGGACGAAGCGGTCGAGCGGATGCTCCGGCTCACGGTGGAGGTCGGGGGGACGATCACCGGTGAGCACGGTGTTGGATACGCCAAGCGGGAGTTCCTCGGTCTGGAGCAGAGCGAACAGCTCATCTCGCTGCAGCGCCGGCTGAAGGGCTTTTTTGACCCATCAGGTCTGCTCAACCCCGCAAAGATCTTCCCGATCTCCGGGCGTTAAGCGCCCTCGTCGCTGACAGCGGAACGGAATGCGAAACGCTTTGGGGCGTTGGGCGTCTATTCGTCCAGGCCGCACACCCCAAGACAAGACCCGCTGAAAGGAGGTCTGACGATGGCTTTTTCCAAGACGAAGTTCGACGAAGGGCTCTCCAGTTACATGCGTCACCTCGGTGGCCGTCGCCAGCTTTCCCGCGAGCAGGAGTACGAGCTCACCGCGAAAGCAAAGAAGGGCGACGAGCTTGCCCGGCACACGCTGGCCAGCTCCAACCTGGCGTTCGTGGTCGCGGTGGCCAAGCGCTTCGCCAGCCGCGGCGCCCGTCTGGATGACCTCATCCAGGAAGGCAACGTCGGGCTGATGAAGGCCATCGAGCACTTCGATCCGAAGAAGAACGTCCGGTTTGCCACCTACGCCGTCTGGTGGATCCGCGCGTACATCACCCGCTACCTCAAGGACAACCGCAGCCAGGTCCGCGGGGGTGAAGCGGAGCGCCAGAGCATGACGGACTTCTCGCTCGACGTGGCCGTGGAAGAGGACGCGGACGTGACGTACCTGGACCGGCTGGAAGATCCGAGCCCGGGCCCGCAGGAGACGTTCCTCTCGCACGAGACGGACACCGACGTGCAGGAGGCCTTGCAGCGGGTCCGCAAGCGGATTGGCGACCTCGGCTGGGACATCCTTCAGGAGCGACTCACCCAGGACAAGCCGCGCACGCTGGAGGAGCTGGGCCAGCGGTGGGGCGTCTCCCGCGAGCGCGTCCGGCAGGTGGAGCTCAAGACGAAGCACTTCCTCGCCCGGTACCTGGAACCGTTCAACCACGACGAAGAGATGAAACTGGAGGACGAGGACGGGTTCGGCGTGGACGCCGCCGCCTGACCCAGGGTCGCTACGGACCGCAAACGCTGCGCTGCCGCAAAGGGAGCTCCCCTTCGGCAGCGCAGTTCGCGTTGCGGGGGCATTCTGCCGCGTGCTAACACCTCGCCTCCTGCTGGAGCCTGGTAGGGGCGACCGCAAGAAGGAGCTCACGTGAGAGCAGAGAGTCATGTGGCGAGTGCCTCGGGGGGTGCTCAGAACGTGGTCCAGATGTTGGTGGACCAGGCGAAGCAGCCTTCGAAGATCGCCGCCGCCCAAAAGCGCAATGGGACCTGGGAGGAGATCTCCTGGGGCCAGGTGCTCGACCAGGTGAGGCACGTCTCGGCTGGCCTGGTGGCCGCCGGCCTCAAGCCGGGAGATCGCGTCGCCGTCTTCGCCGGCACCTGCCTGCAGTGGTGCGTGGTGGACCTCGCCATCAACGCCTCGGGCGGGATCACCGTCCCCATCTACGGCTCGAACACGCCGGAGGAGGCCCGCTACATCCTCAACAACTCCGAGTCCGTCTTCGTCTTCGTCGACAACGACGAGAAGGAGGGGAAGCAGGCAGGGCGCGCCTCCCGGCTCCGCCAGAAGCTCGACGAGTGCCAGAGCGTACGCCGGGTCTACCTCTTCGAGGGTGCGACGGCAGGGGCGAAGGAGACGTCGCTCGCGGAGTTGATCAAGTCCGGGGAGGCCGCGCACAAGGCCGCGCCCACCGCGTTCGACGAGCGCGTCCGGGCCATCCGGGCGGACGACTCCGCGTGCTTCATCTACACCTCAGGCACCACCGGAGATCCCAAGGGCGTCATCCTCACCCACGGCAACTGGGCCTACGAGGCGGAGGCCACCGGCAAGATGGGGCTGATGCGGGGCGAAGACTCCGTGATGCTCTTCCTGCCCCTCGCGCACTCCTTCGCACAGGTGGTGAAGACCACCTGGCTGAGCATGGGCTTCAAGATCATCTTCGCGGAGTCGGTGGACAAGCTGCTCGCCAACCTGGGCGAGACGCACCCCACCGTGCTGCCCTCGGTGCCGCGCGTCTTCGAGAAGGTCTTCAACAACGTCATCCAGAACGGCTCAGCGGCGCCCGGCCTCAAGGGCAAGCTCTTCCGCTGGGCGTTCCGGCTCTTCGATGAGTACGTGGACGCCAAGAACCACGGCCGTGAGTACTCGTCGCTCGGCTTCTCCCTCGCGCAGAAGCTGGTCTTCAGCAAGGTCCGGGCGACGCTGAACGAGAAGCTCGGCGGCCGGATGCGGCTGTTCATCTCCGGCGGCGCGCCGCTGTCGCGGAAGATTGGCTACTTCTTCGACCTCATCGGCTTCAAGGTGCTGGAGGGCTACGGCCTTACAGAGACGTCGGCGGCGAGCTTCGCCAACACGCCCGAGCGCATCAAGATTGGCACGGTGGGCCCGCCGCTCCCCGGCACGGAGACCAAGATCGCCGCGGACGGCGAGATCCTCATCCGCGGCCCCGGCGTGATGAAGGGCTACTACAAGAACCCCAGCGGCACGGCGGAGGTCCTGGAGGCGGACGGCTGGTTCCACACCGGCGACATCGGCGAATTGGACGCGGACAACTACCTCCGCATCACCGACCGCAAGAAGGACATCATCGTCACCGCGGGCGGGAAGAACGTCGCGCCGCAGAACCTCGAGAACTCGCTCAAGACGTTTCCCATCGTCAGCCAGGCGATGGTCTACGGGGACAAGCGGAAGTACCTGGTGTGCCTGTTCACGGTGAACGAGGACGCGGCCAAGCGGATCCTCACAGAGAAGGGCGCGCCGGTGGGCGACTACGCGGCGAACTCCAAGCGCCCGGAGATCTTCCAGGCTGTGCAGGAGGTGGTGAACCAGCTCAACTCCGAGCAGCCGCCGTTCAACTCCATCAAGCGCTTTGCGGTGTTGGACCGGGACTTCGCTCAGGAGACCGGGGAGCTGACGCCCACGCTGAAGGTGAAGCGGAAGGTCTGCTCCCAGCGGTTCAAGGCCGTCCTGGATGGCCTGTACGACGGCGAGACCGTGGACTGAGGAGGCGGGTCGCCTGATGCAGCAGCTACCGCTGCTCTTTCACCTTCGCTGCGGGGGTGGGGGCGGCGGTGTCCTTGCCCTCGTTGATGGCGACAACCTTCTTGGGGTCCTCGGCTTCGGCCTCCGAGGCCTCGTTGAAGCCCTTCTTGAAGTTCCGGATGGCCTGGCCGATGGAGCTGCCCAGTTGCGGCAGGCGCGTGGCGCCGAAGAGCAGGAGCAGGACCGCGAAGATGAGGATGAGTTCGGTGCCCTTCAGTCCCATGCGCTGCTCCTTCAAGTAAATCCGCTAAGTCCCGCGGATCGCGGCAAGTTTAGCGGTGCCCCCTCGTAGACGCCAGCAGGCGGTGCTGGAGGGCAATGTGCCCCGGGGTTACCCGCGTAAAGCCGGGAGCTCAAACCAGTGGGTGGCGCCGGCGCTTCCCGCAACCACACCCGCGTGGCCGCCCAGGGCTTCAATTTCCCGCTTGGCCAGGCACAGGCGGAAGCCCGGCTCCAGCTTCTGCTCCGCGCGGGCGCGGAAGCGGGGGTCGAACCAGGCGGTGAGCTCGGTGGGGCTTAGCGACGCTCCGGTGTCGTGGACGCTCACCCGGACAACCGCGCCTTCCCACGCCAGCTCGACGAGGAGCTCCCCATGGGTGGGCGTGCGCCAGAGGCCCTGGGCCACGAACGCGCTGGCGGCGTGGACGAAACGGCCGACGTCCGCGCTCACCCGCGGCACCCCGGCCGGCAGCTCCACGCGCAGCCGGACCTCCCGCTGCTCCGCCAGCGCGGTGCAGCTTTCGATCGCCTGCTCCAGCAGCGGGACTGGATCCACCGGCGCCACCTCGACCGGCAGTCCGCCCAGCTCCGCCCTCAGCGTGTCGAAGTACTCCTGCGCCATCTGCAGCGCCCGGTCGACGTTCCGGAGGATGACCTGGGCGGAGCGAGCCAGGCGCTCCGGGCTCGCGGCGCAACCCCAGAGCAGGAACGCGGCGTAGGAGCGGGCGTTGGCGAGCGCCCCGCGGAGGTCGTGCGAAGCCACGCTCAGCAGCGCCAGCTCTTCGCCGCGGCGGCCGTCCACCGCCTCCCCGTCGAGGCCCTCATTGCTCCGTGTTGGGGGCGCGGGCTCCATCCTCCTCCTCTTGGGCTTCGAACAGCGAACGACACCGGGGTTTTGAACAATCTGGAGACCCCGTGTTGAGTGTGCAACTCTCTCTCCGACACAAGCCATCCGGCTGAAAGTGCTGTTGGGCAGACTCATCCCGGGGCGTCAGCCCCGATGGTGGCGGGACGAAGGGATACGTGATGTCGGCAGGTGAAGCGGGCCGAAAGGATTCCAGGCAGACGGTGCTCGTGGTCGATGACGACCCGGACATTCTGGAGGCGCTCTCGGAGATCCTGGAGGCCGAGGGCTACAACGTCATGCGCGCGCGCAACGGTCAGGAGGCGCTGACCTGCCTGGCCGCCACGCCCCCTGCGCTGATCCTCCTCGACCTGATGATGCCGGTGATGGACGGCTGGGAGTTCGCGCAGCGGATGCGGCAGCAACCCGCCGTCGCGCAGATTCCAATCATCGTCCTCAGCGCGGACCGCAACGTCGGCGCGAAGGCGCGCGACATCGGCGCGGTGGGCCACCTGCCCAAGCCCTTCGAGCTCAACGACCTGCTGGAGATGGTGCACCGCTCGCTGTTTCGCTAAAGCCGGACGCGCCCGGTCGACGGTTCGCTTGACCCTCGCGGAGGCCGCCGGTACGGTCCGCGCGCTTTGATTCACCCATCGGCGCGCAGCGCGCGAACGAAGAGGGCACCATGGCTGACGTGACGTCGAAGAGCATCCTCGAGCAGGAGATCCCGTCCCTCCTTCAGGCGAAGCCGGAGCTCGCGAAGGAGATCAACGCGGTGATCCACTTCGTGATCACCGGAGATCCGGGCGGCACCTGGACGCTCGACCTCACCAAGCCCTCTGACTGGGTGAAGACCGGCGCCGAGGGCACGCCCAAGCTGACCATCACGGTGAGCGACCAGGACTTCGTGAAGATCCGCCAGAAGCAGCTGAGCGCTCAGATGGCGGCCATGCAGGGCAAGCTCAAGTTCAAGCCGCCGGACATGGGTCTGGCGATGAAGCTCGCCAAGCTGCTCTCGTAAAGGTGGCGGGCGAACTGCCTCTCGCCGACGTCCGGGTGTTGGATCTATCGCGCCTCTTGCCCGGGCCGTACGCCACCCTGGTGCTGGCGGATCTCGGCGCCCGCGTCGACAAGCTGGAAGATCCTCAGGGCGGCGACTTCATCCGGCAGATGCCGCCCGCGCTGACCGCGGAGGGCGCTGAGGGAGAGAGCGCGCTGTTCTACGCGCTCAACCGCAACAAGCGGTCGCTGACGCTGGACCTCAAACGGCCGTCTGGGGTGGCCGCACTGCGGCGGCTCATCCCACGTTACGACGTGTTGGTGGAGAGCTTCCGCCCCGGCGTGATGGAGCGGCTGGGCCTTTCTTATGGCGCGCTGAGCGCGCTGCACCCCGCGCTCATCTACTGCTCCATCTCCGGCTACGGGCAGACCGGTCCGGACCGGCTCGCCGCGGGGCATGACCTCAACTACATCGCCCGCGCGGGGCTGCTCGGCTACAGCGGTGTCGCGGGCGGCGGACCGGCGATGCCGGGCTTTCAGGTGGCGGATGTGGGCGGCGGCGCGCTCTTCGCCCTCGTGGGCATCCTCAGCGCGCTGCACGAGCGCGGGCGGACGGGGAGGGGGCGGCAGCTCGACATCTCCATGACGGAGGGCGCGCTGGCGTTCCTGCACATGCAGCTCTCCGCCCGGCTGCTCACGCGCGCGGAGGGCGCGCCGCTCACGCGGGGGCAGGAGGCGCTCAACGGCGGGTACGGGTGCTACCGCGTCTACCGCACCCAGGACGACCGCCACCTCGCGGTCGCCGCGCTGGAGCCGAAGTTCTTCCAGGGCGTCTGCGAGCGCCTGGGGCGTCCGGACCTCGTCGCCCGGGCCTACGCTCCGGGGGACGAAGGTCGTGCCGCTCAGGCCGAGCTGGAGGCCCTGTTCGCGGCGAAGACGCTGGCCCAGTGGCAGGAGGTGTTCGCCGGAGCTGACGTGTGCGTCGTCCCGGTCTCCGAGGGCGACGACGTGCTGAACGATTCCCAGCTGCAGGCGCGCGGAATGTGGGTGCCCGCGCGTGACGAGCTGCGGCAAATGGACGTGACGCACCTGCGTACGCCGGTGGCGATGGGGCCCTTGCCCACGCGGCCTCCGCCGCGCCTGGGGCAGCACACGGAGGAGATCCTCGCCGAGGCCGGATTCACACCCGAGGAGCGGGCTTCGCTATAACCCGCTGCTCATGTCGGCAAACACCCACCGTGTCCTCCTGCTGGTCCCTGCGGTGGCGTTGCTCGCCGCCGGGGCGTGGTCCTGCGGCGCAGACGACCTGGTGGCCCCGCGCAAGGTGAAGGCCGCAGAGCTCACCTCCTGCCGGTCCTTTGAACAGCTGATGCCCCGCTTCACGGATGCGATCAGCTCCGGGCAGACCGAAGGGCTGCGGCAGGTGCTGAAGGACGAGCTGCTCGTGGGGACCTCGTCCGCGCCGAGCCCGTTGCTGGATCTCCTCCGGTCGGTGTTCGCGACCTTCGGGGTGTTCGCCCGCCAGCCGGCAGAGCAGGGCGCCGCGCCGGGGCAGGTCTGCGCCGCCGTGCCTCCGCCCGTGGCCTCCGCGCACCCGCTCTGCGAGATGCGCCGGGCGATGGACAGCCTGGTTCACGACGGGAAGGGGATGACCGCGCTGCAGCTGGTGGATCCGCAGATCAGCGCCGTCTTCAACTACATCCTGGGCGCGGCTCCCTCAAGCAGCGTGCCGCACTACGAAGTCTCCACGGTGGTGCAGCGGATGTGCGCGCAGAACGCGGTCTGCCAGATCAGCGACACGCTGGACCTGGTTATCGCCTTCACCGCCTTCGCGGAGTCGCCTGACGGGCGGGCGGTGCTGGACAACACCCGGACGCTCCTCCACAACCCGGCGCTTCAGCCGTTCCTCACCAACAAGAGCGAGCAATACGGCGGAGAGACCGGGGTCATCGCGCTGGTACGGCTGGTCCTCCAGACCGTGCAGGCGATGGATGATCCTTCGGACCTGGACGCGCTGCCCATCAGCGCGTTGCCGCCCGCGCTCCGGCAGGACGCGCAGCGGTCGCTGGCGGACCTGAAAATCCTCCTGGACCCGCGGCGCGAGCCGAACGTGCTGCGCCCGCTGAAGAAGGTGACGGGTTGCTTGAACAGCTCGGACCCGAACCTGGACGCCGTCCGGATGTTCTACCGCCTCTGGTTCGACGCCAAGCTGCCGGAGTTCAGCTTCGTCAACACCATCGACGCGGTGGTGGGCTTGCGCGACAACGACGCGCGCGGCTCGTTGGTCCACCTCACGCGCACGCTGGCCGAGGTGGTCCGCAAGGATGAGTCAGCGGTCGACTCCGCGGCCAAGGTCTGCCAGGTGCTCTTCGCCAAGCCGAACGCGCAGCGGGCCTTCCCGGTGATCGCCTCGCTGTTCGGCAAGGGCGTGGTGGGCGAATTCATCTGCGCGGCAGACACCCTGGTCTACGGCTGCGCGGGCGGACCCAAGCAGCTCGCGTGTCAGCCGGCAGGAACCACGCCGTAGCTCTAGAGCCGGTAGCTCACCCTCAACGCCCCCGCGAAGTCGTGGCGGTCCGCGCCGGCGACGGGGAGGGTGGCGGCGAGCTCCACGCCAACGTGCCGGCCGACGCCGAAGCGCAGCGCGAAGGCGGGGGCCAGCGAGTCCAGCGCGGCGCGCAGCCCGAAGCGGGCGTTGAGGTCCACCGCGAGGGCCGCCCAGCTCCAGGGCGAATACTGCAGGCCCACGACGAGGAGGGCGCCGGCGCGCGGCTGGCTTGGGGCAGGGGAGAACACGCCGCCCGCCACCTGCGCGCCTGCGAAGCCGTGCAGCTGCAGCGGCGGCAGGGGCCGAACGGTTGAGGCGACGCCGGCTTCGAAGCCGAGCACGTGCACGTTGGCCTCGCCGGTGGCGGTGGGCAGCATCAGCCTCACGCTGGGGGTGACCTGCGCCTCCTCGGTGGCCAGCACCACGCGGCTGGCGCCGACCGAGAGCTGCCCCAGGCCCAGCGAGGTGCCCTTGAGCGTGGCGTTCTGCGCGTAGACCCAGCGGATGACCTCCGCGGTGGCGAAGAGCTCCGTGCTGCCTTTCGCGAAGGTCCAGCTGCCGAAGAGCAGCCCGTTGGCGTTCAGCGTGCCGTAGAAGTTCGGCGTGTCGATGATGGCGCCGCCGCTGCCGCCCAGCCCCACCTCGCTGCGCAGGCACGCGCGGCGCGCCCTCGCGAAGTCCACCTCGTGGAACGAGGCGGAGACCGGGCCCTCCGGGAGCCCTGCGTCTGCCTCGCGGCACACCTCGGCGAGGGCCCTCGGCGAGGCGAGGAGGAGCACGAGGAGAAGCGCGGCGCGCATCAGAGGCCTCCCTTCACGCGCGGCGCGTCGAACGTGCCGTTGCCGTCGCGGTCGAGAATGAAGGGGTTGGTGAAAGCGAACGGGTAGCCGTCGGTGACCACCTGGCTGAAGTGGAACTGGGGATCCAGGTCATTGGCTGGGACGGGCGGGATGCGCAGCGGCCCGGAGTCCTCGCCTTCGTCGACGTCGCTCCGGTCCACCACGCCGTCCCCGTTGTTGTCCGAGGTGTCCGGGATGCCGTCCGGCTCCAGACTGGTGATGCCCGCGAGGTCCCCGGCCAGGGGCAACGGCCGGCCGGCCTCCACCACCAGCCACGCGTCTCCTCCCGCGGGGAGGAGCTCCGAGAGCGGCACGTCTCCCTGGTAGCGGACAAGCCCGTCCTTCCCGAAGGGGTCCGCCGGCGTGGAGAGCGCAGCGCCGGTGAGGACCTTGGCCACCGCGCCGTTGACGATGATGCGGATCTCCTGGACCGGCACCCAGGGCGCTGCGGAGATCTTCAGGTGGAGCTTGGCGTCCGCCACGGGCGCGAAGGGCGTGAGGGAGAAGGCGCGCGGGCCGCCCGGGCCGTCGACGGTGGCTTCGATGACCGGGCCGTTGGTGCCGAAGAGCTCGCCGTTGCGCAGTGCCCGGTCGAACACGTCCACCTTGAAGGTGGGGCCGGCCTGGGTGTTGGCGTAGACGACGTTCCGCGGCACGCCGACGGTCTCCCCCGCCAGCGCGTGGGAGTCGCTGTTCGCGGTGCCGGCCTTCAGCTGGCCCTGAGACAAGAGGTAGAACCAGAAGGCGCGGTAGGCCAGCAGGCTGTCGTTGCGGGTGCCGTTCATCACCTCCTGCGCGTGGTGGCTGTTGTTGGCTGCTTGCCCCGGCGACCGCACGTACATCCCTGCCGCGGTCCCGTCGTCCGACGCGGGGAGGTTCTGCTTGGTGTTCAGGCCCAGCGCGCGCGGGTAGCCGAGGTCTCTGCCGAACTCCGGGTCCGCCCACGGGTGGTTCAGCTGGATGACCGGGACGTCGCTGTCGAAGCGGGAGGCCATGGCGTCGAAGAGCTGGCCGGGCTCCACCCGCTCATCGTCCGGTCCGCCGTTGTGGGGCTCATCCGGGAGGTACTTGAGCGGCCAGAAGTTGTAGTGGCCAATGACCAGCGGGAAGGCGTAGTTGGGGATGCGCAGGAAGGGGATGTGGCCGGTGGTCTCCAGGCCGGCGAGGGTGGTCAGCCGGTCCTGCAGCGAGAGCCTGCGCACCGTCTCCCCGTAGTCGGTCACCACGTCGTGATCCGTGGCGGCGATGACGTCCAGCTCCAGCGCGGAGAAGGAGCGTACGCGGTCCTCGTCAGGCAGCGAGCTGTCGAAGCTGGCGGCGCCGTGGACGTGGAGATCCGCGCCCAGCGTCCCCGCGGGCTGCAGTGGGAGCTTCTCGAGGGAGAAGGTGAGGGTGCTCACCGCGGGGGTGAGCGTGACGGTCTGCCGCTGCAGCGTCCAGAACGGCCCCTTGAACGCGTACAGATGATACGGGCCGGGCGGGAGCTCCACCGTGGCCTGCCCGTTCCCCACCAGGAAGCGGTTGCAGGCGGGTGAGGTGCCCACCGGCGGGCCGAGCCACGGCGCGCAGTTGCCGAAGGCGCCGTGCAGCGAACCGGTGACCGCGGCGCGCGCCTCCGCGTTCTGCGGGACGACGAAGATCTCCGCGTCCAGCGCGCGGCCCGTCTGGCCCTCCATCACCGCCACGGTCACCCGCGCGGTCCCCGGCAGCTGCAGGACGCCGAGGTCCTCATCGCCGTCCAATGCGGGGATTTCGCGCTCCAGCTGCTTCTGGCCGAAGGCGTGCGCCTCCACTTTGAGGGCGCGGCCCTTCGGCACCCGGGCAGACCACGCCCCGTTCGCGTCCGGCACGACCTGGGACCACGCGGTGGGCGTCCCCTGGGTCGCAGGCTCCAGGATGAGCACAGAGGCTTCGCGCTCGCTGCCAAACCCCGCCCCGCCCGCCCGCGCCACGGTGCCGCGCAGGGTGATGAACGCTTCGCCGAAGAGCTGCCTCCGGGCCTCCAGCGCCACGTCCACCGCCGGGGCCACGCCCGCACCGTCGGCCACCGCGAGGAAGCGCTCGAAGACGAGGTAGCCGCGGGGCGGCACCACGGTGCGCGAAAGCCCCGACGAGGAGACCGCTTCGCTCTGGAACCCGGTGAGCTGCTTCTGCTGGCAGGCCACCTCCGCGTAGGACGCGGCGGGCGGGGCGTGCGCGCTCGCGGCGAGGAAGGGGAAGCGCTCGAACGCGTCGTCGATGGTGAGCAGGTTGAAGCCCTGGTGCGTGAACCCCGCCGAGGTGAAGGGCACGGCCTCCCGGTTGTTCCAGTAGAAGCCGTCCGCCAGCGCCCAGAGGGCGGGGTCCGGCGAGCCGTTCACCACCTCGGTGCGGATGCGCACGCCGCGGTCGCAGGGGCGCAGCTCGTAGAGCGTGGAGATGGGCAAGTCCGGGCGGCCGTCGAGCGTTCCCCGGAGCTGGACCCCCACGCGGCCGGGTTCGTCGATCAGCTCCAGCGACGTGTAGCGCGCCGCGTCCGCCGGGAGGATGCCCACCACCTGGAGGACCTGGTTGAGCCCGTCGTTGGCGGCGCCGGTGGTGAGGTCCAGCAGCGAGCCGCCGCCCGGGTCGAGGTAGTTCGCGTTGCCCAGGCCGGCGATGACCGCGCGGACCTGACCGTTGGAGAGGAGGATGTCGCCGCGCGCGCCCATCCCGTCCAGCCCGCCCGCGCTGGGCTCGGCGGCCTCCAACCGACGGATGGCCACCGCGCCGCCTTCGCAGGTGAACGCGAGAGCCTGGCAGGGGGAGGGGAGGCGGCAACCCTCCTCGCCGCCCAGACAGCCCTCGCGGCGGCATCCTTGAAGGGTGAGGCTGGTGGCGGCGGCTGCGAGCAGAATCCAGGAGGAGGCGCGCATGGGGCGCTTTCTTAGGCCCGAAGCCCGCTCACCTCCAGTAATCCCAGCCGTGGCTCGCGTGGCACGAGTCGCCGATGAGGTCGAGGTACACCTGCCGCTGCGTCTTCTGCAGCTGCTCCATCGACTCCAGCGCCTTGATGTCGCGCAGGCCCTTCACCGCGCGGTCCAGGTAGATTTTCGCGCGCTCCACCGCCTGCAGCTGGGCCTCCGTCGGACGCAGGCCGGTCTCGGCGCGGAGCCGCCCGGTGGTCTCCAGGAAGTGGCCGTAGAACTTCACCATCTGCGTGAGGATGACCAGCCGGTAGCCCGGCGCCTGCTGGAGCGCGGCCTCGTACTGGCGCTGCTCTGAAGCGAGCCGGTAATAGAGGATATCCACCTGCCGGGTGAACCGGGCGCCCCAGCGCTTGCGCACCGAAGGGTGCCGCGCCCACGCGCCCACCGCCTGGACGAAGTGCAGGCCCCCGCAGGGATGCGCGTAGATGCCCTGCTTGCGCTTGTCCACCTGCGGCAGCCCCTTGTCCATCCCGTCGCCGAGATCCGCTTGGGTCCTCTCCAGCGCGTCCAGCGCGTCATCCATCACGCGGTTGAAGTCCACCAGCTCGCCGGCGCCGTTCTTGAACGTGGCCTCGGGCCCGGGGCGAAGGACCGCGGCGAGCAGGTCCAGCGTCCACGGCACGTCCCGCCAGTACGCGTCGCTCGCGGGCTGGTGCCGGAAGCCGCGTTTGATGCCCTCCACCAGCTCCCCGAGGGTGACCTTCCCGAACGACGTCTTGAACTCGGTCGAGAGCGGATAGCCCGCCAGGACCAGCGTCTTGGCGATGAGGTTGGGGTGGGGCTCGATGGGCGTTCCGTCCGGCGCGTAGTGTTCGAACCGGAAGGGGCTGCCCCCCGGGGCAGGCTCTTTCTTCAGGAAGTCCGCGAGGATGACGTCCGCGGCGCGGCGGCCGTCGGCGGCGGCGTAGGCGCGTCCCAGGCCGGTGATGCCATGCGCGAGCGCCCAGGGGTTGTGGACGCTTGCGGCGTGCAGCAGGCATTGGCCCCGCAGCACCTCGTGGGATTCGGAGCGGGGAGGCGCGGCGACGCCGGCGGGGCTGAGCACCGCCACGAAGAGCGCCGCGACAATCCTTTTGGCTGCGGTCGTTGTCACGCCTTCCTTTCGGTATAAGGGCGCATCCTGGAGCACCACGGAGTTTCGACGAATGAAGAACGGGTTTGTGCTCGCGAGCGCGCTGGTCTCTCTCGCCCCTGCGGTCGCGCAGAGTTACGTGGCCAGCACCTCCACTGCGCCGTACGTGGCGTTGACCAATCCCACGGTCGTGACGTTGGCCGGCTCCACTCCGCCGGAAGACAACGGCATCGCGCAAATCCCCATCGGCTTCAGCTTTCCTTTCTACGACCGCTTCTTTGAAAACATCACGGCGACGGCGAACGGAAACCTGTGGCTGACGCCGCCGGCCGGCGTCACCTACGACTACTACTATTCCAACTACGGCTTCCCCAACACCCTCACGCCCAACGGGATCATCTCCCCGCTCTGGGATGACCTGACCGGCAAGGTCGGCGAGCCCTCCAGCCGCGTTTCGTACCAGAACCTCACGGGCCCGTCCGGGCAGGTGCTGGTCATTGAGTGGTCCAACTGGAACTACCAGAACGTCAACGCCACGCTCGAGCTGAACTTCCAGGTCCGGCTCCATGAGTCGGGGTTGATCACCTTCCACTACGGCCCCGTGAACGGCACGTCGCCGACGTTCAGCGCGAGCGTGGGCATTGAGAACATGACCGGGAGCGCCGGCACCGTCGGGCTCGCCTGTACGCCCAGCTGCCTGCCCACGAACCTCACGCCGAACCAGGTCATCACCTTCGGCCCGCCCCCGCAGGCGGACCTCTCCGTCCCGCGCCTCCGTATCGACTCCGTCGTCCAGATGGGGACGGACCTGAAGATCGACACCACGACGTTCTTCAGGAACTTCGGCGGCTCGGCGGCGGCCAACTTCAGCTACGCGCTCTACCTCTCCTCCAACCCCACGTTCGAAGCGGGCGTGGACACGCCCGTGGCCCCGGCGTCGCAGGGGCCGCTGACGCTGGCCTCCCTCGGGATGAATTCGCACACCGCGTCCAGCACCGTGCCCAAGCCCACGGCGGGCAGCTACTACCTCATCGCCGTCGTCGACTCGGGCGGCGTCATCACGGAGTCGAACGAGGCCAACAACGTGGGGGCCATCTCCGCGCCGCTCGTCTCCGGCGTGGACCTCGTCGCCCAGTCGGTGAGCGGGCCGGCCACCGCCGCGCCGGGCGAAGCGGTGAGCGTGAACGTCACCTTCGCGAACCTGGGGACGGATCCGGCCGGGACGGTGCCCTACAAGGTGTTCCTGTCGCTGGATGACCAGCTGTCGGCCGCGGATGTGGAGCTGGTGAGCGGGTCCGTCGCGGTCGCGGGTGGGCAGAACATCGTCAAGACGCTCCCGGTGACCTTTCCCACCAACCTGCCAGCGGGCCAGTGGTTCCTCCTCCTTCAAATCGACAGCGGTCCGGCGGTGGGCACCATCACCGAGGTCAACGAGCTCAACAACCAGGTGCTCTCCACCGCCAAGGTGGAGGCGCTGCAGCCGGACCTGGTGGTCACCACGATGGAGCTGTTGAACGCGGTCCCGCCGCACGCCGCGTTGGACACGCTCTTCTTCGGCGAGCCCGCCAAGCTGCAGGTGGTGGTGAGCAACCTCGGCAAGGCCCCGGCGAACGGCTTCACCCTGGCGTTCTACCTGTCGGACAACGACACGCTGATGGGCTTCACGGACCCCTTCATTGGTGACAAGCAGGGGCTGTCGCTGGCGCCGCAGGCCCAGACGGTGGTCACCCTCACCGCGCCCATCCCGGCCAAGGACGCCGCGGGCGTGGACCTGAAGCCGGCGGACTACTTCATCTTCGCCTCGGCGAGCGGCAGCTTCGTGGACGCGCAGCCTTCTACCAACGTGCTCAAGTCCAAGCCGCAGCGCCTGCGCGGCCCGGCGCCGGATCTGGTGGTGACGTCCCTCATCGCGCCGACGCTGCTTGCGGCCGGCGAGGCCTTCGGCGTCACGCGGACCCTGCGCAACATCGGCAACCGCCCCGCGGGCGCGGCCTCCTACCGCTACTACCTCTCCGTCAACACGCTCATCACCACCAGCGACATCCTGCTGCCCATCCAGAGCGCTGGGGCGCTGGCGGATGAGGGGACCGTGACGCTGGCGGCCGGCGAGGGCAACACGAAGACCGAGTGGGTCTTTGTCCCGGATGGCGTCTCCGCCGGCTACTACTACATCGGCGTCCTGGTGGACCCGGTGGACGGCGCGGGTAGCGGGAAGGTGCTGGAGCTCTCGGAGACGAACAACGGCTTCGCGTCGCAGACGGCGATGGTGCAGCCGCAGCCGCTGCGCGGGGTCATCACGCCCTCCATCCCGGACGGGGTGGTGGGGTCCCCTTACGACGTGCAGCTCTCCTCCGCGGGCGGCGACGGCACCTACAAGTATGAGCTCTCCGACGGCACGCTGCCCCCCGGGCTGGCGCTGTCGCTGGGCGGGAAGATCTCCGGCACACCCACGCAGGCGCAGATTGGCAACTTCACGGTCAAGGTCTCCTCCGGCGGGAGGTCCGCCATCACCCGGCTCATCCTGCGGGTGGTGCCGTTCACCACGGGCGTCACGGTGACCACCGGTTCGCTGCCGTCGCTGGTGCGCGGGCTCCCCTTCGAGTCCACGCTCGGCGTGGTGGGAGGCCAGGCGCCGTACCGCTGGACAAAGGAGGGCGGGACGCTGCCGACGGGGCTCACCTTGTCCGAATCCGGCCGGCTCTCCGGGACGACGAGCGCCAGCGTGGGCGCCGCGTTCGACTTCTCTGTGCGCGTCCGCGACGTGGCGGGCAACGCAGATGTCCGCGCCTTCAAGGTGACCGTGGTGGACGGCGGCGGGCTGGTGGTGGACGCCTCTGAGCTTCCGGTGGCCCGCATTGGCGACGAGTACGCCACCGACATCGTGGTGAAGAACAAGCAGGCCGGTCCGCTGTCGGCCCCTATCACCTGGACGGTGGCCAGCGGTGAGCTGCCGCCGGGGCTCTCCCTGGGCGCCACCGACACCAAGGGGCTCATCACTGGCACGCCCATCCGCGCGGGCAACTTCTCCTTCACGCTCCAGGTCATGGACGCCAAGGGCAGAACGGACACCGCGGACTTCATCCTCCAGGTGCTGGCGTCCGGGGTCCGGGTTCGCGGCACCCTCCCGGCGAGCGCAGGGCAGGGCGCCTTCGTTGAGGGGAGCTTCTCCCTCGAGGGCGCGCAGACGGCGACGTTCACGCTCTTTGATGGCGCGTTGCCAGACGGGCTCACGCTGTCCGACAAGGGTGAGCTGCGCGGGACGGTGTCTTCCGACGCCGCGGTGCGCCTCTACAGCTTCACGGTGGCGGCGCGCAGCCCCAACGGCGCGGTGGCCCTCGGCCCGTTCTCGTTCGAGGTCACCTCGGCAGCGTCCGGAGGCGCCAAAGGCTGCAGCGCCGGGGGTGGGGCGCTGGCTCCGGCGGCGCTCGCGTTGCTCCTCGGTCTGAAGCGCCGGCGCCGTCAGCAACAGTCGCGTCGCTGGCAGTGAATTCTCACCCGTTGGTTGTTTTGGGCCGGATGGAGTCGTAGGGCCGGAGCAGGTGAATCCCGCGGGTTAAAAAAGCGCCTCGCCTGCTTGCTTCTGTCAACGCAGATCGTCAGCATGCGCCCCAAATTTTTTATTTTGGGCCGCCTGCCAACCTCGCCGCTCGCGGAGGTACCTGTGATTCACCGCAACACTCTGCACCTCGCCGGATTCCTGTTCAGCGCTGCCCTGGTTGTCAGCGGCTGCAATTGCAAAGCAACGCAGGTCCAGAAGTCCTACGGCGAGCTGCAGCTGGTGAGCTCCAGCGAGGAGGGGCCACAGACGCCGCTTGGACGCGAGGCCGTGTACGAGCTCGGCGCGGTGTTCATGGGGCAGAGCAAGCCCCAGAAGATTGTCATCAAGAACTTCGGCGGCGGCGCGCTCGGCCTGGAGAAGGTGGAGTACGTCTCTGGTGACAAAGCGAAGATCGGCGAGGCCGTGGTGGGCGACGCGCCCGCGGCGCCGGTGTTCGACGTGAAGTTCGCGACGCGGATGGACGTGGGCGTCTCCGGGACCGCGGAGATCGACGTCATCTTCTCCCCGCCCACCAACGAGGACCCCACCAAGCAGGTGGTGGATCACGAGCTGGTCCTCTACCTCCGGACCAGCAACGAGGTGACCAGCGAGCCCGCCAAGGTGACGCTGAAGGGCCGCGGCGTGTCGGGCGTCTGCGACATCGCCAACGTGCTCGAGTTCGGCAGCGTGGCGGTGGGCGACACCGGCGCCGCCACCATCACCCTGCGCAACCCGACGCTCATCGAGGCCACCGCGTCGGTCGGAGACGTCTACAGCAACCTCGCCGCGGACAAGGCGGCCTTCCGCTTCGCGCCGGAGTCTCCGCGCGGCTCCATCACGCTCGCCGCCAAGGCCGAGCGCACCGTGACGCTCCAGTTCCTGCCCACCGAGCAGCGCAGCTACCAGGCGTACCTCGACGTGAAGGCGTCCGCGCAATGCCCGAAGGTCATCGTAGAGCTCAAGGGCAAGGGCGTGGAGAACGTGCTGACCTGGGCGCCGTCGCCGCTCAACTTCCTCTACGTGACCCCGGGCGTGAAGGTCACCAAGACGCTCACCTTCAAGAACGAGGGCAACAAGGACGTCCAGATCACCGGCCTGACCACCCGCTCCGCCGAGTACAAGGTGGTGCCGGAGCCGATGATGGATCCCACCTCGCTGCTCGTCCCCGGCCGCAGCGAGAAGAGCCTGGTCATCTCCTTCGCGCCCGAGCGGCTGGGCAACCGGAACAGCCAGCTGGTCTTCGCCACCAACCTGCCCAAGCAGAACGCCGGCTCCGTGGCGCTCTGGGGCTTCGGCGGCGGTCCTGACATCGATGTGAAGCCGGCGCCCACCCTCAACTTCGGCAAGGTGGCCTACTTCCCCGGCGCGAACAGCTTCCAGACGCGCAAGCTGACGGTCTTCAACGTGGGCACCGCGCCCGCGACGCCGGATCCCGCCGGCAACCTGCGGCTGGGCGGCGCGAACGGCGCGCCCCCGTTCTTCGAGGTGAAGCACGCCGCGGGGACGGAGGACGGGACCTTCGAAGTCACCCTGCCTACGAACCCCGCGTACGACCCGGCCCTCGGCCTGGTGGCCCAGGTCGGCAAGAACCTCGTGGCGTTGCTGGTGAAGGCGACGCCGAAGAGCCTGGGGACGAAGGAAGCCGACGTCACCATCTTCTCCAACGACCCGGATGAGCCCGCCGTCGTCATCCACGTCGTGGCGGACTCGGTGGACCTCCCGCCCTGCCAGTACCAGGTGACGCCTTCGGTGGTGAACTTCGGCGTGGTCACGCCGCCGTCCTACCGAGACCTGGGCTTCACAATCACCAACCTCGGCCAGAACCCGACGGACGAGTGCCTCCTCTCCGGGCTCGACATCGGCGTGGGCAGCGCGGACATCTTCTCGCTTCCCAACGGGCCCATCGCCGCGCAGACGCTGGCGCCCAAGCAGAGCCTGAACATCGTCGTCCGGGCGTGGCCGCAGAAGCTGGACGCGGCGCCGTCCAAGACCGGCACCGTCGAGTTCTTCATGTCCTCCAACACCAAGCCGCAGGGCGTGGTGAGCCTCCAGGCGAACGTCGGCACCAGCTGCGTGACCATCCTGCCGGAGGACATCAACTTCGGGACCGTGCAGCGCGGCTGCAACTCGGCGACGAAGAACGTCACCATCTACAACACGTGCAGCCAGAACGGCGGCTCCGACGTCGTCCTCAACAGCATTGTGATGCAGGCGGCGGCGGGTCAGGCGGCGGGCGGGCCGGAGTGCCCCGGCACCGCGGCGTGCCCTGAGTTCACCACCTTCAACCCAGGCATCCCGGCAGGCGGCCTGGTCATCCCCAAGCCCGGCGCCAGCGGGATTGCCAGCTCCTTCACCTTCAGCAACAAGTACAAGCCGATCGACTTCGGGACCGACACCGGCGCGGTGGCGGTCAACCTGACGCTCAACAACCAGAACCTCACCTACGTCGTTTCGCTCAGCGGCAAGGGCGACACGGTGGGTGAGAACACGGACATCTTCCGGCAGGACTCCAAGCCGAAGGCGGACATCCTGCTGGTCATCGACAGCTCGGGTTCGATGGGCGACGAGCAGATGTCGCTGTCGGCGAACTTCGCGTCCTTCATCAAGTACGCCGACAGCCGCGGCATCGACTACCACATCGCCGTCGTCACCACGGACATGGACGACCCGCTCCACCGCGGCAAGTTCGTCAGCGCGCCCACCCACCCGGAGAAGGTGCTGACGCCCACCACTTCGGACGTGGCGAACAAGTTCAAGCTCAAGGTGAACGTGGGCACGCTGGGCAGCGGCACGGAGATGGAGTTCGCGCCGGCGTTGGCCGCGCTCACCGCGCCGCTCATCGTGGCGGAGAACGTGGACTTCCTGCGGGATGACGCCAACCTCGCCATCGTCGCGGTGACGGACGAGCCCGAGCAGTCTCCGCAGGCGCCGACGTTCTATTACAACGCCTTCCTCAACATTAAGGGGTTCAAGCGGGCGAACATGTTCAGCTGGAACGCCATCTACACGCTGCCGCCGTGCGCCTTCGCGACGGTGGACACGCGGATGGACAACATGGTCACCCTCACCAACGGCGTGAAGGACAGCATCTGCACGCCGGACTGGGCGAAGGCGCTCGAGCAGCTCGGCAAGACGGCGTTCGGCTACCGCACCAACTTCTTCCTGAACTCGGTGCCGGACCTCACGGGCGGCAAGCAGATTGAAGTCCGGGTGAACGGCGTGCTGCTGCCGAAGACGGACCCGCGCGGCGCCACGGTCTGGACCTACGACTCGGTGGGGAACTCGGTGAACTTCGAGCCGATGTTCGTCCCCGAGCCCGGCCAGACGCTGACGCTCACGTACCGCGTGGTCTGCGTCCCCTAGTCCGTCCGGTAGCGTTGTGAAGTCGAAGGGGGAGCCGCGCAACGCGGTTCCTCCGCGGCGGGCTGGAGTGCTCTTCGGCCCCTCTTGGAAACTGAGAGCTGCCGCCCTCGCTGTGAGGAGTCCCCGGCGGGGGGGCGCGGCTTGACCTGATGACAGGCGTTCACGCACGATTCGGCGCCTTTCGCAGGCCGGGCTTCAAGGCACGCCCCAGAGGTCATCCCCCATGCATTTCACGCGTTGGTCGCTCGCCTGCGGGCTGATGGCGGTGGCCATCGTCGCTGGCTGCGACTGCCGCGGGACGGGGGCAGGGCGGAGCACGGGTGAGCTCTCGGTGGACGGCGCGCTCGACTTTGGCGGCGTCTTCATGGGCGAACGCGCCACCCTCCCGCTGACGTTGCGCAACGTCGGCTTCGGGCCGCTGCAGCTGGAGCGGCTGGAGGCCACCTCGGGTGAACCAGTGGCCATCGGCGAGGACGCGGACGGCGCCCTCTTCAGCGTGCGATTTACGCCGGGGACGTTGGAGGGCTCTTCGGCGCGGCAGTTGGAAGTGTCGTTCGCGCCGCCGCGGCCCAGAGACCCCTCCATTGCCTTTGTCGAGCACCGCGCGGAGCTGCTGTTGGTCGCCAGCAACACGCGCGACGGCGAAGGGACCGCCCGCATTGAGCTGCGCGGGCAGGCGGTCTCGTCCCTCTGCGACGTCCCCAAGCTGCTCGACTTCGGGGCGGTGGCGCTGGGGGAGACGGTGGCGCTGGGCGTGCCCACGGTCAACCCCACCTTGAAGGAGACGGTGGCGTCCGCCTCCGAGGTCTCCGGCTCCGACCGCACGTCGTTCACCTACGCGCCGGGCTCCGTGCAGGGCGAGGTGACGCTGCCGGCGCAGAGCTTCGAACGGAAGGTCATCCTGCGCTTCAGCCCGACGGAGGCGCGCGAATACCTGGGTTTCGTGAAGGTCCGCGTCGCCTCCCAGTGCCCGGAGATCGCCGTGCAGCTGCGCGGGCGGGGCGTGACGGAGGTGCTGACCTGGCGCGGTCCGGACGTGAGCGCGCCGGACGTGGTGGACTTTGGGTTTCTCCAGCCTTCGCTGCGCCGCGAGCTCTCCGTCACGTTCGAAAACCTGGGCGCGCAGGACGCGGTGGTGAGCGACCTGAAGGTCGCCGACGAGGGCCAGAACTTCGCGGTGGTGTCCGGCGGCCCGCTCACCGTCCCGGCCAAAGGCACTGCGACGTTCCCGCTGGCCTTCGTCCCGGCTGGGCTGGGCGTGCGGCAGAGCCACCTGCAGTTCAAGACCAGCCTCGCGCGGCAGCCCATTGGCAACATCCGTCTCAAGGGCTTCTCCGGGGGGCCGAAGCTGCAGGTGACGCCCTCGGCCCGCGTGGCCTTCGGCAAGGTGGCCTACTTCGCAGGGCACGCCGCGTATCAGGCTCGAAAAATCTCCGTGATGAACGTGGGCGCGCGCCCGCCGGGCAGCGCGGATCCGGCGCTCAACCTCAAGCTCGCCTCGCCGCTCTCCCCTGGCGCGATGGCGGAGCTGAAGGCGACGGGCGCGGGGACGGACCCGGCCGAATTCACGCTGGCCATGCCGCCGCCGTGCCTGGCGCCGGGCGAGCCCGTGGGCTGCTACGACCCGACGGTGGGCCTGGAGGCGACCGCGGGGAAGAACCTCGCGGAGCTGTCGGTGAAGCTCACGCCGCTGTCGCTGGGGCCGAAGGAGGCGGAGCTCACCTTCTACTCGAATGACCCCACGCAGCCGGAGGTGCGGCTGCTCATCACCGCGGACGTCGTCTCCCTCCCGCCGTGCGAATACTCCGTCACGCCTTCGGTGCTGAACTTCGGGCTCGTCTCTCCGCCGAACCAGAAGGAGCTGCGCTTCACCGTGCGGAATCTGGGGCTGACCCCGGGGAGCACCTGCCTGCTGTCTGACCTGGACGTGGGGCCGGGCTCCAGCGCGCAGTTTGATCTCCCTGAGGGCCCGGTGGCCTCAAAGGAGCTGCAGCCCGGCGAGGCCTATGAGGTCCGCGCCCGGGTGTGGCCGAAGGAGGCGGCGGTGAACCCGCAGCTCTCCGGCCGGCTGGAGCTCTACCTGAGCTCGCCCACCCAGCCGAAGGCCACGGTGCAGCTGCAGGCGATGGTGGGCAACGCGTGCCTGACCATCGCGCCAGACGATGTGGACTTCGGGACGCTGCAGCGCGGCTGCGCCTCGGCCACGCGGACGTTCGCGCTCTACAACACCTGCCCCCAGCCGGTCCGGGTGACGGCGTTCGACGTCCAGGCGGGCGCGGGACAGGCGGCGGGCGGACCGGACTGCGTGGGGCCGGGGGCTTGCCCGGAGTTCTCGCTCGTGGCAGACCCGCTGCCGCCGGGCGGCGTGGACATCGTGAATGGCGCGTTGTCTCCCACTGTGTTCCGCGGTCGCTACCGGCCCCTCGACCTCGGCGCGGACACCGGGGCCTTCGCCGTCTCCGCCGTCCAGAACGGCCTGGCCGTCACCTACGTGGTGACGCTCAGCGGGCGTGGCGACACGAGCGGTCAGAACACCGACGTCTTCAAGCAGGACGTGCGCAAGGCGGACCTCCTGCTGGTCCTGGACAACTCGTGCTCAATGAACGACGAGCAGGCGTCGCTGGCCTCCAACTTCAACGCCTTCATCCAGTTCGCCTCCCAGCAGCAGGTGGACTGGCAGATAGGCGTGACGACCACCGACATGCAGCCGGGCGGAGAGGAGGGGCGGCTGGTGGGGGACGGCAACAACCCGCGCATCCTCACCCCGTCCACGCCGGACGTGGCGAACAAGTTCAAGGCCAAGGTGAATTTAGGCACCTTCGGCAGCGGGACGGAGATGGGCTTTGAGCCCGCGCTGCGGGCCCTCACCGCGCCGCTCTCCGCCTCCGACAACGCGGGCTTCGTGCGGAGCGACGCGAACCTCGCGGTGGTGGTCATCTCCGACGAGGAGGAGCAGTCCCCGCAGGCCTCCAGCTACTACCTGAGCTCCTTCCTCAACATTAAAGGCTTCAAGCGCGCCAACCAGTTCTCCTTCAGCGCCATCGCCGGCTTCGTCCAGCCGGTGCCCACCGGCTGCGCCTACAGCTACGACGCGACGGAGCGTTACCGGGAGCTGGTCCTGGCCACCGATGGCGTGAAGGAGAACATCTGCACCGCGAACTGGGCGAAGTCGCTGGAGGAGCTGGGCCGCACGGCGTTCGGCTACCGCGCCACGTTCTTCTTGAACGCGGTGCCGGACCTCACCGGAGGCCGGGTGCTTGGCGTGCGGGTGGACGGTGTGGCGGTGCCGGAGCTGGACGGCCTGGGCATTCGGGCGTGGACCTATGACCCGGTGGCGAACGCCGTCCGCTTCGAGCCCGCCGCCGTGCCGACTGCGGGGCAGACGCTGACCGTCAGCTACAACGTCGGGTGCCTCCCGTGAAACGTCCCGGCACCGCGCTGGCGCTCGCGGTGATGGTGGCAAGCGCCGCGCAGGCGCAGTACTCGGTCACCTCGGCGAGCGTGCCCTACCAGCCGCTGACGGGCGCCACCCCCGTCGCGCTGAGCAACAACGGCGCCATCTGGCCCGCGCACGACGAGGGCTTCGCCAACGTCCCGCTGGGCTTCACGTTCACCTACTACGGGGCGCCGTTCACCAGCGTGGGCATCAGCAGCAACGGACTGCTTCTGTTCGGCGCCGCGGCGGCCGAGTGCAGCTACGCGATGAGCGCCGGCCTGGCGTGCACCGGGGTGGGGAAGATCCCCGACACCGCGCGCACCCCGCACCAGTTCATCGCCCCGTGGAGCGATGATCTCGCCTCGCCCACCGGGCAGATCCGCTACGTGAAGACGGCCACCGACTTCACTGTGGAGTTCGCCGGCTACGGCTACTACCAGAGCCAGGACACCTTCAGCTTTCAGGTGAAGCTGACCGCCGGCG
The DNA here is from genome assembly GCA_044230055.1 of Myxococcaceae bacterium. Classification (GTDB taxonomy): domain Bacteria; phylum Myxococcota; class Myxococcia; order Myxococcales; family Myxococcaceae; genus JBGART01. The sequence goes on along the minus strand of JBGART010000002.1, from coordinate 102,380 downwards.
GGCTCATCCAGATCCACTACGGGACGCACGTCGGCCAGGGGAAGAGCGCGTCGATGGGGTTCGAGAACGCCACCGGGACCGCCGGCGCGTCGCTCCTGCCCTGTTCGTCCGCAGGCGCGGCCTGCACCGGCGCCACCTGGCCGCGCGACACGCTCTTCACCATCGGCCAGCCGGTGGCGGCGGACCTCATCGTAGAGCCTGTGACGCACAGCGCCCCGGGGCTCTCCGGCGGCAACCTCTCCTTCACGGTGAGCCCCACCTTCCGCAACGTGGGCCAGACCGCGGCGAATGGCTTCCACTGGGCGGCCTACCTCTCGCGGGACCGCTTGCTCGACAAGGCCGGGCCGAACGCGGACGTGCTGGCCTTCAGCTCCGCCGCGCCGGTGAGCGTGGCGGCGGGCGGGACCGCCAGCGCGACGGGCGCAGTCAGCCTGACCAAGCCCGCGCCCGGGCTCTACTACGTGCTGGTGGAGGCGGACCCGCAGGCCGCGCTGATGGAGTTCTCCCGCCTGAACAATGTGGGCGCGGGCGCGGCGCCCTTCGCGATGGGCCCGGATCTGTCGGCCACGTCGGTCAGCGGGCCGGGCGTGAGCGGGCCGGGGAACGCCGTCACCGCGCAGGTGAGCTTCACCAACAGCGGCAACGAGCCGACCGGGCCTGTGACGTGGCGGGTGGTGCTCTCCGTCGACCGGATTCTGGACGCCAGCGACTACACCGTCCATTCGGAGACGGCCATGCTGGCCGCCGGGCAGAGCATCAGCGTGCCGGTCAGCTTCACGCTGGCGCCGAACGTCATCGGCGGAGATCTCTTCTGGGGGCTGGAGCTGGACTCGGGCAAGGCCGTGCTGGAGGCCGCGGAGGACAACAACGCGGTCTTCTCGGCGCTGCCGGTCCGGGTGCAGCAGGCGGACCTGGTGCTGGACGTGGTGGACTTCGTGGACGCCGCGTCCGCCTCCACGCGCACGGCGTACATGGGCCGGCCTGGGCGTTTCAAGGTTCAGCTGCGCAACGCCGGCGGCGCGAATGCGGGCCCGTTCAAGGTCGGCATCGCCCTTTCCAAGGACGAACACTTCTCCCGCTTGAGCGACGTCATCATCCACGACGAGCCCGTCCCCTCGGGGATGAGCGCCTCCACGGTGCAGGTGCTGGAGTTCGAAGCGCCCATCCCCGACAAGGACGGTGAGGGGCTGCCGCTGGCGGGCGGCAGCTACCACCTGTTCGCCTTCCTCGATTCGTTCAACCAGGTGACCGAGCTCTCCGAGGCCAACAACACGCTGGAGGTGGTGGGGCCGGTCTACCTGCGCGCGCCCGCGGCGGACTACGTGCCGGCCAGGTTGGACGCGCCGTCCGGCGGCGCAGTGGGAGAGCTCCTCCCGCTCTTCCGCATCCTGCGGAACATCGGCAACGTGAACGGCGCCCCGGTCAGCTACCGCTACTACGCGTCCGCGAATGAGCTCATCACCTCCGACGACTTGCCGCTCAAGGTGGTGGACGCGCGCGGGGAGCTGATGGAGACCGCGGAGCTGTCGCTGGCTGCGGGGGCGGAGGACAAGGGCGCGCAGTTCGTCGCGCTGCCGCCGCACCTGTCGCCGGGGACCTACTACATCGGCTGCGTGGTGGACTCCGGCGGCGCGGTGGCGGAGCTGGAGGAGGGGAACAACGCGCTGGCCGCGGCCCTGCCGACGGTGGTCACCCCCTCGTCGCTGAGGGTGGTCACGTCCTCGTTGCCGGACGCGCGCGTGCAGCGGCCGTTCTACTTCCGGCTGGTGGCTCTGGGCGCTCCCGGGATGGGCACCGGGAACTGGACGCTGGAGCCGGGGCAGGGCGCGCTGCCGGAGGGCCTGGCGCTGCAGGCGGACGGCACGCTCACGGGCGCGCCCTCAAGCCCACAGGTCGCCGCCTTCACCGTTCGCGTGGTGAGCGGGGACCGCGCGGCGACCGGGCGGCTGGTGCTGCGCGTGCTGCCCATGTCTTCGGAGCTGGCCATCACCACGGCGGCGCTCCCGGCGGTGGTGAACACGCCGCTGCGGCCGTACCGGGCGCAGCTGGGGGCGGTGGGGGGAGGGCGGCCGTACGCGTGGCGGCTGGTGGGCGGCGTGTTGCCGGCGGGGCTTGCGCTCTCGAACGAGGGCGAGCTCTCCGGCGCGCCGACGTCGAGCGTGGCGGTGGGGGAGGGCCGGCTGACTTTCGAAGTCCGTGACGCGCTGGGCAGCAGCGCGCAGGCCGAAGTGACGCTGCGCGTGGTGGAGCTGGGCTCGCTGCTCATCACCACCCTCGTGCTGCCGGATGCCCTCGTAGAGGACGCGTACGCGACGGACCTCATCGCCCGCAACGCGGACGGGAGCCAGACGGCCAGGCCGCTGCAGTGGGCGGTGGCGTCCGGCGCGCTCCCTGACGGCCTCGTACTCCGCACAGACCTGGGAGAGCGGGGCGTCATCGCCGGGAAGCCCCTGATTGCGGGGGTCTACGCGTTCAGCTTGCAGGTGACAGACGCCAAGGCGCGGGTCGACGCGGTGGACTACGTGATGCGGGTCTTCGCCCCTGCCCTGAAGGTCAGCGCGGTGGACGCCCCGGCGGTTTTGCACCCGGGGCAGGCGGTGCGCTACGGGTTCGCCGCGGCCGGTTCCGACGCGACAACGACCGCCTTCTCGGTGTACTCAGGGGCCCTTCCGCCGGGGCTGGGTCTGTCGTCCGAGGGCGTGGTGGAGGGCACCTTGCCGGTGGAGGGTGCGGTGGGGAGTTACAGCTTTATCGTCGAGGCCCGCGACGGCAGTGGAAGCACGGGCCTTGGGGCGTTCACCCTCGAGGTTTCAGAGGTTCCCCGCGCGGCAGGATGCAGCGCGGTACCAGGCAGTCAGGGAGCGTGGATCATGGTCGCGGTGCTCAGCTCGCTGTTCCTCATCTCGCGCCGGAAGAAGGCCCTTGGCCTCCCGGCGTTGCTGCTCGCCCTCGGCGCAGCGGCGCCTGCCCGGGCCCAGGTGCCCTATCAGGTGTCGGGCCCCAACAGCGCCACCTTCACCGCGCTTCCCGGCGGCACGCAGATCCTCTCCACAGCGGTGGCGGAGAGCGTGACGCTGCCCTTCCCGTTCAAGTTCTACGGGCAGAGCTACCCGTCGGTGACGGTCTCCCTCTACGGCTACCTGACGTTCGACGGCATTGGGACGCAGAGCCTCAACCAGGGCATCCCGCACAACAGCTCGGCCTACCCGGCGAAGCTGATCGCCCCCTGGTGGGACGCCAGCTTCCGCGCGAGCGGCCTGACGCTCATCAAGACCCAGACGCTGGGCGTGGAGCCAAACCGGCGCTTCGTCATCGAGTGGAAGGACCTCGCGCTGGTGTCGGCGGCCGGGCCGCGGGTCACCTTCCAGGTGGCGCTCTTCGAAGGCACGCACCAGATGCGCTTCTCCTACGCTCCGTTCGTTGCCCCGGCTTCGCCGGCGGGCAGCGCGTCGGTGGGCATCATGGAGAAGCTGGGCGTGGGTGTGGCGCTGCTGCCCAGCTGCACGAGCAGCATCTCCGGCGGCTGCACCACCACCAACTTCCCGGGGCTCTCCACCACGGGCCAGGCCATCGACGTCTTCCTGCCGCCGGACCTCACCGTCACCAGCGTGGGCGGCGAGGACACGGGCTACGCGGGGGTGCCGTTCCGCGCCAGCGCGCTGCTGCGCAACGGCGGCGGCCGCACCGCGCTGCTCTCTCGCGTGCGCTTCTACCTGTCCACCGACGCGAACTGGGACGCGGCGGATGACACCATTGGCGACTCGGCCGCGGTGGACGTGGCGGCGCTGGGTGAGGCGCTGGCCAGCGCCACGGGCAGCATCCCGGCCGGGAAGGCGCCGGGCGACTACTTCCTCATCGCCCGCGCGGATCCCGACGGCGCAGTGCAGGAGCTGGACGAGAGCAACAACCTCTCCGCGGCGGTGGGCGTGAAGGTGGGCGCTCCCACGGCGGATCTGATCGTCAGCGGGCTGACCGGCCCCAGCGCGGCGGTGCCTGGGCAGACGCTCACCCTGAACCGGATCATCTACAACGCGGGCAATGCGGCGGCGCCGGCGGACGTGAAGTACACCTACTTCCTGTCGGCCAACTCGGTGGTCACCACCTCGGACACTCCCATCGGCGCAGCGCGCACGCTGGCGACGGCGCTGGCGGTGAACGGCTCCTCCAACCAGATGGACATGGTGGAGCTCCCGGCGGGCATCGCCGCGGGCCGCTGGTGGATTGGCGTCTGTGTGGACTACGACGCGTCCGCCATGCCCTCGGGCAAGGTCACCGAGATCAGCGAAGTGAACAACTGCACCGCGGCGACGGCGGGCTTCATCGTCAGCACCGGGGCGCTGTCGGTCCTCACCACGTCGCTCCAGGGCGCGGCGCAGTACGCCCCCTATGGCCTGCGGCTGTTGGCCAACGGCGGGAACGGCAGCTACGTCTGGACGCTGGCGGCGGGCGCGCTGCCTCCCGGGTTCAGCCTCAGCCCGGAGGGCGACTTCGTCGGCACCGGGTCATCGGCCGGGATGTTCGCGTTCGAGGTCAAGGTGACCTCTGGCGCCGAGGAGAAGGTCCAGCCGCTCAGCCTTAGCGTCATGGCGGCCAACCTCCCGCTGGCCATCGTGGATCAGCAGCTGCCCACGGCCGAGTTCTCCCGCCGCTACTCGGCGGACCTGGTGGCGGTGGGCGGTAAGCCGCCGTACCTCTGGGCGCTGCAGAAGGACTCGCGGCTGCCGGCGGGCCTGGCCATCTCTTCGGACGGCCACATCGAAGGGCGCGCCACGGAGGTCCGGCAGCTGAGCTTCACAGTGGAGTTGGTGGACAGCGGCGGCGCGCGGGCGGCGAAGGATCTCCAGATCCTCGTCACCCAGCCCACGTCCCTGCAGATCGCCACCTCGCGGCTGGGGACGGCCACGCTGGGCCTGGAGTACGCGCAGCAGCTGGAGGCGCTCGGCGGGCGCGGCCCGTACGACTGGTCGATTGAGTCCTTCCAGCAGCTGGCGGAGAACCCCACCGAGCAGCCGGGGGCCGTGGTGAAGCTGAAGCTGCCGGACGACTTCGGCCTCAAGCTCGACAAGAACGGGGACCAGTGGTCCATCCGCGGCGTGCCTGCGAAGGCGGGCCTCTACTCGGTGACGCTCAAGGTCATCGACAACGGCACCGGCAGCGACGACTTCACCACGCTGCCCCTGCGGGTGGCCTACGAGCAGGCGCTGGCCATCACCACCACCGCGCTGCCGGACGCGTTCGTCGGCCAGCCGTATGTGGCGGGCCTGTCGCACAACGACAAGCGGGCCATCGTGAAGTTCGAAAACCCGTGCGTGAAGCAGGTGGACTCGTCGCTGATGCGGTGGGGCTGCGTGGCGGCGGACCCGCTGCAGACGTTGCCCCCGGGCATCACGCTCTCCGAGCAGGGTGAGCTGCGCGGCTCTCCGCTGGCGCCGGCTGACCTCGGCGTGGAAGGGGACCTGGCCACCAAGCAGTCCATCACCTTCTCCTTCCTGGTGAAGGTGACGGACACCGCCGGCCGACAGGACGTCCGCAGCCTGTCCATCAAGGTCCGGCCCGACTTCACCAAGGCCAAGACCGGCTGCAGCGGCACGGCCCTGCCTCCCTCTCTCCTGGCGCTGCTGGCCCTGTCCGGGCTGGCCCGCGCTTCACGCCTGCGCCGCCGGGGCTGAACCCAAAACCATGAAGAAGGGCGTACCCCTCATGTTCAAGTCTTCGTTCCTCGTCGCCGGGCTCGGCTGCCTGTTTCTGGCCACCGGGTGTGGCGGCGCCAAAGATCTCTGCAAGAGCAAGAACGTCAGCTGCGACTCGCCGCTTACCTGTGATCCCTTCGACGGGGTCTGCAAGTGCGGCGGCCGGGGCGGCAGGTCGTGTCCGGACCAGTCCGTCTGTGACCCCACCACCAACACCTGCCTCTCCACCCGCTGCGGCGACAAGGACTGCCGCAACGGCACGAGCTGCGACCAGAACGACGGCCAGTGCAAGTGCGGGGCGACGGGCGGCGCGGTCTGCGCGGCGGACCAGGTCTGCAACCCGGCCACCAAGCTGTGCGCGCCCATCGCGGACTGCACCCAGGTGGCCTGCCCGACCAACCAGGTGTGCGACACCAGCTCCCGCACGTGCAAGTGCGGCACGGCCACCTGCGCGCCGGGGGACTACTGCGCGGCGGGGGCCGACACGCGGACCTGCATGAAGAGCCTCTGCTCCGGCGTCTCCTGCGCGCCGAACAACGTCTGCGACCCGAACGACGGCCGCTGCAAGTGCAACGGGACGGTCTGCCAGAGCGGCCAGGCCTGCGCCTGCCCGAGCGCGGACGCCGGCACCTGCGCCCCGACGGCGCGCGTCTGCCGCGCGGGCTCCGGCTGCGTGGGCGTGACGTGCCCGAACAACGGCACCACCTGCGACCCGGTGGACGGGCAGTGCAAGTGCGGCGGCCCGGGCGGGCCCAGCTGCACCGCGCAGCAGATCTGCTCCCAGCTCACCAAGCAGTGCCAGGGCGGGGACCAGTGCAAGAACCTGGACGGCACGCCCAAGGTCTGCAACGGCGGCACCTCGTGCGACCCGGAGGACGGCAAGTGCAAGTGCGGCGGCCGGGGCGGCGTGGAGTGCAAGCCGGCGATGGGCAACGAGCCCGCCGAGGTCTGCGTGAGCACGTCCTTCCAGCAGGCCTGCCGCAGGCCCTGCGTTCCCTACGCGTCTGACTGCCCCACCGGCGTGTTCTGCTACTTCGACTCCACGGCCCTCTCGCCGGTGGCGTACTGCTCGCCGAACTCGGGGACTCAAGGAGAGGCGTCGCAGTGCAACACGCCGACCGCCTGCTACGTGAGCCAGCCCGCGCCGCGCGCGCTGCACTGCCTTGGGCTGGCGGTGGGGACCACCGGCCTCTGCTACGACTACTGCGACATGGCCCAGGGCAACACGGGCTGCCCGCAGATTCCCGCGCACGCCTGCGAGCAGATCCCCAACGCCCCGGCGGGCTACGGCTACTGCCAGCCCAAGTAGCCGCGGTCTAGACCGCCACCTTGCCTTGTCGAAGGTGGCGGCCGGCTGGTATTGACGCGGAAGTCAGTCACCGAAGCCGGAGGCGCGTGCGCATGCCCAATCCGTTCACGGAGGAGCATCAGGCTTTTCGCAAGACGGTCCGTGCGTTCGTGGAGAAGGAGCTGGCTCCGCACGCGCTGGAGTGGGACCGCGCGGGCATCTTCCCGCGCGAGGTCTTCAACAAGTGCGGGGAGCTTGGCTTCCTGGGCATCAACCATGACCCCAAATACGGGGGCAGCGGGCTCGACTACTGGTACGTGACGGCGTTCGTCGAGGAGCTGCAGCGCAGCCGCAACGCGGGGCTGAACATGGGGCTCCTGGTGCAGTGCCAGATGGCCACGCCGATCATCAACGAGATTGGCACCGAGGAGCAGAAGCGGGAGTTCCTCGCGCCGGCGCTGGCGGGAGAGAAGATCGCCGCGCTGGGCGTGTCAGAGCCTGGCGCCGGGTCCGACGTGGCGAGCCTGAAGACGACGGCGCGCCGCGTGGGCGACGACTTTGTAATCAACGGTTCGAAGATGTGGATCACCAACGGGACGCGCGCGGACTTCATCACGCTGGGCGTCCGGACCGGTGAGCCGGGCTACGCGGGCATCTCGCTCATCACGTTCCCCACGGACGTGAAGGGCTTCTCCATCTCGAAGAAGCTGGACAAGGTGGGGAACCTCTCCTCGGACACCGCCATCCTCTACTTCGAGGATTGCAAGGTCCCCGCGCGCTACCTGCTGGGGAAGGAGAACGAGGGCTTCTACCACATCATGACCAACTTCCAGGGCGAGCGGCTGGTGGCCGCCATCGGCTGCGTGGAAGGCATGGAGCACATGGTGCAGGACGCCATCGTCTACGGCCAGGAGCGGGAGGCGTTCGGCCGGCCGATCATCAAGTTCCAGGTCTGGCGCCACAAGTTCGTAGAGCACCTGACCGCCATCGAAGCCGGGCGCCGGCTGACCTACCACGCGGTGGAGCTCTTCGACCGGAAGGAAGATCCGGTGAAGGAGATCTCCATGGCCAAGCTCTTCGCGGGGGACCTCGCGCAACGCGTGGCGTACGACTGCCAGCAGTTCTACGGCGGCATGGGCTACATCGAGGAGACCGACATCGCCCGGGCGTGGCGGGACGTGCGGCTCATCACCATCGGCGGCGGCACCTCCGAGATCATGAAGGAGATCATCGCCAAGGCTGTGGGGCTGTGACGTAAGTGGCCGCCCGGCTCGCCCTGCTGGCGCTGCTGTTGGGCTCCGCGGCGGCGCGGGCGGACTACATGGACCACTTCGTTGTCCGCGACGACGTGGGGCCGCACAAGGTGCCCTCGCGCGGCGCGGTGGAGGTGATGCTCATCCCGGTGGAGGTGGCGGGCTTCCCGGCGGTGGACCGCGCGGCGCTGGAGTCCTTCTTCAACGCGGATCCCGCGGGCTTCGCGGCGTATTTCAAAACGGCGTCCCTTCAGGCCTACCAGCCGCACGTGACGCTGGGGCCGACGGTGCGGTTCGACGCGTGCCCGCTGGACGCGCAGCGGTTCCCGGGGTGCGCGGTCAAGCGGGGCGACGTGGCCGCGCTGTCAGCGGGGTTGGACCTGGTCCGGGAGATCATCAAGCGCGCGGACGCCGCAGGCGCGGACTTCGCCGCCCTGGACCGCACCGGCCGCCGCGGCACGCCGGACGCCTTTGTCGACGGCGTGATGGTGTTGCTCAACACCCCGTTTGGCGGCGTGGCCTTTCCGTACGCGTTCTTTAACCCCGGCGACAACCTGGCGGGCGGGGTGGGCGGGCCGCTGGTGGTGGACGGCGTGAAGCTGCCGCACATCGCCATCGCCGGGGCGCTGGACACGCGGGTGATGGTCCACGAGTTTGGCCACCTGCTGGGGCTGACGGACCTCTACGACGAGTCCGGCAAGTACGAAGGGCTGCACCTCTCCGTGATGGGCGCCTGGCGCTACGACCCGGACATCCCGCTGCCGGACGCAGAGTCGCGCTACCGGCTGGGCTGGTCCCGCTGGCACCAGGCGTCCGGCGTCCAGCGGCTGGTGCTCAAGCCGGTGGAGACGCACGGCCACGTCGTACGGGTGGGGCAGGGCGCCAGCTACTTCCTGCTGGAGAACCGCGGGCCAGGCGCGTTCGACAAGGCCTTCGGTGTGCGGGGCCTGGCGGTGTACCAGGTGGACCGCGGGCTTCCGCAGCTGCGCGGCGAGGAGGGGCGCTTCCAGGACCGCCTGCTGGAGTGCGTGAGCTGTGACCCCTGGCACCCGTACATCCGGAACGTCCAGGCGGATGGGCGCTTCGACCTGGAGGCGGACCGGCCGCTGTCCTACGAGGACGACCTCTTCCGCGACGGGGACGCGCTTCGGCCGGATGAGACCGGCACGCCGCGCGGGCCTGCGCACCTCGTCCCGTCGAGCAACGCCTACTCCGGGGAGCCCACCGGCTTCGTGCTGCGGGACATCGTGGTGCGCGCGGACAACGCCATCGAGCTCACAGTGGAGACGCCCGAGGTGGACCCCTGCGCGGAGCCGCTCTGCGCGGAGGGCGACGGCTGCCAGGCGCTCAACTGCGCGGCGGAGGGGCTCATCGCGCGCGGCTGCGGCTGCGGGGGCGCGCCGGGCGGAGCGCTGAGCGCGGCGCTCCTCGTGGCGCTCACGAGGGCCCGGCGGCGACGCTCACTTCTTCCGGAACAGCGCCTCCGCGGCGGAGAGCATCCCCTCGTGTGACGCGCGCGCGCTCAGCCCGCCCTCGCCAATCTGGAAGAAGTCGCAGAAGTTGGCGTCGTCCTTGTCCGAGGGGACTTCGGCGAAGGGCTCTTTGCACTGCTTGGAGACGCTCAAGTCGAAATGACGGCAGTTGCGGCAGCAGTGGAGCTCCGCGCCGCACCCCGAACACGTGTCGCGCCTTCCGACCTGGTTGCCGACAATGTCCAGGGTCTCTCCGCAATGTGCGCAGCCGGGCATGGCCAGAAGATACCGCCAGACGTAAAATGCTGCCTCTGCCGCTTCTGCTGTCTCTCATGTCCGGAGCCCTCACCTGATGCGCCGTCTGCCTTTGCTCGCCCTTCTCGCCCTTTCTCCCACCACCCTTGCGCAGCCGCTGGAGCTCTCGGTCGATGAGTTCAAGATGTTCCGGCAGTACCAGAACGCGCTGCAGGACCCTCGGGTCCAGAAGATGAAACCGGAGGCGCGGCGTCCTGCCATCGCCAAGGACGCGGGCTACAAGCTGAAGGACCTGGACCGGGCCATCGAGAAGGGCGAAGCGGCGGGCGACCTCAAGGCGCGCTGCGAGTCGGCGGTCAAAGAGGGGCTCGCCCAGACGGAGCTGGCGGCGCGGGTGGGCAAAGTCGAGGTGGACGTCAGCGAGCCTCACGCCGTGGCCTACGTGCAGTGGTTGAACGAGGCCCTGCCGCAGCTGGAGGAGGAGGCTTCCCTGGTGGGCCTGGAGACGGCCCGGGGTTGCCCCATCCTCTCCACGTTGCAGCTGTGGGCGCAGGACAAGGGCAACCCGTCTGCCCGCGTCTTCCAGGCGCTCATCTCCCGCGAGGCCGCCAGCCGCATCAACAAGGAGCGGATCAAGGACTTCGCGGACACGCGGTACATCAAGCTCTTCGAGAAGGTGAAGAGCGTGGCGCTGGGGGATGACCTCTCGGCGGCGCCGGGCGCTTCAGCCCCTGCCGCGAAGTAGGCGGGCGACCTACCGGTCCGCCGGCACCGGTTCCTCTTCCAGCCCTCCGCCAGCCTCCACCAGCTGCTGGCGCAGGCGGAAGTAGAGCCAGAGGATGTACGTGCTGAAGGCAGCCACCACGCAGAGCAGGACGAGCAGCATCTGCACGCGCTGCCAGAAATGGGCGCTCTCCAGCACCACCCGGCGCTGCTCGAAGGTGAGCAGCTGGGTCTCCGCGGCCTGGGTGTCCAGGGAGTGCGCGTACTCCTCCGCCTGCGCATTGCCCCGCAACATCAGCCAGTTGCCTTCCGTGCGGAGGCGCGACGCCTTGTCGTAGGCCCAGAAGGCCCCCCCGCCTGACGCCAGGCAGACCACCAGGGCCAACGCGACGCTGCGCGACATCAAACCTCCGCTTCCGACGGCTTTCGGCTGGCGGCGCGGAATGGTAGTGAGCGCGCACCGCATGGGCAAGCCGTACCAGCCGAAGGATCACTACTTCCAGAAGGCGAAGCAGGAAGGGTTCCGCGCGCGGTCCGCGTTCAAGATTGAAGAGATTCTCAGCCGGTTCCGGTTGGTGAAGAAGGGTGCCACGGTGCTGGATCTCGGCGCCGCGCCGGGCGGCTTCCTGCAGGTGCTGGCCGACAAGGTCGGACCGAACGGGAAGGTGATTGGGGTGGACCTGGTGCCCATCAAGCCGCTGGGGCTGGCGCAGGTGCAGACCGCGGCGCTCGACGTGTTGGCGGACGACTTTGACGCCAAGCTGATGGCCCTCCATGCAGGGACGTTCGGCGCGGTCATCTCCGACCTTGCGCCGAAAACCAGCGGCATCAAGTCGAACGACGAGGCGCGCAGCCTGCGGCTCGCGGGCAAGGCGCTGGAGCTGGCCGCGACGCGCGGCTCACCGGGGAGCAGCTTCGTCGCCAAGCTCTTCATGGGTGGCGACTTCGAGGCCTTCCGGAAGGAGATCCGCGAACGCTTCACGGACGTGAAGATCGTCCGGCCGGAGGCCACGCGCGGCGCCAGCGCCGAGGTCTACCTGGTGGGGATCTCCCGCCGCTGATTTGGAACGGGCTGCTGACGGCCCGCGTCTACAGTGGCGCCATGCTCTCACGCCTCGTTGCGTTGACGCCGCTCGTCGCCCTCCTCGCCGCCGGACCTGCCATGCCCAAAGCGCCTCCTGACTGGAAGGAGATCGACAAGCTGGTGTCGGAGCAGAAGGTGCAGGCGGCGTTGGACGGCGCGGAGCTCCGGCTCAAGGCGGCCATCGCGAAGAAGGACGAGGAAGACTGGACGCGGGCGCTGCTCAAGGTCACCCGCCTGCGGATGGGCCTGCACGGCTATGAGACGGCCGTCCGCGTCCTGCGCCAGCAGCCGTGGCCCAAGGGCCCGCTTCAGCGGGCGACGGTGGGTCTGTACTACGCGCAGGCGCTGGTGACGTACGGGCGGATGTACAGCTGGGAGATCCAGCAGCGGGAGAAGGTGGAGGCGAAGGGGCCGGTGGACCTGAAGGCCTGGACCCTGGAGCAGATCCACGCGGAGGCGCAGCGCGCGTACGACGAGGTCTGGGAGCAGCGGGAGGCGCTGGGGACCCAGAAGACCGTCGTGCTCAAGGAGTACATCACTCCGACAAACTACCCGCCCGGCATCCGGGACACGCTGCGCGACGCGGTCAGCTACCTGCGCGTAGAGCTGCTGGCGGACACCAGCGCCTGGCGCCCCGAGCACTCGAACGACCTCTACCGGTTGGACCTCAAGGCGCTGGTGGAAGGCAACCCGGCGGCGTCCGCCAAGCTCAAGCTGTCGGACCCCCAGGTGCACCCGCTGGTGCGGCTGCTCGCGGTGCTGGATGATCTCGAAGCCTGGCACGCGGCCGGCAAGCGTCCCGAGGCCGCGCTGGAGGCCCGTCTGGAGCGCCTGCGGCGCCTGGCGGCGAGCTACACGGCGGAGGATGAGCGCGCCCTGCTGGAGCAGCACCTGGCGGCGCGCCTGCCCGCACTGAAGGCGCTGCCGTGGTCCGCGATGGGGAAGGCGGAGCTGGCGGAGCTGGTGCGCACGAGAGATCTCGTGAAGGCCCGCGCCATCGCGCAGGAGGGGGCCACAGCGTTCCCGGACTCCAAGGGCGGCGAGCGCTGCCGGTCCATCGTGAGCGCGATTGAAGCGCCGGACTATTCGCTGGACGCGATGTCGGTGGACGCGCTGGGAAAGAAGTCGCTGGAGGTGACGCACAAGAACCTCGCGAAGCTCCACTTCCGCGCGTACCCGCTGGACCTCGAGGACACCGTCACCTCCGCGCGCGACTACAACCTGCTGCCCGTCGGCGACGAGCTGCGCAAGCTGCTCAAGACGTCGCCCGAGCTCTCCTGGACCGTGGCGTTGCCGGCCACGCCCGACTTCCAGTCGCACCGCACGTTCGTGGTCCCGCCGCTCAAGCGCCAGGGGCTGTACGCCCTCATGGCCTCCGTGCGCGAGGACTTCGCCGAGCCGGCCAACCGCGTGCTCGGGGTGACGTTCGTCGCCAGCGACCTGGTGCTGACCAGCGGGACGGAGCCGGGCGTGGGGCTGCACGTGAATGTCTGGTCCGGCAGTGCTGGCACTCCAGTCCCGGGCGCCGAGGTGCGGCTGTACGAGTACGACTGGCGCAACCGCCACACGCTTCTGGAGACGAAGACGAGCGACGCGAACGGCGCGGTGCAGTTCGCGTTTGGGCCGAAGCGGGAGGGCCGGTCCTACTTTCTCTTCGCGAAGAAGGGCGGCGACGTCACGCTGGACCGCAGCTACAGCAGCTTCGCCCGGAAAGAGCAGCTGGGCAGCCAGTACGGGACGCTGGTCTACACGGACCGCTCCATCTACCGGCCGCAGCAGCAGGTGCTCTGGAAGACGGTGGTCTACCAGTCGAGCCGCGAGGGGACGCGCTTCGAGGCCAAGGCGCAGGAGGCGCTCACCGTGTCGCTGGTGGATCCCAACGGCGAAGCGGTGCTTACCCAGAAGGTCACCACCAACGAGTTCGGTTCCGCGGCGGGTGAGTTCACCGTCCCGACCGGGCGGTTGCTGGGGCAGTGGACGGTCACCTCCAGCCGGCAGGGCACCGCGAGCATCCGGGTAGAGGAGTACAAGCGGCCCACCTTCGAGGTGACCCTGAAGGATCCGACCGCCGCGCTGCGGCTGAACAAGCCGGCCAGCCTCACCGGCGAGGCCCGCTACTACTTCGGGCTCCCGGTGGTCTCCGCGAAGGTGCGCTGGAAGGTGGCCCGGGTGCCGGTCTACCCGTGGTGGTGGGGGCTCTGGTACGGCGGCAGTCTCACCGCCGGGGCGCAGCAGATCGCCGCGGGGACCGCGGGGCTCGCTGCGGACGGGACGTTCAAGATCGACTTCGTGCCGGAGGCGGACGAGCGCCGCGCGTCCAAGGGGGTGAGCTACCGGTACGAGCTCTCCGCGGACGTCACGGACGAAGGGGGCGAGACGCGCTCCGCGTCCCGCGCGTTCCGCCTGGGCTGGGTGGCGGTGGAGGCGCGGGTTGCGCTGGACGACACCTTCCTCGTCGCCGGAGAGGCCGGGAAGGCCACAGTGTCCCGCACCAACCTGGATGGCGTGCCACGCGCGGGCGCGGGGACCTATCGCCTCTTGGCGGTGGAGCAGCCCGCCGCGCCGCTGCTGCCGGCGGATGAGCCGGTGCTGGAAGAGCCCGCGGCGGCGGGGAGCGCGCCGAAGGTCCGGACGCCCGGGGACGCGCAGCGCTTCCGCGCGAGGCCCGAGTACAGCTGGCAGGCTGCGGTGAGCCGGTGGAAGGACGGCCGGGAGGTGGCGAAGGGGGCGCTCACGCATGACGCGAAGGGTCTGGCGGAGCTCTCGCTCAAGGGGTTGGCGCCCGGCCTCTATCGAATCCGCTACCAGACGCAGGACGAGTTCGGCGCCACCTTCGAAACGCAGCAGGAGCTGATCGTCGCGGGCAAGGGTCTCACCCTGGCGCTGCCGGCCCTCCTCCTCGTGCAGCGCAACGTGGTGAAGGCAGGGCAGACCGCTCGCCTCCTGGTCCACTCCGCGCTGCCGGGCCAGCGCATCATCCTGGACCTCGGCCGCGGCGGCGGCCGGACGGAACGGCGCTACGTGCACTCCGGGGACGCGCCGGTCATCGAGCTCCCGGTCACCGAAGACGACCGCGGCGGGTTTGCTGTCAGCGCCATCGCCATCCGGGACCACCAGGGCATGCCGTTCGCCGACCACGTCTTCGTCCCCTGGGACAACAAGCTCCTTCAGGTGTCCTTCTCCACCTTCCGGGACAAGATCCGCCCGGGCGCCAAGGAGACCTGGCGCGTGACGGTGAAGGGCGCCACAGGTCAGCGGGAAACCGCGCCGGTGGAGTTGCTCGCGTACATGTACGACCAGGCGTTGGATCTCTTCGGTCCGCACGCGCCGCCCGAGCCCGCGTCGCTCTACCCGGTGCGCAACGACTGGATGTGGACGCGCACCAACCTGGGTCCGCTCAACGGCCAGTGGGTGACGTCCGCGTCGTGGCCTCCCATCGAAGGCTACGCACCGCTTTGGGGGGACCGGCTCCTCTTCCTGGATGGCTACGGCGTGGGAGGCCCGGGCCGGCGCCGGTATTACATGGACGGGCCGACCGGCGGGGCGGCCGAGAAGGAAGCGTCGCCGGCGGAGTCGCCGGCCGCGACCTCGTCTCCCGCCCCGGCGCCGAAGGTGGAGTCGAGCAAGCTGGCCTTGATGCTCCCTCAGCGCGGCGCGGCGGACGCCTTCGCCTCCGCGCCGGCCGCCCCCGCGACAGAGCTGCGTACGAACTTCTCCGAGACGGCCTTTTGGCAGCCGCAGCTGCTGCTGGGCCCGGATGGCACCGCGACGTTTGAGTTCAAGGTGCCGGACTCGGTGACCGGCTGGAACGTGTGGGCGCACGCAGTGACCAAGGACCTGCGCGGCGGCTCGGTCACCCTGAAGACGCAGAGCGTGAAGGAGCTCATGGTCCGCCCCTACCTCCCCCGGTTCCTGCGCGAGGGAGACCAGGCGGTGCTCAAGGTGGTGGTGAACAACGCCTCTGCTCGCGAGCTCTCCGGCAACCTGAAAGTGGAGCTGCTGGATGCAGAGACCCAGCAGGACCTCGGCGCGCTCTTCAAGCTGGCGGGCGGCAGCAAGCCGTTCACGGTGGGCAAGTCCGGCAGCGCGAGCTTCGAGCTGCCCATCACCGCGCCGAAGGAGGTCCGCACGGTGGCGGTGCGGGCGGTGGCGACGGCGGGGGACCTCTCCGACGGCGAGCTGCGGCCCATCCCGGTGCTGCCCAGCCGGATGCACCTGGCGCAGTCGAAGTTCGTCACCCTCCGGAACAAGGACGCGCGCGAGCTCAAGTTCGCGGACCTCGCCAAGAGTGATGACCCCAGCCGGATCAACGAGCAGCTGGTGGTGACCGTTGACGCGCAGCTCTTCTACACCGTGCTGCAGGCCCTGCCGTACCTCGTCAACTACCCGTACGAGTGCACGGAGCAGACGCTGAACCGCTTTGTCTCCACCGGGATCGTCTCCTCGGTCTTCAAGCGCTACCCCGCGGTGGCGAAGAGGGCGAAGCAGATGTCCGAACGGCAGACCCCGCTGGAGACGTTTGACGCGGTGGACCCCAACCGGAAGATGACCGTGGAGGAGTCGCCGTGGCTGGTGGAGTCCCGCGGCGGGAAGGATGCGGGCCTGGGGTCCGTGAACGTCCTGGATCCGCGCATTGCCGCAGCGGAGCGTGAGGCGTCTCTGGCGAAGCTGCGCAAGGCGCAGACGTCGCTGGGTGCGTTCCCCTGGTTCCCGGGGGGGCCGCCATCGCCGTACATGACGCTGTACATCCTGCACGGGCTGGCGAAGGCCGCCGAGTTTGGCGTCCCGGTGCCGAAGGACATGACCCAACGAGCGTGGCAGTACGTCGCCCGGCACTACCGCGCCGAGTACGCCAAGCGGATGCTGAAGGACAACTGCTGCTGGGAGGACGTCACCTTCATCAACTACGTGGCGAGCAGCTTCCCGGACGCCAGCTACTCGGAGGGCGGCGTCACGATGGAAGAGCGCCAGCAGATGCTGGCGCACAGCTTCAAGCACTGGAAGAAGCACTCGCCCTACCTGAAGGGCTACCTCGCGCTAACGCTCAAGCGGATGGGGCGCGAAGCGGACGCCAAGCTCGTCTTCGACAGCGTGATGGATTCGGCGAAGACCACGCAGGACGAGGGCACGTTCTGGGCGCAGGAGGACCGCTCCTGGCTCTGGTACAACGACACCATCGAGTCCCACGCGTTCGCGCTGCGGACGCTGATGGAGCTGAAGCCGACGGATCCCCGGCGCGACGGGTTGGTCCAGTGGCTGCTACTCAACAAGAAGCTCAGCCAGTGGAAGAGCACTCGAGCCACCGCCGAGGTCATCTACTCCCTGGTGAAATACCTGGAGAAGGAGGGGGCGCTGGGGATCCGCGAGGCCGCGAAGATCACCGTGGGCCCCAAGACCGTGGAGATGGTCTTCGAGCCGGATGTGTACACGGGCAAGAAGAACCAGGTGGTGGTGGCGGGGCCGGAGGTGACGCCGCAGCACAGCGCCATCTCGGTGTCGAAGGAGACGAAGGGCTTCCTCTTCGCCTCGGCGACCTGGCACTTCTCGACGGAGAAGCTGCCCACCGAGGAGCGCGGAGACCTGTTTCACGTCAAGCGCACGTACTTCAAGCGCGAGCGGCAGGGGAGCCAGACCGTCCTGCGGCCGATGGCGGAGGGGCAGCAGCTGGTCCCGGGTGATGAGCTGGAGATTCAGCTCTCCATCAAGTCCCGCGCGCCCGCGGAGTACGTGCACCTGAGAGATCCCCGCGCTGCAGGGCTGGAGCCGGAGAACGCGGTGTCCCGCTTCAGGTGGGATCTTGGGCTGGCGTGGTACGAGGAGACCCGCGACTCGGGGACGAACTTCTTCTTCGAGGCGCTTCCTCAGGGCGAATACACGCTGAAGTACCGGCTGCGCGTGAACATGGCCGGCACCTTCCGCGTGGGGCCCGCCACGCTGCAGTCGCTCTATGCCCCGGAGTTCACCGCGTACTCCACGGGCGCCACGCTGGTGGTCGCGCCCCGGTAGCGCGCGCAGCCCCCGCCGATTCGCGCTTTCGGAGGAGGGTGTGCCATCCTCCGACACTCAAAGCGACGGGACGTGACATGAGACCCACGAGCGCACTCTGGATGCTGATCCTCTTACCGGGGCTGTCCGCCCTGGCGGAGGACGAGAAGGCGCGCCGCGCGCGGCAGGAGCTGGAGCGTGAGGTGAAGGCGCTCGTGGACATCCCGGAGCCGCGGGTGGAGATGACGTTCGGCGGTCCGGCGAATGCGCAGTACGCGCTCTCCGAGGCCACGTTCGTGCTGGATGGCAAGGAGCTGGTGACCCCTCCCGCCGGCGCGCTGGCTGCCCAGGGCGGGCTGCCCATCTTCCAGGGCGAGGTCGCCTCCGGCACCCGGATGCTGACGGTGGACCTTGTCTACACGGATGGGGGCTCCGGGTTTTTCAGCTACACGAACGGGTACAAGTACAAGCTGAAGGCGAAGTTCAGCTTCCTGGCCCAGCGCGGGCTGCTGGTCCGGGTGAAGGTCCGCGTCAACGAGGACCCGTCGGATTCGGCGAAGAAGCTGAAGCTCGGGGTGTCTGCTGCGGCGGAGATGGTGGCCAAGTTGGAGGACGGCGTGATGCCCGCGTCGCCTACGCCGGTGCTGCCTGCCAGCACGGCACTGGAGGCCGCGCGGCCGGCCGCGGAGGTGGCGGAGGCGCCCAAGCCCGTAGCGGAGGCGAGGGTGGTTCCGGTCAAGGCCACCGGTAGGGCTCAGGTTGCGCTGGCGGTGGCGGGTACCAAGCCGGCGAAGAGGACCGAGGACACGCTCTCGCCGCTCGTGCAGCCGGAGCTCCCGGTCGCGAAGGCTGCACCCGTTCCCGCTGCGGCTGAGCCCGTTCCCGCTGCGGCCGAGCCCGTCCCCGCGGCGGCTGAGCCTCCCGCGATCGCCAAGGCTCCAGAGCCCGCTCCTGTCCCGGTCGCTGTGGCGCCCGTCACTGCGGAGCGTGCCCCGGTGACGCTGTGGATTGTCGCAGGGCTCGCGGCGCTCGGCGCCGTCGGGTTCTTTGCGCTCAGCCGCAGGCGCTGAGGAGACGCTCCGCCGTTCGATTTGAGCCCTCGAGCACAGTGCCGGCGGGCACGGGGCACGGGCTACGGGCCGCGGGCCACGGCGCACGGGGCACGGGGGACGGGGCACGGGGTACGGGCTACGGGCGCACGGCGCACGGCGCACGGCGCACGGCGCACGGCGCACGGCGCACGGGCAGGGAGCACGCGTTCGCGTTCGCGTTCGCGTTCGTTAGCGGGTACGGGCCCGGGTAAGGGTTCGGAGACGGGAGCAGTGCCCAACGGGCTGGCCGAACCTGGAGGCCGAACCCCACTCCTGAACCCGAACCCGTGAACGAGCGTGAACGCGAACGCGTACCCCGTGCCCGTCGGCCGGCTCCTGCTCCCGAGCGCCGAACCCGACGGCTCACGGCAGCAGCTGCGAAACCGCCAGTGCGAACCCGGAAGGGTCCTCATCACAGAACGCGTGGCCAGATGACGGCAGCGTGACAACAGGCACCCCGGCCGTCGCGACAAGCTGCGCAGTCTCCCGCGCGGTCTCCCCGCTCTTCCCCCCGACGATGAACCCCTTCCGCTTCACATCCAGCGCCGCGAACCGGGGCAGCAGGTGCTGACTGTGCCGCACCAGCGAAACCGCGCTCCGGTGAAACGCAATCGGGTCCGTAAGGTTCATCCCCGCGCGGTAGTACGGCGTCTCCGCCTGCGTCACCCACCGGGGCCACTGCGCGCGAAACTCCTCCTCCGTGATGCTCGCCGCCCGGGCGCTCAGCGTGGCGTCCTGCGCGCGAAGGTTCGCCTCGGCGAGGATGACCGCCTCCGGCGCCTGCCCGCTGCGCAGCAGGTGCTCCGCGAGGAGCACCGCGAGCGCCCCGCCCATGCTGTGCCCGACGAGCGCCACCCCATCCCCCGCCTGACAGACCGCCTTCGCCACCAGCCGCGCCTGGTCCGCCAGGTCGTAGCTGAAGTCCGCCGGCCGGGGGCTCTTGCCGAAGCCCAGCAGGTCCAGCGCGATGCTCGCCCGGCCCGCCAGGGCCTCGCTGGCTGCCACGTGCGGCCAGTCCTGCGTACCGGAGAGCCCCAGCCCATGGAGGTAGATGATCCGTGGGCCCCGCCCCTCGAAGCTCCTCAGGGCGAGCATGTGCGGCGTGCCTTCCACGAATCTCAGCTCGAACATTGAATCTCCAGAGGACGCACTCTGTAACTGGCTCTCCTCCTGCTCGCTTGGTCGGTGACACGACCTGCAAGGAGGCCAGCCTAAACCCCGTCAAGCCCGGGGCTTGGCGCCCACGCCGCCGTTAGCCCAGCCGGACCTTGGCGGCCTTCAGCTTCCCCACCTGGATGAGGTATTCGCCCGCGGCCAGTTCTGCCTTGGCGTCCGTCACCTTCGCCGAGTCCACCTTCACGCCGCCCTGCGTCAAGAGCGTCCGGGCCTTGGTGTTGGACTCCGCCAGCTTCGCGTCCACCAGCACCTTCGCCAGCGGAAGCTTCGCCTGACCATTGAGCGACACTTCGCGCAGCTCCAGCGCGTCCTCGTTCAGCTGCTTGCGCGCGAAGCGCTGCTCGAAGTCCTCCTCCGCCTTCCGCCCGGCCTCAGCGCCGTGGAAGCGCTCCACCAGCTCCCGGGCGAGCCCGACCTTGGCGGCCTTGGGGTGGACCTCACCGGCGGCAACGCGCGCCCGCAGCGCCTGCACGTCTTTCAGCGGGCGGGACGAGAGCAGCTCCAGGTAGCGCCACATCAGGTCATCCGTGACCGACATGAGCTTGCCGAACATCTCATCCGGCGGTTCGCCGATGCCCACGTAGTTGTCGAGGCTCTTGGACATCTTGTCCCCGACAATTTTCCCGTCCACCAGCTTGGCCTTCAGCCCCTCCAGCAGAGAGCCCGTCATGATGACCTGCGGCTCCTGCCCGTACTCCTTCATCAGGCTGCGGCCCACCAGCAGGTTGAAGAGCTGGTCCGTGGCGCCGAGCTCGATGTCCGCCTTCAACGCCACCGAGTCGTACCCCTGGAGCAGCGGGTAGAGGAACTCGTGGATGGCGATGGAGCTGCCCTCCTTGAAGCGCGTCTTGAAGTCGTCGCGTTCCAGCATGCGCGCCACCGGCCAGCGCGAGGCCAGCCGGATGAGGCCTTCGGTGCCCAGCGCGTCCAGCCACTCGGAGTTGAAGCGCACCTGCGTGGCCTTGGGGTCCAGCACCTTGAAGACCTGCGCCTTGTACGTCTCCGCGTTCTCCGCCACCTGTTCGCGCGAGAGGGGAGGGCGCGTGGTGTTCTTGCCCGTGGGGTCGCCGATCATCGCGGTGAAGTCGCCGATGAGGAAGACCGCCTGGTGCCCGAACTCCTGGAAGCGGCGCATCCGCGTGAGGACGAGGGTGTGGCCCAGGTGCAGGTCCGGCCGGTTTGGGTCAAAGCCCGCCTTCACGACGAGGGGCTTTTGCGCGTCGTACGACCGCCGCAGCTTGGCCTTCAGCTCCTCGGCGACGTGCAGGTCCACCGTACCGCGGGTGACTTCAGCGAACTGTTCTTCGGGCGTGGCCCTGCGCAGGTTCTCCATGGCGGCGGCACCATAGTCGAACTCCGCCGCCGGTCACGTGCCGGGGAGGTGCTCGCGGACGCGCGTGATGGAGGTGGCCTTGCCCGAGGCTTCGTCGATCTCGATGACCACGCCCTGCAGGTAGACGAGCCCCTTGGCCACCTCGAAGCCGGTGTGGCGCTGCGTGAGGAACCTCTCGATGGAGAGCTCCTTGCGGATACCGATGACCGAGTCCAGCGGCCCCACCATCCCTACGTCGGTGATGAACGCCGTGCCGCCAGGGAGGATGCGCTCGTCGGCGGTCTGCACGTGCGTGTGCGTCCCGACGACCGCGGAGACCTTTCCGTCCAGGTACGCGCCCATGGCGTTCTTCTCGCTGGAGGCCTCGCAGTGCATGTCGACGAGGATGCACGGGGTGACCTGCCGAAGCTGCTCCACCAGCTTCATGCCGACGGTGAACGGGTCATCCAGGGCCTTCATGAAGACGCGGCCCTCCAGGTTCACCACGCCGAGCTTCATCCCGCCCGGGGTGGTGATGACCGTGTGGCCCTTGCCCGGCGCGCCGGCGGGGTAGTTGGCGGGACGCAGCAGCAGGTCCGGGTGCCGCTCCAGCCAAGGGATGATCTGCTTGGACTTCGTCCAGATGTGATTGCCCGAGGTGAGCAGGTTCACCTCGGCGGAGAGCAGGGCCTCGGCGCTCTCGGCGGAGACGCCGGCACCGCCTTCCGAGTTCTCCGCGTTGGCGATGACGAGATCGACGCTGTGGCGGCCGATCAACTTTGGCAGCAGCGTCCGGATGGCAAGCACACCGGGCTTGCCCACCACGTCGCCCATGAACAGGACTTTCACGCCCTGCCGCTTATCACGTGTCGAGGAACTCGACAGGCCGGTCCATCCCGCGGACCGTTTCCAGCTCGGTGACGATGAGGTCCATCGACACGTCTTCCGGGGTGGTGGGGAGCGCCTCGAGCAGTTGCTCGGAGAAGGCCAGGCCGACGCGACGGCTGCGCGCCGCCGCCGCCTTGAGCGTGGCGTCGTAGTAGCCGCCGCCGCGCCCCAGCCGGGCGCCTTCGCGCGAGAAGCCCAGGCCAGGGACCACGAAGAGCTCAATGTCCTCGACGGCGATGAGCTCCGCCACGTTGGTGGGCTCTCTCACCCCCAGGCGCCCGGGCTCCAGCTGCTCCTCGGATGAGATGGCCCGGAAGGAGAGGATCCGCCCATGCACGTGCGAGAGCGGGTAGCAGACCACCTTCCCGTCCGCGAGCGCGGCGGTGAGGATGTCCCGCGTGGGGACTTCCCCGCGAATGGGGGCGTAGAGCGCCACCGTCCTCGCCTTCGCGTAGTGGTCCGTGGCCAGAAACCTCGCCTGGACCTTCAGCCCTCGGCTGTCGATCAGCTCCGGCGTCAGCGCCTTGCGCTTCGCCGCCAGCGCCTCCCGAAGCGTGGTCTTCTCACTCGCCGCCATCCCGTCCCCCGCCAGCTCTTGCGTCACGCGCAGTCGCCCTCGTTCAAGAAAAAAGTCCCCCGCCGCTTGGCCGTGTGTGCAGCGTCCATTGAACCCATGGTCACTTCAGGTGGGGACCAAAGTTGGAGTTCCGTCGGCTTCCCTCTCGCAGGAGGGCTTGCACCAGGGCTCCAAAACGACCCCCAATATGGACGTATCGGTTCGAATTTCTGCTGCCCATCACGAGCCCCGCAGGGGACAACCTGTGGAAGCCTTGGTTCTCTTAACCAGCTAAAATTTAACAGTCTTTTCTGGAAAGACTTCGGAAGATCATAGGGACGCGATCGCGCTGGGTCAAGCGGTGGGGAAGCGTTTACAAGGGTTCCCGCAGGTTTCTATGATTTGCACGCCGTTCTTCGGAGAACGATGCCCCCCAAACTGACATTCGCGGCCGTCTGTGCGCTGGTCCTGCCCTGGGCGGCCCAGGCCGGGACGCCGCCCACCCTCAGCGGGCCCTACCGGGGCGAGCTGGGCACGGTGGAGATGCACCAGTTGGACGACGGCCGGGTGAGCGGCTTCTACGAGGGCGGGGGCGCGTGTGAGTTCGCGCCTGGGCGCCGCGTGCTCGAGGGTCAGTTCGAGGGCAACGTGTTGGTCGGCTCCCTCACGCTCTGCCAGGTGGGCGCGGAGTGCAAGGAGCGGGTGATGCCCTTCGCCGCGTTCTTCAACCCCACCGACCGCGCGCTGACCGCGGACGTGAAGCTCCCGGCCGGCTGCTCCTCGCCCGCGCTGCGCAACGCGCGGCTGGTGCTCGCGCCGAGCGCGGACCGGCCGCCGCAGGGCCGCCGCAAGCCGTTCAACCTGAAGAAGAACGCGGAGCTCGCGCGCGGCGCGCTCTCCTCCGGACACCGGCTGTTGGAGGCGCACCAGTACGAGGAGGCGGCCCAGCAGTTCGAGATCGGCCTCTCCTACGACGAGCGCAACTGGCTGGCGTATCTAGGCCTGGGCGTGGCGGAGATGCGGCGGGGGAACGTCTACAAGGCGATGGATTCCCTGGAGCGGTCGAGGGATCTCGCCAAGGCCCAGAAGCAGGACGACGCGAGCATCTATTACAACATCGCCTGCGGCCACAGCCGGCTGGGCAACAAGGAGGCCGCGCTGGCCAGCCTGGCCATGGCCATCAAGCGGGGATTCGCGCTCCCGGAGGCGATGAGCGCGGATCCGGATCTCAAGGCGCTGGCCAAGGAGAGCGAGTTCCAGAAGCTGATCAACCGGGCCTGGGAGCAGAAGAACCGGCAGGGGCAGACGGCGAAGCGCGGCGGCGACAGCAACCTCTGAAGGGGCACCGTGTCCCAGGGCAGCGCTTCCATCTCGAGGCAGTTCGGCAACTACGAGATCCTCGCCAAGATCGGCAAGGGGGGCATGGCCGAGGTGTACCGCGCACGCGTGCTCTCCGGTCCGCGTGAAGGCTGGAACGTGGCCATCAAGCGCCTCCTGCCGGAGCTGGCGAAGGACTCCGACGCGGTGGACCAGTTCACCAGCGAAGCGGATCTCTCCAAGCTCCTGGACCACCCGAACATCGTGAAGGTCTACGAGGTGGGCGTGGTGCAGGACGTCTACTTCATGGCCATGGAGCTGGTAGACGGCCGGGACCTCGGGCAGATCCTCCGTCGCTGCAAGCAGAACGGCATCCCGCTGCCGGTGGACTTCGCGGTCTTCCTCGCCAAGGTGTTGGCGGACGCGCTGGCCTACGCGCACACCGCCAAGGGCCCCACCGGCAAGCCGCTGGGGATCATCCACTGCGACATCTCCCCCTCCAACCTCTTCATCTCCCGCGTGGGGGACGTGAAGTTGGGCGACTTCGGCGTGGCGCGGGCGCGCAGCGGCGGGCCCGGGCGAGAGCTCACCGGCAAGCCGTTCTACGTCTCCCCGCAGGTGCTCAAGGGCGAAGTCACGCAGGACGCAGATCTCTGGGCGGCCACAGTCACGCTCTATGAGCTGCTCACGCTGGAGCGGCCCTTCAGCGGGCACACGGCGAAGGAGATCTTCGAGGCGATCAACGCCCGCCGCTACGTGCCGCTGCTGGAGCGCAGGCCGGATGCGGCGCTCGGGTTGGCGGAGATCGTCGACCGCGGCTTCGCCAAGAACCGCGCGGAGCGCTACCCGTCGGCGACGGAGCTGGGTGAGGCGCTGATCCCCCACTACGACGAGCTGGTGGGCACACCGCTGGCCATCGCCTCGCTGGTCCGCGGCCTGTTTGGCGCGGGCGAGCACAAGGCCGGGTAGGGACAAGAGGCCGGGTCTGGAAGCCCGGTCAACGACTCCCGGACGAAGTCGCCAAGCTCTGGCCCGGGAAGGCCTCAACGGACTGACGTCCGCGCGAGCGCTTCGACGACGCGGCTCACCTCGGCCTCCGTCGCGCCTGACCCCAGCGAGAACCGCAGGCTCGCCTGCGCCTGCGCCGACGAGAGCCCCATCGCCTTGAGGACGTGGGAAGGCGTCAGCGCCCCGGACGCGCAGGCCGCGCCGGAGGACACGCAGATGCCCTCCAGGTCCAGCGCGATGAGCAGCGCCTCTCCGTCCGCGCCTTCGAAGTGCAGGTTGGACGTGTTCGCTACGCGCGGCGCGCTCCCGCCGTTCACGCGGACCCCCGGCCGAGCAGCACGCACCCGCTGCTCGAACGCGTCTCGCAACGCGCCGACGCGCGCCGCGTGCGCCGGCTGCTCCTGCGACGCCAGCTCCAACGCGAGCGCGAACGCCTCTGCGTAGGGGACATTCGCGCTGCCGCCGCGACGGCCGAGCTCTTGATGGCCGGGCGTCAGCGGCCAGAGCTCCACACCGCGCCGCACGACAAGGGCGCCCACGCCCGGCGGCGCGCCCAGCTTGTGGCCGGAGAGCGAGAGCAAGTCTGCGTTCACCTCCCGCAGCGTCACCTCCACCTTGCCCGCGGCCTGCACCGCGTCCGTGTGGAACGGCACGCCGCGCTCGCGGCAGGCCAGCGCCAGCTCGCGTACCGGCTGCAGCACGCCGGTCTCGTTGTTGGCCCACATCACGGAGCAGAGCGCCACGTCGTCGCCCAGCTGCGCCCGGACCGCGTCCGCCGACACGCGGCCATCCGCGGCCACCGGGACGCGGGTGACGGCGAAGCCCTGGGCCTCCAGCTGCGCCGCGGCGGCGAGGAGGGCAGGGTGCTCGATGGAGGTGGTCACCAGGCGGCGGCGCGCGGTGCCCTGCGCTCGGGTGAGCGCGCCCTTCAACGCCAGCGCGTTCGCCTCCGTCCCGGAGCTGGTGAAGACCACCTCGCGCGGCTCGCAGCCCAGCACGCGCGCCACCCGCGCCCGCGCGTCCTCCAGCCGTGCCCGCGCGAAGCGGCCGCCTTGATGGACGCTGGCGGCGTTGCCGGGGCGGACCGCCAACTGCGCGAGGGACGCCTGGAGCAGCGCGGCGACTTCGGGTCGCAGCGGCGCGGTGGCGTTGTGGTCCCAGTAGAGGCCGGGCGTCACAGCTCTTCCGACAGCAGGGAGACCGGCCGGACGCCTTCCACGCCGAAGCCCTCGAGGAACCGCTTGAGGATGGACTTGCGGATGGCCAACCGGTTGGCGCGGTTCCCCCAGAGCGGCAGCCGCGCGCCGGCCATGCTCCCGTGGCCTCCCGCGGAGCCGCCCCGGTCTTCGCAGATCTCCCGGATGAGCCGGCCCGCGTTCATCCGGCGGTCCTTGGTGCGCAGGGAGAAGTAGAGCTGGCTGCGGTAGCTGCCCACCGCGAGGGACCACTTCATGTCCTCGAGGAAGAGCAGCCGTTCAGCGACTTCGGCCACCATGTCGGGCGAGTACACCTCGTCCAGGTCCGTGATGACGGCGTCCCCGTAGACCTTCGCCCGCTCGATGGCCTTGTGGTACAGCTGGAAGTACTTGAACGGCAGCTCCGGGTGCTCAATCCGGCCCAGCAGCAGCTTGTCTATCCGCGGGAACAGCCAGAGGTAGCTGTCCACGTCGGACTTGGTGGTCTCCCGTCCCAGGTCCCGCGTGTCCGCTTTGATCCCGTAGAACAGCGCGGTGGCGATCTCCGGCGTGGGCTCGAGCCGCAGCGCGCGCAGGTACTCCACCAGCATGGTGGAGGTGGCCCCGAAGTCGCCGCCGACATCCGCGAAGGGCGCGGCCAGCGTTTCGTCCCGCAGGGGGTGGTGGTCAATCACCACGTCGGCCGCGTAGCGCGGGGGCAGCGAGTGGTTGCCGACCGAGGGCTGCGTGTCGACGAGGGCCACCAGGTCGTGCTCGTCGAACACAATCTGCGAGATGGGCGAGATGGGCAGCCGCAGCACCTTCACGAAGGCGATGTTTTCCGCCCGGCCGATGATGCCGCCATAGCCCACCCGGGCGGTCATGCCAGCCCGGCGCTCAAACAGGTAGGCGAGCGCCACCGCGGAGGCCATGGAGTCGGGATCCGGGTTGTCGTGGGTGAGCACGACCGGCCGCTTCCGCCCCTTCATCGTCTTGAGCAGCCGTTCAACCTTGGCGCGCGCCGACAGGTTGGCCACCCCGCCGCCGTTCAGCGCGCCCTCGTGCTCGGGGGCTTCGCGGCGACCTTGGGCGTGAGATGAGGAGGGCATCGTTCCTGGACGGCAGAACTGTGGGCCTAACGCTCCCGCAGGAGCGATTCAAGACCGCCTCTTCTTACGATCATTCCGGGCCGAAGCCCTGAAAACGGCGCTCGCGCCAGGGTGTGACACCGCCCGCCTTCCTCAGGAGAGGAGCGGAAGGGTCACACCTCTTTGCTAGTTGATAGCCTTGTAGCGGCGCGACAGGTCGCGGAAGTACTTGAGCGCGTTGTCGAGCGAGTTCTCCATGGCGTCCATCAGCAGCAGCCGGAAGCTGGCGACCGTGCCCCGGAAGGCCTCGTAGTACTTCTGGCGGTCGATGGAGTGGATGACCACCGGCAGGTAGTTGTGCCGGAGGAGAATGAGGTTCGAGCACATGCGGCCGATCTTCCCGGAGTGCTCCGTGAACGGGAAGATCTGCACCAGCTGGTGCTGCACCGTCGCCGCCTGCTTGATGGGGTGGTACTCGCGGAACTCCGCGCTCCCCGTGAACTCCACGAGCTTCTCCAGCAGCGCGGGGATCTTCGCGGGCTGGGCGATGTCGTGGAAGTAGGTGCGGTGCAGCGGCATGTCCTTGCGGAAGCCGCCCTTCTCGCGCTCCTTGGCGATCTCCTTCTCGGTCCGCTCGCGCCGCTCTGTCAGCGCGCGCGCCGCCTGCGCCTCCGGCGTGTTGCCGGTGAACAGGTCATGCATCCGCTTGATGGTGTTGAGCGAGATCTGCGGGCTCTTTTTCCCGCTCGCCGCCGCCTCCTCACGGACGAAGTCGCAGACCGCCTTGTGGTTCCGGACCTCGAGGACGATCGGCATCATCGAGGCTTCGGCCGCCAGCACGCCCGGGTGCAGGGCGGCGTGCAGCTCGGAGGGGCTGTAGACGACGCCCTCCAGCGCGTTGTCGTGATAAATCCACGACATCTCGAACCGATCCAGGAACTCCTTTCCCTTCTCACGCAAGGTGGAGAGGTAGTCCTGAAGGTCTTCGTTCTTGTCGTCGATCTCTTGGTAGCGTTCCTTCACTCGTTCCCTTTGTGGGCCGCGCGCCCGAAGATCAACCGATCCAGAAGAACCGGGGGCGCACTCTAGAAATTTCAGTTGCTTACGGCAAGGGCGCTCTTGGGAGACTTGTGACTACAGGCTGACCAGGAAAACCTGGCAGGCCTGGTCCAGCAGCTCCTTCGAGAGGGCGGGCGGGATCTGCCGGTAGCGGGCGGTGTCCTTGATGAGCTGAACCAGGTCGCGGGGATGGCAGGCCCTCAGGTCCAGCTCCCGCGGCTTGTAGTAGTGCTCGATGAGGTAGCTGACCGCCTGGTCGACGTACGGCACACCCGCCGCGTCGCAGACCCGCCGGAAGATCTCCCGGTAGGCGCGTTCGTCCGGGTTCGCCACCTCGAGCTTGTACTTGATGCGACGGAGGAAGGCCTCGTCCACCAGCTCCTTCGGGTCCAGGTTGGTGGAGAACACCACCAGCTGGTCGAACGGAATCTCGAACTTCTTGCCGGTGTGCAGGGTGAGGAAGTCCACCCGCTTCTCCAGCGGGACAATCCACCGGTTGAGCAGGTCCGTCGGGTGGACCTTCTGCCGCCCGAAGTCGTCGATGAGCAGCATCCCGCCGTTGGCCTTCACCTGGAATGGCGCTTCATAGAAGCGCGCGGTCTCCGAATAGATGAGGTCCAGCGTCTCCAGCGTGAGCTCGCCGCCGACGATGACCGCCGGGCGGCGGCAAAGCAGCCAGCGCTGATCCATCTCGAAGGTCTGCCGGCGGCCCGCGGCGTCCCGGCCAATCTCCAGCGAGATGGGCGAGTGGTTGAGCCGGTCGTAGACCTTGATGATCTGGTTGTCGATCTCCAGCGCGTGCGGGATGTACGCCTCGCCGCCGAACATGGAGGAGATGGCCTCCGCGAGCGACGTCTTGCCGTTCCCCGGCGGCCCGTAGAGGAAGAGCGACCTGCCGGAGTTCACCGCCGGCCCCAGCTTGTCCACCAGCTGCTGCGGGACGGTCAGGTGGGCCAACGCGCGCAAGAGCTCCTCGCGGCTGACCACCGGGTTCTCCTGCGTCTGGCTGGTGATGAGCGCGTTGTACTGTTCGATGGGGACCGGCGCCGGGCCGACGTAGGTGCTGCGGCCGATGGCGTCCCGCGCGTACTCGCGGCCCTTCTCCGTCAGCGCGAACTCCACCGACGCGCGGCCAAAGCCCTTGCCGCCGCGCAGGTCCACCAGCTTCTCTCCGGCGAGGAAGTCGATGACGCCTTCCACCACGCCCGCCCACGGCAGCCGCATCTCCTCGGCAATGCCCACGCCCGTCCCGCTGCCCGAGTAGTAGAGGAACTTGAGCGCGATGTCGGCCAGAAGGCCCATCTTCAGGCCCGTCTCCTCGAGCGACTTGGGCTCGGGAGGGGCGATGTCGAGGATGTTCGGGTTCTCCAGGTTGAACGGGTTGGAGCTCTCGTCGTCCACCTCCGGCTCCGGAGCCTCCGGCGCCAGCGGCCCGCGGCCCACGCCGGAGAGCAGCGTCGCCGGCTGCTTGCCGTTGGGGTTGGAGACCCGCGGCAGCGGGATGGTCACATCCGCGTGCGGGTTGGTCGGCGGATCCGGTGAGTCCGCCAGCGAGAGGGAGTCTTCATCACGCCGCTGAGCCAAGGTGCCTCCACAAAAGCCCCGCAAGCGTAGCGGAGTTGAGGGCCAAAGCGCAGCGAGCGTGCGGCCGTCAGAGGTACGTCAACCACTTCGAGTACTTCGGGTCCTGGCCGTGGACCGCCTTGAAGTAGGCGTCCTGGGCGAAGCGGGTGATGGCGCCAACCTTGCCGGAGCCCACCTGGCGGTTGTCCATCTCGCAGACCGGCGTCAGCTCCGCCGCCGTGCCCGTGAGGAAGACCTCTTCGGCCACGTACATCGCGTCGCGCGTGAAGGTGACTTCGAAGACCTCCCGCCCGGAGTCCCGGAGGATCTTGATGACCGAGTCCCGGGTGATGCCGTTCAGGATGGGCGAGGAGAGCGGCGGGGTGCGGATTGTCCCGTTCTTGCTCACGCAGAAGACGTTCTCGCCGGAGGCCTCTGCCACGAAGCCGGAGATGTCCAGCAGGATGGCTTCGTCGTAGCCCGCCAGCACCGCCTCGCGCTTGGCGAGGATGGAGTTGACGTACTGGCCGGTGATCTTCCCGCGGACCATGTTCACGTTCACGTGCATGCGGGTGAACGAGCTGACCTTCGCGCGGATGCCCTCCTTGAGGCCCTTCTCGCCAAGGTACGCGCCCCAATCCCAGGCAGTGATCGCCACGCGGGTGGGGTTCACCGCGCCCAGCCCCATCGCCCCGTGGCCCATGAAGGCGATGGGCCGCAGGTAGGCGCCGTTGGCGAAGCGGTCCTTCTGCATCCGCAGCAGCTCCAGACAGGACTCGGTGAAGGCCTCTTCCGTGTACGGCAGCTTCAGCATGCAGATGTGCGCGGAGTCGAAGAAGCGCCGGATGTGCTCCTGCAGCCGGAAGACCGCCAGCCGGCCGTCGTGCGTCTTGTAGGCGCGGATGCCTTCAAACACGCCCAGGCCGTAGTGCAGGGCGTGGGTCATGATGTGGACGTTGCCTTCGTCCCAGTTGATGAACTTGCCGTCCAGCCAGATTTTGTCGGCGACGAGGACCTTCGAGGACGTTGAGCTCATTGGCCGGCTTCTAGCGTGTCAGGGCGACACCGGCAACCGCGCTTCAGAGGTCCGGCAGCGGAGAGAGCATCCGGCAGAGGAACGGCATGTCGTCCCGCAGCTGCGCCCGGCCCAGCTCCAGCGCGCGCGTGACCAGATCCACCGTGGGTACCAGCTCCAGCGGCGAGAGCGTCTTCGCGAAGTCCTTCACGAGGTGGGCGTAGGGCCGGTTGGGCGCCACGGTCAGCTCCGCCAGGCGCTGCAGCGGCAGCCACAGCGGGGTTCGCAGCTTCGGCGCGAAGCCGTTGAGCGCCAGGATGAAGGCGTTGCGGGTGGGCAGGGCGCCCTTGTGGACCGCGCGCCAGGCGGCCTTGGCAGGCAGGTTGTCCACCAGCCCTCCGTCGACCAGGCGGAACAGGCCGTGGCTGGAGAAGAGATCGTCCAGCAGGCCGCGCATCCGGTCGTCCTCGCGGAGCACGTCGTAGTGGATGACGCCGGGCAGCGCGGAGGAGAAGCCGGCCGCGTCCAGCGCGTCGAACTCGGCGGTGCGCGCGTCCGCGCCCAGGTGCAGCGTGGCCAGCATCTCCGGGCGGGTGAAGAACTCGCCCAGCGCGCTCATCGCCCCCTGCAGCCGGCGGGGAATCCCCACGGACCCGGCCAGCCCCTTGGGCGGCACGGAGAGCAGCCGCTCGTAGAACTCCACGGGGTGGGGGAGCATCCCGCGGCGCAGCCCGCCCACCGCGATGATGGTGGGCACCGGCAATTCGTTGAGCCGCACGCCCGGCGTGGGTTCGCCCTTCTCGTCCAGCGCGTTGAAGTACCGCCCCAGCCCCGCGCGCAGAAACAGCCGCAGGGCGGCCGGCAGGCCGTAGCGGTTCTCCGTGGAGATGGCCCGGAACATCTTCTTCCAGGAGAGCCCCCGGACGATGTTCACCATCTCCACCTGGTCAAACCGGCTCATCCGCGACCGGAAGAGGCAGAGGATGCCGCCGATGGACGTCCCCACCAGCAGCTTGGGCCGGATGCCGAACTCGTCCAGCAGCGCCATCACGCCCAGGTAGACGTAGCCGGTCCCGCCGCCGCCGCCGCAGACCAGCACCAGCTCCTTCTGGCGGATCTCCCGGAGGATGGCCTCCCTCGGTACGTCCCCGTCGAAGCGGGCCAGCAGCGCGTCCCGCATCCGCAGCGCGTTCTCGCGCAGCACCCGGGCCAGCGGCACCAGCTCATCCCGCCGCGGCGCCCGGCGCGAAAGCAGCACGGGGGAGAGCCTGCGCGCCACGTCCTCGCGGAAGGCCCGCAGCGCGCCGCCCATCATCACGTCGCGGCCCTCGTGGCGGACCTTGTAGAGCCGCGCCAGCGACAGCGCCGTGCGCAGCGCGGCCTCCTCCGGAGGGGTGAGGAGCTCCGGCTGGAGCTGGGCCGCCCGGACCAGGGCGGTCTCCATCTCCTCCAGCGGGCGGTTGACCTTGAAGCGTTCGGTCAGGCGCAAGCGGGCTCTAGCGCCGGCCCTTGCCGAGGATCCGGAGCTCGCGCAGGGCGTCGGTGCAGTCCGGGTTGCACTGGATGGCCTTCTCGAACTGCTTCTCGGCCTTGTCCGGCCGTCCGGTGGCTTTGTAGATGTACCCCATGAAGAGGTAGCTCTTGTCGAGCCGCGGGTTGAGCGTGATGGCCCGCTCCAGCGAAGAGAGCGCCGCGTCGGTGTTCGCTTCCAGGTCCGGCCGCAGCTGGAACTGGGTCCAGCCGACGTAGGCGTGGAACTCGCCCTCCTCGGAGTAGAGCTGCACCGCCTCTTTGAAGTGGTCCAGCGCGCCCTTCAGATCCCTCTGGCGCAAGAGCTCCTCGCCCTTCTGGAACTTGCCCTCGGCCGCGAGGATCTTCCCCACCTCGTCGCCCACGTCGCGCTTCACGCCGGAGGAGAGCTCGCGGGTGTAGCGGTCCCGCTCTTCCGGGTCCGCCAGGCAGTCGTGCGCGGCGGAGATGAGCTCGTAGACCTGGCCGGCCAGCTGGCGGATCTCCGCGGACGCGGAGCCGAAGTGCTTATCCGGGTGGTACTCCTTCGCCAGCGCGAAGTACGCCCGCTTCACCTCTTCGCGGGACGCGCTGGGCGACAGGCCCAGAATGTCGAAGTAGTCCATCCGGCGCATGGCGGCGACCTTGGACACCAGCCGTTCGCGCAGCACGGACTCATCGCCGTTCAGGTTGTGGACCCCGGAGAGCTCCGGCAACAGCGACCCCAGCGACTTGCTGGGGGTGGGGGCGCCGCGCTGGGAGGCTGGTTCCGGCGGCGCCTTCGGCAGCTGAGCGGCGCCGCGGCGGGGCGTGGGCTCCGGCTCGTCGAAGGGGATCTTCACGCCGGAGGTGGGCGGCTGGGCCGGGGTCTGACCGGCGGGCAGCGGCGGCGGCCGCGGCGCGCCCTGCGCGGCCAGCGCGGCGATGGACACCCGAGGCTTGCCCGCCGCCGGGTAGTCCTTGAGCATCACCATCTGCGCGCACTGCATGGCGTAGAGGAAGCGGTCGGTGTCCAGGGGCGGCAGCAGCGCCAGCGCCCGCAGCGTCGTCACCGTCTGATGGCCATCCGCAGCCAGCAAGAGCTGCTGCTCCTCCTCGCCCAGCCACGCGTCCTGCAGCGCGTAGAGCGGGTTGTCGGAGGGGTGGACGAAGAGGCCGGCCAGGTCGCCCGCCACCTTGCGCAGCCGCTCCTGCGTGAAGGCCCGCTTGATCCCCTCGTAGATGATCTGCGCCGCGGTCATCTCGAGGTTCACGGTGTCCGGCGGCGGATCCACCTTGGGGTTCAACTGAAACTCGCCGTGCTCCCATCGGAAGACGTCGAACAGCTTGGTCTGCAGCTGGAGGTTGAGCCCGTAGACCAGGTTGTGCGGGCTGATGCAGCCCAGCTCGATGAGCACCGTGCCCTGCTGCCGGCCAGACGCCTTCATCCGCTTGAGGGACTCCTCGCACTCCGCTTCCGAGATCATCTTCTCCCGGACCATCACGCGGCCCAGGCACTCGGAGAGCAGGTTGCTCTTCACCGAATGGGGCACGCCGTCCCGGAAGTAGACAATCTTCTTCACCTTGTCCCGTCGCAGCAGGAGCGCGCCGGTGGCCTTCCAGCGGTAGACCTCCGCCATCACCTCCGGGAAGGGCCGGTCCGTGAAGTCGCCCCTAAGCGTCTGGAAGTTCCCGTGCGAACGGGAGGTGGTCTCCACCTGCTCCACTTCCTCGCGCGCGGCCCCGTCGGCGAGGCTGTCCGGGGGCGCGCTGTCCTCCGCCGCGTCCGGGGGCGGGGGAGGGGGGACTTCCGTGCGGGGGGCGGGGTAGCGCCCGCCCAGCGCCGAGCGCAGCGTGGAGTAGAGCGTGGCCAGGGTGACCGGCTTCTCCAGGAACGCGAAGGCGCCGTGCTTCTCCACCGCTTCCCGCTGGTGGAGGCTGGTCTTGTAGACGCCGGAGATGAAGACCAGCGGCACGTCCTTGCCCTTGGGCAGCGCGCGCATCTTCTTGGCCACCTCGTAGCCGGAGAGCGCGGGCAGGAGCAGGTCCAGGATGACCAGGTCGAAGGTCTTCTTTTCGAAGATCTTCAGCGCCCATTCGCCGTCGCGCTCCACGGTGACCACGAAGCCTTGCTTGGTGAGGGCGTCGGCGAGCATCCGCTGGATGGCGCGGTCATCGTCGACGATGAGGATGTTGACGGGATCTAGGAGGCTCAAGGGCGGGGCAGTTTCCTACACATGTGGGCCCTGGGTCACGCGGATGAATGGCCCAAACGCGGCGCCGTCGGCTAAAAACCCGAAAACGCCATGCACACCTCCTCGAACGTCACGCTCGCCGCCCTCGCCGCCCTCTGCCTCTGCGCTCCCGCCCTCGGACAGGACGCGCCCGAAGGCGCCTCCACACCGGAGGCCAAGGCGGCCTCAGGCCTGGTCACGCAGTACCTGACCGCGGTGAGGGCGAAGAAGTACGCGGACGCCCGGAAGCTGGTCCACCCAGACACCGTGAAGGTCATTGCCGAGCGCAAAAAGCGCCTGGGCCGCGAGGACCACCCGCTGGCGCCCGCCACCTACGAGAAGACCGAGTACTACCTGAAGGAGTTCAAGCTGGTCAGCGTGAAGCCGGGCCCGGTGGGGACCTTCTTCGTGGAGACCAGCGAGGACAACTTCCAGGTCGAAGAGAAGGGGATGGCGGAGGCGGACCCGGCCACCTACCTCGTGGGGCGCAAGGGCGGCAAGTGGTACGTCGTCGACAAGAAGCGCGGGGAGACCTTCACCCCCGTGGCGGTGAAGGTCGGCTACAAGAACTACTTCGACGCGGTGGAGACGAAGGCCGAAGAGGAGTGAGGCCCGCGCCCCTCCCGTGCCATCCGCACCAGCGTCTGCCGTAGGACGCCCACGTCCAGCGGCTTGGAGAGGTAAGCGTCCGCGCGCGCGGTCCTCGCCTTCGGGTCGCGCACCGCGGAGAGGACCACCACCGGCAGGCTCGCCAGCCGCGCGTCCTTGCGGAGCGCGTCGATGAAGCTCCAGCCGTCCATCACCGGCATCACCAGGTCCAGCAGGATGACCTCGGGCAGCCCGGCGCTGGCGCGGGCCCTGAGTCGGGTGAGCGCTTCTTCCCCGTGAATGGCCACCTCCACCCGGCAGCCCTCTCCGCTCAGGAGCTCCGCCAGCGACTCCCGCACGCCGTCGTCGTTCTCCACCAGAAAAACGGAGCACCCGGCGGGGTCTGTCGAGGCAGTGTCAGAGCTCATGCGGCAGGTATCTGCGTCCGCAGGGGCCGTCCCGTCAACCCGTCCCCCGGTCATTGCCGTCCGCGTCCGTGCGCGACCCGACACCGCCTCACGCAGGCGCCAGGTTCGGCAGGTGCGCCTTCGCCTTTTCGATGTCGCCCTCGTGCTTGAGCACCAGGTTCAGCGTGGAGGCCACCAGCGCGGGGCTCAGCGTGTCGGCGTTGAGCAGCACCAGGCTCTGCGCCCAGTCCAGCGTCTCTGCGATGGAGGGCGCCTTCTTGAGGTCCAGTGAGCGGATCTTCTGGACGGCCGTCACCACCTGGTCCGCCAGCCGCGCCGGGACATCCGGGAGGCGGCTGCGGACAATGCGCAGCTCCCGCTCCCGCGTGGGGTAGTCGATGTGCAGGTGCAGGCAGCGGCGCTTGAGCGCGTCCGACAGCTCCCGCGCGTTGTTGGAGGTGAGCACCACCCGCGGCACGTGCCGGGCCTTGAACGTCCCCAGCTCCGGAATGGTCACTGCGAAGTCCGAGAGCACCTCGAGCAGAAAGGCCTCCAGCTCCGGGTCTGCCTTGTCCAGCTCGTCCACCAGCAACAGGGCCGGGGTGGCGGAGGTGATGGCCTTCAAGATGGGCCGCGGCAGCAGGAAGCGTTCGGAGAAGAACACCGCGTCGCTGGAGGCAATGCGCTCCGCCGCCTCTGCCAGGCTGGAGGTCCCCGCCAGGCTCTCGCCGATCTTGTCCTTCAAGAGCTGGGTGTAGAGCAGCTGCTTGGCGTACTCCCATTCATAGAGCGCCTTGGCCTCGTCCAGGCCCTCGTAGCACTGGAGCCGGATGAGCTCGCGGCCCAGCGACTGGGCCAGCGCGCGGGCGAACTCCGTCTTCCCCACCCCGGCCGGACCTTCGACGAGAACCGGCTTTCCCAGCCTGTCCGCCAGGAAGGCCGAGGTGGCGATTTCGGGGGAGGGCAGGTACCCCACCGCCTCGAGCCGGGCGGTGGCGTCCTCGATGCTGGCGAAGGGCGCGCTGTTCAAGGCGGCGAAAGCTTAGGGCCGGACCGCGGCAAAAATGCCAGGTTTCCGAGCCCTGCCCGCCAAGAACTTGTGTCTCCGTCACCGCGCCAGACATCGCAAGCCCGCGAAATGCGAGCGCGGGTAACGCCGGAGCGGCGAGGCACGCCGGATGCATTCGAAGCCGCCATCCATTAGGAGGCGAAGCGCCATGTTTTCGTGGATCAAGGTGGTTTGGGCGGCGGCGGTGCTGGTGATCCCGGGCGGGTTTCTCTTTCTCCTGGCCTATCTCTTCGCCAGGACCCTGCGGCAGCGGTACGTCCGCCTCGGCGAGGACCGGGGACGCGGCCGTCCCGTGCACTTCTCGGAAGTCCTGGCGGATATCCACTTCAAGGATGTCCTCCGCGAGGCCCGCGCGGCCTTTTGACCTCACCCCCGGTTTTCCGAAACCGGGTGGTGCTTTGACCACCTCTCGCCATAAGGTGCGCCCCGCCTCTGGGCCGGCCTGCCAGGCAAGCCCCCAGAAGTGAACGAAAACGCGGCGGCCGGCGTAACGCGAAGGTGAACGAACATGAGACTCCCACTCGTCGTGGGCGCCGTATCCGCGGCTTTGCTCGCGGCCTGCGGCAAGAACGTATGCGACCGCTCCGGGTCGTTTGATCTCGCCTCCAAGTCCGGCACCTGCGGCACGGTGGCCGTTTCGAAGGTCCTGGGCTCCGGCGACACCTGCACCAGCGCCGTGAAGGACTGCTCGGACGGTGAGCGCAAGACGCTCGAAGATCTGATGACCTGCTACGAAGCCCTGCCGGTCTGCGCGTCGGACGCCATCGGCGCCTGGACGACCGCGGAGCTCGGGTGCCGCGCCAAGGCGCTCTCCGTTTCCGCCACGTGCCGGCGCAGCTTCTTCGCGAACGTGGACCTCACCACCGACGGCGGGACCGACGGTGGCGTGGACGCCGGCGTGGATGCCGGCCGGCAGCCGATGACTGATGGCGGCGGCGCCCTGACGCTGATCGCCGTGGCGGACGAGTCCGACTTCGCCCTGGCCTGGAGCTCCTCCCAGCCCGGCCCCGCGGAGCTCTGGGAGCTCAGCACCTTGACCGAGGATGGCGGGCGGCTGCCGGTGGAGCTCCTCACGCCCGCCTCGCTGCGGGCCTACATCGTCCGCGACGCCGGGTTGGGCGTGACGCGCAGCTTCGTCCTCGCCGGGCTGGAGCCGGATGGCGGGGTGTGCTTCGGCCTGGTGGACGCAGGCACACCGCGGCCGGACGCCGGCAGCGCGGACGCGGGAGACGCGGGTGGCTGCGTGGAGCCCACGGACTGTCCCAAGGAGCGCGTCTGCACGGCGGGCGTCTGCAAGTCGGTGGCGTGCAACGGCCCCGGCGCCTGCCCCGCGGGCTACGACTGCCTCGGCAACCCCACGGTCTGCACCCGGACCTTCGAGAAGGACGCGGGCACCCCGGACGCGGGCCCTCCGGACGCAGGCCCCGGTCCCCTCGCGCTGCCGTTCCTCTCGCCACTGGCCTCGGCCACCACGGCGCCGCCCCGCTTCGCCGCGGCCGACCTCCCGGTCACGCCTTTCGCCGGGAAGGATCCGGAGATTCTGGCCATCGACTCCGCCCGCCAGGTGATTGCGGTGGAGCAGGACAACCAGCTCTTCGCCTACACCACGGACTCGCGCGGCCGCCGCTACGACGCCAGCCGGATTGACGCCGTGGGCACCCGCGCGCGCCTGGCCTACCAGCCCTCCAACGACACGCTCTTCGCCTGCTACGACACGTTCACCCCGCTGGGCCGGGGCGTGCGCGTGCGCCGCAGCCGGGACCAGGGGCGGACCTGGGGCGGCCCCACCGAGGTTGCGGACTTCGTCAACCCGGCGCCGGACGACGGCGGGACCGGGGACGTCATCCGGGAGTGCGACATCGCCACCTGGCGCAGCGGGCAGGTGCTGGTGGCGACGGTGGAGGGTGACAACATCACCGTCCGGACGCTGACGGACAACCTCATCCCGGGCGCGGCCGACGTCGCCTTCGCGGGCGAGCGGATCTACCCGCAGGCCGACGGCGGGCTGCCCGGCTCCGGCCAGAGTGCTCTCTTCGAGCCGCGCCACCTGGCGCTGGCCACGCTCCCTTCCGAGTTCATGGTGCAGGTGGTCTTCACCGCCAACAACTGGTTCAACGGCAGCGCCAAGCCACCCTGGACGCAGTCCAGCGACGTCTGGGGCGTGGAGCGCGACGCGACGACCGCCGGCGTGTTCCGCCCGGCGGAGCGGCTCACCGGCGCGCTGTTGGGCACCACCCTGCCGCGCGACTATCCGACCGTGGCCATTGACCCCCGCTCCAAGCGCGCGGTGGCCGCGTTCACCCTGCGCCAGTCCATCACCAACGACACCGGCGCCACCGTGCTGCGGGACAACGTCGTCATCAGTTACCGAGGGCTCAACTCCAAGCAGTGGGCCACCGACACGGACCTGAGCGTCTTCGCCCGCTCCAGCAACAAGTACCTGGTGATGTTGGAGCGCAACGCGCCGTTGGATCCGGACTGGTCCGCCTTCTCGCCGGCCATCGCCATCACGCCGGCCGGAAAAATCTGGGTCAGCTACCTGGCCGGCCCACCGGGTGTGAGCTCTCGCAACCAAGCGGTGCCCTACGCCGTCGAGTTCGACCTCTCCAAGACCAACCCGCTGCTCACCTCGCCCAACCCGGAGAAGGGCTGGTTCGTCCCGCCGGCCATCCGCATCGGCGCGGTGCAGGGCCAGCAGTCCAGCGACGGCCAGTCAGACGTCCGCCGCGGCATGATGGCCACCAGCGTGGACGCTCAGCTCTCCATCTACACGGTCTACTCGGAGGCCAGCGGGCCCACGGCCGGAGAGCCGGGCCGGCCGCTGGTGAAGGCGCGGCCGTAGCGGTGTCGTAGGGGCGGCGCTTACTTGTCCAGCTCGTCCACGAGCTTGGTCCAGTCGGCGTCGCCTTCGCCCCCACCCGGGACGGTCATCACCAGCGTTCGCTCCTCCGGCTCCAGCGGCGGGAGCGCGGGCTCCGGCGCCTTCTTCGTGGGAGCAGGGCCTGCGCGCGTGCCGGTGGACCGCGCCGGCGCGGCGACCGCGGGCTTGGCCGCGGCGGGGACCTTCATCGTCGGCGGGGCGGGGATGTTGTTGTTCGGCGAGGTGACCATCAGGTCGTCGTCGCCGCTGGGCGGAGGCGGCCGGGTGGTGGTGGACGGCTTGGTCCCGGCGGTGGGGCCTGAGGCCTTGTTCTTGTAGCGGGCCAGCTCCAGCTCCACGACCTTGAGCGCCTTGCTCTTCTCCTGGACGGCCGCCTGAAGCCGCTGGACCTCCTGGCCCTTGAGCTGATCCCGGCGGTCCATCTCCACCTTCTGCTTCGCGCCGAGCTCCTCCAACTCCTTCATGTGCCGCCCCTCGAGCTCCTTGCGCTCGCGGACCGCGGTGGTGAGCTTGGTGTTCGCTTCGTTCGCCTTCGCCTCGGCGGCGGCCACCTTCCCGTGGAGCTCCTTCTCCGCGCGGGACTTGGCGCCCGACGCGTTCTCCAGCGCCAGCTCCAGCTCCTGGATCTTCTTGGTCCGGGCGGCCAGCTGGGCCTGGGCGTCCTTCAGCTTGGCGTCCCCGTCGGCGATGCGGCCGTCCTTCTCCTGCGTCAGCTGCGCGCTCTTGGCCTCCGCGCGGGTGAGCTTGGCGTTGAGCTCTTCGCCCTGCTTCTTGAGCTCCGCCTTGTGCTGAGCGAGCGCCGTCGACGTCTCCTGCAGCTTGGCCGTCTGCGCCTGCAGCTGCGCGGTGAGCGTCTCCCGCAGCTTGTCGCGCTCCGCCCCGGTCTGCGCCTGCGCCTGCTTGCTGGCCTGCAGCTGGTCGTTGCGCTCCACCAGCTGGCCCTTCAACGCCTCCAGCTCGCTGACCGTCGCGTTCAGCCGCTTGGTGAGCTCATCGCCGCGCTTCTTGGTCTCCTCGCCGGAGAGCTTGAGCTTGGCGTCCGCCTGCTTGAGCTGCTCCGTCTTGGCCGCCACCTCGCGGGTGAGGGTCTCCGCCTGGCGCTGCTTCTCCTGGTTGACCTGGGAGAGCTTGGCCAGCTCCTTGGTCTTTGTGGCCAGGTCGTTCTGCAGCATGTCCTCCTTGCGCTGCGTCTCCTCGGTGAGCGTCTCAATCCGCTCCTCGAGGTTGGCCCGGGTGTCGTCGCTCTGCGCCAGCCGCGAGGTGATCTGCGTGACTTCGGCGACGCGCGCGCCCAGCTCCTTCTTGAGCGAACCCAGCTGCTCGGTCAGCTCCTGACGGGCGTCTTCCAGCTCGCTGAGCTTCTCCTCGAACGACGCGCGCTCCTCCGTCGCCTGCACGCGCGTCTTCTGGTGCTCCGCCTTCTCCCCGGAGAGCTCCGCCTTCACGTCCGCCAGGTGCGCTGAAGTCGAGGACAGCTCCACCGACACGCGCTCGAACTCGGCGCGCACGCCGTCGCGCTCCGCGGTGAGGCCGTGAATGGCCTCGTCGCTCTGGGCCTGCAGGGTGTCGGTGGCCGCCTTCTGGGCCTCGTAGTTGCCCATGGCCTCGGAGAGCTCCGCGCGCAGCTGGCCCACCTGGCCGTTGAGCTGGCCCTCCATTTCCGCCTTCGCCTGCTCCGTCTGCCGCAAGAGCTGGGTCAGCCGGGTGATCTCGTTGCGCCCCGCTTTGACGTCGCCCTCGCGCTCGGTGCGCTCCTTGACCGTCTTTTGCAGCTCCGCCCGTGTCTGCTGGAAGGCGTTGCCGACGGAGGTGAGCTCCTTCTCCGTCTCCTGCAGCTTGCCGCGGGT
The DNA here is from genome assembly GCA_044230055.1 of Myxococcaceae bacterium. GTDB lineage: Bacteria > Myxococcota > Myxococcia > Myxococcales > Myxococcaceae > JBGART01. Next base: position 60,868 of record JBGART010000002.1, on the reverse strand, counting down.
CTGCTCCAGCGCGGCCTGCGTCTCGGCGAGCGTGCCCTCCCGCTCCGCCAGGGTGCCGCGGGTCTGCGCCAGCAGCTGATCCAGCTCCTCCACGGTGCGCGTGCGCCCGGCCAGCTCCTGCTCGGTGCTGGCGAGCTTCGCCCGCGTCTGGTCCAGCTGACCGTTCAGCTCCGCGATCATCCGGTCCGCGGACACCAGCCGCTGCGTGAGGTCCTGCTCCAGCTGATCTTTCGCCTCCCGGAGGGCGGAGAGCTCGCCGGAGAGCTCCTCCTCTCGGTCCTGCGCCTGGGCGCGGGCGGCCTCCACCTCGCCCTCCAGCTCGCCGATGCGCTCCAGCTTCTGCTGGATCTGCTCGTTGAGGGAGGCCTCCAGCTGCTCGCGCTCGGTGTTGGACGTGTTGAGCTGCTGCTCCAGCGAGGCGATCTTCCCGTCCCGCTCGGCGAGCCGGTCGGTCATCGCCTGGGCAATGCCGTCGCGCTGGATCCGCAGATCTTCGCGCTGCTGCGTCACCGCCTCCACTTCGCCGGTCAGCTCGCCGATCTGCGCCTGCGTCCGGGCGTCCAGCTCCGCCTTCTCCTGCGTGAGGCGGTGGACGTCCTGGTCCAGGTTGTTGCCGCGCTCCTCAGCGGCGCCCAGCCGGGCCTCGAGCGACCGGACCGTGCCGTCCCGCTCCCGGCGCGTCTGCTCCAGCTCGCCGGACTGGGCGGTGTAGTCGGCCTCCCACTGCGCGTAGCGCTTGTCCCGCTCCGCGCTGGTGGCGGCCAGCACCGCCTGCGTGTTGTCCACCTCGCCCTTGAGCGCGGCGATCTCCTGGTCCCGCGCGGAGACCGTCTCCACCAGCTTCTGCTCGCGCACCTCGAACTCAAGGGTGGCGACGCCGTGCTCCTTCTCCAGCCGCTCCGTCTCCGCGCGGCTCGCCTCCAGCTCGGAGCCGCGGCGGGAGAGCTCGTCGTCCCGGTTGGAGATCTCCTTGCGCAGGAGGTTGATGTCCTTCTCTTTCGCGGCGACGACCTCGATGAGGTCCTTCTCCGTCGCGAACTTCTGGAGGAGGAGATCATCGACGGTGGCGCCGTGCTCCTTCTCCTTCTCCAGCATGGCCTGCTGCGCCTCATTGAAGCGGCGCAGGAGGTCATCCACCTGCATCTTGAGGCCCTGCAGCTCCACGTCCTTCTCGTGGACGCGGTCCTCCACTGACAGCAGCTCACGCTCGCGGACGCTCCAGATCTCCGAGATGCGGGCGATCTGCGCTTCGCGGCTCTTCAGCTCCTCGCGGAGGATCTGGATCTTCCCCTCCGGAGTGCCCATCTGGTCCCGGCGCGGCGGGGGCCGCTTGCCCTGCCGGGACTCCGCCAGAAGCTCTGCTTTGCGGTCCGCGATGGACTGGAATGCGCGGTCCAGGAAGGCCTTGTCCTCGTCGGTGAGCGCGCTGCGGCGCTCGCGCTTGGGCAGGCGGGGAGGGCCGCCCTGGGAGACGCGGATGGGCGGCGGCCCGCGCTCTTGCGACGGCGGCGGGGCGTGCCCGGCCAGCGCGTCGTCTATCGAAACGTCCATGTCGTCGCGGTTCAAAGGAACGATCCCGGAGGTCATCTGGGCGAGCTCGCCCATGTCAAAGGGGATGTGCAGGTAGCCGTCGGCCGCGCCGGTGCTCTGCGCGTGCTGGGAGAGCCCCTCGTGGCCGACGTCAGAGGAGAGGATGAGGACGCGCAGGTTCTGGCCGAACTTGCCCTTCTTGATCTGCTGGCACAGCACGAAGCCCGACTGGTCCGGCAGCTCCGCCCGCAGCACCACCAGGTCCGGCCTGCGCTTCTCCATCTCGCGCGACGCGTCCGCCGCGCTGGTCGCCATCGCCGTCTGGTAGCCCACGCCCTTGAGCACCGACGCCATGGAGAGGGCAAAGTCGTTCTGGCTTTCGACGATCAGGATGCGGCGATCCATGGAGCCTTGGGCTTGAGTCGAAAAAAGTTGAGCGAAATCCGATGTATCCTAGTCACTCAACGCGCGGGGGAAAAGCAACCGGTGCGAGCGCGGAGGATGTGGCAGCCGCACCGCGCTATCGCTTCACGGGGTGTCGCGGCAGGTGCGCTTCCGGTGGGCAGTACCCGAAGAGCAGCTGCGCCAGCCAGGGGTCCCGCGCCGAGGGCGCCGCTCCGTACAGGTCCTCACCGGCGAGGTCATCCGCGGCCTCCACCGGCTCCGCCACGTCATCCGCGCTCAGGACGTCGTCGTCGGCCAAAGCAGGGGCCTCCTCGGCAGGCAGCTCCGGGGGCACGAGGCTGGGCGTGGCTTCCGCCTCCGGCGCAAAGATGTGGGCAGGTGGGGCCGCGCCCGTGGGGGTGAGCGCCGGGGTGGGTGAGCCGGCGCCAGGGAGGTTGGGGCGCAGGGGCCGCCGCGCCAGCTTCAAGGTCGGCGTGGGGGCAGGGGGCTCGGCGCCGTTCGGCGCGCGGGGGCCGGTGCCGATGAGGTCGTCATAGAGGCGCAGCAGCGTCTGGCCCACCTTCGCCGGGTCCAGCTGGCGGGCCGCATACGCGCGTCCGGAGGCGCCGAGCGCCGAACGCAAGCGGCCGTGGTGGGAGAGCTCCACCAGGCGGTCCGCGAGCGCGCCCGCGTCGTCCGGCTTGAAGAAGACGGTGGCGTCCGCCGGACAGAGCTCGCGGGTCAGCGGCAGGTCCGCGGCCACCAGCGCGCGGCCGGCGGCCAGGGCCTCAGAGATCTTCGCGACGGCACCGCCCTGCAGCCGGTTCCGGTCGCAGTCCGTCAGCGGCGCCACGCACACGTCGTGCGCGTGCAACAGCTCCGGCAGCTGCGCGTGCGGCACGGCGGGGAGCAGCTTCACCACCTGGCCCAGCCCCTTCTCGTCGATCAGGTCCTCCACCGGGCCGTGCCAGTCCGGGTGCGCGGGGCCGGCCAGCGTCAGCGACATCGGCGCGCGGGGCAGCGCCTTCTCCAGCGCTCGGATGAGCAGCGGCACGCCTTGCCAGGGCAGCTCGCTGCCCAGATAGAGGACCTTCATCGGCGAGCGGTCCGGGCTGTTTCCTTCCGGAGGCGCGAACGCGGCCAGCTCCACCGGCGTGCGCACCACCTGGATGTTCGCGGAGGCGACGCCCAGCTGTTCGACGTAGCGCCGGGTCACCTCGGAGCCGGTGAGCACGCGGTCCGAGTTCATCAGGCAGAAGAGCTCCTGCCGCCGCAGCTTGGCCATGAAGCGCCGGTCGCCCGCCAGGAGCGGGCTCTGGTCCTTGAGCTCCACCGACGGAAAGCTGGCCGCGTCGTAGATGAGCCGGTAGCCGGTGTTCTTGCGCAGCTCGCACAGCGGGTAGCCGCCGAAGGGATCCGCAAAGCAGGCCACCGCGTAGTCTTCACTGTCCACCTGTCGCCGCACGGCGCGGTCGAACGTCTGGATCCGCGAGGCGAGATCTCCGCTGCCGACAGGGACGCGCAGCAGGCGGGACCCGTGGTAGCGCTCGATGTGCGAGTGCTCGGGTGTCTTGGTGGAGAGGACGACGACCTGGTACCGCGTGGCGGCCGCCTGGATGAACGACGAGATCCGCTGCGACGCGCCGGTCGGCGAAGGGACCACCTCGAAGGTACAAAAAAGGAGCTGGGGCTGGTCGCTCAAGCGGCAGGACCATAGCGCGGTCCGGAGCTGGACACGCCTCACTCAAGCCAATTGACCCCACCCACTGCAGCGCTTAAAGGCCGGCGCATCCTTATGGAAGACCTCAAGAAGATGACCGTCGGCGCGCTGCGCGAGCTGGCCCGGAAGCACCTGGGGAGCGAGGACGCGCGGGGCAAGACGCGCGCCGAGCTCACCCGAGCGCTGAAGGGCGTGGTGGAGCGCGCCTCCGCCAGCGCGGACCGGGCCACGCTGCGCGCGGATCTGGTCGTGACGATCACCGCGCGGCGGGTGGCCACCACGCTCAGGTCCTCCGCGGAGAAGGTCGTCGCCAGCGCGCGGCGCGTGACGGGCATGCAGTCAGGCCACTCGGTCCGGGAGCGCCGGCCTCCGGAGGATCCGCCGCCGCCGCGCAAGGGTGCGTCCGGAGAGAAGACGCCGCTTCCCCCTGAGAAGCGCGCGGACCCCGCTCCGAAAGCCGGTGAGGCGAAGCTGAAAGATCGCCCGCACACCGGCGTGCAGCCAGAGCCGCACCCGGCGGAGCCGCTGGTGGAGGGCTTCTTCGTGGCGCGGGTGGCAGGCGAGGAGGAGGCGCGGCGTCACCGGATGGTGGAGGAGAAGGCCGCGCCTGTGCGCGAGGGCCACGGCGGCCGCGTCTACGACGAGAAGCTGGGCGAGCTGCCCGCGCAGTACGAGGACGACGCGGTGCTCCTGCTGCCGCGGGACCCGCACACCCTGTTCTTCTTCTGGGACTTCCACCCTCGGACGCGGCAGGCCGCTGCCGAGGGGTTGGTCAGCCCCCGCGCCGTGCTGCGCGTCTTCGATGGCGACCAGCAGGTCCGCGAGGTGGACTTCGCGCTGGAGTCGAAGAGCTACTACCTGCATGACCTCACGCCGGGCCGCGCTTACCGCGTGGAGGCCTGCTTCGTTGGCCGCGACGGGCAGAGCCGGCGGGTGGGCCTCTCCAGCAGCGTGGTGGCCCTGCCGGCGCTCGGCCCCTCGTCGAACACCGAGGTGCGCTTCCTCCACGTGCCCTGGGGGCTCCCGCTGGTGCGGCTGAAGGAGTACCTGCGGGACGGCCGGGCGCGGCTGGGGGCGTACCTGGGCCAGAAGCGGTATCTGGAGGCGGCCGGGGGACCCAACCCGCACTCGGCCACGCTGCCCGGCGGCTTCTCGTCCGAGGACCGCGCGCGCTGGGCGCCGACGCGCTCCGGGCGGAGCGGGTAACGCCATGCAAGGCTCTCTCTTCCTGGTGCTGCACGCGCATCTCCCGTTCGTCCGCCACCCCGAGTACGACGAGTTCCTCGAGGAGGACTGGCTCTACGAGGCCATCTCGGAGACCTACCTCCCGCTCCTCCAGGTCTTTGACCGCCTCGCCGACGAGCGCGTCCCGTTCCAGGTGACGATGACGCTCAGCCCGACGCTGGTCACCATGCTCCGGGATGAGCTCCTGATGTCGCGCTACGCGCGGCGGCTGGACTCGCTGTGCGAGCTCACCGACAAGGAGGTGGCGCGCACCCGCCACGACGGCGCGTTCTCCCGCCTGGCGCACTTCTACCGCGACCACTTCTACGGCCTGCGCCGCGCGTTCCACGACCGCTACGGGAGGGATCTGGTGGGCGCCTTCCGGCGGCTCCAGGACAAGGGGCATCTGGAGATCATCACCTGCTGCGCGACGCACGGGTTCCTGCCGCTCATGCAGCAGAACCCGGAGGCGGTGCGGGCGCAGATCTCCGTAGCGGCCAGCCACTACCGGGGACACTTCGGCAGAGATCCCCGCGGCATCTGGCTGGCGGAGTGCGGCTTCTTCCCGGGCGTGGAAGAGGTGCTGGCGCAGGAGAACATCCGGTTCTTCTTCGTCGACACGCACGCCATCGCGGACGCCACGCCGCGGCCGCTGTTCGGCGTCTACCAGCCCATCTTCACCCAGGCGGGCGTGGCGGCGTTCGGCCGGGATCCGGAGAGCTCGCAGCAGGTCTGGAGCGCCGAGTTCGGCTACCCGGGGGACGCGGTGTACCGCGAGTTCTACCGGGACGTGGGCTGGGACCTGGACCTCGACTACATCCGCCCGTACATCCAGGCCACCGGCGAGCGGAAGAACACCGGGCTCAAGTACTACCGGATCACCGGCAAGTCTTCGCACAAGGAGCCGTACGACCCGGACGCCGCGCGGGAGCGCGCCGCCCTCCACGCCGGCAACTTCATGTTCAACCGGCAGAAGCAGTTCGAACACCTGGCGGGGCAGCTGGACGGCCGCCCGCCCATCGTCGTCGCGCCGTATGACGCAGAGCTCTACGGGCACTGGTGGTTCGAGGGGCCGCAGTTCCTGGACTTCTTCATCCGCAAGAGCGCCTACGACCAGCAGACCTACCGGCTCTCCACGCCCGCCCAGTTCCTCCAGGAGCACTCCGAGCACCAGGTGGCCACGCCGCCGCTCTCCTCCTGGGGCGAGCGCGGCTACGCCAACATGTGGCTGGATGGGAGCAACGACTGGATCTACCGCCACCTGCACCACTGCGGCCGCAAGATGGTGGAGCTGGCCCGGGACTTCCCGGAGACGGATCCGCTGCGGCGCCGCGCGCTCAACCAGGCGGCGCGGGAGCTGCTCCTCGCGCAGTCGTCCGACTGGGCCTTCATCATGAAGACCGGGACGATGGTGGACTACGCCGTGCGCCGGACGAAGGAGCACGTCCTGCGCTTCCTGCGCCTCCACGACCAGGTCCGCGCAGGGCAGGTGGACGAGGGCTGGCTGTCGCACGTGGAGGGGAAGAACAACGTGTTCCCGGAGATCGACTACCGCGTCTACCGCCCCCGGGCGTAGGGTGGTTGCTCCTTGAAGCTGCCCAGGCAAAAGGCGGCGCGCGCGTTCGAACAGGCGCGGTCGTTGCTGGCGAAGGGCGACGCCGCCGCGTGCGAGCGCCTGGTCGCAGAGGTGCTGGAAGCATCAGATCTGCCGCGCGGGCCGCTCATCGCGCTGCGCGCGGATGCCCTGCTGGCCCTGGGAGAGCGGGAGCGCGCGTTGGCGCTCTTCCGCGAGGCGCTGGCGGAGGATCCCGAGGAGCCGCAGCTCAACGCGGGGCTTGGCAACGCGCTGGTGAAGGCGGGGCGGGCGGCGGAGGGGGTGGGCTACCTGGCGAAGGCGAGCAAGGCCCTGCGGAAGGACCCCGCCTTCGCGGTGAACTACGGCCACGCGCTGGTGCAGGCGGGCCGGAACAAAGAGGGCAGGGAGGTGCTCAGCCGCGCCGCGGCGGGCGGGGGCGGCCCCACGGCACGCCTGTTCTTGGCGCTGGCCCACGCCCGGCTTGGGGAGTTCGCCCAGGCCGAGGAGGCCTGCCTCCGGGTGGAAAAGGCGGCCCCCGCGCTCAAGGGGGCGGCGGACGACATCCGCGCGGAGTGCCGGCTGTTTCAAGGGGACGCCGCAGGCGCGCTGGCGCTGTGGCAAGGCTTGCGGGCCGCGGGCGCGCTCCAGCCGGAACACCTGAGTCACATGGCCTGCGCCGCGCAGCTGGTGGGCGAGCGCGCGCTGGCGGACGTGCTGCTGGGCGAGCGGCTGGCGGCCGGGGCGTCTGCGGAGGATCTCCTCTTCGCTGCGGAGATCTCCAACCTGCGCCAGGACGGTGCGGGCGCGCTCGCTTCGCTGGAGCGCGCCGCGGAGGTGGCCGGCGGGGGCCCGCAGCCTGGTTTTGAGCTGGAGCGGCTGGCGGCGAAGGCCCGCGCGTTGACGCTGCTCGGCCGGCGGGAAGAGGCGGGCGCGGCGCTGCGTGAGGCCGCGGCCCTTCCCGAGGCGCAGAGCACGCGGTTGGGCGCGCGGATTCAGTTGGAGCTGGCGGCGCTGGCGGAGTCTGAGGGGCGGCTGCCAGAGGCGGCCGAGCTCTTCGGGAGAGCGCTGGCGCTGGATCCGAAAGACCCCGAGGCGACTGCGGGCGTGCGGCGGCTGGTTGAGCGCTTCGGCAACGCGTTCGAGCACGACGCTGCGGAACCCGAGGCCAGCGCCGGCGCTCGCCGGTTGGGTGCGCGCTTCGGCAAGGCGCTGGAGCCCGGCGCGCAGGCCGGGGCCCCGGTGCCGGTGGAGGCGCTGCCTCCTGCGACGGATGAGCAGGCCGCTGCGGAGGGGTTGCGGCGCCGCTTCGTGGCGCGCGAGCGCGAGCTGGAGGCGCTGCGCCGCGAGCTTGAGGAGCTGAAGGAGGCGCGCCGGCAGGCGGAGCAGCGGGCGGAGGCGGCGCAGGCCGAGGCCCGGCGGAGCGCGGCCTCCGGGGTGCGCGCGGAGCTGGAGACGCGTGAGGCGGAGATCTCGGAGAAGGCGCGCCAGAACCTGGACCGCGCGCTGGGCGAAGCGGCCACGCGTTGCCCGCCTGCGCTCTTGCGCGGGCTGCTGGTGGCGGAGCAGACGTTCCAGAAAGCCCTCTACACGGAGCTCCCGGCGGCGGCGGTGGCGGTGCTCTACGCCGGCGCGCTGGAGCGGGCGCTCTTCGTGCTGTTCGTGGAGCGCTTCCAGCGCTGGCTGGCGGAGCGTGGGCGGCTGGAGGCGTTCCTCACCGGCGCCATCCGGGAGCGCCGCGGGAAGCGGGTGGACTACTTCGACAACTTCGTGGAGGCGTTCGACCAGGAGCGCCCGGGCCGCGCGCCGTCACTCGGCGAGGTGGGCCGGGTGCTGGAGCGCCGGCAGGAGCCCTACCTCGCGCCCTTCCGTGCGTTCCTCGAGGAGAGCTACGCCGTCCCGGACGCGTTCTACGAGAAGCTGGCGGCGTTCATCTCCTGGAGCAAGGTGAAGCTGAGAGATCCCGTCGCGCACGGCCGGGCCATCGAGATGGGCTACGAGGAGCTGCGCCGCTTTCGCGAGGAGCTCCTCTACTCCCTGGGTGGCAGCGGGAAGGGCGTCCTCGCCGCGCTGCTGGCGGCACGCACGGAGTGACTCAGGTCAGGGCGGCAGCCCGCGCAGGACGCCGCCGCCTTCGGTGCCAATCCACACGTTGAGGTTGGACGCGCCGGACACGGCGGTCCCCTTGCGGTGCGCGCCTGCGTCGATGAGCCGCCACGTCGCGCCGTCGAAGCGCAGCGCGTAGCCGAACGTGACGGGGAAGGTGGAGAAGCCCACCGCGTAGAGGTTGTCGATGGAGGAGCCCCAGAGGGCGTGGATGCTCTCCGGGAGGAGGCCGCCTGGGCTGTCGATGACGTTGAGCTGCTGGGTGTCCCAGTAGACGCCGTAGCGGGCGTCGCCGAAGGCGAAGGCTTCACCGGGGCCGGGCGACCAGACCGTGCGCCAGAAGCCGTGGTTGACGCCGGTGGTGTTGCGCGGCGTCCTGCCTTCGAAGAGCGCGTTGTCCGCGGCCACCCAGACCTGCGTGGCGCTGGTGCAGTGCACGCCGTGCAGGTCGCTGGAGCCCAGCGGCTGCTGGTTGGCGAGCGACCCTGCGCCCTTGAAGTTGGCGCCGGTGGGGCTCACTGCGAACATCGTGGTGCCGCAGAGGTCGAAGTCGTTGATTCTGGCCGGCGGGCCGCCGGTGATGGGCAGCGAGCTCCAGGCGGAGCCGGTGTAGCGGAAGATGTAGCCGTCGCCGCCCGCGTAGATCTCCGTGGGAGAGCGGACGACGATGGAGCTGAGCGGCGTGTTGAACGGCTGAGGCGCGGGCGCCCCGAGCTGCGACCAGACGCCCGGCGCGGTGCGGATCATCACCTTGCCCACGCGGGTGGTGCAGGCCGCCGTGGTGCACTCGTTCACCGCCGCCGCCACCACCTCGGTCCCGCCATCGGGGACGGCCGAGCCCACGTCTGCGACGTTGCCGTAGAAGCCGTGTGACAGCTCTTCGAAAGTCCCGCCGGAGTAGCGCCAGATGGCGCCGAAGTCTCCGACGGCGTAGGCCTCGCTCCCGGCGCTGAAGATGCCGCGGACAATCTGCGGGAGCCTCAAAGCGACGGAGGACCACCCCGGCCAGCTCTGGCCCCCGTCCTCGGTGGTGCCGGCGTCGGCTTGCGCGGTGGCCGGGTCGTACAGCAGGAGGTACCCCTGCCGGAGCGCGTTCCCCGCGAGCAACAGCTTGCCGTTCACCTTGGCGACCGCGGTGAGCTCCGCCACGGCGGGGGTGGGCGGGAGGTTGATGGGGGTCCAGCTGCCGGCGAACTTCCAGAGCTTCCCGCCGCCCACCGCCCATGCCTCCGTCCCGGCGACGTCCATCACGACGGCCGCGGTGAGGAGCACGGAGAGCTGGCTCTGGAAGAGGGAGTTCCAGGTCTTGCTGACCGGATCAAACTGGTAGAGGGAGCCGCGGCTGCCAATCGTGGTGAACCCGCCGGCGCCGTCGCCCACGACGGAGAGCAGCGTCTCCACCGAGGGGCTGTACTCCGTCACCCACTGGCCCGCGCGCCGGACGATGACGTCGTTGCCGTAGCCGACGGCCATCCCGTGCGTGCCGTCGAACCAGAGGGCGCGGGGCTCCACCGTGGGGAAGATCTTCACGGTGGGCGCGGTGCTCCCCGGGGCCAGCTCTACCAGCACGCCGGAGTTTCCGCTGACGCCCGCGGCGGCGGCGCCACCGGTGAGTCCGCCGCCAATCGCCTTCAGCGTGACCATCGGGCTGGAGAACAGCCGGCTCCACTCGCCGGAGGCGTTCCGGGCCAGGACTGTGGCGTTGCCGCCCACGAAGAACGCCTGACCGAGCGCCACTGCGCCCCCGTAGAGGTCGTTCCCGGTGGGGAAGGGGTTGTCGTGCAGGAAGGACTGCGGGCCCGGCGTGGTGCCCGGGACGTAGACCTTCACCGTCTCCGTGACCTTGCCGGCGGTGGCAGTGAGCGTTGCGGTGCCGGGCGCGAGCGCGGTGACCAGCCCGGTGCTGTCGACCTTGGCCACCCGGGGCGGGACGATCGTCCAGGTGACCGCCGCGTTCGAGATCTCCTTGCCCGTGGGGTCCGTGATGGTGGCGGTGAACTGCTGCGTTCCGTTCACCATCAGGAAGACCTCGGCCGGTTCGATCTTCAGCTTCGAAACGGCGGCGCTCTCCGGGCTGGTGGCCCAGAACAGGCCGAGCCGGTCGGTCTTGGCGGAGACGATCTTGAACTGGGTGGAGGTCTCCGGCGCGGAGAGCGCGAGATAGGCGTCCTCCGGGGTGTTGCGGCGCATGTCCAGCGTCGCCAGCTCCACGCCCTTGGGGATGCGGTCCTCGATATACGCCGCGCCGATTTTCACCGGCTGCTTGAAGGTGAGGGTGCTGGGACTGAAGCGATAGCCGAAGCTCACCCGCTTGCGCATGGGGACTTCGGGGATGCCCGTGTCCACCACCGTCACGGTGATCTGGACCTCCTTGTCCAGCGCGCCTGCGGGGATCTCAATCACCGCGCCGGAGCGGATGAAGATGCCGCCCTCCGCGTTGGCGATGATCACGCCCCCGCCATCAGCGCCTGTGTCGATCCGGGGAGGACAACCGGCCAACGTGAGGATGAGCGGCAGCGCGAAAAGCCGTCGCATGCGATGTGTTCCTTCCTTCGGCCCGGTGCCCCGGAATCTACGGGAAGAGGGGGCGCAGGCCAACCGTTGCCTGGTCGGCAGGTGAACCAAAGGATTCACTTGCAGCGGGTTTACGCCCCTCTAGTAAATACAAACTCAACATGCGTCCACTCCGACCCTCCCCCCTCGTCCTCAGTCTCCTGGTTGCCGCTGCTCCGATGGCACAGGCCCAGCCTCTCCCCGCGGCGCCCACTCGAGAGGCAGCGCTCCCTTCGCTGGCACCCCTCGTGGAGTCCGTCAAGGGCGCGGTCGTCAACGTCGATGTTCAGGCGCGCGGTACCCCTCGGACCCTCGGTGGTGGCGGTGAAGAGGGCAGCGAGGACTTCTTCGAACACTTCTTTGGCCGGCGCGGCAACAACCGCGACAGCCGGTCGCTGCGGCAGGGGATGGGGTCCGGCTTCATCATCGACGGCCGCGGCATCGTCCTGACCAACAACCACGTCGTGGAGTCGGCGGTGAACATCCGGGTCCGCCTGGACGACGGCCGGTCCTTCGACGCCCAGGTGGTGGGGCGCGACCCGTTGACCGACGTGGCGGTGATCAAGCTGCGCGGCGCGGTGAAGGATCTTCCCGTGGTGAAGCTGGGGGATTCGGACGCGCTTCGCGTGGGCGACTGGGTGATGGCCATTGGCAATCCGTTCGGGCTGGCCTCGAGCGTGAGCGTGGGCATCATCTCCGCCCGCGCGAGGTCCATCGGCGCCAGCAACTACGACGACTTTCTGCAGACGGACGCGGCCATCAACCCCGGCAACTCCGGCGGGCCGCTGTTCAACCTCAAGGGCGAGGTGATTGGCATCAACACCGCCATCGTCGGCGGCGGCGCGAGCGGCATTGGCTTCGCCATCCCGTCCACGCTGATCCGCGCCGTGCTGCCGCAGCTGGAGAAGGACGGGTCGGTCACGCGCGGGTGGCTCGGCGTGGGCATTCAGGACCTGACTCCGGAGTTGGCGCAGGGTCTGGGCGTACCGGTCCGCGAGGGCGCGGTGGTGGTGAGCGTCAACGACGGCTCCCCCGCGCGCAAGGCGGGCCTCAAGGAGGACGACGTGGTGGTGGCCATCGACGGCGCCAAGATCTCCTCCGGCGGCGCGCTCACCCGGACCGTGGCGCTCAAGCGTCCGGACAGCACCTCCACGCTGTCCGTCTACCGCGGCGGAAAGCAGACCGAGGTGAAGGTCGCTCTCGGCACGCGGCCGGACCTTGAGAAGCTGGGCGCGACGGGGCCCACCAACCCGAACCGGGGCGACGAAGCGGAGGAGGCGCGCAAGGCGAAGATCGGCGTGGCCTTCCAGAGCATTGACCCCCGGCTCGCTGAGCGGATGGGCCTGCCGGCGCAGGGCGCGGTCATCACCGAGGTCATGCCGGGCTCTCCCGCGGAGCGCGCGGATCTCCGCGAAGGCATGATCGTCACCGAGGCCGGCGGGAAGCAGGTCCGCAACGCGGATGACCTCATGAAGTCGCTCAAGGGCGCCAAGTCCGGATCGACCATCCTGCTCCGGGTGCAGCTCTCCGGGCAGCAGGGCGGGCGCGGCCTGCGAGGGCTGTCCATCCCGTAGCGGCTCCGGGGGAGTTCCGGGTGCTCAGAGCTCGCTGACCGCGCCGTTCGGAGCGGGACTGCCGCGGAGAAACGGGAACGGGTACGCGCTCGCGTCGGATTCCCGTCCCCGAGCGTGGGGACGGGGACGGGGAAACGCGTTCGTTCACAGGCAGGGGTACCGGGACGGAGAGGCGCGGGAACAGCGGCGGCCGTTCGGATCGTCCGGCGACCGTCCTCCGCTGCCGTGCCCGAACCCGTGAACGAACGCGAACGCGAACGCGTCTCCCCGTGCCCGTGCCCGTTCCCCGCGCTCGCTCGTTCGTGCCCGTGCCCGCTCGCCCCGCGAAGCGGGGCTGGGCCGACAGCGGCTGCAGTGCTCTGCCGGAGCGCTCGTGCGCGCAGGCCGTCGCCCTGCCGCGAGCTGAAGCGTCGGCCGTCCGTGCGTGGCGTTCGCGCGGGGGCCGTACGCACCTTCTTGGCAACTCGGGAAGGAGCGCACGGACATGGCAGTCGAGACGATGAGGGAGGAGACGAGGCTCCACGTGGCGGAGTCGAAGATCAGCTGGGGGGCGATCTTCGGCGGCGCGGTGGCCGCCCTGGGGATCTGGATTCTGCTCACCACCTTCGGGATGGCGCTGGGGTTCTCCACGGTCAATCCGGAGCGGGTGAGCAGCCTGCACGCGTCCGGAATCTTCACAGGCATCTGGTCGCTCATCTCGCCGCTCGTCGCCCTCTTCGCGGGCGGCGTGGTGGCCGGCCGGAGCGCGGGCGCCACCACGCGGCTGGGCGGGGCGACGCACGGCGTGGTGATGTGGGGGTTGACCACGTTGGCGGGCGTCTATCTGGTCACCTCCCTGCTGGGGATGGTGGCCCGCGGCGCGGTGGACGTCGGCAAGGCGGCCGTGCAAGCGGGAGGGGCGGCGGTCTCCCAGGCCGCCAGCGGGATGGGCCTCAACGCGGACGACGCCCTGGCGCCGATAAACCAGCGGCTCCAGGCGGAAGGCAAGCCGGCCGTCACCGCGGATCAACTCAAGGCGGCGGTGCAGCAGGTGGTGCAAGGCGCCGCGCAGACCGGCAAGGTGGACCGCGAACAGCTGGTGAGCGCCATCGCCCAGCAGACGAACCTCTCGCGCGCGGACGCCGAGGAGGTGGCGGGCCGGGTAGAGGGGCAGCTGAGCAGCGCGAAGGACACCGCCGGCCAGGTGGGAGAGCGCGTGCAGACCGGCGCGCTGCAGGCGGTGGACACCACCGGCAAGGCGCTCTGGGGCGTCTTCGGGGCGCTCTTGCTGGGGATGGTCTCCGCGGTGCTGGGTGCAACGCTCGGCGTGTCGCGCCGGCATGACTCGCTCATCCGCGAGCGGTCCGTGGTGCGCCGGCCGGGTGAGGTGGCGCCCTGAAGGGCCAGAGCGCCGCGCGAGGTCACCGGAGCGAGCCGCTCTCGGCGACCGGAGGTGGCCGGTTTGTCGCTCTCTACGGCTTGTCGGTGCCCGTGCTGCCCGTCGCGACTGGAACCTCTCCCGTGTCGCGGCGGCGGGACGCGTAGGGGCCCCGCTCGCGGCCGGGGTGCAGCTCCATCCCCTTGGCGTACGGGGTGACCTTGTTCCGCCCGGCGCGCTTGGACGCGTAGAGGGCGGAGTCCGCACAGTCCACCAGCGTGTCCAGCACGGTGGAGTCCGCGGGCAGGTTGGCCACCCCGACGGAGATGGTGACCTTGCCCAGCGGCTGGGTGGAGGCGTGGGGCAGCGGGGCCTCCTCGACGCGGCGGCGCAGCTTCTCCGCGACTTCGACGGCTTCGGCCTTGGTGACCTGCGGCAGCAGGAGCATGAACTCCTCGCCGCCGTAGCGGGCCAGCGTGTCCACCCGCCGCACGTGCACGTGCATCAGCGAGCTGACCTCGCAGAGCACCGTGTCGCCTGCCCGGTGGCCGGCTTCGTCGTTGAAGTGCTTGAAGTGGTCGATGTCGATCATCAGGATGGAGACCTGATTGCCGAAGCGGTTGGCCCGGGCAATCTCCAGCTCCAGCTGATTGAAGAGGTGCCGGCGGTTCGGGATGCCGGTGAGGGCGTCCGTCGTCGCCAGGGCCACCGTCTCCTCGTGCAGCCGCGCGTTCTTCACCGCGACCGCCGCCAGGTCACCCACCGCGCCGAGCAGCTCGATCTCCTCTGCGGTGAACGACGCGGGCTGAGGCCGTTCAAGGTTCAGCACGCCGAGCAGCGCCTCCTGGTGCTTCATCGGCACGGAGAGCAGCGCGCCCTCGCTCTTGGGCTTGCCGCCGGCGCGCAGAGCGAAGATCCGCGTGTCCGCCGCCACGTCCGGGAGATACACGTGCCGCAGCGTCGCCGCGGCGATCCCACAGGCGCCTTCGCCGATCTTGAACGTCACCCCCACGCCCTGGCCCGGCGGCTGCGCGGTCTTCACCTCCAGCTCCCCCGCGCCGTTGACCAGCATGATGGAGAACTGGGGGATGCCCAGCCGCTGGGTGACGAGCTCGCCGATGGCGGTCAGCACCTCCGGGAGGGAGAGCGTGGAGCTGATAGACCGCGCCACGTCGTAGAGCAGCGACAGCTCGGTGAGGCGCGTCTCCAAGTTCGCATTGCTCTGCTCCAGCGCCTTCTTGAGCGTGAGCTGCTCCTGGGCCTCCGCCAGGTCGCGGTGCGTGTCGATCTCATCCGCCTGGAGGGAGGTGATGCGCGCCAGCATCCCGTTGAACGCCACCGCCAGCGCGCCGATCTCATCCCCGGTCCGCACCTGCGCGCGGACAAGGAAGTCGCCCTGCTCGGCGGTCTTCATCGCCCCAGAAAGCTTGTGGAGCGGCCGCGTCATGAGCAGGTGCAGCGCCAGCCCCACCGCGAGGGCGATGACACCTCCGAAGGCGATGAGGCCGATGAGCGCCGTCTGAAAGACCTCGCGCACCTGCGCCAGCGCAGCGCCCTCGTTGACCGACTGGCCCCGGACCGCGTCCGCCGTCCATTCCCAGAGCAGCCCCACACCGGCGAGCGCCACCAGCAGCGCCGGGAGGCCGACAATCCAGAACAGCTTTTTTCCGATCGAGTCGAGGCGGAAGGTCATCGGCTTTTCGCGAGGCGCCTATTCTTCGCCCCTTGACGCGGCTTGTCAAAGTGTGCCGCGCTTTTGACGTGGAAGAGACCCTTGGCGAAGGTTGTCAGCGCATGGAACTGGTGACCTCGCGCCTTCTTCCGGTCCCCCACGGGTTCAGCACCCGTGACGGGGGAGTCTCCACCGGTTCGTTCGCTTCGCTCAACTTAGGGCTCTCCGTCGGCGACGAGCGCGCCCACGTCGAGGAGAACCTGCGCCGCCTGGCCGCGAGCGCGGGGGTGCCCCCGGCCTTGATGCTCTGCGTCTCGCAGGTGCACGGCGACCGGCTGCTGGACGCGGGCGCCCGGACCGCGCAGGCACCGGACGCCCTGACGCCGCCGCTGGGCGAAGCGGATGCGCTTGCCTGCGCGGAGCCGGGCGTGGCGGTGGGCGTCAAGACCGCGGACTGCGTGCCCATCCTGCTGGTGGACCCCACCGGCAGACAGGTGGCGGCGGTGCACTCCGGCTGGCGCGGCACGCAGCTGAGAATCGTCCACAAGGTGGCGCGGCGCCTGGTGGAGACGGGCGCGCGGGAGCAGACGTTGCTGGCGGCCATCGGCCCCTGCATCCGTGCGTGCTGCTACGAGGTCTCGGACGAGCTGGCGGAGACCTTCAGGTCCACCTTCGGCCCGTCCGCCGCCGTGCGCCGCGGCGCGCGCTGGCACCTGGACCTGGTGCAGGTGGTGGAGGACACGCTGCTCGCCGCGGGGTTGGCGCGCGGTCAGATTGATACGGGCACCGCCGAGTGCACTGCGTGCGACGCGCGCAGGTTCTTCTCCCACCGCCGCGACGGCGGGCGGACCGGGCGCCACGTCTCCTTCGCGGTGTGCAAGTTCTGAGGCGCGCGCCGCGCACATCCGCGCAGGCTTCACTCGGTGCCCCGCGTTGTCCTCTGAAAAGGGGGGCCCGTATCATCGAGCTGCCGCTGTCCTCTCGTCTTGGAGACTCCCATTCGCTGGGTAGCCGCCACCGCGTTGGCGCTGGTGCTCGCGGCCTGCACTGCAGGCCCGCCGCAGCGTTCGCCGCTGGATGAGCTCCGCGCGGAGCTGAAGGCGGTCCGCGAAGAGAACGCGCGGCTGGAGCGAAGGCTGGAGCGGATGGAGCTCTCCCGCGCGGTGCTCTCCGCGCGCCCCGCGCCGCCGGTGGCGCCCGCGAACGAAGTGCCCGAGCTGACGGTGGTGAAGCTGCGCCCGAAGGTGGATCCCGCGCCCAAGCTGGACACGCGCACGCAGGTGGTGGAGCCCTCGGCGGAGATGATTGAAGCCATCGCGCAGGCGTCCGCGGCCGCCCGGGCCGCGCGCGACGACGGCGATGACGACGACAAAGAGGCGGCGCCTGCGGAGATGGTGGACGCGCAGTTCGACGCGGGGCTGGCCGCGCTGCGCACGGGGAACATCGAAGGCGGCGCGGTGCGGCTGCGCGCGTTCGCGGACGAGAACCGCAAGCACCCCAAGGCGGACAACGCGCTCTACTTCGCCGGGCTGGGCCTGATGGGCCTTAAGGACTTCGAACCGGCGGCGCAGATTTTCGAGCAGCTCCTCTTCCGCTACCCCGCGGGAGACGCGGTGGTGGACGGGATGCTCAAGCTGGCGGAGTGCCGGCTGCGGCTGAACCAGCCGCAGGACGCGAAGGCGCTCTTGACGAAGGTGGTCCTCAACTTTCCGGGTACCGCGGCGGCCAGCCTGGCCGAGGCGCGGTTGGCAGCGCTGTCCAAGTAGCTTTCGACACTTTGAGACGAGGCGTTCATGCGCAAGAAGCTGATGGCCACTCTCTGTACCGCCCTGGCGTTCCCCGTCGTCGCGAACGCTCAGCCGGGAGCGCCGGGGATTGAGCGCAAGTCGGCGCCTGCGCCCACGCCCACCCCCGCGGATGATCCCTCGGAGTCCGTCTCCAGCGACGAGGGGTCGGAGACCCAGGGCGCGGACGTGGTGGACGAGCCCAAGGGCAAAGGGAAGGTGAAGCCAGACGGGGAAGGCCGCGACGCGGCCCCCGGCGAGGTCCACACGGTCCTCAAGGGCGACACGCTGTGGGACCTTTCGCAGCGCTACCTGGGCAGCGCCTGGTACTGGCCCAAGGTGTGGTCCTACAACCCGGAGATTGCCAACCCGCACTGGATCTACCCCGGCAACCTGGTGCGCTTCTTCCCCGGTGGCGAAGAGGTCCCCTCACGGGTGGAGGTGGGTGAGGCGCCGCCTGTCGAAGGTGGGGCGCCCATCGGCGACGAAGACGTGATGTCCAGCGACATGATCCCCTCCGAGGTGGACTCCACAGTCCAGGTGTCCTCGCCCATCGGCTACAAGCCGAAGCCTGCCAGCCGCATCCTCCACGAAGGGTTTGTCACCCCGCGCGAGCTCGAAGAGTCCGGCATCATCGACTCCTCCTACGCGGAGACCGAGATGCTGTCGGCGCCGGACACCGTGTACCTGCGCTTCCGCAAGCAGTCCCCCGCCAAGCTCGGGGACCAGTACGTCATCTTCCGCACCGAGCAGAAGGTGGAGCACCCGGTGAACGGGAAGTCGGTGGGGTACCTCACCAAGTTCCTCGGGATGGCGAAGGTCATCCGGATGGGCAAAACGCTGGTCACCGCGCAGATTGTGGAGACGTGGGACCCCATTGAGCGCGGGGACATGGTGGGCCCCTTCGGCGAGAAGCTGGCGGAGTCCATCGCGCTGCGGCCCAATGACAAGGGGCTCAAGGGCTACATCGTCAGCGCCCTCATCCCGCAGCTCTCCGTCTACGGCGAGCACCACTTCGTGATCATCGACCGCGGCAGCTCTGACGGCGTCATGTCCGGCAACACCTTCACGGTCATCCGCCAGCAGGACCGCGGCGGAGACTTCCTCCACCCGGAGAAGGTGGAGAACGACGAGCTGCCGGTGGAGGACGTGGGCGCCTGCATGGCGGTGGACGTGAAGGAGAAGGCCAGCACGTGCCTGATGGTCCGTTCGCTCCGCGAGGTGGTGGCGGGGGACCGCGTGGAGATGCGCGCCCAGCCGGCCTCGGCGCCGGTCTCTTCGCGCTGAGGTTCACAGCGGTTTCTTGAGAGCGCCGACATGTCGGCACGCAAGCGCCAGGTCGACAGGCGCGGGCAGAGGGGTGTAGAAGCGCGCCCCTTTCCGCTCCATCACCATGCGCTGCTCCCCGGCACTCGCCTCCCGTCGACGCCCGCCGCCCCCCCGGCGCGGTGGGGGCCCAGGCCTTCGGCGCGCGCGATGTCAGACCCGCCCTGTATACCGTCCGCCTCGTCGCAGTGGGTGGAGGTGGGGCGTGGAGGGGAAACGGGCGCGGCTTGCGCTTTTGTCGCTGTGGGCGGTGCCGACGCTGGGGCCGAAGTCGCTGGCCAAGCTCGAACGGGAGTTCCCCGGAGCACCTGAGGTCCTGCTGGATGTGCCCCCGTCTGAGTGGGTGCACCGGCTGGAGCTCGCCATTCCCGTCCGGGAGCGGCTGCGCGGGGTCCAGCGGCTGGGCGCGATTGGCGAGCGCGTACTGGAGCGGGCGCGCCAGGCGCGGATGGAGATCGCCTTCGCCGACGAGCCTGCGTATCCGGACCGCTTGCGGGAGATAGAGGATGCGCCGCCGCTCCTCTTCTATTGGGGCACTCCCGGCCCGTCCCGCCGGCGCATTGCCATGGTCGGATGCCGGCACCCGGACACGGGCTTTGAGGTGTTTGTGCGCGGCCTGGCAGGGGACGTGGCGGCCGGGGGCGTGGGGGTGGTTTCGGGGGGCGCGGTCGGCGTGGATCAGGCCGCGCATATCGGAGCGCTGCAGGCGGGGGGCGAAACGCTGGCGTTCGTGGGCTCCGCGCTGGACGAGCTGGACTCCGCGCAGCGAGGGCTGGTCGGGCCGTTCCTCGACGGAGCGGGCGTACTCTACAGCGAGCTCCCTCCGAGGGTCCGCGCGAGCAAGACGACCTTCCCGCTGCGCAATCGGTTGATCTCGGGCGCTTCGGACGCGACGCTGGTGATGCGCGCCACGGAGAAGTCCGGGAGTCTCCACACAGCCATCGCGGCGCAGAGGCAGGGGCGTCCGATTTTGGCGGTCCCCGGCAGCCTGGACCTTCCGGAGGCGGTCGGGTGCAACCGGCTGCTGAGCGAGGGAGGGGCGAGGGCCTGCTACAAGGCGGACCATGTGTTTCGGGCGGTTGGACAGGACAGCGCAACGAAACCGGCGCCGGAGCGTCAGGCTGCGAATTTGAAGGAGCTCTCGCCAGATGCGCAGCGTGCGTTCGAAGTGCTCGGTCGCGCGCCGCGCTCGTTTGAACAGATCAGGGCGGCGACCTCCATTGTGTCGGGGAGCTTGACCAGCGCGTTGTGCGAGCTAGAGCTTGTGGGCCTTGTGGTTCAGCGCCCGGGTAAGCGGTACGAGCGGATTTGACGGGAGTCACCTGATGCCGAAGCGGATATCCAGCAAAGCGCCGAAGGCAGATGCCGAAGAGCAGGCCAAGCCAGCGCCCAAGAAGAAGGCCGCCGCGAAGAAGGAGCCGGTGAAGTCCGGCAAGGCCGCAGTCCCTGCCAAGGGCAAAGGAAAGGGCAAGGAGAAGGAGAAGGCGCCCGCCAAGGGGAAGGGGAAGGGCAAGACGCTCGCGGTGGTGGACGCGGACGCCGGCGCCCCGCCTGCCAGGAAGGACGGCAAGCCGCGCTACCTGGTGGTCGTGGAGTCGCCCGCCAAGGCGAAGACGATCAAGAAGTACCTGGGCACGGGCTACACGGTGAAGGCGTCGGTCGGTCACATCAAGGACCTGCCGAAGAGCGACATCGGCGTGGACGTCGACCGGGACTTCAAGCCGAAGTACCAGGTCATCGAGACCAAGCAGAAGGTCGTGGAGGAGCTCAAGAAGTACGCCGCGCTCTCCGACAAGGTCTTCCTGGCGACGGACCCCGACCGCGAGGGTGAGGCCATCGCCTGGCACATCAGCGAGGAGATCGACCACAAGAACGCGTACCGGGTGATGTTCAACGAGATCACCAAGAACGCCATCCAGCTGGCCATCCAGAACCCCACCCAGCTCAACCGGGACACCTACGATTCGCAGCAGACCCGGCGCATCCTGGACCGGCTTGTCGGCTACCAGATCTCTCCGCTGCTCTGGAAGAAGATCCGCCGCGGGCTCTCCGCCGGGCGCGTGCAGTCCGTCGCGGTCCGGCTGATTGTGGAGCGGGAAGCGGAGATCAAGGCGTTCGTCCCCGAGGAGTACTGGACGCTGGACGCGCTGCTGGAGGCCAGCCTCCCGCCCAACTTCCGCGCCAAGCTCTCCAAGCTGGACGGGCAGAAGGCGGAGCTCAAGAGCGGCGAGGTGTCCAACGCGCTGGTGGAGGAGCTCAAGACCGCCGCCTTCATCATCAGCAAGGTGGACCAGCGCGAGCGGCGCCGGAACGCGCCCGCTCCGTTCATCACCTCCAAGCTGCAGCAGGAGGCGGCCAACCGGCTCCACTTCACCGCGAAGAAGACGATGACGCTCGCGCAGCGGCTCTACGAAGGCGTGGAGCTGGGCGAAGAGGGGCAGACCGCGCTCATCACGTACATGCGTACGGACTCCGTGCGCCTCTCCCCGGAGGTGGTGGGGAAGGTGCGGGACATGATCGACGAGAAGTACGGCAAGGAGTACCTCCCGGAGGAGCCGGTCGTCTTCAAGACGAAGAAGAGCGCGCAGGACGCGCACGAAGCCATCCGGCCCACCTCGCTGGACTACCCGCCAGAGAAGGTGAAGGAGTTCATCGAGCCGGACATGTTCCGGCTCTACGAGCTCATCTGGAACCGCTTCGTGGCCTGCCAGATGAAGCCGGCGGTCTACGACCAGACGGCGGCGGACATCAACGCGGGCCGGGCGGTGTTCCGCGCCAGCGGCTCCACGCTGAAGTTCCCGGGCTACCTCGCGGTGTACGGCCAGGGCCTGACGCTCGAGGAGCAGGACGAGAAGGACAAGAAGGCGAAGGAGGGCGAGGAGGTGCCCGAGGAGGCCTCAGGTCAGCTGCCCCCGCTCTCCGAGGGCGAGCAGCTCAAGCTGGTGGCCACCGAGGCGAGCCCGACGGGCCTTCTGGCCGAGCAGCACTTCACGCAGCCGCCGCCGCGCTTCAACGAAGCGTCGCTGGTGCGCGAGCTGGAAGAGAAGGGGATTGGCCGCCCCTCGACGTACGCGGCCATTCTCTCCACCATCCAGGACAAGAAGTACGTGGAGAAGCTGGAGGGGCGCTTCTATCCGACGGACCTCGGCCTCATCACCACCGAGGAGCTGGTGAAGCACTTCCCCACGGAGATGGACGTGCAGTTCACCGCGGGGCTCGAGGAGAAGCTGGACCTCATCTCCGATGGCGGCGTGAACTGGAAGCAGGTGCTTCACGACTTCTACACGCCCTTCAAGGACACGCTCGCCAAGGCAGAAGTGGCGATGCGCGACGTGAAGCGCGAGGAGATCCCCACCGACCTCAAGTGCGAGAAGTGCCAGAGCACGATGGTCATCAAGTGGGGGAAGATGGGCCGGTTCCTCGCGTGCTCGAACTATCCCGAGTGCAAGAACACGAAGGACTTCAAACAGATTGACGGGAAGATTGTCGTCGTCGAGGAGGAGACCACCGACGAGGTCTGCGACAAGTGCAGCCGGCCGATGATCATCAAGCGCGGCCGGTTTGGCCGGTTCATGGCCTGCTCGGGCTATCCCGAGTGCAAGAACTCGAAGGCGCTGTCGATTGGCGTCACGTGCCCGGAGTGCAAGTTGGGCTATCTGACGGAGCGCCGGAGCAAGCGGGGCAAGGCCTTCTTTGGCTGCAACCGCTATCCGGAGTGTCGGTTTGCCGCTTGGGACCGCCCGCTCCCGGAGGCTTGCCCCACGTGCAAGTCACCGTACCTCTTGCAGAAGTACTCGAAGAGGGACGGCCCCTACATCGCCTGCCCGAACAAGGAGTGCGACTACCGACGGGCGGTCGATCAGTCGGAACCTACGCTTGCCCCCTCTGTAGCCTAAAAGACGTGTGATTCCACAGAGTTGTAGGTTGTTGTGCCATTGACAGGGTGAGGACGGACAGATATTTCCTTCCCCTGTTTTTCGGCCCTTGCAAGACTACGGCGGTCGGAACCAGGCGGGCCATCCCAACGCGGTTGGAAAGGACTCCGAGAGTACAATGCGCACCTTCCTTGAGCTGGTGGATGTGGTGTTGGCCAACGCTCCCCAGCACGGTGGAGGCGGAAGCATGATGGATTCCGTCGTCAAGTTCTTTCAGGACGGCGGAAAGGCGATGTACATCAACATCCTCTGGCTCGGCATCGCCCTCGCGGTGATCGTCGAACGGTTCGTGACGTTGATGTTTCGCTACAACCTCAACGCGCCTCCCTTCATGGAGCAGATCACCAAGCTGGTGTTGACGGGGAACGTCGACCGCGCGGTGAAGCTCTGTGGCGCCGCGCCGAACGCGCCGCTGGCGAAGGTCATCCGCGCCGGGCTGACGCGGGCGAACCGCGGGGAGCTGGAGGTGGCCAAGGCGGTGGAGGAGGCCATCCTCGAGAACGCGCCCCACGTTCAGACCCGCATCCCCTGGCTCTGGTCCATCGCCAACATCGCCACGCTGGTCGGCCTCATCGGCACCATCGTCGGCCTCATCGGCACCTTCCAGTCTCTCGGCAACGTGCCCGCGGACCAGAAGCAGGCGCTGCTCTCCGCCGGTATCTCTGAAGCGATGAACAACACCGCGTTCGGTCTGACCATCGCGGTGACCTGCATCGTCGCCCACCTGGTGCTGACCGCGTACGCGAAGCGGATGGTTGAAGTGGTGGAGCTCAACGCCCTGAAGCTGGAGAACCTCCTCTCGCGGCGCAGCGCCGGCGAGACGAGCGCGATGGACTACGAGAAGAGCGCCTGACCGGCTTGTCCGGAACCTTCAACCCTCACGGTTGTCGCTAGAGGCCATGGCGTTCTATTTCTCCAAGCGGAAGCTGAGGCCGTCAGAGGAAGAAGAGGTCGGCGAGCTGAACATCGTCCCGTACCTCGACATCCTGATGAACCTCATCATCTTCATGCTCCTCTCCATGACCGGGTTGGCGGCGTTCGGCATCTTGAACGTCAACGCGCCCAACTACGGCGGGCCGTCAGCGGGGATGGGGGCTGAAGATCCGAATCAGCCCAAGCTCCTCCTGACGGTGCTCATCTCGAAGAAGGGCCACTTCGTCGCGGGCGCGGGCGGGGTCATCGGCGAAGCGCCGGGCGCCGCTCCTCCGACGACGGGGACGGACGGGGCGCCCACGGTGCCGAAGAAGGCGGACGGGAGCTACGACTTCGCCTCCCTCACGCAGATGATGCAGAAGGTGAAGGGCGCCTTCCCCAACGAGACGAAGGTGATCATCGCGGCAGAGGCAGATGTCCCGTACGAGAACCTGGTGGAGACGATGGACGCGATCCGGGAGACCAAGGATCGCAAGCTGCTCTTCTCGGACGTCACCCTGGCCACGATGTGATGAGGGCGCTCCATGGCTGATGCCAGCAGCATCCACGTCTCGGAGGAAGACAAGCAGCGGATGATGTTCCGCAAGGCCCTCGCGCGGAAGCGGCGCAAGGAGCGGGAGGCTGCGGGCGAGATCAAAGAGCTCAACATCACGGCGATGTTGGACATGATGACCATCATCCTGGTCTTCCTCCTCAAGTCGTACTCGTCCTCCTCTGTCGCCGTGACCGCGTCCGAGGACATCCGGCCGCCCATCTCCTCCACGCGCGCCACGCCAAAGGACACCGTCGCGGTGACCATCACGCCCCGCCACCTGCTGGTGGGTGAGAAGAAGGTGGTGGATCTCCAGGGCGGGCAGATCCCCGCGGCGCTGCTCAACGGCCGGCTGGTGCTCCCGCTGGATGAGGCGCTGAAGAAGGAAGTGAAGAAGCTGAAGTTCATCGCCGAGCGGAACCCGGCGGCCCCGTTCACCCACGAGCTCTCGGTCATCGGGGACAAGAAGATCCCTTACGACCTCTTGCTCACGGTGCTCTACACGGCGGGCCAGAACGAGCTGGAGAACTACCGCTTCGTCGTCGTCCAGCGCGAAGGCGGCGAGTAGCGCCTCACAGCGAGGGCATGGCGAAGGCGCCGCCGCGGAGCTCCTGCTCGTGGCGGCGCGCGTCCTCCTCGCAGCGCACGGCGAAGGGGAGGACCTTCAGACGGTCCAGGGGAATCTCCCCGTCGCAGTCCACGCAGGCCCCGTAGACGCCGGAGTCCATCCGCCGGAGCGCCGCGTCGATGGAGGCGATCTCCAGGCGCTGCGCCTCCACCAGGTGCGAGAGCGTGAAGTCGGCGAGCTCGGACTGGGCGCCCTCCTCGTATTCGGGATCCCGCTCCTGGCCTTTGAGCGCCTCCAGCTCACGGTGAGCGCCTGCGGCGGACTCGAGGATGTCGCGGCGGCGGCGCTGCAGGATTGCCCGGAGGTTGCTGAGGTCGCTGGGTCGGTTCATCACGGTCTCCGAAAAGAGTGCGAAATGTCTGAAAGCTAGGGACGTGAAATATTGCGCGCACGGTTGGGCGGGCCGGCCGCGGCTGCCCGCCCGTAGAGCAAGCCTTCCGGCGACCGGGAGATGCTGCTAACTGTCGCGCGCGAAGTGTTTCTTCAAGGGCAGTGGAGGTCGTCGTGCAGGAGCCGAACGTCACGGTCATTGGTGGAGGGTTGGCGGGCACGGAGTGCGCATTCCAGCTGGCGCGGCTGGGCGCCCGGGTGACGTTGCGGGAGATGAAGCCGCACAAGCGGTCCCCCGCGCACAAGAGCGACGCACTGGCAGAGCTGGTCTGCTCCAACTCCTTCCGGTCGGACAACCCGGAGAGCGCCATCGGGCTGTTGCACCAGGAGCTGCGGCAGCTGGGCTCCCTGGTATTGGGCAGCGCAGACCAGACGCGGATCCCCGCTGGGGACGCGCTGGCGGTGGACCGCGCGCGCTTCGCGGAGGCGGTGATGGCGGGCCTCCAGGGTACGGGTGGGGTGACGCTGGTCGCGGGCGAGGTGGAGCAGCTGCCGCAGGGGCCGGTGGTCATCGCCACCGGGCCGCTCACGTCCGAAGCGCTGACCGCGGAGCTGGCGAAGCACGTCGGCGAGAAGCTCTATTTCTATGACTCCATCGCTCCCATCGTGTCCGCGGACTCGGTGGACATGAAGATTGCCTTCCGCCAGAGCCGGTACGGGAAGGGGGGCGGGGACGACTACGTGAACCTCCCGCTCAACCGGGAGGAATACCTGGCCTTCGTGCAGGCGCTGCGGGCGGGGGAGAAGGTGGTCCCCCACGCGTTCGAGGAACCCCGGTACTTCGAAGGGTGTCTGCCCATCGAAGTGATGGCGGAGCGTGGAGACGATGTCCTGGCGTATGGGCCGATGAAGCCGGTGGGCCTGACGGACCCGCGCACCGGGCGCATGCCGCACGCGGTGGTTCAGCTGCGGCTGGAGGACGCCCACGGCTCCAGCTACAATCTGGTGGGGTTTCAGACGCGGCTCACCTGGCCGGAGCAGCGGCGGATCTTCCAGCAGATCCCCGGCCTGGCGCAGGCGGAGTTCCTGCGGATGGGACAGATCCACCGGAACACCTTCATCGACTCACCCCGGCTGTTGGGCCCGGACCTGGCGCTCAAGTCTGCGCCGGACCTGTTCTTCGCCGGGCAGATCTCCGGCGTGGAGGGCTACGTCGAGTCCGCTGCGTGCGGGCTCCTGGTTGCGCTCTCCGTGCACGCGCGGCTGACCGGCCGTCCGTTCGTGCCTCCGCCGGCGGCGACCGCGCTGGGGGCGCTCTACCGGCACGTAACGGGCGACGCGCACCCTCCGGGGCACGCCTACCAGCCCACCAATATCGTCTTCGGGCTCTTCCCGCCGCTGCCCGGGCGGGTGAAGAAGCAGGACAAGCGCGCGCAATACGCCCGGCGCGCGCAGGCGGAGCTCGCCACATGGCGGGACGGGGCGTGGCCGCTCGCGAGCGACCGCGTCGCCCAGGTGGGGTGAGGCGTGTTCAAGGCCGGAGGACGGATGCGAAAGCCAGTCTGGGTGTTGGCAGCGGTGGCGGCGGTGGCAGCGTGCAAGCGCGGCGGCGAGAGCGAGAGCCGCGGCATCAAGGGCGCGGGCGTGGAGGTGTCCAGCGGGATTGCCGCGGACCTGCGCGCGACGCCGGACCGCCAGCAGATCACCTTCCTCACGGATGCCATCAAGCCGCGGATTGACGGCGTCCCCCCGCAGATGCTCCTCGGCGTGCTCAACGTGCTGCCCGCCGGCGGGGGCAAGCCGCGGCGCCTGGGCACCGGCGTGACCAACGTCCCCGGCGGGCACCTGGTGTCCCCGGACTCGCGGTGGGCTCTTTATCTGGAGGGCTTTAACGCCGCGTCCCACGCCGGGACGCTGCACGTGGTGGACTTGAAGGACCCCGCCGCGTCGCCGGTGAAGCTGGACACCGAGGTGACCTACCTGTTGCCCAGCCCGGACTCGGCGTCCGTCGCCTTCGTGCGGGGCGGAGTGCTGAAGGTCGGGCCGCTGCCGTCCGGGCCGTTCCGTGAAGTGGCGGGGGAGGTGACCACCGGGCAGTTCTCTCCGGACAGCGCGTACCTGGCGTTCAAGCGCAGCCAGGCGGCGGCCGGAGGGCTGGGGTTGGTCAAGGTGGCGGGGAGTGAGCCGCTGCGGAAGCTGGGGGACCAGGTCGGCGATTACAGCTTCTCGCCGGACTCCAAGCGCATCACCTTCGCGGTGCGCAGTCAGACCACGCCCGGCACGTTTGACCTCTTCCTGGCCGCGGTCTCCGACGCGAAGCCGCAGAAGGTGGCCAGCGCGTGCAGCAGCTTCGCGTTCTCTCCGGACGGCAAGTGGCTGGCGCGGACCGAGGGCGCGCGGGTGGTGGAGGCGGTCAACTTCGTGGGAGACCTCGTCATCGGCCCGGCCGATGGGAGCCCCGGCCAGACCGTCGCCTCGAGCGTGAACGGGACCGGGTTCAACTTTTCTCCGGACTCCACGCACGTGGCGGCGCTGGAGAAGTTCGACTTCACCAAGGGCCGGGAGTGGGGGAGCCTGGTCGTCGTCCCCGTCACCGGCGGCAAGCCAAGGGAGCTGGGGCGAAGGGTGAAGACATTCCTCTGGTCCGGCGACAGCAAGGTGGTGGCGTTCCAGCCCATCGAGTTCACCAAGGAGTTCGGGCCAAGCGCGAACCTCCTCGTGTACCGGCAGGGCGAGGAGGCCGCGAAGCAGGTGCTCACCGGGGTGTGGGGCTACTCGTTTGATCCCAAGAGCCGCTATCTCCTCGCTCGCAATGGCTGTACGCGCGCGGGCGCGGGCGCTCCGCGAGCGTGCGATCTCCAGAGCATTGAGCTGGCGAAGCCGGAGCTGGCGGCGAAGAAGATCATCGACGCGGTGTTCAGCTTCAAGACCACCGTCGATGGGGACCGGATCCTGGTAACGTACGCGGAGATCGGCCCGGATACGTTCAACGTCGCGGCCTACGACGTGGCCACCGCGGTGCGAAAGACGCTCGACCAGCACATCCTGCTTCCCGCGCTGTTCGTCGGTGAGGCGAATGACCGGGTGGCGTACGTCGTGGCAGAGCGCAGCCGCGCGGGTGTGTATGTCGCGCCGGTGGATGGCGCGCAAGCGGCTCGGGCGGCGCAGTAGAGGGGGCTTCGGGGAATGGTGTCTCGGGCTGCGGGCCTCGGGGAATGGTGTCTCGGGCTGCGGGCTTCGGGGAGCGGTGTCTCGGGCTGCGGGCTTCGGGGACCGGTGTCTCGGGTAGGGGTAGGGAGCACGCGTTCGCGTTCGCGTTCGCCTTCGTTCACGGGCCCGGGTTCGGGTTCGGGTCCGGGCAGTCGGTCACGGGCTCAAGCGCAACGAGGGGCAACCCCTTCAGGTCGGCGACCGGACGCGCCGTGCGCGGTGTCCCGAACCCGAACCCCTGCCCGGGCCCGTACCCGTGAACGAAGGCGAACGCGAACGCGAACGCGTGCTCCCTACCCCTACCCGAGACACCGTTCCCCGAAGCCCGCAGCCCCAGACACCATTCCCCGAACCCGCAGCCCGAATACTCCGGTTCGGCGCAGACCTATCGACGCCCCGCGCCCCATTCGCCATTTCGAGCACTGCGGAGCGCGCCTCCGCCGACCCTCGAACCCACTGCCGACATCTCGACTGCGCGGCGCCGTGCGTCGCTACACTCGATCGAGCGTTGCGCCGTCAGGCGCATAGCCGAGACGTCGGCAGTGCTTCCGAAACTTGGCTCATAGGCCGCTTCGCTCTGCTCGAAGCAAAGCGGCAAAGTGCCGTGCGTGGGTTTGCGCCACCTCTCGACTATGCGCCTGACGGCGCAACGCTCGAGGCGAGCGGGGTGGCGCCTGACGGCGCGAGAACAGCTGTTCCTCCGACGAAATGGCCGGCCAGGGCCGGTTTTCCCCTCGAGATGAGGGGAGCTGTTCCTCCGACGAAATGGCCGGCTCCCTGGTGGCTATCCCTGCCGCAGGCCCGGGGCTTCGTGGCCGCTGCGCTGGACGTATTCCGAGTAGCCGCCGCCGTAGAGGTGGGGGCCTTCGGGGGTGAGCTCAAGGACGCGGTTGGAGAGCTCCCCGAGGAAGTGCCGGTCGTGCGAGACGAAGAGGAGCGTGCCCTCGAACTGTCGCAGCGCGGAGATGAGCATCTCCTTGGTGCCGAGGTCGAGGTGGTTGGTGGGCTCGTCGAGGACGAGGAAGTTCGGCGGGTCGTAGAGCATCAGGGCAAGCACCAGCCGGGCCTTCTCACCTCCGGACAGGACGCGGACGACCTTCTCCACCTCGTCCCCGGAGAAGCCGAAGCAGCCGGCGAGCGACCGCAGAGAACCCTCCGAGATCCGCGGGAACGCGTCCACCAGGGTGGTCCAGACGGTCTTCTCTCCGTCGAGCACGTCCATCGCGTGCTGGGCGAAGTAGCCGAGCTTCACGCTGGCGCCCACCGCCGCGTCGCCCGTGTCCGGCCTGGTGGCGCCGGCCACCAGCTTGAGCAGCGTGCTCTTCCCGGCTCCGTTCACGCCCATCACGCACCAGCGCTCGCCGCGGCGGACCAGGAAGTCCATCTCCTTGTAGACGGTGAGATCGCCATACGCCTTGGAGACCTTGGCGAGCTTGGCCACGTCTTCGCCTGACCGGGGCGCGGGCTTGAAGTCGAAGTCCACGCGCTCGCGGCGGCGGGGTGGCTTCACCTTCTCAATCTTCTCCAGCTTCTTCACCCGCGACTGCACCTGCGCGGCGTGGGAGGCCCGGGCCTTGAAGCGCTCGATGAAGGCGATCTCCTTCTTGAGCATGGCCTGCTGGCGTTCGTAGGTGGCCTGCGCCTGCGTGTCCGCCAGCGCGCGCTGCTGCTCGTAGAAGTCGTAGTTGCCCGAGTAGGAGCGGATCTCCCCGGCGTCTATCTCTGCGATGCGCGTGCAGATGCGGTTCATGAACTCGCGGTCGTGCGAGGTCATCAGGAGGGCGCCGTCGTACTGCTTGAGGAACCCCTCCAGCCAGATGAGGGATTCGAGATCCAGGTGGTTGGAGGGTTCGTCCAGGAGCATGCCGTCCGGGCGCATCAGGAGGATCCGCGCCAGCGCCACCCGCATCTTCCAGCCGCCGGAGAGGGCGCTCACCGGGCCGTCCATCACGGACTCGCGGAAACCCAGGCCGGCCAGAATCTCCCGCGCGCGGCCCTCCAGCGAGTAGCCGCCGAGCTCGTCGAACCGGGCCTGCACTTCGCCGAAGCGGGTGACGAGCGCGTCCAGCTTGTCCCCGTTCGCCGGGTCCGCCAGCGCGTGCTCGAGCGACTTGAGCTCATGCGCCACCTGCGCGATGGGGCCGGCGCCGGCCATCGCCTGCTCCACGACGGTGCCCTCCTGGAGCTCGCCGACGTCCTGCTTGAAGTAGCCGAGGGTCAGGCCGCGGTCGACAGAGACCTGGCCTTCGTCCGGCGCCTCCTCCTTCATGATGAAGCGGAAGAGCGTGGACTTGCCCGCGCCGTTGGGGCCTACCAGCCCCACCTTCTCGCCTTTGTGGACCGCCAGCGAAGCGCCGACGAAGAGGATCTGCTGCCCGTGCTGCGCGCCAATGTTGTCGAGTCGAAACACGCGGCACCTTATGCCCAGGTCCTCCGCTTTCTGCCACCCCAGAGGCCCAGGAAACTGGCGGGCGGCTTCACCGCCGGTACGATGCCGAGGGCATGCCCGGGCACGAAGCACAGCTGGCGAGCTTCGAGGCGCACCTCACCTCGCGCGGCGTCTCCGCTCACACCCGCAAGGCCTACCGCACGGATTTGCGCCAGTTCGTCGCGTACCTCGAACAGAACCGGGCCACGGTCCTCACGGCCACCCGCGCGCTCATCCGCGGCTACCTGTCCGTCCTGAGCGTGGACCACGCCGCCAGCTCGAGGGCCCGCCAGCTCTCCAGCATCAAGGCGCTCTACCGTTTCCTGGTCCGGCAGGGCGCATTGGCGAGCTCGCCCGCAAAGCTGGTGAAAGGCCCCAAGCTGCCGCAGCGCCTGCCGAAGGCCCTGCCGGTGGACGAGGCCTTCGCGGTGGTGACCGCCCCGCGTTCAAAGCCCGACGGCAAAGAAGAACCGCCCAGCGTCCTGGCGGTACGGGACCGCGCCATCCTGGAGGTCCTCTACGGCGGCGGGCTGCGCGTGAGCGAGCTCTGCGGCCTGTCCCTCACGGACTTTGATCCGGAGGGCCGGCTGGTGCGCGTGATGGGCAAAGGGTCCAAGGAGCGGCTCTGTCCGCTGAACGACGCCGCGCTGGACGCGCTGGACGCGTACCTGGCGCGGCGTTCGGAGATCGTCCTCAACGCGCGCAAAGGGGCGGATCTGAAGGCGCTGTTCCTCAACTTCCGCGGCGGCCGGCTGCGCGCCCGTAGCATCGCCCGGCACCTGGAGCGGTATGGCCGGGAGGCGGGGCTGCAGCGGCGGGTGCATCCGCACGCTTTGCGTCACTCGTTCGCCACCCATTTGTTGGGGGCGGGCGCAGACATCCGGAGCATCCAGGAGCTGTTGGGCCACGCCAGCCTGTCCACGACTCAGCGTTACACGCACGTGAGCCTGGAGCAGCTTCAGGAGATCTACGACAAGGCGCACCCGCGGGCCTGAGCAAAGCTTGGTAAGCGCGGACCAACCTTGTTAAACGGTTCAGAATGTTCCACGGCACGACGATTCTGTGTGTCCGCCGCGACGCGCGTGTGGTGATAGCGGGCGATGGGCAGGTCACCCTCGACAAGACGGTGATGAAGGGGACCGCGAAGAAGGTGCGGCGCCTGGGCGACGGCAGCGTGCTCGCCGGGTTTGCAGGCGGGACGGCGGACGCCTTCACGCTGTTCGAGCGCTTTGAGGCCAAGCTCAAGGAGCACCAGAAGAACCTGGCGCGCGCCTGCGTGGAGCTTGGAAAGGACTGGCGCACGGACCGGTTCCTGCGGCGGTTGGAAGCGCTGCTGGTGGTGGCGGACAAGGAGAAGACGTTCATCCTGTCGGGCGCGGGGGACGTGGTGGAGCCCGACTACGGCATCGCGGCGGTGGGCTCCGGCGGGGCCTACGCGCTCGCGGCGGCGCGGGCGCTGCTGGCGCACACGCAGATGGCGCCCAAGGAGATCGCCGCGACGGCGCTGGGGATCGCTTCGGAGATCTGCATCTACACGAACTCGAATCTGAGCTTCGAGGAGCTTTGACCGTGGCCAGCGAGGAGCGGAAGACGCAGACGTTCACGCCGCGGGAGATTGTCAGCGAGCTGGACCGCTACATCGTCGGCCAGAACGCGGCGAAGCGGGCGGTGGCCATCGCGCTGCGCAACCGGTGGCGGCGGCAGCGGGTGACGGATGAGCTCCGGGATGAGATTTACCCGAAGAACATCATCCTCATCGGCCCCACGGGCGTAGGGAAGACGGAGATCGCCCGGCGGCTGGCGAAGCTGGCGCAGGCGCCGTTCGTGAAGGTGGAGGCCTCCAAGTTCACCGAGGTGGGCTACGTCGGCCGCGACGTGGAGTCGATGGTCCGGGATCTGGTCGAAGCGGCCATCTCGCTGGTGCGGGAGGAGGAGACGGAGAAGGTCCGCAGCCGCGCCGCGGAGATGGCGGAGGACCGGCTGGTGGAGATCCTCTCCGGCCACGGCAACGCCGCCTCCGGACCGCCGCGCCCGGCGCCGTTCGGTTTCGCCCCGCCGCCCCCGCCGCCCCCCGCGCTCTCCAGCACGGAGCGCGACAAGCTGCGCGCGCAGCTTAGGGCCGGGACGCTGGATGATCAGTACGTGGAGGTGGAGGTCGCCGAGAGCGGCCAGGCCTTCATGCGGAACTTCAGCGGGCAGGGGATGGAGGAGATCGGCTTCAACCTGCAGGACTTCTTCAAGAACATGCCGGGCTTCAACCGCACCCGGAAGCGGAAGGCGCGCGTGCCGGAAGCGCTCAAGCTCCTGGCGCAGGAGGAGGCCGCCAAGCTGGTGGACATGGACCGCATCTCGCGCGAGGCGCTGGTGCGCGCGGAGACGGCGGGGATCATCTTCATCGACGAGATCGACAAGATTGCCAGCCGCGAAGGCGGCCAGCACGGCGGCCCGGACGTCTCCCGCGAGGGCGTGCAGCGCGACATCCTGCCCATCGTGGAGGGCAGCACCATCACCACCAAGTATGGCCCGGTGAAGACGGACCACGTGCTGTTCATCGCCGCGGGGGCGTTCCACGTCTCCAAGCCGTCCGATTTGATCCCGGAGCTGCAGGGCCGCTTCCCCATCCGCGTGGAGCTGGAGGCGCTCTCCGGAGGGGATCTTGTGCGCATCCTCCAGGAGCCGAAGAACTCGCTGCTGCGGCAGTACAGCGCGCTGCTGGCCACCGAGGGCGTGCGGCTGCACTTCGCTGAGGACGCGGTCGCGGAGATCGCGCGCATCGCCCAGAGCGTGAACGAGCGGACCCAGAACATCGGCGCGCGCCGGCTGCACACCATCCTGGAACGCCTGCTGGATGACGTGTCCTTCGGCGCCTCCGAGATGTCCGAGCGCGACGTGAACGTGGACGCGGCGTATGTCCGGGAGAAGTTGGAGGAGATCGTCAAGGACGAGGATCTCTCCCGCTACATCCTGTAATTGCTTCGCGGGTTGGCGTGGGCAGAATGGCGCTGGTGATGACCCGCGCGCGACTCCTCCTCGCTGCCTGTCTGGCGTCGTCTCTCGGCGCCGCGAGAGCGGATGACCTCGCGGACGCGTGGAAGGCGAAGTGCAAGAGCTGCCACGGCGAGGCGGGCGCGGCGGACACCAAGGCCGGGGTGAAGCTGAAGATTGAGGACCTCTCGGACCCGCGCTGGCAGGCCGCGCACTCGGACGAGCAGATCCGCACCGTCATCGCCGAGGGCTCTCCTGACAACCCGAAGATGAAGGCGTTCAAGGACAAGCTCACGCCGGAGGAGATCTCCGGGCTGGTCGGGATGATCCGTGGCTTCGCTCGGGCGGAGGCCGCGGGTGTTGCGCCGGTCGTCGTCTCTGCGCCGATGGCGGATCCCGCCAGCCCTGCGCCCCCGGTGGTCCCTTCGAGGCAGGACGCGCCGGAGCCGCCTGCGCGAGCGCCGGTTCGGTTGGACCGCCCCGTGCGCGGGCCAGAGCCGGCGGGTCCTCATGTGGAGGCTGCGGTCCCGCCTTTGCGGCCGCCCACTTCGGCGCTGCCGCCTCGCGCGCCGGTGGTGGAGGGTTCGGGCGAGGAGACTGTCGAGCCTCCGGCCCCACCTGAGGAGCCGCTTGATTCGCCGCAGCCGCTTGCGACCCCGGAGCCGGAGGAGAGCGGGGAGCCGGGACTCTGGGCGTTGCTCGCTGCCGGCGTGGGGGCCGCGGTCGCCGCCGTGTTTTTCCTGAAGCGACGGCGGCGATAGCTCCGTTCGCGGCGTGAGTCCGAGGCGCGCGGGTTCGGGCTTCGGGGAAGGGCTTCTCGGGTTCGGGCTTCGGGGAAGGGCTTCTCGGGTTCGGGCTTCGGGGGAAGGGTTTCTCGGGTTCGGGCTTCGGGGAGAGGTTTCTCGGGTGCGGTTTTCGTTGCCGCGTTCGCGTTCGCGTACGCGTTCGGGCCGGGGTAGGGGGAAGGGCAGGGGTACGGCCGAACTGGACTGGAGAGGTGCTGCTGGTCCAGCCGGGTTGCGCGAAGTGGATCTGCCCCCGCGGCCGTCTGTGCACTAGGGTCCGGAGGCACCATGAGCCACAACCAGGAATTGATCGATCGCGCGAAGGCGCGCCTCCTCCAGAACTACAAGCAGCAGCCCATCTGCATCGAGCGCGGCAAGGGCGCGCGAGTCTGGGACGCGGACGGCAAGGCGTACCTTGATCTCCTCGGCGGAATCGCCACCTGCGCGCTGGGGCACTGCCATCCCGAGGTCACCGCGGCGCTGAAGGCGCAGGCGGACAGGCTCTGGCACATCTCCAACGTCTTCTACTCGCGCCCGCAGATCGAGCTCGCCGAGCGTCTCTACGCGGCCTCCGGCCTCTCCCGCGCGTTCTTCTGCAACTCGGGTGCAGAGGCCAACGAAGCGCTGATCAAGCTCGCGCGCCGCTACCAGCGGGACCAGGGGCAAGCGGACCGCTACGAGATCATCTGCTTCCACAACTCCTTCCACGGCCGGACGCTGGCCACGGTGTCTGCGACGGGGCAGCCGAAGTACCAGAAGGGCTTCGAACCGCTGATGCCCGGCTTCCTTCACGTGGACTACGGGGACCTTGCGGCGGTGAAGGCGGCGGTGGGGCCGCGGACCGCGGCCATCCTGGTAGAGCCCATCCAGGGTGAGGGTGGGGTGCGCAGCGCACCCGATGGCTTCCTGAAGGCGTTGCGGGCGCTGTGCGATGAGCGCGGCCTGTTGCTGCTCATCGACGAGGTCCAGACCGGGATGGGGCGCACGGGTAAGGCGTTCGCCTACCAGCACGAGGGCATCCTCCCGGACGCGTGCTCCCTGGCGAAGGCGCTGGGGAACGGCATCCCCATTGGCGCCATGCTCTGCTCGGAGCGCGTGGCGAAGAGCCTTCCCTCCGGGAGCCACGGCTCCACCTTCGGCGGCAACCTCCTCGCGGCGGCGGTGGCGAACGAGGTCGTCCGGCTGGTGACCGACCCGGCGATGCTGGCCGAGGTGCGGCAGAAGGGCGAACACTTCGTCGCCGGGGCGCAGCAGCTGATGAAGCGCAAGCCAGAGCGCGTGGTGGCGGTCCGCGGCCGCGGGCTGCTCATCGGCGTGGAGCTGTCGACGGACGCCACGGACGTGCTGGCGAGGTGCCGCGAGGCGGGGCTCCTGGCCAACCTGGCGGGGGAGAAGACCGTTCGCTTCGCGCCTCCGTTCGTGGTGACGCGCGAGGAGCTGGACGAGGGTCTGGCGATCTTCGAGCGCGCGCTCTCCTAGGTAATCCATCCGCCTACTCTGCGGTCCGGGTGGGCAACGCCGGAAAGGAACGTGGGTCAGGAGGTTTGACGCTCTTGTGCGGGCGTTCCTAGAATTCCCTCGTTGAGTCAGACCGAGACGATAGTCGGGTTGGGAACCCGCGGAGACTTCGTCGCGACCGCGCCCAGCGCGGATCCGGTGCGGTTGCAGATGACACCGGAGGAGTGCGCCGTCTTCGCCTGTGTGGGAAAGGCCTGCTTGATCAGCGAAGTGCTCGAGCGGTCAGGGATGGCAGAGCCGCGAGCCATTGCGGTGTTGCTGGCCCTTCGAGCCAAGGGCGCCATCGTCCCCGCGCGGGTGACCAAGCCGTCCGGCCCTTCGGCGCCCATCGACGCAGCGAGCGTCGAGGAGGTGGAGGTCTCCGAAGAGCGCAAGCAGGAGATTTTGGAGCTCGACCGGAATCTGGAGACGTACACGCACTTCCAGGTGTTGGGCGTCCCCACGACGGCGAACGCGGACGAGGTGAAGAAGGCGTACTACGAGCTGTCGCGGAAGTTCCACCCGGACCGCTTCTACGGCAAACACCTCGGCAGCTTCCGCGCGCGCATTGACCGCATCTTCCGCCGGCTCACCGAAGCGCAGAACGTGCTCTCCAGCCCCAAGCTGCGCAAGGCCTACGAGGACGCGCACCCGGAGCTGGCGAAGGCGATTGCCGCGGTAGCGGCGGCGGCCACGTCGAACGGGACCTCCGCTACGCCCAGGCCGGAGACGCCGCGCCCGAGGACGGCAGAGGATGACGCGCGGGACGCCGAGCGCCGGGCCCGCTTCGCGCGGCACCCGTATCTTCAGAAGTCCAGCCGCACCTCGGAGCTGCTCAACCGCGCCAAGGAGCACATCCACAAGGGCGAGTACGGCAAGGCGTACACCGACCTGCACCTCGCATCTCAAATCGATCCCAAGAACACCGAGGTCGGCCACCTGCTCGACGAGTCGAAGCGGAAGAATGACTCGTCGCGCGCGGAGGTGGAGGTGAAGAAGGCCGAGCAGGCGGAGAAGGACGGGGACCTGACCGCCGCCATCACCGGCTACCGCATCGCCGCGGGGATTGACGCCAAGAACGCGAAGGCGGCCTACCGCGCCGCGGCCCTGATGATGCGGGTGAGCTCTGACGTGAAGGACACCAAGCCGCTCGCGCAGCGGGCGGTGGACCTGGAGCCTCGCAACGCGGACTATCACGTGCTGCTGGGGGAGATTCTGCTGCACGCGGACATGAAGAGCCTCGCGAAGAAGCACTTCGAGGAGGCGCTGAAGGTTGCGCCGGATCACGCTGAAGCCAAGAAGAGTCTGAAGAAGCTCCGCTGGCCGTTCTAGGAAGCGCCGCCACCTCGTAGCCGGTTGTTCAAGAAGGCCATGGCTGACCGCGACCCTGTCATCGGCATCGATCTCGGAACGACCAACAGCGTCGTGGCGACGGTCACCGGCAATCAGCCCATGGTGATCAAGAACCGCACGGGCGCCAACCTGACGCCCTCGGTGGTCGCCATGACCAAGGTCGGCAAACGCCTGGTAGGGCAGATCGCCAAGCGACAGGCGATCACCAACCCGCAGGAGACGGTCTACGCGGCCAAGCGGCTCATCGGCCGCAAGTTCTCCTCCGCGCAGGTGCAGGATGCCCTGAAGGTGCTCTCCTACCATGTGACCTGCGGAGAGCATGACGACATCCGGGTGCAGCTGGGCGGCAAGGAGGTCTCCCTGCCGGAGATCTCCGCCATGGTGCTGCTGGAGCTGAAGCTCGACGCGGAGGCCTACTTCGGCCGCCCGGTCACCAAGGCGATCATCACCGTCCCCGCCTACTTCAATGACGGTCAGCGGCAGGCCACCAAGGACGCCGGGAAGATCGCCGGGCTGGACGTCCTGCGCATCCTGAACGAGCCCACCGCCGCCGCGCTGGCCTACGGCTTCGGGAAGAACGTCAACGGGAAGATCGCCGTCTTCGACCTGGGCGGCGGCACGTTCGACATCTCCATCCTCGAGGTGGGGAACAACGTGTTCGACGTCATCGCCACCGGCGGCGACAGCTATTTGGGCGGCGAGGACTTCGACAACCGCATCATCGAATTCCTGGTCTTCGGCTTCGCCAAGGAGCACGGCGTTGACCTGCGCAAGGACCGGATGGCGCTGCAGCGCCTGAAGGACGCGGCGGAGAAGGCGAAGATCGAGCTCTCCACCGTGAAGGAGGCGCAGGTCAACCTGCCCTTCATCTGCACCCCGCCCGGCGGCGGCGCGGCGCTCCACCTCCAGCGCGCCATCACGCGGGAGAAGCTGGAGGAGCTCTGCAATGATCTCTGCGAGCGCACGCTCTCCCTGTGCGAGCAGGTGCTGGGAGAGGCGAAGGTCCGGGCCACGGACCTGAAGGAGGTTGTCCTCGTCGGCGGGATGACGCGGATGCCGCGCGTGGTGGAGAGCGTGAAGAAGTTCTTCCGCCGCGACCCGTGCAAGGGCGTGCACCCGGACGAAGTCGTGGCGCTGGGCGCAGCGGTTCAGGCCAACGCGCTCACCTCCGATGAGGGCCAGGTCCTCCTGCTGGACGTCACGCCCCAGAGCCTGGGCGTGGCCATCGCCGGCGGTTACGTGCGGCGGCTGATCCCGAAGAACACCACCGTCCCCACGTCCACGACCGAGATCTTCAACACGTCGAAGGACAACCAGACGACGGTGAAGATCATGGTGCTCCAGGGCGAGAAGGAGCTGGCCCACGAGAATGAGCTCCTGGGCGAGTTCATCCTCACCGGCCTGCGCCAGGCGGCGCGCGGGGAAGTGGAGATCGAGGTCACCTTCGAGATCAACTCTGAGGGCATTGTCTCCGTCTCCGCGCGCGACAAGGAGACGGGGCAGCGGCAGTCCATCACCGTCACTGCGTCCGGCGGCCTGACCGAGGACGAGCTCAAGAAGATCATGGAGGAGCAGGCGGACTACCTGCTGGAGGCCAAGGCGACGGAGGAGGTCTCCGCCAAGCGGCAGGAGGTGCAGGGCGCGGTCAACACGCTCAACGAGCTCCTGCCGCGGGTGAAGCAGATCACCGCGGGTTCAGAGTTTGGCGCCGACGCGCTCAAGCGGGCGGAGAAGGCCATCGCTACCGCCAAGACCGCGCTCAGCCAGAACCAGCTGGGGCCGCTCACCACCGCGCTCGATGAGCTCTGGCGCCTCTCGAACGTCTTCCAGGGCGTGATCGAGAGGGCCGGGACCCGGTAGATGAGCGCCCAGCGTGCCAACCAGCTGGTCGAAGCCGGGCTCTGGCTTCGCCTCAGCGGTGACCACGAAGGGGCGCGACGGCTGTTTGAACAGGCGCTGAAGCTGGATCCGACGAACACCCGGGCCAAGCAGCTGGTGGACGCCAAGGCCTCTGGCCACACGCCGCAGCCGCCGCCGGTGACGCCGCCTCCCACCAAGGTGAACCCCTTCGAGCGCACGGACCCCGCCGCCAGCCCGAAGAAGCGCCCGGAGTGGGGCCTGGCCGGGCTCTGGGACTCACCGGCGGTCCCCAAGCTGGTGGTCCCGTCCCCGCCGGTGAGCCAGGCGCAGAGCGACGCCCGCACCGCGTGGGACTCCAAGTCCAACCCCGGCAAGGAGGTCTCTTCCATGCAGGAGGGGATTGGCGGGGCGATGGACCTGCTGGCCGATGAGGACTCCAAGGTCAACGCCCGCCCGGTGGCGCCGCCGCGCTCGGTGCGGGAGGAGATCCGCACGCTGCTGCGAGGGGCGAAGGACCTGCTGGAGCTGGATGATCACACCGGGGCGATGGACCTCATCCTCAAGGCGCAGAGCGTGGCGCCGGATGATCCCGACGTGAAGCAGATGCGGGAGCACAGCGAGCGCGTGCTGCAGGCGATGTTCGAGTCCAAGCTCGGCAACCTCGCCGCCGTCCCGCGGGTGGCGCTGAAGGAGGACGAGATCATCTGGCTGAACCTGGATCACCGCGCCGGGTTCGTGCTGGCGCAGATAGACGGCACGGTGACCTTCGAAGATCTCTTCGCCGTCTCCGGGATGTCCCGCCTGGACACCGCGCGCATCCTCGCACAGCTGGTGGACGAAGCGGTGATCGTCGGGTCCCGCTAGAGCGCCTGGTCGGCGCGCTAGAGGGCGCTGGACGGGCGGTCCAGCGGATCTTCCACGTCGGAGGGCTCTTCGCGGCGCTTGCGGTAGTACTCGCGCACGTAGGCCACCAGCTTGTCGAGGTAGCTGGCCAGTGGCGGGCAGCGGATGCCGGTGCCGTCGAGCAGCTCCAGCGTGTTGCCGCAGTTGTAGATGGAGAGGTGATTCACGTAGCTGATGGCCGCGCGCTGCGGGCGGGCCAGGCGCTCCAGCAGCGGCAGGCGGAGCATCACGTCCGCCGCGCGCGCGGAGAGGTTGAACTTCGGCAGGCGCTTGTTCGCCTTCTGGGCGATGAGCTCGTAGACGCGCCGGGCGGACATGGGGTTCGGGTCCACCAGGTGGAAGGTCTTCCCCACGCCGCGCTTGTCGCGCGAGATGGCCCAGACCGCGTCCGCCACGAAGTCCACCGGGACGACGTTGAGCGGCGCCACGCCGTTGCCCGGCAGCGGCAGCGGCATCACCAGCGGCGACATCACCAGCAGGATGCCCAGATAGTAGGGTCCTTCGAAGCGGTCTATCTCGCCGGTCTGCGAGTCCCCCACCACGCTGGAGGGCCGGTAGATGGTGACGTCGAATGACGCGCCGGCGCGCTGGACCAGCTTCTCCGCCTGGAACTTGGTCTCCTCGTAGGCGTTGCGGAAGGTCTGCCCCGCGTCCAGCTCATCCTCGGCGATGACGCCAATCCGG
The DNA here is from genome assembly GCA_044230055.1 of Myxococcaceae bacterium. GTDB lineage: Bacteria > Myxococcota > Myxococcia > Myxococcales > Myxococcaceae > JBGART01. The sequence continues at coordinate 20,002 of JBGART010000002.1, read as the reverse complement.
TCCCCGGAGACGTAGCAGGTAGAGAAGTGGTTCAGCCGCTTCAGCTTCTGGCAGTCCCGCGCCAGCTCGACGACGTTCCGGGTGCCGTCCACGTTCACCCGCTGCGCGGTCTCCTTGGGCACGCCGAGGTACGAGATGGCGGCGAGGTGGAAGATGTCCGTCACCTGGTCGCACAGCCGCTGGTACTCGTCGCCGGAGAGGCCCAGGTGGAGATCCACGATGTCGCCGGTGAGCAGCTCCACGTTCCCGCCCAGCTTCTCCGCGCAGCGCTGGGCCTCCTTGAAGAACTTGGGCTGCACGAGCAGGTAGATGCGCGACTTGGGGCTCTCCCGGACAATCTTCTCCACCAGCCTTCGGCCGATGAACCCGGGGAACCCGGTGACGAAGTACGTGCTCATGGGTGTGAGTTACACCACATCCGGCGGGGGGAAGCGGAGCGTCTTCCACAGCGCCTCCACCTGCCGGCGGGTGTCCGCCAGATCCCCCGCATTGTCGATGAGCCACGTCGCCAGCGGCACCTTCGCGGAGAGCGGCAGCTGCGCGGAGATCCGCGCCTGCGCGTCCGCCGCGCTCACCCCGTCCCGCGCCATCACCCGCGCGCGCTGCATCTCCGGCGGGACGACGACCAGAATGGTGCCGTCCAGCCCGTCCTGGAGCCGGTTCTCGAAGAGCAGCGGCACGTCGTAGACGGCGATGGGATGGCCCGCCGCCCGGAGCTGTGCCACGCGTTCCAGATAGAGCCCGTGGACCCGGGGATGGACCAACGCGTTCAAGGCGGCGCGCTGCGCCGCGTCCCCGAAGACGCGGGCCGCGAGGGCGGGGCGGTCCAGCGTCCCGTCCGGCGCCAGCACGCCGGGGAAGCGCGCGGCGACTTCGGCCAGCCCTGGCGAGCCCGGGGCGACGGCCTCCCGCGCCAGGAGGTCCGCGTCAATCACCGGAGCGCCGAGCTCCCGGAAGAAGGCGGAGACGGTGGACTTGCCGGAGGCGATGCCGCCCGTCAGGCCAATCACCCTCACGGCGACTTGGGGGCTCCGGCCGCGGCGGAGGCTTCCTTCGCCTGCGCCTTCTGGCTCTGGAAGATGAACGAGTGGACCGTCTTGCCGTCCTCGTTGAAGAAGATGGCCAGCCCCTGCTTCGTGTAGAGGAAGTAGGTCCGGAAGTCGTCGGTCAGCTTCTTGGTGTAGCAGGGTGCGGCGGCGGCGCCGGCGCCGGGGGCGCAGAGCGGGCCGTAGGTGTTCTCCACCGTGTCCTTGTCGATGACCGGGCCCGGGAAGACGTCAATCCGCTCCACCACGCTGTTGGCGGGGTCCACGCGGAACTGGGTCTGGGTGGTGCCCTTGATCGCCTCTTTCTGGAAGTAGGCGAGGATCTCCTTCCCGTCAGTGGTCACCACCTTCGACGGCTCACCGAACTTCTTGACCACCTCCGCGCGGGTGGTGGTGCCGGGATCAACGCCATTCCAGGGCTTGGCCCACGCAGCGCCTTGCAGAAAGCAGGCGAGGAGGACGCCATGTCCGAGGGCTCGCATCGCGTCGCTTCGTAGCACAGCTGGCATCTCCAAAGGCCTCCCCGCGGGGAAGTGCTTGCCCGCGGCCTTCGCGGTCTGTTACTTCTCGCGCCACTCCATGCGGGCGCGGACGCTCTGGTTGTTCCCCATCGTGCTCGCCGCATCCTTCGCTGTCCGGGCGGCGGACTTCATTGGCCCCGAGGCGTGCAAGGGATGCCACGTTGAGGCCTACAACGCGTTCAAGCAATCCAAGCATGCCCGGGCCCTGGATTCGCTCTCTACGGGGCAGCGGCAGGACGCGCGGTGTGTGTCCTGTCATGCGCCCAACCTTCAAGAGCAGAGCGTGGCGCACGTCACCTGTGAGACCTGCCACGGCGGCGGCCACTACTACGCGACGACGTACGTCATGAAGGACTCGGAGCTCGCCCGGCTGGTGGGGCTGACGGACCCTTCCGAGAAGGGCTGCCGCACCTGCCACGACGCCTCCTCGCCTTCGCTGCGCCCGTTCGACTTCGTCGAGAAGCTGAAGCTCATCGACCACTGGACGGCCGAGCGCACCCGCCGCCAGGCGCAAACCCCGGCACAGGCTGAGACGAAGCCCGCAGAGCCTAAGAAGTGACCGCCCGTTCGGGAGAGACCCGGGTGCTCGAGGCGCGCTTCCTCACCACCGCGGTGGAGCCGTCCGGCTACCCCTCCGGACCCGCCTTCGAGATCGCCTTTGTCGGCCGCAGCAACGTGGGCAAGTCGTCCATGATCAACTCGCTGGCCGGCCGGCGGAAGCTGGTGCGGGTCTCCAACACGCCGGGGCGGACGCGGACGCTGAACTTCTTCGAGGTGGATCTGCTGCACCTCGGGGAGAAGCGCACGGTGCGCCTGGCGGACCTGCCGGGCTATGGCTTCGCCAAGGCGTCCAAGGCGGACCGCGCGCAGTGGCAGAAGATGATCGACACGTACCTTCAGAAGCGGGACGCGCTGAAGGTGGTGGTGAGCATCGTGGACTCGGAGATTGGCCCCACCGGGGAAGACCACCAGATGCTGGACTACCTCAACGGTCAGTCGCGGCAGATCCTGGTCGTCGCCACGAAGATCGACCGGATTCCCAAGGCGAAGCGGCGCCCGCAGCTCCTGAAGATCTCCCAGCAGCTGGAGGTCCCGCTGGAGGTGGTGGTGCCGTACTCCTCGACGGAGCCGTTGGGCGTGGACGAAGTCTGGGAGGCCCTGCTTTCGGTGGCGTGAGCCTTCGTGCTAGGCACCCGCCGCTGTGTCCACGCCCTCTGAGCTCCGCCGCCGCCTCGCCGCCCTCGCGCCCAAGCAACAGCTGGACGCGCTCATCGACCAGCCGGACGCCCTGCGCGCGGTGCGGTCCGTGCCGGCGGAGCAGCTGTACACCGCCATCCTGGAAGTAGGCCTGGCGGACGCCACGGAGATCGTCCAGCTGGCGTCTCCGGAGCAGTTCCGCGCCTTCGTGGATCTCGCCGGCTGGCGGAGAGATCGGCTGGATCCCCACCAGGCGCTGACCTGGCTGCGGGCCGCGCGCGGGGAGGAGGCGGAGGACTTCCTCGCCAAGCTCCACACACTGGACATTGAGCTGTTGGAGCTGCTGCTGCGCACGTTCACGGTCATCCACGACAAGGAGGAGAACCCGGACGTGGATCCCCAGGGCGTGACGATGGAGATGCCCGAAGGGAAGTACCTCATCGAGTTCACCGTGGAGGGCGCGGAGCTCTCTGCGGTCCGACAGCTGGTGTCGGACCTCGTCGCGCAAGATCCCTTCCTGGCCGGGCGGCTCATCGAAGCCATCCGCTGGGAGCTGCCCAGCGAGCTCGAGGAGGTGGCCTACCAGTTCCGCACCGCCCGGCTGGAGGACCTGGGCTTCCCTCAGCTGCCGCAGGCGCTGGAGCTCTTCACCTACGTGGACTCCGCGCCCTTCGCCCCGGCGCGCACGGTTGAGACGCAGGCGCTGGCGCCCTCTGCCGGCCGGGTGGACTACCTCGAGGCCGCGCTCAAGTCCCTGGACGCCGACGAGCAGGACGCGGTCGCCGCGGAGCTGCGCTACCTGGTGAACTGCACGCTGGTGGCGGAGGCCGCCGAGCCCGGCGAGCTGGCCGCCATCCGGCGCGTAGCGGAGATGGCGCGGGACTATCTGAACCTGGGGTTGGAGCACGTGACCGGCGCGGACCCGGCGCGCGGCGCGGAGACGGTGCGGGAGCATCCGCTCAAGCGCCTCTTCCAGATTGGCTTCTCGCTGACGCTGGCGCTCAAGTTCCGGGTGGACCGTCTGGCGAAGGAGCCGCTGGCCCGGCTGGGCGACGGGTGGCTGGCGCTCGCGGACGAAGCGACGGCGCTGCAGGCGCTGCGGCGCAAGCGGCCCCTTCGCGCGCTCAAGGTGCCCGGCGCGGAGCCGGTGCCCTTCCGCAACCGGCGGGAGCTGGACGAGGCAGGCGCGACGGTGGACCGCGCCCAGCGCCAGTTTCAGGTCTTGCGGACCCTCGTCGGTGAGTCGCAAAAGACGGCGCAGGAGCGCGTGGGCGTGGCGAGCGTGGACCGCTTCTTCACCGGCGTGGCCGCGAACGCGCTGGTTGATGGGCGGCTGTGGCACGGGCCGGTCCCGGCGGCGCGGCTGACCGAGCTCTGGGGGCGGCTCTTCGAAGGCGACGCGTCAGCGCCGGCGCTGCGCGCGTCCGCGGTCACCCGCGCGTCGGAGGTGCTGGGCGAAGCGGCACCGCAGAGCGTGGAGGAGCTTCGTCGGATGGTGGACGCTGTCTTCCGCAGGCTCGCGGCGGATCTGGCTCCGGCCTGGCTCTCGTCGCACCAGGTGGACCCGGCGATGGCGTCCCTGCTGCTGCCGATTGAGGGCGAGCTGGGGCTGTAAGGCTTTCCGGCGGCCGGCCAGCCTCACCGGCAGCGACATTGTAAGTGGCACAAACGACGGGGCGGTCTCCAGCGCGCCCCGTGGCACACCCGCTGCTAGCCCCTCCCGCGCGGTCCTTCGACGGAGGGGAGGCGATGGGCGTGCCGAAGACAGTGGGGCAGCAGAAGGACGGGGTGGCGTTTGTGGCGCTCACCGTCTTCTCGGCGGTGATGTACGCGGTGCCGGGTGAGTGGATCCCCGCGCTGGCCCCCTTGCGCCTGGCGCTGGTGAGCTCCGCGGTGGCGGCAGGGCTGATGCTCCTGCGCCGGCTGGGCAAGCTGGAGGGCCTCTGGTTCGACGGCGTGCGCGGCTTCGGCCTGATGGCTTTCACCGCGCTGTCGTTCGCCTCCGTCACCTGGGCCGTCAATCCGGAGATCGCCCGGACCACCGCGCTGGAGCTGCTCAAGCTCACGGCGGTCTACCTGACGCTGGTGAACGTGGTCACCACGCCGCGACGCCTGGCCATTCTCGCCGGTGCGCTCATCCTCGGCTCGCTGGTCACCTCGGTAGGCGTCATCCAGACCTACAACTCCGGGCTCAACCTGGTGGAGGGCTTCCGCGCCCGCTGGGTCGGCGTCTACGCGGACCCCAACCACATGGCGATGGACCTCGGCATCATCGTGCCGCTGGCGGTGGCCTTCCTCGTCCGCCGCGAATCCAACACCCTCTTCCGGATTGCCTGCGCGGCGGCGGCGGGCTTGGCGGTGACGGCCATCGTCTTCTCGCACTCGCGCGGGGGCTTCATCGGCCTGTGCTGCGCGATGGCGGTCTGGGCGCTGCGGGAGAAGCGCCGGGTGCAGGCGGTGGTGTGCGGGCTGCTCCTGGCGGTGGGCCTGCTGGTGTTCGCGCCGAAGAGCTTCTGGGCGCGCAATGAAACCGTCACCGAGTTCCGCGAGGACGCGTCGGCCATGGGCCGCGTGCACGCCTGGAACGTGGCGTCGCGGATCAGCCTGGACCGGCCGCTGCTGGGCGTGGGCGCGGGCTCCTTCCGCTACGCCTGGCCGCTCTACGCGCCGCCCGAGGCCCGCCGCGCCTATGTGGCGCACAACGTCTTCCTGGACGTGATTGGCGAGCTCGGGTGGCTGGGGATGTTCTGCTTCCTGCTCTTCGTGGGCGGCGTCACCGGCGCGGCCCTGGAGGCGCGGCAGGACGCGGAGGCCGGCTGGCTGGCCCGGGCGCTCACCGCCGCGGTGGTGGGCTACCTCGTCTGTGACCTGTTCTCCGGCTACATCCTCTCCGCGCACTTCTACGTGCTGTTCGGCCTGGCCTCCGCTGCGGCCCGCGTGTGCCGCGTCCCCGCCCTCGCCGAAGCGCCCGCCAAGGTGGCGCCGGCGGCGGGGGAGGCGTGGGGGGTCGCGCCTTGACCGGACGGCGGCGCATGCGGCTGGTGGAGTTCACCAAGAGCTTTCACCTGGGAGGCACGGAGGGGCAGGTGGCGGAGCTGGTGCGCGGACTGTCCCGCCACCACACCGTGCACGTGGGCGTGCTGGACGCGAAGGGGCCGCACCTGGCCGCGCTGCGGGCGATGGACCTGTGCCCGCAGGAGTTTCCGCTGCGCGGCTCTGTCGCGCACCCCAACACCGCCTTCCAGATTGCCCGCGCAGCGGCCTGGCTGCGCGGCGTGCGGGCGGAGCTGGTCCACGTGCACGACTTCTACGCGACGTTGATTGCCGTCCCGGCGGCGCTGCTGGCGGGCTGCAAGGTCGTGGTGGGCCGGTTGGATCTCGCGCACTGGCACGGCCGGGTGCGACGGGGCGTGCTCTCGCAGCTCACCCGCCTGGCGGACGGGGTCATCGCCAACGCGGAGGCCATCCGTACCCAGCTGGAAGAGGAGGAGGGCGTGGATCCCCGGCGGATTGCCGTCCTGCACAACGGGATTGACCTCTCACGCTTCGACGCGCGGGCCGCGCAGCCGCTCTCCGGGCCGCTGCCCGCCATCAGCGCCGGCGCGCCCGTCGTCATTCACGTCGCGAACATGAACCACCCGGTGAAGCGCCAGGAGGACCTGCTGGAGACGATGGCGCTGCTCAAGGGCCGGGGGCTGCACGCGCTGCTGGTGGGCGACGGGCCACGGCGGGCGCAACTGGAGGCCCGCGCGATGGCGCTGGGGCTCTCCGGGCAGGTGCACTTCCTGGGGCACCGGACGGACATCCCGGCGCTCTATGCCAGGGCCACGCTGGGCGTGCTCTGCTCCTCCGCGGAGGGGCTCTCCAACGCGGTGATTGAAGGCATGGCGGCGCGCCTGCCGATGGTGGTGACGTCGGTGGGGGGAAACCCGGAGCTGATCAGCGACGGCGTGCGCGGACTGGTCGTCCCGCCGGGGCAGCCGGCGGCGCTCGCCCGCGCCTTCGCGCGCGTCCTGGAACACCCGGCGGACGCGAAGCGAATGGGCCAGGAGGCCCGCGCCTTCGTGGAGCGGCGGCTGGGCTTTGAGCAGCTGGTCTCCCAGCACGAGGGCTTCTACGGCCGGGTGCTGGCGTCCACGCCGACGACGTCCGCCACGCTGCGGAAGCCGTCCCGCGCGAGCAGCGCGGAGAGCCCGGCGGCCATGCGCGCGACGATGGCCGGGCCCTCGTAGATGAAGCCCGTGTAGACCTGCACGGCCGCGGCGCCGGCGCGCAGCTTGGCGTACGCGTCCTCCGCGGTGAAGATGCCGCCCACGCCGATGATGGGCAGCCGGCCCTGCGCGCGCAGGTAGGCGCGGCGGATGACCTCGGTAGACGCATCCTTCAGCGGCGCGCCGGAGAGCCCGCCGGCCTCCTTCGCCAGCGGGTGCTCGAAGGGGCGGGCCAGGGTGGTGTTGGTGGCGATGAGGCCGGACGTCTGGCAGGCGATGGCCACGTCCACGGCGTCATCCACCGCGGTGGGCGAGAGGTCCGGGGCGATTTTCAGGAAGAGCGGCGTCCCGGGCGCGACGGCGGCCAGCTTCGCCTTCACCGCGCGCAGCAGCGCCGCCAGCGGCTCTGGATCCTGCAGCTGCCGCAGGCCGGGCGTGTTGGGAGAGCTGGCGTTGACCACCACGTAGTCCGCCAGCGCGCCGAGCGCCTCCACGCCGCGGACGTAGTCGTCCACCGCCTGCTCCAGCGGCGTGTCCTTGTTCTTGCCCAGGTTCACGCCCAGCGGGGCAGGGCGCCAGGCGCGCGCGCGCAGCCGGGCCGCGGCGGCCTGGGCGCCTTTATTGTTGAAGCCCATCCGGTTGATGAGCGCGCGCTGCGCCGGGAGGCGGAAGACCCGCGGCGTGGGGTTGCCGGGTTGGGGGCGCGGCGTCACCGTCCCCACCTCCACCGCGCCAAAGCCGAGCGCGAACAGCCCGTTCACCGCCGCCGCGTCCTTGTCCAGGCCGGCCGCCAGCCAGATGGGGTGTTCGCTGCGCAGCCCCGCCACTTCGCAGGCGAGCGCCGGCCCAACGGAGGCCAGCGCGCGGCGCCGCAGGGCGCGGCACAGCGCCATCCAGCGGGAGAGCCAGCCCAGCGCCCAGATGACCAGATGGTGGGCGGTCTCCGCGGGCAGGAGGAAGAGGACGGTCCGCAGCGCTCGGTACACGGGCGGTCAGCTGGCGGGGATGAATGAGTACTGCCGCGCCCAGGCGAGCGATTGGTCCACCTGCTCCGGCGTCAGCACGCCGTGCTTCTCCACCAGCGCCACTTCGGTGCGCATGTCCGTGTCGAGCAGGTACGGGCCGTCGGTGTTGAGGGTGACCTTCACGCCGCGGTCCCAGAACGTCTTCACGATGTGCTTGAGCTCCTGGATGTTCTCCACCGCTTTGGTCTGGAGGTTGGAGGTGGGGCAGAGCTCCAGCACCACGTCGCGCTCCTTGAGCAGGCGCATGGCGGCTTCGTCGTAGGCCGCGCGGATGCCGTGGCCAATGCGGTGGGGCCGCAGCTTCTCCACCACGGCGATGACGCCCTCCGCGCCGGTGCCGGCGGTCTCCCCCGTGTGAACCGTGGTCTTGAGCCCGGCGGCGCGGGCGCGCTGGTAGAGATCTTCGTACTTGGTCACCACCTCGGGGTGGAGCTCCAGCGCGTTCTTCTCCGTCCCGGCGAGGTCAATGCCCACCACGCCGCGGCTGCGGTACTTGATGGCCTTCTCCAGGATGATGCTGTTGAGCGAGTGGTCGAACTCGCGCGCCAGGCAGAAGATGAGCCCGGCGCGCACGCCGTACTCCAGCACCGCGCGGTCCATCCCGCGCAGGGCGGCGTGGATGATGTGGTCCAGGTCCAGCTCCGAGTTGAGGTTGCGCTTCATGGGGTTGAAGCGCAGCTCAATCTGGGTGACCCGGCTGCCGCGGTACTCCTTACCAATGACCTCGTACACCGACCGTTCGATGGCGGCCGGAGAACTCTGAATCTTCTCCGTCCAGGTGTGCATGATCTTCAAGTACTCCTCGAGGCTCTTCACCTTGTCCCCGCGGGCGGTGATGAGCTCGACGAACTCGAAGTAGTTCTTCACCGGCAGCTTGAAGCCCTGCTGGTGGACGATGGACCAGAGGATGTGGGGCGCGACCGCGCCGCCCACGTGGATGTGCAAGTCAATCAGCTCACGAGCCATGGCGGACCCTATCCTCATCGCCCCGCGCGCGTCGAGATTCGCATAGGCTGCGCCGCCCTATGGGTCAGCTGATCGACGGCAAGGCGGTGGCGGCGAAGGTCCGGGCGGAGGTGGCGGCGGGCGTGGTGGCGCTCCAGCAGTCGCGCGGGGTGACCCCGGGCCTGGCGGTGGTCCGCGTCGGAGAAGATCCCGCCTCCAAGCTCTACGTCGGCTCCAAGAAGAAGGCCGCCGTCGAGGTGGGGTTCAACTCCTGGGAGCACCACCTGGAGGACTCGGTCACCCAGGCGACGGTGCTGGCGAAGATCAAGGAGCTCAACGACCGGCCCGACGTGCACGGCATCCTCCTGCAGCTGCCGCTCCCCAAGCAGCTGGACTCGGAGGCTCTGCTCTCCGCGGTGAGCCCGGCCAAGGACGTGGACGGCTTCCACCCGGTGAATGCGGGCCGCCTGTTGCTCGGGCTGCCGGGCGTCAAGCCGTGCACGCCCTTCGGGTGCATGCGGCTGCTCGAGTCCGTGGGGGTGAAGCCGGCCGGCAAGCGCGCGGTCGTCGTCGGCCGCAGCAACATCGTCGGCAAGCCGATGGCGCTCCTGCTGCTGGCGGCGGACGCGACGGTGGTGCTCTGCCACCGCAAGAGCGACCTGGCGGCGGAAGTCGCGGCCGCGGACATCCTCGTCGTCGCAGCCGGCGTGCCGGAGCTGGTGAAGGGGGCGTGGATCAAACCGGGGGCGGTGGTCATCGACGTGGGGCAGAACCGGACCGCGGAGGGCAAGCTGCTGGGCGATGTCGAATTCGCCGCAGCGCGCGAGCGCGCGTCTTTCATCACCCCGGTGCCGGGAGGCGTGGGGCCGATGACGGTCGCCATCCTGTTGCAGAACACGCTGCTGGCCGCGAGCGCGGGTTGAGCGACCAGGCCTTTGCACGCTCGCCGACAGCCGGCATGAACTTTGGGGTGTCAGCGCTGTGCGACCCCGTGCGCTAGCGTCGCAGGGTGAAGGCTTCTTGCCGCGCGCGGGCGCCTTCGTAGGGCGTGCCGTTGGACCCACCTCGAACCGCGACCCGGCGGCCCGTATCATCCTGTCCATCCCTTGACGATGCGTTCCTGGCTCCCTGCCCTCTTGTGTATCGCCTTGAGCGCTCCCGCCGTCGGGCTCGAGCCCACGCGGGAGCTGACCCAGTATGGGTACTCCCACTGGGACACCGAGCGCGGCCTCCCGCAGAACACGGTCTCCGTCATCCGGCAGACGAGCGACGGCTACATCTGGATTGGCACCCAGGAGGGGATGGCGCGCTTCGACGGTGTGCGCTTCGTCACCTATGACTCGCGGAACACGCCCGCGCTGGGGACGAAGATCTACGACCTGATGGAGGACGGCCAGGGCAACCTCTGGGTGGGCACCTCCAGCGGCGCGGTCCGCAAGGACCGGGCGGGGAACTTCCGCCGCTTCGGCGCCAAGGAGGGCTTCCCGGAGAGCCAGGTCAGCACCGTCGTCCACGCCCGGGACGAGAGCATGTGGTTTGGCGCCACCAAGGGGCTCTACCACCTGGTCGGCGACAAGGTGACCCGCTACGGCCGCGAGGACGGGCTGCCGGACTCGGCCATTCTGCTCATCACGGAGGACCCCACCGGCGCGCTGTACCTCATGACCCGCGGCAACTCCCTCACGCGCTACAAGGACGGCCAGTTCAAGACGTACACGATTGAAGAGGGCGCGCCGAAGGTGGGCATCAACTCGCTGCTCGCGGCGCGCAACGGGGACCTGTGGATTGGCACGGAGACCACCGGCCTGTTCCTCTTCTCCCGCGGCACCTTCACGCCGATGAACATGGCCAACGGGCTGCTTCAGCCGTCGGACCGCATCCGCAGCCTGCTGGAGGATTCGCGCGGCGCGCTCTGGGTGGGGACGGACGGCGGCGGCGTGGCCCGGCGCTTCAACGGGCGCTGGAGCAAGTTCTTCGGACCGCTGTGGGCGTCCGACGAGGCGATGAACATCTTCGAGGACCGCGAAGGCAGCGTGTGGCTGGGGACGTTCACCTCCGGCCTGCACCAGCTGACCGACGTGAAGTTCCTCGCCATCGGCAAGCCAGAGGGCCTCTCGGACGACGTCGTCTGGAGCGTGATGGAGGACAAGGCCAACGAGATCTGGATTGGCGCGGCCAACGGCCTCAATCGCGTGCAGGACGGCCGGGTGGTGTGGGCCGCGCAGAGCTTCAATGGCATCACCCTGGGGCCCATCTGGGGCCTGCACAAGGGGCGCGACGGGTCCCTCTGGGTGGCCACGCGGCGCGGGCTGTTCCACGTCCGCGGAGAACAGGCGGACCTGATGGACCCCACGCCGGTGCTGGGCACCTCGGTGGTCCAGGCCGTCTATGAGGACCGGCGCGGGGACGTCTGGTTCGGTTCTCCGGGCGGCGTGGGCCGCCTGCGCAACGGCGTGATGCAGAGCCTGACGAGAGATCTCAAGATGCCCAGCGGTTCCTCCATCTTCATCGACGAGGATCCCGACGGCACCATGTGGGTCGCGCTGCGCGGCGGCGGTCTGCTGCACTTCACCGGCGACGACTGGACCGTGCTCACCACTGCGGATGGCCTGGCGGGCAACTGGGTGGTGGAGATGCACCGGGACTCGCGGGGCGTGCTCTGGATTGGCACCCAGACCGGCCTCAGCCGGATTGAGGGCAAGCGGATAGACACCTTCCGGTCCGCGCAGGGTCTCTTCGACGAGAACATCCACCGCATCCTGGAGGACGGAGACAACAACCTCTGGATGAGCACCAACCGCGGCATCTTCCGGATGAAGCGGTCAGACCTCGACAAGGTGGCGCGGGGCGAGCTGAAGACCGCGCCCTCTGCCGTGTTCGGCAGCACGGACGGCATGCGCAGCTCTGAGTGCAACGGCAGCGGGCAGCCGGCGGGGTGGAAGCTTCAGGACGGCCGGCTGGTCTTCCCCTGTATCCGCGGCGCAGTGGTGATAGACCCCGCCAAGCTCCGCTACAACCAGGTGGAGCCGAAGGTCAAGATCGAGCAGCTCTCCCATGACGGGGTGGTGGTGAACCTCAACGAGACCATCGTCGTGCCTCCCGGCAGCCGCACAATGGAAATCGCCTACTCCGGCTTGAGCTTCGTCAACCCGCAGAAGGTTCACATGCGGCACAAGCTGGAAGGGTACGACCAGGAGTGGGTGGAGGCCGGGACCCGCCGCATCGCCTACTACACGAACTTGCCGCCGGGGAACTACGCGTTCCACGTCCTGGCCGCGAACGACGACGGTCTCTGGAACCATGAGCCGGCCACCATCCGTTTCAGACTGGCTCCATTCTTCCATCAAACCTGGATGTTCATGGCGCTGTGTATCCTCAGCGGAGCGGGCGTGGTGGGCGGCGCCTACTACCTGCGGGTGCGCTACCTGAAGCGCCGCGAGGCCGAGCTCCGCGAGCACAACGTGAAGCTCTCCGCGGCGCTGCTGGCGGCCCAGGAGGCGGTGAGGGTGAAGGGCGAGTTCGTCGCCAACACCTCACACGAGCTGCGCACGCCGCTCAACGCCATCATCAACATTCCCCAGGGCTTGCTGGATCATTTCACCTCGGTGCCGAAGGCCACCTGCAGCGGATGCCAGGCCACCTTCGAGCTCGAGGAGGGCGACAGCACGACCGACATCAAGTGCCCCGAGTGCGCCAGCCCCCTCGAGGTGAGCATCGAGTGGCAGTTCGAGCAGAGCGGCGCTCCGGACGTGGTGAAAGGGTTGAAGTGGCTGCGGCAGTCGGGCACGCACCTCCTTCGGGTGGTGAATGACGTGCTGGACTTCAGCAAGCTGGAGGCGGGGAAGGTCGCCCTGGAGAAGTCGCGGATTCCGGTAGAGACGCTCTTTGCTGAGCTCGGTGATACTCTCGCGTCGCTCGCGCGCGAAAAGGAGATTGAGCTCGTGTTCAAGCAGGATGCCCCCAACCTCGCGGTGCGCGGCGATCCTGTGAAGTGTTCGCAGATCTTCATCAATCTGCTGTCGAACGCGCTCAAGTTCTCGCCGAAGGGCAGCAAGGTGGAGACGCAGGCGCTGGCTGAGGGGCTGGCGCTGGTCTTCACCATCAAGGATCAAGGCGTGGGCATCGCCCCTGAAAACCACGAGCTTGTCTTCGAGAGCTTCCGTCAGATTGACGGAGGCCACACCCGCCGGCAGGGCGGCACCGGACTGGGTCTCTCCATCACGCGCAAGCTGGTGGAGCTTCACAATGGACGCATCTGGCTGGAGAGCCAGCTGGGTCAAGGCACGACGTTCTTCGTCCGCTTGCCGTCGGATGAGTCGCTCGAGGAGGGCGGCCTGCCGCCGCTCGATGGCGCGCTGGCGCCGCTGGCAGGCGACCTCTCGTCCGAGGGACACCGCGTGCCGGTGACGAAGAGCACTCCCAGGGAGCGGGGAGCACGATGAAGAAGATCACTCCAGGCATGCCAGGGAAAAACCCAACGTCCGCCGAGGTTCCCCCCGCCCAGGTCCTGCTGTACGTCGAGGACGACGACATGAACTGGGAAGTAGCGCAGATGCGGCTGGCCAAGCGCTACCGCCTCCACCGCGCCCGAAACGGCATTGAGGCCTGCAAGCTCGTCCGCGAGCTTGGCGCCAGCCTCTCCGCCGTGTTGATGGACATCCAGCTCCAGGGATCCGACATCGACGGGACCGCGCTCACGATGCTGTTCAAGGGCAAGCTGCCCGCATCGTTGGTGCCGCCGTACGCAGTGGGGATAGACCCCATCGCCGCGCCGGTCGTCTACCTCACGGCCAACGGCGTCCGCTTCGAGCAGAGCGAGCTCCTTCGCACGGGCGCCAGCTTCGTGGTCTCCAAGCCGGTGGACTTCGTCTCGCTCGCAGTCGGGCTCAACCGGCTCATCCTGGAGCGGCGCGCGGGCATCCGGACGGGCGGCGCCGGGACGGGCGGCGCGTCGTCTTAGCGGGCCTTCAGCGCGGAGACGATCATCCGCGTCGCCGGTGAGCGGTTCAGCGTGTAGAAGTGGATGCCCGGCACGCCGCGGTTGAGCAGCTCCAGGCACTGGAGCGTGGCGTGCGCGACGCCCAGCTGCATCACCGCCTCCGGGCTGTCCTTCACCTTGTCCAGCTCCAGCGCCAGCCGCATGGGCATGGTGGAGCCGCACATCCGGAGGATCCGGTCTATCTGCGCGAAGGTGGTGATGGGCATGATGCCGGGGACGATGGGGACGTTGATCCCCACGCGCCGGGCCCGCTCCACGAAGTCGAAGTAGAACGCGTTGTCGTAGACGACCTGGGTGATGAGGAAGTCCAGCCCTGCGTCCACCTTCGCCTTGAGGTTGCGCAGGTCCTCCTCGCGGGAGGCCGTCTCCAGATGGCCCTCGGGGTAGCAGGCGCCGCCCACGGAGAACGGGTAGTCGCGCTCGCGGATGAAGGTGATGAGCTCTTGCGCGTAGCGGAAGCCGCCGGGCACGGGTTCGAAGCGGGCCTGTCCCTTTGGCGGATCTCCGCGCAGCGCGAGCACGTTCTCCAGCTTTGCCGCCGCCAGCTGGTCCAGCACCCCGGCCAGCTCCTCGCGCGTGTGGCCCACGCACGTGAGGTGCGCCATGGCCTCAATGCCGGTGGTCTGTTTGATCTGCGTGACCAGGTTCAGCGTGAGATCTCTCGTGCTGCCGCCCGCGCCGTAGGTGACGGACACGAAGCCGGGATCCAGCGGAGCGAGGTCTGAGAGCGTCTCCAGGAGGTTCTTCACGCCCTCGTCCGTCCTCGGCGGGAAGAACTCGAACGAGAAGCAGGGGTTCGAAGGGTTCAGCCGGTTGCGGATCTTCATCGTCGCTGTCCTTGCCTGGCGAGGGTCTGTGGCTATAGTCCGCGCGCCGTAATTTCTCGAGAGGAACCGATGCCCCGCCAGACCCCGCTCAATGCGGCGCACCGCAAGCTGGGTGGGCGCCTGGTCGACTTCGCCGGCTGGGAGATGCCGGTCCAGTACACCTCCGTCATTGCCGAGCATGAGGCCGTCCGCACCGCTGCCGGCCTCTTCGACGTCTCGCACATGGGCGAGGTGGAGTTTGTCGGGAAGGGCGCGCTGGAGACGGCAAACGCGCTCATCACCAATGACCTCGCCCGCTGCGCAGACGGCCAGGCGGTCTACGCCGGGCTGCTCAACGACGCCGGCGGGTTCGTGGACGACGTCGTCGCCTACCGCTTCTCGCCCGAGCACATCTTCATCTGCGTGAACGCCGGCAACCGCGACAAGGACTTCGCCTGGATGACCCAGAAGGCGAAGGGCGTCACGCCGAAGAACCGCAGCGACGACTACGCCCAGCTGGCGGTTCAGGGCCCGAAGGCGGCGCAGATTGTCCAGCGGCTGACGCAGGTGCAGCTCTCGCCGCTGGCGAACTACCGCTTCACGAAGGGCGCGGTGGCAGGGATTGAGGCGATCATCTCCCGCACCGGCTACACGGGCGAAGACGGGTTCGAGCTCTACTGCGCGCCGGAGCACGCAGAGCGGCTGTGGTTCGCGCTGCTGGAGGAGGGCGCGCGCGACGGCCTGAAGCCGTGCGGACTGGGCGCGCGCGACAGCCTCCGCACCGAGATGAAGTACGCGCTGTACGGCAACGACATCGACGACGCGCACACGCCGCTGGAGGCCGGGCTGGGGTGGATCGTCAAGCTCGACAAGGCGGACTTCGTGGGCAAGGCGGCGCTGGTGGCGCAGAAGGCCGCGGGGCTGACGCGCAAGCTGGTGGGTTTCGAGCTGACCGGCAGCGGCATCCCGCGCCACGGCTACCCCATCCTCAAGGACGGCCAGCGCGTGGGCGAGGTGACGTCGGGGACGATGGGCCCCTCGGTGAAGAAGCCGGTTGGAATGGGCTACGTCCCCACGGAGCTGTCCGCCGAAGGTGCGCAGTTCGACGTGGAGATCCGGGGCCGCCCCGTCACCGCGAAGGTCGTCAAGACGCCGTTCTGGAAGCGTCCCTGAAGCAAGCAACTCTTCGAAAGGCAGAAAAAGCGATGGCCGAATACCCCAAGGAGCTCAAGTACACGAAGGACCACGAGTGGGCGCGGCGCCAGGGGACCGCGGTCATCATCGGCGTGACGTTCCATGCGCAAGAAGCCCTGGGCGACGTGGTGTACGTCGAGCTGCCGAAGGTGGGGGACACGGTGAAGGCGGGCGAGTCCTTCGGGGTGATTGAGTCCACCAAGGCGGTGAGCGAGCTCTTCGCTCCCGTGACGGGCAAAGTGGTCAAGGTCAACGACGCGCTGGCGGATTCGCCGCAGACCGTCAACTCGGATCCCTACAAGGCCGGGTGGATCATCGAAGTGGAGCCCGCAAACCCGAAGGACTACGACGGGCTGCTGGATGTGGGGGCGTACGAGCAACTGCTGAAGGCGGGCTGAAGCCGAAAGGGCCGCGCGCCTTCGGCTAGAGTGGCGCCGTGGCTTCAACCGTCCCTGCGATGAGTGAAGGCGCGAGCGCGCTGGTGGTGGCGGAGGATCCCCTCCGCGCGCGCGTCCGCCAGGTCCAAGCCCTTTTGGAGACGCGGCGCGACGAGATCGCCGCGCTGGACCTGGAGATTGAATCCCTGCGCGAAGCGCTGGTCGCCTTCGAGGCTGCGGTGCAGGCGCAGCTCCAGGCGGAGAACCGGCGCCTGACGCGGGTGCGCGGGCTCATTGACCACTTTGAACGCTGGAGCCGGCTCCTCAAGGAGTCGCTGACGCCGCCCAAGCTGGTGGAGCGGGCGCGCCGGGTAGAGGCGCTGCGGGTGAGGGAGCTGGCCCGAGAGGTGGAAGAAGAGATCGCCCAGGAGCCGCCTGTGGACCTCGAGGAGCTGGGGCAGGCCCCGGCGGCGGCGGATGAGCTCAAGACGCTCTACCGGGCGCTGGCGCGGCGCTTCCACCCGGACCTCGCCCGGACCGAAGAGGAGCGGCTGCGCTTCGGCGGCGTGATGACGCGGATCAACGCGCTCTACGGCGAACGGGACCTGGAGCGCCTGCGCGCGCTCGCCGAGCAGCAGAAGGGCGGCGAGCTGGATGATCTCAACGAGGCGGCGGCGCAGCAGCTGACGCGGCTGGAAGAGCGGCTGCGCTGGTTTGACCGCGTGCTGGAGAATCTGCGCGATGAACGGGCGCAAATGGACCGCTTCCCCACCTGTCAGCTGATGCGGCGCGCGGAGGAGGACCGGGCCCGCGGGCGGGACGTCTTCGCGCAGCTGCGGGACGAGGTCGCGGAGGAGTACCGGGACGCATTGAAGGACGTGCTGGCGGCGGCGCGCCGCCTGGAGGGCGCAGTGGAACGGCTCAACAAGGACGCCCTGCGCAGCGCGCTGGACGCGGCGAAGGGGAAGGGCAGGTCGGAGCTTCAGCGGATTTTTGACCCGTTCGCCAACAAGAAGCTGATGCGGACAGGCCTGCTCGCCCTGCGCGCGGCGTCCGCTTCGCCCGCGGCGAAGGAGAAGGCGAAGTGGCTGGGCGCGCTGGCCGAGGAGAACGTCCCGCTCTTGCGGCTCATCCTGTTCGCCTACGCCAGCGACCTGGCGGCCCTGCCGCTGCCCGGGCTGGAGCGGTTGGAGGACATCAAGGCCCGCTTCGAGCACGTTGGCCGCGCAGACTCGCCCGCGACCGGGCTGGAGCAGGTCTTGGCGGACGGCGTGGCCGTGGTGGAGTTCGGCGTCCGCAGGAGCGGGGATGACCGGCTCCGCACCGGGCTGCGCTTCCGCGACGAGGCCGTGCGAGAGGGCGTGCCCCTGGCGCTGCGCTCGCAGGCGGTGAAGGAGGAGTTCCGCAAGGTGCTGGAGGCGCTGGGAGACCGGGCGCGCTGCGGCGGCTGCGGAGAAACCATCTACGCGGTGCCGCTGTTCCGGACGCGTGGGCTGGATGACCTCCGCGGCGCCGTCTGCGGGGCCTGCGGCCACACGCTGCGCAGCTACTGGATGCCTCGCGGCGACGACGTGCAGTCCATCCTGAACGACGCGTTCGTGGAGCTGGAGGTGGTGACGGAGTGGTCCTTCCGCATCGCCCGCGCCTCCATCGCCATCCAGCTGCTGCCCATCCAGGTGGAGGCGATGACCGTGGGCGAGCTGAAGGCGCGCTTCTACAAGGACGTGCTGGAGCGCAACGGGGTGGACGTGAAGCCCACCCACGTCTCACTGGTGCAGGGCAAGGCGGCGGTCAAGGAGAGCACGCCTTTGGCGGACCTGGAGGAGCAGTCCTTCTCCGTGCGCTTCGGCAAGGGCGCGTCCCTGTCCGCGACGGAGGCCCTGGAGCTCGTCCGTTACCGCATCCGGAACCGCTTCAAACCTGAGGCGGATAAGGCCAGCTGACGACACCTGCCCACCCCGGGTTGCGCGGGCGGGGGGCCGTCATTACAGGGGTGGCCGCCGTCCCTTTTTGGAGCCCCACCATGAACAGGCTGCTCGTCGGCTCTCTCCTCGTCGCCGGTATCGCCGGCGGCTGTCGCTGCAGCGGGTTCGATGTACCGCCGTTGCCGGACAAGGTCGTCGGCCGGTGCACGTACACCAACAAGTTCAGCCAGCTCACCGAGTGCAAGGACTACGTAGGGGAGTGGACGGAGAAGGAGGCCACCGACGACTGCAAGAGCAACGGGGCGGACCTGGAGCTTGCGCAGCGCTGCGGCATCGCCGCGGCGGACAAGTTCGGCGATTGCATCTTCATCATCGACGAGGCGAAGCAGAAGTTCGCCCGCGTGGAGATTCCGGGGACGGACGCGTCCAAGTGCGCGTCCATGGAGCGCGGGTGTGAGCTCTTCGGCGGCGGCAGCTTCCAGCCCGCGCCGGTGTGCGGCGGGAGCTCCGTGGACGGCCCCTCCGGGTTGCCGACGTTCCAGCAGCCCTCGCTGGACTGCAAGGCGCCGCAAGCGGGAGAGCCGGCGGGGAAGGGCCCGGACGGCAAGGTCTGCACGTGGTCGATGATCTCCGGCGCCACCGAGGAGGGCCGCGACTTCAACGTCTACGGCAGCTGCGACAAGGTCCGCACCCAGCGGCCCTACTACGGCACGCCGCCCTACGAGGACGCGGCCAAGGCGGATGAGCGCCTGAATGACCCGGCCTATGTGGCGGAGGTGGACTGGGTGAAGCAGCAGGTCCGCGCCACCGCGTGCGTCTGCTGCCATTCGACCGCCGCGCCGCAGGGCAGCAGCAACTGGTTCATCGAGTCCGGCCCCAGCTTCGCCAACTCGTTCTTCCCGCGAGGGCTGGCGATGGGCGCGGGCTGGATTGACACCGTGGGTTTCGGCGCCTACCCCCCGGAGCAGAACCACGGCTTCACCCGCGCGACGCCGGAGAACCCCCACCACTCCATCTTCGTGACCACCGACGACGCGCGCATGCGCCGGTTCTTCGAGGCAGAGCTGGCGCACCGCGGGCTCAAGCGGGAGGACTTCGCCGCCTACGTCTACGGCGCCGGGCCGCTGGACGCGCAGCGCTTCTACGTCCCCACCGCCTGCAGCGGCGGCGAGGGCGTGGCTGCCGACGGGAAGGTGACGTGGGTGGGCGGTAAGGCGCGCTACCTGTACGTGCTGGACATGAACGCCACGTCCCCAGGCGTGCCGCCGAACCTGGACGTGCCGGCGGGGACGAAGTGGCGGATCGACGTGCCGTGGGAAGCTGGAACGCCCTTCGAGTCGGGCACGGTCACCTACGGCGTGGTCCCGGAGGGGCTGGTCCAGCAGGTGCCCACCTCCGGCCCGCCACCCGCGCTGGAGTCGGGGAAGCAGTACTACCTCTACGTGCTGCAGGACATCGTCATCCCCATCACCCGGTGCCTGTTCACCGCGCCGTAGCGCGGCAACTCAGAGGTCGACCTCCCCGTTCGCGTCGAGCGTTGCGCCGTCAGGCGCATAGTCGAGACGTCGGCAGTGGCTTCCGAAGCTTGGCTCATGGGCCGCTCTGCTCGAAACACTCCGGCAAAGTGCCGTGCGTGGGTTTGCGCCACCTCTCGACTATGCGCCTGACGGCGCAACGCTCCTGACTAACTCGCAGCACGGAGGTTCAAGGGGTTGGGAAGCTGCACTGCCCGAGTGGGTACACGACAACCAGGCCG
>JBGART010000041.1:0-90708 GCA_044230055.1 Myxococcaceae bacterium | reverse complement strand
CCCCTACCAAAGGCGGGGCTTGAGCCGAGCTGCTTTGAAGCTCAGAAAGGGCTCCTTGAGCTGCTAAAGTCAAGTCGCTTCATATTTCTTCTTCGTGATAACGAATCATCTTCGTGCGTTCTCAATGTTGTTGAGGGCAGCCGTATCGTGTCCGATTCATTCATAAGACAAGCGGAATCGTCTCAAGAGATTCCATGCGCAGATGCTGGCCGGCGTCTGTCTGAGTTCGACGTGCCAAAGGCCGTCGCAGACGAGGTAATCGCAGCTTTGTACATGACCTCCGCGAAACCCGCGCCAAAGCAGCGATGAGGTAGCGGGCATCCGAAGGATCGTATCCGCTGCACGAGTGCGGTGACCTGCTGTTGAGGAGCACGGTGTTTGATGTTCGGTTGATCTGAGATCTCTACCTTCTCCGGAGCGACGTACAGAGGCCGCATTCCGTGGACCCGATGGTTTGGCCCAGCCTCTTCGGACCCGGCCTTCCAGACGAGCGCAAGCGGATCGGTCTCGACACGATACAGCTGCCGGAGTGGCGAGGTTCCAACCAAGGGCTCTGGGATAGCCTCTCCGGGATGCAGAGTTCGTTGGGGCGTTCAGCGAAAGCCAACAGCGGCGAAGGAACAACAGCTCAACAGCTCGTGCGCCTGCTCCCAAAAGCTCCAGGAGTGCGGGAGCGGCGGCTGTGACATCCGCAAGATCCTCGAAAACGCCGAGCCCGCGTACATCGTGCAGAACCTGACGTGCAACAAGAAGAACGCGTCGGGTTGCTCGAACCGAAACAGCAAGACAGGCTACTTCAGCGTGGAGTTCGATCAGGCCCTGTGCTCT
Organism: Myxococcaceae bacterium; assembly: GCA_044230055.1. Taxonomy (GTDB): domain Bacteria; phylum Myxococcota; class Myxococcia; order Myxococcales; family Myxococcaceae; genus JBGART01. The sequence goes on along the minus strand of JBGART010000041.1, from coordinate 89,880 downwards.
CCGCCGGCACCTGCATCGGAGTTGGCGTCCGTCATTCTTCACGAGGCTGCGCGCCACTGCCGTGATCACACTGGGAAGGTTGTCCCTGACGGCGATGGCAAGTGCTCAGCTGGTGCGATTGCCGAGGCGTGCAAATGACACGGGTGGTCTCGACCCTCTCGTTGGTGGTCCTGCTGGCTTGTGCCACGAACGGAAGGAACAAGCCGGGCTCTGATGAACGGGAGGTCCCCGGTGGCAACTGCTACTGGGCCGTCCATGAAGGCGGAGCCGAATGCGTCGTTGAGGTCGGAACTGAATCACGGACGAGAGTTATCGGGGCAGCGGGAGCCTTGGACCTTCACGGAGTGGAGGGCTACGGAAAGCAGAAGTGGAAGTGTGGCGAGAAGCGTCCGGTCTGCGGGACCGAGGTCGTGTGTACCTGCCCAGGGTCGGGAGGGAACGAGGGGGTCGCACGGGTCCCCACAATCAGCGTCGGGATTCAGGAAGTCGTGCTCGCGGCCCTGCGGGAGAAGGCGCTGGAGAGTCTTCAGCGAAAGCGGAACGCGGTCCTATGTGCATCGGTTGGGCCGGAGGACTTCTACCGAGAACCGGACGAGAGTGTACTTCATCGCCTGAATTCCGAGCGAGACGATAAGATCCTTTCCCAGTTCAAATGCAACCCCATGCCCCAGAAGTCGGTGGACGGATTCCTAACCCTGACCGACGAGCGGGCAGATCAGGAAGGCCGAACCCGTGTTCGAGGGTCCGTCAACTTCGGGCACGGCGTTGGGAGCATCGGAGAATTCGTGCTCACGAAGCGTGATGGTACATGCCGCGTCACCGATGTCTCGTGGCGCCCCTATGAGAGCCAGGGCCAATAACTGGACGTTCTGCCCCACCCACCCTCTCCCTCGGGAATCAGGCCGCCTGAACCGGGATTCGCTCCCCCGCCCACCGCTCAAGCCCTGGTTGAGGATCCGCCGGGACGCGTGCATGGCCTGGGCGATCTCCCACCGGCTCCGGCCCTGAGCCCGGAGCCGTTGAACGTTGAACAGCGTCAAGGTCCTACAGGACAAGCCGAATAGGGTTGGGCTCATCGTCGACACTGTTCACCCGCTGCCCGTTGTTACGAGCGTCGATACGATCGCGCAGATTCAGCATCCACGGGCGAATGCGCGCGTGGTATCAATTCACTGGGTTCGATGTTTTTATTCGGTGATGTCTCATTTAATTGTGACACGCCGAGATATGCTGATCTTGCCGTGCGTGTATCCAATATGGTCGTGGTCGACAGTCTACGCTTGACGATGAGGCGTGATAGCGCCTTCCCGACCCACGACCCATGTGCGACTGGCTGAGTGCTGAGTAGCGCGACCAGGCCCGCAAGCCTGAATGTCGCCGACGAACTGAGTCGAAGCTGAACGGAACTCGTCAGTCATTGAGGAGGGGGCTTCGTGGTGAATTGCGAAAATGGCTCGCGCAACGCGCAGCGCGCGCCGATGGACTTCGGAGCCTGCGCGGCGGTGAGAAAATGACTGCTCGGAGGTGGGCGGCACTCTTCGGGACCGTCCTGCTGATTGCCGCTGTGGTCGGCGCGCTGCCGAAGGAGAGATGGATCTTTCTCTGGGATGGCTACGGGCATCACGGCTTGTTTCGGTGCACGCTCTACAGCGAGTCGGGAGGGCGGATCCGTACCTGTATCGGGGGTGTGGATGAAGTCGTCTACGAGGAAGTGAGGAAGGAGGACGGCTCGGTCAAGAGGTCTTGGTATGTCGGCGGGGTCTGGGAGTACGCGCGTGAAACGACGACCGTCTCCGGGGCGACCGACCGCGCTTTTCGTCGTCACGCAAACTGCTGGAGCGGAGGCGCGGTTGGTGAGCCGGAGGGCGAGTCCGCATGTCAGTGTGGCGTCGTTCCCGGAGCGCCCAAATGATCCCGCTCCTGCCACTCAGCTTCACAGCGAAAGTCAACCTCATGATCATTCTGCGGAGCACCTGTGCGAATCAGTCGCCTCAGCATTTGTCTTTCCGTCTCAATGACTTTCTGCGCCTGCACGCTTCCCTATCGCGCCAAACTTTTCCCCAGTGCGGCTGGCGTGACCGTGTCGAACGACGTTCCATCGGAGTGTCGAAACGTCGGTGACATTTCTGGAAGCGCGTGCGCTGACGAAATGAACGACGCGATGTCTGGGGCAAAGGACCAGATGCGGAACGCGGCCCACGCACGTGGCGCGGATTTCGTAAAACTGGTGACGAACAACTCGCGACCTTGTGCGGGGTGGATCAAGCCGGGTATCGAGGTCCTTCTGACGGGCCAAGCAATGAAGTGCTCTTCGGCCACTGCAGCGACTGTCGCCCCAGGGCCCTCCCCAAGATGTAGGGCTGAGGATCTCGCCGAATGGTCGGGGGCTGATGCGGTGACCAAGAAGAAGCTGTTGGAGAGATGCAGAGCAGCTCCCGCTGCCCCTCCTCCGTAGCTCAGGGCGGCTGAGCTCGGGCCGTAGTTCAATCCAGTCCGGTGGGGCCTGACGCGACAGCGGCAGTGCTCGTAGTCGAGCGTGCGCCGACGCGCAGGTGAGGGCTGCACATCAAGGGCACTCGCTTGCGCGTCGTCAGGACGCGCAGCGCCAGGCATTCAAGCGGGTTGGCGGCGGCCACGTATTTGAACAGCCCCCGCTAACAATGCCCAAGGGAAGCCGCTTGCTGCACAAGAACCTGCGACGCCTGTTTGTATACCCGCTGCTCGGAACCTTGGTGGGTTGCACTGCTCCTCTGGAGCCAGAAGCGGAAGCGCCCGAGTTTGGCGTCACACGGGATGCCATCAGCTCCGACAACGTCGGTGGCAGCAACATTGGCGGGGCCAACGTCGCTGGCGGCAACGTGGGCGGTACCAACCTCGGCGGGGCCAACCTCGGCGGCACCAACGTCAGCGGTACCAACGTGGCCGGCAACAACGTCGGCGGCACCAACCTCGGCGGCAACAACGTCGGCGGCAACAACCTCGCGGGCACCAACGTCGCGGGCGCCAACGTCGCTGGTAACAACGTCGCGGGCACCAACGTCAGCGGCAGCAATGTGAGCGCCACCAATATCAGCGGCACCAACCTCGGCGGCAGCAACGTCGCGGGCGCGAACGTCAGCGGGAACAACGTCGCCGGTTCCAATCTTGCCAGCGCGACGCTGTCGACCGCCAATGTGGCAATCAACATTCACAACGGGACCGCCACGGGTCTGTTGAACAGCGGTGAGGACCTCTGGTCCAGTCGGACCTCTTCGTGCGTGGTGCTGGGCATCGGCTCCACGGCCTTCGCCAAGGTGCTCCAGGCCAACCCCACGGGCACCATGTACACCGCGATCAAACAGCTGCCCTGGGGTTTCACCTCATCGGCGGCGTCAGGGACTCAGGTCCTGAATGCCTGGGAAGCGGTCGTCTGGGGCAGCAGCAAGTACTGCACTTTCATTATCGCGGCGCCGCCAGGCTCAACCTTCACGGGCATTGCTGGGTACGTCAAAGCGGTCTGGCGCTGGAACGCTCCGCCCTCTCGGACCATGCAGATTGGCCAGATTGGCGGCGGTCAGACGATTCAGACTCACACCGGCATGATGGACACCGCCGCCAAGGTGCTCGCGGGCACCATCACAGACAAGTATTACGCCGCGGGTCTGCTGGTGTTTGCCGGTGCCACCACCAATGATGTCTCGGTTCAGGTGGACTTCGCCTCCTGGATTGGGAAGGCGAGCTCCGGCAACGACCCGATCATCCTCGGCACGGTCGCGGGAATGCCGTCGCGAGGCGACGGAGTCTACCGGGCGATTCTGAAGCCAGACGGAAAGGTCATCGCGGTGCTGACCGGGCGAAGCTGGGACGCGGCGGCCTACCCCATGTTCGGGGTTTCGGGCGATGTCTCCATCTACCGAAACCCGAACGGCACCACGTTGGGAACCGTCGTGCCCAAGCGGTGCATTCTTGCGCAGGAGCTGACGGCGATTAACCCTGTCATCTACCCTCTGTCGCCCACCAAGTGTGACTCGTTCTCGATTCAGGCCTTTAACGACTCTCGGACCGTGCCCTGGTACACCATTGGAGGAACCCCGTTTAACTCTGATGTGACAAATCCGAACAATGTTCTCTTCTCAGAGACTCCCGATGGGGTCGCCAACTACTACATGCGGGTTGGCGTTGGCTCATTCTGCGGCGGTGCCAAGGACCCGGCCTGGGACCCCAACGGGTACTGCAAGTACCCGATCATCGCCGAGACCTACGTCAACATGAACGAGACCCCCTACTCGGTGGTCAATGGCGAGGGTGGGTTTCTCAAGATCACTCCGGGCAACACTCGCAAGATCACCAGCGGCTCCGCTTTCAGCGTCACCGTGACGGTCACCAATATCGGCTCGGTTCCAGCCAGCGGGTGGACGGTTAAGACGACGGATGCAACATTCTTCACCAACCAGACGCCGGCGGCGGCCACCGGCCACAACGTGCCGCCCCTCGCCCCTGGCGCGTCAGTTGACCTCACCTTCAGTGGCACGCTCGATCCAGAGATCGCCAGCGATATGAAGTACATCTATTTAAACTTCGCGCTCTACAACAGTGCGACAGACCGCTACTCGACGGATGGGCTCACCATCTACCCCTCGATCAGCTGGGCTGATTTCTCCGACATTCCCAAGTTTGGCAGCAGCTGGTCCTGGACGTATCCCGGTCGCGGCCTCGGAGACTTTCAGGACACGATTCACACGACGACCACCAATGGCGACTACGCTCAGTACACGTTTACTGGCATCGCGGTAGCGCTCTACGCCGAGAAGAACGCGCAGAGCGGCAATATTCTGGTCTCGGTCGACGGCGCGGCGGCCACCACGGTCAGCCTCAACAACGCGACCCAGACGATCAAATCCCTCGTCTACAACAAGACCGGCCTGGCGGCGGGCGTCAAGCACACCATCAAGATCACCAAGTCCACCGGCACCACGATGAACCTGGACGCGCTGAAGATCACCAACTTCTGACCCGAAGTTGCAGCCCTGGGGCGGGGTTTGCTTTGGTGCTCCGCCGTGCGCGCCCTCCTCTTCGTTGCCCTGTTGACAGGTTCCACCGCTCCGGTGGAGCTCCGCGAGCTGGGCGGAAAAATCAAACCGGCCGTCGTCCACCTCATGATTAACGGAGACCAGGGGAAGGCCACCGGCTTCCTCATCTCCGCGGATGGCCGGGTGGTGACCAACCACCACGTCGTGGAACACGCGTCCACCATGACCGCGGTGTTCAGCGACGGAAAGGAACACGAAGTGCTCGGCGTCCTCGCGCAGAGCAAGGAACGCGACCTGGCCATCATTCAGTTGGCGGGCCAGTTCTCGAGCTACCTCGAGCTGGGGGAGACCCAGGGACTGGAGGAAGGGACGTCGGTGGCGCTGGTCGGCAGCCCGGTGGGCCTCGCCTTCAGTGTGCTACCCGGCACCGTCTCCGGCCTTCACGCCGAGGGAGAAGCGGAGAAGCTGCTCAAGACGGAGTTGGTGGACTGCTTGAAGGGCCGGTGGCTCCAGCTGGACGTCGGCGCGGAGGGCGGCTCCAGCGGCTCACCCGTCGTGACGTACGACGGGAAGGTGATTGGCGTGGAGGCCGCGGGCCTGACGGGCACCGCGATCAATTGCGCGGTGCCGGTGGAGTACCTCAAGGAATTGCTCGCGACGGTGACGCCGCAGACTCAGCCGCAGAGCCTGCGGGCTACGGCGTGGCGCAACGCGCTCATCTCCGTGGGGTTGCTGGGCGCCATCGGCCTCTGGCTCCTCATCGGCCGGCTGCGCGAGCGCGCGGCGAGGCGGGGCTCTCGAGGCGGCTCCCGCGTCGTCAACTATCCGCACTGAGTTTCAGCGCAGCGTCATCACCGGGATGCCGCCCTCGTCCTTCACCACCAGCTCGTCGCCGTCCTTGCACGAGCCGCCGATGGACTTGCCCTCCTTCGAGATTCCCTTGACCTTCCCTGCGGCGATGGACGTGGTGGTGTTCGCGCCGACCGATTGGTTGCTGGTGTTGCCAGATTCGATGGTGAAGGAGTAGCGCGTCTCGTTGCGGATGCGACAGCTGGCCTGCGCTTCGAAGGAGAAGAGCGCGACTGCGGCGAGGAGCGATGCGGTGAGCAGCTTCACGTGGGTGGACCTCTGTGAGTGGGTTCAACCCCTGGACACGGGCCACCCGCACCGCGAGCACGAAAACGTGGCTACGCCGTGAGGACAACCTTCACCAGCTCCGGCGGGCTCCCCACGCGCACCGGGGGCCCGACGAAGCCGCAGCCTCTGCTCGTGTAGAGCAATGACTCCCCCGTACGCGAGAGCCCCGCGTTGCGGTCGCCCCAGATGCCTCGCGCGACCCACGTCGCGGGGAAGAGCTGGCCGCCGTGCGTGTGCCCTGACAGCTGCAAGCCGATTCCCTTGGTGGCGACCTCGTCGAAGTTGCTGGGCTGGTGTGCGAGCAGCACAGAGCCGCGGGACGGGTCAAACCCGGCCAACGCCGCAGTCAGGTCGTAGCCATCGCCGCCGTGCCGCGCGGACCAGTCGTCCACGCCGATGAGGTCGAACGTGCCGCCGCCATCGCCGATGGCTTTCCGCGCGTTGCGCAGACACACCACGCCCAGCTGTTGCAGCGCGCTCACCCATTCCTCGGCGCCCGAGTAGTAGTCGTGGTTGCCGGTGACGAAGTACGTGCCGAAGCGGGAACGAAAGCCGGTGATGGCGGAGACCATGGGCAGCAGCTTGGACACGCTGCCGTCCACCAGGTCTCCGGTGATGACGACGAGGTCCGGACGCAGCGCGTTCGTGTGCTCCACCAGCATCTCCACGAAGCGGCGCTGGATGATGGGGCCCACGTGGATGTCGGTGAGCTGAACCAGGGTCAGCCCGTCCAGCGTGCGTGGCAGACCTCGCAGGCGGATGGGTTGCTCGGTCACCTCCGGCGCGGTGAACGCGCGCCACGAACCGTAGGAGACGCCGGCCCCCGCGAGCACCCCGGAGCCTGCCGCCACCGTTCGTGCGAGGAACCTCCGGCGTTCAGGAGAGACTGGTGCGTCCGGCAACCGCCGCGCCCGCCGCACGAGCGTCCTCCCCCCGCGCCACGCGTCCGTCGCGAGCAGCGCGAGGAACAGGTACAGCCCGAACCCCACCCAGAGGAAGAGCGGGATGACCAGCGCCCGGTTCACGACTTCCGTGGTGGAGCGCAGGCTCGCTCGCGCGATGGGCAGCGCCAGGCCCACGGCGATGAGCAGCCCGAGCGCAATCCACCGGAGCTTCTTGTGCTCTGTCACGTCCCGGATGAGCCGCCGGTAGAGGTAGACGTGCAGCGAGAACACCAGGCCTGAGAAGACGACGAGCGCGACGATACGGGAGATGTTCCAGGCTGACACCCCGGCATCTTCCGCGCTTCGCGAGCCTCGTGACAACCGGTCACAGCGCCGAGGGTGGTGCGCGCTCCTCGGCCGGAGGTGGGGTAGGCGGGCGGAGCCTGGAGGCGGCGGAGAGCGATTTCAAGTAGGGGATGGCTCCCCCGAGCAGGAGGCCGAGGCTGGCGCCGCCGTAGACGGCGAGCATAGGAGGGAGGTCCCTGCGCAAGGTGGCATCCACCGACGCCACGCCCCCGAGCAGCAAGCACAGGCCCCCCAACGCGCCGCCGATGACCATCATGACGTTCCCGGGGTGGTCGATGTCGCGCACCTCCTCCACGGGCACGCTGAAGAACCGCTTGTCGTCCAGCTTGAGGATGAGCGACGACGCGTTGCTGTCCGCGAGCTCCGCTTCGTAGCTGGGCACGTCGCCATGACGATGGATGGTGGCGGCGCAACCGACGCACGCCAGCTGAAGGAGTGCGACACCTGCGAACGCGGGGGAATGTCTCATGAGCCACTCGAGGAGGCGCCCCGGCCCATTGCGCCACCCATTGATGTCCTAGCTCAACACCTTCCCTCTCGCCGCGTTCAACGTGCACCCCCGTTCGCGTCGAGCGCCTCACGACCGCCCCCGTTCGCGTCGAGCGTTGCGCCGTCAGGCGCATAGTCGAGACGTCGGCAGTGCTCCCGAAGCTTGGCTCATGGGCCGCCTCGCACTGCTCGAAACAACCCGGCGAAGTGCCGTGCGTGGGCTTGCGCCACCTCTCGACTATGCGCCTGACGGCGCAACGCTCGAGGCGAACGGGGGAGGCGCCTGAGTGAGAACAGCTGTTCCTCCGACGAAATGGCCGGTTTCCCCCTCGAGGCGAACGGGGGGCCCCACGGGGCGCCCCGGAGTCAATCAGTGCGGCCCGGGTGCGCACGCCGCTACGCAGCGCTGTGCGAACAGCGGGTGACGGGCGCGCGCGTCCGGACATCTGGCGCGCTCGAGGCCTCCGCAAGCGCAAGCGCTCGCAGCCACTGCCTGGCGTCCGCCTTGCTCTGTGTCCCTGCCAACGAAAGGGGCGCTATGGCGAAGAGGACGTGGTGCGGTGCGGTGCTGCTGAGTTGGTCCATCGGGGCTCTCGGTGCGCCGCCGAGCTGGGCGAACCGGCGGGGCGCGGACGTGTCCGCTCCGGAGAGCTGGGAGCTCTTCTCCCGGGCGCAGGGCAGTGGGATGACCGAAGGCCCCAGACTTCTGCTCTGCCAGGTGGAGGTTTCGCACGACCGGCGCTGGGACTGCTTTGCGGATCCCGACCTCGAGGTGGTGTTCCGGCTGGGCAAGCTCGGCGCGTCCGTCGACGCGAACGTGATGGGCCCGGACGGCAGCCACTCGGCGCTGGTGACGATGCCCGCGCCGCAGTTGCCCGCGAAGGCCACGGTCCGGCTGACGGTGTTCGACCGCGACCTGACGGAGAAGGAGTACATCGGGAGCGCCGAGGCCTCTGCCGCAGGGCCGTGGCCGCTGCGGTTGGAGGACCGTTACTTCCGGGCGGAGTGCCGCCTGGCCGAGCCCGCGCTGCTGGAGCCGCTCGTCGCGCCGCGCCTCCAACAGGCAGACCTCGCGGTGCGAGGGGCGATGCGGGAGCTCAAGGTGGTGCTCTCCGCGCGCGGACTTGGCTACCCGGCGCAGCGGGTGGAGCTTGCGCAGGACGCCGTGCGCGAAGCGGCGCGGCTGGTGGGCTGGGAGGACGTGCGCGTGAATGACCGAGCGGCGCAGGTGGACGCGCTGGAGGTGAAGTGGCGTGAGCTGCGTGCGCAAGCAGTGCTCGATGGGGCGGCCAAGCTTCCCGCGGTCGAGACGGACGTGGAGGTGGAGGACGGCGTCTACACCCGGGTGCAGGGGGCCCGTTGCTCCGCGCGGCGTGGGTGTGAAGTCACGCTCGTGGTGTCGAACCGCACGACGCGCGCGCTGCCGCTGCAGGCCACGCCCGCGCGCCTGGGCTTCCTGTCCGGCGCGGAGCTGGTGGGCGAGTCCGTCAGCCGGCTGGCCTACGCGCGCGGCCAGGAGCAGGCGCTCCCGCCCGGAGGTGAGCGAACGGTGACGCTCGTCTGTGAGTGTGTCGGGCTGTGCGACGCGGTGCCGCCTCTGCTGCGGCTCGGCGGGGACGGCGCGCTGCTGCGTTTGCGGCGATAGCCCTCGCCGCCGCGGTGGGCTCGGCTACAGTCCGCCAACCGTCCCTTCGCGAGGAGTCACGATGCGCCGTCTGGTCCTCTGCGGCTTGTGGGTAGTGTTGGCCTCCGCTTGCAACTGCCAGGGCGTGGATCCAGGGCCGCAGCCCGGCGCCCAGGGTTCAGTGAGCGGCACGCTCACACTCTTCCAGAGCAGCGGCACTGGCATCTGGACCGGCCCGCGCCCCACGCTCCCCAAGGGCTTCGAGACGGTCCCGCCCAAGCTCTCTCCCCTGGGGCCGAGGCCTGCGCTGCGAGCGCCGCCGGTCGCGCAGTACGTCCCGGGCGAGCTGGTGGTCCGGTTGGAGGAGTCGGGGGTCGCGCCTCAAGCCGCGATGGAGCTCCTTGGCGCAACGGGCGACATCCGCGTCGCGCACAAGGGCTTCGCCTCGGAACATCTGCACCTGCTGCGCTACGTGGACGCGCAGGGCCAGCCGCTGGAGGGCAAGGCGCTGGAGGCGGTCCGTCAGGCGCTGCTCGCGCGCCCCGGTGTGCGGTTCGCGGAGCGCAACGGGCGCCGCTACGCCACCGCGCTGCCCAACGACAAGCTGTACGGCTACCAGTGGCACTACCCGGCGATGAACCTCCCCGCGGCGTGGGACATCACGCTCGGCTCGACGGGCGTAGTCATCGCCGTGCTCGACACCGGCATCGTCCCGCACGCGGACCTCGCCGCTCGGCTGGTGCAGGGCATCGACGTCATCACCGACGCGGACATGGCCCAGGACGGCGATGGGCGCGACAACGACGCCACGGACATGGGCCGCGACCTGCCGAACGCGCAGTCGTCGTGGCATGGGACGCACGTCGCCGGGACGATTGGCGCGGTGTCGAACAACGACAAGGACGTCTCCGGCGTGGATTGGAACGCGCGGATTCTCCCGGTGCGCGTGCTGGGGAAGGGCGGCGGCACCGACTTCGACATCGCCGCTGCCATCGAGTGGGCGAGCGGCGGCAGCGTGCCCGGACTGCGCACGAACACCACGCCGGCCGTCGTGCTGAACATGAGCCTGGGCGGCACGGGCGACCCGAGCGCGGTGTATCAGGATGTCATCAACGCGGCGGTGGGCCGCGGCGCGGTCATCGTGGTGGCCGCCGGGAACGAGAATGAGAACACCGCGCGGAAGGTCCCCTGCGCGCAGGACAAGGTGGTGTGTGTGGGCGCCACGCGGTTCACCGGCAAGCGCTCCAGCTTCTCCAACTACGGGACGCAGGTGGACGTGATGGCGCCCGGCGGAGAGATGGTGGAGGACCTGAACGGCGACGAGCTCCCCGACGGCGTCCTCTCCACCTACCGCGACGCGCAGAACCAGCCGACCGTGGAGCTGCTGCAGGGGACGAGCATGGCCACGCCGCACGTCGCGGGCCTCGTCGGCCTGATGAAGGCGGTGAGCCCCGGCCTGACGCCCGCCGCGGCGGAGACGATGCTGAAGAACACGGCGACGGCGAGCTCGCGCTGCACGGAGGGCTGCGGCGCGGGGCTGGTGAACGCGTTCGCCGCGGTGAACGCGGCCAAGGGCGCCGTGCCGGTCGGCCCCGCGCGGCTTTCGGTGACCTCGGCGGAGCTGACGCTGCTGGGCAACGCGCCCACCCCGCTGGGGGTGAGCAACCTCGGCGGTCAGGCGTTGACCGTCACCTTCAGCGCCAGCGGACCCAACGGCAACCGGCTGAGCTTTCCCTCGGGTGCCACGCTCACGCTCGCTCCCGGAGAGTCGGGGCAACTGGTCGTCCAGGCGAACGCGACGGGGTTGAATGCCGGCACCTACGCGGCGGTGGTGGAGGCGGCCTCCAACGGCGGCGCCGCCAGCGTGCGGTCAGGCGTTGACCGTCACCTTCAGCGCCAGCGGACCCAACGGCAACCGGCTGAGCTTTCCCTCGGGTGCCACGCTCACGCTCGCTCCCGGAGAGTCAGGGCAGTTGGTCGTTCAGGCGAACGCGACGGGGTTGAATGCCGGCACCTACGCGGCGGTGGTGGAAGCGGCCTCCAACGGCGGCGCTGCCAGCGTCAGCGTGCGCATTCGCGCCGGGAGCGTGGCCAGCACCAAGTCCGCGACGCTGGCGATTCTGTATCAAGACACCGCCGGCGAATGGCAGGCGGCGGGCGGCGGCGAGGTCAGCCCCGCGCAGGGCTATGCGTTCAAGTTCAGCGTCCCGCCCGGGAAGTACTACGTCTTCGCGGCGGTGGACGAGGACGCGGACGGCGAGTTCTTCGAGGAGGGCGAACGCGTGGGCCTCTTCCGGAACTTCGACAGCCCGGAGGAGATTGAGGTCGTCGCCGGCAAGGAGCTCGCGAAGGTGGACTTCTCGCTCATTCCGTTCGCCAGCGTCGACGCCACGCCCGCGCTTCAGGTCGGCGCGCCGTGCAACTCCGACGCGCAGTGCCCCGAGGGAGGGGAGTGCGCCACCGGCTGGCCTCAGGGTTACTGCACGCGCGATTGCTCTGTCGACGCGTGTCCCGCAGGGTCCAAGTGCTACGAGGTCGGGGAGGACACCTTCGCTTGCCTGGCGACGTGCTCCGGGCCGCGCATGGGCCGCAGCAACTGTCGCGCGGGCTACGTCTGCGAGGCGGACTCCGCCGGCTCCGCGTTCTGCCTGCCCGCGTGCACCACGGACGCCGCCTGCACCCCGTTCACCTGCGACCTGGGCACCGGCTACTGCGAGTAGCGACCAGTGCTGGGCTGGCCCCCGTTCGCGTCGAGCGTAGCGGCGCGCAGCGGCGCGTAGTCGAGACGTGGCAGGGCCCACGCAGGCCGCGAACCTGCTCTCGGATGCCACCGCGTGGGAGAGTGCTTGCCCTCCAAGGGCCATACCGCCGGCTCGACTGTTATCGGGCTTCCGAGCCTGGTCAGTCGGCGTGCGTGGGCCCTGCCACGTCTCGACTACGCGCCGCTGCGCGCGGCGCTACGCTCGACGCGAACGGGGAGACGACGCGGTGCTCAATGTGCTGCGGGCGAAGCCTCAGGGAGCTGCAGGCGGTAGGGCTGCGAGCCCGTGTGGTGCTCGGAGATTCTGATTTTCCGGGGACCCCAGCGCGCGCCCCCGGGGAGCACGAGCTCCACCGCGCGCTCACCGACCGGGAGTTCCAGCTGACTCGGCGCGAAGCCGACGCTTCGCCCGTCCACGCGGATCTCCGCCCTCAGCGCACCTTCGCCTCCGACGACGAGGGTCCCCACCTTCGCGGGCTTCGCAGGGCGCGCGGGTTCCCGGCGGGCCGGCGTCCGTGGAGGCTCCGCCACCTGGGCCATGCTGGCATCCGGAGTCTGCTCCGCAACGGGCGGCACCTCTGTCGTCGGAGTGGTCGGCGCCGCACTGACGGCTTCTGACCGCTGCGACGGGCGGGCGGCTTCGCTTTCGCGGAACAGCCAGACGAGCGCGGCGGTCACTCCCAGCACCCCGGTGGCCACCACTCCACGCCATCTCCAGCGAGGCTGTGCGCGGGCCATCGGCGCCGGTGCTTCCGCGACGGCGCGCGGACCGCTGCGCTCGGGCGTCTCCGGAGGCCGCGGCGTGGCCTTGTCCTCGAGGACGGCGAACGGGTCCAGCAGCGCGTCCAGCGCGCCCGTCCGTCGCGGCCGCGGCGTGCCCGGGCGCAGCGCGCGCAGGTGGTCGTGCAGGGCGGTGCGCGGGTCTCCGGCCAGGCGCGCGCGCAGCGCCGTCGCGCAGGTCTCTGCGAACGCCGCCGCCGAGGGAAAACGGGCGTCCTTCGAGCGGGCAACGGCGCGGCGCACGAGCGCCTGGACGTCATCGGGCAGCGCGCTGTCGACCGGCAGCTCCGCTCCGGCGAGGAGGTCCGCCATCCGGTTCTCTCCGGCCAGCGGGCTGCGGCCGGTGGCGAGCGCGTGCAGCACGCAGCCCAGCGCGAAGACATCCGTCCGCCCGTCGAGCTCCCCGCGAATCATCTGCTCGGGCGCCATGTACGCGGGCTTGCCCTTGGTCACCCCGGCCATGGTCTGTTCCAGACGTCCCTGCGCCACGGCGATGCCGAAGTCGGAGAGCTTCACGTCTCCGCTCCACGAGACGAGGATGTTCTGTGGGCTCACGTCGCGGTGGACGATGCGCAGCGGCGCGCCGTCAGCGCTCGTCGCCTCATGTGCGTAGGCCAGCGCGTGGGCAATCTCCGCGCAGAGGTGCAGCGCCAGAGGCAGCGGCAGCTTCGAGCCGGAGTGCTCGAGCAGCCTCGCCGCATCCAGTCCGTCCACCAGCTCCAGCACCTGGAAGGGCGCGCCGTCCGCCACGCCGAAGTCGATGATTCCGACGATGTTCGCGTGGTGCAGCTGGCTGACGATGCGCGCCTCGTCGAGGAACATGCGCGTGAAGGCCTCGCCGCCCGCCTCGGCCTGCAGCATCCGCTTGATGGCCACCCGCCGGACGAAGCCCTGCTCGCCCACCGCGGACCCTTCCCACACCTCGGCCATGCCGCCCGCGGCCATCCTGCGCACCAGCGTGTAGCGCCCAGCGAGCTGCACCCCGCCATCCTACGCGGGACCCAGCACTGCGCCGCCCCCCGTCCGTGTCGAGCGGGGGTGCCGTGTGTCCTGGGTCTCCAGGATTCGACTCCGCGGGGAAGCCCCGGCCCCCGTGATAGACCGCCGGCCTGATGACTCCCCGCTGCGCTCGTTTCGCCCTGTCGCTCGGCGTTCTCCTCGTGGGCTGCGCGACTGCGCCGCCCGTCGCGCGGAGGTCGGTCGCGGTCGTGCTGCGCGGTCCCCCCACTGCGCTCGCCACCGCGCGTTCTGCGCTTCCGGGTGATGACTTCCCCGTGCAGCTCCAGCTGCTGGAGCTCCCCGCGAACGCTCCGCCACCGCGCGCGCCGCTGCTCCTCGAGGAGACGCTGGCGGCGGCGCGGAAGGGCTACGTGAACGCGGACTTCTCTGCCTGTCTCGCCGCGCTGGAGGGCGAGTCGCTGGTGGCGGATGCGCTCGCCTTCGGTCAACGCGGAACGGCCGCCCGGGTGCTGCTCTGGCGCGCCGCCTGCCACGCCGGTGCGGGGCGGGGGGAGGTGGCGCGCCGCTCCGCCCGGGAGCTGGCGGTGCTGGGCCTGGAGCTCCCACCGGACGTCGGCTCCGTCACGCCCGACGTCGAGAGCCTGCTGGCCCGCGCGGTCCGGGAGGTGGCCGCGCTGCCCACCTATCCTCTGCGGGTCACCGCGGACGCCCCCAGCGCGGACCTGATGCTGGATGGCAGGCCCAACGCTTGCAGCGCCCCGTGCACCTTGGAGGCAGCGGAAGGACAGCACGTGTTGCGCATGGAAGCGGATGGCGTGGAGCCGGTGGTGAAGCGGGTGCGCTTTGGGCCCAAGGAGAGCGCCGTGCATGTGGCGTCCACGGCAGCGTCCCCGGCCCTGGCCGCGGCGCAGTGGTCTGCCCGCTACGCGCGGAGCGTGGAGGTGGACTCCGCGCCGTCATTGAAGCTGCTCGCCACCGCGCTGCGCTCGCCGCGGCTGGTGCTGGTGAACGTGGAGCCGGAGCGCGAGCAGACGCGCCTTCGCGGCGTGGTGGCCGTCGACGGTGAGGTGGCGGCGCGGGGGGAGCGCGTGTCGCCCTCGGCGGTCCAGCTTGAGGGGTTGCTGCGGGACCTGCTCGTCGAGGGGAAGGTGGTGGAGCGGCCGCCGGCGCTCTGGCAGCGCCCTGCCTTCTGGATTGCGCTGGGTGGTGTGGCGGCCATCGCCGCGGGCACCACCGCGCTGGTCGCCACGCGGCGGGTCCGGACGGGGGTGAGCTTCTGATGGGCCGGGTCGCGGGTGTGCTCCTCTGTTTTCTCGGTGCCCTTGGCTGCGTGGATTCGCGCAGCGTCGCGCTGACGTTCGGCGCCACCGGCGAGGGGCTGGATGGCTTCATGTGCAAGGACGGCACGGGAAAGCAGCTCCTCGACCGCCGGTCGTCGGACGCTCCGGCCAGCCTGGTCGTCGACTTCGTGCGGCTGGGCGGCGTGCCGGGCTGCCGCGTGGGTCAGCTCATCAGCTGGTGCGCGACGCACGAGTGCAAACCCATCGCGTCGACGCGGCGCTGCCTCGCCGGCGTGTCGCTGCCCACCGGTGTCAGCACGACGCCGCGCGAGGAGCTCCGAGGTCAGCTGCGGGACGCCATCTCGCAGCTCTCCGGGGAGGGCGTTACCCCGGATGCGCCGGATGAGTTCGTCCTGGTCCGCGTGGTGGGGACGATGCAGTCCTGCGCGGAGCTGGAGGCGTCCGCGGACGCGCTGCCGGCGTTCGTGCCCGCTCAGCTCCTGGGTTGTGCGTACAGCTGCCCCGTCCTGCTGGACCGCGTGGAGCAGGATGTCTACCTGGGCTTCGACACGCTCACCGGGGCGTGTGAGCAGGGCGTCCGCACGTGCGCCGCCGGGGACCTGCGCTGGCAGATTTGACGTCCGGAAAACAGCTATGACTTGGGGCGCGTGAGGTATCTGCCGCTCCTGCTGCTCGTAAGTTGTGCGCACGTGCCGCCGGCGCCGCCGCCCGCGCCATGGCTGGAGCTGCGCAGCCCGCACTTCGCGCTCATGACCGACCTGCCGGCGGAGCAGGCCCGGCGGTCCTTGATTGACCTGGAGCTCTACCGCACGGCCATCGCGGAGGGGCTGGGCTCCACCGCGGAGAGCCCGCTGCAGGCGACCGTGGTTTTGGCCTCGCGGGTCTCGTATCTGGGAGAGCTCGGCTGGCCGTCGAATGTCTTCGGCGGCACGCAGCAGGACGGTGCGGACGTCATCCTGGCGATGGCGGCTGACAGCAGCGAGGACGGTGGCCGCGAGACGCAGCTGCATGAGCTGACCCACCTCCTGGCAAGCCAGCGCTGGAGCCGGTTGCCCAAGTGGCTTTCTGAAGGCCTGGCCGCGTACTTCGGCGCCACGGAGCTGACGGCGGACCGGAAGGAGGCGGAGCTCGGCTGCGCGCCTTCGCGTCACTGGCCCCAGGCGTGGGAGGTGCACCTGTCGCTCTCCCAGCTGTGGCGGTGGGATGTGCACGAGGGCAGTGGCTTGGAGGAGCTCGTCCGGTACGCGTCTGCCTCGCTCTGGACGCACTTTCTGTTTGATGTGCACGGCGTGTCGTTTCAGAGCTACCTCGACCGGATGGCGCGGGGTGAGCCGGAGACGGAGGCCTGGCTGGCGGCGTTCGCGGGCGTGGGGATGGAGCAGCTCGAGGCCGAGCTCATCCGCTACCGCGCGGCCGGTCAGCTCCAGCGCCGCCGCGTTCCCTTGCAGGAGGGCCGCTGGCCGCTGAAGGAGCGGCGGGTGACCAACCCGGAGCTCCACCTGCTCCGCGCGCGGCTCGTCTGGCCGGGCAGAAATGCGCGGGCGATGTTGCTCCGGGAGGCGGCCGCGGCGCGGCGCGAGGACCCTGCGTCCTACGAAGCGCTCATCATTGAGGTCCGCGCCGCTTCCGCGCCGGAGCTGCCCGCGCTCGTCGCTCGAGCGAAGGCGCTCCCGTCAGACTCCGCGCCGGTCTGGAAGGCGCTGGCCGCCCACGCGACGCTCCTCGATGGGCCGCTGCTGCAGGAGGTCGCCGACCGCGCGTCGCGCCTCCTCCCGGATGACCCGGTTGTACTGACCGCTCAAGCCCTTGCGCTGCTGCGGGCCAATCAACCCGCCGAAGCCGCACAGCGCGCAGCCCGCGCGCTGGAGCTCGCGCCCACGTACCTGCTCGGGACGCTGGCCGCCTCGGACATCGCCTGGCGACAGCGCGACTGCCCGCGCGCTATCAGCCTCCTCGAGCGCGTGCTCTGGGCCATCCCGCATACCCAGGATGATGTGCAGGCGAAGCTCATCTCCGCCCTGGAACGCCGCCGCGTCGCCTGCGAAGCGAATTGAGCTGCGTCGGTAACGCGGGTTCAGCTGTCCAGGCGCCGTACGGGGAACGAGCGTGGTTGGCGGCCCAGAGGCAGCTTGAGCAGGGTGACGCGGGTTTCTGGGCTGAGCCGTCCGGGCGCCTGCGCGATGACGGGTGAGGTGCCGCCGCGGAGGCCGCTATCCCTGAAGGACACGGGGCAGGCGGGATAGGTATGGGCGGCTGCCGGGGGCCCCCCCGGCAGCAACGACCGCTGCTGCTCATACCCTCGCCGCTTCAGTCCCCAGCGTTGCGCTCCCCAAGGTGTTTCGCGGTGGCGCCCCTATTGGCTGGAGCTGTCCCCGCCGGCGTCCAGAGTTCACCGCCAGTCCGATTTCTGGTGCAGTGCGCGCGGTTGTTATCAAAGTGGGGAGTATTTGTTAGATGTATATAACAAATGCTCCCCACTTCTTGTTGACACCTTCGCGCCTGGGATTCACTGCGCGCTGCCAGTGACATTTCGGCCATCTCGGGACAGCTCCAGCCAACCCATCAGGCCAGCAAGGACGCACCTCGGGGAGTGCTGCGAGGGTTCGCGAAGCTGGGTCCGACCGGGAGGATGCGGTCGTTGCCCGTCTTCGCGCAGGTGCCCGGACGGCTGAGCCTAGAAACCCGCGTCACCCTGCCCAAGTGCCTCCGCGCCACCGCACGCACCCCGGTTGAACGGATCGCGGAGTCTCGCTGCACGTCGCGCTTCCAAGAGGATGATTCGGTCATGCCGCCGCAGGGAACGCGAGGGAGGCGTGCGGAGTTTGCACAACCTCTCGACTATGCGCCTGACAGTGCAACGCTCACTTGAGGCTGTGCCGCTGCAGCAGCTCAATGAGGTGCGACCGGTCCATCTTCGCGGTGCGTGCGGCGGCGGACACGTTGCCCTGGGCCTTTTCAAGGAGCGCCTTGAGGTAGCTCGCTTCGAACTCCTTGAGCACCGTGGCGCGCGCGTCCTTGTAGCTGAGCTCCAGGCTCGGGAGCGCGGCGGCCGGCGCCGAGCCGCCGACTGCCGGCTCCAGCGGGGGCGCTTCACCCATCGCCAGCATCGACTCGACGAGGTTGCGCAGCTCGCGGACGTTGCCCGGCCAGTGGTGCGCTCGCAGCGACTGCAGCACGCGGTCGGAGATGAGCGCGTCCACCGGGCCGTCGTAGCCGGCCTCTCGCAGGAAGTGCTCCACCAGGAGCGGGAGGTCATCCGCGCGCTCGCGCAGCGCTGGAATCTCCAGCCGGACGACGGCCAGCCGGTAGTACAGGTCCAGCCGGAAGGTGCCGGCGTTGACCTCCTTGCGCAGGTCGCGGTGGGTGGCGCTCACCACGCGGACATCGGCGTCCAGCTCTTCGGTTCCGCCCACTCTCCGGAAGCGCCGCCGCTCCAGCACGCCGAGCAGCGCGGGCTGCAGGGCGGGGGGCAGCTCTCCAATCTCGTCGAGGAAGACCGTGCCGCCGTCGGCCCGTTCGAAGGCGCCGACGTGCCGCTTGTCCGCGCCGGTGAAGGCGCCGCGCTCATGGCCGAAGAGCTCGCTGGCGACGAGGCCGGGGGAGAGCGACCCGCAGTCCACGGTGATGAAGGGCTTCCTCGCGCGGGGGCTGTGGTCGTGCACCGCGCGGGCGATGAGCTCCTTGCCAGTGCCGGACTCGCCCACGAGGAGGACGGAGATTTCGCTCTTCGCCGCGCGCTGCACCTGAAGCATCAGGTGGCGCATGGCGGGCGTGCGGCCTTTGAGCGCGCCGAGCGCCTCTTCGCCGTGCAGCTCCAGGGTGACCGTGCGGCCCTCGCCCACGCGCAGCGTGGTGTGCCCCAGCCGCAGCACGGTCCCCGGCGGGACGGTGCCGCGCTCGAGGGCGACCTGCGCGGCCAGCGTGCCGTTGGTGGAGCCGGGGTCCGCCACGCGGATGCGGTCTCCGCGGCAGGACAGCTCCAGGTGGTAGCGGGAGACCGTGGGGTCGGTGAGGCGGAGGTCGTTGTTCTCCGCGGTCCCGACGGTGGTGACCTCGCCCTGGGCGTCGAACTGTTTGCCCGCGTCCGGGCCCTCCAGAACTTCGAGGCGCAGCGTCCGAACCGGCACGCCGGCGGTCTGGAGGGGCAGGGTTCCGTCAGTGGGGGCCACGGGCGAGGACAGTAGCAGCCCCTCCTACCCGCTGTCGGCTGCAGCCGACACCTCGGGGGCGCCCCCTGAAGGCTGGAGCCGACACCCGCGCAGCCACTCAGGCGTGGGCGACCCGGGCATGTTGCTTGCGATGGAGCCCGCCACGCTCGCCGGCCCTCGCGCCGGCTTCCGGAGGCATCCATGTTTCGCTTCTCTCGCTCGTTCCTGATGTTGGCGGTCGCCTCAGCGGTGCTGACGGGCTGCCCGCCCGCCGCGCCGCCCCCCACCTGCGACGGCGGCATCTGCCCGGACGCGACGGACGCGGGTGGCGTGAGCCACGTGCTGCCGCGCCCCAGCCGTTCCACCGCCATCAACCTCACCACCAACGACGCCGTCGTCGCGGCGGTGAACCCGGACAACGACTCGCTGTCGCTCTTCAACGCGGTGGCGAAGACCAAGAGCACCGAGGTGACCTTCGCGCCCGGGTCGATGCCCGTGGGCGTGGTCATCCACCCGGATGACCTCACCGCCTTCGTCGTCCTGCGCAAGGCGGGGAAGCTGGCCAAGGTGACCGGCCTGGACAAGCTCACCCCGGGGAGCGGCGGCGAGGTGCAGGTGGGCTCGGAGCCGACGGGCGTGGCGCTCTCGCCTACCGGCGCCATCGCCGTGGTGGCGAACTTCGGGGACACCACGGTGACCCTGGTGGACACCGCGACGATGACGGCGCTGGCGACGGTGGACGTGGGCGGCAACCCGCGCGCGGTGGCGGTCACCAACGACGGCGACGGCGACGATGAGGACGAGAAGGCGTACGTGACGCTCTTCTACGGCGCGCCCGTGAGCGAGGCGACGGACGACGGCCGCATCGGCAAGGTGGTGGAGGTGGACCTCGGGGCGCGGCTCAAGACGGCGACCTTCGACCTGGCGCCCATCGCCGACACCGGCTTCGGCGTGCCCCAGGCGGACGGCGGCGTGGGCGCGAGCGTGGGGTGCTCGCCGAACCAGCTGTTCAACATCGCGCTGAACAACGGCAAGGCCTACATCACGCACGTCTGCGCGGCGCCCAAGGGTCCGGTCTTCAAGTTCACCAACGTCTTCGCCGGCCTCTCCGTCATCGACCTCGCGGCGCGCGCGGAGGACCGCGGGCCCACCGGCAGCGTGGCCCTCTCCAAACTGGTGGCCGCGCAGGGCGGGGCGACCGCCGCGCTCCTCGGGGTGCCCATTGAGCTCGACTTCAAGCTGGGCACCAACGTGGCGTACGTGGTGGCGCAGGCGGCGGACAAGGTGCAGCGCGTCCACTTCAAGGGGAGCGACGTGCGCGGGCCTATCGTGCTGGGGCCGGACTCCAACTTCGCGCAGATGGACCTGAAGGGCACCGGCGGCATCAAGGTCCCCCTCGGCATCGTCGTTGCGCACACGAAGGCGCAGGCGTTCGTGAACAACTGGGTTGACCGCAGCGTGCAGGTGCTCGACCTGGGGTTGCAGACCGCGGACGGGGAGCCCCTGCCCAGCGCGTCGAAGCCGGCGGTGACAACGCAGGAAGCGCGGGAGCTGGCGGGCAAGAAGTTCTTCTTCACCGGCACCGGGCGCTGGGCGGACCGCGGCGTCAGCTCCTGCGGCAGCTGCCACCCCGACGGGCTCTCTGACAACCTCACCTGGGTGTTCGCCGCCGGGCCGCGGCAGACCACGCCGCTGGACGGCACGTTCTCCAAGCTCAACCCGGACGACCAGCGCGCGCTCAACTGGACGGCCATCTTCGACGAGCTGCACGACTTCGAGCTCAACACCCGCGGAACCTCGGGCGGCAAGGGCGCCATCACCACCGCACCGGACGACCTGCCGTTCCCGCTCGGGGTGGGGAAGGTGCTCAACGGCCGCACCGTGGCCACGCGCAACGACAACCTCTCCGGTTCGACGAAGGACGTGGTGACCAGCAACGCGCTCCTGAAGGACTGGGATGACATCGAGGCGTACGTGAAGAAGGTTCACGCGAACACGGCGCCGCGGGCGCAGGACAGCGCGGCGGTGGCGCGAGGCCGGGCGGTGTTCCAGGCGGCCAACTGCCACACCTGCCACGGCGGCGCGAAGTGGACTGTGAGCCGCGTGCCGTACCGCCCGTCGGTGGAGAAGAACGGCTCGCTCCCCGGGGATGACAATGTCCCGGCCGCGGCCAGCGGCCTGCGCACGGAGCTGCGGACCGGCGGCGTGCTGCCGTTCCCCAACCCGAACATCAACACCGACACCAGGAAGGTGGACGTGGAGCGGATTGCCGGCGCAGGCCCGGGCGGCGCGGAGCTGGTGGTGGCGCCGGAGCGCATCACCTGCGTGCTGCGCGCGGTGGGCACGTTCGACGCGGCCAACGCCATCGAGAAGAAGGCGAACGGCGCGCAGGCGCAGGGCTTCAAGGGCTTCAACCCGCCCTCGCTCCTGGGCCTGGCCACCAGCGCGCCCTACCTGCACCACGGCGCGGCGAAGACGCTGGAGGAGCTGTTCAGCGGGAAGTTCGCCAACCACCACCAGGCGGGCAACGCGCTGTTCCTCGCCAACGGTGGGACGACCGCGCAGGAGAAGGCCGAGGTCGCGGACCTCATCGCCTTCCTCAAGGCCATCGACGAGCGCACTGAGCTGTTCGCCATCCCCGCCAATCAGGACATCTGCGGCGGGTACTGACGTCGCGAAGGTTCGCCATCCATCCACCTCCGACATACGCTCGCGCTCATGACGCAGGAGCCGAGCCTCGCGGAGCAGTACGGGCGGCAGGAGGCCTGGCGCAGCTACGGCGAGGCCTTGCGCCACGTCCCGGTGAAGCAGGGTCAGCGGGTGCTCGACCTCGGCTGCGGCATCGGTCAGACCCGGCGCACCGGTCCTCCGCGCGGGTGTACTTCGCAGTGGCCCAGGTGCCGCGCTGGTCAGGTTGCTCGAGGCGAGGCCGTCCCCGTTGGAACCCCAGCAATTCGGTGTTAGGTCCGCGCCCATGAGCGAGACGTCGCGTCGCCAGAACTTCTTGACAGACATCATCGATGCGGACCTGAAGGCCGGGAAGAACGCCGGGAAGGTCGTCACCCGCTTCCCGCCCGAGCCGAACGGCTTCCTCCACATCGGCCACTCCAAGTCCATCCTGCTGAACTTCGGCCTGGCCCGGCACTACAGCGGGGGCGCGCACCTGCGCTTCGACGACACCAACCCCACCACCGAGGACACGCTCTACGTCGAGTCCATCCAGGCCGACGTGCGCTGGCTTGGCGCGGACTGGGGGAAGAACCTCTTCTTCGCCTCGGACTACTTCGGGCGGATGCACGACTGCGCGGTACGCCTCATTCAGGAGGGCAAGGCCTTCGTCGACAGCCAGTCCGTGGAGGCCATCCGCGAGCAGCGCGGCAGCTTCGAGAAGCCCGGCACGAACAGCCCGCACCGCGACCGGCCCGTGGCGGAAAATCTGGAGCTCTTCCGGAAGATGCGCGCGGGGGAGCTGGCCGACGGCAGCTGCGTGCTGCGCGCCAAAATCGACATGGCGCATCCCAACGTGCTGATGCGCGACCCGCTGCTCTACCGCATCCGTCACGCGCACCACCACCGCACCGGCGACGCGTGGTGCATCTACCCGATGTACGACTTCGCGCATCCGCTGGAGGACGCGTTCGAGGGCATCACGCACTCCATCTGCACGCTGGAGTTCGAGTCCAACCGGGAGCTCTACGACTGGGTGCTGGACAACTTAGGCCCCTGGAACCCGCGGCCGCGGCAGTACGAGTTCGCGCGGCTGGCGCTGGGCTACACGGTGATGTCCAAGCGCAAGCTCTTGCAGCTGGTGACGGAGAAGCGCGTCTCCGGCTGGGATGACCCGCGGATGCCGACGATTGCGGGCATGCGACGGCGCGGCGTCACCGCTGAGTCGCTGCACGACTTCAACGAGCTCATCGGCGTGGCGAAGAACAACAGCCTGGTCGACATCGGCAAGCTGGAGTTCGCCATCCGCAATGACCTGGAGACGCGCGTGCCCCGCGCGCTGGCGGTGCTGAACCCGCTCAAGGTCACGCTCACCAACTGGCCGAAGGGGAAGGTGGAGACGCTGGACCTGCCCTGGTTCCCGGGCGAGCCCGAGCGCGGCGGGAGCCGGAAGGTCCCGTTTAGCGGAGAGCTGCTCATCGAGCGCGAGGACTTCGCGGAGGCGCCGCCGAAGGACTGGAAGCGCCTGGCCCCCGGCCGCGAGGTGCGGCTCACCGGCGCGTTCGTCATCCGCTGCGACGAGGTGGTGAAGTCGCCCGCAGGCGAGGTGACGGAGCTGCGCTGCACGTATGACCCCGCGTCCCCCGGCGGCGACCCGGCCGACAAGCGCAAGGTGTCCGGCACGCTGCACTGGGTGGACGCGGCGAGCTCCTCGCCGCTCCCGGTACGTTTGTACGACCGGCTCTTCGTGGTGGAGCAGCCCGACGCGGAAGGTGACTTCCTGCAGCACCTGAACCCGGACTCGCTGGTGGTCGCCAAGGGCGCGCGGCTGGAGCCGGCGCTCGGGCAGGCGAAGGCAGGCGAGCGGTTCCAGTTCCTGCGGCTGGGCTACTTCTTCGTGGACCCGGTGGAGTCCAAGCCGGGCGCCCCGGTGTTCAACCGCATCATCACGCTCAAGGACAGCTGGGCGCGTCCGGCGCAGAAGGTGGAGGAGCGCCGGCCGGAGAAAAAGCACGCGGACGCGCCGAAGAAGAGCCGCTCAGAGCACCGGGACAAGGTGCGGCAGGCGACGCCTGCGCTCGCGGAGCGGTACGCGCGCTATCAGCAGACGCTGGGGCTCCCCGCCGAGGAGGCGGATGTGCTCACCGGCGAGCTCCCTGTCGCCACCTACTTCGACGCCGCGGTCGGCGCTGGCGCCTCCGCGAAGTCGGCGGCGAAGTGGCTGCTCAATGAGCTGCTCGGCATTCGTTCCAGCGAAGACCTGGGCGCGCTGCCCTTGAGCGGGGCTGCGTTCGGTCAGTTCGTTGCGCTGGTAGACGCCGGGCGGGTGACCCAGGCCGCGGGCAAGACGCTGCTCGCGCACCTGGTGGAGCACGGCGGCGTTCCGGAGCAGGCGCTGCGGACGCTGGCGCTGGAGAAGGTGAGCGACACGGGCGCCATCGATGCTGCGGTGGCGAAGGTGCTCGCGGCCCAGGCGGCCGAGGTCGCCCGCTATCGCGCCGGGGAGAAGAAGCTGTTCGGCGTGCTGCTCGGCGCGGCCATGCGGGAGACGCAGGGCGCGGCGGACGCGGCTGCAGTGCGCAAGGCGCTCACCGACAAGCTCGGCTGAGGCGAGATCCATCGAGGCTGCGCTCCGCAGCTTTACAATTCGGGACTGAACTCGCAGTGCGCTCGGCGCGACAACCGTCATTGAAGTCACTCCCTGTCGAGTGACCCCTACTTTCTCGATTGGAGACAACAATGGTTGCCGCCCCGAATCTCGGAAAGCTGTTCCGCCCTGCGAACATTGAAACGATGTCCGCCAAGAAGTTCATCGCCGCGACGATGGACCAGGCATCCCGTCTGGCCGAGCCGTTCAAGAACGGCCTCAAGAGCGGTCTCAAGAAGGCCGAGATCGCGAAGGCGGGCGTTGAGCTCGCCACGGCCACCTCCGTGGCGACCCAGAATCTCACCACCAAGGACGGCGCGAAGATCTCCGCCATCTATTACGGCATCAACACCAAGAACCAGATCGAGCTGTTTGCCGTGGTCGGCAAGCTCGGCTTCCCCCTGAAGGACGTGGTCTCCAAGTCCTCCGACAGCGCGGAGCTGGGCAAGGCCATCGCGACGGCGAACGACAAGGCCATCACCGCCTTCGAGACCTTCAAGACCAAGGGCTCCGAGACGGACAAGCTCTTCCGGAAGCTTGACCTCAAGACCCTGTCCGAGAAGGACATGACCCAGGAGGCCCTGAGCCAGGGCCAGCGTGAGTTGAACCCCCTTCGCGACACCTTCAAGGGCAAGGGCAAGAAAGCCCGCGCGGAGGGCGACGAGGCGCTGTTCAACGCCACCGCGGTCGTCACGAATAAGCTGCTGAGCAAGGGCGGCGACGAGATTGCCCAGGTCCACCTCGGCGTGACCAAGGGCGGCAAGGTCGACCTGTTCGGCGTCGTCAACGGTAAGTCCAAGCAGCTGAGCAAGGTGCTGTCGGCTGGGGAAAGCCCCTCTGACGCCGTTCAGCGCGCGGTCTCCGCGGCCGTCAACAAGGGCTTCAGGGCGGTCGACTCCTTCACCGGCAAGTAGCCCCTTAGCCTTACGTATTCACTGGAGGGTCCGTCGCAGCTGCTGCGGCGGGCCCTTCCGCATTTCGAGGCGCGGCCGTCACCGCGCGCTCCCGTTGGCGGCGGGCTCTGGGAAGCTGTCGACGACCTGGTCCACCGGGGGGACGGTGAGCAGGAAGTCATAGAGGGAGCCCAGGTCCTCCTCGGTCATCCCGGAGAACTCGCGCCAGGGCATCACGGTGGCGCCGCTCGTCCGGGCCGGCGTGTCGAGGTCCACCTCCGCGTAGGACTTGAAGCGGCTGATGAACTCTTCCTTGGTGAACCGGCCGATGCCGGTCAGCGGGTGGGAGGTGATGTTCGCGGACACGACCGTGCCCCACGGGCCTCTCAAGATGAACCCGCCGGCGAAGTCGCGGTTGGGCACCACGTCACCGCGCACGCGCGGGGTGTGGCAGTGCTCGCAGCCGGCAGCGAACGCGAGGTAGCGCCCGCGCGCCACGCTGCTCGCCGGGTCTGGCGGCAGCACCGGCCCCTCCAACGGTTTCGGCGCGAGCTTGATGAAGAGCCGCGTGGGGAACCGAATCTGCGTCTGCGGTGGGCTCCCGCGCTGTGGCGGCAGCGTGCGCAGGTAGGCCACGATGGCCCGCGCGTCCTCGTCGGAGAGCTTCGCGTAGGAGGTGTACGGCATGGACGGGAAGAGCGCGCGCCCATCCCGGCTGACGCCCTCGCGGATGGCGCGCATCAACTCTCCGTCCGTCCAGCTCGCCACGCCGTCCTGTGGATCTGAGGAGAGGTTCTGCGTGCAGATGCGGCCCGGCGCGCCGTGCTCCTCCGTCGTGCAGACCCCGCCCCGGCCGCGGGCCTCCGCGCGCACCGGCGCGGTGTAGCGCGTCCAGTCGTGCTCGGAGTGGCAGTAGAGGCACGTGCTCACGTGCTCTACCAGGTACTGCCCGCGCGCCAGGCGCTCCGGTGTGCGCTCCACGCGCTCCGTCGTCGGAGGGCGCTGCGCAGGGCCGAGGAACAGGGCGCAGCCGGTGTTCACCAGCAGCGCGGCGAGCAACATGCGGGAGGGCAAGCGCATGGGCGCGGCGAGGGTAGCGCAGGGGTCGGTGGCGGCGCCCTGAATACGGAGGCCCCGGATACCTCCCCCGTTCGCGTCGAGCGTTGCGCCGTCAGGCGCATAGTCGAGACGTCGGCCGTCGGCAGTGCTCCCGAAGCTTGGCTCATGGGCCGCTCCGCTCTGCTCGAAGCAAACCGGGCCTGGCACCCGCGTGACTCAGTGCGACATGGTGCGATGGCCGGATGCGGCGTGGGCGTGCTTAGAGTTCGCCCAATGAGAACCTCGATCGGACTTGCAGCAGTCATCGCGGTGAGCGCGCTGGTGGGGCTGGGCTCGTGCGCGGGCGAGATCTCGGAGACACCGGACCCGCTCGAGCAAGCCGACGCCTCGCAGCCGCTCCCAAGAGATGCGGGTCAGAAGCCGGACGCCGGCCAACCGCCGAAGCCGGACGCCGGCCAACCGCCGAAGCCGGACGCCGGCCAGCCGAAGCCGGACGCCGGCCCTGCAATCGACACCAAGTTCACCATCGCCGTCCTTCCGGACACGCAGCGCGAGCTCAACTCCGCCAACAAGCGCCCACGCTTCACCAACCGCCTGACGTGGCTGGTCGACAACAAGGCGGCGCTGGACCTGCGGTTCGTGCTCCAGGTCGGGGACCTGGTCGATTGGGACACGCCGGACCACATCATGTACGTGACCGCGTCGAACGACCTGAAGCTGCTCGACAACGCGCAGATTCCGTTCGCCATCGCCATCGGCAACCACGACACCGCGGCGGTCGGCGTCGGCGGGAGCGCCTGCGCGGGCTGCACCGGCCAGCAGGTGCACGAGGGGCTGCGGAACACCTCGCAGTTCAACGCGACATTCCCGTCCTCCCGCTTCCGCGCGCTGAAGGGCACGTTCGAAGCCGGCAAGGTGGACAACGCCTACCACACGTTCTCCGCGGGCGGCCTCGACTGGCTGGTGATGAACCTGGAGCTCTGGGCGCGCGCGTCGGTGGTGCCGTGGGCGAACAGCGTCCTCGCCGCGCACCCCAAGCACAACGCCATCCTCATCACGCACGCGCACATGACGGCCGGCGGCGGGATTGACTCCACCAACGGCGGCTACGGCGACAGCACCGCGCAGTACATCTACGACAACCTCATCAAGCAAAATGCGAACGTGCGGTTCGTCTTCTCCGGCCACACCGGCAACAGCGGCTACCGCGAGGACACCGGCGTGCGCGGGAACAAAATCTACTCGCTGCTGCAGTCGTACCACGACGAGGTGACCAACCCGGTCCGGCTGGTGGAGATAGACACCGCCGCCAACACGGTCACCACGAAGGTCTACGCGCCGTTCAACAACGAGACCAAGTCAGACGGCACGTACAGCATCAACAACATCCAGTTCGTGCGCTAGCTCAGACGGCCCCCGTTCGCGTCGAGCGTTGCGCCGTCAGGCGCACAGTCGAGACGTCGGCAGTGCTCCCGAAACTTGGCTCATGGGCCGCTTCGTCTTGCTCGAAACAAACCGGCAAGGTGCCGTGCGTGGGTCTGCGCTACCTCTCGACTATGCGCCTGACGGCGCAACGCTCCGAGAGAACAGCTCACCAGGGCCCCGCAACATCGCGGGGTTGCCCCCGTTCGCGTCGAGCGTTGCGCCGTCAGGCGCAGAGTCGAGACGTCGGCAGCGCTCCCGAGGCTTGGCTTATGGGCCCGCTTCGGTCTGCTCGAAACAACCCGGCAAAGTGCCGTGCATGGGTTTGCGCCACCTCTCGACTATGCGCCTGACGGCGCAACGCTCGAGGCGAGCGGGGGCGGCGCCCGACTGAGAACAGCTGTTCCTCCGACGAAATGGCCGGCCAGGGCCGGTTTCCCCCTCGAGGCGAGCGGGGGATGCGCCTGACGGCGCAACGCTCGAGGCGAGCGGGGGATGCGCCCGACTAAGAAGAGCTGTTCCTCCGACGAAACGGGGACGCTCACCACTTCCAGTGTTTCCCGGCGTAGTCGAGGAACTCGCCGGAGCGGTCGGCAGTGAGGCCGTCGAGCTCCTTCAGGATGCCGGTGGCTGACTCCACCACCGGCGTGGGCGCGTTGGGCCCGCCCATGTCGGTCTTCACCCAGCCGGGGTTGATGACCGCCACCAGCACGCCGTGCGACTTGAGGTCCACCGCCATGCTCCTCGCGGCCATGTTCAGCGCGGCCTTCGACATCCGGTAGGCGTACGCGCCGCCGGAGCGGTTGTCATCGATGGAGCCCATCCCGCTGGTGATGTGCAGCACCTTCTTCACCTTGCTCTCCTTCAGCTTCGGCAGGAGCGCGCGGGTGAGGCGGAGGGGGCCCAGGGCGTTGATGGAGAACGTCCGCAGCGCGTCGTCCAAATCCATCTGCTCCAGGCTGGCGTAGTGGCCCATCACGCCGGCGTTGTTGATGAGCGCGTCGACCGGGGAGGGCACCTGTCCCGCCGCGCGGCGCACGCTGGCGTCGTCGCTCACGTCGCAGGCGAGCACCGTCAGGGCAGGGTGGCGCTCGCGCAGCGCCTGCAGCTCCGTCGCCTTGTCCGGCTCGCGGACCAGGGCGGTCACTGAATCGCCCCGCTGCAGAGACTGCCTGGCCAGCTCCAACCCGATTCCGCGGTTCGCACCCGTGATGACCATTCGCATGCGGCCACGGTTAACGTGGCGCGCTTCAAGCTGCCAGCGGAAATTCCCGAGGGCGACTGGCGAACGGGCCGCCGGTCTCCTACTTCGCTTTTCGCCGCCGCAGCACCGCCGCCGCCACGCGCTCCAGTGCGGGAACGGTGTCCTCCCACGAGAGGCAGGCGTCGGTGACGCTGCACCCGTGGACAAGAGGCGCGCCCGGCTTGAGCTCCTGCCGGCCGCCCACGAGGTTGCTCTCCATCATCAGGCCGAAGACGTGGTGGCTGCCGCTCTCCACCTGCGCCGCGAGGTCCTCGCAGACCGCGATTTGGCGCCGTTCATCCTTCCCGCTGTTGCCGTGCGAACAGTCGACCAGGAGCCGCGGGTGAACCTTCGCGGCGTCCAGCGCGGCGGCCGCCTTCTCCACCGACGCGCGGTCGTAGTTCGGCTGGCCCTTCCCGCCGCGGAGGATGACGTGGCAGGTGTCGTTGCCCTTCGTCGCGACGACGGCGGCCACGCCCTGCTTGGTGACGGAGAGGAAGTGGTGCGGGTGGGACGCGGCGCGCGCAGCGTCCACCGCAATCTGCACGTTCCCGTCGGTGCCGTTCTTGAAACCCACCGGCATGGAGAGCCCGGAGGCGAGCTCGCGGTGGACCTGGCTCTCCGTCGTCCGCGCGCCGATGGCGCCCCAGCTCACCAGGTCCGCGATGAACTGCGGCGTGATGGTGTCCAGGAACTCGCAGCCGGAGGGAAGGCCCAGCCGGGCTACGTCCAAGAGCAGCGCGCGCGCCAGCGTCAGCCCTTCGTTGATGGCGAAGCTGCCGTCCAGCCGCGGGTCATTGATGAGGCCCTTCCAGCCCACGGTGGTGCGCGGCTTCTCGAAGTAGACGCGCATCACCACCAGGAGCTCGCCGGACATCCGCTCTGCGACGGGCTTCAGCCGCTGGGCGTACTCGCGGGCCGCGGCGACGTCGTGGATGGAGCACGGGCCCACCACCGCCAGCAGCCGGTCATCCTCGCCGCGCAGGATGCTGGCCACCTGCTGCCGGTGCTTGGCGATGCCCGCCGCGGTGGGCGCGTCCAGCGGGTGGCTCTCAAGCAGAATCGCCGGCGGCAGCAACGGCCGCAGCCGGTCTATGCGCAGGTCGTCCGTCTGGAAGAGCACGCGGCGGACGGTAACACGCGCCTTGTGAGGGCGCCGCCTGCGCGCCGCACCTACTTCTTGGGAGAGAAAGCGCCTTTGAGCGCGGCTTCGTTCTGGTCCACGTCAGAGGGGCCCGCCGGCTCACCGTTCGGTCCCTCCTTCGCTGACTCGGGGGCTGCGGGCGGGGCCTCGGCGGCCTTCTCCGCTTCGGCCGCGTTGCCGCCGCCGCCGTGCCTGTCCTTCCGGTCATCTTCGAAGGCCCAGGTGAAGAGCTTCACCTCGCCCTTCTTGAGGTGGACGTCCTCCTGGTGCTCGTCGCCCTTGTGCACGACCTTCACGGTGTGGCGCCCCGGCGGGAGCGTGAGTGTCACCTTCTTCGCGCCGGTCCCTTTCTTCTTGCCGTCGATGAAGAAGACGGCGCCGTCAGGCTGGACCTCCACCTTGAGCTGGGTCTTCCCGTCGCCGGGCGGAACGGCCTTCGGGGCGTTGGAGAGACAGAGGGCAGCGGTCAGCGCGAGGGGAAGCAACATGCGGCAAGGGTACTCCCTGCGCGGCCCTCAAGGCGAACAGGGGGGCAATCCGCCTGAAGACAGAGGGAAAAACTCGCCGCCCGGAGCAGCGATGGCATCCTGCGCGCCCGATGGTGCCGGGCGACGGTCGCGCAGAGGTGTTGGATCTCGCCATGCTCGAGGTGGGCTCTCCCTCGCACGCGGTCGCCTTCGCCCGCCGCGGCGCGGACCTCGCGTCGCAGCCGCTGAAGCTGGGGGAACCGCTGGAGCGGCTGGCCGCGTTCCGCACCCGGATTGACCGCGCGCTCCGCGGCCACGAGCGCCGCCCAAGCGCCGCCGAGTTCTCGCGCTTCGGTCAGGAGCTCTTTCGCTTCGGCGTGAAGGGGGAGGTGCTTCGGCTGTTCGGCAGGTTGCCCGCAAGCGACGTCCGCCTCCAGGTGCTGTGCGACCATCCCGCCCTCTCCGCGCTCCCCTGGGAGTACCTGCAGGAGCCCGGGCAGCTCCCCGGTCCCTCGCGTGAACGCTCCGTCGTGCGGATTGTCCCCACCATCGGCCGCGAAGCGCCCGCGCCCCGCAAGCTGGGCGACACGGTGCGCGTGCTCTTCGCGTCGGCGGACCCGTTTGACCAGGAGCCGGTGAGCTGGCCCGAGGTGAAGGCCAGCATCGAACGGACGTTCGCGCTGCGCATGCCCGGCCGCTTCTCCATCGAAGCCATCGATGGCGCCAGCGCGGCGGACCTCCTGGAGGCGGTGCGCACGCGGGAGTTCGACGTGTTCCACTTCTCCGGCCACGGCGAGGTGGTGGACGGCGTGGGTCACCTGCTCCTGCGCGACCGGAAGAGCCACCGCAGCGTGCGCCTGAAGGCGACGGACCTCGCCACGCTCCTGGCCCACCGGAACCTCCGCCTCGCCATCCTCTCCGCCTGCGAGACGGCCTTCGGCGACTTCCGGACGGAGTTCTCCGTCACCGCGGCCACGCTGGTGAAGGCCGGTATCCCCGCGGTGGTGGCGAACCAACTGCCCGTCCCTGATGCCACCGTCGCGCTCTTCGCCGGCGCGCTCTACGACCACCTGCTGCAGACGGGGGACATCGACCGCGCGGTGAACGAAGGGCGGATTGCGCTCGCGGTACATCTGGCCGGCGCCCGCGACGCTGTGCTGGAGTGGGGAATCCCCGCGCTCTACCGGCACCTCCACGCGGCGCAGGTGTTCAAGCCATGAGGTTCACGCCCTTCACCCTCGTCCACCAGCCGCTGTTCGACGCGGCCGAGGAGCAGTTCCTGCGCGGAGAGCTGGACGCCCTGCGCGCGCTCTCGCCGCAGATGGTGGTGGAGCTGGAGGCGCTGCTGCGCCCCGGCTTCCGGCAGACGCTCATTCACAGCAGCTTCGCGCTGGCGACGGACGGGATGAACCCGGCCGAGGTGGCGCTCTCCGCGCTCTCCAAGGTGACCACGGAGCTGCGGCGCTCCACCGAGGTGGAGACGGTCGGCTTGTGGGACCTCAACGCGCGCGTGGGCGAGCTTCCGCGCTTGATTGAGGCCTTCAACGCAGCCACCCCCGCGCTGGCGTTCTTCGAGGTGCAGGCCGCCGTGCAGGCCGGGCTGGTCAGCCGGGCGGAGCGGGTGGTGGCCTGGGCGGAGGAGCAGCTGGGCCGGAAGCTGGTGGCGTCGCAGCGTGAAGACATCGTCAGCAACGTCATCGACGAGGACTTCTTCGTCCGCGCCCGGAAGGTCCGCACCGAGCTGGGCGTGGACTATCTGGTGGGCTTGACCGCCAGCAAGGTGGCGTACGCAGAGGACACGGAGATTCGCTGGAACTACTTCTCCTCCCTCTCCGGCCGGCTGGTGCTCTCCTCCACGTTCGAGCTGCGCAAGTTCGCCGCGCGCGCGAAGCGGCCCTACGAAGTCGCGGTGGGCGTGGTGGTGCTGGGGCAGCTCCTGGTGGCGATGAACCGCAAGCTGCGCTTCCACGAGGACCGCGGCTGTCTGTTCGACAGCTGTTTCAAGCGCAAGAACCTGGTGGATGTCATCGCCGCGCCCGCGCTGGATGAGCAGTGCCTTGCGCGCATTGCGCCGAAGTACCGGGAGGCGGCGCAGGCGCTGGTCGCCGCGCTCCGCAGCTTTCCGGGAGGCCAGGGATGACGCACGTGGCGGTGGTGGTGCCGGGCATCATGGGCTCCGAGCTGCGCAAGGAAAATGAGCTCATCTGGCCTGGTCCTTTCCAGAGTCTGGTCTTCACGTTCGACCGGATGGACGCGCTGCTGCGCGAGGACCTGGCGGCCACGGACCTCATCCGCAGCTACTCCATCTCCCGGCAGTACGGCGCGCTGCTGGAGGACCTCCAGCGCTGCGGCTTCGACGAGCGCGGCAACCCGCCCACGCTGTTCGCCTTCGCGTACGACTGGCGCAAGGACAACGCGCTCGCGGCGCAGCAGCTGGCGGAGCTGCTGGACATCGTCGCGGAGCAGCACCACGGGATGGCGGAGGTTTCGCTCATCGCCCACAGCATGGGCGGGCTGGTGAGCCGGTACTGCCTCGAGTCCGGCCGCTTTGACCGCCGGCCCGGGGTGAAGGCGGTGCGCCGGTTGCTCACGCTGGGGACGCCCCATCGGGGTGCGCCGCTCGCGCTCACCGCGGCGCTTGGGCAGGAGCGGCGGCTGTTTCTCTCCGCGGAGCAGGTGCGGCTCATTGCCGGGGATTCGCGGTACCCGTCGCTCTATCAGTTGATGCCGCCGCCGGAGGAGCCCTTCGCCTGGGACCGGCGGCACGCGTTGACTCCGCTGGATGTGTACTCGCCCGAGGTGGCGTCCGCGCTGGGGCTGTCCCGGGAAAACCTGGAGGCCGCGCGGGCGTTTCATTCGGGTTTGTCGATTGCTCGGCGTCCTGGGCACGTGAGGTACTTTTTCTTCTCTGGCACCCGGCAGCCCACGCTGACTGCGGCGGTCATCGGCGGGGAGCCCGGCCGGCTCACGGTCACCCGCGTGGAGGCGGAGGACGCGGGCGATGGGACGGTGCCCAGCTGGAGCTCCGGCTTGACCGGAGTGCAGGGACGGCCGGTGGGTGGGGAGCACGGCGGGCTGTATCGCAATGATGTCCTGCGCACGACGATGAGCACGCTGCTGGGGAGCCCGGTGTTGCTTGCGCCTCGCGCGTACTCGGTGGAGGTGGCGCTGCGCGACCCGGTGGTGGAGCCGTCCGCGCGGGTCCCGGTGGCGCTCACGTTTGAGTCCGGTGCGGATGCGCTGGATGGGGAGCTGAGGACGGAGCGCGCAGAGCTCACGCCGGCGGGGGAGGTGAGGCAGTTCGTTCCTGTCGGAGCGGCCTTGCCGCTGCGCTACGCCGGGCCTGCTGCGGAGCGGTTGAATCTGTGGATTGACGCGCCGGCGAGGGCTGGGGTGTTCCGGGTGGCGTACTACCGCGCGGGGAGCTCGACGCCCGCCGGGAGCGATGAGTTGTTCGTCCAGGCGTGAGGGGCATTGGCAGGACCCCGGTGCATTGGGGGGGGGCGGAGGTGTGCGTGTGCCGGTGCGAAGGCGTGCGTGCTGCGAGCCCGGAGGCTGCGTGGTCATGGGACGGAGATTTGGCGGAGGTGTCCGTGTGCTGGCGCGGGAGCGGCTGCGATGCCTGCGCGAAGTCAACTGTCCCTGAGGAGGCGGGGCACGCGGGATAGGTCTTGGGCGGCTGCCGGCGGGCGCCCGCCGGCAGCATGACCGCAGGCGCCCGCTCGGGTTCCGCTTCCCATCCACTCCAGCGCTCCCCAAGGTGAGTCGGGTGTGGCTTCGTGGCGCTCCGGAGCTGTCCCCTCAGGGTGTCGATGCGGATGAAACAAATAGCGGTCCGAACTGTCATAAGTTGTCGACAATAGCGTCGATAGCTTATGACAGAACGAGACTGTTCCGTTCATTGCGTGCGTCCTGGATCGTTTTTGCCTCAGCCGGGGACAGCTCGGGGCTGAAACGAAGACTGGGCCCTGCACCTCGGGGAGTACAACCTGGATGAGGAAGCGGCGGCGGGCTGGCCGCAGCGGTCGTGCTGCCGGCGGGCGTCCGCCGGCAGCCGCCTGAGTGCAATCCCGCGTGCCCCGGCTCCCTCAGGGACAGTTCCCTCCGCGCCGGCATCGCATCGGTTTCCGCGCCGGCGCACGGACACCTCCGCCGAAATCTCCGTCCCATGACCACGCTGCCTCGGAGCCGGCACCGCCGCCAACGGTCGAGGACCCAACCGGACGGGATACCCGGTGCGCTGTGTTTTTCCGTCGGATAAGTGCCGCCCGCCGCCCCGGGCCCGTGGTCGAACGAAGACGGCGCTGCGCGTCGGTTTGCCACTTTCGTCTCGGCAGCTACGCCGCTTCGCGCGTCCGAGCGTGACCGACGGATTTCACACTTGCGCGCCCTCCCGTGTCCTTCCTCGTTCTCAGAGGAGGAAACGTCATGCGCCAGCTCAAGCTGCTCATCGCGCTCATCGGAACCACCGGTTGCGCGGGCATCGTCATCAGCGGTGGGGGCTGGCCCTCCGGCTACAGCGGCCCCGAATGCTCCCGTGAGCGCGGCGGCAAGCCGCTGGTGGTGCCGGGCAACTGGGCGGGCTGGGTCGAGGTCAGCGAGGAGCAGAGCGCAGAAGCGCAGACCCTCTCCATCCTGTGCGGCCAGCAGCTCTCGCTCGGGGGCAACCCGGTCGTGGGTGGCGCCCGCCTGGCCCTCCGGCTGCACGAGGTGTTCGACGACCGCCGCCCGGACGCGCTGGCGGCGGCCCGGATGCTCATCTTCTGCGTCGCAGGTGACCTCGACGGAACGGGGAGGGAGAAGAACAGCGCCTGCAGCTTCAGCCCCCGCACCGCCGGCCTGATGCAGCTTTACTCGGAGATGCTGAGCGACTCCGCTCTCGACGCCAGCCTCCGCGCGCTCGACATCTCCGACGACGGCCGAGCGTACTTTGTCCGGAAGACGAAGGAGGCGCAGGCGATGGTCCAGCAGCTGGGCGCCCAGCTCAAGGGACGCGAACGCGCGCTCTACGTCCAGCTCCCCGCTACGCTCCGCGCCCAGCGGCAGGCCCTCTTCGCCAAGCACGCCGCGCTCTACCAACGCCTGGACGCGGCCATCGAGCGCGCCCGCACGCTGCCGCCCGGCGCACCGGTGGCCACCGTGGCCGCGGAGCTCACCGCGCTGCGCGGCGAGTACTTCGCCCAGTGCAAGGACGCCAGCTGCAAGCTGGACCCCTTCGTCACGGACGCCACCAGGGAGCTGGTGCAGTTGCACGTGCTCGCGAACGACGCGACGTCAGCCGAGCTGGAATGGAGCCTCATCTCCGAGGAGCACGCCAACCTGCGTGGCTTCGCGCAGTCCCTCTACCTGGAGCGGAACAAGGCGCTGAACGCGGAGCAGTCGGCCTTCCGCGCCTACTCCGACGCGGTGGAGAGCCGGATGGACGAACGGCTGCGCCTGGCGAAGTTCGGCGACCCGCCGCCCATCGACGCGCGGCCGGATGACTCCGTCTGGGCGCCGAAGTTCGGCTTCCCCGGGCTCAACGCCGCCATGCAGACGGTTCGCAAGCACGGTCGCCCCGCCTTCGTGAGCGGGAAGGTCCGCGCCGTCGAGCGCGCGGCGGACAAGTCGCGGATTGTGTTTGCGGATGAGGTGTCCATCACCGACGTGATGGATTGCCGCGCGACGGACCGCATCGCCCGGGTCAACTACCAGGCGTACGGTCAGACGGTGACGGGACAGGTGGAGTACGAGCAGCGCTGCTGGCAGACGGGCAAGAAGGACGTGGAGCGGCGGAAGACGGCGCCCGTCCTGGTGACTGCGCGGGAGACGCAGCGCATCCGGCCCGGCGATGTGGTGGAGACGCTCGTCGACGCCACCTCTCGCGAGGGCGGAGTCGTCACCGTGAGCCGGAAGAGCCAGGTGGTGCAGCTGCGGTCTCACGCGTTGCCCTGACCTGACGGGGCGGTGTCGCGAGCGGGAGGCGCGTTCGGGTTCGGCTTGCGGGGGAATGGTGTCTCGGGCTGCGGGGCTTCGGGGAACGGTGTTTCGGGTAGGGGTAGGGAGCACGCGTTCGCGTTCGCGTTCGCCTTCGTTCACGGGTACGGGCCCGGGTTCGGGTACGGGCCCGGGCAGTCGGTCACGCGCTAGAGCGCAGCGAGGGGCGACCCCTCCAGGTCGGCGACCAGACGAGCCGTGCGCGGTGTCCCGGAACCCGAACCCCTGCCCCTACCCGGGCCCGTGAACGAAGGCGAACGCGAACGCGAACGCGTGCTCCGTACCCCTACCCGAGACACCGTTCCCCGCAGCCCGCAGCCCGCAGCCCGCAGCCCGAGACACCTTCCCCCGAAGCCCGCAGCCCGAGACACCTTCCCCCGAAGCCCGCAGCCCGAACACTCCGGCGCCAGATGTCCATCCCACCATTTCGAGCAGTACGGCCCGCGCCTCCGCCGAAGGTTTGTGAGCCATCATGAGACGCTCGACGCGAACGGGGAGACGGTGCCTCCTGAAGGCCTTGGGCTTTACAGCAGCGCACCGGCCCGAGCAGTCTGCGCGCCTCACATGTCCCGCCTCCTGCGGTCGTCCCTCGGTGTGCTGCTGCTGCTCTCGGCTTGCCCGAGGCCGCCGGAAGTCTCCCCGGACGCGGGCCACGTCTGCTCGGCAGACCCGGGCGTGGGCGCCTGCGGCGCGGGAACGGAGAGGGCCGGGATGAACGAGCTGACGGTGCGCTGCCCCGCGGTGAGCTTGACGGTCTCCTTCCCGGAGTCCGGAGTGCTTCGGCTGCTCTACGTGGCGCCCGGTCAGACGGCGAGGGCGCGCTCGTTCGCCGTCCTCCCTGCGTCCGCGCCTCCCCCGGAGGTACGCCTCGGTGAGTGCTGCGGCAACCGGGTGGCCTGCACCTCCGCGCTGACGGTGGAGGTGAACCCCGCAGACTGCCGGGTGAAGGTGACCCAGGCGGATGGGACGGTGCTGCTGGAGGACCCTCCGGGCGGCGGCTTCTTCCAGGCTTCCGAGCGGGACGAGGGCGGCCATCCGGTGACGGTCCACGGGGTGGTGCGGGCCACTCCGCCGAGCGAAACGTTCTACGGCTTCGGCGAGCGCACCGGGCCACTGGAGCGGCGCGGCACGTCGATGACGTTCTACAACACGGACGCCTACGACCCGCAGCTGGGCGGGTTCCGCCCGGACGCGGACGCGCTCTACGTCTCCATTCCGTTCTTCCTGGGCGTGCGCGGCGCGAGCGCCTACGGCGTCTTCACCGACAACACGTCGCGGGTGACGATGGACATGGCGCGGACCGAAGGCGAGCGCTACCGCGTCGCCGCCCGCGCCGGGGTGGTGGACCAGTACGTGCTCGCCGGGCCGACGATGGACGAAGTGCTGCGCCGGTACGCCGCCCTCACCGGGCCGGTCGCGCTGCCTCCGAAGTGGGCGCTCGGGTACCACCAGTCGCGCTGGGGCTACTCTCCCGCCTCGCGGGTGCGGGAGATTGGCGCGCAGCTGCGCAGCCGGCGGTTGCCCGCGGATGGGCTCTGGCTGGACATCCAGCACATGAACGGCTTCCGCTCCTGGACGTGGGACCCGGTGACGTTCGCCGACCCTGCGGGGCTGGTGCGCGACCTGGAGGCCCAGGGCTTCAAGACCGTGGTCATCGTGGACCCCGGCCTGAAGCAGGACGCCGCGTGGGAGGTGTACTCGCAGGGGTTGGCGGGAGGCCACTTCCTCAAGGACGCGAAGGGGGCGCTGTACGTCGGCAAGGTCTGGCCCGGTGCCTCAACGTTCCCGGACTTCAGCGCGGCGTCCACCCGCGCGTGGTGGGGCGCTCTGACGGAACGGGCGACCTCCGTCGGCGTGCGCGGGGTGTGGCTGGACATGAATGAGCCGTCGAACTTCGTCGGCGGGACCGTGCCCGACAGCCTCCGCGCGGACGGCGACGGCGAGCCCACCACGATGGCGCTCATGCACAACGTCTACGCGCTGAACGAGGCGCGGGCCACGTACGAGGGGCTGCGCGCCGCGGTGCCCTCGCGGCGGCCGTTCCTGCTCACCCGCGCGGGCTTTGCCGGCACGCAGCGCTACGCCGCCGTCTGGACGGGCGATGCCACCAGCACCTGGCAGTCGCTGGCGCAGACGCCGGCGATGCTGCTCAACCTCGGGCTCTCCGGGATGCCCTTTGTCGGCAGCGACGTCGGCGGGTTCTCCGGGCGCTGCACCCCGGAGCTCTTCGCGCGCTGGGTGCAGCTGGGCTCCATCTCGCCCTTCTTCCGCGGGCACGTGACCGAGAACGTGCCGGACCAGGAGCCCTGGGCCTTCGGCACCGAGGTGGAGGACATCAGCCGGGAGGTCATCTCCGAGCGCTACCGCCTGCTCCCGTACCTCTACAGCCTCTTCGCCGCAGCCAACGCCACCGGCGCGCCCATCCTGCAGCCGATGGTCTACGCATTCCCGAACGAGCCCGCGCTGAAGGGGATGAGCGACCAGCTGATGCTCGGGCCGTGGCTGCTCTATGCGCCCGTGCTCAGCCAGGGCGCCACTTCGCGCCGCGTCATCCTCCCCGCCGGGCGCTGGTTCGAGCGCAGCTCCAACGCCGTGTATCAAGGCCCCGCCACCGTGGACGTGGGCGTGACCCTCGCGGCGCTGCCCACCTTCGTCCGCGAGGGCGCCCTCCTCCCTTCGGCGCCCCTCGCGCTGGACGTCTATCCCGCCACTGAAGGCGAGAGCCGGTTCGTGCTCTACGAGGACGACGGCGAGTCGCTCGAGCACCTCTCCGGGCGTTTCGCCCGTACGACGTACGTGCTCACGGGCACCGCGGAGGGCGCCACGCTGACCGGCAGCGCGCCGGAAGGGAGCCATCCGCGCCCTGCGCGCCGGCTGACCGTTCGCGTGGTCCGCGTGGACCACCGGCCCTCGAGGGTCGCGCTCTCTGGCCAGGCGCTGCCGGAGGTGAAGACGTTGGCCGCGCTCGCTTCGGGCGCTCCCGGTTGGCTCTTTGATGACAATGACCTCTCCGTGCGCGTGGCCTTCGAGGAGCCGGTGGGGTTCACGCTGGAGCTCTCCTACGACCGGTCGCTCCTCGCGCCCGCGCCGCCGGTCCGGCGCGCCTTCCGGCTCAAGCTCCCCGCCGGCACGCCCGCGGGCGCCATCACCCTCGCCTCCTCCGCCAATGGCTGGCAGCACCAGCCGCTCGAGGGCGCTCGCGTAGGGGATGCCGTCGAGGGTTCGCTGCTCGTGCCTCGCGGCGAGTGGTTCCTCTACAAGTTCACCCGCGGCGGCTGGGACACCGTCGAGAAGTGGCCCGGCTGCGCGGAGGCGACCAACCGCTACGCCTTCGGCGCCGCGCAGGTGAAGGAGGACGAGGTCTTCGGCTGGGCGGACCGCTGCCCGTGAGTGGCGGCGCTACTCCGCGCGCATGGCGGTGACGGGGTCCAGCTTCGCGGCCCTCGCGGCGGGATAGATGCCGAACGCGAGCCCGACGATGGAGCTCATCGCGATGGACGCGGCCACCGCCCAGGCGGGGACGGAGGTCGGGAAGCCCAGCACCCAGCGGCCCAGGAACGACACCGCGCTCCCAAGGAGAATCCCCAGCACGCCGCCGAACGCGGAGAGCGCCACGGCTTCAATCGCGAATTGCCCGAGGATGGTGCGCCGCTTCGCGCCCAGGGCCTTGCGGATGCCAATCTCCCGCGTCCGCTCCGTGACGGAGACCAGCATGATGTTCAGGATGCCGATGCCTCCGACGAGCAGGGAGAGCAGGCAGACGCCGAAGCTGGCCGCGCGGATGACGCTCGAGAGGCTGTTGAACATCTCGGTCATGGAGTCGTTGCTGAAGAACTCGAAGTTGTTCTCTTCGCCCAGCTTGACCCGGCGGCGTTCGCGCAGGACCTGGGTCACCTCGTCCTGCGCCTTGTGAATCAGGTCCGGCGAGAGCGCGGCCATGCTGATTTCGATGGACCGGTTGAAACCGCGCAGGTTCCGGAAGGCGGACAGCGGGATGACGGCCTGGTTGTCCTGGCCGCCGGCGCCGAGGAAGCCGCCGCGGCGCTGCAGGATGCCAATCACCTGGAACGGGCGGCCCTGGATGCGGACCTCCTCGCCCAACGGGTTGCCGGTCGGGAAGAGCGTGTCGACCAGGTCCATCCCGATGATGGCCACCTGCCGCGCGTCCAGCTCCTCCTGGTCCGTGAAGGAGCGGCCGCCGGCGATGGAGACCCCGTTGGTCTCCATGTAGTTCGCGGTCACCGCCCAGATGGACACGTTGGGCCGGGTCTCCCGAGCAGAGGTGGAGAGCTTGAACCCGCCCTCGAAGTCTTCGCCTGCGGCGGCCCGGACGGTGGGGCAGCGCTCGAGGATGGCCGCGCGGTCCGCCAGCGTGAGGTTGGGGCGCTTGGCGATTTTGTCCCAGTCCCTCCGGCCGAACCCTGTGCCGCGCTTGGTGACCTGGAAGGAGTCCGCGCCCAGCATGGACATCTGTTCGTTCACGTCGGCTCGCAGGCCCTCAATCATCGCCATCATCGCGATGACCGTGGCCACGCCGATGACGATGCCCAGCAGCGTGAGCAGCGAGCGCAGCGGGTTGCCCAGGAAGGTCCCGGCCGCCAGGCGGATGTTGTCGAGCAGGGCCTGCATGGGGAGCGCGCCGCGGAAGCCTACGCCGCATGAACCCCGCCATTGCAAAACCGTTTGAGGCGCCTGTCATCGGACCTGTACGTCCGTGCAGCGGGATGGATCCGTTCGATTTCTGCACGGGTCTCCGGGGCGCAACTGCGCGTCCTCAGGCGGTGCGGGCGCTGGCATGGCCGCTGCTCTGGACCTGCGCACCGACGAACGAAAGTCGGAGCACCGGTCATTCCGGCTGGTGGGTGAGGAGGTAGGTCGTGCTGGTGCCAGGCAAGAGGCTCGCGGTGTTTTCGATTCGAGAGGTAAAGGACAGGTCCTCAACCATCTGGGTGAGGGCGGGGAGCGCCTTCGTGAACAAGGACGGCTCCATGAATGTGCTGCTCGACGTGCTTCCCCTCGACGGGAGGCTTCATGTGAGGGAGGCGGGGGAGAAGCGGGACGCGGCGCCCATCCCCGAGGTGGGCTCCAGGGCTGCGGAGCCCGCGATGGTCGGGATGGGGGGACACTGATGAACCGCAAGATGCTCTGGGTGCCGGCGATGGCGCTGGCCGTGCTCTCCACCGCGCTGCCTGCGCAGGCGCGGACGAAGAAGATTCTCAAGCTGAGCGGGGTGGTGAACCTGAACCAGGCCACCGCCGCGCAGCTGGATCAACTGCCAGGCGTAGGGGAGAAGGCGGCGGCGAAAATCATCACCTACCGGCAGAAGACGCCGTTCCAACGCCCGGAGGAGCTGGTGAAGGTGAAGGGCTTCGGGAAGAAGAAGTTCGACAAGCTGAAGCCCCACCTGGCCATCGCCGGGCCCACCACGCTCAAGGTGGAGAAGCAGGACGTGCCGGACAGCGCGGCGGCGCAGGGGAGGCCTCCACCTGCCAAGCGCTGAAAGGCAGAGGGGACGGGCGCGCCTTAAACCGCGCGCCCGTTCCGTCACCGCTTCGAAACGATGCGTCCGATGACCAGCAGCGCGAAGGCCCCCACGACGGCGCCGATGAAGCCGCTTGCGTGGATGACCATCGGGTCACGGTGCGTGAACATCGAAGTCAGGAAGCCGCCGACGAACGACCCTGCGACGCCCAGCACCGTGGTGCGGATGAAGCCCATCGACTGCGTCCCAGGCATCAACGCCCGCGCCACCAGCCCCGCGAGAAACCCGAAGACAATCCAGCCGCAGATGCCCATGTGCGCTCCTTGTCGGTGCCCTACGCTTTGGCGCGGAACGTATTTCCGACGACCTTAGCGCCTTGGGTCAGGGATGACGCGCGGCGGGCTCTCCCGGGGGGGCAGGCGGCTTGTCGGCGTGGGTCGCCGTATGCGGGAGGCGGCGGGTCCTCAGCCAGGAGGCGAGGATGGCTGCCCCCAGCAGCGCGGCGATGATGGCCAGCGAGACCACGGCCGGGATGTGGAGGACATAGGTCAGCATCATCTTCACGCCGACGAAGAGCAGCACCGCG
The DNA here is from genome assembly GCA_044230055.1 of Myxococcaceae bacterium. Taxonomy (GTDB): domain Bacteria; phylum Myxococcota; class Myxococcia; order Myxococcales; family Myxococcaceae; genus JBGART01. Next base: position 46,835 of record JBGART010000041.1, on the reverse strand, counting down.
GCCAGGCCGGCCTTCAGGTAGTGGAACTGCTCCACCATGCCGGCCAGGAGGAAGAACAGGCTGCGCAGCCCGAGGATGGCGAAGATGTTCGAGGTGAAGACGATGAAGGGGTCCTTGGTCACCGCGAAGATGGCGGGGATGGAGTCGAGCGCGAACAGGACGTCCGTCACCTCCACCAGCATCAGCGTCATCAGGAGCGGCGTGGCCAGCCAGCGGCCCGTGGGCCCGCGCGTGAAGAAGTGCTTGCCGTCCAGGTGCGGGGTGGAGGGGATGAGCCGGTAGGCCAGCTTCATCAGCCGGCTGTTCTCCTTGGGGCCGTCGTCGCCCTTGCGGAACTCGAGGGCCAGGCGCACGGCGGTGAAGATGAGGAAGGCGCCGAAGACGTAGATGAGCCAGTGGAAGCGCTGGAGGGCGGCCGTCCCCGCGAAAATCATCGCCGCGCGAAGGACCAGGGCGGACAGTATTCCCCAGAAGAGCACCCGGTGCTGATGGACCGGGGGAATGGACATCGCTCCGAAGACAATGACGAAGACGAAGATGTTGTCGACGGAGAGGCTCTTCTCGATGAGGTAGCCGGTAAGGAACTCTGTCCCCGCCGTGGCGCCGAAGCGCCACCAGACCCCCGCCGCGAAGACGAGCGACAGGCTGACCCAGATGGCGCTCCAAATGGCCGCCTCCCGGTAGCTGATGCTGTGCGCCTTCCTGTGGAAGACCCCCAGGTCGAGCGCGAGCATCGCCAACACGAAGGCGATGAAGCCGGCCCAAAGGGCTGGGGTTCCTATGGTGTCCACTAAAGGCGCTCCCGGGAGTGAGGTCTAAGAGAGATAGGTCCTCCCCCGTCTACGTAAAAATAGATAATTCGGCGCAAACCATTCGATTATTACGAAGTCAACATGGCGGACCCCTGGCTCAACTACCACCACCTTCATTACTTCTGGACCGTCGCGCGGTTGGGGACCATCGCGCGCGCGGCCCAGGCCCTTCATCTGGGGCAGCCCACCATCAGCGCCCAGCTTCGACTGCTCGAGGAGTCGTTCGGCAGGCCGCTGTTCGAACGGCAGGGGCGGCGGCTGGCCCTCACCGAGTTCGGCAGGATGGTGCTGCGCTACGCGGAGGAGATTTTCCGGCTGGGGAATGAGCTGAAGGCCGTCGCCAGGCGCGCGCCCTCGGACCAGCCGCTGGCGCTGCGGGTGGGGGTGGCGGATGTCGTCCCCAAGCTCATCGCAGAGTCCCTGCTCCGGCCGGCGCTCTCCTTGCCGACTTCGGTGCGGCTGGTCTGCCGGGAGGGCGCCGTCCCGGCGCTGCTCGGCGCGCTTGCGCTGCATGAGCTTGACGTGGTGCTCACCGACTCGCCCGCCGCGGAGGAGGTGCGGGTCAAGGCGTTCAACCACCTGCTCGGCAAGTGCGGGCTGACCTTCTTCGGCGCCCGGGCCCACGCCGGGCTGCGGCGGCACTTTCCGGAGTCGCTCGCCGGCGCGCCGTTCCTGATGCCCTCCGCCGAGAGCGCGCTGCGGCGCGCGCTGGACCAGTGGCTCTCCCGCCGGGAGGTCCAGCCCCTCGTCGTGGCCGAGTTCGACGACAGCGCGCTGCTCACCACCTTCGGGCAGGGCGGGCTGGGCGTGTTCGCCATGCCCAGCGCCATCGAGCGCGCCATCGCCGGTCAGTTCGAGGTGGAGGTGATTGGCCGCACCGACGAGGTGGAGGCCTGCTTCTACGCGGTCTCCATTGAACGGCGGCTGCGGCACCCCGCGGTCGCCGCCATCGCCGAGCGCGCGCGGTCTGACCTGTTCGGGTGAACGCTTTAGCGCTCCGCGCGGTAGCCGAGCGCGCCTTCCAGGTTCGCGTCCCGGAGGTCCGCGCCTTCCAGGTTCGCGTCGTTCAGGTTGGCGCGCTCCAGGTTGGCGTCGCGCAGGTTGGCACGGCGCAGTGTGGCGCCGCGGAAGTCCACCCGTTCCAGGTTCGCGCCGGAGAGGTCCGCCCCGTCGAGGTTGGCCCCGCGGAGGTCTGACCGTTCGAGGTTGGTGCCGGAGAGGTCCGCGCCAGAGAGGTCCGCCTCGCGCAGGTCCGCCTTCTCCAGGTTGCAGCGGCGGAGCTTGGCGTGGGCGAGGTGGACGCCCGCCGCGGTGATGTCCTCGAGGTTGGAGCCCTCCAGGATGCAGTGGTCCATCCGGGCGCGCTCCAGCCGGGACTGCTCGAGGTTCACCCCGCGGGCGCTGGCGCGCTCGAGGTTGGCGTCGCTCAGGTCCGCCTCTTCCAGGTTCACGCCGTCGAGGTTCGCCCCGGCCAGCTGCGCCTTGGAGAGGTCGCACTCCTCCAGGTTGCAGTGCCGCAGCCGGGCGCCGGAGAGGTCCGCGCCGGACAGGGTTGCCTCCTCCAGATTGCAGGAGCCGAGGTCGGCGTCCTGCAGCAGCGCGCCGGAGAGGTCCGCCTCCTCGAGATTGCAGGAGTGGAGGTCCGCGCGGCGCAGGTTGGCGCCTGAGAGCCGCGCCGCCTCCAGGCTGAGGCCGCTGAGGTCCTTCCCCTCGAGGACTGCGCCCGCGAGGTTGACCTTCCGCTCCACCGCGTCCTGCAGCGCTTCGCCCAGGCTGTGGGCCTCGTCCTCGAAGACGAAGAGCACCTGTCCCTGTGGGTCTTTGATTTCGCCGCGCATGAAGGCTCCTTCGGAAGAGACCGTGTCTGGCCTCTGGACGCAAGGTAGCGATGGGGGCAGGGCGCCAGCGATGGCCGATTGCGCCGGGAACCATGGCCGGCCGTGCCAAGATGGGCGCCTAACCGCCATGCCTCGCGAGACGAAGGAGCTGCCGGCCGAGTCGCAGTTCGTCCCGCCGCTGCTGCGGTGGGCGCGCGGGCGCGGCGCGGACGTAGAGGCGCTGAGCCTGCGCTTTCACCTCCCCGAGGACGGCGAGCGTCGCCGGACGGTGCCGCTGCGCCAGGGCGACTGGGGCGCGCTGCTGGAGGCGCTCAGCGTCCAGTTGGCCCAGCCGGCTCTGGGGCTTCTCCTCGGCGAGGCGCTGGTCCCAGACGCGTATGACCTGGCGGAGCTCACCGCGCGCGCCTGCCCCACCGTGGGTGAAGCGCTGGAGCGCCTGGCCCGCTTCGCCAGCCTCACCCACGAACGGCTGACCCTCACGCTCCGGACCGACGCGCAGGGCGCTACCCTTGCCCACTCCATCCTCGGGCGCCCGCGCGGCGTGGGCCGTCACGCCAGCGAGTTCGCGCTCGCCTGGGTGCTGCGCCAGCTCCGGCAGGCCAGCGCGCAGAGCCTGGCGCCCTCCGCCGTCCGCTTCATCCACGCCCGGCCCAGGGACCTCGGCCCGGTGCACGCCTTCTTCCGCACCCGCGAGCTGGACTTCGGCTGCGCCGAGGACGCGCTGCTCTTCGCCCCCGGCGCGCTGGCGCTGCCGCTGACAAGCCACGACCCGCGCTTGCTCATCACTGCGGAGCAGCTGGCCGACGCGGCCCTGAAGGAGCGTGCCCCTGCGTTCGACCTCCTCGGCGCGGTGAACGCCAAGCTTCGGGAGGAGCTGCCGCGCGGGACGCCGGCGCTCGCCGACATCGCCCAGCGCCTGCACATGGCCCCGCGGACGCTCCAGCGCAGGCTTGAAGAGGAGGGCGTGCAGTTCTCGGAGCTGCTCGACCTGATGCGCGAGGAGCGGGCGCGCGCGCTGCTCAAGGACCCGGCGGTGTCGCTGACGGAGATTGCCTTCTCCCTGGGCTTCCATGACCTCGCGACGTTCAGCCGGGCCTTCAAGCGCTGGACCGGCGTGCCCCCGGGGACGTACCGCCGCACCTGACTCAGGCGTCGCGCCCGCGCCTCCCCGGTGGTGGGGAGGTCGCGCAGGGCACGAGTGTCGCGTGCCGACGGGAGATGACCGCGCTACCGGCCGGAGACCGTCACGGGCGCGGCGGTGTAGGAGAACTGGGTCTTGGCCCCCAACTGGCCGAACGTGTTGTCGCCCCAGCAGAGCGCGGCGCCGGCGGTGGTGGTGACGCAGGTCTGGTCAAAGCCCGCGGTGATGAGCTTGGCGTTGGTGATGCCGGCGACAGGCAGCGGGGTTTCGCTCTGCGTCGGGGCGGCCGTGTTGCCCAGACGGTAGGAGCTGTTGCTTCCCCAGCAGCGCACCTCGCCGGCCCCGACGATGGCGCAGGTATGCGACTCGCCCGCAGCGAAGGTGGTGACCCCGGTCAGCCCGCTGACCAGGGTTGGACTGCTGCTGGCGACGGTGGAGCCATTCCCCAGCTGGCCCCTCTGGTTGAAGCCCCAGCAGCGGACCTCGCCGGCGGCGAGCGCGCAGGTGTGGCGGCCTCCGCAGGCGATGGCGCTCACGGTCGCCGGCAGGCCAGACACGACTGCGGGCGAGGTGCTGGGCATCTTCGAACCGCTGCCCAGCTGTCCGTCCGCGTTGTCCCCCCAGCAGCGGACCACGCCGCCGCCGAGCGAGCAGGTGTGCTTCCCCCCCGCGCAAAGCTGGGTGACGCCGCTCAGCCCCGGGACCGGCGTGGGGGCGGTCTTGCTGACAAAGCTCCCATCGCCGAGCTGCCCGTCGTCATTGTTCCCCCAGCAGGTGACTGCGCCGGAGGAGATCGCCGCGCAGGTGTGGTTCTGACCGGCGGTCAGGGCCACCACGCCGCTGGCCAGGGTGAGCACTGCCTGGGGTGTGGTGAAGCGGGGCAGAAGACCGTTCACGCCCACCTGGCCGTCCGCATCCAGGCCCCAGCACTTCACGCCGCCACCGCTGACCAGAGCGCAGGTGTGGGCCTGGCCCGCGACTACGGACACCGCGCCGGTGAGCATCTGCGTGATCACTGGCTCCCGCCGCTCCAGGAGGCTGCCATCGCCCAGCTGACCCTCCGTGTTGTCGCCCCAGCAGCGGACCGTGGAGTCCCCGAGGACGGTGCACGAGTAGGCGTCCCCCGCGGCGATGGAGGCTGCGGGGCAGCAGGCCGCCCCGCACTTGAGGCGGTTGACACATTCGAAGGTGCAGGCGCCCGCCACGCACAGGGGCTTGGAGCTGGAGGTCGGCGCCGTGCAGGTCTGGCAGGTGGGCCCGCAGCCGGTGGGGCTCTCCGCGACGCAGGCGCCGGTGCAGCGCGCGTAGCCGCTGCCACAGGTGAAGTCGCACTGGGTGCCGTTGCACGTCGCGGTGGAGTTGGTGGGTTGAGGGCAGGCGGTGCAGAGCCCGCCGCAGGTGTTGACGCTGGTGTTGCTCACGCAGGTATTGCCGCAGCGGTGATAGCCCGTGTTGCAGGTGAAGCCGCAGGCCACGCCGTCGCAGCTGGCGGTGGCGTTCGCCGGGGGCACGCACTTCGTGCACGAGCTCTTCCCGCAGGAGTCCACGCTGGTGTTGCTCACGCACGCGTCGCCGCAGCGGTGGAACCCTTCGTTGCACGCAAAGCCGCACGCCGTGCCGTCGCAGGTGGAGACCGCGTTGTTGGGCGCGCGCGGGCAGGGGGCACAGGAGGCGCCACAGGTGGCGATGCCGGTGTTGCTCGCGCAGACCTCGCCGCAGCGGTGGGTCCCCACGTCGCAGACGCACTCATGGGCTCCGAAGTCGCAGCGCCCGGGCTGGGCGCACTGGCCGTTGGTGTCGCAGCCCAGCTTGCAGGCGCCGCTCACGACGTCGCAGTAGTGGTTGGAGGGGCACGCGTTGCGGCGGCAGTCGTCCGGCAGCTGGCGGCAGGTGCCGCGATCGCACGCCTGGTCTGCGCCGCAGACCACGCCGCAGTCGCCGCAGTTGAAGGGGTCCGCGCTCACGTCCACGCAGGCGTCACAGTGCTTCAAGTCCCCGGGACAGCCGGCCGAGGAGCAGACGCCGCGGTCGCAGGCCTGCTCCGCCCCGCACCCGCCGCACTTGCCGCCCTGCGCCCCGCACTCTGTGTCCAGGACGCCGGCCTGGCAGCGCCCTGCCGCATCGCAGCATCCGCCGCAGGTGGTGGGCCCGCAGTGGGTGCTTTTCAGGCCCTTGCACGCGGTCGCGAGCAGCGCGAGCGCCACCGCCACGACCACCTGCTTCAATACGTTGAGGTCCAAAAGAGACGCCTGGTCTGCGAGCCCGCGGGTAGCATACGCGCGGACCTACACCCACAGGCAAGTCATCCTCACCAGGTGACGCTGTCCAGGTACGCCGACGTGGCGGCGCCGGAGACGGTGGTCAGCTCCACGCCCAACTCGTAGAGCGGCGTCGCGTTGGCTGGGAGCGTGAGCGTGAGCGCGTTCCACGCGCCGGCGGACAGCGTGCTGGCCGCGCGGTAGCTGCCCGTCCACCGCCAGCCGCCCGCGGCGCCCTCGAGCGCGTAGAGCTGCAGCGCGCTCACGCGGTTGCCGGTGGGGAGCCAGAAGCGGAAGGTGACCGTCTTGCCCGCGGGCACCGGCGCGGCGGGCACGCCGAGGTTGGAGATGGCGCTGCCGCCATTGAGGTCAATCCGCAGCGACGCGATGCCGGCGAAGGCGCGGGTGGTGGACCTGCTCGTGCCGGACACGCCCGCGCCGCGGGAGGTCCAACCCTGCGCGTTGGCCTCGAAGCTGTATTGCGCGGGGTCTCCGCCCGGCGGCGGGTTGACGGTGCCCCCGGAGAGCGGCAACCCGCCCGTCGCCAGGTACGCGCCCGCGCGTGTCTTCATGTACAGCTGCCCGTCGGTGAAGACGTCATTCGAATACCCGCTCAGCCCGCCCGCGCCGGCGCCGAAGAGCAGGGAGAGCACGCCTGCCCGCGCGAACTTCTCCCGGTGCGCGTCGCCCCCGGGGCCGAAGAAGTACTCCGGCCGGTTGTCCCTGTAGCCCGCGCGCGCCGTCCCGTCGTTGTAGACGTTCCGGTGGTTGGAGTTGCCCAGCGGAATCTGCCAGAGCACCCAGCGCTTGGAGGCCGTGACGTTCCACAGCCGCAGCCATTCGGCGTAGCGGTTGAAGCTGGCGGAGCTCACCGACGCGGCGTCGTTCGCGTCCCACCAGCGGTTCATCCCCTGCGTCACCACGTAGTAGTCCGCGTCCCGGTCCAGGGGGTCCGCCACCAGGACGTCGTAGGTTTCGCCGGTGCCATTCGCCTTGAGGCCCAGCGCGCCGAGGAAGGCGTACGCCCGGTCCACCTCCGGCTGCAGCGGCACGGTGACCGAGCCGAACATGATGTCCTTTCCCGTGGCCCAGGCGGAGACGTGGATGCCCAGCACCACGTTGCTGGCGCCGGTGGCCTTGCGCAGCTGGAGGAACGCCTGCCCCCAGCCCGCCACCGTGTTGGGCAGCGACGCGAGCTCAGGCAGTCCGGTGGCTGCGACGGCCGCGTAAGCGTTCGGGTTGTCCTGGCTCTGCAGCTGCAGCTGCGCGTAGGCGTCCGCCTCGACGAGCATCCACACCGGCTTGCCGTACTGCTGGGCGCGCTGGAAGAAGAGCTTCACGTCGGTGAAGTACTCGCGCATCGTCGTGGCGTTGGTGAGCTTGGAGAGCGCCTGGGCCTCGCCGCCCCCGGGCTCGTTGACCAGCTGGTAGTAGGCGACGGCCGGGAGCTGTCCGCTGGCTTCGCTGTCCTGGAAGAACTGCAGGGCGAAGCTGCCGTCGCGCGGGCTCCAGCCCCAGTTGTTCACCCAGCCCTTGGTCAGGTAGCGGTAGCGCACGTCCCACCGCACGCCGCTGTCCCGCATCCAGCGCTGCCCCGTGTCCTCGAAGAGCCCGACCGTGAGCCGCGCCGGCACGCCCTGCGGGACGGGTCCCAAGGCGGGGATAGCGGTGCTTTGCGCGCGCGCGGCGACGGTGCCGAGCAGGAGGAGGCAGGCGAGGAGGGGTTTGTTCATGGCACCCCGGAAACCACTGATACCGGACATTCCCTTTCTCGCGGCGGGGCGCCCGCCTCCTCGGCAGGTGGGCATCGGCCGTTGGAAGCTTCAGAGAAGTTCGGGGCTCACAGCGGTCGGGCGGTCGAGGTACCGCTCGCCCTGCGCAAGGGGGCGCTCGAGTGTTTCGCCGTCAGGCGCATCGCCTCGCTCCACTCGAGCGTTGCACTTTCAGGCGGGTTGAGTGTGCCGGGCCCGCGTGTTCGGGCTGCGGGCCGCGGGGAATGGTGTCTCGGGCTGCGGGCTGCGGGGAACGGTTGTCTCGGGTAGGGGTAGGGAGCACGCGTTCGCGTTCGCGTTCGCCTTCGTTCACGGGCCCGGGTACGGACAGGGGTTCGGGTTCGGGACACCGCGCACGGCTCGTCCGGTCGCCGACCTGAAGGGGTTGCCCCTCGTTGCGCTTTGGCCCGTGACCGACTGCCCGAACCCGAACCCGAACCCGAACCCGAACCCGTGCCCGTGAACGAAGGCGAACGCGAACGCGAACGCGTGCTCCCTACCCCGCAGCCCGCAGCCCGCAGCCCGCAGCCCGCAGCCCGAGACACCATTCCCCGCAGCCCGAACACCGGCTCCGGCACTCAACCCGCCTGAAGGCGCAACGCTCGAGTCGAGGGGGGAGCCGCCCCGCGAACGGGGGCAGCCCCTGTCCTCACGGTGCCGTTACCGCCGCCAGGCCTCGCGCCGCAGCGTGTAGTGGCGGCTGGCGGCGGCAGCGCCGTGCGGTTTAACCGCAAAGCCCAGCCGCTCCAGCACGCGCCCGGATGCGACATTGGGCGCGTCGACAGTGGCGCGCACCTCGCGGTGGTCCAGCCGCGTGAACGCGAACTCGATGGCCGCCGCCGCCATCTCGCTGCCCAGGCCCTTGCCCACCTGCCCATCGTCGACCGCGTAGAGCAGCTGCACGGCGGGAGGGTCCGGCTCCAGGAACGGTCGGAAGCCGGTCACGCCGACCAGCGCCCGCGTGGCCCTCGAGTGCGCGGCGAAGAGCCCGCCGGTGCGGTCCGCGAAGCGCTCCTCGCTGCGCCGGACCTCGTCCTCAATCCACTCCCGCTCCACCTCCAGGCCGTCCAGCAGGTAGCGCCGCACGCCTGCCTGCCGGAAGAGCCCCCACAGTGCGTCCACCTCGCCCACAGAGAGCGGGGCCAGATGCAGGCGCGGGGTTTCAAGGAGAGGCGGTGGGCTCATGAGCGACGCTTCAGATAGCCGGTTGAAGCCGCGGGGGCCACCCCTCCGTCAGCCAAGGTTTGCTAAGCCGCACGCTCATGCTTCGCGCCCGTCTGGCCATCCTCTTCGCCGCGGTCCTCTGGTCGACCGGCGGCGCGTGCATCAAGTACTCCACGCTCTCGGGCTGGCAGCTCTCCGCGGGGCGGTCCTTCGTGGCGGGGCTGGTCCTCCTCGCGTTGGTGAAGGACGCGCGCGGCCGGCCGAGCCGGCAGGTCCTCAGGGTGGCGGCGGCGTACGCGGCGACGGTGGTGCTCTTCGTGCTGGCGAACAAGCTCACCACCTCGGCGAACGCCATCTTCATCCAGGACAGCGCGCCGCTCTGGGTGATGCTGCTCAGCCCGTTCCTGCTGGGCGAGCGGCCGTCCCGGGGGGAGCTCCTCGCGGCGCCGGTCTTCATCCTCGGCCTGGGGCTGTTCTTCGTCGACGAGCTGGCGCCGGGGCACCTCAAGGGAAACCTCCTGGCGCTCTGCTCCGGCGTGGCCTTCGCCCTCTGCATCATGGGCCTGCGCTCCCTGGGAGAGCAGGGCCCGCGGGCGCTGGTGTGGGGCAACTTCCTGGCGGCGGCGGTCTCCGCGCCGTTCGCCCTCTCCGGCCCGGCGCCGACGGCGAGCGACCTCGGCGTGGTGCTCTTCCTCGGGGTGGGCCAGCTGGGTCTGTCCTACTGGATTTTCTCCTGGGGCCTGCGGAAGGTGCGCGCGGTGGAGGCGTCCCTGCTTGTGCTGCTGGAGCCGGTGCTCAACCCCCTCTGGGCGTTCCTCCTCTCGCACGAACGGCCGGGCCCGTGGGCCCTGGTCGGAGGCGCCGTCATCCTCGCTGGGACGGTGTGGCGAACGGTGGCTCCCGCGCGGGTGGCGGCGGTGGTGGATCCCGCGTAGGCGGTGTGGGCGCTGCGCCCCGCCCCGAGGGTGGGATGCCGCCCCCGATGCGCTGGCTGGTGCCTGTGGCATGCTCGACACCACCTGCGACCGGAGCGTCCGTGGACGACGAGCGTCGACAACACCCACGCGTGAAGGTTCCCAAGATTCTGGTTCGCATCCCGAGCGTGGAGAAGCTCTGGGCGTACCTGCCTGACCTGTCCGAAGGCGGCATCTTCGTGCGGGCCGAGAAGCTCCTGCCGCTCGACAGCGAGGTGGACATCGAGCTCCTGCCGCCCGGCGCGGACCGGCCGCTCAACCTGCACGGCAAGGTCGTCCGGCACCAGAACGACGACGCGGCGCGGGCCAAGGGCCAGGTCGGCATGGGCATCCGCTTCTCGGACCTGAGCGCGGAGGACGAGGAGCGCATCTCCTCGCTCGTGTCGGAGTACCCGAAGACCAAGAACCGCGGCGACGCCGAGGCCGACCGCTTCCGGCTGCAGCTCCAGGGCGTGGTGATGGAGCTGGGCAACGTGCGCGAGGAGCTCCAGGCCCGGGAGAGAGACCTGGAGACCGTCCGCGAACAGCTGCAGGAGACGCACGCGCAGCTCTCCGAGGCGAAGTCGGGGCAGGCGCAGGCCACCGCGCGGGCGACGTTCCTCGAGCAGGAGCTCTCCCGCCGGCCGGTGTCGCTGGGCAGCAGCGGGCAGCCGGACGAATCCCCCGCGTTGCGCCGGGAGATTGCCGAGCTCAAGACGCTGCTCGCCGAATCCCAGGGGAAGTCGCAGGCGCTGGAGCAGGACCTGTCGCAGTTCGAACAGGATGAAGCGCAGAGCCGCGCGCTGGCGGAGCGGCTGGCGGCGGACAAGACGAAGCTGGAGAAGCAGCGCAAGGAAGACAACTCGCGCTCGGCGGTGGAGCTGGAGCGGCTGCGCGCAGAGGTGGACGCCACCACCCAGGTCGTGAAGCCGCAGCTGGACGAAGCGCGCTCGCGGGCGGACAAGCTGGAGCGGGAGCTCAAGACGGAGCGCGCGGCGCGCTCCGAGTTGGAGGGCGCGCTGGGGATGGAGCGCAGCGCCCGCGCGGAGGCGGTGGCCCGCGCGGAGCTGGTCCAGCGCAGCCTGGATGAGACGCGGCACGCGCTGACCGGCGTGGGCCGGATGAGCGACGAGCTGCGCGCCGCGCAGAACGACCTGGACCTCCTCCGGGCCAAGGCGGCCGGGCACGACCGCCAGCTCTCCGACGTGAAGGCGCAGCTGGAGCGCTCGAAGGCCAAGGAGCGGGACCTGCGCCGGCTGCTGGCCGCGGTGTCCTCGCCGTCCGGCGACGGAGACGACGGCCTGGGCGGCGTGACCGAGGAGACAGAGCTGCCGCCGGAGCCCGCGCGCCCGGCCACGCCCCCTCCGGTGAGCCGCGCCCGCACCAGCGAGTTGGAGGCCTCCGTCGCCGCGGCGGCCGCCGCCGAACCGGACGCCCCGGCCGCTTCGACCGTCCCGCCCCCTCCGGCCATCTCGGCGGCGGCGCACAGCGCGCAGTCGGACGACGCCGAGGTCGTGATGTTTGACCTCGACTTCGACGCCGGCGCGAGCTCGCCCAAGCCGCCGCTCACCGAGAGCCCGCACGATGGCGCGAAGGAGAAAGAGAAGGAAGCCGCGCCGCCCTCTCCGGACGAGGCGCCGCCCCCGGCCGCGAAGGAGCCCGCGCCCCCAGCACTGAACGGTGAGGGCGTGCACAGCACCATGCAGTTCGGTATCCCGCCGGAGCTCGCGCGCCCACCGCAGGGCGTGGTGAACGGCGTCGGCGAGCATCCGAGCGACGACCTGGACCTCTCGGACCTGGACAGCGTGTCCGGGCCGAACGGCGCGCACGCGGCGGCCATCCAGCAGGCGCCCATCCCGCTGGTGCAGGCCGTCTCCCCCGCGCGCAATGGCAGCACGCCGAAGCCGCCGCGGGTGAGCCCCTTCGCGAACATGGATGACCTGCCCATCCCCGCCGGCGCGAGCCCGGCGGCGGCGGCGACTTCGGCCCGGAAAATCGCCGAGTTCGACGAGTTCAAGCGCCGGCTGACCGGGGGAGACCGGATTGACCGGACGGAGAAGTTCTCGCTCTTCACCGCCACCGAGCCCGCCGAAGTCCTGGTCACCAGCTGGCTGGAGCGGGCGGACACCATGGACGAGCTCTGCAAGCTGGCGGACGGGCGGCTGGGGCCCAACCGCATCGCCCGCGTGGTGTTTGACCTCTACAACCGTGCGCTGATCGACTTTCGCCGGTAGACGTCATTCCCGATTCCCGATTCCCATTGACGGCCTCTTCGGCTAGAAGCGCCCTCGCCTTGGGTGCCCGCAGGTGGGCGTAACAGGGAAGCCGGTGAGAATCCGGCGCGGTCCCGCCACTGTGACCGAGCGACCTGGGAGCGATGAGCGCTCCGTAAGGTCGACCTCGGCAAGCCAGGAGACCTACCCACAGGCGAAGGAAGCCTTCTCTCTTCGACGGAGAGAGCAGAAGGCAAACAGATGCGCACTCTTCTCCGGGCGGGCCTGTGGCTCGCCCTCGCCACCGCGTCGCCAGCGCTCGCAGGGGAGCCCGCGGTCGCGCTGCCGCCGGTGGTCGTCCCGGTCCCGGAGCCGGCCCCTTCCCCCAGGTCGCTCGAAGGGGTGGACCCATCAGGCGCCCGCACCGTCATCCAGGTCTCCGACCACCGGGGCGAAGCCAAGGAGTCCGCGGAGCTGGTGGCGGGGGCGCCGGGCGTGTCGCTCCAGGACAGCGGCGGGCTGGGACAGGTCAAGTTCATCTCGATGCGCGGGGCGTCCACCAACGGCGTCCTGGTGCTGCTCGACGGCGTCCCGCTGCAGGGGGCGGGAGGGCTGGTGGATTTGGGGCGGCTCCCGGCCGCCATCGTGGACCGCTTCGAAGTCCTGCGCGGCGCGGCCGGCGCACGGCTGGGCGGGGGAGGGCTGGGCGGCGCGCTGAACATCGTCACCCGCGCGCCCTCGGCCGGCCCGGGCGTGGCGGGCGAGGTGACGTACGGCAGCTTCGCCTCCTGGACCGGTCAGCTCGCCGCCACCGGCGCGCTGCTGGGCGGCGCGGGGCTGCTGCTCGTCCACGGCGCGGCGTCGCAGGGGGACTTCCCGTACCTGTACGACGAAGCCCCGGCGCTGGAGGGCAACCTGCTGACGCCGCGGGTGCGGGAGAACAACGACGCGCTGCTGGGCGGGGCGCTGGCCCGCTACCACAAGGAGCTCCCCAGCGGCCTGAGCCTGGACGCGCTGGGCGAGCTGAGCGCGGGCCGCCGCGGCCTGCCGGGCACCGTGCGCAACCCCACCCCGGACGCGCGCGAGGACAGCCGCCGCGCGCTGGTCCAGCTGCTGGTGAAGAAGCGCCTGGCCTCCGGCGGAGAGGTGGCCGTCCGCGGCTTCGCGCGCGCAGACGCGCTGGACCTGCGAGGCGGCTACTTCACCACCCCGCTGGCGCAGACGCAGCGGGTGGTGGGCGGGGAGCTGTCGGCCTCGCTGCCGCTGGGCGACTGGCAGGGCCTCACGGGCAGCGTGGAGGCGTCCCAGGAGGCGCTGGCTGGAGTGGGGGTGGACCTCGCCTGGATGAAGCTGTCCGCCCAGCTGATGGATGAGCTGTTCCTCTTCGGAGGGGTGCTCACCCTGGCCCCCTCGGTGCGCGTGGAGTCCGTGGGCCCGTTCGCGCTCTTCTCTCCGAAGCTGGGGGTCACCGTCGCGCTGTCGGACGCGCTGGCGCTGCGGCTCAACGTGGGCCAGGCGCACCGGGCGCCCTCGTTCCTGGAGCTCTACGTGGCGCAGGGGCAGCTGCTGCCCAACCCTTCGCTGCGTCCCGAGCGCGCGCTGGGCGCGGACGCGACGGTCGCCGTCACCTCGCCGAACGGGGCGCTCTCCGCCACGGCGTTCTATTCGCTCTACGAAGACCTCATCACCTACGAGTACTACCCGCCCTCGCTGGTCAAGCCGTTCAACTTCGCCGCCGCGCAGACCTACGGCGCGGAGGTGGAGGCGCGCTTCTCCGTCTCCGCCTGGGCCACCGCCTCCGCCGCGTACACGCTGCTCTTCTCGCAGAACCTGCGGGATGACCCCCGCTACTACCTTCAGGAGCTGCCCTACCGCCCGCGCCACACGCTGGCGGCGCGGCTGGCCGCGGGGCCGGCCTGGGCCCGCGCGCGGGCGGAGGTGGTGCTGCGCAGCGCTTCGGCCACCAACCGCGCCGGCACGCCCCGGCTCCCCGGGCACGCGCAGCTGAACCTCGGCGTCAGCTGTGAACCGCCGCAAGTCTCCGGCGTGTCGCTGGCGCTCCAAATAAAGAACGCGCTCGACGCCCAGGGCACGGACCTCACGGACTACGCGCTCCCGGGCCGGTCAGCGTTCCTCACCTTGTCGGTCGCAATGGACTTCCCCACGGAAAGGGCAGCACCTCCACCATGAAGCTCAAGGTCATCGCCACCACGTTGTTCTGCGCGCTCGGGCTCTCGCAGCTCGGCTGTCCCAACCTCGGCATCATCTGCAGCACCGGGCTGCACGCCTGCGGCGGCACCGCTTGCGTCGACTACCAGAGCGACGGCCGGAACTGCGGAGGCTGCGGTCTCGCCTGCCAGGTGGGCCAGGCCTGCGTGGCCGGGAAGTGCGAGTGCCAGGCCGGCTCCAGCCTCTGCGACGGCGCCTGCGTGGTGGTGGGGAGTGACCCGCGGCACTGCGGCGGGTGCGGCACCCCCTGCACCGCCGACCAGGTCTGCGAGTCCGGCACCTGCCGCGGCGCCTGCGTCCTGGGTACCTCTTCGCTCTGCGGGAGCTCCTGCGTGAACCTCGCGGCGGACCCGACGAACTGCGGCGCCTGCGGGAAGAGCTGCCCGGACAACCAGAGCTGCCACGCCGGCCGGTGCCAGTACGACGTGGTGGCCGCCTGCTTCAGCGTGGGCCAGGTGGTGGGCCTGCAGGCGTCGACCGGGAATTTAGGGCCGGCGAAGCCGCTGGGCGCGGGGCCGCAGGCGCTGGCCGCGTACGGAGACGTGCTGGTGGCCGCGGACGGCGTGGAGCAGACGGTGCGGCAGGCCCGGTTGCCGGGCCTCAGCGAGGTGGGGACGGCCCAGGCCACCGCGGCGTCGCCCAACCATGTCTTCGTGGAGCTGCCGTACCTCTATCTCGTCACCTCGGTGGGCAACACGCTGCTGGTGCTGCAGCAGCAATACGAGGCGGACGGCGGGGTGGGGACGCTCACCAAGCTGAAGAGCGGGGAAGTGGACCTCGGCGCCAACACCTCGCCCCAGGCCATCGCCAAGGTCGGTACCCGGCTGTACATCCCGCTCTACGGCGGCGCAGGCGCGCAGGCGGCGGCCGGGCAGAAGGTCTTGATGGTGGATGTGTTCAACCCCGCGGCGCCGGTGGTGGGCAGCGCGGTGGATTTGAGCGGTATCAACCTCAAGGCCTTCGACGGCGGCACCGCCATCGCCCGGCCGTACGGCATCGTCTCCCGCGGCGGCAAGTTGTACGTCCCGCTCAACAACCTGGACCCGTCCTACAAGCCGGCTGGACCGGGCATGGTGGCGCGGATTGACCCTGCAGCGGGCAACGCGGTCTCCACGGTGGAGTTGCCGGTGTCGGGGTGCCTGAACGCCGTGGCCGTCGCCCCGAGCGCGGACGGCGGGATGCTCTATGTGAGCTGCGCCGGGAATCCCACGTACGACTCGAACTACAACCTGCTGGCGAACAGCCATGCGGGCGTGGTGGCGCTCGGGCCGGATGACCGGGTGGTGGGCAGCTGGAGCGCGTCGTGCCCGCCGGGTGCCGACGCCGGGTGCGTTCCGCCCATGCCTGGCCGGATCGCGGTTCGAGGCAACCGGGTGTTTGTCGCGGACCAGAGCATTGGTCGGGTGTTCATCCTGGAGGATACCGGCGCTGCGCTCGTTGAGCGGAGGGGCTACGCGGATGGCGGGACGCCCGTCCAGGCTTGCGCGAGCAACAGCTTCGGGTTCGGCAACGTGGCGGACCTCGTGTCCATCCCGTGAGCAGGGCGGGCTCGGCGGGGCAGGGGTCACGGGAGAACGGGCACGGGGTACGCGTTCGCGTTCGCGTTCGTTCACGGGTTCGGGAGCGGGAAAGGGAACGGGCGGAGCCCCACGGGCGGGCGCTGCAGCTCCTCCGAACCCGAGCCCTTCTCCGAACCCTTACCCTTACCCTTCTCCGAACCCGTGAACGAACGCGAACGCGAACGCGTACCCGTCTCCGTGAGGCCTTCTCCGAACCCGAGCTGCTGCGTCCGTCCGGGAGGAGCCCTCGGTGGGTCGCACTGCCCCTCACCCTCGCGGTTCACCTCACCGCCCTCGCCGCGCCACCTCCGCTGGAGCTGCCGCAGAAGCTCGGGCCACCCCCGCCCGCGCGAGTGGAGCGGGTGGTGACGCTGGCGCCCTCCCTCACTGAAACCGTCCTCGCCCTCGGAGCCGGCAACACGCTGGTGGGCGTCTCCCGCTTCGACGAGCTGCCCGAGGTCGCGAAGCTGCCTCGGGTGGGCGGCTTTGTGGACCCCTCGCTGGAAGCCGTGCTCGCGGCCAAGCCGCAGCTGGTGCTCGTCCAGCCGGCGCCGGGAAACCGCGCGGTGGTGGAGAAGCTGGCGGAGCTTGGCGTGAGCGTGCTCGCGCTGCCCTTGCACCGCGTGGAGCAGGTGGAGCGGGCCCTCGGCGAGGTGGGCGCGGCGCTGGGGCGTCCGAAGGAAGCCGCCGCCCTGGTTCGCGAGCTCCAGCAGACGCGAGCCCGCATCCGGGCGCAGGCAGCGGGGAAGCCGCGGCTCAAGGTCCTCCTGCTCTACGGCTTCGAGCCGCTCGTCGTCGCCGGCCCGTCCTCCTTCGCCGCGGAGCTCCTCGCGGACGCCGGCGCGGTGAACCTCGCCTCGGAGGCGAAGGCGGCGTACCCCGTCTACTCCGCGGAGGCGCTGGTCCAGCAGCGGCCGGACGTCCTCATCTACAGCCCCACCATGGCCGCCGGAGGAGAGCGGCTTCGAGCGCTGCCCGCGCTCAAAGGCGTCCGCTGGGTGGCGCTGCCCTCGCAGGACCTGCTCCATCCCGGGCCGCACCTTGCCCGCGGGCTGGAGGAGCTGTTCCGGCTGCTGCACCCGGAGGCGCGCTGATGCCCTGCCCACGGCGGTGTGAGCAGAGCCTTGCCGCCCCGTCAGCAGCATCCCCCGTTCGCCTCGAGGGGGTAACTCTTCGGAGGAACGCCTGTTCTCAGTCGGGCGCGTCCCCCGTTCGCCTCGAGGGGGTAACTCTTCGGAGGAACGCCTGTTCTCAGTTGGGCGCGTCCCCCGCTCGCCTCGAGGGGGTAGCTCTTCGGAGGAACGCCTGTTCTCAGTCGGGCGCGTCCCCCGCTCGCCTCGAGCGTTGCGCCGTCAGGCGCATAGTCGAGAGGTGGCGCAAACCCACGCACGGCACCTTGCCGGCTTGCTTCGAGCGAAACGAAGCGGCCTATGCGCCACGCTTCGGGAGCACTGCCGACGCCTCGACTCTGCGCCTGACAGCGCAACACTCGACTCACGATTGGTCACAACTTTCGCCTTGGGTGGCGAGCGACGAGCTATCAGCCCGCTCGACTCAAGCGTTGCGCTTTCGGGCGCGTCAGGTGCCGGGCCGGAGTGTTCGGGTTGCGGGCTGCGGGGAAGGGTGTCTGGGGCTGCGGGAAACGGTGTCTCGGGGAGGGGTAGGGAGCACGCGTTCGCGTTCGCGTTCGCCTTCGTTCACGGGTACGGGCCCGGGTTCGGGTTCGGGTTCGGGCGCGGGCAGTCGGTTACCGGCTGAAGCGCAACGAGGGGCATCCCCGTCAGGTGGGCGACTGGACGAGCCGTGCGCGGTGTCCCGAACCCGAACCCCTGCCCGGGCCCGTACCCGTGAACGAAGGCGAACGCGAACGCGAACGCGTGCTCCCTACCCCTCCCCGAGGCACCGTTCCCGGAAGCCCGAAGCCCGAGACACCCTTTCCCGCAGCCCGAAGCCCGAAGCCCGCACAGCGAAGCGGTGCTTGCGCCAAGCCACGGCGAAGATTTGTGACCCATCGTGAGACGCTCGACGCGAACGGGGGGCATCCCGCCGCTCGACGCGAACTGGGAGCATTAGATGGACCTCCCCGCCGCCTCATCTCCCCGCTTCACCCTCGGCAGCGCCGCGGTGTCCCTCCTCGCCCTGACCGCGCTGCTCCTGGCCGTCCTCGCGCTCGCGGTGACCTTCGGCGAGAAGGCCATCTCCCTGCGCGCCGCGCTGACCGACCCCACCTCCACCGACGCGCAGATTTTCTGGTCTCTCCGGGTCCCCCGCGCAGTGCTCGCCGCGCTGGTGGGCGCGGCGCTGGCGGCGGCGGGCTCCACGCTGCAGGCGCTCACCCGCAACCCGCTGGCGGACCCCTTCGTGCTCGGCGTCTCCGGCGGCGCGGCGCTGGGCGCGACGGTGGCGCTGGCGCTGGGCGCGTCCGTGGCCCAGCTGCTCCCGGCGGCCCTCGCCCCGCTGGCGGCGGGCCTCTCCGCGCAGGCGCTCTGCGCGTTCGCCGGGGCCCTCGGCGCCACGGCCGTCGTCCTGGCCCTGGCGCGCGGCGCGGGAGGCAGCAGCTCCTACGGCGTGCTGCTCTCCGGGGTCATCTTCAACGCCTTCGCCCTGGCCGCGGTCACCTTCGTGAAGACGCTGACCGCTCCCGACAAGCTGGGCGAGATTCTCTGGTGGCTGGCCGGCGCGCTCACCTACGAACGGCCCCCTGCGCTGCTCCTCACCGCCGGTCTGGAGGCGGTGGCGCTGGGGGGGCTGTGGCTGCTCTCCGGCCGGTTGAACCTCCTCTCCGAAGGCGACGAGGAGGCGGCGTCACTCGGAGTCTCGGTGGCCCGCACGCGGCTCCTCCTGCTGATGGCCGCGTCCCTGGCGGTGGCGGCGGCGGTGGCGCTCGCGGGGCTGGTGGGGTTCGTGGGGCTGATTGTTCCGCACCTGTTACGGCTGCGGCTGGGCCCGGACCAGCGCCTCCTCATCCCGGCGAGCGCGCTGGGCGGCGCGAGTTTTCTCCTGTTGGCGGATCTCCTCGCGCGCTCCCTCTACGACACCTTCCAGGCGGTCCCTCCGGTGGGCGTCTTCACCGCGCTCATCGGCGGCCCCTGCTTCCTCCTCCTCTTCGCCCTGCGCGAGCGTGGCCGCCGCTGAAGGCGCCGCCCCTACACCTGACTGCCTGCCGGAACTGTTCGGTGTGACAACGTGCATCGTCCCGCAGGGAGGGGCCCGCGGAAACCTCGGCTCCCCCTCGCTTCGTGGGTACACTGCGCCACCCAATGTGGCGCATCGTCATCAACGGGCCTGGCTACTTCGACACGCCTTACGACCTCCCCGAAGGCACCACGACGCTGGGCAGGGCCGATGAGAACGACATCGTGCTCTCCGGCGACCTGGTGTCGCGCAAGCACGCGTGCCTGCACGTCGAGGGCGGGCGCGTCACGGTGGAGGATTTGGGGAGCCGGAACGGGACGCTGCTCAACGGCGCGGCGCTCACCGGCAGCCACGAGCTGAAGGCGGGCGACACGCTGACCGTGGGCGAAAACGCCATGGCCATCCGCCGCATCTCCGACGCGGAGAACGCGAAGACGGAGATGGTGAGCTCCGCGCACGAAGGCGTCCACCGCTACGGCCAGGGCGTGGACATCGGCTCCGCGGTCATCCTCGCCAAGGACGTGCGCGACAGCCTCGCCCTCCGGCTGCTGGACAACGTCGCCCCGTTCGACGCCAAGCTCTCTGACCTCCCGGCGCCGGCGCCGCTCATCGACTACGAGTCGCTGCTGATGCTCTACCAGACGGCGCAGCGGCTGGCGTCGGCGGGGGACTTGAACGGCTTCCTCGAGGAGACGGTGGACCGCCTGATGACGCGGGTGGGCGCCACCACGGCGGTGGTGCTCCTGCGGCACCCCTCCGGCGTGCTGCGCCCGGTGGTGGTGCGCCACCGCGGCAAGCTGGAGCGCGGGGAGGTGCCCGTCTCGGACGCCATCGTCGACGCGGTCCTCTCCAAGGGCGCGGCGATGGTGGTGACCGACGTCCGGGACGACAACCGCTTCGCGCGCCGGGAGAGCGTCATCCTCTACGGAGCGGACCAGGTGCTCTGCATCCCCATCGGGCACAAGCCGCCCTTCTCCGGGGTGCTCTACCTGAACAAGCAGAGCCGGGACCACGCGGAGCTGGACTCGCTGCTGGACCTCTCCACCGCCGTCGGGCACCTGATGGGGTCCGCGGTGGAGAAGTTCGAACAGCTCCCGCAGGCCCACGACGAGGACCGCCTGCGCGACGTGCTGGAGCGCAGCCTCCCGCCGGAGGTGGTGGACCGGAAGCTGACCGAGTTCGCGCAGCACGGCCCCTCCCGGCTCTCCTTCCTCGAGGACCGCACGGTCACCCTCCTGTCGGTGGAGGTGGAGCGGGTGACGCGCCAGGTCCCGGCGCTGGTGGCGGAGCTGTTGGGCGAGTTCCACCAGCGGGTGCTGAGCGCTGTCTTCAGCTTCGACGGAGCGCTCGTCCACTCGGCCGGCGAGTCGGCGCTGGCGGTCTTCGGCGCCCCCTACACCCGGGGAGACGACGCGCTGCGGGCGGTGCGGGCGGCCTTGGCGCTGCGGGCGGACTGGGCGCGGGCGGTGCGCAAGCGCCCGGTGGAGCAGCGCCTGGAGCTCAAGCTCGGCCTGCACTCCGGGCGGGTGATGGCGGGGACGGTGGGCAACGCAGAGCGGCTGGAGTTCACGGTGCTGGGCGAAGCGGTCACGGTCGTCCAGCCGGTCCGCCACTTCGCCGCTGCTTCACAAATTCTCGTCACGGGCAAGACGCTGGCCGCCATTGGCGCCCGGTTCGACGTCACCCCCAAAGGCGAACGGACCCTGGAAGATGGCAGCAAGGTCGCGCTCTTCGAAGTCTTGGAGGAGGACCTGGGTCACAGCACCGTGTCCGGGAACAATCCGGGCGGGAGCTGACTCGGCACGTGTAGGTCTGCTTCAATGGGGCCTCTTTTCGGTACATGAGCTCCCTTCAGCAGCCCAACGCCCGGCTCCGGCCTTTTCGGCCCGCGCCGTTTGGCCGGTACACCTTGCTCGCACCCCTCTCGACGGGCGGGATGGGGGAGCTGTACCTGGCGCGCCTGGAGGGGGCCCACGGCTTCGAGAAGCTGTGCGTGGTGAAGAAGATTCTCCCGTCGCTGGTCTCCGACGCGGAGATGCTGGAGCGCTTCGTCACCGAGGCCAAGACGCTGGCGCGGCTGTCGCACGGCGCCATCGCGCAGGTGCTGGAGCTGAGCGTCCAGGACGCGGAGCCCTACCTGGTGCTGGAGTACGTGGACGGCAAGGACCTGCGCCGCGTGGCCGCGCGCGCCCGGGAGCGCAACCTGCCGCTGCCGCTCACCTTCATCCTGACCGTGATGGTGCGGGTGCTGGACGCGCTGGCGTACGTGCACCGCAAGCGAGGGGAGGACGAGCGGGAGCTGGGGCTGGTCCACCGCGACGTGTCGCCGCAGAACATCCTCGTCTCCTATGAGGGCGAGGTGAAGGTCATCGACTTCGGGCTCGCCAAGAGCGCGCTCAACCCGGGGTTGACCCACCCCTCCATCATCCTGGGGAAGTTCCTCTACATGTCCCCGGAGCAGGCTCGGCACGAACCGGTGGACCGAAGGTCAGACCTCTATTCGGTGGGGCTGTGCCTGTACGAGCTCATCGCCGGGCGCAACCCGTTCGAAGGCTGCCCGCCCGCGGAGCTGATGGCGCAGGTCAGCCAGCCGCGCATCCCGTCGCTGCACACGGTGGATCCGCTGCTGCCGGGAGACGTGGTGGCCCTGGTCGCGCGGGCGCTGGCGCCGGAGGCGTCTGGCCGCTTCCAGACGGCGGAAGAGCTGCGCCGCGCGGTGCTGGACTGCCTGAACCAGATGGACCCGCAGGCGGGTACGGAGAGCGTCACCCGCTTCATGCGCGACACCTTCTCCGCGGAGTACGCCGCGGAGCGCAAGCTCCTGGCGAGCCTCAAGGAGGTTCGCCCCAAGGTCCTCACCGAGCCCCCACCGGACGTGGAGACCGGCGTCGGGCCGCGCGCGCCGCTGCTCAAGCCCGCCCCCATCCGGCCCGCGCCGCTCTCGTTCGCGCCCACGCCGCGCGCGAAGGACGCAGAGCCGCTGCCCACTGAGGCCACGGTGCCCGGCGTCTACGTCGACGAGTCGCGGCGGGAGACCCAGGCCGCGGTGCGGATGCTGAGCTGGGAGGCGCCGCCGGGGAAGCTGGAGGTGGTCCCCCCGCGGCGAGCGCCGGTGACGTCCCCCGCGTTCGCGTCGCCCATCCCCACGCCCGAGGCCGGCGTCCCCTGGACGGACCTGCAGGACACCACCCCCGGGACGCTGCAGCTGCCGAGCGTGGTGGTGGGTGAAGTAGGGATGGAGCCGGAGCCGCCCACGGTGGCGACGCAGCCCCGCGTGGAGGTGGCCGCGCTGGCCCAGGCCCACGCCGCCGCCCAGCAGCTGAAGACGACCGAGGTGGAGAAGGCGGGCGGGGTGGGTGCCACCACGCACCCGGGAACAGAGCCCGCGCCGGCTTCCCGCGCCTGGCGGATTGGGGCGGTGGCCGTCTTGGCCGTGGTGGCGCTGCTGGCAGCCACGGGGTTGGCCTACAAGACCGTGGCGGACGCGGACGGGGAGGCGCCGCCCCAGCGCGTGTCGCCGATGGAGCCCGTCGTCCGGCAGCCGCCCTCCATCGCCGTGGCGGGGAACTCCACGCCCCGGGAAGAGCCCGACGACGAGCCCGACGCGCTCAAGCCCAAGCCCCCGCTGGATGGGGACGGGCAGCCGGTGGTGATGCCCACCGTGGCGTCTCCGGAGGAGGACGAGGAGCTGCCCGCGCTGACGGTGGACGCGAAGGCGCCGGGGGCCAAGAAGTCCAAGCGCAAGCCGAAGGGCCGCTACGCCACCATCTCCGCCAACTACGAGCGCATCCAGGCGCTGCTGGCCGGGCTGCGCGACCGCGGTCACCCCTGTGAGACGCTGGGGACGCTCTGCAGCCGCGTGGAGCGGCTCGGGCCCGACGTGGCGGAGGCCGAGGAGAACGTGGACATCCACGACCGCGTCCTCAAGAACGTCCGCGCCGTGCTGGCGGAAGTGAGCCAGGTCCACAAGGCGAACCGCTGAGGGTGGCCAAGAGGGGTGGCAGTGAAGTAGGCCCCCACTCGATGGAACCGCCTGCGCTCGAGGTCCGCGGCATTCACGCCGGCTACCGCGGCCGGGCCGTGCTGCACGACGTGTCCTTCAGCCTGCGTCGCGGCCGGGTGCTGGCGGTGCTGGGGCCGAACGGTGCGGGGAAGAGCACGCTGGTTCGCGTCTGCCTGGGGCTGCATCCGGCGGAAGGCGACGTCCTGCTGCAGGGGCGGGCGTTGCAGGGCATTGCGCGTCCCGCTCTGGCGAGGGAGCTGGCGTGGGTGCCGCAGAGCGCCGGTGAAGCGGGGGACTTCACGGCCCTGGAGGTGGCGCTGATGGGCCGGGCGCCGCACCTGTCGCTGTGGGGGCTGCCATCGGCGTCGGATGTGGCGAAGGCCAACGCCGCGCTGGCCGCGGTGGGGTTGACGGAGGTCGCCGGGCGCCGCGTGGGAGCGCTGTCGGGCGGAGAGCGCCGGCTGGTGCTGCTGGCGCGGGCGCTGGTGCAGGAGCCCAGCGTCCTGCTCCTGGATGAGCCCACCGCGTTTTTGGACCTGCGGCATCAGGTGGAGGCGCTGGGCGAAGTGCGTGCGAGGGCGAAGGCGGGGATGGCGGCGCTGGCTGTGCTCCATGACGTCAACCTCGCGGCGGCGTACGCGGATGATGTGGTCCTGCTCAAGGCGGGACGGGTGCTGGCCGCGGGCCCGGTGGCGGAGATCCTCACCATCGAGCGGCTTCAACAGTTGTTCGACGTGCCGATGGCCAGCGCCCCATTGAGCGCACAGGAGCGCGTGTTCGTCCCGCGCCCGGTTCGATGAAGTGGCAGCTGGCCGCCGCGCTCGGGGGCTCCGCGCTGCTGCACGGGGCGCTGCTCGTCGGTGTCGCGGCGAGGTCGCGGCCGGTCGAGGCTGCGCCCGCGCCTGCGAGCGGAGCGATGCGACTGCTCTCCGTCGCGGTCATCGGTGGGCGACTGGGCGCTTCAGTTGTTCCGTCCGCGAAGGTCGCGGCCGCCGCACCATCCCCAGCTCGCCTCGAGCGTAGCGCCGCAGGCGCGAAGTCGAGAGGAGGGCAGAGGGCCCCGGACCTCGCAAGCCCGCTTCGCGCGATTGACGACAAAGGTGAGGAGCAGGGCGGAGGAGTCGATACACCGGCGGATGTATCAGCAGGGGCCGCGCTGTCGAGTACGTTGGCGGGAGCGAACGAAGGGACCGGGGCACCAGGAGTCGCGGGAAGCAACGCAGAGTTGGCAGCCCTGCACCGTCGGCTGTCCGAAGCCGCCCGCACCTGTTACCCGGCGTCAGCACGCAGGTACGCGCTGCGCGGCACGGTGAAGCTGGCGTTCGTCCTCGACGCAGCAGGCGCAGAGCTCTCACGAAATCTGGAAGGCTCCACGGGCTCGTCCGCGCTGGATCAGGCGGCGCTGGACTGCGTGCTCCCGCGCGCCGCGCCGCTGCCGCGGATTCCAGGACGATTCGTGGTTGAGGTCCGCTTCGGCGACCTCTGAAGAGGTACCCCCTGACGCTCAGTCGCTCGGCGGAGGAAGCCAGACGCGCAATCGCGGGTTCCAGATGTCGGCTTGAGCACCGCCCAGGATGGGATCCAGAAACGCCGCGACCGCGAGCGTTACCTCGCGAAGCGATTTCCAACGCAGGTCATTCTCCCTCGCCAGCTGTAAGTACCTGGCTCCCCATTCCGATGGCGGCGCACCAAGCGCCTTCGGCGGCTCGTGTGTCCCGCGGAATTGAAAGGTCCGTTCGATTGCTTCGCGGAGCACAGCAGACTGGATCGGCCGGATCTCTGACAGAAGCCCGAGATCAGGAAGATCCCTGACGCGCGTATTGGCCTTGTCGCGGGGCAGCGAATACGCGTGGAGCTTCTGCGCGATATGCGCCTCAATCGCCAGCGCCTTCACCTGCACGGGTGGCACCTCAGCGAACTCAAGCGCCCCAGCCGTCACAACCGTATCGGGAGGTACGGCGACTGGCTAGGAGAGCGTCACGTTCTGAAAGGCAATGGGCGTCTGGTAGCGCGCCATCAACGAAGCTCAATCGAAGCACTCATGGGGAGGCGGCCCTGTGCTTTTGCTTCTCGCAACGCATCCGACAGCAGGTCTCGGTCGACGCCATCCGCGATGCAATCCTCGAGGGTGCGCCTCATGCTCGTTACGCAAACGGGACCCACGAACGCTCGGTCGCTGAGAGCGATGTCGGCATAGTGGAGCAGCACATCTTAATGATGTCGGGTGGTTGCGTCCCCTACTTCACGAGGAGCGCCTTACGGTGGGTGACGCACTGCTGGACGAGCTCGGCCACGGTGGTGGAGGCGCCCGCGACCTCGAACTTTCCTTGCTTCAGCTCCGGGTATTTGTGCTGCGCGTAGATGCCTGAGGAGATGCAGTCTTCGAACTTCTGCATCGCCTCGGGCTTCTTGCTCTTGGCCAGCAGCGTCTTAGCGGCCTCGTAGTTCAGCTTCGGGCCATCCTCGAAGGCGATGAGCGCCAGCACGTGAGTATGCAGCGGTTCTGTCGTCTGGGTTCGCTCCTCGCAGAGCTTGACGACTTCATTCGCGTTGCTTGGGTTGCCGTCGACCAGCACCACGACTTTGATCAACTCCGGCGTTTGGCCCAGCCGCTCCGCGCCTTCCTTCGCGCAGCTTTTGAACCGGGCCAGCGCCTTCCTGTAGAGGTCGTTCTGTTTCCGGAGGTCTTGAAGCCTGGCCGCTTCGTTGACGGCTGCGACGCCTGCGGCCAGGGCATCACCGGTCTCACGACGCAGCGCCCGCGCGGTCGTCGCGGCCTCCAGGGTCTCCGTTTGACGGAGGAGCTCGGCGCGCGCCTTCTCGGCGTGCAGGCCGTAGCCATAGTCCTGCTTCTCCAGGCCGGTGTTGGCCTCGATGGACTCCATCAACGCGTTGACGCTCTTGGTTGCCGCGTCGACGTCGGCGTCCTTTGAGTCCGGTTGTTTCGCCACGTCGAGCTTCTCGCGTCCGTCGGCGATGTTCTCGGTGAGCCGCGCCTTGGCGTTTGAAGCGGCGAGCACAATCCGGCGGCTCGCGATGCGTTCATTCATCTGGGCGATGCGGTCCTTCATCTCCAGGTCATACGCTTTGTAATCACCGTACTTCTTGATGAGTGGTGTCCCTTCCTCCATCACCGCGCGCAGTTGTTTCACTGCGTTCTCTGCCTCCTGCAGCTGCTCCGCCGTGAGCGTTCCTTGCTGGAGTTGTTTCACGAGCGTCTCAGCCGTCTTCCTCGCCTCCTGGGCTTTGTTTCGCTGACGCTCCACGTCGATTTCGATGCGGCGCCTGGCCAGCAGCGCCTTCGCGTCGAAGGTCTGCTGCCTGGCCTCGAGGACGCGCTCCGCGATGGTCGGCAGCTTCTTGTGAACCGTCTCCACCGTCTTCTGCAGGACGGTCAACGCGGTGTTCAGCTCTTCGAACTGTTCGTCCGTGGCGCTCCGCTTCTCCAGATTTTTCATCGCCTGCGCCACCTCGGCGCGCGCCGCGTCCAGGCTTCGCCGCTGGAGGTCGAGCTCCACCTCCACCAGCGTCTTGGTCACGTCGGCGATGTATTTCGCGAACGCTTCGCTGTGAGACGCCTGCGGCTGAAACTTCTCGACCAGCTTCCGGACGACAATCGCCGCGGTCCGGGCCTCTGCGAGCTGCTCCTCGGTGGGCTTCTTCACGCGGATCTCTTTGAGCGCGGTGGCAAGGTCCGCGCGGGCAGGGTCAATCTGCGAGGTGAGCCGCGTCAGGGAGGTGCTCGCCACCAGCTCCTCCAGGCGCTTCTTCGTCTGGGTCAGCTCCGCGCGCGCCTTCTCCGCGACGGTGCGGTACGCCTTGTCCCGCGGCTCGAAGGCCTTTCCTTCCTCCAGCAGCTTCGACAGCTGAGCGGAGGCGCGGTCACCCTCCTCGAACTGCGCGTCCGTGGCCGCCGGGGTCAGCGAGGCCAGCGCCTTCGCCAGCGCCTGGCGGCTCTCCTCGACGACCGCGCGGTGCTTGTCGACCGCGAGCAGCGTCCACAGGTCATCCAGCGCCTTCTCGTGCCGGGTGACCGTGTTCTCCGTCTCCGTGAGGTAGCTGGCAAACTTCGCGTCGTCCTTCGCGAAGGCCTGCGCCTCCTTGAGGAGCTTCCTCGTCGCAGCGATGGCGGCGCGCGTGTCGTCAAACTCCTTCGGGGTCGCGTCCTTGCTCTCGGAGGCGCGGGCCCGCTCCGCGAGGGCGGAGAGTGCCGCGTCCACGGTGCGCCGATGGTTGTGGATGTGCACGTTCGCACGGCGCTGGTCCACGTACTCGCGCTGCGTCCGCAGCTCCTTGCGCGCGCCGAGCGCAGCCTTCGCGTAGTCGAGGTCTGTCGCCTCGTGCTCCGCACCGGCGTCGATGGCCTCTTTGAGCACCCCGACCGCGGCGTGGGCCGCGTCCAGGTCTGTGGTGCTCGGAGGATCCGCCTGGATCCGCGCCACCGCAGCCTTCAGTTGCTCACGAGCGGCGTCGAGCTTCTCCTTGGCGCTCGCTGCCGGCGTGGACGCTTGTGCACTGCCCACCAGAACCCATGCGGCGATTGCGAGAGCGCGCGCGACGTTCATGGGCGAATGCTAGGCGGTGGGGCGTCCGTTGGGAGGGAGTGCCTGGGTGCTCAGGTGTCCGCCGGGGTACCACCGCGTGCGGGCTCAGTGGGTTCCCTCTACCATCGAAAAACCAGCCCTTTGTAAGACACGGCCGCGGAGTGAAACCAGTCTCGTAAAGCACTGATCTTAAAAGACGATGGTGCGCATGATTGCGACTTGTCAGAAGTCTTCATAAAGTTCTGACAGGAGGTGTTCGATGAGCACGCTGGCGGAAGAGATCCTCGCCAAGGTCCAGGGCGTTCCCGAAGGCACCCCGCTGGTTGCGAAGGAACTGCTCCACCTTGGAGCTCGCGCCGCCATTGATCAGGCGCTCTCTCGGCTGGCTCGAAGCGGTCAGCTCCTCCGCGTTGGAAGGGGCCTCTACGTTCGGCCGGTTGAGACCCGTTTTGGACAGCGGCCACCCTCAGTCGCCCGTGTGCTTGAGTCCCTTGCGAGCGTCAGAGGCGAGACGTTCGCCCCGAACGCGGCGGCGGCGGCGAATGCGTTCGGGCTCACCACCCAGGTCCCTGTTCGTTCCGTCTTCCTGTCGTCGGGGCCGAAGCGAACGTTCACGCTGGGTGCCGAGCGCGTCGAGATTCGGCATGCCCCTCGCTGGCAGCTTGAGCTGCCAAACACTCGCGCGGGCCAGGCGCTTCGAGTGCTGGCCTGGTACGGGAAAAAGGGGAAGCGGGAGGCGGTGAGATCCCTCAAGGGAAAGCTGTCGAGCGCGGAGCTTGAGGAGCTCATGAAGGCACGGCCTCGGTTGCCAGAATGGGTTGCGAAGCAGGTGGGCGAGCTTCGGCATGGCTGAGGTCTATCTTCGGCTGTCAGCCGCAGACCGCCTTGATGCGCTGGGTGTGGCTTCTGGAGGAGGAGGCCGCCCGGCGCACTTGCTTGAAAAGGATGTGTGGGTCGTCTGGGCGCTCGGAGTGATGTTTGAGTCAGCGTACGGCTCGAATCTTGTCTTCAAAGGAGGCACGTCGCTCTCCAAAGCCTATCGAGCGATTCAGCGCTTCTCAGAGGACGTCGATCTTACCTACGACATCCGGGCGATCGCGGGCGACCTGGTGGGAAGCAACAACCCGACTGCGGTGCCACCGAGCAGCAGTCAGGAGAAGAAGTGGTCAAAGAAGATTCGAGAGCGCCTTGGAGATTGGACAAGAGACAGCGTTCTTCCACTGGTGCGGCATGCTCTTGAGCAGGAGCGCCTGCCGGCCCAGGTGAGTCTTCACCCGGATCCGAAAAAGAAGCACATTGTTCAAATCGAATATGAACATGTGGTGGAGCGAACTGGGTACTCGAAGCCGGTCGTGCTTCTCGAGTTTGGCGCGAGGTCCACGGGCGAACCGTGTGAGCCGATGGACGTCCGCTGTGACGCCGCCGCGTTTCTCCCGGCGCTATCCTTCCCGGAGTGCAAGCCTCGAGTGATGAAGGTCGAGAGGACGTTCTGGGAAAAGGCAACGGCGGTTCACGTCTTCTGCATGGGTGGGGACCTCAGCGGTGAGCGGTTCTCACGTCATTGGTACGACCTCGCGCGTCTCGACAGTGGTGGGCACCTTGCATCCGTGTTTGCAACGAGGACCGTCCCGGAGTCGGTGGCTGAGCACAAAGCGTGGTTCTTCGAGGAGAAGGACTCCGCTGGAACGGTGATCGACTACAGGCGCGCGGTCTCAGGAGAAATCAGACTCGTTCCGGATAAGCACAGACTCGCGGAGCTCGCCGCGGACTACCAGAAGATGCGGGATGAAGGACTCCTGCTCCAGGACGCCGCCGCGTTTGAGGAGATCATGGAGGTCTGTCGCTTCCTTGAAGAGCGCGTGAATGCCGCCATGGGAGCTGGGCCGACCTGACCGCCACGCAACTGTTGCGGTGAGTACTGAGAGAAATCCGAGACTCCGGCGGCGATGAGTTTGGAGCCCCCGATTGGCATCCAGTGGGGGGCTGGTGCTACAGCCATGGGGAGATGAAGTCTGAAGTCTCCGGCCCGGACACCCCCCTCGCCTCCAGTGTTGATGAGCACCCGGTCGAGCCCCGTTCACTCGTGGGCACCGCGCTGGGCCGCTACGCCGTCGTCCGGTGCCTGGGGGCGGGCGGCATGGGCGAGGTGTACGAGGGGCGCGACGCAGTCCTTGGTCGCGCGGTCGCGCTGAAGGTCCTCCACGCCTCCCATGCGCAGAACGCCGAAGCCCAGGAGGCCCTCCTGCGGGAGGCGCGGGCGTTGGCCAAGGTGGTCCATCCCAATGTGTTGCCCCTCTACGACGTCGGCGAGGCCGGGGAGCTCACATATCTGGTGGTGGCGCTCTGTGATGGCGTCTCCCTCCGCAGCTGGCTGAACACGTGTCGTCCGACCCTGGAGGCGATGTGCGCGGTCTTTCGCAAGGCGGGCGCCGGATTGCTCGCGGTGCATCAGGCGGGTTTGTTGCACGGTGATTTCAAGCCCAGCAACGTGATGTGCGGCAGGCGTGGCGAGGTGTTGGTCTGTGACTTCGGCCTGGCGCGACAGCTCTCGCTCGACGGCGAGCGGCGCATGGGAGTGGGCGGCACGCCGAGCTACATGGCACCGGAGCTCGCGGTGGGCGGTCCACCGGACGCGCGCAGCGACCAATTCAGCTTCAGCGTCGCGCTCGCCGAGGCGCTGCTGGGTCAGAAGGTGGAGGCTGCGGCGTGTCCGCGTGAAGCCCCGCGCGGGGTGCCGGGCCCGCTCTGGGCCGCCGTCTTGCGTGGGCTGTCCGCGCGGCCGGAAAATCGGTTCCCGTCGTTGCACGGGTTGCTGGACGCGCTCGCGCCACCACCACGCCGCAGCCGCGCGTGGCTCTGGGGGGCCGCAGCAGCGGCGTTGGTCCTGGCAGCGAGCGGAGCGGTCGGATGGCGCCGCGGCTCGGCGCCTGTATGCAGCAGCATGCGTGGCCGCCTCGCCGCCGCCTGGAGCCCGGCGCGCATCGGGCAGCTTCGCCAGGCGCTGGCCGAGGAGCCGCGTGGATCCACCGAGGCCGGGCTGACGCGGGTCTCCGGGTTCGCGCAGGCGCTGGGGCAGGAGTTGGGCGCGGCCTGCTCTCTGCGCGAGGCCTTCAACGATACGGAGCTGCGCGTTCGCCGGTTGGACTGTCTGGATGGGAAAGTGATGGAGCTGGAGACGTCGCTCGACAGCCTCTCCATCCCCGGCCCAAGGAAGACTTCGCGCTTCGTCCACCTCGCGGCGGCCCTGGCGACGCCCATCGGCTGCCGGCAGCCGCGTGAGCTCTTCTTGCGCGCGCAGCTTCCGGCGGACCCCGTGAAGCGGGAAGCGCTTCGTGTCGCTCGCGCGGAGCTGGTCCGCTCCAGGGCGCGCTGGCGAGGGGGCGACAACGACGGGGCGCTGGCGTCCTGTGAGCTCGCCCTGCAGCAGGCCCGGGCGCTGGGCGACGCACCGCAGACCGTCTCGGCGCTCCTGTGGCGCGGCAGCCTTCAGATGATGAGAGGGGAGGTGCCCGGGGCGAAACAGTCGATGCAGGAGGCCGCCCGGCTTGCGCAGGCCAGCGGGTACGAAGGCGGCGCGGCGCACAGCTTCATCAGCCTGATGCGGTTGGCGGGGACCGGCGAGCGCGACCCGGCGGCGGCGGAGCAGTGGGCGGGCTACGCGGAGGCGGTGCTCGAGCGGTTGGAGCACCCACCGGAGATTGAAGCCATCTTCCTCATCGAGCGCGCCAACGTCCGCAGCTTCGCGCTGCGGCTGGAGCAGGCGCTCCCGGACTACGAGCGAGGGCTGGAGCTCGCGCGGGGCGTCTGGGGTGAGGCTTCGGCTCCGGCGCTCGGCGCGATGTCCGGGTTGGCGTCCACGCTGGATGGGCTGGGCTATGGCGCCCGGGCGTTGCCGGTGCTCAGGAAGCTGGAGTCGTTGGATCGCGAAGTGTACGGCGCGGAAAACGACAACCGCGCGGATCAGCGGCTGGGCCTGGCCACGCTCCTGCTCAACCTCGGACGCCTGGCAGAGGGGCTGGATGAAGTCTCCACGTTGGAGGCGCTGCTGCGTCGGGCGCGCGGACCGGACGACCCTGGCCTTGCCGAGCCGCTTCGCATCAAGGCGCTGCTGCTCGCCGCTCGAGGGGACGGGCAGGGCGCGTTGCTCGCCGCGGAGGAGAGCGCCCGCCTCTACCGGCAGCGCCTGGGCGAGGCACACCCGCTCTACGCGGAGAGCCTGGCGACGATGGGTGACGCGGAGCTCGCCGCGGGCCGCCCGGAGCGGGCGCTGGCGCTGCACCGCAAGGCTCAGCAGCTTCTTGTCGAGACGCTGGGAGCGGGGGACCCGCGCGTGGCGTTCTACGGGACCGGGTTGGCCTCTGCGCTGATGGAGCTGCGGCAGTGGAGCCTCGCGGCCGGCGTGCTGGAGCGGCTGCTGCCCGTGTTGAGTGAGAGCCAGCCTGGAGCGGCGGCGCTCGCGAGGGCCCGGCTCGCGGAGGTGCGGGTGCATCAACGCCAGCCGTTCGCGGCGCTGGAGCTGCTCAAAGCCTGGGCGCAACCCGCGCCGTCAGAGGGGATGCCTCCACGCGAGCAGGCTCGGGGCTGGTTCACCTGGGCGCGGGCGCTGGAGATGTTGGGAGATGGGCGTGGCGCCGCGGAGCAGGCGCGGCTCGCGAAGG
Organism: Myxococcaceae bacterium; assembly: GCA_044230055.1. Classification (GTDB taxonomy): domain Bacteria; phylum Myxococcota; class Myxococcia; order Myxococcales; family Myxococcaceae; genus JBGART01. Next base: position 14,556 of record JBGART010000041.1, on the reverse strand, counting down.
CGGCGCTCGCGATGGCGGAGGGCGAGAAAGACCGCCTGGACGCGGAGCTCTCCGACTGGCTGAAGGCGCACCCCGCGGCGCAGGGACGAACAGCAGAAGTTCGACGTTAGAGGTCCCGGGCGCGCGCGAGGCACTGCTTCAGCCTGTTCGGGAGGGGGCCCTCCAACTTGAGCCGGCCCATGAGGCGCCTGAACGCGGTGAGCGTCCGGGCCGGGTCATCATCTGCGTGGACCTCCTGGAGATACCGGAGGAGGTCAGGGGACGCGGAGCCAGGTCTGCCGGCCAGCTCGCGGAGGGTGAAGTCGCGGAGCAGGACAAGCGCGTCGTCGTGTGCCCCCGTTGACCAGCAACGAAAGAGTGCGCCGGGGAGCGCTTGTGGCCCCGCCGCGCGGTTCGCCATCTGCGGCAGAAGGTTCAGGAGTCCCTGGGTGCGGTCCTGGTGGGCGGGCAACCCAAGCACCTCATCCAGCAGGCGGACCTCCTGCTTTGACGTGTGGGCTCGGACCTGGCGCAGCTTGGGCACGCGCCAGCCGCGGGAGAGAAACAGCCGGAGCTTGTAGAACCGCAGCGCCAGCTCCCTCAGGCCGATGGGCTGCAGCCAGTCCGTGCGCTGCGCCATCCCCAGCTCCTGCTCCAGGCGCGCCGCCGTGGAGTCGAGCACGGCGCCGCGGACGGCACTGCGCTGCTCACGGTAGCGCCGCGCGAGGAGCTGGAAGAGGCCGTGCTCGTCCCGGACGACCTTGAGGTCCTCGACCTCGAAGAGACAGAGGCTTTGAAACTCGAACGCCTCCAGCACGGGTTGGCAGAGGAAGGTGACCGAAGCGCCTTCGAACTGCGCCTCAAGCTTGCCAGACCGATTGCCCAGCACCCAGAGGTCCACATCGGAGCCGGGGGAGGCGTCACCGCGGGCGACGGAGCCGGTGATGGCCACTGCGCAACGCTCTTCCGCCAGAGACGCCTGCACGCACCGCGCGGCCAGCGCGCGGAGCGTGAGGGCGGTGCGGGTCGGCCCCTGGCTCAGGGGATGCCCGGGTTCCAGTTGGGGTCGTAGTGCTCAGCCCAGCCGTAGGGGTCGAACGCGGCCTGCGGCTCGAAGTTCCCCCACGGTTTGATGTTCTGGACGCCGTTCGCGTTGAACCACTTGTCAAATTGCCGCCTCGCCTCGTTCGTGAACAGTCGTGCGTTCGGCCCTTCCGAGTCACCACCGCCCACCAGGTGAGACGGGAGGAAGTAGATGCTGCGGAGGACATTGACGTCCTCCTTGTTGCGCGGGTTGGCCTTGGCGAGAATCTCCAGGCTTTCCTGGCCGGTCACCTTGGGATTTCGCCAATCCGGGCTGCGGACTGCCTGACGTGCTGCTCGCTCGACCTTGTTCATGGTTCTCTCCGATGAAGGTTGATGGACAGATTGTCGAGAGCGCGGTTGCCGCGTTTCTACGAGGGTTCGGACGCCTCTGCGTGACTCAGTCAACGGCGGCCTGCAAGGGATGAGATTGTCTCGCGATACGGCTCCTCGCCTGTAGCGCCACAGCGGGTGCTACATTCGCGCGCCGCGCACGCCAGTGTTTCTGCTATTGGAACGCGCAGACAGAAGATGGCATCCATTCGGACGCGCACAGAGAGCGAAGGGGCAAGCGACGGCGGCCCGCTCCGCGAGTCAGCGCTGTACGCGGTGTTTCAAGCAGACAAGCCGCACGGCCCCGTCCGCCGGCACAGCCTCAGCGGCCTCGACGAGGTGCGCGTCGGCCGAGGCGCCGAGCTTGGCCAACTTCGTCGCGGGCAGGACCGTTCGCTCACCCTCACGCTCCCGGACGCGCACGCCTCGAGGGCGCACTTTCGGCTCGAGCGCCACGTGGACCGCTGGACGTTGGAAGACCTCGGCTCCCGCAACGGCGTGAGGCTCTGGGGCGAATCCGTGAAGCGGGTGGTGCTGGAGGAAGGCGACCTCTTCGAGTGTGGGCGGACGTTCTTCCGCTATCGCCACCGGGACGTCCGCTGGCCCTCCGGCGCTGCAGACCTGGAGCTCGAGGGGGACTCGCCCTTGCCGACGGCGTCACCCACGTTGGCCGCCGCGCTCGATGAGCTCCAGGAGGTGCTCGCCACCTCGGTGCCGCTGTTTATCTCCGGTCCGAACGGCGTGGGAAAGACCCGCCTGGCCCGAACACTTCGCCCCCGTGCAAGCGCCGAGCTGCTCTGCGCCGAGGTCAGCACAGAGAACGGGGTTGCGCGCCTGACGCAGGCGTTCGAGGTGGCGCAGAAGGGCACGCTGCTGGTGGATGGCCTGGAGCATTTGACCCTGGAGCTCCAGACGGCGCTGCTGGGGCGTTGGGAGCGCGCCGCCGCCGCGTGTTCGCTTCCCCGGTTGGTGGTGACGGCGTCCGAGCCGCCGGAGGCGTTGGTCGCGGCAGGCCGACTGCGCGAGGACCTCTACGCTCGAATCAGCGGTCATCACTTCGCGCTGCCTGCGCTGGTGCAGCGGCCGGACGACGTGGGACTGGCCATCTCTGCTGTGCTCCGTGCCGTGGAAGGGAAGGACCGCGTCACCTTCGACTCGGAGGCCGCGCTCACGCTCCTCATCCACGACTGGCGTTTGAACCTGTGGGAGCTCTCCGCATGCCTGTCCGTGGTGAGCGGCCGCGCCGGAGACAAGAAGACGACGCTGATGCACCTCCCGCCCGCGGTCCGCGCGTCGCTCTCCCGGCTCAAGCAGCAGCGCGCCCCGCTCCACGGCGAGGCGCTGATTCGGCGGGAAGAGCTGGCGGCACTGCTGCGAGAGCACCACGGCAATGTGAGCGCCGTGGCCAGGACGCTCGGGAAGGCGCGCTCGCAGGTGCAGCGCTGGCTTCGGCGCTACGGGTTGGCGCAGCCGCGCAGGTAGCCCTCCGCCGCCGTGGTGGGCGTGGAGCGAGAAATCACCTGGCCGTGCTCATCCACGTACTCAATGGCGCCACGCACGGTGGCCATGACGAGCAGCGGCTCGTCGCCCACCGCCATCCAGCTGTCCGTGCTCCCGGGCCGCTCGTACACGTAGCCGCCGGGGCCGATCAGCTCTCCGGTCTCCAGCAGCTTTCGTTGACCGGAGAGCGTGTAGACATGGGCCTCTCCGGTGTGGCGGTGGCGGGAGACGAGGGTTCCCGGCTCCAACCGCAAGAGCTCCGTCCAGGTGTCGTCGTCGCCCGTGGCGCGCAGGAGTTTGAAGGAGAACCCGGGTTTGATCTGCACCCAGGGAAGGGCGTTGGCGTCGACAACGGGAAGTGACAGGTGGTTTTGGGTCATGGCGAAGGGATAGCTTCGCGAGTGGACCTGTTAAAGTGCCGCTTCCTTCGAATTCGATGGGTCCATTGTGAGGACCGTCCGTGGACTTCCATATCTCACTTGGTGGCAAGCAGCTCGCCTCGGGCGTCTACGCGCAGCTGCGCGCCGCCATCCTGGACGGGCGGCTGCGGCCCGGAGACAGCCTCCCGGCCACGCGCGAGCTGGCGCGCAGACTTTCCGTGTCGCGCAACACGGTGACGGCCGCGTATCAGCGCCTGAGCGCCGAGGGCTTCCTGGTGGGGCGAGTGGGAGCCGGGACTTTCGTCGCCGCCGACGTCCCGGCGCTGAAGCCGCGCCGCGCGCCGGCCGGGAGCGTGCTCAGACCTCACGTCTCCTGGCGGGTGCCACCGGTCGAGGCGGAGACGTCGCCCGAGCTGACCTACGACCTGCGCATCGGCACGCCGGATGCGAAGCTGTTTCCGTGGGACGTGTGGCGGAGGCTGCTCGCGCGCCAGCTGCGTCCTGCGTCGAAGCGGAGCGCGGGCGGCCTGGCAGAGCCCGCCGGGCATCCGCGCCTGCGACAGGCCATCGCCCGGTACACCGGCATCGCCCGGTCGGTGCGTGCGGGCCCGGAAGACGTCCTCGTCACCAGCGGTGCGCAGCAGGCGTTTGACCTCATCGCGCGCGTGCTGCTGGGGCCCGGCGCTTGCGCCGCGGTGGAGGACCCCGGCTATCCGCAAGCGCGGCGCGCGTTCCTCGCTGCGGGAGCACGCGTCGTCCCCGTCCCGGTCGACGCCGAGGGGCTCCAGGTGGAGAAGCTGCCCAAGGAGGCGCGGCTGGTCTACGTCACGCCCTCGCATCAGTTTCCGCTCGGCATGCCCATGTCGCTGGCCCGGCGGGCCGCATTGCTGCAGTGGGCGGAGCGCCACGGCGCGGCGATTCTGGAGGACGACTACGACAGCGAGCTCCGGCTCGACGGGCGCCCGCTGGAGCCGCTGCAGAGCCTGGACCGCAGTGGCCGGGTGCTCTACGTGGGGACGTTCTCGAAGGTCCTGCTCCCCGCGCTGCGGCTGGGCTTCCTCGTCGCGCCGCCGTCGCTGATGCCTGCGTTGCAGGCCGCGAAGGCCGTCGCGGATTCGCACGGCGCGCAGGCGCCGCAGGCCGCGCTGGCAGAGCTCATCGACAGTGGGCTGCTGGGCCGACACATCCGGCGCGTCCTGCGGACGTATTCAGCCCGGCGCGACCGGTTGGTCCTCGCGCTGGGACGCGAGCTCAGGGATACGCTGGAGGTGCTGCCGGCTTCAGCGGGTCTGCACCTCTCTGCCTGGCTCAGGGACCGGCGGGCGGATGCGCAGGCGCTGTCCCACGCCGCGGCCGCCGCGGGCGTGGCGGTTCAGCCGCTCACGTCCTTCTTCCTCCGCGCACCCAGAGCAGGGTTGGCTTTCGGCTACGGCAACATTCCCTTGGCCAAGCTGGATGAAGCGGTCCGGAGGCTGGCGGGCTGCGTTCGTTCCCGGTAGGCCAGGGCAAATGCGAGCAGCAATTCGCCGACGTTGGGACTATGACGCTCCGCAAGAGTCATGAAGCTCGTCTTGGTGGTGGTGCTCGGGTTGGTTTCGGTCATGTCGCTGCTCGCAGGGGCGGCGCTGGTCCTGCCTGGATCTCCGCTTGACGCGATATGGAGCCTGAACCCCCAGGCCCGTGAAGCGTTCGGACCCTCCGGGGGGCCTGCCGGGGCGATGTTCCTGGTCGCCGGCATTCTGGCGCCTGTCCTCGCCGTCGGGATTCATCGCTGCTGGCGACTCGCGTGGGCAGTGAGCGTCGCGCTCTTCACCGCGGTGCTGTTGTTCAACGCCAGTCGGCTGTTGTCCGGCGACCGCGGGGAGCTGTTTGGCACGCCGTTCACCGCGCTCATGCTTGGCCTGCATTTTCATCCGCGGGTCCGGTGCTTGGATAGATAGGGATGCCCAAGGACCCACTGCAATTGCTGCTTGAGCACCTGCGCGCCGAACGAGGGACGCCGATCCCCACGTCGTCGTTGGGTCGGCTGCGAAGGACTGCGCTCACCGGAGCGCGGGTGGGGCTGGGAGCGCTCGCGGGCAAGCTGCGCGGCCAGGATCTCAACCTGGGCGCCCTTTCTTCGGAGTCCCTGAGTCAGCTGGTTGAGTCGTTCGGCGAGCTGAAGGGCGTCGCGATGAAGGTGGGGCAGATTCTGTCCTACGTGGATGGATCTCTCGATCCCCAGGCGCGCGAGCTCCTCGCTGTGCTCCAGCGCTACTCCCAACCCACGCCCTTCGCGCACATCGAGCAGACGATTCAGGAGGACCTCGGAGCCCGAGGCACGGCCTTGCTCGCCCGAATCGAACGCGAGCCCGTCGCGGTGGCCTCGATTGGCCAGGTCCATCGAGCAGTGCGGGCGGATGGAACGCCTGTCGCTGTGAAGGTGCGCCACCCCGGCATCGACGCCGCCATCCGGGCCGATTTCAGCACGGCAGCCATCGGCAAAGTCATGGCCCGAGCATTTGCGCCGGACGTCGATATCGCAGAGCTCCTTGGAGAGGCGCAGGCGCGTTTCCTGGAGGAGTGCGACTACGCGTTGGAGGCGCGCCGCCAGGCACGCTTTGCAGAGTTGTTCGCCGGCCACGAAGCGATCGTCATCCCCGCGGTGCACCTGGACTGGTGCGGGCCGCGGGTGCTGACGACAACCTGGAGCGAGGGGGCAAGCCTGGAGGCGTTCCTTCAGTCGCGGCCATCCGCCGACGCACGCGAACGGGCAGCGCGGGCTCTCTACGAGTTCTACGTCGGCACGCTCTATCGCCACGGCCTCTTCAACGCCGACCCGCATCCGGGAAACCTGCTCTTCTCTCCCGAGGGCCGCGTCACCGTTCTGGACCACGGATGCGTCCGCGAATTCGACCGCGACACGGTCACAGGGCTGGTCCGCTTGTCAGTCGCCGTGCGAGCCGATGACGGGCTTCAGATTCGGGCTGCGCTCGGCATGCTGGGGATGCCCAACACGGGAGCCGACTTCGAAGTCACGCGCGGGCTGCTGCGCGGCTTCTTCGATCCGTTGCTCACGCCAGGTCGCCACGCGGTCCCGGCCGACCGGGCCGTGGCCATGGGTGACACAGTCAAGCTCAAGCGGAAGCTGATGCGCATGCGCCTACCGGGCAAGCTCCTGTTCCTGTTTCGCATCCGCTTCGGTCTCTATGCCGTGCTGTCCCGGCTTGGCGCCGAGCTCGACTGGGCATCGCTGGAGGACGAGCTCGCGGGAGACCTCGGCCGTTGAGGGAGTCCGGCGCGCCCTCGTCGCCTCAAGGTGGGTCTCAGTGTGCTGGGCGTTCTGGAATGGTCGAGTAGGGGAGGCGCGCTAGTCTTCTCTGCATGCGCCTGAACAATCTCCGGAGAGCTCGCGGGTTGTCCACCTGCGGTGGTTGTGTCGTCGCACTGCTGCTCTCCGCTAGCTCAGCGCTCGGGGCGCCGGGGTTCCCGTATCAGGGGCAACTCCACCGCAATGGCGCTCCCCAGTCGGGGATCTACGACTTGCGCTTTTCGCTCTTCACCGCTCCTGCTGGCGGCACGTCGCTCTGGACCGACACGCTGTCCGCGGTGACGGTCGTGGCCGGAGTCTTCTCGGTCAAGCTGGGCGCAGGCGCGGTGCCCATCACAGACAACCTCCTCGCGCAGCCGGACCTGTATCTGGAGATTGAGGTGAAGGGGGCGACGGACTCAGGCTTCGTGAAGCTCGCCGGGCGGCAGCAGCTCATGCACGTTCCTTCCGCGGCGACGAGCGCGGGAGACTTCCGGGTGAGGGGCAAGCTCACCGTCGGGGCGTCAGCCGACGGTGGCCTGCTCATCACAGACGGTGGCTCCTCCGAGACTGTATTCGGACAACTTCAAGTCCACGCGCCGGGTGTTTCGACGCTCGTGGTGAACGGTCACAGCCTGCAGTCCAACAACACTCTCCAGCTTCAGCCCTCGGGCGGCGCCACGACGGTTGGCGGGACCCTCACCTCAGGCGCGCACACCGCCCCGAATGCCTGGGTCAAGCTCTACAACAACAGCATTCAGCTCAACGCGAGCCAGGAGCTGACTGTCCCCGTCCTTGCCGCGCCTCGCGTCTACCGCGTGATTGTCCAGGGCATGGTCACCGCCAACACCGATTCCTACATGACCCTGCGCGTGGGAGGCATCGCGACGGGATACCGCACCATCTTCAGCTGGCTGGGTGATGACTCCAACGGACAAACCAACGGGAACGCGAACGGCTTCTATCTCGTGCGGAATGCAAACAACGTCGCGTCGCACGTCGTGGGGGAGTTCCTCGTCTCGCAGGTCACCAACTCCAACTTCGTCGCGCTGACCGGGCAATACACGCAGTACGACACCGTCGGAGGTTGGGTCTACGCCTTCACCGCGCTCGGCCGCGTGAACATCGGCTCCGCGGCGAGCTACACAGGTTTGACGTTTCGCATGGACGCGAACGGTTCGTTCAACGGGAACATCCAGGTCTACGGCTCACCAACCGCCGGGCCGTAGCGTCGTCAATGCTCGGCCTGGGGTAGGCACCCAGCACCGAACCGGAAGTGCGAACACGGCTCTGGGTGTCTGCGATTGTCGCTCCGAATTTCTGTATTGCGGAATTCCGCCTGGCTTTTGGCTCCGGCGTAATTCGGTGACACGGACGCACCGTTGCGACGGCGCGCGCCTGCGTGTCACCGTTTCCATTCGTCAAAAACGGGGCTTATGCGCAATCTCTTTCTTGCGGTGGTGACGCTCGCTCTCGGTTCCATCAGTTGTGCAGGGGCCGCAGGAGAAGACGGCAAGGACGGCGTCGACGGGACGAACGGCGCCAAGGGCGCCGACGGAACCAACGGTGCCGACGGGACGAACGGGACGAACGGAACCAATGGCGCCCCTGGGACGAACGGGACCAACGGGTTCAACTCGCTGGTAAGTGTCGCGGACGCCGTGGTGGGTGACTGCCCGAATGGAGGGAAGACCATCTCCACCGGTCTCGACGACGGCGCCCCCAGTGGTACGGCGCGCGACGGGATTCTCCAATCTGGCGAGGTGGATTCGACGGCGCATGTGTGCAGCCCCGCGAGCGCGACGAATGGGTTCAACACGCTGGTGCTCGTCTCCAGCGCGACGGTGGGCGACTGCCCGGCGGGCGGCAAGACGGTGGTGGTGGGGATGGACGACGGCGCCGGCGGCGGCGTTGCGCGGGATGGCATTCTCCAGAGCGGGGAGATTGATTCGACCTCCAACGTCTGCAACGGCGCGAGCAGCAATGGCTCAAACAGCCTGATTGCAGTGACCAACGCGACGGTGGGGGACTGCCCGAGCGGTGGAAAGACGGTGACCAGCGGAATCGACAACGGCGCGAACGGCGGCACCGCGAACGACGGGATTCTGCAGACCGGCGAGGTCAGCTCCACGGTCAACATCTGCAACGGGACGAACGGCAGCAACGGGACGAACGGCAGCAACGCGCCCACGCCTCCGGTCTGCGTTGGACCGTGGGAGGTGCTCCGCTGGAACGGCACCGCCTACAGCTGCGTGGACCTGAGGGCCACCGGGCTCTCAGCGGGCAAGGCCAACGGCTATGAGATTACCGACCCCTGGGGCGCGGCGTGGGATGGCTTGTCGCGCACAGCTGCGACGTGGACGGCGGCGAAGGCGGCCTGCGAGGCTGTGGGCGCCCGCCTGCCGCTGCCGACGGAGCTCTGGCGTGTGAACGCGGTCAACGGCACGCCCGTGCTGGGGAACGCTTCGGACTGGCTTTGGACGCTGCTCAACCTGGGCACCAACAACAGGGTCCAGGTGCGCCTCGCCGATGGCGCCATCAACTATTCGTCCCCCGGCAACGTCTTCTCCTACCGGTGTGTCTGGCCCACGCCGACGCCGGCCGGCTTTGATGGCAAGAAATGCAACGGCCCGGCCGGGACCGAATGTTTCACGCTGACTTCAGGGGCCGGCGAGGTGAACGTGGACCGGTTGGACCGCGCGCCGGTTCCGTACACGGTCGCGATGCAGGAGTGCGCCTTCCAGAATGCAACCGTCCCCACGATGCGGCAGCTGACCGAGGCCGTTCAGCTGGGCCTTCCGAACGGGTCGACGCAGTACCTCTGGACCTCGTCGCATGAGGGCTACAACAGCAGCAACTTCCTGCTTGGCATTGCGAGCTGGACGGCAGTCGATACCAACTTCGGTGCGGAGTACTCGACCTACGGAACCTGGGACTACAACGTGACGGGTACGTATCGCCGTTTCCGGTGCGCGGGCCTCAAGACGGCTCCTGTGGCCAACGCCGGGGCCCCGGCCGGCGCTTTCGTCGACACGCAGACCAAGCTCACGGGCTCTGCCAGTGATACCGGCGCGCTGACGTTCATGCAGGCGGTCAACGTCTGCCGCACGCTGGGCGGGCACCTCCCCAGTCAGTCGGACCTGACGCGGCTCATTCAGGCGGGGCTCCCCGCCGGGACGAACAACTTCATCTGGACCAGCGAGGTGATGTCCGGCACCAGCGGTCCTCAGTACACGGGCGTGGTGCGCTGGGCGGCCGTCGACAAGTTCTACACCGACGAATACAGCAGCTACGCGACCTGGACCGTGCGCCACGCGCCCACGACCGCACCTGCTCGCTGCGTGTGGTACCCGCTCGCCGCGAGCTACACCGGTCCCACCGCCTGCAACGGTGGCTGCTACAGCTCCGCGGTCACCGCGGGTGGGACCACCGTCACGCTGTGGGCCGACACCACGGACCGCACCGCCGCTTCGCGCGCGACCGCGGTCCGGACCTGCGCCGCTGCGGGCGGACGGCTGGCGTCTCACCGCGACTTCGCGGAGCTGATTCCCTCCGGTCTGCCCAACGGCACCAACCAATATCTCTGGACCTCGAACCACGTCCGCTACGACGCGGTGAAGCAGGTGCGCTGGACGGGGACGGAGACGACGTGGGCGGACACCGCGGTGCAGAGCCAGGACAACACCTTCCTGGTCGCCACCACTGCGCCCTATCGCTGCACGTGGTCCAACGAGCTTGGAGACTGACGAGCCCGCTGTAGGCCGCGAGCAGGGGCGCCAGGCCGGCCGCCCCCGCTCGGGCTCCCCCTCACATCCCTGCGTCGACTTCACCCATTCCGGCGTCGTGCTTCTTGCCCGCCTTGCCGGAGCCGCCCACGCCTTCCTCTTCCTGGCCGGCGATGGGGTTGTCCGTGCTGCCCGCGGTGTCGTCGCTCGGCACGGTTTCGCTGCCCGGCAACGTCGAGGGGGTCGCCGCCATGCTGTCGTCCGCGGGCGGAGTCGCCGTCGCCGCGCTGTCGTTCGGCGAGGAAGGTTCGACGGCTTCAGAGGGGGTTGGAGTGGCGGCCATGCTGTTGTCGCCCGCGCTGAGGCTGTCGCTGCGCGCGGCCTCTTCCTGCGCCGCCTTCTGCTGGTTGCTGCGACACCCGCCCGCAAGCGCCCCTACCACCACGAGCGCCCCCAAAGCCCGCTTCGTCCAATTCATTCCCTGCTCCTTTCGTAGGTCTTCGATGGAAGAAGCTAGGTCGCGCGTTTGGGGCGTGAAGGGACCGACGCACGGGCCGGCTGGAGGGCGAGGGGGCAATGCGCTCCCACTTTCCGTCCGATGCCGTGCTCAATGGTTGACACGCGGAGTGCACCTGACGAGCCTGCGCCGCCATGAGCCTCCCGTTGCTGGCAGGGATTGTCGTGTGCGGTCTGGTGCTGGGTTACCGCCTGTACGGCGGCTTCGTCGCTCGCCAGTACAACCTGGATGCCGGGCGGATGACGCCGGCAGAGCGGGTGAACGACGGCGTCGACTTCGTCCCCACCAAGCCGTTCTACCTGCTGGGCCAGCACTTCTCCGCCATCGCCGCTGCGGGGCCCATTGTCGGGCCCATCGCCGCGTGTCTGCAGTTCGGCTGGCTCCCCGCCATTCTCTGGATTGGGCTTGGCGTGGTCTTCATTGGCGCGGTGCATGACCTCTCCACGCTGGTCGCCTCGGTCCGGCACGAAGGCCGCTCCATCGCGGAGGTGGTGCGCACGAACCTCGGCCCACGCGCGGGCACGGCGATGCTGGCGTTCATCTTTGTCGCGCTCATCTACGTCATCATCGCGTTCGCGGACGTGACGGCGGAGACGTTCGTCCGCGGCGACCAGGAGCTGGGCGGGGAGATCAAGTTCACCTTCAACCAGGGCGGCGCGGTGGCCGCAGCGTCTATCCTCTACCTGCTGCTGTCCATCGTGATGGGCGTGGTGGACCGCTTCCTCAAGCCGCCGCTGTGGCTGCAGACGGTCCTCTTCGTGCCCGCCACGCTGGGCGCGGTCTGGCTGGGGACGAAGGTTTCGACCTGGCTCATTCTGCCCGGCTACGTCTGGGCGCTGCTCATCATGGCGTACTGCTTCGTCGCCGCGCTCACGCCGGTCTGGGTGCTGCTGCAGCCGCGCGGCTACCTGGGCGGCTTCATCCTTTATATGGCGCTGGCCGTGGGCACCGTCGGCATCCTCTTCGGCGGCTTCACCGTGGAGCAGGAGGCCGTGAAGGGGTTCGTCCGGCCGGGGCCCACCGGGCTGCTGTTCCCGTTCCTCTTCGTCACGATTGCCTGCGGCGCGTGTTCCGGCTTCCACGGGCTTGTGTGCTCAGGCACCACGTCCAAGCAGGTGGCCAAGGAGCCGGACTGCAAGGCGGTGGGCTATGGCGCCATGCTGCTGGAGGCGTTCGTCGCGTTGATTGCGCTGGCCACGGTGATGGTCGTGGCGAGCAAGGACGTCGGCAACCGCGGCCCCGGCACGCTCTACGCCGAGGGGATTGGCCGCTTCCTCACCGTGCTCCTGGGGGAGAAGCACCTGACCTTCGCCATCACGTTCGGCGCGATGGCGTTCTCGACGTTTGTGTTCGACACGCTGGATGTGTCCACCCGGCTGGGCCGCTTCATCCTGCTGGAGCTGTTCGGCAAGAGCAGCAAAGCGGCCTCGCTCGTCGCCACCGCGGTCACCGCGGGGATTCCCACCGTGTTCCTCCTCAAGTGGAGCGGCTCCTGGCGGGATTTCTGGACGCTGTTCGGCACCAGCAATCAGCTGCTCGCGGCGCTCTCGCTCCTGGGCGTGAGCGTGTGGCTCAAGCGCAGCGGGAAGCGCTTCTGGTACACGCTGCTGCCGGCGCTCTTCGTGAGCGCGGTGACCGTGAGCGCGCTGGGGATGATCATCGCTGGGGGGCTCGCTCCGGGCGCCAAGCCGATCGCTTTGGTGAACAGCGGCGTCGCTGCGGTGCTGCTGGTGCTGGCGGGGAGCCTCTTCTTCTTCGGCATCCGCGCCTTGCTCGCGCGGCCAGCCGCCGCGGTTGAGGGCGTGCAGGCAGCCTGAGGGCCCGTCTGCTGGCTGCCCGTCTTTCCCCTCTGAAACGCGGAGGGCGGGCGAGCCGGCGAGCGACACGTCGTCCAGTACCCCCACGGCCGGACTGCCAGCCCTGCGCACGAGGGCCGCTACTGTCCGCGCCTCAACACTCTGGACGCCTCAAGGAGCTCCTCACGATGCAACGGCTGACCTCTCTCCTCCTCTGCAGCGCCGCTCTTCTCGTTACCTCAACTTCGTGCGCGTCGTCTTCGGCGGTAGAGGAGGACATCGCCGAGCGCCACGCCGCGCTCAGCAGCACGGTGGGGGCGCAGGCGACGGCAGACCTCGCGTTCGCGGCCATTCCCCCGGTGAGCATTTTTCACGTTGCGCTCACCGGTTCGGACTCGAACCCTGGAACCGCTGCGCTGCCCTGGCGGACCCTCGGCCATGCGGTGCAGGCGTTGAGCCCAGGCCAGGCCGCGTACGTGCACGCCGGCACGTACGACGAGCATGTGGCCATCACCGTCCGCGACGGCACCGCGGCGGCGCCCATTGCTTTGATGGGGGCGCCCGGTGAGGCGCGGCCCGTCATCCGTGGCTCTCAGAACACGGCGGTGGTGCGGCTGACGCGCGCGTACTGGCGGGTGGATGGGCTGGAGGTGGATGGGAATGGCGTGCAGGGGCAGGGCATCCGCGTGGAGGGCGCGCACCACGCGGTGGTGCAGAACTGCGTCGTTCGCGATGGCAGCGGTCCGTCTGGCATCCCGGTCTACGCGGGCGCGCATGACGTGGGCATCCTGCGGAACCGCATCTCCAATTACCGCTGGTACGTGAACGGCGCGCGGCGCGACAGCCACGGGATTCACATCCTCCCGGACGCCACGCGCATCCTCGTGCAGGGAAATGAGTCCACCGGGAACTCGGGCGACGGGCTGCAGTGCACCGGCGTGGCCGAGGCGGGCTACGGGTCCAGCAACCCTTCGGACGTGGTCATTGAAGACAATCGCTTCCATCACAACGCTGAGAACGCGGTCGACATCAAGAGCTGCGCGCGCGTCACGGTGCGCGGCGGCGCGGCGGATGGCAGCAAGTTCTACGGGCACCGGCCTGCGGATGACACCGGCAACACCTGCGCCGGCGCCGCGGTGGTGGTGCACTACAACGCCCGGCAGATTCTCATCGAACGCACGCGCTTCTGGGACAACGGGATGGGCATCGCTGTCGGCCGGGATGACACGCTGGTGTCGGACGTGGTCATCCGGCACAACGTGTTCTTCGCGAATACCACCGAGCTGAAGGGCTGCGGCGACGGCGTCCGTATCGCTCACGCTCGGAATGTGGAGATTTCAAATAATACGTTTGACGGGATGCCCAGGTCTGCCATCCGCATCGGCGTCGACGCGTACAACACGCAGTCGGAGTCGGTGAGTGTGTTTAATAATATTGTTCGAAACGCGGCCAATGCGCTGGATGTGTGGCGGCCTCAGGCCCCGTCGTTCCGCAGCGACCGGAACTTGTTCTATGCGACCACGTCCACGGTGAACATTCGCGACACCGGGAAGAATGGCACGCTCGCCACGTGGCGCGGCGCGAGCGGGCAGGATGGCACCAGCCAGGTGGCGGACCCGCTCTTCCCGACCGACCCTCGCGTGAGCGACTACTTCACCGCTCCGGGCTCTCCTGCTCGCGATACTGCGCTGCCGCTCCAGACTGCAACGTACTGCGGGAGCGGGCAGGATCTCGGCTTCGTCGAGAGCTGCATGTAACAGCCACCCCGTTCGCGTCGAGAGCTGCAACCCCGTTCGCGTCGAGCGTTGCGCCGTCAGGCGGCCCCCCGTTCGCGTCGAGCGTTGCGCCGTCAGGCGCATAGTCGAGACGTCGGCAGGGCCCACGCACGCTGTATGCGCGCCCCCGGCTCTGCTCCGAAAGGCGTGGAGGCGCTGTGCCCTTCCTGGGCAGTGCC
>JBGART010000040.1:0-91877 GCA_044230055.1 Myxococcaceae bacterium | reverse complement strand
AGACGGGGATCGCGATCCGCCTCTCAACCTCAACTCTCCGAACCGCCGTTGGTACGGATCCGTATGCCCGGTGGTGTGGGAGGGGGAGCGGCGTAGCCGCCCCCCTATCCCGATAGAGGTGGCGCAAACCCACGCACGGCGCTTTGCCGGTTTGTTTCGAGCAGAGCGAAGCGGCCCATGAGCCAAGCTTCGGAAGCACTGCCGACGTCTCGACTATGCGCCTGACGGCGCAACGCTCGACGCGAACGGGGGGGCTCCGCTCAGCTTGGGTGGAAGCGCGCCAGGATGCAGCTGACGTTGTCGTTGCCGCCCGCGGCGTTCGCCATGTCGATGAGCTTGGTGGAGGCGACTTCGAGCGAGTCCGTGTGCGCCAGGACTTCCTGAATCTGGTTGTCCGGCACCATCCCGGACAGGCCGTCGGAGCAGAGCAGGAAGATGTCGTTGTCTGCGGGCTCCACGCGGCCGAGGTCCACCTGCACGGTGTCCTTCATGCCCAGCGCGCGGACGATGACATTCTTGTGCGGGAAGGCCTCAATCTCCTCGGGCGTGAGCTTCTTGGCCTTGAGGTAGTCGTTGAGGAGCGAGTGGTCCTCGGTGACCTGCTTGAGGACCCCGGCGCGGCAGAAGTAGACGCGGCTGTCGCCGACGTGTCCGACGTAGGCCATGTTGCCCGCGAAGTGCACGGTGACGATGGTCGTCCCCATGCCCTTGTATTTATTTTCCGCGGTCGCGCGCTCGAAGATGCGGGCGTTGGCGAGCTTGATCGCCGTGGCCAGGCGGTTCTCGTCGTAGTTCCTCGCCTTGTCCATCTTGAACGGCCAGGTCGCGTCCTGGTCCTTGGCCGTCATCCGGAAGAACTCGGCGAGCTCATCCACGGCAATCTTCGAGGCAATCTCTCCAGAGGAGTGACCGCCCATCCCATCCGCAACGCAGAACAGCGCTTCCTCTGGCAGGAGGAGGAAGTTGTCCTCGTTGTGGTTCCGCTTCATGCCGACATGGGTGTTGCCGGCGACTTCGATGCGCATGCTGTGCGTGCCCGCCCGACGGGAAGAGAAATCGACAGTAACAAAGGCGTGCGAAGGGGCAAAGGTGGCTGAGCGCGGCGTTATGCCGACTCAATAATGAGACAGTCACCGACCTCGGTCCCGCTCGCGGCGAGCGTGCCGGCAGGCAACTCCAGGACGCTCCGGGCGCGCAGATGCAGCCGGGTGGCTCGCCAGGGCGGGAGGGCGCCGTAGAGCGCGACGACCACCCCTTCAGTGTCGAGGAACGCTGCGTCAATCGACATGCGCATGAAAAAGGTGTGGATGGAGTTGCAGGGGACGATGAGCAGCCCTTCGCCCAGCTCCAGGCCTCCTCGCCCGAGCAGCCCCTTCATTCGCACAAGGGCTGACCGCGCCTCCAGCGCGCGGTCGGCGAGGATTTTTCCCCGCGTGCGGTTGGTGACCCGGAGAGCCATGGTGCTACACCCGTCTACACCATGCTTGAGCCGCTGGTTCGCCCGCTCCACCTGGTGCTCGTCTCACCGCAGATTCCTCCCAATACCGGGAATGTGGCGCGTCTGTGCGCTGTGACCGGCTGCCGGTTGATCCTCGTCGAGCCGCTGGGCTTCTCCATCTCCGACCGGCACCTCAAGCGCGCGGGCCTGGACTACTGGGACAAGGTCTTCCTCAAGCTCTACGCCACGTTCGAACACTACCTGGCGGACTTCCCGGACGCTCGCCGGTTCCTCTTCAGCGCCCGCGCCACCCGCTCCAGCTTCGACGCCCGCTACGAGCCAGGCGACCACCTGGTTTTCGGCTCGGAGACGGAGGGTCTCCCACCTTCACTCCTTTCCGGTGCCGCCGGGGAGCCGGTGACCATCCCCATGTTGCCCGAGCGGCGCAGCCTCAACCTCTCCTCCGCCGTCGCGGTCGCCACGTACGAGGCTTTGCGCCAGACTCAGGGCCTCCATGCCCGCGTCCCAGGTCGCTGAGGCGCTGTACCTCGCCCATAAGTTCAAGGCCACCGGTGCGTTGAAGCTGACCGCTCGCGGTCGGCGCTCGGAGATTTTCCTCGAAGAGGGCGACGTCGTGGGCGCGCGGCTCGCGTTCGGGCAGCAGACCGTCGCGCAGGCGCTGCTCGCGGCGGGACAGATTGACCTCTCCACGCTGGACGCGCTCTGGGCGCGCGGCGAGGCGGACTTTCCGGACGCCGAGTCGCTCCAGCTCGCCGGCGCCACCCAGGACTCCGCGCGGGAGCTTGCGCTCCTCGCCAGCCTTCGCGGCTGCAGCGCGCTCGCGGAGGCCGTCCACTTCGACCGCGGCCAGGTCGAGCCGATGTTCCTGAGAATCCCCGGCGCGAAGGTGGTCCGGGCCGCCTTCGAGGCAACGAGCGGGGATGAGCCGGCCATCGCCTACGTGCGCTGCCCGGATCCCTCCGGCAGCCAGGTCTGGCTGCTCTCCGAGGAGGAGCGGCGCTGGGTGCAGGGGCTGCAGCTGTTCACCCGCGTGGACTCCATCCCGCTCTCGAAGATTCCGCTCCTGCGCGTGCTCAAGCATGCCGGTGAGCTGGAGGCGCTGACCGAGGCGCAGTGGCAGGAGCAGGCCAGCCGGCCCACGCCCGCGTCGGATGCGGTGCGGGAAGCGCCGCGCAGCCCGGAGGAGCTGCCTGGGTTGGAGCAGGAGAGCCTCGCGGAGGAGGCCCGGCGGCTGGCCGCGGATGCGGCGCGCGTGCTCGAGGAGAAGCGCGCAGCGCAGGTGCGGCGGGCAGAGGAGGCGCGCGTCGCAGAGGAGGCGCGGCGGGCGGAGGAGGCGCGGCGGGCAGAGGAGGCGCGCGTCGCGGAGGAAGCGCGACGGGCGGAGGAGGCGCGGCGGGCGGAGGAGGCGCGACTCGAGGAGGAGAAGCGGGCCGCCGAGGCCAGGTTCGCAGAGCAGAAGCGGGTCGCCGAGGCGAAGCTTGAGGAGGAGAAGCGGCTCGCGGAGCAGGCGAGGCTCGCGGAGGAGAGGCGGGCGGAGGAGGCGAGGCTCGCGGAGGAGAAACGGGCGGAAGAGGCGCGGCTCGCAGAGGAAGCGCGGCGCGCAGAGGAGAAGCGTGCAGAGGAAGCGCGGCTCGCAGAAGAGGCGCGGCTCGCAGAAGAGAAGCGGCTCGTAGAAGAGAAGCGTGCAGAGGAGGCGCGGCTCGCCGAGGAAAAGCGCGCAGAGGAGGCGCGGCTCGCCGAGGAGAAGCGCGCGGAGGAGGCGCGGCTCGCCGAGGAGAAGCGCGCAGAGGAGGCGCGGCTCGCGGAGGAGAGGCGGGCGGAGGAGGCGCGGCTCGTAGAGGAAGCGCGGCTCGCCGAGGAGAAGCGCGCAGAGGAGTCGCGGCTCGCCGAGGAGAAGCGCGCGGAGGAAGCGAGGCTCACGGAGGAAGCGAGGCTCGCGGAGGAGAAACGCGCGGAGGAGGCGCGACTCGCGGAGGAGGCGCGGCTCGCGGAGGAGGCGCGACTCGCGGAGGAGGCGCGGCTCGCGGAGGAGGCGCGGCTCGCGGAGGAGGCGCGGCTCGGCGAGGAGAAGCGCGCGGAGGAGCAGCGACTCGCGGAGGACGCGCGACTCGAGGAGGAGGCGCGACTCGCGGAGGAGAAGCGGGCGGAGGAGAAGCGCGCGGACGAGGCGCGGCTCGCGGAGGAGGCGCAGCTCGCGGAGGAGAGGCTCGCGGGCGAGCGGCTCGCCGAGGCCGCGCTCGCGGAGGAGGCGCGGCTCGCCGAACAGAGGCTTGCCGAGGCGCGACTCGCGGACGAGCGGGTCTCCGAGGAAACGCCCGCTGAGCAGGCGCAGCTGGCGGAGGAGAGGCTCGCGGAGGAGCGGTTTGCTGCGGCGCGGCTCGCGGAGGAGGAGAGGCTGGCGGAGGGGACGCGGCTGGCGGAGGTGCGGCTCGCGGAAGAGGCGCGGCTCGCAGAGGAGCGGTTTGCTGCGGCGCGGCTGGCAGAGGAGGCGCGGCTCGCGGAGGGGAGGCGGCTCGCTGAAGAGGCGCGGCTCGTAGGGGCGGCGGCGGTCGCGGAAGACGCGAGCCTCATCGAGGAGGCTCGGCGCGCGGAAGCGCTCAGGCTCGCATCGGCGGTGGGAGGCTCCGAAGGGCTGCAGTCCCAGGAAGCGACGTTCTCCGAGGAGGCTCTGGCCGAGGCGGCGCGAGGCTCCGAAGGGCTGCAGTCCCAGGAAGCGACGTTCTCCGAGGAGGCTCTGGCCGAGGCCGACGAGGCCAACCTTCGCTCGGTGGATGAAGGGGCTGGGCTCGCGGCGGGCGCGGAGGAATACCCGGCCGCAGTGGGCGAGGAGCTCGTGGGGGGCGCGGAGGAAGGCCAGCCGGCGCCAGAGGCGTGGGCGCAGGGGTCGACGCTGCAGGACACCAGCTGGGGCGAGGGGGTTGCGCCGCGTCAGCGCTCTCACGACCTGGAGTCGTGGGGCAACGCGTCGGTCAGTCCGGCCTCCGCGGCCTTCGAGTCGCTTCCTTCGCTCGAGGCGCAGGAGCCGAGCTCGCAAGAGCCGCCCGCAATCGCGGCGGATGCCTTCGTTGCCGAGGGGTACACCCCTGGGCACCCGATGCTGTCGCCGGACGCGTTCCCGCCGGAGGAGGCGACGTTGCCGGCGGACGCGTACCCGCCCGAGCAGCCGATGTTGCCGCCGGATGCGTATCCGCCGGAGCAGCCGGTGCTCTCGACGGACGCATATGCGCCGGAGCCGCCGGAGCTGTCCCCGGATGCCTATGCGGCGGAGCAGCCAGAGCTGTCCCCCGACGCCTATGCGGCGGAGCCGCCGGAGCTGGCGCCGGACGCGTATCAGGCAGAGCAGCCGATGTTGCCGCCGGACGCGTATCCGCCGGAGCAGCCGGTGCTGTCGCCGGACGCCTACGCACCGGAGCGGCCGATGCTCGCGGCGGACGCGCACACGGATGCGCAGCCGCTGCTGGCGGCGGACGCGTTCCTGGCCGAGCCGCCCATCCTGGACGGCGCCGCGTACACGGAGCCGCCGGTCTTCGAGGCGGACGCGGAGCCGCCGGCGAGCGCGATCGACCCCGGCGCGACGGCCGCCGCCCGCCAACGCGCGCAGGCTCAACTGATCGCCGAGATGAACGAGGCGCTGCGGCGCGCGGGCTCGAGCGGGAGCGAGGAGTGGCTCGCGGACGGACCGCGGCCCACGCCCGCGCCGCCGCCGGTGGACGAGGGCGCGACCATCGAGCTGTCTCCGGATGAGGTGGAGGCGTCGCGCGAGCCTGAGCCCGCTGCGCCCGCCCCAAGCCTCTGGGTGGGAGGTGGGCGCGCCGCGGCTCCTCCGCCGCTCCTGCTCAATGCGCCCATCGCGGGGGACCGCAGCGGCGCGGATGACGACCTCTGGCGCATCGTCAACTTCGACAAGCCCAAGCCGGCGTCGTCGGTGGCCGCGGCCGCCGCCAGCACTTCGTTCGAGCAGGCGCTTCAGCAGGTGGACGCGAACCTGGAGCGACTGGTCGGTTTCAAGCTGGACGACATCCCGGTCACGCCTGCGGCGCTGGAGCCGGAGGCGCCCGTCGAGGCAATCGTCGAGCAAACGATTGAGCCCGGCGCGGCAGCCCCGGACGCGGCTACAATGGCCGACTCGGCTGCTGAAGACGACTGGGCCTGGGGCGAGGACGACGTGGCAGCAGATGATCCTTCAGATCCCGCAGCCGCGGCCAAGTTGCGAAGGCAGCGGCTGCTGCGGCGCGCGATGGAGAACCTCGGCGCCCTCCAGCCTCGCCCGGTGGCCACGCAGGGTGCCGTGGTGGAGCCCCAGGGGCCCGCCGGAGAGGCCGCGCCCGTCGAACCTGGCCCCCGGTCCGTCGAGGAGTCGCAGCTCGCGGACTCCATCGAGCGGCGCTTCCAGGAGCTGCAGGGCCCGCATGAACACTTCGTCATCCTCGGTGTATCCCGCGAGGCCACACGGGATCAGGTGAAGGCCTCTTTCCTTCAGCTGGCGAAGCTCTACCACCCGGATCGCCTCCCGCCTTCCTTGGTGCACCTCGCCGCCAAGATGACGACGGTGTTCGAGGGCATCCGCGAGGCCTACGACGTGCTGTACGACGACGTGAAGCGCAAGGCGTACGTGGCCTCTCTTGCCGCGGCGGCAGCGCGCGCGGCGGCGGCGCCGGCGGCAGCGCCCGCGGCGGACTCCGCAGAGGACTTGTTCCGCCGCGGCGAGATGACCTTCCGCAAGCGCGACTATCTGGGCGCGGAGGACCTCTTCGCGCGCGCACACGCGATGGAGCCCAAGGGTCTCTTCCTGGCTGCGAAGGCCTGGGCGCTCTACATGGATCCAGCCCGGAAGGGCGAAGTGGCCAAGGCCAAGCAGTGGATGCTGGAGGCCGTCAAGATGGACCCCAGCTGCGACCGCGCGCACTACCAGCTGGGCGTCATCGCGCGGGTGGAAGGCGACATGGAGCGCGCGGAGCGGTGCTTCCGGGAGGCGGTCAGGACCAACCCCAAGCACCTCGAGGCCAACCAGGAACTGCGCCTGATCGAAATGCGTCGAAAGAGCACTCCGCCCAAGAAAGGATTCTTTCGCTAGAGAGCGCTCAGGTACTGCGTCAGGACGCCCAGGTCTTCATCGCTCATCGCGGTGAACTCCACGCCCATTCCGGAGGGCTCTTCATTCTGGGGGAAGCGGCGCACCCACGCCACGCGGGCGTGCGCGCGCATCAGCCGCGGCACCCCCGGCACCCGGAACTCCACGGCCAGCTTCTCGCCCTGCTCCAGCAGCACTTCGCTCTTCAGGAACGCCCCGCCCGGCGACAGGTCTGACCCCTCCAGCCACAGGTGGCCGATGCCTGACGCGTCCTGGCCCTTGAAGTCCACGAGTAGGCTTTGGCGGGGATGGCGGCGCGTCTGGCGGTTCATGGAGGCGCGTAGAACAGTCGGCTCAGGAGCAGGGTGTCAAGAGAGCGTTCGCGGAAGTGGGCGCAAACGTTGACACCCTGCTTCACAGGACGTGATCATCGTCCCCAGGCGAAAGGCACAGACCACGTGGCCAAGCAGCACCTGCTCCTCGTCGATGGGGACGCGAAGAGTCTTCGCGTGATGGAGGTCAGCCTGAAGAAGGCCGGCTTCTCCGTGACCACGGCCATCCACGGCAAGGACGCGCTCGACAAGGTGCAGATCAGCCCGCCCGACCTGGTGCTCGCCGACACGAAGATGCCGGAGATGGACGGCTTCGAGCTCTGCAAGGTCATCAAAGGAGACGACCGGTTCAAGTACATCCCCTTCGTGTTCCTCACCAACCAGAAGTCGGTGGAGTTCAAGGTGAAGGGGCTGGAGCTGGGCGGGGACGACTACCTGACCAAGCCCATCTACATCAAAGAGATCGTCACCCGCGTGAAGATGATCCTCGCCAAGGCGGAGAAGGAGAGGATCGAGAAGAAGGAGACCAAGGCCGGCTTCGCGGGAAGCCTGTCGGACATGGGCGTGGTGGATCTCGTCCAGACCTTCGAGATCGGCCGGAAGACCGGGACCATCAAGCTCGAGGGGGACCGCGTCGGCGTCATCTTCTTCAAAGACGGAAAGGTCATCGACGCGGAGCTGGGCCGGCTCAAGGGCGAGAACGCCTTCTACCGGATGCTGAACACCTTCGAAGGCAAGTTCGAGGTGTCGTTCCTGCCGGTGGAGCGCGCGGAGCGGATTGAGGTCTCCACGCAGGGCCTTCTGATGGAGGGCATGCGGCGGCTGGATGAGTGGGGCCGGATGCTGGAGCAGCTGCCCCCGCTGGAGACGGTCTTCGAGATCGACTACCACCAGCTCGCCGAGCGGCTCTCGGAGATCCCCGACGAGGTGAACGGTCTGCTGCGGCTCTTCGACGGCAAGCGCAGCCTGGCCCGGGTGGTGGATGACTCGGACTTCGAGGACCTCGCCGCGCTGGGCATCATCAGCAAGCTCTACTTCGAGGGGCTCATTCGGGAGTTGGGCAGCGCGCCCGCCGAGGTCACCTCGTCGAAGCCCGGCATCGAGCAGTGGCTGAACGGGCCCGTCCCCCCAGGCGAGGCGCAGGCCGCGCCGCCCGCGCCGCCGCCAGAACCTCCCCCAATTGACACCCTCGAGGTGGATGAGCCGCTGACGCCGGCCACGCCGTTCAAACCGGCGTTCGTGCCGCCGCCCACGCCGCCGCCTCCGGCTCCCGCGGCCAGCTGGTCGCAGGCCCCTGCGGCGGCCATCGAACCGGAGCCGCCGGAGCTGGTCCCCTCGGCGCCCGGCCCCGCGCCGGTGCTGGAGCCGGCGCGCGTGCCCCCGGCGGTGATGCCCCTCGCGCCGATGGCGGTGCCGCTCCCGGCCGCTGCGGGCCCCGCGAACGTGGTGGTGTTCGCCCCCCGCGCGCGCCGCGATGACACGCCGCACGTCCCTGCGCCCGCCGTGGCTGCGGCCGGTGCGCCTTCAGAGTCCAACTTCCTGATCGCGCCTCCGCCCGCGCGCCGCGAGAGCGAGCTGGCCAAGCGCGGCCTGTTGCTTGACTGGAGCAACGTGGAAGGGGAGGGGCTTGGCCACCCCACCACCTGGGCGCCCGCCGCGCCCTCCTGGTCTCCCGGCGGCTCCGGTAATGCTCACGCCCACGCCAATGGCTACGGGGAGGAGCTGCACAGCTCTCCCCGGCCGCCCCCTGCGCCGATGGTGCCGCCGCCGCCGCTCACCAAGCCGCCCGTGTTCGGGGGTGCGGCGCTGGAGCAGATACATCCGCCGCCCGTGACCAACGGGCACAGCCGTCACGAGCTCACGCCGCCCCCTCCGCCGCCTGCTGCCACGCTCGACCTGGCGGCGATGATTGAGGACCGCCCGCCCGCCTCCAGCGCGCCGGTGACGCTCTCGCCGCAGGACGACCGCGGCGCGTCGGCGTACGCAAAGACGCCGGAGCCGCATTCGCTGGAGAGCGTGCCGACGGAGCAGCGCTTCTTCAAGGCGGGCGACGACGAGCTGACCGAGGAGCTGCGGCTGGTGGTGCCGCCCTCCCGGACCGGGCTCTGGGTGCTCATCGTCCTCGGCGCGATGGCGTTGATCGCCGTGGCGGCGTTCCTCCTCCGCCCGTCGGAGCCCGCGCCCGCGGATCCGTCCACCGTCCAGACGCCGGTGGATCCTCCGCCAGCCAAGGCAGACCCCGAACCGACGACGACGGCGAAGACGGAGCCTGAGCCCGAGCCGGTGAAGGCAAACCCGCCGCCGACGACGACCGCGAAGACGGAGCCCGAGCCTGCGCCGGTGAAGGCGGACCCTGTGCCGGTGAAGGCGGATCCCCTCACGCCTCCCGCCGGCACCGAGGTGAAGCCGACGACGGTGGCGAAGGTCGAGCCCGTGAAGGCAGAGCCTCCGCCCGGCCCGGACGTGGACGGCGAGTATTCGAAGCTGGTGAAGCAGGCCAAGCAGGCCATGCAGGGGGACCGCTTCGGCCGCGCGGTGAGCGCGTACCGCAAGGCGCTCCAGCTCAAGCCAGACTCGATGGAGGCGAAGGCCGGGCTGGGCATCAGCCTGGTGAGCAGTGACCCGGCCCCGTCGGGTTACCGCGAGGCGGTCAAGCTGCTGCAGGAGACGGTGAAGGCGGACGAGGCCAACGGGCGCGCGTGGCTTTCTCTGGGGATGGCGCTGCAGTTCACCGGGCAGGGCAAGTCCGCCGTCGCCGCCTACCGCAAGTACCTCTTCCTCGAGCCCAACGGCGAGAACGCCGGCGACGTGCGCTTGATGCTCAAGGAGCTGGGCGGTCAGTAGTAGGGTGCGGCCCTTAAGCGCTTCCTTCGGAGGCTTTCATGCGCTTGGGGCTCTGGGTGTTCGTCGCCGTGGGGGTTGCCGGCTGCTCCGACAAGAGCAAGTGGGCCGAGCAGCGCCAGGCGGCCGCGGACAAATCCAAGGCGGAGCAGAAGGCGATGGACGCCGAGAAGGAGGCCCCTGCGGCTGCGCCCTCTGCGCCCAAGGACCCGTTCTGGGATGATCCGGCGCTGGTGAAGGTGGTCTCCGACGGCGCCTGCCCGGAGGGCCTCTGGGCGCTGTTCAAGGGCCCCGCCCCGGGCGATGACCCGGCCGCGAAGAAGGCGAACGAGTCCCGCCGTTCGGAGCTCCTCGCCAAGCTGAAGGGCACCCGGTTCGTCACCCGGCTGCGCGCGCCGGCGGACGTGAAGCTGCTGGACTACAACCTGCGCAAGGCGGAGCTCCCGCTGGAGGTGAAGGGCACCATCGACTGCACGGACTCCGCGGGACACATCGCGCTCGGCTTCGGCGACGCGCGGGCCATCGTCCCCAATGCGTCCGCGGTGCAGCAGGGCGCGGTCATCCAGCAGCGGATTTGGCAGTCCCCGCCGCTGCCGTTCGTGCTCCCCATCAAGAGCTCCGAGGAGGTGAAAGCTTTCCTCGCCAAGCACAAGTTCGACCTGGACGCGCGCATCGTGTACACGCTCGGCGCGACCGAGGTGGACCGGAAGATGTTCAAGCAGCCCAAGGTGACAGAAGGGGAGATTACCCTCGGCGGCGGCGCGGAGGACTGGGGCGCCGGCCGGCTGGTGCGCACGGAGATTCAGGCCATCCGCATTGCCACGGACCGCGAGGCCACCGTGCTGCTCGACACGCGCGAGGGGGCGGCGAAGTCGCGGTGATTGTCCTCGGGATAGAGACCTCCTGCGACGAGACCGCGGCCGCTGTGACGGAGGACGACGCCCGCGCGCTCTCCGACGTCGTCTCCACCCAGGTGGACATCCACCGCCGGTGGGGCGGGGTGGTGCCGGAGCTGGCCAGCCGCAACCACGTGGTGCAGGTGCTGCCCGTGGTGCACGAGGCGCTGGTCCGCGCCGGGAAGACGTTGGATGACGTGGACCTGCTCTCGGTCACCTCCGGGCCGGGGCTGGTCGGCGCGCTGCTCGTTGGCGTGCAGGTGGCCAAGGCGTTGAGCCTGGCGCGCGGCATCCCGCTGGTGGGCGTGAACCACCTGGAAGGTCACTTGCTGGCGGTGCGCCTGACGCCCGCGCGCCCGGAGCCGCCGTTCATGGCGCTGGTGGTCTCCGGGGGCCACACCAGCCTCTATGACGTGCCGCAGTTCGGCCGGTATGAGCGCGTGGGTTCGACCCGGGATGACGCGGCCGGGGAGGCTTACGACAAGGTCGCCAAGCTGGTGGGGCTGCCGTATCCGGGCGGGCAGCCGCTGGATTTGCTTGCGCAGAAGGGGAACCCCAGCGCCATCAAGTTCCCGCGCGCGCTGCCGGGGGAGGACGTCTTCGACTGGTCCTTCTCCGGGCTGAAGACGGCCGTGGCCAACGAGGTGAAGCGTCGCGGGGTCCCGGAGGGCCAGGCGCTGATGGACCTCTGCGCGTCGTTCCAGGAGGCGGTGGCGGACGCGCTCACCCGGAAGGTGATGAACGCGTTGAAGCGCCGCGGGCGGTCCCGGCTGGTGGTCTGCGGAGGGGTGGCGGCGAACTCCCGGCTGCGGTCTCTGGCGGCGGAGCGGGCCGCGGAGCGCAAGGTGGAGCTCTTCCTGCCGCCCACCCGGCTGTGCACCGACAACGGCGCGATGATCGCCGCGGCCGGCTTCCAGGCGTACC
This sequence comes from Myxococcaceae bacterium, assembly GCA_044230055.1. GTDB lineage: Bacteria > Myxococcota > Myxococcia > Myxococcales > Myxococcaceae > JBGART01. The sequence continues at coordinate 80,354 of JBGART010000040.1, read as the reverse complement.
AGCGCGGCGTGCGCGCGGACCTGGCGCTGGTGGCGGATCCGGGCTGGAGCCTGTAAGGACCGCCCGTGCTCGAATCCCCCGCGCAGATTCTCCGCCGTCATGGCCTTCGGCCCAAGCACAGCTGGGGCCAGAACTTCCTCGGTGATGAGGCCGCGCTGCGGCGCATCGCGGAAGCCGCCACGCTTTCGCCCGGCGAGCCGGTGGTGGAGCTGGGCCCCGGGCTGGGTCATCTGACCCGCTTCCTGCTCGACACCGGCGCCATGGTCACCGCGGTGGAGCGGGACCGGGACATGGTGGCGGTGCTGCAGAAGGAGCTCTCCTCGCCGGCGTTGAAGATTGTCGCGGGGAACGCGGCGGAGATCGACTTCGCCAAGGTCGCCGGCGCGCCGCGCGTAGCCGTAGTGGGGAACCTGCCGTACCACCTCTCCAGCCCCATCCTGTTCCAGGTGCTGGAGCAGCGCGCCACCGTCAGCCGCGCCGTCTTCACCCTGCAGCAGGAGGTGGTCACCCGGCTCGCCGCCACGCCCGGCGGGCGCGACTACGGCCTGCTCACGGTGCTGCTCGGCCTTTACTTCGACAGCGAGCAGGTCTTCTCCCTCCCGGCCTCACTCTTCCATCCGCCGCCAAAGGTGGACTCCGCCGTGCTTCGGCTGACCGCGCTCGAGAAGCCACGCGCTCCGGTGAAGGACGGGCAGCGGTTTATCCGCCTGGTGAAGGCCGGCTTCGCGCAGCGGCGGAAGACGCTGCTCAACTCGCTCAAGTCCAACCCGGAGCTGGGCTCCACGGAGACGCTCCTGGCCGCGCTCACTGCTGCGGGGGTGGATCCTCAGCGGCGCGCGGAGACGCTCGCGCCGGAAGAGTTCGCCGCCATCGAGCGCGCGCTGCCGTAGCGCTTCGCCACGACCATGAGCTCCGACGTACCTGACGACGAAGGGCCCCTCGCCTGGAGCCTGGTCTCCAAGGACCGTGTCTTGGGGCGCCTCCGCGAACGGCCGGACGAGTCCATGTGCCGGCGAAGAGACGGAGCGCGTTGCCGGCTCGGAGGCAGCTGTCCTTGAGGGAGCCGGGGCAGGCGGGACAGTCCCGGGCGGCTGCCGGCGGGCGCCCGCCGGCAGCATGAGCGGGAGCGCTCCGTTCGGGTTCCGCTTCCCGCCCACTCCAGCGCTCCCCGAGGTGAGTCTCGTGCGGCTTCGTGCTGCTGCGGAGCTGTCCCCTCAGCATCCGTTACAAGGCGCCGATACACACGCGATGCCAGGCGCGGGGTGGGAGAGGGAGGTTGTTGTCAATGGCGCGATATTGACGACAGGTCGACGACAATCAGCCCGCGATATCTCGCGCGGCGGAACTGCGATGAGTTGTCGACAATAGCGTCGATAACTCATCTCAGTTCGAGATCGCGTGATGCGCGGTCTTGCTCTGCAGTCGTTCTCGCCTCTGCCGGGGACAGCTCGGGGCTGAAACGAAGGCAGGGGCCTGTCACCTCGGGGAGTGCGACGTGGGTCAGGAAGGAGCAGCAGGCCTGGTCGCAGCGCTCGTGCTGCCGGCGGGCGCCCGCCGGCAGCCGCCCGGGACTGTCCCGCGTGCCCCGTCTCCCTCAGGGATAGCTGCCTTCGCGCCGGCAACGCGCCCGTCTCTTCGCCGGGCCACGGACAGCGCAATCCAAGATTTGTGTTCCCCTGTCCAGACTGCCTCTGTTCCAGGCGTACGCGTTCCGGGGACGCCTCCCCCCAGAGGGGGCACAGCGCGCTGTGTTTTTCCGTCGGAAGAACGCTCGCCGCGCTACCGGTCGAACACCCGGGTGCGGATGGGGACGGACTTGGTGCGCTCCCAGGTGAGGTGCGCGTTGGCGCCGAGGAACTGCCAGTCCTTAGAGCTCTCGAACTGCTCGAACACGATGTCCCCGCCGGCCACCTTGGGGAGGGACCACGGGGCGTCGTTCAGGGGCTGGTTGAACTGCTTGAGCTGCTCGGTGACGTTGAGCGCCGCTTGTGTCGTGTTGCCGGGCTGGAAGGCAAATTCGTAGCCGTTGGGCAGCGCGGACCTCGCCTTCACCTCAGGCGCTCCAGTCGGGCTCGGCGTCAGGTAGCGGACCTGCTGTGCCTCCGCGACGAAGAAGCCGCCGGTGTTGACGCCGACGACCTGTCCGGGAAGCACCGTCGCCGTCGCCGCTCGGCCCAGCGTGTTGGTCCCCAGCACGAGAGACAGGAGCTGGAAGTTGTTGCCGGAGACGCCGGGGAGCGCGAGGTGGAGCCGGTCGGCGATGCGGACGGCCAGCGCCCGCGTGTTGACCGTGGGGTACGGCGTCTCCTGCGACGTCAAGGCGAGGCTGGCCACCTTCGTCAGTGCGCCACCCTGGAGCTGGTACCAACCCACGTTGAAGCGCGCGATGACGAACAGCTCATCCTCCCGCGCGAGCAGCTGAACGACGTCCGTCTGCCCGGTGGAGAGCCCGGAGGCGGGGGTCGGCGTGAGCGTGCCGGCGCCGCTGTCCACGTACCGGTTGAGCGTGCCGTTGCTGTAGGTCCAGACCGCGTTGCCCGCGACGGCGACCTGCGTCCCGAGGGGGAGCGACTGCACTGCGGTGCCCGCGCGGAACACCTGGTGGTCGCAGAGCAGCGACCCGGCTTGCGTCCGCTCCAGCGTGGCGCAGGCGGCGCTGAGCTCCACCATCGGCGCGTCCAGCCGGCGCACGGTGGCCATCACTTCCTTCTGCAGCAGCGGCGTGCGGGAGCCGAAGTCGAGCACCGCGGTGACGTGGTACCAGCCCGGCTGCTGCGGGGTGAACTTCACCTGTACCTGCACCTGGCCTGAGCCGGGCCGGAAGACCTCCACGGTCGGGGTGAGCTCGTCGTTCTTCGGGTCAAACAGCTTCACGCGGGCTTCGCGGAAGATCTGCTCGCCCTGGCAGCCGGTCCCGAACGTGTCTGACCCGTCGAACGTCACGATTGCTTCGGCGCCGACCAGGAAGACGGGGTCCGCCGAAGGGGGCAGGGCGATGCTCGCGCCGGCAGAATCCGCCCCGCCGCCGTTCAAGCCGCACTGAGGAGGGGGGGTGGAAGAGATGGGGCCCCCACAGCCCGCGAGAGAGAGGCCGGCGAGCGCGAGGCAACAGAGTGCTTTCGAGGGCATGGTCGAACGCCATCCTGCAACGTTCGTGAAAGCCGCGCCGCCTTGGAGATCAGCCGCTTGCTTCCGCGCCCACCCCCAGAATTCCGAGGGGGGAGCATGGAAATGCCTCAGTCCATGGGGTGCGGCAGGCGGCGCAAGGCGGCGAGGACCTTCTGCTTCACATCCACAGGGCGCGCGCGCTCCTTCGGCGGAACCACCGCCGGCACCTGCTTCGCCACCACGCGCCGCGCCTCCTCCAGCACGGTGGTCGGCACGCCTTTGAGCTTCCGCTTCCGTTCCACGGCGTCAGCTCTGCGGCTTCTGCGCGAGCGCCCGCAGGAGCCCGCCGTTGCGCGTGAGGTATGCGCGGAAGGCGTGCTCCGAGAGGTTCATCCGGCGCAGGACGCCGGAGAGAATCTGGTCGAACTCCGCCGGGTTCGGCTTCTTCAACTCCATCGCGATCTTCAGCATCGCCACCCCGAAGAGGGGGCTCTCAGCCGCATCCAGGCCCGGGTTGTCCTCGCCGTCCGGGTGCTGCACCTCGGTCTCGACCTGGATGGGCCGGCGCCGCGAAGACTTGGTCATGACGTGACACTACGTAGCGAGTCACGCATTGTCAACTAACCACCCAGGATCACACGCGATTTTGGCTCCTTCATTGCCGGGGGAGCGACGGTGTGGTTGTATGCGCGCGCCTTGCGCCAAGGCCTGTAAATCGGCCCCGGAGCGATTTTGGAAAACCGCTACATCGTGGTCGAAGGGCCTATCGGCGTCGGGAAGAGCAGCCTGACGCACATCCTGGCGGAACGGTTCTCAGCGCGGCGTGTGATGGAGGTGGTGGAGGAGAACCCCTTCCTCTCCAGCTTCTACACGGACCGCAGCAAGTTCGCGTTCCAGACCCAGCTCTTCTTCCTGCTCTCCCGCTTCCAGCAGCAGCAGGAGCTCTCGCAGCAGGACCTCCTTCACCCGGTGACGGTGAGTGACTACCTGTTCGCGAAGGACCGGATCTTCGCCTGCCTGAACCTGGATCAGAACGAGCTGGCGCTCTATGACCGCATCTTCGACACGCTGGGCACGCGGGTGATGAAGCCGGACCTCGTCATCTACCTGCAGGCGCGGCTGGACGTGCTGCTGGCCCGCATCAAGAAGCGCGGCCGCGAGTTCGAGCGCCGGTTCGACAGCGAGTACCTCGAGTCGCTGGTGAAGGCCTACAACGACTACTTCTTCCACTACAGCGACACGCCGCTGCTGGTCATCAACACGTCAGACATTGATTTCGTGAACAACGAGGAGGACTTGCAGAACCTCCTGAACGTCATCCGGAAGATGAAGAAGGGCACGCAGCACTACCTGCCCCTCGGCAGCAAGCGCCTGTGAAGGCGTGGCGGTTACGGAGTAGAACGGAAGTGCAGGGCCCCCGGCGATCCTGAGGTTGGGACGGCGAGGGGCACTGGCAGTGAGCAGCGCAGGTCCACAACATCCCACAGGAGGTGAACCGTGAAGGTCACCATCCACACGCTGAAGAAGCTGAAGCAGATCCAACAGAAGATCTGCATGGTCACCGCGTACGACGCCACGTTCGCGAGGATCCTCGACGAGTCCGGCGCAGACGTCATCCTGGTAGGCGACTCGCTGGGGATGGTGGTGCAAGGGCACGACTCCACCCTGCCGGTCACCATGGACCAAATGGTCTACCACTGTCGCGCGGTCACCCGCGGCGCCAAGCGGGCGCACGTCGTCGGTGACCTGCCGTTCATGAGTTATCAAGCCTCGCCGGAAGAAGCGGTGAAGAACGCCGGGCGGCTGGTGGCCGAGGGCGGCGTGGGCAGCGTGAAGCTGGAGGGCGGCGAGGAGTTCGCGGAGACGGTTACCCGCATCGTCCGCGCGAGCATCCCGGTGATGGGCCACCTGGGCCTGACGCCACAGTCCGTCCACCGGATGGGCGGCTACGTGGTGCAGGGTCGCGATGAAGAGGCCGCGCGGAAAATCCTGAACGACGCGCTCGCGCTGCAGGCGGCCGGCTGTTACGCGGTCGTGCTTGAAGGCGTGCCGCTGGAGCTGGCGAAGCAGATCACCGCACGCCTGGACATCCCCACCATCGGGATTGGCGCCGGCCTCCACTGCGACGGCCAGGTGCTGGTCTGCTACGACCTGCTCGGCCTCAACCCGGACTTCAAGCCGAAGTTCGTCAAGCGCTATGCGGACCTCTACGGCGGCATCAAGCAGGCCGCGGAGAGTTTCTTCGGCGAGGTGCGGCGGGAGCAGTTCCCCGACGACGAGCACTCGTTCAAGTCGCAGACCATCCGCCTGGTCGCCTCCAATCCGGAGCCCGAGCCCTCTTCAGAAGAGAAGGTGGGCCAGGTCTACGGCGTTCCGGTCTAGCGCCAGCGAGCGTCGCCCGTGGCCACCCGGACGCTGAAGACGATTGCCGAGCTGAACGCGTGGACCCAGGCGCTGCGCCGCGAGAGCAAGCGGCTGGCCCTGGTGCCGACGATGGGCTTTCTCCACGAGGGCCACCTCTCTCTCGTGCGGGAGGGGCGCGCGCGGGCGGACGCCGTCGCCGTCTCCATCTTCGTGAACCCCACCCAGTTCGGCCCGAAGGAAGACCTCTCGCGCTACCCGAGGGACCTCGCGGGCGACGTGGCGAAGTGCGAGGGCGCGGGCGCGGACGTCGTCTTCGCGCCGGAGCCGACCGAGGTCTATCCGCCCGGCTTCCAGACCCACGTCGAAGTGGAGCAGGTGAGCCAGGGCCTGTGCGGGGAGAAGCGCCCCGGGCACTTCCGCGGCGTGGCCACGGTGGTGACCAAGCTGCTCGCGCTCTTCCGGCCTGATGTGGCCCTGTTCGGGGAGAAGGACTACCAGCAGCTGCAGGTCATCCGGGCGCTCAACCGGGACCTGAACCTCGGCGCAGAGATTGTGGGCATGCCGACAGTGCGGGAGGCGGACGGGCTGGCGATGAGCTCGCGCAACGCCTACCTGAGCCCGGACGAGCGCGCCCGGGCACTCTCCCTCTCGAGGGGGATGGCCGCGGCCCGCGCGCTCCTCTCCCGCGTGGGGACGGCGGATGCGCAGGCGCTCAAGGCGGCCGTCAGCGCAGAGCTCGCCAATGCGAACGCGCGCGAGGACTACGTGGAGGTGGTGGACGGCGCGTCGCTGGCTCCGCTTTCCACGGTGCGTGAAGGGCAGGGCGCACGGCTGCTGGTCGCCGCGTATGTGGGGAGCACGCGGCTCATCGACAACGGGCCGCTGTAACCGCCGCTGTAGCCCACTGGGCGCGCGAGCCCACACTGCAGTTCGCAGGACGCGCTGACACAATCTCCTCCGTAGCGGGCCATCTGCGGAGGGTTCATGCACCGGCGCGTCCCCGCCATCATCTCGAGCCTTTGCACGTTGTGGGTGGGATGTTCGCAGCAGAGTCTTCCGCCGCGTGAGGCGAGCGCGAGCGCGAACGCCGCGCCGCTGCTCGGCACGGACGGGACGGGCAGCATCACGTCGCTCGTCACCAACATCAACCAGTACGCCGCGCTCACCGCAGACGTCGCGGTGGGCGGCACGACGCTCAGCGTGGCCAACGTCGCCGCGCTCGACAGCCCCACCTTCGGCCCGCTCGCCGCTGGGGACCTGCTCTTCATCATCCAGATGCAGGGTGCGGGCATCGACGTCACCGACACCGCGACGTACGGGAACGTGACCGCGCTGAACCAGGCCGGCATCCACGAGTTCGTCGAGGTGGCGTCGGTGAACACCGGCGCCAACACGGTGACGGTGAACGCCGGCTGCGCGGGCCTGCGGAACGCGTACACGGTGGCGGGGCGGACGCAGCTGGTGCGGGTGCCGCAATTCACGTCGCTGGATGTGACGACGACGGGCACCCTGAGCGCCCCCGCCTGGGACGGCGCGACGGGCGGACTGGTGGTCCTCCACGTCCGGGACACGCTGCAGCTGCAGGGCACCATCGACGTCTCCGGGCTGGGCTTCCGGGGCGGGGCGGCGGACGCGCTCTCCGGCGCCGTGGCCACCGATGTCTCCGGCTACCGGGGCGGCGCGGGGACCTTTGGCGGGGAGAAGGGGGAGGGCATCGCCGGGAGTCAGACCACCTACGACGGGCTGAGCGGGCGCTACGGCCGAGGCGCCGCGGCGAACGGCGGCGGCGGCGGCAACTCCTACCGCGCGGGCGGCGGCGGCGGCGCCAACGGGACCAACGGCAACACCTGGAACGGGCAGGGCGTGATGAACGCCACGGCGGTGGGCTCCGCGGCCTGGGCGCTGGACCCGGGCCGGCTGCTGGCCACCAGCACGTCCAACCTCGCCAACAACTCCGGCGGCGGCCGCGGCGGCTACTCCTATTCGCAGGTGAACCAGAACGCGACGGTGACCGGCCTCAACAATTCGCTCTGGTCCGGGAATCTGCGCCGCGAGCGCGGCGGCCTGGGCGGCCGGCCGGTGGCGAACAACGTCCTCTCGCGCCTCTTCTTCGGCGGCGGCGGCGGGGCGGGCGGGCGGGCGCGGCGGCGGGCTCATCTACCTGATGGCGAACAGCGTCACCGGGGCGGGCGCGCTGGTGGCCAATGGCACCGCGGGGGCAAATACCAGCAACGGCCATCACGACGCGCCCGGCGGCGGGGGCGCGGGCGGCACGGTGGTGGTGCGCTCCAACGCGGTGTCCGGGTTCTCCATCTCCGCCAACGGCGGCGCGGGCGGCCGGCAACAGGACCCGGGCCTCGACGAGGCCGCGGGGCCGGGCGGCGGCGGCGGCGGCGGCTACATCGCCACGTCGGGCGGGACGGTCACCCGCTCCGTGGCGGGCGGCGACAACGGGCTCACCGCCTCCAACGGCCTCACCGAGTTTCCCGCCAACGGCGCCACCGGCGGCGCGGCGGGTGCGCTGGTGGCCGCCATCGCCGCCGTGTCCGGCGCCACCGTGGTGGATGTGCCGGTGTGCCTGGAGCCGGCGGACCTGGTGCTCACCCTGACCAACGGCACCACCAGCCTCGTGCCGGGGACGACCACCAGCTACACGCTCACGCTCACCAACAACGGGCCGAACACCGCGACGCAGGCGCGGCTGACGGACACCTTCCCCGCGCAGCTGACCTCCATCAGCTGGACCTGCACCGGCAGCGGCGGCGCGGTCTGCCCCGCGGCCAGCGGCTCCGCCAGCATCAGCACGCTGGTGAACCTGCCCTCCGGCGGCGCGCTCACCTACGTCATCAACGCGACGGTGCTGGCCACCGCCGCCACGCCGGGCCCGTTGGTGCACACCGCCAGCGTCTTCAGCCCGCCCGTCACCAATGACCCCATCCTCACCAACAACGTCGTCACCGACAGCGACACGCTGAACCCCATCGCGGACCTGCAGGTGACGCTCACCGACTCGCCGGACCCGGTGGACGAGGACGCCAACGTCACCTGGACGGTGGCGACGACGAATGCCGGTCCCAGCCAGGCCACCACGCTGAGCGTGGCGCTGCCGCTGCCTGCCGGGGTGACCTTCGTCTCTGCCACCGGCACCGGCTGGACGTGCACGCTCGGGGGCACGACCGTGACCTGCACCCGCGCCACCCTCGCGCCTGGCGCCGCCCCCGCCATCACCGTCGTCGCGCGGGTGAACGTGGCCGGGGGGACGCTCTCCACCACCGCCACGCTCACGCACGCCAGCAATGAACCCACCGCCGCGGACAACACCTCCACCGCGGTCACCACCGTAGAGGGCGTCAACAACGCGCCCATCATCACGCTCTTCGGCGCGCCCACGGTCACCGAGGACAGCCCGGTCATCTTCTCCGTGGGCAACGGAAACCTCATCCTCCTCTCTGACGTGGACATCGGCAGCGGGCTGATGGAGCTGACGTTGACTGCCGCCTCCGGCACGTTGACTCTGCCCACCACCTCGGGCCTGACGTTCACCACCGGCGACGGCACGGCCGACGCGACGATGACGGTGCGCGGCCTGGTGGGCGCGCTCAACACGGCGCTCAATGGGCTGCTGTTCCTCCCCACGCCGAACTTCAACGGCAACGCCACGCTCACGGTCACCGCCAATGACCTGGGCGGGACCGGCAAGGGCGGGGCGAAGCAGGACACCCGGGTCATCACGATTGTCTTCACGCCGGTGAATGACCCGCCCACGCTGACCAACGACACCTTCACCGTCGTCGAGGACACGCCCACGCCGTTGAACCCGCTGGCGAACGACTCGTCCGCCCCCGACGGCGCGGAGACGCTCACCATCATCGCGGTGGGCGCCGCGGCGCACGGGGTGGTGTCCGGCGGCGGCCTCAGCGTCACGTACACGCCCGCGGCCAACTACTTCGGCCCGGATGCCTTCACGTACCAGGTGTCGGACGGCAACGGCGGTGTGTCTCAGGCCACGGTGAACATCACGGTCACGCCGGTGAATGACCCGCCCACGCTGCTGGATGACACGGTGGGCGTGGCGGAGGGCTCCACCAACAACCCGCTCCCCGTGCTGGCCAACGACAGCATCGCCCCGGACGTGGGGGAGACGCTGACGGTCACGGCGGTGACCACGCCGCTGCACGGCACCGCCACAGTCGCTCCGGGCGGTACGGGCGTCCTGTACACGCCGGCCCCGGGGTACAGCGGTCCGGACTCTCTCTCGTACACGGTGAGCGATGGCAACGGCGGTACCGCCTCGGCGAACGTCAGCATCACGGTGGGCGCGGCGAACCGGCCGCCGGTGAACACCGTGCCCGGGCCGCAGACTGTGGCCGAGGACACGCCGCTGGTCTTCTCCGCGGCGCTCTCACGCGCCATCAGCGTCACGGACCCGGACGTCACCACGCAGCAGGTGCAGGTCTCCCTCACCGTCACGCAGGGCACGCTCACGCTCGGCGGGTTGACCGGGCTCACGTTCAACGTCGGCGACGGGACCGACGACACCACCCTGCTCTTCACCGGCACGCTGGCGCAGCTGAACGCGGCGCTGGATGGGCTGCGCTTCTCGCCCACCGCCAACTTCAACGGCGCGGCGTCCCTCCAACTGAGCACGAACGACCTGGGGACCAGCGGCGTCAACGGGCCGCAGACGGATACGGACACCATCGCCATCACGGTCACGCCGGTGAATGACCCGCCCGTGGCCACCGCGGACGCGCTCACGCTGCAGGAGGACAGCCCGGTCGTCACCCTCAACGTGCTGGCCAATGACACGACCGCTCCGGACACGGGGGAGACGTTGCGGGTGACTGCGGTCAGCGCGGCGACGCACGGGACTTCGGCCATCGCGGTCGGTCAGATGGCGGTGACCTACGTGCCGGCGGCGGACTACTTCGGGCCGGACACGTTCACCTACGACGTGTCTGACGGCAATGGCGGCACGGCCACTGCCACCGTCACGCTCACGGTGCTCAACGTCAATGACCCGCCGCGCGCGGTGCCGGATGTCTTCAGCGTGCCGCAGGACAGCTCGGACAATGTGCTGGCGGTGCTGGCCAACGACAGCTTCCTGCCGGACCCGGCGGAGACGTTGAGCCTTTTGGTCATCTCCAGCGCCACGCGGGGCAGCGTTCGCATTTCGCTGGACAACCTCACCGTGCTCTACACGCCCAACCCCGGCTACGTCGGGCCGGACGCGTTCACGTACACGGTGCGGGACTCGAACGGCGGCTTCGCCGCGAGCTCCGTCAACATCACCGTCGGCGCGGACACGGACCGCGATGGGCTGTCGGATGGGGATGAGCTCACGCTGGGCACCAATCCGCTGGACCCGGACACCGACCACGACTTCCTGCCGGATGGCGTGGAGGTGCTCGTTTCGCACACCGGCCCGCTGGATGACGACTCGGATGACGACGGGCTTCTGGATGGCAACGAGGATGTGAACCGGAACGGCGTCATCGACCCGGGCGAGACGGACCCCAAGAAGGCGGACACCGACGCGGATGGTCTGACGGATGGGTTGGAGCTTGGGCTCGCTGCGCCGCAGGGCGTGGGCACCTCGGGCGCCGTCTTCCGGGCGGATCTTGACCCCACCACGCACACCAACCCGCTGCGCGCGGACACCGACAGCGGGGGAGACCCTGACAAGGTGGAGGACGCGAACGCCAACGGCCGGATTGACGCGGGAGAGACGGACCCCAACAACCGGCAGGATGACCGGGTGGACGCGGACAATGACGGGCTGTCGGACGCGCGGGAGCTTTCCTCTGGGTTGAATCCGAATGACGGCGATACCGATGACGACGGCGTGCTCGATGGCGCGGATGGGCTGCTCGACACGGATGGCGATGGGGCGATTGACGCGCTGGACCCTGACAGCGACGGCGATGGGATTCTGGATGGCACCGAGGTGGGCATCACCGATGCGGCCCTGACGTCGTACACCGACGTGACCCGGGGGAACTTTGTCGCGGATGCGGATCCTTCGGAGACCACGAATCCGAAGGCGACGGATTCGGATGGGGATGGGCTGGATGATGGCGTGGAGGACGTGAACCACGATGGTCTGCGGCAGGAGGGGGAGACCAGCGCGGCCAAGGCGGACACGGATGAGGACGGGTTGAGTGATGGGGTGGAGCTGCGCGGCGGCAACCCCACGAACCCGGAGCTGGCGGATACGGATGGGGATGGGCTCCTGGATGGGACGGAGGACGCGAACCTGAACGGGGCGCTGGATAAGGGGGAGACGGATCCCAACAAGGCGGATACCGATGGGGGAGGGGCGCCGGATGGGGTGGAGGTGGAGGCCGGGACGGATCCGCTGCTTCGGAGTGATGACTACACGGCGCGCGGGGGCGGTGGGTGCGGGGCGGCGCCGGTGGAGACGACGGTTGTTCTCGCGTTGCTTGGGTTGGGGCTGCTGCTGCGGCGGCGGGGGCGCTCGAGCCGAGCGGAGTGCCGGTCGGGTTCGGGGAGTTGGTTTCTCGGGTCCGGGGCTCGGGGTTCGGGGACCGGTTTCTCGGGTAGGGTCCTCGGTTTTCGTTGCCGCGTTCGCGTTCGCGTTCGCGTTCGGGCCCGGGAGCGGGCAGGGGTTCGGGTTCGGGTTTGGCGAAGCGCCCCCGTCCAGCTCGCCAGACTCCTGGCAGCGCTCTTGCTCATCCCCTCCGCCCTTGCAACCGCCCAGACGGAGATCGACTTCGACCGCGGGCTGGACGTCCTCCGCTTCAAGCCCGGCCTCGGCTCGCGCGACTTCCTCCAGCTCGAATCCGCGCAGGTCTCTCCTCACCTCGCCCCGTACGCCCGGCTCTCCGCGGGCTACGCGAGAGACCCGCTCCTCCTCGGCCAGGTGGGGAGCCGGGACAACGCCCTGCACCTGGTGGAGAGCCTCACCTTCTTCGACGTCGCCATCGGCCTCGCGCTCAAAGATCACGTGGAGCTGGCGGTGGCGCTCCCGCTCTCCATCACGCGCGGCCAGACGGCGACCTCGCTCGACTCCACCCTCGACCAGGCGTGGAGCGGCTTCGGCCCGGGAGACCTGCGCATCGGCCTCAAGTACTCCCTCTTCGCCCGGGAGAACGCGTACCAGGTGGGCTTCTCCCTGCCCATCGCCTTCCCCACCGGAGCCGCCGGCTCCTTCCGCGGCGGTAAAGCCGTGGCCGCGTCCCCGCGCGTCCTGGGCGAGGTCATCCTCCCGGCCGTGCGCATCGTCGCCAACGTCGGCGTCACCGTGCGCACCGCCGAGGTCCGCTTCATGAACCTCGCCGTCCTCCACCAGCTGGACTGGGGCCTGGGCGGCGAAGTCCCCATCGCCGCCACCGGGGACGCGCTCGCGCTCCAGCTCTCCCTCACCGGCGCCGCGCCGCTCGGCGGGATGCGCGCGGAGCTCACGCCCGTCGAAGCCCTGGTCGGCGCGCGCTACCGGCTGGGCAGCGCCCTGGCGTTCTCCCTCGGGGCCGGCGGCGGCGTCACCCGCGGGATGGGCGCTCCCCGCTTCGAAGTGGTGGGCGGCATCACCTTCCAGCCAGGCCCCATCGCCCTGCCGGAGTGGAACAACGGCCGCCGCGCCTCCTCGCGCGAGTGGGAGGCCGAAGAGCGCAGCGCAGTGGAAGACGCGGCCCCCGCCCAGGTCGCGCGGGTGGACCCCACTCCCTCCGCCCCGCCGTCGCCGAGCCTGCCGCCTCCTCCCGCCCGCGAAGTCCCGTTCTTCGACGCGGACACCGACGGCGTGGCGGACGCCCAGGACCGCTGCCCCACCGAGAAGGAGACCATCAACGGCGTGGACGACGACGACGGCTGCGCCGACAAGGGCGACGCCAAGGTCCGGCTGGCCAACGGCAAGCTCACCCTGCGCCGGAGTATCGACTTCCTCCAGGGCAAGGCCACGCTCACGGCGGAGGCGGAGTCCCTCGTCAAGCAGCTGGCGCTGGTCCTCAAGGCCAACCCCGGGACGCGCGTCCGCGTGGACGTCTACGTGACAGAGCTGGACAGCATCCCGGCCAACCGGAAGCTGTCGATGGAGCGCGCCCAGGCGCTCTCAACGCTCTTGCAGCGCGAGGGCATCACCGGCGTGCGCGCCAGCGTGAATGCGTTGGGCACATCCCGGCCGCTGATGCCCAGCATGGTGGAGGTGGAGCTGAAGCCTTCAGGGAAGTGAGCCCTTCGGCAGCTCACTTCACCAGGCGCAGGTGACCGCGGGACGGCGTGCGGGGCGGCTCATCCGGAGGCTCGGGGTGGCTGAGCTCCGGCTGGGTGGCCACGACTTCCAACATCACCGGGCGCGGCTTGTCGTCGCTCTGCGCTTCGCCTTCCGGACGCACGGGGACCTTCTCGGTCAGCATGGCGCTCTGGATGAGCTCCTCCGGGAGGTCATCCGGGTACATCCAGAATTCTTTCGTCACGAAGCTGGTGATGGCGAAGAGCGCGGACCAGGGGATGGCCACCGGGAAGCGCTCGCCGGAGAAGCTGAGCGTCGCCCGCACGCCCCACTCGCCCACTGCGAGGTCCGGGGGGTCAAACCGGTAGGAGAGGTTCAGTCGCAGGTGGGCCTCCGCGCGGAAGGCGGGCGGCACCACCACGCCGGCGCGGCGGGCGTCGAGGTGGACCATCACCATGCCCTTGTCCAGGGCCGCGAGCAGCCGCTCTTTCTTCTCTGGGCCTCTCTTGTCCATCGCGTCCTTCGGTCCTTCGGTGTCTCTCACCGCCGCCTCACTGCCCGGTCGAGCTCGCGCTTCGTCTCCCGTTCCTTGATGTCGTGGCGCCGGTCCTCGTGCGTCTTACCCCGGCACAGCCCCAGCTTCACCTTCGCCCGGCCGTTCTTGAAATACAGCATCAGCGGGATGATGGAGTAGCCACGTTCCCGGACCTTTGCACCCCAACGGTCTATCTCCTCGCGGTGCATCAACAGCCGCCGGGTGCGGGTGGGCACGTGGGAGAAGATGCTGGCGGGGTTGTAGGGGCCAATGTGGGCGTTGTGCATGAAGAGCTGGGTCCCCTTGGGCAAGGCATAGGCATCATTCAGGTTCGCCGTGCCGTCGCGCAGGCTCTTCACCTCGCTGCCGAGGAGCTCCAGCCCCGCCTCGACTGTGTCTTCGATGGTGTAATCGAAGCGCGCCCGCCGGTGCTCGGTGATGACCTTGATGCCCTCTTCGGGCTTGGGCTTGCCGGCCGCCATGCGAGAGGCGGCTCTCTATCCGCTTCGACGGGGCGTGTCGATGACCCCCTGGCCGCCCGCTAGCGTCTGCGCAGAACCGCCTCTATCTGCGCGTCTTTGCCCCCGGTGAAGCGGCCCTGCCACGGCTGGTAGCCCTTGGCCACCACCTGCAGCGGGATGTCGCGCGGGGGGTAGAGGTTCTCCGTGAAATACGGCGTCGTGCCGATGGTCTGGCCGTCAATCAGAATCGAAGCGCCGGGCGGTTCACTGTCGATTCGGAGGACCGCGGTCTTCTGCCCCTGCAGCAGGCCGCTCAGGAACGGCCAGCCGAAGCGGTACACCGCGAACCCGCCTCCTGCGACCACCGCCAGCATCAGCGCCGTCCAGACCACCCGTCCGGTTGCCCGGGGCGGGGGCGGCGGAGGCGGCGGCTCTGGGGGAGGGGGCAGGTCCCGGTTCAATGGCCGGGCCAGCTGGAGCTCCTCGTTCGCCTTCGCCTCCAGGGCCGCCGCGTCGCAGCCGGGGCAGCGCGCGCCGGCGTAGGGCAGGGTGGTGCCGCAGTGGAGGCAGGGGACGCCTGCCCCGCCGCTCGCCGCCCGTCCTGCGGCCGTGACGGGCGTGCCGCCTTCACCCTGGGTGCGCAGCGCGCCGCTCTCGTCCAGCATGGGCCCGCTGGGCTGCCAGTCCGCCTGCAGCTCCACCTCTGCGAAGCGCGGGGCGCCGGTCTCACTCTTGAGGGAGAACGTCCGGATCTGCGTGTCGCCGGACGCCGGCGCGGGCTCCTGCGCGGCGGGCAGCGGCGGCGAGAGCGTCTGAAGGAAGGCCGCCAGCTCGCTGGACGAGGTGGGGGCGCCGCACGAGGAGAGATAGCTCGCCAGCGCGCGGGCCAGCGCCTCCGGGCTCTCGAAGCGGGCCTTGGCGCTTTTCTGAAGCATCCGCAGGACAAGCTGCGCCAGGCCCTGCGGGACGGACGCCGGCAGCGCGGGCGTGTGCGCCATCATCGTCGGGTAGTACGTCGCCCACACCTCCGCGCCGGGGAACGGCGGCTCCCCCGCCAGCAGCTTGAAGAAGAGGACGCCGAGCGCGAACTGGTCGCTCGCGTGGTCCGCGGGCTCGCCGCGCAGCAGCTCCGGCGAGGCGTAGGCCAGCTTCCCCTTGAACGTCCCGGGCTCCGTGTTGTTGCCGCCCAGGCCCTCCACGCGGGCGATGCCGAAGTCCGTCACCTTCGCTTCGCCCTCTGTGGAGACGAGGACGTTGGAGCCGGAGATGTCCCGGTGCGCGGCGAGCAGCGGCTTGCCTTCGTGCGTGCGCCGGTACGCGTGGATGAGCCCGGCCAGCGTCTGCGCGATGATGAACGCCGCCAGCGGAGGCGGGAAGGGCACCCCGCGCGAGCGCGCCAGCTCCCAGAGCGTCTCCACATCCCAGCCGTCCACCAGCTCCATCACCAGGTACAGCCCGTCGTCCCCGCGGCCCACGTCGAGCACCTGCACGACGTTCTGATGGGCGAGGTACTTGGCGAGCCTCGCCTCCGCCAGGAACATCTTCGCGACGCGGGGGTCCTTGGCCAGCTCCGGCAGCATCCGCTTGATGGCCACCGGGCGTTCAAAGCCCTCCGCGCCCACGCTGACGCCGAGGTAGACCTGCGCCATCCCGCCCTGCGCGAAGAGCCGCCGGAGCCTGTAGCGCTCGCTCATGGACGCGGAGTTTAAGCGGAGAGCTCTCTCAGGTGCGTCCAGTTGAAAATGCCGGTGCGGTGCGCATCCGAGAAGGTGAACGACAGCGCGTAATTCCCTACCGGCGCCATCGACAGCACGTGGGTGCCCTCGGGGATGGTGTCCAACTCAAACGTTCGCCGGCCGCTCCACTCCTCCACGCACTGGGCGCAGGGGCAGGCCTGGCGCAAGGCGCGCGCCCGGACGAGCGTCTTCTTCCCGTCGTCCCAGTCAATGGCCACCGCCTTCCCGTCCTCCAGCAGCGCCACGTTCGTGGCCTGGGCCGGCCGCTGCGCGGGCTTGATGTGGTCCCAGAAGCTCAAGGGATGCCCTCCACCAGGGCGATGATGGCCACTGCCAGCCGCTGGCAGAAGTCCGCCACCAGCGCCCTCTCCCGGTCCAGGTCCGCCGCCATCACGCCCTCCTCGTATTCCATCTCCAGGCCGAAGGCCTGCTGGGTCTGCGTCAGGCCGCGGATGTCCACCGCGTAGTCCGGCTGGGTGGGATAGCGCAGCAGGCGGGGGCGCAGGGCCGCGGCGTCCGCCTCGTAGCGGGTCAACCCGCCGTAGACGCGCTGCGCTTCGTTCACGCGCAGGAAGAGGCCGGGGATGCCCAGCCCCAGGCCGGTGAGGATGGACTTGAACGTGCGGTCGGACCCCGCCAGCTCCGATTGGCCGATGACCGTCCGCACCAGGACGACGGGGCCGCTCTGGGGCAGCTGCCCGGTGCTGAGCACGTTCCACGACGGCCGCAGCACGCGGATGCGCTCCAGCACCGCCAGGTGCTCCTGCGCCAGCACCGGCACCCGCGCGAAGACCGGCTTCTCCGCCACCTGCTTCTCCACCACCACGTCCTGCGGCGGGCCGAAGCTGTTGAACACCCGCTGGTTCTCCGTCTTGGTGGAGACCTTCCACTCCGCCATCTCAAAGAAGGGCTCCAGCACCACCGTGGTGGGCGGCACGCGGTCCGGCACCATCGGCACCGGCGGGCCCACCACGCGGGTGGCGAAGCAGCCGGCGGCGCACAGCGAGAGCAGCAGCACGGGCGTCAGGCGGATCACGCCCCACGGCCTAACCCAACGGACCCGGCTTGAGAAGGGCGTCGCTTACGAGGCGAGCTTGACCGGCGAGCGTTGCCCTTCCACGTGGACGCGCTTCTTCTCCACCACCCGGCGCAGCGCGTCCAGGACCTTGGGGTCCAGCTGCGTGCCGCGCAGGCTCTCCAGAATCTCCATCGCCCGGTCCAAAGGCAGCGCCTTCTGGTACGGCCGGGTGGAGGTGCAGGCGTCGAAGGTGTCCGCGCAGTTCACGATGCGGGCGATGAGCGGGATGGCGTCCCCCTTGAGCTTGTCGGGGTACCCGGTGCCGTCCCAGCGTTCGTGGTGGTTGCGGATGGCCGCCCGGACCGACGAGAGGAAGGTGATGGGCTGGATGATGGAGTCCCCGATGGTGGGGTGGTCCCGCATCACCACCATCTCCTCCTCGGTCAGCCGGGACTGCTTGAGCAGGATGGACTCCACAATTCCAATCTTGCCGATGTCGTGGAGGATGCCGCCGTAGTGCAGCTGCTTGAGCTCCCGCGCGGTGAGCTCCATCTCGCGGCCAATCTCCACCGCGGTGTCGCCCACCCGCTGGCTGTGGCCGCGCGTGTACGCGTCCTTGGAGTCAATGGAGTTGGCCAGCGCGACGATGGTCTCCAGATAGCCCTTCTCCAGGCTCTCGTAGAGGCGCTTGTTCTCGTGGTCGTACGCCTCAATCTGCGCGCTCATGTAGTTGAACGTCTGGGCCAACTCCCCCAGCTCATTCTTCGCCTTGAGCTTCACCTGCACGCCGAAGTTGCCCTTGGCGATTTCCAACGCCACGGAGATGAAGCCCTTGAGCGGCCGGGTGACGCCTCGGGAGAAGAGGGCCGCCAGAATCAGCGCCGCCAGCACCGCGGCGCTGACGCCCAGCAGGATGCGGCGCTCCATCGTGGAGACCTGCTTGTAGGCCAGCTGGATGGGCTGCTCAGAGACCACCGCCCAGCCCACGTGCGGCAGCACGGCGTAGGCGCCCACCACGCGCTCGGCGCCCTCGCCGAAGTTGCCCACGTGGAAGGCCTCCGAGCCCGGCGAGTCCGCCACCTGGTGCAGCAGGTGCGCGACGGCGGGCCGCGCGGAGACGTTGGCGCCCGGGAGCACCGAGGTCAGCACCGGCGCCCCCGCGACGAGGTGGCCCTGCTCGTCCACCAGGTAGGCCGCGCCGTTGGAGCCGAAGCGCTCCGCCGCCAGCATCTCCGCCAGCCGGGAGAGGGAAATCTGCGCCGCCACGTAGCCCTTGGCCGGGTCTCCGATGGGGAAGGCCAGCGTCAGGCTGGTGTGCCCGTTCGCGCTGCGGGTGACCTGCGAGTAGCGCACGTCCGCCAGTCCTTCGAGGGAGCGGTGGGCCATCGCCTCGTGCTCCGCCACCTCCGTCGGGGGCACGTCCTTCACCGCGAAGGCCTGCAGGCCCGGCACCCGGACCTTGTCCGCGGAGAAGACCGTCATCGCGGTGACTTCGCGGCGCTGGTTCATCACCGCCGCCACGTGGGAGCGCTGCGCCTCCAGCGGCAACTCGAAGAAGCCGGGGACGCGGGCCAGCAGGAGCACCGCCTGGGTGGGCTGGGCGATGATGTCTTCGGTCTTCAGGCGCAGCTGCTTCACGCGCTCCTGCGCCAGCTCTTGCGCGTCGCGGATGAGCAGCTCGCGGGTGTCGGAGACGGAGAGCAGGCCCACCATCGCGGTGGGGACGATGCTCGCCACCAGCATCAGGAGGACGAGGGTCTTGAAGAGCTTCATTGGAAGCCCTTTCCCTTGACCTCCAGCTTGAGGGCTTCCGGCGTGAGCTCGAATGCGCGGGACGGAGACGCCGCGCCGCGCCGGCCTTCGGTGCCCACCGCGCGGACTGACCACGCGTACTTCCCCGGTGCCAGAGGCGGCAGCTTCGCCTCGGCCCGCTCTACCTTGAACGTCATCGGCTCACTCTTCGCCGCCAGCGCGACGACCTCGACTTCGTACGACTGGGCGCCGGCCACCGGCTGCCACGAGAGCGCCACCGGCCCCAGCCCGTTCGGCGAGGCGCGCAGGCGCAGCTTCCGGTTGTCGGTGGGCAAGAGCGGGATGGGCGCCGCCGGCGGCTGCTCCACCAGCGTGGGCGCCTTGCCCTTCTCCACGGAGACCGACTGGCCGGCGTACACCGGCCGCGTCACGCCTTCCGCCTCCACCCGCACCGGCTGGCCCGTGCGCGCGCGCACCCGCGTGCGGCCGTCCTCCGCGACTTCGACTGCGAAGCGGGTGGGCTCCGCCGCGCTGGCGGACACCAGCTGCCAGGCCGCGTCCGCCGCCTTCGCCGCCTGGGTGTAGCGCGCGCCGTGGAAGTGCGTCTCCGCCTCCTGAAGCCTGCGCGCGGCCTCCGCGCGCTGTACGGCTTCCGTGCCCGCCTGCGCCACCGCATTGCGGGCGGCGGACAGCGCGCTCAAGGCCAGCGAGCGGTCAGGGCCGGGCAGCTTGAGCGTGGTCCCCGGCGTCACCGCGTCCGTCGGCAGGCCGTTGAGCGCCTGGAGCTCCTCGGCGCTGCGCGCGTCTCCCAGGGCGCGCTTGGCCACCTGCGCCAGGTGGGTCTCCCCGTCCTGGACGACGACTTCGGTGGCAGGCGCAGCGGCCAGCAGCGCGGTGATGAGAGGGACGAGCGCGGTCATTGGAATACCAGCTCCCTTCCGGCGCGGATCATCGCGGAGGGCGTGGACACGGAGAGCGACTGCCTCGCCGCTTCGTCCAGCTCCGCGTCGACCCGTCCCTTGAACACGGTGACGTCCGCAGGATCTTTCCCCGGCCGCGGCCTGCTCTCCGCGATGCTGATGAGCGCGTCCTCGCCCAACGACAGGCTGGAGCCATTGTTGAAGCGGACACTGGCAGAGGCGCCCTGTGCGGTGCGGACCTTGTCGTTCTCCAGCAGCTCCATCTGCTCGGCCGCGGCAATCCACTCGTCTCCGGCCGCGCGCTTCACCTTCACGTCGCCCTTCAATTCGCGCAGCGTGGCCCGCGCGGCCTTCGCGTCATCCGGTGCGGACGGCGCCTGGGACGGAGGCGGCCCAGCGCACGCCGCGACGACGAGAAGCAGCGAGCACAGCAGGGCAGGGAAGGGCGTGCGCAAGCGCCGGCAAGTCTACTGCCCCCGCCCCAGTGCGAGCCGTGTCTGCGATTGCCCACAGGGAAGGGAGATAGGCGACGTGCGGAAGGCCCGCGTCACTCTTCAAGGTACGCGAGCAGCGCCCCGAGGTCCTGGTCCGAGAGCGCCTGCGTGCTGAACAGCGGCATCACCCCGCCCATCTGGAAGAAGCGGCCGTGGCGCACCTTCTCGGCCACCACCAACCCCGGCGTGGTCCCCGGGTACGTCCGGGGATAGGAGGCCATGAGCTCTGCCAGCGCCGGCGTATTGGCAGAAGTCCGCCCTTCGCCTGTCTGCTTCGCGCCGTGGCAAGTGGCGCAGGCGGCGTCGTAGACCCAGCGCCCGCGCACGGGGTCCCCGCGCGGCACGTCCTGGACATGCGTGATGACGGTGAGCGGCAGCGGGTCCACCTCCTCCGGGCTGAGGGAGACCAGGTATTCGTAGAGCGCCTTCCCCGAAGCGTCCGTCGCCGCCAGCGGCTGGGAGGCGCCCATGAACTCCGTCAGGCAGAAGCTCACCGAATCCAGGAAGCGGACGTGGTTCCCACCCCACCAGCGGCCCCGCCACGCGGCGTTGTAGAGCGTGTGCCCGGGGAGCAGCCGCTGCGCGGGCGGCGCCTCCGTCGTGGCGTGGCAGGTGGCGCAGCTGACCGCGTTGGCCGGGTTGTCCGAGAGCGCCGGGTCCCCGAACAGCTGCTGCCCCAGCTCCACCGCCTTGAGCGGGCGCTGCTGGCACCCGGCCGCGAGCAGCGCCAGCGCGACAACGACGCAGCGGCTCATGGCGCCCTCAGGAGGGCGACGGAGTCCGGGAAGATGCCGACGGGCTCGGCGCCCAGCACCAGCCCCTTGAGCAGGTCCACCAGCAAGAGCGAACCGGCGCGCTGGTGGTCCCCCTCGCAGACGACGAGCGCCCGCTGCTCGCCCGGCAGGAGGGCGACCTGATGGACGTTGGAGCACCGCAGCGAGCGCAGCGGGAGCACCCGCCGGACCTCCAGGGTGTGCGCGTCCAGCTCCACCAGCGCGTCATCGCCCTGCCGGGGAAAGTAGGCGGTGCGCCCGTCCGCGGTGAAGGCGCCGAAGAACGGCTGGCCGCCGAAGTCGAACGCGCGCGACGTGAACGTTACGGTGTCCACCACCTGGATGCGCTGCGAGCGCACGGAGCTGACCCAGGCCTCCGCGCCCGACGGGGAGAGCGTCACCGCGTACGGCTCATGCTTGGCGGGAGGCGCCAGCGCGGCGTCCGGCTCCACCTTCACCCGGCGGACCGCGCCGCTCTCCAGCTCCACCACCGCCAGCTCGTCGGAGAAGCAGGCGACGTAGGCGCGCCGCCCGTCGGGGGAGAACTTCACCCCGTGCGCCGCGGGGCAGACCGTCACGCTCTTCACCACGGTCATGCGCTCCACGTCGATGAGCGCCAGCCGCGAGTCCGCGTCCGGGGACTGGAAGGAGCCGGCCCGCGTCACCCGGGCCACGTCGAAGTGCGACACCAGCGCCCGCCGCCCATCCGGCGAGAGCGTCACGTCGCCCGGGTTGCGGTCCACCTTCACCGCCCTCAGCTGCCGCGCGGTCTGCCCGTCGAACTCCAGGAGATACCCGTCCACCACGCCCGTCCCGTGGTTGGCGTGGATGCCCGTGCCGGTGCCCGGCGCGAAGTTGCTCAGGCCGACGTAGAAGCGGTCGCCCCTCTCCGGCGCGGCCACGTGGTGCGGCCCCTCCAGCGTCACCGGCGTCAGGCCCACGGGGAGCCGCGCCACCTGACGAAGGGTGCCGGCTTCGATGTCGGCGAGCTCGAAGACGCTCAACGTGTCATCGAGGTTGTTGGTGACGACGGCGAAGCCCGTGCGCACCGGAGGCACCAGCGGCGCCTCCGCCCAGTGCTCCGGAAGGTTGAAGACGATGGGGCCTTCGCCCGGCGGGCGGGCGACGCAGGCGCCGAGGAGCAGCAAGCTCACGCACGTCGCCCTCATCGTCGCCGCCTCCGTGCTGCCGCCCAGAGGAGGGCCGCCAGCGGCACGGCCGAACCGGGGAGGGCGCCGCAGCTGGGCGCGACAGGCTCTGCCGCGTCCAGCCAGCCGGCGTCGTGCGGCACGCGGCGCGGCCCCGTGGGCGCGGGCTCCTCGCCGTCTCCCGGGCGGAGCGTGAGCAGCGCCTTCCAGAAGCTCGCGCAGCGGGCGCCGTCGCTGGACCGGACGTCGGCCATCAGCTGGTAGGTCCCCGGCGCGAGCCCCGCGGTGTCCACCTCCAACGTCACCGCGTGCGTCCCTGCGGGCAGCGCTGGGAGCGAGCCCAAGGGCAGCGTGACGTTGGACTCGTCCACCGCGTAAGCGGAGACCGTCATGCCGTCGTCCGGGTCCTGCGCGGTGAGCTTGAGCGCGAAGCGGCCGTTCGCCGCCGGGCCGTCACCTGGGGGGTTGTCAATCCAGACCGACGGGTGGACGTTGTCCGGCCCGGAGACCGTGATGAGGCCCGGCCCGGTCGCGTACACCACCTCGTAGCCGGGGTCCTCGACGAAGGCGTAGGGCTGGTAGCAGCCGGGCCGGACGCCGCGCACGTCCCAGCTGATGGCATCCGGCAGCTCGCGGGTGGGCAGCCGCGCCGAGCTCAAAGGCACCATCGACGGAGCGCCGGGCGTGGGGATGGCAATCAGGTTGACGCCGTCCTTCACGGCGTAGAGCGACGTCCAGGCAAAGCCGTCGGTGTCGAGGTCATCCCAGGCGATGGCGGCCACCCCGCCGTCCGGGTGGTTTCCGGCGCCGGCAGGGGCGCGGAAGCGGAAGTACAGCCCGTGCGCGGCCGCCGGGAGGGACGCGGCCCAAACGGCGAACGCCAGCAGCGCGACGACGGGCGAGCGCCTCATCGCGGCGCGGCCTGCGTCAGCCGCTCATGGAGCGGCTCGGCGGTGAGGTGCGGGAGCTTGAAGAGGTTCGCGCCGCGGCTGGCGCCGGCTTCGTAGAGGCGCTCGAAGCCGCCCTGCGCCACGCTCTGGCCCACCGGAGGGCCCAGGCGCTGCGAGTCCCGCTTGGCGGCGTATTCGATGTTCTCCTTCACCAACTCCGCGTCGAGCAGCGCCGCCGCGCGGAAGGTCAGCTCCGCGGCGCGCGAGGGGTCCGGCCACTCCGCGGTGAGCACGTAGTAGGGCACCTCGGCCAGCTGGCCCGAGAGCAGGTAGAACGCGGGCGCCACGCCGAGCGCGGTCTCTACCCGGCGCATGGCCTCCTCCACCTGGAGCTCCGTCAGCTTCTCTCCGGTCATCGAGCACGTCTTACCCTTGCGCGCGAGGAAGCGGAGCACGGGACAGCCGCGAACCTCACCGTCCACCTCCACCAGGTCGCCAATCAGGTAGCGGCACAGCCCGCTGAAGGAGGTGAGGATGAGCTCGTAGCGCTGGCCCTGCTGCAGCTCATGCAGCAGGAGCGTGTCGTCGCCGTCGCTGTCTGCGGGGCGGAACTCGAAGAAGCCGCAGCCTACCGCCGGCACCGCGCCGGTCATCGACGCGTCGGTGGGGATGCCCATCACGCCCTCGCTCGCCGCGAAGAGCAGGCCGCGGATGGAGACGTCCCCGTAGCGTTCAAGGAGGAAGGGGGCGTAGGCGCCGCACGCGCCGGAGCGCCAGGTGAGCAGCACCTCCAGATTCGGCCAGAGGTCTCTGGGGGTGAGCGGCCGTCCCAGCGTCTCCAGGCGGCGTGCCAGCGCGGGGGCTGGCGTGAGCAGCGGCCCCAGCGCGCCGCGCAGGGACGGGAACGCCGAGGGCGCGCCGTCGGCGATGTCGCGGATGAGCGCTTCGCTGAACTCGCTCAGCACGCGCGCGAAGAGCAGCAGGGTGGTGGGGTTGGTGCCCCGCAGCCCGCGCAGGTCCCAGCCCGCGCTCGCCAGGAGCAAGCCGTACAACCGCTCCCTCGCGTCCACCGGCTGATACACCCCGCGAGGCAGCGCGTGGAAGAAAGGGTCTTCCGGCTCCGCTACGTCGAAGAGCCGGGAGACGAAGCTGTCGAACGGGATGCCCTGGTGCGCGCCGCTGGGGACGCTCACCTGGTAGAGGCCCAGCCCGCGAGGGGCGCCGCCCGGCGTGAGCGGCAGCGCGGGGTGGTCCCTGAAGATGGACGCGGCCAGGACGCCCATCGCTTCGCGGATGGCCTCCCGGTACGCCGGCGTGTACGGGATGCGTTTGGGTTTGCCGGTGGTGGCGCTGGTCTGGAGCAGGGCCAACGGCGGCGCAGGGCTGAGCGAAGACGCGTCTTGCGCAATCCGCTCTTGCAGCTGTGCGGGCGTCTGCAGGGGAACCTGCCGCCGGAAGTCCGCTGCGCAGCGAATGAGGTCGAAGCGGTGCTCCTGTCCGAAGCGGCTGTCGCGGAGGGCGGCGACAATCCGCGAGAGCGTCTCCTCTTGCGTCTGCCGTGCAGCGGAGGCCCGCGCCAGGAACGCGTCGACGCGTTCTGTGTAGTGCGCGGTTGTCTTCAAATGGGTGGTCTGCACTGCCTTGGATTGCTCCGTGTTTTGCTCTCATCTGCCTACAAGGTGTGTCTGAATCAGCGCTGGACACAGGCAGACACCGGCCGATAATGGGCGCCCCACAAACGTGTTCGAAAAATAGCCCGTTTCGAACATGTCTCTCAACGCCAGATATCGGAGGGTAACCGAGCGATGCGTGCACTGCGCCCAGCGGTCATTGCGGTTCAATGTTGTCTTGCGCTGTTTGTCCTTTCCGGTTGTCCAGAGACCACGTGCCCCGCGACGGACGCAGGCAGCTGCCCGACGTGCCCGGATGCGGGGACGCCCACCACGGGGGTTCGCATCCTCACGCCTGCAGCGAATGACAGTGTCCCCATCGACACGCTCGGCCAGTTCTGGCTGGGGTTGGAGGTGACAAACTTCACCTTGAAGGCGCCCGGGACGTGCGCGGGTGCAGCGAATTGTGGTCACATCTACGTCAATGTGGACGGCGACCGTTGCAAGGCGTCCGTCCCCGGCTCCACCACCGCCGCGACGTTCCCTTTCAACACCATCAACTGGAGCACGGCGGTCAGGGCGTCGCTCAAGCCTTGCCTCTCCGGCCGGGCGGACCAGACCACCCCCTTCAAGTTCAACGGCCCCCACCTCGTCAGCGTTCAGCTGGTGGCGGACAACGGCACGCCGCTGACTGGCGCGTCGGCCCGCCAGGAGATCACCATCAACGCCACGGGCGTCATCGACACGCTGGCAGGCTGCACCCCGGCCGGCTGCGATCCAGGCCCCGCGGTCACTGGCTTCTCCTCCTTCAAGCTGATTGAAGGCGTGCGGCAGTCGGACCTCTATGCGGCGGACGGCGGCTTTAACCTCTCCACCCAGCAGCTCTACACGGCACGCTTCAAGGCGGCGCCCTACCAGCTGATGCCGTCGCACTATCACGCTGGTGAAGAGCGCATCACCGTCCTCGCCGGCTCCATCCACGCCCTCACCAACCCGGGCGGTCAGACCTTCGAGAGCTACCAGGAGGATGGCGGCGGATCCTTCATCGCGCACCAGTTCGGCTACTACACCCAGCCGGCCGGCAACCAGACCTGGTTCTTCGCCGGTCCCCGCGGCGTGTACTTCCAGCTGAACGGCTCCGGCACCTACGTCGCCGCGTTCAACATCCCCTCCTTCGTCCCGAACGCGATTGACGCTGGCTACGTGACGTTCAACGGCAACTACAACCAGGTGAACCCGGCCAACCCGCTCATCGCTGCCCAGATTGGCTACTGCGCGGTCAATCCTGCCGACGGCGGTTGGCTCAACGTGGACGGCGGCTGCACCGCGCCTCCGTAAGTATCACTGTCAATTGTTGACAGGCGCGCGCCCCACCGCTTCCCCACGCGGGGGGGCGCCGCGCGGTTGTTGGAGGGCGCAATGCAAGGACAGGTGGCCATCATCACGGGCGCGGGGCGCGGCATTGGCCGGGCCATCGCCTTGGGGCTCGCGCAGGCGGGGGCGGCGGTGGTGCTCGTCGCGCGGCGGGAGGCGGACCTCGCGGAGGTTGCCCAGGACGTCACCCGCGCCGGCGGGAAGGCCCTCGCGGTGGCCGGCGACGTGGCCGAGGAGGCGTCCGCGGCGGCAGCTTTGAAAGCCGCCCACGACAGCTTCGGCCGGGTGGACATCCTCATCAACAATGCGGGGCACAACACCCTGGGGAGGCTGACGGAGCTCCCGGTGGCGGACTGGTGGCGGCAGATTGAGGTGAACCTCAAGGGCACCTACCTGTTCTCCCGCGCGGTGATTCCGGGGATGGTCCAGCGCCGGTCCGGCCGTATCGTCAACGTCTCCTCCGTCGCCGGGAAGCAGGGCGTGCTGTACGGCAGCGCGTACACCGCGGCCAAGCACGCCATCGTCGGCTTCACGCGGGCGTTGGCTCTGGAAGTCGCCGAGGAAGGCATCACCGTCAATGCCATCTGCCCCGGCTACGTGGCCACGGACCTCACCGACTACACGATGGACGCGCGCTCCAAGCTCTTCGGCAAGTCGCGCGAAGCCGTGGTGCAGGGCGTGCTGGCGCGCGTGCCTCAGAAGGTGGTGCTCAAGCCGGAGGACTGCGTGGGCGCGGTCCGCTTCCTCTGCTCAGAGGCGGCGGCGCGCATCACCGGCGAGGCGATGAACATCTCCGCCGGGATGGTCATGCACTGAGTCGTCCCTCCGGTTGGGGGCGCCGCCGCAGCGCGCGCAGCAGCTCTGGCAGCGGGGCGAAGAGCAGCAGGGCGGCGACCAGGGTGGCGTTGCGGAAGTAGGAGAGCGGCTCAAAGAGGTAGCCGCCCGTCATGCCGTCCCGCAGGCCCGGGATGACCGGAGGCGGGTAGCCGGTCCCCGCGTAGAGGAACCACGCCACGCCGGCGAAATAGAACGCCGGCGTGTAGCGCACGCACAGCCGCAGGGCGGCGACGCCGCGGGCGGGCGCGCCTCCGTTGGGGGTGGCGGTGAGCTCAGAGACCGGGCCGGGAGAAACCTCCACCCTGCGGTCCGCTTGGATGGCGGCCAGGAAGCGGGCCAGCCGCCCGCGCGAGGTGGCGGGGTGCTGCACGCGGATGCGCTCCGGCCAGGCGCCGAGCGCGTTGTAGGCGACGATGGCGGCGAAGAAGAAGTAGCCGTAGGTGGAGTGCGTCATCAGCACCAGCGAGCTGTGGAATAGGACGCCCACGGTGATGGCCACAGGCTGCAGCCGCTTGAAGGGGAGGGAGCACGCGAGGAAGAGCTCCAGGAGGATGGTGGACCAGCCCATCGCCACCTCCATCCAGCCCTTGGGCAGCAGGGCGGCAATCCACGGATACACGTCGGGCGTCATCATCCCCGCCCAGGCCGTGAAGTAGGTGCCGTCGCGCCAGTCCGCCTCCAGCAGCTTGTTGAGCCCCGCGCCGAAGTAGATGACGCCCAGCTGCCAGCCGAGCAGCTGCGGGGACGGCTGCAGCGCCACCACCGCGAAGAGCGCCGCCACCAGCGCGCGGTTGTTGGTGAAGTATTCGCGGGCCATCAGCATGCCCAGCAGCAGCCCCGCCGCCACCAGCGCGCTGCTGACCCGGACGAAGCGGTTGAACAGGACCCCGAAGACGCCGACGACGATGAGCGCCTGCGCCGCCCGCTTGAGCAGCAGAGGCGCGCCGAGGCTGTCGAGGCCGCTGAAGAACGGGAGGTAGACGAGGATGTCCTGGTAGTCCCGCCAGAAGACGATGATCAGGCAGAGCGCCTTCGCCATCACCAGCATGCCCGGGGGGACCTCCTGCCCGGTGCAGCGCAGGGGGTTCCACGAAGCGAGCGTCTCCCGGAGGGTCACGGCCACTGCCAGGTCCTCTCCTCGGAGCCGTTCACCCGGTAGGTGAGCGTGGCGCGGATGCCGTCCGCCCTGCCGTAGGTGCGTTCGTACTGGGAGATGATGTCCATCAGGTGCTGGATGGCCCGCTGCTCCAGGCCCTTCGCGGAGCGGTGGTAGCGCGCGCGTATCTCCGCGGGGGTCAGCGCCGTCCCGTCCGCCCGGACCACGGAGAGCTGATACGTCGCCAACGCGTCGAACGGCGCCCAACAGAAGTACCGGGTGGGGACGAACCGGGCGTACGCGATGGAGCCCAGCTGGGCCAGGATGAACGCCACACCCACTGCCCTGCGGAGGCTCATCGGCGCCGGACGGTAGCCTTGCCTACCGGGTCGCGCAATGTGGGTGTCCTGCTGCGGCGCGCGCAGCGGGACCGCAAAGGCGTACCATCCGCGCGCTCCCAATGACCCACGCTCAGCCCCGAGTGACCTACGTCCAGCTCCTGAAGAGAAACCGGCGCTTCCGGCTCATCTGGTCCGCCGCGACGCTGAGCTGGATGGGCGATTGGTTCACCACCACCGCGCTCTTCTCCCTGATGCTGGAGTTCACCGGCGCGGCGCAGGGGGTGGGGCTCATCCTCGTCTCGCGGACGCTGCCGCAGGTGCTGGTGGCGCCCATCGCCGGGAGCATCGCCGACCGCTTCCCGCGCCAGCACGTGATGCGGGTGTGCAACCTGCTGCTGGGTCTCATCGTCTGCGGTTTCACCCTCATTGATTCGCCCTCCCAGCTCGTCTGGGTCTACGTGCTGACGGTCCTCCAGCGGCTGGTGACCTCGGCGCTGGAGCCGGCGGAGGCCGCGGCCATCCAGGCTGCGTGCGCCCCGCATGAACGGATGGCCGCGAACACCCTGTTCAACTCCACCTGGGCCGCGATGGCCGGGCTGGGCGCGCTGGTTGGCGGCCTCTCCGCCGCGCTGTTGGGGCGGCGCATCTCCTTCCTGGCGGACGCCGCCACCTACGTGCTGGCGTTCCTCGTCCTCACCCGGCTGCCAGCGCAGGTGGCCCCTGCTCCCGGCGGCGCCGAGCCCGCGCGGCGGCGCTTCAACCTCGTCGCCGGCTACCGGGATGTGGTGGAGGGTTTTCGGTTGGTGACGCGGGATGGCCGAGTGGCGCTCGCGCTCTTCGCGAAGGCCGGCTGGGCGGTGGTCGGCGGCGGCGCGCTCACGCTCTACACCGTCTTTGGCGACCGCGTCTTCGGGACCGCCGGAGGCGCTGCGTTCTCCATCGGCGCGCTGTTCGCCGCGCGCGGCCTGGGCGCGTTTCTGGGGCCTCCGCTTGCGCGCTGGCTCAAGGGGGACGGCGAGCGCTGGGCGCAGAGCGCCATTGGCGTGAGCTTCGGCCTTGTCGCGCTCGGGTACGGCGGCCTCGCGGTCGCGCCGTGGCTGGTGCTGGCGATGCTGGCGCTGGCGGTCTCCCACGCGGCCATCGCCACCATCTTCGTCTTCTCCGGGACGCTCATCGGCCTCTGGGTGGAGGACCGGCTGCGCGGGCGCATCTACGCCGCGGACTCGGCGCTCTGGAACCTCACCTTCGCGCTCTCCGCCTACGCGTGCAGCCTCATCTACGACTCCGGGGTGCTGGGCGCGCGCTCGCTCATGGCGGTCCTCGCCGCGGTGACGTGCCTCCCCTTGGCGTGCTGGATTTTCATCTCCCGGCGCACCGCGCGCGGGATGCCCGCGGTAGGAAGTGCTTGACGTCCGCAGGGCCAGCAGCGGTGATCCACGCATGCTCACTGCCCTCGCATTGTCCGTCCTGACCGCTTTGCCAAGCCCAGGTGCCCCCGCACCTACCAGCTCCACCCTCACGGATGTGGCGGGGAAGACCCACGACCTGGCCTTCCTCGCGAAGGTCGGCACGGTGGCCTTCGTGCTGCTTCCGAAAATCTCCACCCCTGAGGCGGAGAAGGTCCTCACCGCCTTGACGGCCGCGGAGCCGGAAGTGGGCATCCGGGGCGCCACGGTGATTGTCGCGGTCCCGGACGCGAAGGCCGCGGTGACCGCCGTCACCGAGAAGCTCAAGTTCCCCTTCTCAGTCGTCTCTGACCCCAAGCGGGCCGTCGCCAAGCTGCTCGGCGTGGGCGCGGAGAAGACGGCGGTGGTGGTGACCTTCGCTGGCAAGGTGGTGCACTCGCAGGCCACGGCCGATGACCTCGCTCCGGTCCTGGAGAAGCTGTCGCAGGGCGCGGTCAACCCCACCGGCAAGCACAGCATGCTGCCGCTGAAGAACACCCAGTGGATGAAGGCCAGCAACGTCAACGCCGAGTTCGCCGTGCTCAACGGCAACCCCGGACCGGGCGGCGCCGGCAAGCCCTTCACGATGCTGCTCAAGGTCCCCGCAGGCGTGAAGCTCCCGGCGCACTACCACCCGCTGGATGAGAACAACACCATCCTGGCCGGCACCTTCCTTATGGGGATGGGCGCCAAGTGGAACGACGCCGCGCTGATGGAGCTGCCCGTCGGCGGTTCGATGTTCCTCGACGGCGGCGCCCCGCACTTCGCCCTGGCGAAGACCGAGTCCATCATCCTCATCAACGGCATCGCGCCGTTCATGACCATCATGATTGACCCCAAAGACGACCTGCGCTGGCCGAAGGCCGGCGCGCCGCCTGCTGAAGCGCACAAGTAGGGTGGTCCGGGTAGGTTCGCGTCCGACAGCGCCGCCGAGTTGGCGCGCTAAGCGATACTGCGGGGCATGACTGACCGGACCTCCAAGCTGTTCGTGGCCGGGCGCTGGGTGGACGCGCCCGCCCACGTGGACCTGCTGTGCCCTATCGACGGCTCGCGGGTCCGCCGGGTTCCGCAGGCGGGAGAGGCCGAGCTGGAGCAGGCCCTCGCCGAGGCGAAGGCGGCGCACGAGCGTTTCCTCTGGATGCCGGCGGGAGAACGGCGGCGGCTGCTGTTTCGGCTGGCCGACGGCCTCAAGGCGCGGGCAGCGGAGCTGAGCCGCGGCGTGACCGAGGAGATGGGCAAGGCGCAGTCCATGGCCGCGCGCGAGATGGTGACGGCCGAGGAGACGCTGCGCTGGGCGGGGGAGGAGGTGCTCCGGATGGACGCGGAGCTGCTCAGCTTCCCGGAGCCCTACCTGACCGGCTACCACGCCATCACCCGGCGCGTGCCGCACGGGCCCATCGTCGCCATCTCGCCGTACAACGTGCCCACCTACTTCGTGCACAAGGTGGCGCCGGCGTTCGCGGTGGGGGCGCCGGTGCTCCTCAAGCCGTCCCCGCAGGCGCCCGGCGCGGCGCTGCTGTTCGCGGAGGTCTGCGAGGACGCGGGGCTGCCGGCCGGGATGCTGTCGGTGCTCCCGTGTTCAGACACCCTGGCAGAGCGGCTGGCCTGCGATGCCCGCGTGGCGGTGGTCTCCTTCACCGGCGGCACCCGCGTCGGCCGGCACCTGCAGAACGTGCTCCCGCGCGCCACCCGGCTCAGCCTGGAGCTGGGCGACGCGCCGGCGATGATTGTCCACGACGACGCAAACCTGGACCTGGCGGTGGAGAAGGCCGTCTTCGGCGGCTACGCCGTCTCCGGTCAGCTCTGCGTCTCCACCCAGCGGCTGCTGGTGCATGAGGCGCTCTACACCCGCTTCCTGGAGCGCTTCGTCCCGAAGGTGGCCGGGCTCAAGGTGGGGGACCCGCGCAAGGACCCGGACGTGTTCATCGGCCCGATGGTCAGCGCGAGCGCCGCGGAGCGCGTGGTGGCCTGGCTGGAGGAAGCCGTCCGCGGCGGCGCCCGGCTCCTGTGCGGTGGGCTGCGGACCGGGAACTTCGTCACCCCCGCGGTGGTGGTCAACGCCAAGCGCACGGACCGCGTCTGGCGCGAGGAGGTGTTCGGCCCGGTTGTCGTCGTCGAGCCTTACACCGACTTCAACCAAGCCATCGACGCGGTCAACGCCTCCGCGTTCGGGCTGCAGACCTCGGTCTTCACCTACGACGTGCGGCGCATTGAGACCGCCTTCCGCCGGCTGCAGACGGGCACGGTCCTCTTGAATGAGATGGGCGCGCTCAAGAGCGCCGCCCAGCCGTTCGGCGGTGTGAAGGACTCCGGCACCAGCCGCGAGGGCATCCGCTACGCGGCGGATGAGTACACGACGCGCAAGACGCTCATCCTCCACTCGGAGGGCTAGCCAGCCGGCGTTTCTGCCTGCGCGCAGTGGGGCGGAGTTGAGAGGCGGCAGGGCACGTCCGTGTTCGGGCCGCGGGCTTCGGGGAATGGTGTCTCGGGTTTGCGGGCTTCGGGGAATGGTGTCTCGGGCTGCGGGCTTCGGGGAACGGTGTCTCGGGCTGCGGGCTTCGGGGAACGGCATCTCGGGCTTCGGGGAACGGCATCTCGGGCTTCGGGGAACGGTGTCTCGGGCTTCGGGGAACGGCATCTCGGGCTTCGGGGAACGGTGTCTCGGGAAGGGGTAGGGAGCACGCGTTCGCGTTCGCGTTCGCCTTCGTTCGTTCGGGTTCGGGTTCGGGTTCGGGTTCGGGTTCGGGTTCGGGTTCGGGTTCGGGTTCGGGTTCGGGTTCGGGACACCGGGCACGGCTCGTCCGGTCGCCGACCTGAAGAGGCTGCCCCTCGCTGCGCATTAGCGCGTGACCGACTGCCCGCGCCCGAACCCGAACCCGGGCCCGTACCCGTGAACGAAGGCGAACGCGAACGCGAACGCGTGCTCCCTACCCCTACCCGAGACACCGTTCCCCGAAGCCCGCAGCCCGAGACACCATTCCCCGAAGCCCGCAGCCCGAGACACCATTCCCCGAAGCCCGAAGCCCGCAGCCCGAGACACCGTTCCCCGAAGCCCGCAGCCCGAGACACCATTCCCCGAAGCCCGCAGCCCGAGACACCATTCCCCGAAGCCCGCAGCCCGAACACTCCGGCCCGGCACCTAGCGCCTGAAACCGCAACGCTCGAGGCGAACGTGGCCGCTAGCGCCGCACGGAGACGGAGAGCCCCACCTCGAAGCCGGTACTCCCACCCACCGACAGGACGGTGAAGCCGGTCCAGGCGGAGAGGCCCAGCCAGGGCACGTGGGGGATTCCGCCTCCCAGCACATACGCGGAGAGCGTCAGCCACTCGCCGGCCGGCCGCTCCGAGGCGAAGAGGCTCTTCGTCCCCTGCGCGTAGAGGCCGCCGCCCACGTGGTTGGCCCAGAACCACGTCCCCAAATTCACCGCGCCGGACACCGCGTCCGGGAAGGGCCCGAAGCGCTTCGCGTACGCCACCTCAGCGGTGAACCAGGAGGGCGACGGGTAGAACGAGTGGCCCACCGACGCGCGCGCCACCACCTCCAGCTTCCCGTCGCCCACCTCGGCGAAGCTGGCCGCGCTGACGACAGTGTCCCCCACCTGGGTGAGCCCGTCCGTGGAGAGGTCCGACACGCGCCGGTAGAGCGGGAAGCCCAACTCCAGCCCCACCGCGCTGGGGAGCTTGTCGAAGAGGCCGCGCCAGAGCGTCACCCTCCCGTCGCCGAAGCTGCGGTTGATGAACGCTTCGTTGCCAATGAACGTCGCCCGGGTGACGGTGAAGGGCATCTCGGCCTTGAGAACGAAGCGCCCTCCCAGTCCACCCTCCACCGAGAGCGCGGTGCGCGTGCTGGAGAGCCCGGTCCGGCTCAGCGCGTCCCGCTCTGGCGCGTCCGAAGTGAACTGGCTCACGGAGAGCGTCACGTCGAAGCTCCCCAGCGGGCGCTGCCACGGCGACGCCCACGCGCCGGTCGCGAAGGCGTACGTCGCGAAGAGCAGCAGCGCCCTAGCGGTAGAGGTCCGCAACGAATTCGCCGTAGCCGTTGAACTTCTGGGTGGGGACCAGCAGCCCGGACTCCAGCAGCCGTTCGTTGAGCTGCGGCCACTTCGGGTGGGGCACCGCCGGGTCCACGTTCGCCAGGAAGCTGTACGCCTCCGGCCAGACCGTGCGCCAGAACGAGGGCGGCTGCGCCTCGACGAAGTCGATGCGGACAATGGACTTGATGCTCTTGAAGCCGTACTTCCAAGGCACCGCCAGGCGCAACGGCGCGCCGTTCTGCTTGGGGAGCGGCTTCCCGTAGAGCCCGGTGACGAGGAAGGTGAGCTCGTTCATCGCCTCGTCCAGCCGCAGGCCCTCCTGGTACGGCCATGGGTCCTTCGGGTTGGCCTTGACGCCCGGCATCGCCTCCGGCGCCAGCGCGGTGACGAAGCGGACGAAGCGCGCCTGCGGCAGCGGCTCCACCAGCGCCGCCAGCTGCGTGAACGCGAACCCGCTCCAGGGCACCGTCATGGCCCAGGCCTCGATGCAGCGGAAGCGGTAGATGCGCTCCTCGGCCTGGAAGCGGCTGGCCAGGGCGTCCAGGTCCAGCGTCTGCGGGTGGCGCACCAGCCCGCCCACCTCGACGGTCCAGGGCTCGGTGATGAACGGGGGCACCACGTTGCGGACCTGCCCCTTGTCGGTGGTGAACTCGTAGAAGTTGTTCACCCCGGAGGCGGTGTCCAGCGGCGTGAGGCAGCGCTCGGGAACGGTGAAGCGCGGGTTCCGGTCCGGCGGGACGCCGTACTCCTCTTCACCGCAGCGGGGCCGCGCCCGCGCCTCGGTGGGGGGCTGGTAGGAGAGCCCGCAGGAGGTGAGCCCGGCGGCGGCGAAGCCGGCGAGCAGCTCGCGGCGCTTGAGGTAGACCTGCTCTGGCGTCGCGGCGGACTCGGGGAGCTCCCAGCTTCTTCGCACGCGAACGGACACCGCCGGGAAGTCTACGCGACCGCCGCGGCGCTACTCCAGCCGCTGGCCCTGGGACAGGCCGGCCCACCCCTCCACCACCACCCGTTCGCCCTCTTTGAGCCCGGAGAGCGCCGCTGCACTGCGCCTTGCTCCAGCACCCAGACGTTCGAACCGTCGAGCGCGCCGCGGGGGACGAACAGGCGCGTGTCGTCGTCGTGGGGCTTGAACTGGACCTTCACGCTCATCCCCGGGCGAAGCTGCGACTCCACCTGGCGGAACTCCACCTCCACCGCCACGGTGCCGCGCGCGCGGTCTCCTTCCTCGTGAATCTCCCGGATGGTTCCTTCCAGCGTCTGGTCCCGGAGCACGTCCGAGGTGACCGTCGCGGCCTGCGCCACGCGCAGGGTGAGCACCTTGTCCTCCGGCACCTGAACCACCGCCACCAGCTTGGAGAGGTCCGCCAGCTTCACCACGGTGAAGGCGCCCTCGCTCATCCCGGTGACTTCGCCCGCATGCACCGGCACGTCCAGCACCCGGCCGGCGATGGGCGAGCGCACCGTCATCTGCTCCAGCCGCCGGGCGATGACCGTCACCTCCGCCTGCGCGATGTCGGCCTCGCCCCGCGCCTGGTCCAGCTGCACCAGGGAGCCGACGTTGGAGTTCACCAGCTCTTTCTGGCGCGCGAGGTTCCGGCGCGCGACGTTGAGCTTCGCGGTGGCCAGCTGCAGCTGCGCCTTGAGCTCGCCGGCCTCCAGCTGCACCAGCGGCTGGCCCTGCTTCACCATGTCGCCGTTCTGGACCATCACCTCGTGGATGCGCATCCCCGGGAGCGCGCCCACGCGGATTTCATCCACCGCTTCGATGAAGCCGGCGGCCATCAGCGCGCCGGAGGACTCCTGCCGCCGGACTGCTTCGATGCGCGGCTTCGTCACCGGGGGAGGGGGAGGCGGACGCTTCCAGAGCACCCCCGCGCCGACCGCTGCGGCCGCCACCACCGCCAGCGCCACCAGGTGAATGGCGCGGAACCCGCCCGGCGAAGGCGAGGGAGGCGTGGGGCCGCCTGACTTGGAGAGCGCGAGCGACTCGAGGCCGCCACCGCGGGCCGGCGACGGCGCGCCCGTCATCACCGGGGCGCTGCCGTTGTTGCCCCCGCCTTTGTCGATGGAGAGGGATTGGACGCCGCGGAGGAGATCGTCGCTGACCTGGATGTTGGGGTCTGTCCCTTCTTCGCGAGGCAGCGGCCCCGGCGGGAGGGACGGCGCGTCGAGCGAGGGCAGGTCCGCCGGGGCGAAGCCGATGATGGTGGGCGGCTCGTCCAGCAGCTCCGGTGGAGCCGCGGCAGGGACCGCCGGCGCGGTGAACGCGGGCGGGGTGATGGCGCGGCCGGGGAGGGGGGAGGGCGGCCGCCGTGCCTCCGCTGTCCGCGCGGCGAGCAGTGAGATGGGAGTGATGCGTACCGGAGGCGCCGAGGTGGGCGGAGGTGGCTCTGTCGGCACAGGTGGGGCCGGGTCTTCAATGAGCACCCCAGCGGATTGCAGCCTCCGGGCAATCTCGTTCGCCGCGGGCAGGAGCAGCTCGTAGCCCTTCTGGTGCGCCAGGTGACAGAGGTCCCTCAGGGTCCGCGTGCCGTCCGCGGACTCCGCCAGGAAGACCTCCACGGGGAGCACGGAGACCACCGAGCCATCCGGGCCGTGGCAGAGGTAGATATCCCCGTCCGTCCGTTCGAAGCGGACCCCGGATGCGATGCGAAGGAAGTCACTCGAGGCAGGCATCGAGACCAGAAATCAAGCCAAAACCTTATCGGGGCGGTTCTGAAGGCGTCAATGGCGCGACGTGCGCCAGCGCCCCGTAACTCGGCGGAGCGTTTCGGGGTTTCTGACGCCGCGCCGCCCGCGCAGCTAGCGGGCGGACATCGCCGTGGTGGCGCCGAAGCTGGTGTAGGTGCGGTCGACGGCGAGGTCGAGCAGGTCAATCCGCCGGACCGTGCTGGTGGAGGGCGTGCTGGCGAAGAGCCAGCGGCCTTCGTTGGAGGCGGCCAGCGTGTGGATGGGGCCATCCAGCGTGAGGACCTGCATGGGCGAGAGGCTCTCCGGGCGGCCCTTCACCCAGAAGGCGTGCAGCGCGGGCCCGACGGCGGCGAAGAGCTTGTCGCCCCGCGCGGAGAGGGCCAGCTGGGTGGCGCCCGCAGGGAGATCCGCCACGCGCTTGGACGGCTGCCCCGGCCGCAGGAGCCACAGCCCGGGCCCCGGCACGCCGGCCTGCGCGGCGCAGTAGCAGCCCTGGGCGGTGGCCACGCAGGGGCCGGCCGCCACGCCCGTGGAGGTCCCATCCACCAACGTCAGCCGGGTGTTGAAGGCGAAGGGCGAGGGGTTGAAGAAGTACACGCCGTTCTGCGCCATGGAGGTGGACCCCACGCACAGGCCCGCAGGGCCCAGCGCCAGCGCAGAGGGCTGGCTCAACCCCGCCGCGTCCGTCGCGGTCAGCGCCTTGGTCTCTGCCTTCGTGTCGGCGTTGATTTGGTAGACGCTGTTGGTGGTGGGGCTGGCCACGAAGACGGAGACGTCATCCGCGCCCAGCACGCAGGGCCCGAGCGTCTCCACGCCGGTGCCGATGGTGTAGTCGCCCTCGTTGTCGCCGTTCTCGAAGGCGGGCTTGTAGACGGAGAGCTGAGACGGCCCGCTCTTGCAGAGGACGAACTTGTCCTTCGAAGAGGAGGACGCCATCGAGTTCACGGTGCCGCGCATTCCGCTGCCCATGCCGCCCTGGCTGGTGTTCCACTGGGACCAGGGCTTGGGGCTGCGCGCGACGGCCTCATTGCGGACGTTGAAGAACACCAGGCGGCCGTTGGCCGAGTCGCTGTCGAAGAGGGTGAGCTGGGTCTCCGGTTCGGTGCTGCCGCCGTCGGTGCCCCCGTCCGGCGCGCTGAAGCAGACGCAGCACTGGCCTTCGGCCGCACAGGGCTTGCGCGTGAGCGCGCGGCCGCCGTCCAGGACGCCAGGGTTGTCGTTGTCGCTGTCGGTGCAGGCGAGGGGTTGGCTCAACAGCAACGCCGCACAGCCCAGGGTTGCGAAGAGCGCTGCGGGACGTGCCATGCGCTGAGGGTTCATTCGGCAAGACCGGATGGCTCTCCGGCTCCTCAATGAGGGGTGCGACGTGTGCGCGCACCTTAACACGCCACAGCTTCTTGGAGGGCCTCGCGAAGCCGGTTAGCGTTCGCCGCCATGGCCGACCAAGCGCGGTTCCGTGCGTTCAAGGAGCGGTACCAGTCCGGCAAGCTCGTCCTCGGGATGACGTGCAGCACCATGAGCCCCGTGGTGACCGAGGTGATTGGGCGCCAGGGGTTCGACTTCGTCATCCTCGACACTGAGGTGCTCTCCATCAACCCGGAGACGCTGGAGAACATGGTCCGCGCCGCCGAGTGCACCGGCTGCGTCCCGGTCATCAAGCTCAAGGACAACGACCCGGTCATCATCTCTGACGCGCTGAACACCGGCGCGCCGGTGGTGAAGGTCCCGCACGCCACGCATCCGGACGACCTCAAGCGGGCCATCGACGCCACCTTCTTCCACCCCAAGGGCCACCGCGGCCTGTGTACCGTGGCCCGCGCGAACGGCTATGCCACCGGCAAGCTGTCGGACCTCATCGAGTGGACCAACCGCGAAGCGTTGGTCATCCCCATCATCGAGGACAAGGAGGCGGTGGAGCGCATCGACGAGCTCATGGCGGTGGAAGGCATCGAGGTCTACGACATCGGCCCGGTGGACCTCGCGCACAGCTATGGCTTGGCGCCGGACAAGGGCTTCGGCCACCCGGAGATCAACGCCGCCCTGGAACGCATCCTCGAATCCGCCCGCAAGCACGGCAAGCACGTGATGACGGTGCCGGTGCTGGGGGAGGAGCTTTCACCGGAGCTGGTGAAGACCAAGCTCATCGACAAGGGCGTGCGGCTGGTCTTCTATCGCACGGACTCCGTGATGCTCCGGAACGGCACGCGCGAAGCCCTGAAGCTCCGGGCCTGAGTCGCAGGCCTACTCGGCAGCGGCCGGCGCGTCGTCCAGGTCATCTCCCGCCGGAGGCTCCGGCATCGGTTCCGCCTTGGGGCGCGACAGCTGCGGGCTGAAGCTGAGCGAGAGCATCACGGTTCTCAGGTTCGCGTGGTTGCGGAACCAGACCGCGTGGACGTAGTTCACGCCCACGCCGAAGTAGTCGTTCACCTGCCAGTACGGCCCACCGCCGATGAAGAGGGCGTCCTGGTCGTAGATGAGGGGGTTCTCGTAGAGCTGCATGGCGTCCACCCCCGCCTCCACCGCTTCCGGCGAGATGGCGAAGGTCAGCTGCTGCCCGCCGAGGGATTCGTAGTAGCGGCCCATCAGCCGGATGCTCAGGCTGGGGATGATGAAGTAGCCGGCCTCCGCGGTGAGCTGAATCTGGTCCTTAATCTCACTGACCGAATCCCCCGCCTGGAAGCGCTTCTTCTCGCGGACCTTGTAGAGCGCGTCCAGGTTGAAGAAGAGCCGCGCGTTCGGCAGCGCCGCACTAAAGGAGGCGCCGAGGTCAAGCGACAGGATGCCGTCCCCGATGGGGTTGTTGACCGTCGTGTCGTACTTCTGGAGCGGGATGGCCCAGCCCGCAAACGGGGCGATGCCGAACATCACCGTGGGGGTCTGCGTGCTCCAGAGCAGGTATTTCACCTGGCCGGTGAAGTCCTGAAGGCCCCATTGCTGGTTGGGGTTGGCGAAGGTGTAGAGCTTCGTGTTGTCGCCCAGCGCTTCATGGGTGGTCAGGAAGTAGGCGATGCCCAGGTTCGCGCTCACGCGCTCGGTCAGCCCGTACTCGGCGTTGAGGAAGAAGCCGAACCGCCGGACCGGCCCTACCTGAACGACGGAGCCCTTGACGTCCTCGAGCAGCACCCGGTTCGCGGAGTGGCGCGCGTAGATGTCGTAGTAGTCGTAGAGCGACGTCTGGCTGATGACGAGCTCTCCGTCCGCGGTCGGCCAGGCGGCGGCGAAGGCGCTCGAGGAGAGACAGAGGACAGCGGCCAGCGCGAGGGTGACGGGGAAGCGCAGCATGAGCTCCAGGGAGGGCTTGGAGGAGGTTGTATACTCCGCCTCGATGTTCGCACCGGCGGCGACAGGGGAGCGCATATGACACAAGAGAACGCACCTCGTGTGACGGGTCAACATGCCAGAGGGGGATGGGGCGGATGACCGCGGAGCAAATAGCAGCCTTCGCGACCACGCTCATCAGCGACGGGTTGGACGCGCTGGGCTTGCCTGCCGCGGTGCTTCCGCCGGCCGTGCGCGCCATCGTGCCGCCCCGTGGCGGGCGGATGGCCGGCCCGGTGAAGACGTACCTGTACCGGGTCCGCACGCCGGAGGAGGGCGTGCAGCCGCCCGCCAAGGCGCAGATGCTGGCGCAGCTGCAGCGGATGGAGGAGTACCTCCAGCCCGGGGACGTCCTGGTGATTGGCTTCGAAGGCGCGCCGCCTGCGGTGGGCATCGTGGGGGATCTCTTCGGAACCCTCTATGCCAAGCGCGGGGCCGTCGGCATCGTCACGCCGGGGCTGGTGCGGGACGCGCAGGAGCTGGCAGCCCTGGGCCTGGGCGTCTACGCCGCGGGGACCACGCCGCTCAACTCCCTGGGGCGGGTGGCGATGAGCGCCCTGGGCGCGCCGGTGACAGTCGGCGGGGTGGGCGTGGCCAACGGCGACTGGCTGGTGGCGGACGCGGATGGGGTGGTCATCGTCCCGGCTGCGCAGCTGGGTCAGCCGGCGCTGCTGGAGTGGCTTCAGGAGGCGGCGGAGCGGGAGAAGGGGACGCTGGACGCGGTGCGCAGCAGCGGCAAGCTCAGCGACGCGTTCCGCACGCACGGCCGGCTTTAGCCGTCTCTAAAGGAAGCGCTTGGGGAAAATCATCGTCCGCCACATGTGCGCGACGGGGCTGCCGTCGTAGCCCAGGCCTTCCTTGGGCTGCTTGAAGTGGCGGCCAATCACGTCGACGAACGGGTCCAACGTCCAGGCTGACGCCTCCGCTGGCGTGAGCTTGCCCCAGGATTCGAACTCGCTGTGCGTGTCCAGCACGGTGACCCAGCGCGCGGCCTCGTAGTACTTGTGCCGCCGGGCCTCCTCGTGGGCCTGGTGGATGTACGGGTCAATCCGCAAGGTCCCGTCCGGGTTCCCGAACGCGCGGGCCTCGAAGTAGACGGCGGGCGGCTGGTAGCCGTAGTCCTTGTCCGGGAAGAAGCGCAGCGCCTGGTGGTACTTCACGGCCGCCTGCACGCGCTCGCTCACGTAGGGCGCCAGCAGCTGCGCGCCCCAGTAGCCGTGGTCCGGCATCTTCACCGTGTGACCGATGTCGTGGACCAGCCCGGCGAAGACCAGCTCCTCCTCCATCCCCAGCTTCAGCGCGGCGCCGGCGGTCTGGTACTGGTGCAGCGTCAGCAGCAACCGCTTCTTGAAGAAGTCCACCAGCGTTGGCCGCTCCGGGAGCGCGGCGTGGCCCTCCTGCTCCTCCAACGGCGTGCGGAAGCGCTTGAAGTTGGTCCTTTGGACCTCTTCGGTCAGCTCCGGTGCGTTCGTGTCGGCGGTAGGCGGCGGCATGGGGCGCTAAAGTCGCTTCGGCGAAAAGTAGGTGAGCGCCCTCGAAACCTCAAGCCGCCACCCCACACCAGAAAAACCGCACCGCACCTCGGCCGACAGCTAACGTTTGGCGCCTTCTTCAGGAGAAGACATGTCTCACGGATGGGCAGTGCTGAGCCTGTGCGTCTTCATCACCCTGGGTGTCGGGTGTGGCAGCGTGTCGGAGTGCACGGCGGGCAGGCCCTGCGCCTGCGTCGGGCAGGCGGGAACCTGCACGTTGAACTGCCCCGATGGGGGCTGTTTCTTCCGCTGCTCCGGCACACAGGGGAGCTGCGACATGCGCTGCCCAGGCGGCAACTGCGTCGCGGAGAGCTCTGCTTCCGGGCCCGCCACGCTTGCCTGCTCGGGAAACGGGTGCTCGCTGGAGTGCAGCGGCGGCGGCGACTGTCGCATCACCGAGTGCACCAAGAACTGCCAGGTGGCCTGCTCGGGCGGCGGGGCGTGCTCGCAGAGCTGCTCGGACGCGACCTGCGCCGTGGACGGCGGGCGGTGAGCCGCGGCGAGGTCCCGGCCGCGCAGGTCGAAGGCTTCGCGCGCGGTGGGCTCTCCCTCGCCCTGCACCGCTGGGTTCCCCCGTCGCCCCGCGCGGCGGTGCTGTACGTGCACGGGTTGCAGAGTCACGGCGGCTGGCTGTTCGACTCTGCGCCCCAGCTGACGGCCGAAGGCGTTGCCCTTTACGTGCTGGACCGCCGCGGCTCGGGCGCCAGCGGGGGCGGGCGCGGCGATGTCGGCGCGTACCAGGACTGGGTGGAGGACCACCTCGCGGCGCTGGTGGAGGTGAGGGCCCGCCACCCGGATGTCCCGTTGACCTTGCTGGGCCAGAGCTTCGGCGGCTCCATCGCGGCGGCGGTGGCGCAGGAGGCCCGCGCGCCGCACGACGCGGTGCTCTTCTGCGCGCCCGGGCTGAACCGGATGACCTCCCGCCTCTCCGCGGAGGAGCGGCAGAAGCGCCTGGCCGAGCGCAGCCCGGCGTTGCGGGACATCCCGCTGGAGGACGGCTGGTACACGCGGGATGAGCGCTGGCTCTCCTTCATCAAGGCGGACCCTTTGATGCTGCGGCGGTTCACCGGGCGCTTCGAAGCCGCGGTGCTGGAGCTGGAGGCGCACGGCCTGGCCCGGGAGGGGGCGCTCGCCCCCAAGCCGTGCGGGATGGTGCTCCTGGGCGGAGACCCCATCATCGCCGCCCCGGTGGCGAAGGCCGCCTTCCAGCGGCTGACCGCAGACCGGGGCTGGCTGCTCGAGCTGCCCGGCGCCGGCGAGCACTACCTGGAGTTCTCCCGCTGGCGTGCGCCCTTCCTGCAAGTCCTGGCCAGCTTCGCCCTGCGCGGCGGCTTCGGAGCGCCCGCGTGAACGTGAAGTGGGCCGGCCGCCTCTTCGACGTACAGATGCCGATGGCGGTGGCCTTCGGCCACGCGCGCGCCTCCCGCTCCGTCGCCCGCAACCTCGTCGTCAGCTTCACGCTGGACGGCGTGACGGGGCTGGGCGAGGGCGTGGCGCGCGAGTACGTGACGGGGGAGACGCCGGACAGCGCGTTCGA
Source organism: Myxococcaceae bacterium (assembly GCA_044230055.1). Classification (GTDB taxonomy): domain Bacteria; phylum Myxococcota; class Myxococcia; order Myxococcales; family Myxococcaceae; genus JBGART01. The sequence continues at coordinate 37,149 of JBGART010000040.1, read as the reverse complement.
AGCCCTGCGGCAGCTGGACCTCGAGGTCGTGGCCCACGCGCTCCACGGCCGTACCCTGGAAGAAGCGCTGGCGCGGCTGACCGAGCTGGACCTGCCAGAGCGGCTGCGGCAGGGCGCCGTCCCCGGGCAGGCGGCGGCGTGCGCGGTGGAGCTGGCGGCGGTGGACTGGTTGGCGCGGCGCGAAGGCGTCCCGCTGAGCGCGCTGGCCTCCCGGCTCTCCCTGCCCGCGGGCGTGCTGCACGCCACCCCACCGGCGTCGCACCCGGTCAGCGGCGTCTACGACTTCGGCAAGCAGCTCTCCGACGTGGCCGGCCCGGACGCGCCGCCCGCGCACGTGAAGCTCAAGCTGGGCAAGGGCCTCTCGGAGGACGTGGAGCGTGCGCGAGCGGCCCGCGCGGCGCTGGGGCCCCACGTCCGCCTGTCGGTGGACGCGAACATGGCCTGGAGCCTGGAAGAGGCGGTGGAGCGGGTGGCGGCGCTCAAGGCCTTCGACATCGCCTGGTACGAGGAGCCGCTCCCCCAACGCGCGCTGGAGGACTGCCGGCAGCTGCGGGAGCGCAGCGGGACGAAGGTGATGCTGGACGAATCCCTCTGCACGGAGGCGGACGGGCAGGCGGCCATCGCCCAGCGCGCGTGTGACGCTTTCAACCTCCGGCTTTCAAAGTGCGGGGGCTTCGTGCCGTCGCTGCGGCTGGCGGCGCTGGCGCGGACGCACGGCCTCGGCGTGCAGCTGGGCTGCCAGGTCGGAGAATTCGCCGTCCTCGCCGCCGCGGCCCGGCACTTCGCCGGGGCGGTGCAGGGGCTGCTCGCCTACGAGGGCGGCCACTTCGAGGGCCGCTTCGCCACGTCCATCGTCCAGGAGCGGCTGCCCAGTGACCGGAGGGCGCACACCGCCCCCATGCTGTCGGCGCCGGGGCTTGGCCTCACGCTCGACGAGGCGGCCGTGGAGGCGCACACGCTGCGTCAGGTGCGATGGGGCCTTAGCTGATAGCCTTGTCCTATGTCGCTCACCGTCCTGGAACCCACCGCGGAGACCTCCATCGAGCAGGTCAACCCCGCCCCCCGCCTGAGCAGCCTGCAGGGCAAGCGCGTCTGGTTCCTCGACAACCAAGGCGAAGGGTGGGGGAAGGGCCCGGCGGTGATGAACCCCTTCTTCCGGACCTGGGCGGCGCGCCTGGAGCGTGAGCACGGCGTCCGGGTGCAGTTCGCCTGCACGGAGAACTTCAGCGCACCGTTCCGACACGGCAAGGCGAAGTTCGAGGAGGTGGTGGGTTCCACCGACGCAGTGGTGAACGGGCTGGCCTGCTGCGGCAGCGGGACCTCGGCCGTCGTCCACGACGCCGTCGCCTACGAACGGCGGAGCATCCCCACCGTGTCGCTCATCACCGACAACGTCCTGCCCTTCGCGACCGCCGCCAGCCGCAAGCTGGGCCTGCCGCAGCTGAAGCTGCTGACCGTGTCGCACCGGTTGCACGCCTTCGCGCCGCTGGCGCCGCTGGAGGAGTGTCAGCGGGTGGCGGAGGCGCTCTACCCCGCGATGGCGGCCGCGCTGCTGCAGGCGGGACGCGCGGGATGAGCCAGGAGTCCAAGCGCCACGTCGTCGAGGATGCCTGGGCGTGGTTGGAGCTGGCCTACGAGAAGGGCTGGACGGACGGGCTGCCCGTGGCGCCGCCCACGCCGGAGCGGGTGGCGGAGATGGTGAAGGCCGGCGGCCGCCCGGCGGAGGAAGTCATCGGCCTCATCCCGCCGATGATGGGCCGGGCCACGGTGGAGAAGGTCGCCATCCAGGCGGTGATGGCCGGGTGCAAGCCGGAGTACTTCCCGGTGGTCCTCACCGCGCTGGAGTGCATGCTGGTGGAGGAGAACCCGCAGACGTTCAACCTGCGCGGCGTGCAGGACACCACGCACTCGGTGACGCCGCTGGTCATCGTCAGCGGGCCCATCGTCAAGCAGCTGGGCTTCAACTACCGGGAGAACAGCTTCGGCGGCGGGTCCCGCGCCAGTGCCACGGTGGGCCGCGCCATCCGGCTGGTGTTGTGGAACGTGGGCGGCGCGAAGCCGGGCGAGACGGACATGACGCACGTCGGTCACCCCGGGAAGTATTCGTTCTGCGTGGCGGAGAACCCGGACGAGGACAACCCGTGGACGCGCCTCTCTGAGGACCGCGGCTTCGCGAGAGACCAGAGCACGGTCACCGTCTTCGCCTGCGAAGCGCCGCGGAACATCCTCGTCCGCCCGGCCTTCTTGCCCCCCCGCGCGGGCGGCACCGCGGAGAACGCGCTGCGGATGGTGGCCCACGCGATGGCGGCCATCGGCTCCAACAACGTCAACCTCCTCGGCCAGTGCCTGGTCACCTTCGGGCCGCGCACGGTGGAGGTGGTGAAGGCGGCGGGTTTTTCAAAAGAGGACGTGCGGCAGTTCCTCTTTGAGCACGCGCGGCACCGGCTGGGGGACCTGCAGAAGAACGGCTTCTGGGCGCCCGAGGGCGACGCGCGCAACGGCTTCTGGACGCAGCACAACCGCTGGGTGGACCAGACCCACCCGGACACCATGGTGCCGGTGGTGGAGTCCGCGAAGGGCATCCACCTCATCGTCACCGGGGGCAGCGTGCTGCCGGTGAACGCGGTCTGCAACGGCTGGGGCTGCCTCGGCGGCTACGCAGTCACCCGCCCGGTCCCGGTCTAGGGAAGAAGGCTAGCGGGCGATGAGGCCCCGGATGGTGGCCGCGGCCTTGGTGGCGTAGCGCTCCAGCTCCGCGTCGCTGATGCCGGCCAACGGGTGCGGGATGGGGATGATGCGCAGGTCCGGCACGCCGTAGGCGGCGGCCTCCGCCCGCGCCAGCGAGAGGAACGTCTCCGTGGCGATGACCATGGCCGGGCGCCCGCGCTTCTCCAGGGCGATGGCGTCATGCACGCACCAGGAGGTGCAGGAGCCGCAGTCGGCGGACGCCACGATGATGAGGCTCAAGTCCGGCGCGGCGAGGGTGGCCAGCGCCTCCTCGGCGGTGGGCACCGGGGGCGACTTCTGGGCCCAGCGCACCGAGGCCAGCCTCTCGCTCTGCTCCAGGCGGCCGATGACCTGCTCCAGCAGGCGGCGCGCGTTGGGCTTCTGGTTGTCCAGCACGCCGACGTGGGTGCGGTGCAGCGTGGCGGGCAGCGGCTGCGGAGGCTTGGGGTCCACCGGCACGAAGGGGACGTCAGGTCTGAGCACTTGCATGGTTTTCGTTCCCTTCAGCAGTCGCAGACGGGCTTGCCGGGCGCGACGGCCTGGTCGAACTGGACCTTGCGCCACGTCGGCCGGCTGAACGCGAAGTTGGGGATGTAGACGGAGTGCCGCCCGCGCCCGCCCGCGCAGAGCACGTAGATGTCCTCGGGGCGGTCCGCCACCGGCACGCCGCGGGCGTTCCAGAGGTCCCGGTTGATGTCGGTGCGGCCTTCGAGCCAGGCGGTCATCTCCTGGGGAAGCCGTTCGCGCGGGAAACGCGCGTGCTCGAAGAGGAACTGCTGCACGTCCTGCCGGCTCATCTTCTCCCGGCCGACAATCTCCGCGTGCTCCGGGCCCAACACCACCAGCGGCTTGCCGCCGCGCGCCAGGTCGTTGGTTCCGGAGGTGGCCATCGTCCCGGCAATCATCAGCAGCACGCCGCGCGCGCTGTGCGACGAGTGGTCATTGACGTTGTGTGGACCTTCGCCGGCGAAGGTGCTGACCACCGAGTCTGACGCGGCGAAGCCCAGGGTGGTGTGGAAGGGCGGGAAGGGGCTGTCCTCGGCGTTCTCCGCGAAGGTGAAGCCCAGCCGCGCGGGGCTGCCGTGGGTCACCATGTCGGTGGTGCCGGGGATGGCGCCGCCCACGTTGCGCAGGACCAGGCGCAGGGCGCGTCCAATGGTTGCGGAGGCGAGGTTCCCTTCGCCCATCGCGTTGGCGCCGAGGTTCATCTTGAGGCCGTGCCGCACCGGACCGGAGACGACGACGACGGGGGCGCAGGGGTGGGTGGTGGCCTGCACGCCCAGCAGGTTGAACTGCGCGTCGAGCAGCGCCTCCAGCGCGGCGGTGATGACGCAGAAGTGCTCCGGCATGGCGCCGGCCATCACGGCGTTGATGGCGACGGCTTCGAGCGTGGCGGCCCCCAGGCGGGGCGGGAGGCGGCCGAGGACGGTGGCCGGGGGGCGGCTGTCCGCGGCGAGCATCTCCGCGACGCGCGCCGGGGTGGGGGGGATGACGGGCAGCCCGTCCGTGTAGCCCTTCTCGTACAGGGCGCGGCTTGCCTCGCGCGGATCATCCGGGAGGTCCAACAGGGAGTCGTTCGGCATGTGTCTCAGGTTAAACGATGCCGACTCGCTCAGTCAGTGTGTGGAGCTGTGCGTTCGCTTGAGGTCGCTACGGCTCTATCGGCCGGCCCTTGAAGCCCTTGAGGAGCTCCAGGTCCATGGTGACACGCGGGAGCTTGAGGCGCGCCCGTTCCCGCCCGGACTGGACCAGCCGGTCGACGTAGCGGTCGCACTCGCCGGGCTCGAGCAGGAAGAGCCCGGTGGGCCCCAGTCGCAGCGTCTCCCGCTTCCGTTCGTACTCGGCGTTGCGTTCGCACAGCCCGCGCTCCAGCGCGGCGGCCAGCCGCTGCAGCGCCGCGTCCCCGGGGGGCGGCCCGGAGAGCTCCAGCAACAGCCGGTAGCGCGGCGGCGCGCCCCACTCGGGCGCCAGGCAGGAGAAGCGCGAGGAGAGGCCGGCGGCGCGCAGGCACGCCTCGGTTGTCTCCACCACCTGGTCCTCGCTCAGCTTCTCTCCGGTGAGCGAAGCCACTGCCGTGGTCTTCCGCCGGAAGCGCAGCAGCGGCGCCTGCTTCAGCCGGCCGGCCACCTCCACCACGTCGCCCATCGCGTAGCGGTAGAGCCCCCGGGAGTTGGTGACCACCAGCTCCCCCTGCACGCCGTCTCCGACGGAGAAGAGCGGCTCCACGCCGCGCTCGGTGCGCAGCTCCAGGAAGACGTGGTCCAGGAGCGGCACGCCCGCGCCCTCGTCGTCGTAGGTGACGGTGACGCGCCCCTCGGTGGAGGTGTAGCCATAGTCCCAGACGGGGACCGCGCCGAAGGCCGTCTGGAGGTCCGCGCGGTAGAGCCCGGCGCCCGCGTTAATCCAGCAGCTCAACAGCTTCAGCTCCGGCCAGGCGTCCGTCGGCCGCAGCGTGCCGCGCGCGCCCAGCGCCTGCTCCAGCGCCGCGGCGCGCGCCGGGTCCGCGGGCAGCTGCGGCGCCCAGGTCGCTTTGAGCGCGGCGGGCACCCCCTCGTGCTGCAGCCCGCCGTCATGCAGGTCCCGCAGCAGGGCCGGCGCGTCCGCGGCCAGCCGCTGGGCGAGCAGCAGGAGCGTGCTGGGGTTGACCGCGCTCATCTGCCCGAACCCGCGCGCCAGCGAGAAGCGCAGCACCGCGTAGTTGCGGGCGAGGACATCCGCCAGCTGGTACGCCTCGTACGGCACCAGCTCCGAATACTGGTTTCGTGCGCGCAGGTGGCCGTAGTACCAGCCGCTGACCGAGCCCAGGGGGACGCCCGCGTCGGAGGCGCCCTCCACCCGGTTGACGTAGCGCAGCTCCGGCAGGCCCGTGAGCGCGGGGTGCGCCCGTTCCAGGTAGTGCCGCGCCAGCTCCATCCAGGCGTCCGTCTCCGCGGCGAAGCCCTCATGGATGGGGACGTACTTCTTCCGGCCGGTCGTCCCGCTGGAGGTGCCCAGGTAGAGCACCGGCTCCGGGAAGAGCTCGTTCTGGGCGCCCGCCAGCATCCGTTCCATGTAGGGCGCCAGCGCGTCGTAGGAGACCACCGGGACGTGCTGGGCGAAGCGTTCGTAGTCCGTGCACTCGGCGAAGCGGTGGGCGCGCCCGTAGACGGTGTTCCGGCCGCGCTGCATGAAGCCGGCGAGCACCCGGCGCTGCGCCTGGGCCGGCTCCGTCAGCGCCCGTTCGAACGACTCCAGGATGCGGCTCATGGGCGGTCCCCCCAGCGGTGCGCGCAGATGGCCACGTCCAGGAGATTGGCCAGCTCGTGGCGGCGCGCGTTGCGCAGCGTGAAGTGGTCCGAGTCGCGAATTGTCACCACGCGGGTCAGCCCTGGCGGCGCGCTCGCGGTGAAGGCGTCCACGTGCTCTGCAGGCACCGTCTCCGCCTCCACCACCAGGATGGGGACTTGAAGGCCGGAGAGCGGGACCAGCGGCACCCGGTCCGGGAAGCCTTCAGCGGGCACGCGGAAGCAGGGCGGGCTCTGGCGCGCGCCCTCCGGGTCGCTGGCAATGCACGCGGCGATGTACGCGTCCTGCAGCGTCCCCTCCACGCTCAACTTCTCGCCGAAGAGGTGGCTCCAGCGCTTGCGCTGATGCTCCGCGGTGTAGCGGGCGTACGTCTCCGGGCGGGAGTGCCGGGTGCGTTCAGCGCGCAGGGTGTCCACCAGCGGTCCGCGCTCCTGGCCCGCCAGGTAGCAGAGCGAGGAGGGGTTGTTGAGGACCGCGAGGGAGATGAGCTCCGGGAAGCGGGCCGCCGCGGCCAAGGCCTGAATGGCGCCGCGCGAGGAGCCGAAGAGGACGACCTTGGGGACGTTGAAGCGCGTGCGGGCGTCTTCCATCACCGCGCGGATGTCTTCCACCGAGTCATCCAGCGTGTGCACGCCGAGCCCGTCCAGCGCCGGCCTTGGCTCTTCGTCCAGCGCCTTCGAGCGCTCCGAGAGTCCGAAGTTGCGGTGGTCCAGCGCGACCGCCCGGTAGCCGCGCTCCGCGAGCGACTCCATGAAGGAATAGCCCGGCACCGGCAGGTCGTAGGTCGGCTCGAGCGGCGCGGCCACCCCGTGCACCAGGACGAGGGTCTCTCGCTCGGCGGGCTCGCGCGAAACGCAGCGGACGCGGAGCGAGAGGCCGTCTTGGGTGCGAACCCGGAAGTCTTCTCGGCGCAGCGTGTGGGATGTCATAATTCCGGTGCGACTTTTGTCTCTGACCTCTGCCTGGATGCCTTCCGCTTCAGCCGAAAAGGTGATTTTTTCGCACATCGGCCGAGGTTTTCGGAAGGCAGGGGCGCGGGTGGATTGGGTTGAGAGCATACGCGCGGTCCCGGAGGCGGAGTGGGCCCGCGTCGCCACGCCCAACTTCTACACCTCGTACGCTTGGCTGAAGGTGCTGGAGGGCGAGGGCGCCTACCGGACGCGCTATCTGCTGGCGCGGGACGCGGCTGGGCAGCTGGTGGGGGCACTGCCGACATACCTGTCCTCCCGCCCTTCAGGCCTCTTCGACGAGGGCTATCTCAACTACCCCGACTGGTACCACCTGGCGCCGAGCGATCGCGACGCCTGGTTCCCGATGCTGCTCGGGGGCGGGTCCAAGTCGTGCCACAACGAGCTCCTCCTCTCACCCGCGCTGGACGCGCCGGGCAGAGCGCGCGTCTTGGGTGAGCTGCTGGCCGGCTTCACGGAGCGCTCCCAGGAGGTCGGCGCGGGGAGCGCGGCGCTGCTCTACCTCACGACGGACGCGCTCCGCGAGGTCCGCCCGTTCCTCGGGGGCGGCACAGGGACGACCCTGGCGTCAGGCCGCTGCGTGCTCTCGCTGGAGGGCCTCAACGACTTCGAGGGTTACCTGGCCCGGCTCCCCAGCTCTGCGCGCGCCCAGGTGCGGCAGGACTTGAACCGGTTCCAGAAATCCGGGTTGACCGTGAAGCGGCTGCCCCTGGCGGACTGCTACCCGAAGCTCACGCGGCTGCTCCTCAACGTGATGCGCAAGCACGGCGAGGTTGGGGAGAATGAGGAGGGCGTGACGGCCTACTTGAAGTCCTGCGCGCAGCTGGGGGCGCAGTGCGTGGCCATCGTTTGTGAAGGTCCGGAGGGGCTGGTCGGCTGCTCGGTGGTGTTCCTCGCGAAGGACGCGCTCCACGTCCGGTCCGTCGGCTTCGACTACGACCTGCGCGCAGACAGCCGGGCCTATTTCAAGATGCTTTTCTACGCGCCCATCGAGCTGGGCCTGGAGAGAGGCGCGGCGCGGATAGACTTCGGCGTGGGTTCACAGCAGGCGAAGACGCGGCGGGGCGCCACCGTGGCGCCGCACTGGTCCGTCGTCCTTCCGCCCGCCGCGGCCGGGCCGCAGTGGCGCGCGGGGCTCGCAGAATGGGGACGCGTGCTCTTCGACCGCATCAACGCTCAGGTGGAGCCGCAGCTGGGGCCGCTTCCACGCGGGGACTGGACCTGCGCTGAGGACGGCCCGGCGGTGTAAGCCGGGTGCTATGGTTTCGCCCTTCTTCCCACACGCAGTGAGGTGCGATTGCTCCGCCTTATCCTCGCCAACCTGAGGCGTCGTCCGCTCCGGACCCTCACCTCGGTCCTCGCGGTGGCGATGACGATGGCCATCGTCATCATCACGCTCGCCAGCTACCACCGGGTTCGGCAGAACATGAACGGCCTGCCTTCCGGGTTGAACATCCGCGCGCTGAACGAGAACGAGTCCCTCCCGCTCACCTACGCGGACCGCATCCGTCGCGTGCCGGGCGTGAAGGACGTGGAGTGGGTGCGGTTTGCCGGCGCCAGGCACCCGGAGCCCGGCAAGTACGGCTTCGTGATGGCCCAGATGTCGGCCGACATGGGGAAGAACTGGGGCAAGCTGGTGGACCCTACGCCGGAGATGATGGCCGCGTTCAACGCGGAGAAGAACGCCATCCTCGTGGACCAGCGCACGCTGGACGCGATGGGCTGGAAGGTGGGGGAGACGTACCAGGTGCAGACCAGCTACGGACCGGTCTCCGCGAAGCCGGTCGCCGTCTGGTCCGGGCCGCACATCGGCTCCAGCTGGTGGCACTACAGCTATCTGGATGAGCTGATGGAGCCCAAGCAGGGGAAGGGCCGCGCCTCCTGGTTCGCCACTTCCTGTGAGGGCGCGGAGTGCGCGACGCTGGCCGCGGCCATCGAGCGCGAGTTCGCCTCGGACGAGGACCCGGTCTACGTCCAGCCCATCCTGGCGACGTACATGGGCTTCGTGGCGAGCGAGTTCACCACGTTCGACCTGCTCACAAACTTCAGCGTCTTCATGATTTTCATGACGGCGATGATCACCGCCGCCACGCTCGCCACCGGGCTGCGCGAGCGCCGTGCGGAGATGGGTACGCTGCACGCGCTCGGGTTCTCGCGCGCCACGCTCTTCCGCCTGGTGCTGGCGGAGGCATTGGGGGTCTGCCTGCTGGGGGCGCTCATCGGGTCGCTCCCGCTCGCGGCGATGTTCAGCGGTGGCGGGCTGGACCTGGGCGAACAGATGATGGGCAACGTCCGGGTCGGGGCGGAGCACGTCGGCCTGGCGGTGGCGCTGGGCCTGCCCTTCGGCTTCCTGGTGGCGCTCTGGCCGGCGTTGGGGGCTGCGCGGGTCAACGTCGTTCAGGCGCTGGTGGAGGCGTAACGCCATGCTCTTTGGCTACACCCTTCGGAATCTGCTGGCCCGGGCCCGCTTCGTGGTGCCCACAATTCTTGCTCTCACGTTCACATTGGCAGCCGTCATTGTGATGCTGGCGATGGTGGGCGGGCTTCAGCGTGCCATCGAAGCCTCCGGCAGCAGCGACACGGCCATCGTCATCGGCAAGAACGCGATGACGGAGACCGGCGGCAAGGTGAGCACGACGGCGCTGGGCGCGGCAAAAGTGGCGCCCGGGGTGAAGAGCGCTCCCTCCGGCGCGCAGCTCATCTCCCCGGAGTTCGTCGCCGCGCTCACCCTGCGCCGCAACCAGGACGAGGTGCTGGTGCCGCTCACGTTGCGCGGGGTGGACCCCATCGCGCTGGAGGTCCACCCCGGCGTGAAGCTGGTGAGCGGCCGCTGGCCGAACCAGGCCGAGCCCGGGCTGGTGGTGGGCGTCCGGCGGGTGGGCGAGCTCAAGGGCCTGGCGATGGGCCAGTCGGTCCGCGTGGGCCGCAAGGACTGGCCGGTCATCGGAACGTTCGAAGCGCCCGGGACGCGGTTCGAGTCCGAGGTCTGGGCGGACCGGTCTGCGCTGCTGGACTCCAAGAAGGAGACCGAATCCACCGTCCTCTACGCCATCCTGGACTCCCCGGCGGCGTTCGACGGTTTCCAAGCGTCCGTGGGCAAGCTGCCGGAGGTGGACGTCCTCAGCGAGCGTCAGGCGCGCGCGCAGCTCTTGTCGCGGACCTCCACGTTCGTCCGCGCGCTCCAGGCGTTGATTCTCATCCTGGCCATCGGCGCCATCTTCGCCTGCAGCAACTCCATGCACTCCACCTTCCTGGCCCGCATCCGCGAGCTCGCGACGTTGAGGGCCATTGGCTACACGCCGTTCCAGGTGGTGACGCTGCTGCTTCAGGAGACTGCGGTGCTGACGGGGGTGAGCAGCCTGCTGGGGCTGGCCATCGCCGCCGCGGTGCATGGCCGGACGTTCGCCTACAACGAGCTCGGCCTCATCTACGCCGCGCAGGTTACGCCGGACATCATCGGCGTCGCCGCGGGGGTGGCGCTGGTGATTGGCCTGGTGGGGGCGCTCACCTCCATCGTCCACTCGCTCCGGTTGGACGTGTTGCAGGCCATCCGTACCGGGACCTGACGCTCACAGGCGGCGGTGGCTCAGGCAGGGCAGGTTCTTCCGGACGTTCGCCTGGTAGGCAGGGTCCACCTGGCCCAGCGCCACGCCTTCGCCGTCGGACGCGCGGCCGATGACCAGGCCCCACGGGTCCACGATGAGCGCGTGGCCGTACGTCTGGCGCGCTGGCGAGTGGCGGCCCCACTGCGCGGGGGCGAAGACGTACGCCTGGTTCTCGATGGCGCGTGCCCGGAGCAGGACCTCCCAGTGGTCCTTCCCGGTCATCAAGGTGAAGGCCGCGGGCACGGCGAGGAGGGTGGCGCCCTTGGCGGCGTGCTGGCGGTAGAGCTCCGGAAAGCGCAGGTCGTAGCAGACGCTCATCCCCAGCTTGCCGGCGGAAGTCTGGGCGACGACGACTTCGGTGCCGGGGGCGACTGCGTCGGACTCGCGGTAGGTGGCGCCGTCGCCGACGTCCACGTCGAAGAGGTGGATTTTCCGGTACACGCCCAGCCGGGCGCCCTCCGGGCTCAGCAGGACCGAGGTGTTGTAGAGGCGGCCGCCCGGCGCGCCTGACTCCAGGACGGAGCCGGCCAGCAAGGTGATTCGGAGCTCCCTTGCCAGGGCCGCCATGCGGGCGAGGCTCTGGCCGTCCAGGGTCTCTGCGTTGGCTGGCCGCTCCTCCTCCGGCCCCATCCAGCTGAAGTTCTCCGGCAGGCCGACGAGGGTGGCGCCCAACCCCGCGGCCTTCTTCACCAGGCGGGTGGCGGTGTCGAGGTTTTTGGCCTTGTCTGCGCCCGAGGTCATCTGCACGGCGGCGAGGAGCGTCATGCATCCTTTATAGAGCCTGAAATACGGCGAGAAACACCGCGGTTTCCCAAGATGGCTGACCGCGTCAGCTTGCTTTACTCGCCAAACCGGCCTGTGGTAGTAGCGCAGCCGACACTTTCGGTAGTCCTCGAAAAGTGGGCCTTTCGTGCCCGCTTTTTGCGTTTTGGGGTCCAGAAACATCCATGTCCGAAGCCAGCACCAAACAGACGATTGAGGAGCGCGCCCGTCAGGTGGCGGAGCCTCTCGTCGTGGCAGAGGGGATGGAGCTGGTGGAGGTTGAGTACCTCAGAGAGCAGGTGGGTTGGATCCTGCGCGTCTTCATCGACAAGCCGGGCGGCGTGGGGCTGGAGGACTGCTCGCACATCTCGCGGACGCTCGACACGGTCCTCGACGTCGAAGACTTCATTCCCCAGGAGTACCACCTGGAGGTTTCAAGCCCGGGGCTCAACCGGCCCCTTCGAAAGCCGGACCATTTCAGGCGCGCCGAGGGCAAGAAGGTCAAGGTCAAGACCTACGGCCCCATCGGCGAGCCGCCGCGGAAGAACTTCAGCGGCGTTCTGAAGGGCGTGCAGGACGACTCGGTGACCGTCGACATCGAAGGCGCCGGGAGCTTCCGCATCCCCTTCCGGGACATCGCGAAGGCGCATCTGGAGTTCGAGTTCTAGCCCTCACATACAGGCCCTCCTGACGCAGGAGGGTCGTGGACACCTAAGGAGAGACAACGTCATGGCCACCCCGCTCAACCCGCCCGTCAACCTCAACAACGTCCTCGACCAGGTCGCCAAGGACAAAGGCATTGACCGCAGCGTCCTCATCGCCACCCTCGAGGATGCGATGAACACGGCCGCGAAGAAGCACTTCGGGCAGGACCGAAACCTCGAGGCCAAGTACGACCCGGAGAAGGGCGTGGTGGAGCTGTTCCAGGCCATCGTCGTCATCGACGAGATCACCGACCCCACCCAGGCGGTGAACCAGCTCCTGCTGTCCGAGGCGAAGGCGAAGGGGATGGACGTCGCGAACGGCGATGAGCTGGTGTTTCAGATTTTCTACCGCGACGAGGACTCCGCGGAGGCGAAGGCGCAGGACGACCAGTACGGCGACATCCTCAAGCTGAAGACCTTCCGTCGCGGGTTCGGCCGCATCGCCGCGCAGACGGCCAAGCAGGTCATCCTGCAGCGGACGCGGGACGCCGAGCGCGAGAACGTCTTCAACGAGTACAAGGACCGCAAGAACGAGATCGTCACCGGGATTGCCCGGCGCTTCGAGCGCGGCAACATCATCGTGGACCTGGGCCGCGCGGAGGCGGTGCTGCCGGTGCGGGAACAGGTGCCGCGGGAGACCTACCGCGCGGGCGACCGCGTGCAGGCCTACGTCATCGACGTGCTGCGCGAGTCCAAGGGGCCGCAGATCATCCTCTCCCGCGCGGCGGTGAACCTCCTGACCAAGCTGTTCGAGATGGAGGTCCCTGAGATTGCCGAAGGGATTGTGGTCATTGAAGCGGCGGCGCGCGAGCCGGGCGGGCGGGCGAAGATTGCCGTCTCGTCGCGGGACGGGGACGTGGACCCTGTCGGCGCCTGCGTGGGCATGAAGGGCAGCCGGGTGCAGGCGGTGGTGCAGGAGCTGCGCGGCGAGAAGATCGACATCGTGCCCTGGGATGAGGACCCGGCGCGCTTTGTCTGCGCGGCGCTGGCGCCGGCGGAGGTGTCCCGCGTCATCATCGACGAGGCCAACCACGCGATGGAGCTCATCGTCCCGGACGACCAGCTGTCTTTGGCCATTGGCCGGCGCGGTCAGAACGTGCGGCTGGCGGCGCAGCTGACCGGCTGGAAGCTGGACATCAACAGCGAGACCCGGGTCAAGGAGATGCGGGAGTTCGCCAACCGGTCGCTGGGTGCGCTGCCGGGCGTGAACGAGATGCTGATTGAGACGCTGTACGCCCACGGGTTCCGGCAGTCGAAGGACGTGGCGGAGGCTTCGCCGGAGGTGCTGGCGCAGATTCCGGGGTTGGATCCGGCGCGCATCCCGGCGATGCAGGAGCGGGCGCGCAGCCAGATGGTGGATGACGCCACCGAGCTGGCCAAGATGGAGTACGACCGGGAGCAGGCGCGGCTTATTGAGGCCCGGCGTCACCCGGACGAGCTCACCCAGGCGGAGCGGCTGGCCCGCGTGCGCGGGGTGGGGGAGAAGACCATCGAACAGCTCGCGGCGTCCGGGTACCACAACGTGGAAGACATCGCGAACGAGAAGGACATCGCCAAGCTGGGCGAGGTGCCGGGGGTGGGCATCAAGAAGGCTCGGCAGATCAAGAGCGCCGCGGAGAACTACCTGGTCGAAGAGGCCAAGCTCCGGGCGGAGCTCAACGCCGAGCGCGCGCTGCTCGGTGGGGTGGGCGGCGGGAGCTCAGTGGCGGCCGAAGGAGCAAAGGCTTAGACCTACCAATCCCTACTCAAAGCTGGAGGAATGACCACCCAGGACCCGGAAAGAACGTGCATTGGCTGCGGCGCCAGGCGTCCCAAGCGGACGCTCATCCGGCTCGCCCTGATGGAAGAAGGGCGCGTGCGGGTCGACGCGCAGCAGACCTCCCCCGGCCGGGGGGCCTACCTCTGCGGAGGGGGTTGCCTCGGCGCGGCGGCGAAGCGGAGGGCGTTCCAGCGCGCCTTTCGGGGAAAAGCGGCGCTGGACCTGCCGTTCTTGGAAGCAGCTTTGAAGGCGCGAAACTAAATGCTGCGCGCGAAGCGCAGCCTTTCGGGTAGAAGGCGAACCGTATGTCGAAGAAACGCGTTCATGAAATCGCCAAGGAGCTCAAGTCCCACGGGATTGAGCTCGACAACAAAGAGGTCGTGACCGAGCTCGTTGCGCTTGGCTACGACGTCAAGAGCCACTCCAGCTCGCTGGAGGACGACCAGGCGATCGCCGCTGTCCAGAAGATCGTGGACAAAAAGAAGCCGAAGGCGACGGTGGCCTCGGTGCCGGCGAAGGGCTTCATGGTGCGCCGCAAGGGTCCCGCCGCAGGGGACGCCGACCACGCGGCCGAAGCCACGCCTGCCCATGCCCGGGTGCTGGAGCCGGTGGCTCCGCCGCCTGAGCCCGAGGCCGCTCCAGAGCATGCCCTCCCCCCCGAGCCTGTGCAGCCGCCCGCCGAGGAGCGTGCCCCAGTGGAATTGAAGCCTGCCGTCACCGAACAACCGGCCCCGCCGCCGCCTCCGCCGGAGGAGCGCGCACCCGTCGCGGCCACTCCGCCCACGCCGGTCGTCTCGGCGCCGCCGCCGGTCAACCTGCCGCCGGCTTCAGTGGTCCGTCCGCCGCCCGCCGCGGTCATCTCCCGTCCGCCGGTGCACGCGCATGCGGCGCACGCCGTCCACTCCGGGCACGCCGGGCACTCCTCCGTGGCGCCGCAGGCCCGTCCCGGCATGGCGGCTTCCGGCCCTGGGCCGACCAGCCGTCCGCCCTCCGCGCCGCATGGCCGTCCCGGGGCGGGTCCCGCGCCGGTGGTGGAGCAGCGCCAGCTGCGGCCCACTGCGACGCAGGCCGTCGTCGTCCAGCGGCCGCTCATCCCCATCCGCCGCGTCACCCCGTCGTCCACTGCGCACAAGAACATCCCGCTCGCGCCCGGCCGGAAGGCCATCGGCGAGGTGCGCGAGTTCAAGGTCGTCCCGGATCACCTCGGGCGCGGCCGTGAGCTGGTGGATGTCAGCAAGAACAAGGAACAGCGCGGCAAGAAGCGCACGACGGAGAAAGACGGTACGATCAGCAAGCAGGAGATCACCGACCTGATGTTTGGGCGCGTGGCCATCCCGCTGCGGGGCAAGAAGCGGAAACCCACGAAAAAGGGCGCGAAGACCCAGATCACCGAGATGGCCGAAGAGAAGAAAGTCATCAAGCTGCAGGAGGGCATCAGCGTCTCCGACCTCTCCCAGCGCATGGGCGTGAAGACCGGCGAGATCATCAAGAAGCTGATGGCCGGCGGCACGATGGCGACCGTCAACCAGGTCATCGACGCCGACACCGCGGGCATCATCGCCACGGACTACGGCTGGAAGATCGAGAAGATCGGCTTCGAGGTGGATGACCACCTGCCCGACGTCGAGGACCGTCCGGAGGACGCGCGCACGCGGCCGCCGGTGGTCACGGTCATGGGCCACGTCGACCACGGCAAGACGTCGCTGCTGGACGCCATCCGCAAGGAGAACGTGGCGGCGGGCGAGGCTGGCGGCATCACCCAGCACATTGGCGCGTACACGGTCACGACGGAGAAGGGAGACATCACGTTCCTGGACACGCCGGGCCACGAAGCCTTCACCTCCATGCGCGCCCGCGGCGCCACGGTCACCGACATCGTCATCCTGGTGGTGGCGGCGGACGACGGCGTGATGCCCCAGACCATTGAGGCCATCAACCACGCCAAGGCGGCGAAGGTCCCCATCGTCGTCGCGATGAACAAGATCGACACGGCGGGCGCCAACCCCGAGCGCGTGAAGAAAGACCTCACGGCGCACGAACTGGTGGCGGAAGAGTGGGGCGGCGACACCATCATGGTGCCCGTCTCCGCGAAGACGAAGCAGGGCATTGACCTGCTGCTTGAGAACATCCTACTCCAGGCGGAAGTGCTGGAGCTGGACGCGAACCCCAGCCGTCCCGCTGTCGGCGTCATCGTCGAGGCGAAGCTGGAGAAGGGCCGCGGCGCAGTGGCCACGGTGCTGGTGCGCGAGGGCACGCTGCGCGTGGGAGACCCCATCGTCAGCGGCACGCACTCCGGCAAGGTCCGGGCGATGCTCAACGACAAGGGCCAGTCGGTCAAAGAGGTCCTGCCGGGGTATTCGGCGGAGATCATCGGCCTCGATGGCGTCCCCACCGCGGGCGACACCATCAACGTGGTGGAAGACGAGAAGGCGGCGAAGGAGATCGCCGAGCACCGCGAGATGAAGGAGCGTCAGGCGGACCTGGGCAAGACGTCCAAGGAGTCGCTCGAGGCGCTCTTCAGCCGGATGAAGGCGGGCGACCAGAAGGAATGTCGCGTCGTCCTCAAGGCGGACGTGCAGGGGTCGCTGGAGGCCGTCGCGCAGGGCGTGACGAAGCTCTCCACCAGCAAGGTCAAGGTGGAGATCATCCACAAGGGCGTTGGGATGATGACCGAGTCGGACGTGATGTTGGCGGCGGCCTCCAAGGGCTTTGTCGTCGGCTTCAACGTGAAGCCCGAGTCGGGGGCGGAGGCGACGGCCAAGCACGAGGGCGTGGCCATCAAGGCCTACAACATCATCTACGAGCTCCTGGACGGCATCCGCGAGTCCATGGAGGGGCTGCTGGAGCCCATCCGCACCGAGAAGAAGCTGGGGCGTGCAGAGGTCCGGAACCTCTTCAACGTGCCGAAGCTGGGCACCATCGCCGGCGCGGCGGTCATCGACGGGATGATCAAGCGCACCGCCATGGTCCGCCTGCTGCGCGACAACAAGCAGGTCTACATGGGCAAGATGGCGTCCCTGAAGCGCTTCAAGGACGACGTGAGGGAAGTCGCCCAGGGCTTCGAGTGCGGCATCGGCATCGAGAACTACAACGACCTCAAGCCAGGGGACATCATCGAAGCCTTTGAGATCGAGGAGACGCGCCCGAGCTTGAGCTGAACGCTGGGCGAGCAAGTCCTTCGTCGCCCTGCAAGGAAAGCCCATGTTCGTGTGTGTCGCCCGCCTGACGCTGCAGATTCCCGAGAGCGGCTCGCTCAAGGCGAAGCGGCAGATTCTTCGCCGGGTCACGGACCGGGTGAAGGCCCGCTTCAACGTGGCGGTGGCCGAGGTGGAGGACAACGACCTCTGGCAGAAGGCCACCGTCGGGCTGGCGGTGGTCGGGAACGAGCGGAAGCACGTGGATGAGCAGATGGGGAAGATCATCCACTTCGTGGAGGAGATGTACGTCGCTCCGCTGTTGTCCCGGCAGACCGAGATTCTGGCGATGGGAGATCAGCTCTTCACCGCGGCAGGCGGCGAAGGGGACGACGGCGAACCCATGCTCCCGTTGGAGCAGGGTCAGCGGTCGTTGGCGGAGGCGGAGGGGATGGGCGACTGGGACAGCCGGCATGAAGCGCGGGAGGTGGTCATCCCGCTGCCCACGCCCGCTGTGAAGCAGGCTGGAAAGAAGGGGAAGAAGATTCCCCTGGACGAGGCGCGGGCGAAGGCGCGCACGCTGCGCAACCTGCGCGACTGGGAGAAGAAATGAGCACCCACTCTCGCCCTGACCGGGTGGGCCAGGAAATCCAGGCCGCGATTGCGGACCTGATGACGCGCGGGGAGTTGCATGACCCGCGCATCGGCTTCATCACCATCACGGGCGTGAAGATGTCCCCGGACCTGCGGGTGGCACGGGTCTTCTACTCGATGATTGGCACCCCCGAGCAGCGGCAGGAGACGCACGAGGGGCTGGAGGCAGCCAAGGGCTTCGTCCGGCGCGAGGTGAGCGCGCGGGTGAAGCTGCGGGTGTCTCCGGAGATCTTCTTCACCTTCGACGAGTCCGTGGGCGAGGGTGACAAGATTGACCGGCTGCTCCGGGAAGTGAAGGACAAGGAGGGCTGGTAGTGAACGGCGTCCTGGTGGTGGACAAGCCCGCCGGCCCCACGTCCTTCGACGTGGTGGCGAGGGTGCGGTCCCTGCTCAAGGTCAAGAAGGTGGGCCACACCGGGACGCTGGACCCCATGGCCACGGGCGTGTTGCCGCTCTGCCTGGGCGAGGCGACCAAAATCGCCGGCTTCATCACCGAGGGGAACAAGGCCTACGACGCGGTCATCCGGCTGGGCGCGGAGACGGACACCCAGGACGCGACGGGCAAGGTGACCGCCAGCGCGCCGGTCCCCGCGCTGACGCAAGCGCAGCTGCGGGAGGCGCTGGACAACTTCGTCGGCACGTTTCCCCAGGTGCCGCCCATGTACTCGGCGGTGAAGGTGGCGGGGAAGCGGCTGTACGAGCTGGCGCGAGCGGGCGAGGAGATTCCCCGCGAAGCCCGGCAGGTGACCGTCCATGAGCTGTCCCTGAGGGACTTCTCCGCGGACACCCTGAACGTCTCCGTCCGTTGCTCCAAGGGCTTCTTCGTCCGGACGCTGGCGCATGACCTTGGCCGGCTGCTGGGCTGCGGCGCCCACCTGGAAGCGCTCCGGCGGACGGCCAGCGGGCCGTTCACGCTCGCCCACGCGGTGCCCCTGGCGAAGCTGGTGGAGGCGTGCGCGGGGGGCGATGCCGCGTCTCTGGCCCAGATTGAAGGCACGCTGGTGTCCCTGAACAACGCGCTGGCGGAGCTGCCGGCCTTCATCGTCAGCCGCGAGGTGGCGACGAAGGTCCTCCACGGCCGGCCGCTGGAGTGCGGCGCGCCTGCCGGGCGGGTGAGGGTGGTAGGCCCCGCAGGAGAGCTCCTCGCAATCGCTGAAGCCAGCGAGGGCAGACTCAAGTACCTTCGCGTCTTCGCAGATGCCGGACGCGGGGATGGGTCAGCGTGAACGTGACGGTGATGGTTCCCCCCACGCTCAAGGGCGCGGTGGACGGACGAGGCCGGCTGGACCTGGGCGTGCCACCGGCGGCGGAGCTGGGTGACGTCCTGGAGTCGCTCTTCCGGCTCTACCCCAAGCTCGCCGCGCACATCGCGTCTGACAAGCGCAGCGCTCGGGCGGGGCTCAACCTCTTCGTCAGCGAGCAGATGCTCCGTGACTTCTCGCTCCGGCGGTTTGCGCTGCGGGATGGGCAGAAGCTCTACCTGTCCGCTGGCGCTACGGCACGCAAGGACGCGTAGAGCGCGAGCCACCCCTGAAGTTGCTCAGGGCGTGAGCGCTCAGCGCTGGCCGAAACTTCTCTGCCGGCTCCGCTGATATCTCCCACACGTTGTTGTCTGTTTTGAGCGAGCCCTCTCCCAGGCCTGTCTACAGGCGCAGGATTCTTCATGCCCATTCGTTATGAGCCCCGGTCCCCCGGCGTTCCCGCATCGCCCTCCAACGCCGGCGCTGCGCCGCCTGCTCCGGCTCCCGCAGCGCCCGAGGCGGACGGACCTCCGGACGCATTTGTCGCTCCTGCGAACGTGGTGGGGAACGGGCAGGCCACCGGCCCTTACAAGCTTGAGCAGGTCACCAACACGGCCAACCTGAGCGCGGAGACGTTGGTGGCTCACCCGGCGGATCAGTCCGAGCTTCGCAACGCCATCTGCTGGGCGAAGGACAACGGCAAGAAGGTCCGGCTGGGCGGTGGGCGGCATGGCTTCAACCGGTTGGCGTTCCCGGACGCTGCGGTCAACGGCAAGCCGCAGCTCATCATTGACATGCGGGCACTGCAGAACGTCGAGGTCGACAAAGCCTCCGGGACGGCGTGGGCCGACGCGGGGACGAGCCTGAAGAAGCTGACCGAGGCGCTGGACGCCGAGGGGCTGGCGCTGCCGACGCTGCCGACGTCCGGCGAGGTGACAGTCGGTGGGGCGATCGCCAACGGGGTTCACGGGTCGGCGCTCAACAAGCCGGCGGCGATGGGGGACTTCGTGGAGGCGGTGGAGGTGATTGGGTCAGACGGCCAGGCCCACGTCTACGAGGACGAAGCGACGCTGCGGCTCCTGCGGGCGAACATGGGGCTCTTCGGCGTGGTGTCCCGCGTGAAGCTGAAGGCAGAGCCGCAGGTCTACCTTGAGCACAAGGAGTACGTGACGGACGACCAGCCGGTGTTCGACCAGCTCCCGGACCTCATCAAGCAGAACGAGCACGTCTTCCTCTGGTGGTATCCCACAGAGGGGCGGGTGGCCGTTCGGCTGGACAACGAGGTCGCCGCGCCGGCGTCCCCGGAGGAAGCGCAGCAGTGGCGGGGTCTGTACGACGCGGTGCGCGCCGGGGAAGCCGCGGCGCTCGCGCAGGTAGGGGCCGCCTACGCCGCGCTCGGTCCAGCCAATCACGCCGAAGGGGTCAAGGGGCTGCTCTACGCGATGAGCCACCCCACGCCAGAGCAGCAGCCCCCGCCCATCCGAGCGAAGTCGCACGAAATCATGCTGGAGGACTTCCCTGGCAAGGGGCAGGACATGTCCGTCTCGGTTCCGCTGGAGCGGGCGCGGGAGGCGATGGACAAGGTGAAGGCCATCATCCAGGAGGACAACTACCTTCCGCACGTGGCCGTCGCCATCCGCTTCGTGAAGGGAGACAAGAGCGCGCTCAGCCAGCACGACGGCCGGGACAGCGTGGTCATCGAGATGCTCTCGAACGAGGCGTTCCCGGCGGAGCCACCGGCCGGGGCCCCTCCAGGCTCGCCCACGCTCGCGTACCGCAAGACGTTCGAGAAGATTGAAGCGGCGCTGCGAGAGCTCGGCGGCAAGCCGCATCCGGGCAAGGCCTTCATCCAGCCGCCGACGATTGACTCGGACGAGCTGGCGGCGGCGCGCAGGCTCAGCCAGACCCTGGATCCCGACCGGATGTTCCTCCGCAGGGACCACGAACAGATGTTGGGATTGACGACGCAGTAGCGCGCTGGAGCTGTCTTGGGTTTTGAAACCCCAGGAATTCTGGAGGTATCCGCGGGCGGTCAGGGGGAGGTTCACTGGCTCGCGCTGGACGGCTGTGGCAGGAGAGGATACGTCCACCTACGGACCTCATGGCTGATTCGCCAAAGATCAGGCCCTTCTTCCCCACGGCCCCGCCGCCGACGCCCGCCTCCTCCGCGCCGGCCGATGAAGTCGCGCCTGCGAAGCCGCCGCCTACCGAGCTTGCCCGCCTCGAGGACGTCGGCCCGTTTGGTCTCCCGAAGGGGCTTTCGCTCCCGGAGCTGGTCCCCACGCTGGTCCGCATCATCAAGCGCGCCCTGGACGTGGTGTTCACGCCGGTGCGGGAGCTGGGCGCGAAGGTGGTGGACGTCTTCGACGGCCCGTTCTCCACGGGCGAGTCCGGCTGGGCACTGAAGAACGCGCCGCCCACCACCGACGTGAGCGCGAAGTTCAACGAGCTGCTCGGGGCGTACCGCGCGGGGAAGTCCATCCTGCCGCCCAGTGCCACCTCGTACCGCTACCTCTTGGTGCCGGGGATGTTGGCCGACCATTACCCCGGCTACCTCTCAGACAACGCCCGGGCGCTGCGCGCGGCGGGGCTGACGGTGAGTGAAGCGCCCGTGCAGACGCAGGGGCGGAGCCTACAGAACGCGGAGATTGTCCGCGACGCCATCCTCAAGGCGTCCGAGGGCGGCAAGCAGGTGGTGGTCATCGGCCACAGCAAGGGCGCGGTGGACACCACGGTGGCGCTGTCGCTCTACCCGGAGCTCAAGTCGAAGGTCCGGTCGCTGGTGGCGCTCCAGCCGTCCTATGGCGGGTCCGTGCTCGTCAGCGACCTGCTCGGGTGGGACAAGCTGGCGCCGGCCGTCCGCAACACGCTGCACACGCTGTTCGGCGGGGACAACCACGCCTTTGACGACGTGACCTACGCGTCCCGCAAGAAGTTCCTGGCGGAGCACCCGTACCCGACGGACATCCCCACGGTGTCGCTGGCCACCCGCCGGCTCTCGCCGCGGTCGCTGTTGCTGCCGCTGGAGCAGTACATCAAGACCCGCTACGGCTGGGAGAACGACGGGGTCCTCACGGTCGAGGACCAGATGATTCCGGGGTCCAAGGTCGTGAAGCTGGACGGGGTGGACCATACAGGCGCGGCGATGCTCGGGTTGCCGGGCCTCACCGACTACTCGCCGGGCGAGCTGACGATCCCAATGGTGTCCCTGGCGCTCGCTGACGACGAGGCGGCTTCGGGTTGACGGGGCTGTCCCCGAACCATATAAGCCCCCGATTCGTCTGGTAGCAGGTTGTGCGACCCGGTCTGTACCCCTCCACGGACCGACGGCGTTGGAAGCCCACGGAGCGGGGGAACAAGGAAAGCAGCCATGTCAGTTCATCCAGAGCGCAAGGCCGCGCTGGTCTCGCAGTTCAAGCAGCACGAGAAGGACACCGGGTCTCCCGAGGTGCAGGTTGCGCTGCTCTCCGAGCGCATCACGCAGCTCACCGAGCACTTCAAGACCCACAAGAAGGACCACCACTCGCGGCGCGGTCTGCTGAAGCTGGTCGGTCAGCGCCGGCGGTTGCTGGACTATCTGAAGGACAAGGATCCCAACCGGTACAAGAAGCTGATTGAGGGCCTGGGTATCCGCAAGTAGACGAGCAGCACTGGCGGGGCGCTCGAGGTTTGGGCGCCCCGTGCTGTTGAAGGACGGTGGAGTTTTTGATTTCCGATCTGCGGGGCCGAGCGTGCGTTCGGCCTCTCTGACCAGAGATCAAGGGCCCACCGGAGCAGCACCTCGAAGCCCTTTGAGTCTGGCCACCGACGTCAAAACGCGGTCGGCCTCTGAATTTCCATACACAAGCGAAGAGAGAGAGAAGGAAACCATGTACCTCAAGAAGAGCGTGAAGGTGGGCGGCAGCGACCTGTCCATCGAGACGGGCAAGATGGCCAAGCAGGCGGACGGCAGCGTGGTCATCCGCTACGGCGACACGATGCTGCTCTGCACCGCGGTGTCGCTGCGCGACAAGAAGGACGTCGACTTCCTCCCCCTGACGGTGGAGTACCAGGAGAAGCTGTACTCCGCGGGCCGCATCCCGGGCAGCTACTTCAAGCGCGAAGGCCGGCTCACCGAGAAGGAGACGCTGAGCTCCCGCCTGGTGGACCGCTCCTGTCGGCCGCTCTTCCCGGAAGGCTACGCCTACGAGACCCAGGTCATCTGCAGCGTCATCTCGGCCGACGCGCAGAACGAGGGTGACATCCACGGCATCACGGCGGCCTCCACGGCGCTGACGCTCTCTGACATCCCCTTTAACGGCCCCATCGCCGGCATCCGCGTGGGCCGGGTGGACGGGCAGCTGGTGGCCAACCCGACGGCCAAGCAGCGTGAGGCGAGCGACCTGGACCTCATCCTGGCGTGCTCGCGCGAAGCCATCGTGATGGTGGAGGGCGGCGCGGAGGAGGTCAGCGAGGCGGACATGATCGCCGCGCTGGAGTTCGGCAAGCAGGCGGCGCAGCCGGTCATCGAGCTGCAGCTGGCCATGCGCGCGGAGCTTGGCGTGAAGACCCGCGAGTACGACAAGCTGGCGGCGCACGACGAGGTCCTCAAGAAGCGCGTCCGCGAGCTCACCTGGGACGGCGTGAAGCAGGGCTACACCATCGCGGAGAAGCACGGCCGCTACGACTTCCTCTCCAAGAACCGCAAGGCGGCCCAGGTCAAGCTGAAGGAAGAGCTGGGCGACAAGTACACGCCCAAGGTGGAGTCGGCCATCAAGGCCATCTACGAGGACCTCAAGTACGAGCACATGCGCGACATCACCGTGAACGGCGGGCGCATTGGCGCGCGGCCGCACGACGTGGTGCGGGCCATCACGTGCGAGGTGGGGTTGCTGCCCCGCGTGCACGGCAGCGCGCTCTTCACCCGCGGCGAGACCCAGGCGATGGTGGTGACGACGCTGGGCACCGCGGACGACGAGCAGCGGCTGGAGCTGCTCTCCGGTCAGTCCTTCAAGAAGTTCATGCTGCACTACAACTTCCCCCCGTTCTCCGTGAACGAGGCCAAGCCGCTGCGCGGCCCGGGCCGCCGCGAGATTGGCCACGGCGCGCTGGCGGAGCGGGCGCTGCGCAACATGCTGCCGAAGAGCGAGCAGTTCCCGTACACCGTCCGGATTGTCTCCGACATCCTGGAGTCCAACGGCTCCTCGTCGATGGCCTCCGTGTGCGGCGGCACGCTGGCGCTGATGGATGCGGGCGTCCCCATCCGGGAGCCTGTGGCCGGCATCGCGATGGGCCTGGTGAAGGAGGGCGACAAGATTGCCATCCTCTCCGACATCCTCGGTGACGAGGACCACCTGGGCGACATGGACTTCAAGGTCTGCGGGACCAAGAAGGGCATCACCTCCATCCAGATGGACATCAAGATCACCGGGCTGACCACGGAGATCATGAAGCGGGCGCTGGAGCAGGCGCGCCAGGGCCGGATTCACATCCTGGGCGAGATGCTCAAGGCGCTGGAGGCGCCGCGCAAGGAGATCAGCCAGTACGCGCCGCGCATCACCACCCTGATGATTCGTCCGGAGTTCATCAAGAACGTCATCGGCCCGGGCGGGAAGGTGATCAAGGACATCATCGCGAGGACCGGCTGCTCCATCAACATCGAGGACTCGGGCAAGGTGGACATCGCCTCTGCCGACGGGGACGCGGTGAAGGCGGCCATCGCCATGATTCAGGCGCTCACCCGCGAGGCCGAGGTCGGGAAGATTTATCTCGGCACCGTCCGGAAGATCGCCGAGTTCGGCGCCTTCGTTGAAATCTTCCCGGGCACCGACGGCCTTATCCACATCTCGGAGCTCTCCGACAAGCGCGTGAAGGCGGTCTCCGACGTCCTCAAGGAGGGCGAGGAGGTGATGGTGAAGGTCATCTCCATCGACAAGACCGGGAAGATTCGCCTGTCCCGCAAGGAAGCGCTGGCTGACCGCCAGGCGCAGCAGGCTCCGCCGCCTCCCGCGGGCGGCGCGCCGAGCGGCGAGCAGGCCAAGGCCTGAGCTAAGTCGTGCTGAACCGCCACGCCATCGTCCTCTTCCTCGGGAACGCCGCGCTGCTGCTCCTGCGGCCGGTGGCGGAGCTGAGCGGGGGTCTTCTGGGGGTGCCGCTCCTCGAGCGGCTCCTCCCCATGCCCATCTACGGGGCGCTGGTCACCGGCTTTCTGCTGACGCTGGTGGGCCTGCTCCTCGACGATGGGCAGGCCAGCACCCGCGCAAAGCTGGGGCAGCTGCTGCAGGGGATGGGCGTGGCGTTCCTGTTCACGGACGCGCTGTTGTTGCTGCCCACCGGCGGGAAGGGCTTCCACCTGGCGCTCGCGGAGTCCGGCATCGCCTTCGCGGTGCTGGGCGTGCTGGTGGAGATGCGCGGCCGCTACGGCGTGCTGCGCACCGCCGCCGGGCTGCAGATTCTGGGCGACCTGCTCTACGTGGCCGCCTTTGTCTTCGGGCTGTTGGGGCGCCGGGGTGAAATCAGCGCGGTGGGGTGGACGTTCATCGCCATCGCCGGCTCGCTGGGCCTCTACGCCGCCTTGTCGAACCTCCTCCTCCAGCTCTCCCGCGTGCGCAACCCGCAGGCCGGCTGGCGCTACCGCGTGCTGCGAGTGAGCGAGCAGGGCCTGGCGGTGAAGACGCCGCAGGGCGAAGCCACCATCGACTGGCGCCACGTGCAGTCGGTGGAGCGCATTGACGGCAGACACCTCATCCTCATCCTCCCGTCGCCGCTGCCGGAGGAGATGAAGCGCACCGGCCTGCCGGTGGAGGAGCTGCGGCTCTCCGAAGAAGAGCTGGTCCCGGAGACCGCTCCGCCCCCGGAGCGCTACGGCTTCATCTTGCACGAGCAGGAGCTTGGCCGGCCGCTGGCCGAGGCGCAGGCGCTCCTGCAGCGCAGCTTGATCCGCCCCGCCGCGCAGGCCTGACGCGTTGCAAGCGGTGGCCGCGCTGACGTAGGGGCCTTCGGCTTGCACCGGTAGACCGTTCCCTGTCCTGATGCGTTCCGAGTCTGGCGCGCATTCTTCGGAGGACGAGCAGTGGCCCAGAAACCGCCCGAGCTCCCGCCATCGTGGCGGAAGAAGAAGGGGCACGTCGCCACCATCTCGGAGTTCTTCGCGAACTTCCGGTGGCTGTTCATGCCGGCCGGCCTCTTCGCCCTCGTCACGGTGGGCGTACACGCGGCCGCGGACACGCTGGATGACCGACTGCTGCGGCTGTTTGACCACCTGGACGCGGTGCTGGACGGCGTCTGGGGTGCGTTCACCCTGACGCAGCCGCTGGTGGACTGGGTGGGCGCGGAGCAGCGGACTGTGGCCGCCCGGGCGCTCATGTTGCTCTGGGAGCTGTGCGCGGACGCGCTGCTGGCGCTGCCGGTGCTGGGCTACGAGGAGGTGTCCAACCCCAAGCCGCGGCCGAGCCGCAAGAAGAAGTTCGTCCCGCTGGAGTCCCGGAGCTGGCCGCTCTTGATGGACCGTGTGCGGGCGCGGCCGACGACGCTCCGGCTGTTCCGGCCGGTGGCCACCGCGGCGATGGCGCTGGCCGGCGCGTGCGCGCTGGGGAAGATGGTCCACGGCGCGCTCTACCTCTCCATCCGTCAGGGCATCGCCGATGACTTCGCCGGGCCGGTGGCGCGCTTCTGCGCGGTGTTCGCGCTCATCGGCGTGCTCATCTCCTTCGGCTGGCGCGCAGTGCTGCAGAGCCTGGCGGACGCGGATGAGACGTGTGAGAGCCGCGGGCTGCGCGGCCGCAAGGGGCTGACGGTGGGCCTCGTCGGTTCGCTGGTGGTGCTGCCGCTGGCCGTCGCCGCGGTGGTGGACGCCTCTCCTGTGCTGTCCTTCTTCCGGTAGGCGCGGCCATGTTCCTCCGGCGCACGCGCGGCCTGTTTGACCTCCTGCTGGCCTCGCTCTGTCTCTGGGCGGCGTACCACCACACGCCGCTGGGCGCGCTGGTGCGCAGCGTGGCGGGCCTCACCTTCGGGGTGGAGAGCTCCGCGCGGCCGCTGCTCGCGTACTACAACGGCGGCGTGTACGGCCGTTCTGAGCTGCCGGCCACCATCCCGCTGCCGCCTGCGCTGAAAGGCGAGGTGCCCGCGGGCGAGGCGCTGGCCTACGGCGTCTTCGCCGCGGTGCGGGATCAGCAGCAGGCGGCTCGAGCGCGGACGTATGCCGTCGCCCGCGCGCGGGGCGTGATGAGCGCCACGCTGGATGACGAAAAGGAGGGGCCGAAGGCGTACGCGAAGCTGCTCAAGGCGCTGGCGGGAGAGCTGGGGTCCGATGAAGGCGCGGTGACGGCCCTGTTCTGCGGGTACGAGCCGGCGCGCTACGCGCGGGAGCGGCTGGACGCGGAAGGCGGCGAGCGGACCCTGGAGCGCTTCGCGCAGCAGCTGCCGCCCGGCTTCGAGGCCGAGGTCCTCTCCGCGTCGAAGGCGATGATGCTGGGCACGGTCTACGGGCTGGCCTGGCCGGTCCCCGAGTCCGCGCCCATCACCTCCGGCTTCGGCATGCGGATGCACCCGGTGCTGGGCGTGGAGAAGATGCACACCGGCGTGGACCTCTCGGTGC
This sequence comes from Myxococcaceae bacterium, assembly GCA_044230055.1. Lineage (GTDB taxonomy): Bacteria > Myxococcota > Myxococcia > Myxococcales > Myxococcaceae > JBGART01. The sequence goes on along the minus strand of JBGART010000040.1, from coordinate 9,735 downwards.
GCATCGGCACGCCGGTGCGGGCCGTGTCCGACGGCGTGGTCCGGCGCGTGAGCGAAGATTCGGTGAATGGCCGGGTGCTCACCATCGACCACGGGCGCGGTGTCACCACGTCCTATTGTCACAACTCCCTGGTCCTGGCGCTGGAGGGCCAGCGCGTGAAGCGCGGGGATGTCGTCGCGGAGTCGGGGAAGACCGGGCGCTCCACCGGGCCCCATGTGCACTACCAGCTGGAGCTCGGCCGCGTGCCGGTGGACCCGCTGCGCTTCCGCGTGAGCAAGCCGACGCTGGTCAGCGCGCCGTGACGGTCTTGAGTCGCGTCCGGATGTCGGCGTAGGCCGCTTGGATGAGCCGGGCGAGCGCCTTTGCATCCACGTCGCGGTCAGGTCGCAGCTTCACGTGGCGGCCTCGCTTGCCCGTTCCCTCCAGCAGGCGGGCCGGGTCCTTCAACAGCGCGCCGAAGAAGAAGCCCACGTTGACGTGATGCGTGAAAGCATTGACGTAGCCGAAGGCCGCGTCGCCGACGCAGGCGGTGGGACAGCCGTCGTGCATGAGCTCCCGAACGTCTTCGCCGCACTGCCGCAGTTGCGCGAACCAGACCTCCACGAACGGCCGCAGGTCTTCGCGTTGCGCCCGCAGCCAGGTGTCGATTTCGCGGTCGTGCTTCACCGCGGTAGGGAAGCGCAGGATGTCGTCCATCGTCCTGCTAGCGGCCCATCCAGCGATGGTCCTTCGACGTGGTGGTGATGAGGAAGTGGCAGGAGTCAGCGCCCTCGCGGACGCACTGGGTTTGTTTCACCACCGTGGGGACCTGGAGGACCTTGATGGCTTCCTGGACGATGCCGATTTGAATGAAGCAGTGATGCGGGATGGTGTTCTCCAGCACTGCCTTGCCGGGCTCGAACGAGAGCACCTTCCAGCCGCCGATGTCGTTGCCGCGGTTCGCCCGCTTGTAGAGCGCGTCGAAGCCGTTCAGCAGCTCCTTGGCGCTCTTGAAGTGTTTCTTGATGGCTTCGGAGTGCGACCGCTTGATGAGCGCGTAGCCGATGGGAATCAGCGCACGGTCACCCATCTTCGCCGCGACGGTGTCGAGCGCATCCAGCATCATCGCCACCGGGTACCAGTCGTCAGGCTTCACGTCGCGAAGCGCCTGCGCCTTCTCCTTGCCCAGGAGCTGGTCGGGGAGAGGCAGGACGTCGATGATCGCCAGGATGTCTGAGCCGGCGACCGTGTGATTCGTGCTGCGGTAGCTCTTCGCGACGGGACGCATGCGCCGAGGATAGTTCGACCGGCCCCAGGAAGGCCTTGGGAAACGCTGCGGGAGGCCAGCTGTCTCGTTTCTGGTCTTTGCCGGAGCCTGCAGGGTAGGGCGGCTTGAACCCCGGGGTCAGCAGCATGGCTCGTCGCGCGAAATGGCGAAGGCCTATCGCAAGTGGCTTCAGCGGGCGTAACCGCGATATGTGCGGCCTCCTGGGAGGCCTTTCATGAAGTGGATGGTCATCATCATCGTTGCGTTCAGCGCAGTGCTGCTCCTGTCCTGCGCGTCGAAGGCGCAGAGCGCCACCGCCGCGGAGTCGAAGGAGCTTGTCGCGCGCGGCGCTGTTCTCCTCGACGTGCGGACCCGGGAGGAGTTCGAGTCAGGCCACCTGGACGGGGCGAAGCTCGTGCCGGTGCAGGAGCTGGAGGCGCGCTGGGCGGAGGTTGGTCCCGTCGACAAGCCCGTGGTCGTTTACTGTCGCAGCGGTCGCCGCAGTCAGAATGCCGCGCAGATATTGAAGGCCCACGGGTTCACCCAGGTTCATGACCTGGGCGCGATGAGCAACTGGCCGAAGTGAGCCTGGCCAGGCGTGCGACAGAAAAAGGCCTCGCGGGCTCCTTGCGGGAAACCTCAGCAAGGACACGCGATGCGTACTCTTTTCATCTGTCTTTTTATTGTTGTCTCCGGTTGCGGCGGCTCGCCGACGGCGTCGGTCGCTGACGGCGGCCAGGCTCAGACGACCGCCTTCAACTGTCGCGGCAGCTCCTGCGACAGCGCCAAGCAATACTGCATCCTGACCAAGGTGGGCGACACCACGATGGCGGGCACCTGCGCCACCTTCGCGTCCGGCTGCGGTGGCTGCTGCGCGAGCAACAACGCGCAGTCGGAGTGGCGGCGGCTGGAGAATGGGTCGAACAACTGCGACGGCGCAACGCTCCTCTGCCAGCAGAGCAACAGTGAGGTCACGGTGATTTGTCAGAAGTGACCTGCTTTCTCTGCGAGTCACGGTTTGGGTGATGACGGGCATACGGGCGTGTGAGGGGCGTCCGTGGTTGGCGCGAAGATGGAACGTGCTCTCGGTGCGGAGGCAGTTTTGGTCGAGGGACGCGGGTTTCTACGCGGAGCCGGCCGGGCTCGGCGCCGTGGTGTGCGCGGTAGGGTCCGGAGCGCCTATCCCTGAGGGAGCCGGGGCAGGCGGGATAGGAATGGGCGGCTGCCGGGGGCGCCCCCGGCAGCAATGACCGCTGCTGGCACGCGCTCACGCTGCTTCACGCCCCCGCGCTGCGCTCCCCAAGGCGTCTCGCAGCGGTGCTCCTCCTGGCTGGAGCTGTCCCCGCAGGAGCCTGATCGCAGTGCCGTGAGGCGGTCGGGCTTGTCCGCGAACCGGCTCGCGAAGCGCAGCTCCTGTGGGTCTGAGTGAATCAATTGCAGAAGTGATATGCGTTATCGTCAGTATTGACGACAATGCATATCACTTTGTCACATCTGTTTCGGGCCTGTGCCTGACCGCCGAAAGCTTCGCAGCCGGGTTATGCGCACTTCACTGGAAGTGCGTCTTTGCGGGGGCTGCGAGCAGCGCCTTCACTTCGACCGGGCGCGTCTGCCGCGGCGCGGAGACTCACACCAGGAGTGATTTCTGGCCCCTCCGACCCTTTTGCCGGCGACGGGTTTCGAGAGGGACAGCTCCAGCCAACTCACCTTGGGGAGCGCTGAGTCCGAGGCGAAAGGGACTACGACCGCAGCGCTCCCGCCTGTGCTGTCGGCGGGCGCCCGCCGGCAGCCGCCCATTTCTATCCCGCGTGCCCCGTCTCCCGGCACCGAGCTCGGCCGGCTCCGCGCAAACCCGCGTCCCTCGACCAAAGCTGCCTCCGCGCCGAAAGAACGGTCCGTCTCGCCACAGAGCACGGACGCTCGCCCCAGGCCGGCGTGCCGCGCTGAAGATTGCTCCGCACGGGGCCGCGCACCGAACACCGGCGGCTCTGCGCAAAGCCGGGCTGGCCGCGCGCCCGCAGCAGTCAGCCAGGCGTCCCTGCAGCGCGTCAACGCGATGGATCCGCCTTGTCCCGCGCGCACGGACGGGCGAAAGATGCCGGCCCCGCAATGGCTCACCCGCTCCCCATCCCCCGTGAGGCCCGCCCGCAGACCGTCAGCGCTCCCGAGGCGCTGCTCCCGCGCTACGCGGTGGCACTTCCACTGCTGTCGCTGGTGCCTCTCCTGGTCGGGCTCACGAACCCGATTCAGGAGATTGACCCCGCGCAGTACGCCGAGGTCGGCCGGCGGATCGCCGCTTCGGGCGACGGGGTAAAGCTCTTCGACGCGTGGGGCGGCTTCCTGAACAAGCCGCCGATGACGATGTGGCTCATCGCGCTGGCGATCCGCGCGCTCGGGGCAACCTCCGCGGCCGCCAGACTGCCGTCCCTCCTCGCCGGAGCGGTGACGGTCTTCGCGGTCTACCGGATTGGGACGATGCTCTGGGACCGCCGCACGGGGTGGACGGCGGCGGCGCTTTACGCCGCCAGCCCGGCGCTCCTGCTCAGCGTGGCGGACCCGAAGATCGACGCGCTGGTCACCGCCTTCATCGCGCTGACCATGATGGCCACGGTGCAGGCCCGCACCTCCCCGCGCGCGCTCTACTTCGCCTGGGCCTTCGCCGCTTGCGGCCTGCTCACCAAGGGGCCCATCGGCGTGGTCATCCCGGTCCTCGGCGTCCTCCCCGAGGCCATCCGCCGCCGCTGGACCCCAGGCGACGGCGCTCCCGACGTCTGGTGGCGCCGCATCCTCGCGCTGCGGCCCTTCGCGGGGCTGCTCCTGCTGGCCGCCATCGCCGGGCCGTGGTTCTGGGCCATGCGGTCTCAGTGGGGCAACTACGGCCCGTATTTCATCCTCTGGGAGCAGACCTTCGGGCGCGTGCTTCACCAGAGCACGTACAACGACACCACGACGCCGCTCTTCTTCGTCCACACCGGCGCGTGGGCCTACCTGCCGTTCACGCCGCTGCTGCTCTGGGCGTTCATCACCCGCGCCCGAGACGCCTTCCGCGCCCGCGCGCTGCCGCCGGACGCCACCCGCGTCACGCTGTGGTGGTTCCTCCTGCCGTTCCTCGCCATCTCCGTCGCTTCGGCGAAGCTGCCGCAGTACGCCTTCTGGCTCGCCCCGCCGGCGGCGCTGATGTCCGCCCGGTTTCTCTGGACGCTCTCACCGGTGGCGCTGCGCAGGCTGCAGTGGGGCTACGGGGCGCTCGCGGCCGTGAGCGCCGCGGCCATCGCCTTCGCCCTGGCCGTCGCCTTCCCTCCGCGTTCCGCGCTGGCCGGCGCGGGTTGGGTGGTGCTCGCGCTCGCCGCCCCCGCGCTCCTCTTCGCGCTCACCCGGGGACGCCCGCCCGCGGTGCGCACGGTCGCGCTCGCGGCGGGCGTGATGCTTGGCCTGGCGACGTTCTTCACGGGGTGGTTCCACCGTTCGCTCCTGCAGTTCCAGCCCTCGAATGAGCTGGGCGCGCTGGCGAAGGCGAGGGACCCGGGCGGGTCCCTCCTTCCATTCCTCGACCTCCCGGTGGGCAACTCGGTGGCCTTCTACGCGGAGCGGGACGCGGCCACGCTCGCGCCCGAACACCTTGCCCGCGTGGTGCACGAGGGCAAGGCGCGGGTGGCGGTGGTGCACCCGGACTCGCTGGGCAAGCTCGCGGCGCTGGGGCTGCGCTACGAGCTGGTGAAGACGCTGCCTACCTACGCCACCAGCATCCCGCGCCCGGCGTTCTTGAACGCGTCCACCCGTCCCGGGACGGTGTCCAGCGTGGCGTTCGTCGTCTTCCTGCCCTGACTCACTTGCCGACGACGCTCCGGATGAAGCCGGTGAGGGCGCTGACCTCCTGGTAGATTCCGGGGTAGAGCGGGTCCGCGCAGGCCAGCCCGGAGCTGACGATGCCAGCCAGCACCAGGGGGGCGCCAAGAACTCTCAGCTTCTTGGCTGATGGAGCCTGGAAACTGGCTCGCAACTGCGACAGGCGGCGGCGAGACAACTGACGGAGCATGACGCCCGTGTCTCCGCTTGTCGTGAAGGTCCGCCGCCTGCGCCCGGGGAACCTTCCCTTGCCCGCGTACCAGACCGAGCACGCGGCCGGGATGGACCTGCTCGCGGACATCGAAGGGGAGCTGGTGCTGGAGCCTCTGGCCCGGAAGCTGGTGCCCACCGGAATCTCCCTTGAGCTGCCCGAGGGTTACGAGGGCCAGGTGCGCCCCCGTTCGGGGCTGGCGCTGCGGCACGGGGTGACGTGCCTGAACTCGCCAGGGACGGTGGACGCGGACTACCGCGGTGAGGTGGGCGTGTTGCTCGTCAATGTGTCGAACGAACGGTACGTGGTGAAGCGGGGGGACCGGATCGCCCAGCTGATCGTGGCGCCGGTCACCCGCGTGGCGCTGCGGGAGGCCGACGCCCTCGGCGCCTCCTCGAGAGGGACGGGGGGCTTTGGATCCACGGGTGCTTGAAGGCCCGGAGGTGGCTTTCTTGCTGAGAGGGCCCCACCTCAACTAGAAGTCATTGTTTTAAAAGCATTTTCGGAGTCTCACGCCCCTTGCTTTGCTACCGCTGCGGCAGCCACGTTCCTGACAACAGCGAAAGCTGTGTCACCTGCGGGCAGAAGCTCAGCGGTGGAGGTCTGCGCCAGGCCACGGGGACGTTCTCCCGCCGGCGGCTGAACAACGGCTCCTTCGAGGGCGCTCCATTCAAGCAGGGCGACGTGCTCTCCGGGCGGTACGAGGTCCGCGAAGCCGTGGGCGGCGGGCCGGTGGGGTTCGTGTTCCGCGCGCGGGATAACCAGGTGGACGTGGAGGTGGCCCTCAAGGTCATCAACCCGCGCCTGGTCCAGACCGCGGACGAGCGGAAGCAGTTCGCGAAGGTGATGCGCGCCGGGCGGAAGCTCAACCACCCGAACCTGGTCCGCATCTACGAGGAGGGCGAGGACGCGGACCGGCCCTACTTCACGATGCAATACCTGGAGGGCCTGACGCTCCGGAAGATTATCGACCTCCGGCTGGCCAAGGGGCAGTTCTTCACGGGCAAGGAGATTGAGCCCATCGTCGGGCAGATTGCCAACGCGCTGGACGCCACGCACAAGTTCGGCCCGCACAGCAACCTGAAGCCGGAGAACGTGCTGGTGCTGCCGGACCTGCTCAAGCTGAGCGACCTCGGCCTCTCGCTCGCCATCCCGCGGCTGCCCTTCGTGCAGGCGATGAAGCCGGGGAAGGGCGACCGCTACCTCGCGCCGGAGTACCTCGAAGGCGCGGAGCTGGACGAGCGCAGCGACATCTACGCGCTGGGCGTCATCATCGGCGAGATGCTGGCGGGCGTGACGCCGGACGGCGCCATCCCGGAGCTGACGCGCCTGGTCCCGGAGCTGCCGCCGCAGGTGGAGGGGCTCTACCGACGGGCGCTCAACCCCAACCCGTTGGCGCGGCAGCGCTCAGCGGTGGAGGTCTGGGAGGAGCTCTCCCGCGCGCTCAACCGGGCCGCGGTGCCGCCGCCGCTGCGCCCGCGCTCGGAGCCGGTCAGCGCGCCCGCCATCCGCCCACCACTGGCCGCGGCGCCGGCGTCCAGCCCCGGCCTGAGCAACGGGAACCTGGGCCGCCACGCCTCCCCGCCCTCGCTCCCGCTGCCGCCGCCGCTGCTCCAGGCGCCGGAGGAAGAGCAGGAGGAGTCCCTTCCGCCGGACGCCACGCAGCCCATCGACCCGGACGAGATTCCGCTGGCCCTTGGCCTCTCCCCGCCGCCTCCGCCGTCTGCGGCGCTGCGCGAGGAGACGGAGCTGATGCCGTCCTACGAGGCCGCCAGCTACGAAGTCCTGGAGACCGGCGCGTCCATCGTCCGCCCCGCGCCGAAGCGCGCGCTGCTCTGGTTGGTGGCGCTCACCCTGTCCGGGTTGGTCACCGGGTCGGTCACCGGGTACTGGGCGCTGCAGCGCATTCGCCGCGGCCAGGCTGCCGGGCTGTCGGCGCCTGAAGAAGGCGGCGAGTCCGCCGAGGCGCGGCGGGTGGCGGAGGAGCGGCGCCGTCAGGAGGAGGCCAAGCGCCAGGAGCAGGCGCGGCGGGCGGACGAGGAGCGCAGGGTGGAGGAGGCCAAGCGCGCCCAGTCCGCGCTCGACGCGGAGCTCGCGCGGCGGGAGGCGGAGGAGAAGCGCCGGCTGGAGGCGGAGCGCGCTATCCACACCAAGGTGGCCGAGCCGCTGCGCGACACGCCCGCGGTCAAGCCGAAGGAGACCAAGGTGGTCAGCGCCGCCAACATCGCCCCGCGCCCCGGCGGCGAGGAGGGCTGCCCGGACGGGATGAAGCCGGTCGCTGGCGGCGCCTTCATGATGGGCACGCGCGAGGATGACCCGATGATGGGCTTCGACGAGCGCGGCGTGTCCTCCGTGTCGGTGGACGCCTTCTGCGTGGACCAGTTCGAGTTCCCCAACCGTCGCGGGGTCAACCCCACCGTGAACGTGACGTGGAACGACGCCCGGAAGCTCTGCGAGAGCAAGGGCAAGCGGCTGTGCTCCGAGGAGGAGTGGGAGAAGTCCTGCAAGGGGCCGCTCTCCGCGCGCTTCCCGTACGGCAACGCCTTCGACGCGGACGTCTGCAACACGGAGGACGCCAGCGGCGAGGACCGGGTGCCTACCGCCTCCGGCAAGTTCTCCCGCTGCCGGTCCGGCTTCGGCGTCGCGGACCTCTCCGGCAACGTGGCGGAGTGGACGTCGTCGCCGTACGCCGGGAACACGGACCGCACGCAGAAGGGCGGGGCGTTTGATCAGCGGGACTTCTCCTCGCGCTGCTCCGCCCGGAAGAACGGCCCGCCGGGCTCCCGCTCCGCGTCGGTCGGCTTCCGCTGCTGCATGGATATGCCCTCCCGGTAAGTGCGTGCCCCTGGTAAAGGGGCGCGATGATCCCCAGGTATTCCCGCAAGGAGATGGCGCAGCTGTGGTCCGCCGAGGCCCGGCTGCGGCGCTGGCGCGACGTGGAGCTGTACGCGCTGGAGGGGCTGGTGGCGGCCGGCCTGGCGCCCGAGTCCGCGCTGCGCGACTGCCAGGCGAAGGCGGGCGATTTCAACGAGCAGGACGTGGCGCGGATTGACGAGATTGAGCGCACCACCAAGCACGACGTCATCGCCTTCCTGACCTTCCTCGAGGAGCGGATTGGGCCGTCGGCCCGCTTCCTCCACCTGGGGATGACGTCCTCTGACGTGCTGGACACGGCGCTGGCGATGACGCTCCGGGACGCGGCGGACCTGCTCCTCGCCGGGGTGGGGCGCGCGCTGGAGGCGGTGAAGCGGCGGGCGCTGGAGCACCGGCGGACGCCGATGATGGGCCGCAGCCACGGCATCCACGCGGAACCCATCACCTTCGGGCACAAGCTGGCCATCTGGTACGACGAGCTCCGTCGGGGCCAGGCGCGCCTGCAGCGGGCAAAGGAGGTTATCGCTGTGGGGAAAATCTCCGGCGCCGTGGGGACCTTCGCGCACTTGCCGCCTTCGGTGGAGGCGCACGTCTGCCAGCGGCTGGGGCTGACGCCGGCGCCCGCCTCGTCGCAGATTATCCAGCGGGACCGGCACGCCGAGTTCTTCTCCGCGCTCGCGCTGCTCGGCGCGTCCGTGGAGAAGTTCGCGGTGGAGATCCGCCACCTGCAGCGGACGGAGGTGCGGGAGGTGGAGGAGAACTTCACCGCGGGCCAGAAGGGCTCCTCGGCCATGCCCCACAAGCGCAACCCCATCCTGTCGGAGAACCTCTCAGGGCTGGCGCGGCTGCTTCGCGGCTACGCCCTCTCCGCGCTGGAGGACGTCCCCCTCTGGCACGAACGGGACATCTCGCACTCTTCGGTCGAGCGGGTCATCTGCCCGGATGCCACGGTCACCTGCGACTTCATGCTTCACCGCTTCAGCGGCCTGATGGAGAACCTCAAGGTCTACCCGGAGCAGATGGCGGAGAACCTCGGGCGGCTGAAGGGGGTCATCAACTCCCAGCGGATTCTCCTGGAGCTGGCGAAGAAAGGGATGGACCGCCAGGCCGCCTACGTCGTCGTCCAGCGCAACGCGATGCGCGTCCACGATGAGGGCGTGCAGTTCCTTGACGCGTTGCTGGCGGACGCGGAGCTGTTGAAGGTGATGAGCCGGAGCGAGCTGGAGGCGTGCTTCTCCGTCGACTACCACCACCGCCACATCGACGAGATCTTCCGGCGCGTCTTCCGGGACTAACTCAAGAGGGGATGCCCCCCGTTCGAGGCGTCGGCAGTGCTCCCGAAGCTTGGCTCGTGGCCCGCTTCGCTTTGCTCGACAGCTCACCAGGGTCCCGCAACATCACAGGGTTGCCCCCGTTCGCGTCGAGCGTTGCGCCGTCAGGCGCATAGTCGAGACGTCGGCAGTGCTTCCGAATCTTGGCTCTTGGGCCGCTTCGCTCTGCTCGAAGCAAACCGGCAAGGTGCCGTGCGTGGGTTTGCGCCACCTCTCGACTATGCGCC
>JBGART010000039.1:0-93084 GCA_044230055.1 Myxococcaceae bacterium | reverse complement strand
CACGGAGCCGCAACGGCGGCATCCACCAAGTGCGAATGGAAGCGTGGCGGAACGAGTTCTCGGATGCACCGGACGTCAGGGCAATGCTCCGGAGGGGCCTCTGCTTGACACGAGGCGACCTCTTCATGGAAGACGTCGGCCGTCGGCAGTGCTTCCGAGGCTTGGCTCATGGGCCGCTTCGGTCTGCTCGAAGCAACCCGGCAAAGTGCCGTGCGTGGGTTTGCGCCACCTCTCGACTATGCGCCTGACGGCGCAACGCTCGAGGCGAGCGGGGGTGGCGCCTGACTGAGAAGAGCTGTTCCTCCGACGAAATGGCCGGCCGGGGCCGGTCTCCTCCTCGAGGCGAGCGGGGGTGGCGCCCGACTGAGAAGAGCTGTTCCTCCGACGAAATGGCCGGCCAGAGCCGGTTTCCCCCTCGATGCGAGCCGGGGGCGCGACTCACAGAGAGACAGCTGTTCCTCCGCCCTGCAATCTCATTGGGCTAAGGTCCGCGGCCCTCATGGCCGTCCTGCACAACGAAGCGAAGAACCTCCGCCTGTTCATCGAGCTCGTGGACCGCGAGGTGCCTCCCGTGGTCCCCGGTCAACCGCCTCCCGCGGGGGACAGCATCCGGGTGCTCGGGACCTGCGGGGTGGAGTTCTTCGACCGGCGCGACAACGGCTTCTGGCCGTTCATCCGGTTGCCGGTCATCTACTTCGGCGGCAAGGACGGGGCGGAGCTGTACGGCTCGTTGAAAGATCTCACCAGCCTCAAGACGCCGGGCTTCGCGTTCCGCTCTGGCAACCTGAGCGAGCTGGCCCTGCAGATTGGCCGGGCGGAGCGGACGGGCTTCCTGGTGGAAGTGGGCATCGACCTCGCGCCCTACCTGCTGGAGACGTCCGGTCGTCAACCGGAGCCGGGGACGGAGTTGGCCATGTTCCGGTACCACACGACCCTGCCGGAGCTGGTGATGTTCGCGGACCAGCTCAAGCAGGAGCTGGAGAAGCTCCCCCCGCTGCGCACCTGACCGGCGTTTTCTTCAGCCTCTCCGGGGGGCGCTGAACTTTCTTCAGGGAGCGGCCTGCCCAGGGAGGGCAAGGCAGCGCTCCACGTCCGCCTTTCTCTGCCCAACAGCGCGCCCGGTTTGCCCCCAGCCGACGTGGGTTTGGGGGTGGCCGGAAACGCCAGGGAACGCCCCAGGTGAAGACGGGCACCCGCGTTGCACAGACGCCCTCCGCGGTTATTCGCGGGACCGGGGCGTGAAGCGATCGAACACAGGGTGTGGGTGGAGCGGGGCAGGTCGGGTCGATCGGCGGGGGGACGCGATGGCGAAGGCGGCGTGGTTGACCGGGTTCGCGGTGCTGGCGTTGGCGGGCTGCGGAGACAATCGGATGCGTGCCTCCAGCTCCGAGCTGCGGGTGACGCCGGAGCAGCTGGACTTCGGGCCTACGGGATTGGGCAGCACCAAGTCCCTCGAGGTCCGGCTGGTCAATGAGGGCCGCTCCCCCGTTCACGTGAGCGACTTGCGCTTCACCATCCCCGCCCTGCGCGCCGCCCAGTTCGCGCCGTTCGAGCTGGGCGCCTCCGAAGAGCGCAGCCTGAAAATCGAGTTCTCGCCCAGCGTGGAGGGCGAGGTAACCGGCGCGCTGGAGCTGGCCGCGGACGCCCGCAACCTGGGGGAGGAGGGCCTCTCCATCCACCCGGTCGCCGGGCTTGCGGTGCGCGCGTTCGTGGAGGCGGTCCCCCAGGCGCTCGACTTCGGCCGGGTGGCCATCGACTCGGTGCAGCTGCAGCAGCTCACCGTGCGCAACCCCTCGCTCGCACCGGTGGATGTCACGTTGGCGCTGGAAGGCGAAGACGCGGCCGCGTTCTCCTCGTCGGAGGCCGGCAAGCCACTGACCGTGGGACCGGGGCAAGAGCGCGCGCTGACGCTGGCCTTCCGCCCCGCGCAGCTCGGCCTCGCGCTGGGCGCCGCACGGCTCTCCGTCTGTCCCTCCTGCCCGCCGGTGGTGGCGGAGCTCTCCGGGACCGGCATCTCGCAGCAAGTGACCGTCACGCCGCTGAGCGTGGACTTCGGCCGCGTGGCCCTGGGCGCCATGGCGCAGGAGAAGGTCACCCTCTCCAACGACGGCAACGAACCGCTCCGCATCGACCGCCTTCGCCTCACAGAGCCCAGCTACACGCTGGTCCAGCCACCCGTCACGCCGCTCACGCTGGCGCCGGGCGAGCGGCTGGAGCTGACCCTCGCCTTCAAGCCGCTGGTCACCGGCCCCGCGCCGCGCGGGTTGCTGGAGCTGGGCGTCACCGCGCAGAACGTGGCGCCCACGGGCTACAAGCTGCCCGTCCGCGGTGAGGGCGGTAGCACCTGCGTGCAGCTCAACCCGCGGTCGCTCGACTTCGGGTTGGTGCCCGAGGGGATGAGCGTCACCCGGAGCGTCGACGTCATCAACCGCTGCTTCCAGTCCATCCAGCTGACCGACTTCGGTGTCTCGACTTCGGCGGGCGGCTTCCTCTCGTTGGGGCAGGCGGGCGCGATGCGCGAGCTGGCGGCCGGCGAAATCTCCCCGGTGAAGATCACCTTCACGCCGAAGGCGGGCTCCGCGAAAACCGCGGGCGTGCTCGCCTTCAAGGCGACGGAGGGGAAGACGCTCCACTCGCAGGCCGTCCCGGTGGTGGGCGCCAGCCGGGCGATGGCGCCCTGCCGCTTCTCCGTGACGCCGGCGGCGGTCGACTTCGGGCAGCTCCCGGTGGGCGCGGAGGTGACGCTCGGCATCTCCGTGCGCAACGACGGGACGGACCAGTGCCTGGTGTCCGGCTTCCAGCTCGCGGCCGGCTCTGATGCGGTCTTCTCCACCACCGGCGCCACCAGCGCGCTCATCGACCCCGGGCAGAAAGCGGTGCTGCTGGCGAAGGTGAGGGCGCTCGTCCCTGGCACGTACGCGGGGCTGGCGGAGGCGTTCGTGAACCACCCGACGGACGGCCACCTGCTCATTCCGCTCAAGGCGAAGGCGGTGGACAGCTGCTTCGCGCTCCAGCCCACGCAGGTGGACTTCGGCGTGATGAAGCTCACCTGCGGTGTCCGCAAGCGAAGCGTCAACGCGGTCAACAACTGCACCTCGCCGGTCGCGGTGAGCGGCGCCGCCCTCACGCACGCCACCTCCGGGGAGCTCAGCCTCTCCGCGCCCGCGCTGCCCGCGACGGTGCAGCCGGGCGGCACGCTCTCGTTCTCGGTGGCGTACAGCCCGACGGATGACGGGACGGACAGCGCGGCGCTGGAGGTGCGGACTGCCGCGGCAGGGACCTTTGTCGCGGGGCTGCTCGGCAAGGGCGTCGTCAAGCCGGATCAGACCGACCGCTTCCTTCAGGAGAGCCTGGGCAAGGTCGACGTGCTCTTCGTCATCGACAACTCGGGCTCCATGATGGAGGAGCAGCAGAGCCTGGGGCAGAACTTCGCGGCCTTCATGAGCGCCGCGCAGGCCGCCAACATCGACTACCACATTGGCGTCACCACGACGGGCATCGAGGGTTCCCCCGGCGGCTGGTCCGTCTGCCCGGGTGGCGTGGAGGGTGGCGAAGCCGGGCGCCTGGCGCCCGTCGACGGCAGCGCGCCGCGCATCATCACGCCCGCCACGCCCAACGCCGCGCAGGTGTTCGCGTCCAACGTCCGCGTCGGCTGGTGCCACTGGAACGAGCAGGGCCTTGAGGGCGCCTTCCGCGCGCTCAACACGCCGCTGGTGAACAGCGCGGATGACCCCACCACCGCGATGCCGATGGACGGGAACCTGGGCTTCCTGCGGCCGGACGCGAAGCTCGCCATCATCTTCGTCACCGACGAGGACGACTTCTCCCCGCAGCCCGTCGCCTACTACGAGACCTTCTTCAAGGCGGTGAAGAACAACGACCCGACGCTGCTCTCCATCTCCGCCATCATTGGCCCGGAGAACCTGGCCACCTGCCCGACCGCCAGCAGCGCCGGCATCCGCTATCTGCAGCTCGCCAAGGCCACCGGCGGGGGCACCGAGAGCATCTGCACTGCGAACTGGGCCAGCTCGCTCCAGAACCTGTCGTCGAACACGTTCGGTCCGGGCCGCCGCTTCCCGCTCTCGCAGGTGCCGGCGGACGCGACGAAGGTGACGGTCATGGTGGAGGGACAGCCGATGACGGAGGGCTGGACCTACGAGGCAGCCACGCGGTCCGTGGTGTTCGCGCCGGGCCGCGCGCCGGCGAATGGAGCGCTCATCGAGATCACCTATCCCCTGGGGTGCTGAGGCCGACAAGGGGCGCCGCTCGCTGCTCCCCGTTTTGGGGGCGGGTCTTGAGCAAGGGCGGAGAGCAAAGAGGGCGCAGTCGGGTGATACCGGCTGCGCCCTTCGGTTCTGTTGCACTGCAGTGGGCTCTGAGGGAGACGCGGGGCACAGTGGCGTGAGCCCTGCCCACACCAAGCCGCCCCCGTCTCCCCCTGGGAGGTGCTGCGCCGGTCCGAAAGCGATGCAGCCGAGTCCTCCGAGGGCAATCGCTGACCGTGCGCACGCCACGCCCGCCGGCGGCGTCGGCGCCCTAGGAAAACGGCCAGGCGCAGCCCTCGAGCGCGCGGACGCGCGGGCGTCCACGAACGAGCTTCAGCACTTCACCCGGGCGCATCACGCAGCCGGCCGTGCCCCGCTGCAGCAGGCGCTCCGGGTACGGGTCCGCGTCCGGGTTCTCCGCCAGCCCGCTCGCGCCCTCCACCGGGGCTCCCGGATAGCCCGGGTAGCGGGGCCCCATGCCCTCGCGCCAGTACCAGGGCGCGCCGCCGTCCGCGCAGGGCACCACCGCGCGCGCTCCGAGCAACTCGCCGTACCGCAGCGCCTCGTCCGCGTCCGCCATCAGCTGCTGCGGCCGGGTGAGCGCGTCCGTCGGGACGTTCGCCAGGTACGCGTCCAGCGTGCTGAAGCCGTAGTGAATGGGCCGCAGCTTGAAGCCGCGGATGCCGCAGAACAGGACGTCGGTCCGGCGCTCTCGCGCCACGCGCTTGCAGACCTCGCGCATCTGCCCGCGCACGTCGCGCCCGGCGTCGGCGAAGAAGGCGCCGGAGATTCCGGGGGCCTCCACGTGCCAGGTGTTCCCTTCGTTGAAGAGGTCCTCGTAGACGCCGGCGCTCCCTGTGGGCTGCTCGCCGTAGAAGGGCAGCGCCTCCACGCGGACGTCGCCGAACTGCCGGACCGCGCCCCAGGCCAGCCGCTCCACGCGGGTGAACCCGAGCGCCTCCAACCTGCGCGCGCAGTCGGTGGCCAGGAGGTTCTCGCAGCGGACGTCGGGGACGAGGATGGGCGTCGAGCGCGGCAGCTGTACGAGCGAGCCCAGGTGGAAGTGGTCGCCGTGCGAATGGGTGATGAGCACCGCGTCGACCGGGCCGAGGTCCGCCGCCTGGAGCGGTTGATACGAGGGGAGGTCCAGCGCGCTCGCCGGGCGGAAGTAGGGGTCGACGAGGACGCGCGCCTTCGCGCCTGCGACGAGGAAGGTGTTGTGTCCGATGTGAAGGACCTCGCCCGGCGCCAGCGCGGCCGGCCCCTCGTGGCGGACCAGCGCCCCGGCGTCGCTCAGCGCGGCGCAGAGCTCCCCCAGCCAGCCGCGGCGGGGCAGGGCGGCTGCCTCCGCCCCCGCGCTCAGGCTGGCCAGCAGCCCGTTGAGCTCGCCCCATGCGCGGACGGGGACGTCGAGCCCGGCGTTGCCCATTCGCACGTGCAGGAACCGCGGCGGCGTGCGCGAAGGGGCGGGGAAGAGCACCTCGCGGCGGAGCGGGCGGCGACCGTCGCGCGGCGCCCCGCGGTCGCAGAGCGCGCGGTAGGCGGGCGTGGTTTCCAGCCAGCGCACCAGCTCCCGCGCCTGCGCCACCGACCTGCGCGGACCGAGCTGCGCAAGCGCGGCCTTGAGGGGCGCGTGCGCTGCGCGAAGCTGCCGGGAGGCCGGACCCTGAATGCTGCAGCCGAGGTCCTCATGCCGGTCCGCCTCCGTGCGAGCGCGGGTGAGGACGGCGAGGCTGACGCTGCGGGCAAGGCGAAGGCGCACGCGCGCCTCCTACGTCACCGGGAGCGGCGGCGCTACTCGAACTCCTGGCCCTTGCAGGTGAGCGCGGGGTGGGCCCGCGGCGTGCCGCCAGCGGCCGTGAGCGTCAGCGCGGTGGTGGACACGGTCGCGTCATGCTGGGCGCCGGAGAGGACGACAATTCCCCCGTCGACGATCTGGTAGCTGGAGGTGCTCCGGCCCCCCTGCGGCGCGTAGGAGTTGGGCTGTTCAGAGTGGGTGACGCCGCCGTCGCTGTGGAACGTGGCGACCACGCGGCTGTCGATTCCGAACCCGTCCCAGGAGCCCAGGATGTCTTTCGCCAGGTCCCCCGTCGGCGCCGCCACCCGCGGCTGGCAGTCAAACGCGCTGCTGCACGAGAGGGAGAACATCGAAACGGACAACAACATGAGTAGGGTCTTCACCGCTGCTCCTGGGTTCACCGGCCTGCCGCCGCCTCTCGCACAAGGCGTGCCGACCCCGCTCGCCGCGAGGAGGAGACCGGCCCTGGCCGGCCATTTCGTCGGAGGAACAGCTCTTCATTCGGGCGCCACCCCCGCTCGCCTCGAGCGTTGCGCCGCCAGGCGCATAGTCGAGAGGTGGCGCAAACCCACGTACGCCACCAGCCCCACCCGGCGCGTCAAGCGTCGCAGAGCGGGTCTGAGCCGAGCCTCGGAAGGCACTGCCACCTCTCGACTATGCGTCTGACGGCGCGACGCTCCTAGAGAACAGCTCATGAGGGTCTGCCACATCGCGGGGTTGCCCCCGTTCGCGTCGAGCGTTGCGCCGTCAGGCGCATAGTCGAGACGTCGGCAGTGCTTCCGGAGCTGGGCTCATGGGCCGCTTCGCTCTGCTCGAAACAAACCGGCAAAGTGCCGTGTGTGGGTTTGCGCCACCTCTCGACTATGCGCCTGACGGCGCAACGCTCGAGGCGAGCGGGGGAGGCGCCTGACTGAGAACAGTTGTTCCTCCGACGAAATGGCCGGCCAGGGCCGGTTTCCCCCTCGAGGCGAGCGGGGGAGGCGAGCGGGGGAGGCGAGCGCGGGGGAGGCGAGCCGAACAGGATGCTGCGCCTGAGGCGGAACGTGGCCACGACATCCGTGTCGCGCGGTGCGGTTTTTCTGCGCTCCGTCAGAACACGCCGACGACGGCGGCCCCGCTGCCCGTGGGGACGACGCGCACGAACACGCCCTCCCGCGTTCCGCCTTCGCGCGGGTGAATCAGCGTGGGAACCAGGAGGCCGAACGCTGTGCCGGAGGCGGCGCCGACCAGCACGTCTGTGAGGTAGTGCTTGTCCGCGGCGATGCGGAAGTACGCGGTCGCCGCGGCGACCGGCAGGCCGATGAGCCAGACCCAGCGCCCCAGGCTGTAGTTGCGCAGCGCCGCGACCGTGGCGGCCCCGAAGGCGAGCGAGAACACGTAGCTGGTATGACCGCTGTAGAACGACACATTGTTGTCTTCGGGGTGCTCGGTCAGTGGCCGCTCCGAGGCGGGCAGCGCGTGGACGAAGGGCCGCTCCCGCCCGACGGCGAACTTCACTGCCTGATTGAGCACGCTCGAGAGCGCCACCACTTCCGTGAGGATGAGCGCGTCCACCAGCGCCGCCTGGGGCACGCCGTCCGCGCGGGCGATGGCGTAGTCGAAGGCGATGAGCCCGAGCGGGAGTCCCAGCACGCCCACCCAGTTGCTGAGCGTGTCCGCCGTCGGAGCGGCCGCGCCCCAGCGCAGGGACCGGCCGGCGGCGTCCAACCCATTGAGCGTGTCCGTCCCGTCCGCCGCGCGATCGCACCAGCGACAGGTGCTGGGCGCCAGCGCGCGCTTGAGCGCGAGCTCACTCGTCAGCCACAGCGCCAGCCCTGCGCCGGTGACTGCCAGGTCGACGCGCGAGTAGCGCAGGTGAAACGTGCCAGTGAAGTCAGTTTCGCCTCGGGCCGGCGCCGCTGAGAACACGAGACACAGGGCCGCCGTCAGCGCGATTTTCATATTCATGCAGCTCCGCGTGCTTCGCGTTCCCCGACCCAGTGTCTTGAGGCTGGCAGATCACTCAAGTCAGGAGAAGCACCTCATGAAGAAGCTGTTTGTTGCCGTAGGCGCCCTCGTCGCGCTTCTGGGCTGCGGCCCGGACAACGTGTCGGCGTGCAAGAAGTTCATGGAGTCCACCAAGTGCGGCACGGTTGATATCTCCAGCAGCTTCAATTGCGACGCATACAAGAACACCACCTGTGACATCGCGCCGTATTTCACCTGCGCCAGCGAGCACTACGTCTGCAAGGACGGGCAGTTCGACAGCGCGAAGCTCGCGACGTTCAGCGCGGACTGCCTTCCCAAGGCGACCTGCAAGTAGCGCTTGCCGGCTGCCGTGGTCGTTCCCAGGTTAGAGGCCTCAAACCCCTTCCCTGGGAGTCGTCATGGCCGAGCCCACCGCCCAAGTCTCGAAGCGCCTTCACGCGAGCCCCGCGGAGATCTGGAAGGCGCTCACAACCCCGGAGCTTCTGAAGAAGTACTTCCTCGGCGCGGACGTGGAGAGCGACTTCCGGGTGGGCTCTCCCATCCGTTTCCGCGGGGAGTTCAAGGGCAAGCGCTACGAGGACAAGGGGGAGATTCAGGTCTTCGAGCCTGAGCGGCGGCTGTCTTTCTCGCACTGGAGCCCGCTCGCCGGGAAGCCGGACGCGCCGGAGAACTACCACCGCGTTGACTTCGACCTCGAGCCGGACCGCGACGCGACGAAGGTCACCCTCACGCAGTCGAACCTCAAGTCCGGGCCATCTCCAGAGGACCTCAAGCAGCGCGCCGAGTTCGAGAAGAACTGGACCCAGGTGCTGGACGGGCTGCAGCGCACCGTCGAGCACTGAGGTCACCGGCTGCGCAGAACCAGAATCTCCGAGTACTCACCGCGCCGCTCCTGCAGCCGCAGCGGGCCGTCCTTCGCCTGCGCGAGGAAGTGTTCGCCGTAGCCCAGCTCCGGGCCCTGGGCGTAGACCGTGATGTCCCTCGCGCCTGCGAGCGCCGCCAGCGCTGCGGCTACCGTGAGCGCCACTTCTCCCCAGAAGGGGTGGAACAGGTAGAAGACCGTCCCCCGGCTCAAGTCCACCTCGCGCACGTCCGCGCAGACGAACGTGGCATTCGTCACCCCGAGCATCGCAGCGGTTCGTTGCGCGGCTTCGACGTAGGAGGCGCCCAGCTCCACGCCCGTCACGCTCGCGGCGCAGCTCGCAGCCACCGTGACCGCGAACTTTCCGTTTCCCGAGCCGAGGTCGTAGACGACGTCCTGCGCGTCGGGCTCCACCACCGACAGGAACTCGGCGATGCGGCGCGCACGTGAGGCCATGTTCACCTGGCCGAACGCGGGCCGGTCCTCCCCGACGGTGAGGCGCGGCACGTCGAGCAACCCCTCGAGGTAGTCATCCGCCGCGCTGCTGGGGTGATCTGACGCCTCGTCGAACCCGAGGTCCTGCCACAGGTTCCGGAAGGCGGAAGGAGTCAGCGCCCCGGACTTGAGCTGCTGCGCGACACCCTCGCGTCGAAGGTCCAGCGCCTGGGTCACCCGGACCTCACGCACGGCGAGGTCGCTCCAGGCCTGAGCGAGCTCCGGGCGCCCCTCGGTATCGACGGCGACAAGCTCCGGCTCCACGTTCTCCCGCATGAACGCGAACTGCTGGCGAAGGTGCCACAGCTCCCCGAGCGTGGCCGGGCCGAGGTCCGCCGGCGTCATCAGCGCTCGGGCCTTCTCCACCCACCAGGGCCGCACGAAGGGAAGGGTCCCAGCCGGGAGAGCGCGTCTTCAAGGCGAGGTGTAAGCCCCCCCCGCGACACGTGCGACCTCCATGGCGATTGTCTGCGTCGCCACCCGCTCCCCGTTCGCGTCGAGCGTTGCGCCGTCAGGCGCATAGTCGAGACGTTGCACCCACCCACGCACGCCGACGGCCCCTACTCGGTTTTGAGCGTCGTGCAGCGGGTCAGCGCCGAGCCTCGGGCGCGGTGCCACCTCTCGACTATGCGCCTGACGGCGCAACGCTCGAGGCGAGCGGGGTGGATCCCTGGGGCCCGCCCGGCTTTATCTCCACCCTGGAACGCCGTACCTTCCAGGTATGCGTCTTTGCCTTCTGACAGTGCTGGTGTGGGGCGTGACGGCCTCCGCGCAGCCGCAGGCTGGAATCTGGACAGGTCACGTCACCGGCTGGGTGGGCCGCAGAGCGCCGCTGCCGACCGAGCGACGCGTGGGTCCCTACCGCGAGACCTACCCGCCCGCCCCGGACGCATTCTGGCAGCAGTACGCCGCGCAGCTCGCCTACGCGCAGGGCGTGCTCTACGGACAGCAGTTGGCGCTGGTGCAGCAGCAGCGCCAGGCCGAAGTGGCGAGCCGGGAGCTGGCGCTCCAGCAGCAGCTCGCAACCCAGCAGCAGGCCGCGGCGGAGCAGCAGAGCGTGGCCGTGGTGCGTCAGCTTGCGGCGGAGCAGCAGAGCGTCGCGGCGCAGCAGCAGAGCGTCGCGGCGCAGCAGCAACTCGCAGCACAGCAGCTGGCCTCCGAGCGTCAGCAGCTCCAGACCGAGAAGGAAGCCCTCGCGCAGCAGCAGCGGCAGGAGCTCGCGCGCCAGGAAGCCGAGCAGGCAGCGGAGGTTGAACGCAGGGCGGCAGAGCAGGCGGCCGCGGCTGGGCTGAAGCCCCGGGAAAAAGGCCCTGACGTCCACACCTGGGTCGATGAAGACGGCACCATCAATTACTCCACGCGTCCCCGGGGGCGGCGCCGCTGACGATGACAAACACCATGAGCAGCTTTGACACTCGACGCCGCGGCTGAAACCCGGCAATTCCGCCCGGACTGAGGACCGCGCGCCCATAGGTGACGCGATGAATGTCTCTCACATCCTGGCGGCGACGGACCTCTCGGAGAGCTCGGACGAAGGACTTCGGCAGGCCCACGCTTGGGCGAAGCTGTGGAACGCGAGCCTCACGGTCTGCCACGTGGTCCGCGTGGCGCCCGCGGTCTCCCCGCTGTTTCCGCAGGTCCAGCGGGAGCTGCTGGAGGAGCTCCCCGACATGCTGTCAAAGGCGGCCGCGCTCGTCCGCGAGCGCGTGGAGAAGATCACCGGACGCAAGGATGACGAGTACCAGCTGGCATTGGGCGAAGGCTCTCCGCCGACCGGCATCCTGGAGGAAGCCGAGCGCGTGAAAGCAGACCTCATCGTCCTCGCCAGCGCGGGCCACTCCGCGGCGGGGAGCTGGCTGCTCGGGAGCGTGGCCGAGGAGGTGGTGCGTGGGTCGCACTGCCCGGTCCTGGTGGCGCGCCCGTCCCCCGCGTCCCGCAGCGTCCTCGGGGCTGTGGAGCTCGGCGAGGGCTCCGAGCGAATCGCCGACGGAACCCTGGAGCTGGCCGCGCGGATGGACGGTGACGCCACACTGCTCCACGTGCTCTTCCTCGAGGATGTCTTCTCCAGCCGCCTGGGGCTCCTCGCCGGAGGACCGGTGCCGATGCTGCCGCCCGACACGCACGCCGAGCTGCAGCAGATCTCCGAACAGCGCTTGCAGGGGTTGATCTCCGGAGCGAAGACGCCCGCGCGCATCCAGGTGGTGGAGGGCGCGCCGGCGGCGGAGATCCTCCGCGTCGCCAAGGAGCGCAACGCCGGCGTGGTGGTTGTCGCGGCGCTGGGCGTTCGCCGCAAGCGCCGGGCGATTCTGGGGCGCGTGGCCGCCCGGGTCATCCGCGCGGCGCCGTGCTCCGTGCTGACCCTGCGCGTGTCCTGAGGGGCCTTCAGCGTCTGGCTTGACACGCGCCAGCGCGGGCAGTTACTCGCCGCGCCATGCTCCGTTCCTTGGCGTTGCTCCTGGCCTTGAGCGCCCCTGCGCTGGCGGCTTCTCCCATCCTCGAGGCAGCGGGGCGCGGAGACGTTCCAGCGGTCAAGCAGCTCACATCGAAGGCCGGGCCGAAGACACTCGATGTGGCGGACGCCCTGATCCTCGCCTGCTACGCGGGAGAGCTGGACGTGGTGGACCACCTGCTGCGCATAGGGGTGAGCCCGGACGTCCAGAACGAGAACGGCGTCACGCCGCTCATTCAAGCCGGGTTCGCCGGCCACGTGAAGATCGTCCAGCGGCTGCTCGCGAGGAAGGCAAACCCCAACCTTCGCAACGTCGACGACGAGACGGCGCTTCACTCGTCGGCCCACACGCCCAACGGCGACGAAGTCGTGGAGTTGCTCCTCAAGTCGGGCGCGGACCCGCAGCTGAAGGACACCCATGGGCGCACCCCGCTGGCTGTGCATGCTCAGACCGGCAACCTGCGGGCGGTAGAGCTGCTGAAGGCCGCGAAGGTGGACCCGCTCACGCTGGACGACGAGGGTCAGGACGCGCTCTTCGTCGCCGCGATGAAGGGTCAGCTGCCTGTCGTGTCCCGGCTGATCGAGTGGAAGGTCCCGCTCAACCGCACGAACCGCTTCGGTGCCACCGCGTTGATCGCCGCGGCGAACGAGGGGTACCACGATGTGGTGGAGGTGCTGCTCGCCGCGGGCGCGGATACGAGCATCGTGACCGACGAAGACAAAGTCACCGCCTTCGGGGCCGCCGTGGGGAAGGGGGACGTCGCCACGGTGAAGCTGTTGCTCAAGTCGGGAGACCTGAACGCCCCGGTGCAAATGGGTCTCTCCCCGCTGCATGTGGCCGTCCTCGCCGGTCACGCCCAGCTCCTCCCGATTCTGGTGGGCGCAGGCGCGCGGCTCGAGGGAAGCGGCAAGCTCTCTCCGCTGCAGGTGGCGATCGCCAAGGGACAGCACGAGTGCGCCCGGGCGCTCCTCAAGCTCAAGGCCAACCCCAACAACGGGGGCGCGGACGGCGCGCCGCCGCTCTCCATCGCCGCGCTGACCGGCTCGCTGGAGGCCGTGAAGCTGCTGCTCGACGCTGGAGCAAGCGTGAACGCGACGAACCCTCAGGGCGGCACCGCGCTGCGCGCGGCCGCGCAGAACGGCCACGTCGAGCTGGTCCGCCTGCTCATTTCCAAGGGCGCCAAGACCCAGACGCGCGACCACTTCGGCATGCTGCCCATCGACTACGCGCGGAAGAACCACCACCAGGCCGTCGTCGCGCTGCTCGCGCGCTAGTGCTTCGCCCGCAGCACGTTGAGCACAGCGTCGTCTCCCCGTTCGCGTCGAGCGTAGCGCCGCGCAGCGGCGCGTAGTCGAGACGTGGCAGGGCCCACGCACGCTGTCCTCGCGCTCTCGGACCGCGCCGACAGTCGGGACGGCGCTGTGCCCTACATCGGCAGTGCCGCCGTCTCGACTACGCGCCGCTGCGCGGCGCTACGCTCGACGCGAACAGGGTTGCAGGTGGAATCAATTCGGTCTGGGCGGAGCACCAGCGGTCCGCGACCCACTCGGGTCCCCTTACGCGGGAGGTGTACCGCGTGTCGGACCGGCCAGTAGAATGGCGCGTTCGATGTCGAGCGTCAGACGAGTGCTACGGGTCCTTCCGGACGGGGAGCGGGTAGAGGAGGCGCTGGTGGCCGCCGCGGGCGCCAGCGGTTTCGCCGACGCCTCCGGGTCCTGCAGCTTCGCGCAGTTCATCTCCCGCTTCGAAGGGGCGCGGCTGCTGGACCGGCGGCGGGCGTCGCCGCTCACCTCGCGGGTGGTGATGTGGTCCGCGGCGCGGAAGCTGGGCAGCGGGCCCTTCGGCCACTACGTGCACGAGCCGGCTTTCGCGCGCGCCGCGCTGGAGCTGGTGTTCGACCTCAAGGCCGGCGGGGTGGAGCCCTACGCGTTTCTGGCCGCAGTCGAGGACGTCACCGCGTCCCGGTTGGATCGCGCGCGGTACCTCGCGCGGCTCTACAGCGCCTACGACGAGGCGATGGGCGTCCTGCGCCTGGCGGACCGCGAGGACGAGGTGCGCGGCGCCGTCGAGGTGCTGCGCCTGCGCGGCTTGCCTGCCGGGCTCCGGGGCTTCGAGGCCATCGAGCTCGACGCGCTCTACGACTTCACGCCGCTGCGGACGGAGCTGCTCCTCGCCCTGGCGGCCGCCTGCGAGAAGGCGGAGGTGCAGCTGCGTCTGCGGGTGCCCGCGGCGGGCTCGCCGTACGTGGATGCCGCGGTGGATCCGGTCCTGGCCGTGCTCGAGCGCCGCGGGCAGGAGCTGACGCGCTTCGAAGTGGAGAAGACCGACCTGTTGTTGGAAGGCCGGCCGCTGGCGCCGCTGGCCCGGACGCTGTTCTCACCGGAGGCGCGGCCGCTCAGCTCCCCGGTCCCGGCCGGGGCGCTGGCGCTGCACAGCGCGGCCAGCGCGCGCTCCGAGGCGGCGCTGTTGGCGCGGCGGGTGCGTGCGCTCATCGACCAGGGCGTGCCTCCGGAGGAGATCGCCATCGCGTACCGCGACCTCGGCGAAGAGGCGGAGTGGCTGGCCGAAGCGCTCGAGGCGCTCGGCGTCCCCTCCCGCATGCGCCGCGGCGCGCCGCTCACCTCCACCGCCGCGGGCCGGGTGGCGCTGGAGCTGCCCCTCGTCGTCGACGACGGCTTCCCAGCGGATGGGGTGGGGCGTCTGCTCTCCAGCCGCTACGCCCCAGAGCTCTCGCGCGGCGCGCCCGACGCGCCTGGGGCCTGGCTGAAGCTGGCCTCGCTGCGGGACGACCGACTGGGCGCGCGCGACGGGCGGGGCGCCTATGACGTCCGGCTCTCGGCGCTGGCCGCACGCCTGGAGGGCCGCGGGGCGAAGGTGGGGGCGGGTTCGGTGCGGGCAGTGCACAAGCGGGCGCTCCGGCTCATTGCCATCGGCTCGCAACTCCCGCCCGAGGCGCGGGCGTTCGACCTGCTGGAGCGCTGGTGGCGCTGCCTCCTGCAGCTGCGGCTGCCGGACGCGGTTCGTCAGAAGGAGCAGCTGCCGCTGCCAGGCGGAGGAGGGGACCTCGAGGCGTCGTCCTTCGGCCGCGCCATCCTGAGAGCGCTGGCCAGGGACCAGGCGGCGTCTGAGGCGCTCTTGGCGCTGGTGTCGGAGCTGAACGGCGCGCTCAAGCTCTCCGGTGCGGGCGCGCAGCGGATGAAGCGGCCCACGTTTCACCGCTGGCTGCTCGACGCGGCGGCGGACTTCAACCTGGCGCCGAAGGGGACGCGCGGCGGCGCGGTCCGCATCCTCGACCTCCGGGACCTTGTGGGCCGGACGTTTCAGCACGTCCTCGTCGGCGGCCTGGTGGAGGGCCGTTTCCCGGGAAGGGCCCGGGGTCAGCCGCTCTTCCCGGACGAGGACCGGGTGGCCATCAACCGCCACCTGAAGCGGGACGCGTTCCGGCTGTCGACGGGCGAGCTCGACGGGCGCACGCCGTGGCGGCTTGCGGAGGACCGCCTCCTGCTCTACCTCGCGCTCACCTCCGCCACGGAAACCGCGACCATGAGCTTCGCGCGGGCCGGCTCGCGGGGACAGGAGCAGCTCCCCTCGCCGTTCGTGGAGGAGCTGCGCCGCCTGACGGGAGTGGGCTTGACGGCACAGCCGCTGCGCCCGGTGCCGCTCCTGGACGAGGTGGCCACCGAAGCCCAGCTGCGCGAGCGCGCCGCGCTGGAGGCGCTCGCCCGGCCGGAGCTGCGGATCGCGGAGCCGGATCCCGCGCGAGGGGCGCTCAGGGCGCGGCTGGCGGAAGAGCCGTGGTTCGCCGCCGCGCGCGCGTCGAGCGAAGTGGAAGAGGAACGCCTGCGGTATTTCTCCAACGCGCAGCTCAAGCCTGGCGCGTTCACCGGTGGGGCGTGGACGCCGGAGCTGGCGGCGGAGCTGGCCCGGCTCTTCGCCTTCGGCCGGGAGCGGCCCGTCTCCGCCTCCACGTTGGCGCGCTTCGGCAACTGCGGCTACCAGGGCTTCCTCACGTACGTGTTGAGGCTGGAGGAGCCCGAGGAGCCGGGCGAGGAGATGGACGCGCGCGGCAACGGGTCCTTCTGGCACAAGGTGATGGAGGAGCTGTACCCGCGCCTGGCCCAGGCGGGGCTGCTGCGGCGGCGGATGGAGGAGATTCCGGATGCGCTGCTGGACGAGGCGCTCGCCGGCGCCGCAGTGGCAGCGGAGCGCTCCGCCCACGTCGGGCACCCCGCGCTCTGGAGGCTGACGCGGGACCGGGCGCGGTCGATGGTCCGCCGCATCCTCGCCACGGAGCACCGCGGCCTGCCGTTCCGCGCGCACGAGCCTGCGTACACGGAGCTGCGCTTCGGACGCGACGGTTCACCCGAAGGCTGGCGCGAGGTGGCCCTCCCGCCCGCGAATCCCGGCGAAGCCCCCATCCACCTCGAAGGAACCATCGACCGGCTCGACGTGTCAGGCCCGAGCGCGGGCGTGGTGGACTACAAGTCCAGCACGCTGCCCAGCGGCCCGAAGCTCATCGAGGCGCTCCTGACGACCGAGTTCCAACTGCCGCTCTACCTGTACGCCGCGAAGGTCGCCGGGCGCGCCGCCTCGAGCGCCGCCTGGCTCTCGCTGCGCGACGGGGAGCCCCGCTACCTGGACGCGCTGCTGCACGAGCACCACGGCCAGACGCTGGCGGAGCTCCTGGACACCGGGCCGGACCAGCGGCTCCGGCTCTCCGAACGCGGAGGGAAGAACCTCGCGAACGCAGTCCACGGATTGGCGCACACGCTTCGGCAGGGCCAGTTCGCCGCGAGGCCCCAGGACTGCCGCTACTGCTCGTTCGGCGCCGTCTGCCGCATCAGCGAGCGAAGGCTCGACGAGTCGGAGGACGGGTGATGAGCCTCGTTCGCGTCGAGCGTTGCGCCGTCAGGCGTATAGTCGAGAGGCATCTTCTCCCCGTCTCGAAGACGCACCACCCCGTTCGCGTCGAGCGTTGCGCCGTCAGGCGCAGAGTCGAGAGGCATCTCCTCCCCGTCTCGAAGACGCACCGCCCCGTTCGCGTCGAGCGTTGCGCCGTCAGGCGCATAGTCGAGACGTCGGCACTGCCCATGAAGGGCACAACGCACTTGGCGCAGGTCTCGGCGCGCACCCGAACGCTCGGCGACAACGAACGTCGTTCCGCGCACGACCCAGTGGCTTTGAGCCAAGCCTCGGAGGCCGTGCCACCTCTCGACTATGCGCCTGACGGCGCAACGCTCGAGGCGAACGGGGGTGGTTCCGAGAGCGGGCGTGGCGCCGAGAGCGGGCGTGGCGCCGAGAACGGGGGTGGCTCCCAGGACGGGAGTGGCACCTCAAGCAAGCCGCGCTCACGCCTCCTCGTACCAGATCTCCTTGACCTCACACTCCAGGGGCCCGCGCGGGCGCGCGACCGTGACCGCGTCGCCCACCGCCCTCCCCAGCAGCGCCCGTCCGAGCGGCGACTCGACGGTCACCTTGCCCGCAGCGACGTCAAGCTCATCCGGTCCGACAATCTGGTAGCTCCGCACCGTGCCGTCCTCATCCTCCAGCCGCACGTGCGCGCCCAAGTAGACGCTGCCCTGCTGCTCTTGCGTGGGCGCCACGACCTTGACCGTCTCCACCCGCGCGGTGAGGTAGCGCAGCTGTCGCTCCCGTTCCTCCCGCCCGGGCGCCTCCGCCGGAACCGCACGCAGCTGCGCCAGCTCCTGCTGCAAGCGCGCGAAGCCGGCGGGTGTGATGAGCGGCTCGCCCGGAGGGGCGGGCCTGTCGGTGACAGGAGGCGGCGCGCTGTCATCCTCTTTGGTGAACGCCTTCGACATGGTCCTCACTCTGGCGCTGGGCGCGCGAAGGGGAAAGCCGCATCGGGTCAGCTGTCCTCCCCTTCACGCATAACCCCCGGGGGCGCGGCATGAACGGTCCATCCCCCCTGGCCCTCGAGCGAAACCTCGCGCTGATGGCGGGTGCGGGCGCTGGGAAGACGTACAACCTGGTGACCCTCTGCCTGCACCTGCTCTCCGGGGCCCGTGAAGACGGCGTCCCGCTGCGCACCTCGCAGCTGTGCCTCCTGACCTTCACGGACAAGGCGGCGGCGGAGCTGAAGGAGCGCCTGCGCAGCCGGTTGGACCGCCTGGCGCGCGAAGAGGCGCCGGAGCCGGAGCTCCTGCCCCTGCGCGAGAGCTTCGAACGGCTGGGCCGGCCGCTCCCGCCGCCCGAGTTCTGGCGCCGCGCCCGCGACGAGCTGGGCGGCGCGATGATCGCCACCTTCCACTCGCTCTGCGTCCAGCTGCTGCGCCGGGCGCCGGCAGGCTTCGGCGTGGACCCCTCCTTCCAGCTGCTCGAGGAGCGCGAAGCGCAGCGGCTGGTGGAGGACACCGCGGAACGGCTGGTCCTGGAGGCGCTCGAAACCGAAGTCCCGGAGGTGGTGGCGCTCTGCCGTGAGCTGAGCTTCACCGCCCGTGGGCGCGCCCGGGGACTGGTGGCCTACCTCTGCGACATCTACGCGAAGCTGCGAGAGGAGGGGATGGAGCCTGCGCGGGTGGAGGTCTCCAGCGAGCCGGCCGCCCGCGCAGACTTCGACGCCCAGCTGGCGCAGGCCCGGCGGCTGGTCAGCGCCGCGGCGGACGCGGACGCGCCCCAGCGCCGCTTCACCTCCGCGCTCTCCCAGGCCCGGGACGCGTTGCAGGGGATGACCTTCGAGAACTTCCCGCAGCGCTGGCCCGCGCTGCAGCGCGCGCTCACCTCCGAGCCGGGGCTCGCCCGCACCCGCGATGAGCGCGCACAGCTGGCCGTCTGCGTCCTCGGCCGGCCCAAGGAGCCGGGCCTGCGCGAATGCTACGCCGCATGCCTGGTGGCCCCGTTCGAGCGCGCCTTCCTGAGCCTGCTCTCCCAGCTGGGCGAGCGGCACCGGGAGGCGCTCGCGCGGCAGGGCGTGCTGGACTTCTCGGAGCTCCTGCTGCGCACCCGCAATCTCCTGAGGGACCAGCTGGCGGTGCGGCGCGAGGTGCAGCAGCGGATGGGCGCGCTCCTGGTGGACGAGTTCCAGGACACCAACCGGCTGCAGCTGGAGCTGGTGACCCTGCTGGCCGAGCGCCGCGAGGGCGGCCCGGTGGAGACGCAGGACGTGCTGGAGCTGCCGCTGCAGCCGGGCTTCCTGTGCGCCGTCGGAGACCGCAAGCAGTCCATCTATGAGTTCCGCGGAGCGGACGTCTCCGTCTTCGAACGCCTGGCGCGAAAAATCGAAGACGAGGGCGGCGCCCGCGGCTACCTGCAGGACAACTGGCGTTCCTCCCCGCACCTCCTCACGTTCTTCAACGGCGTCTTCGCCCAGGTGATGCGGCCGGGGAGCGCGGCGCGGGACTACGAGGTCGCCTACGCGCCGGAAGGGGATGACCTGCGCCCGGTCCGCCCGGCGCTGCGAGACCCGCCCTGCGTGGACCGGCTGGTCTTCGCCCCGGCGCAGACCGCGCAGCAGTGCCGCGAACAGGACGCGGACGCGGTGGCGCAGTGGATCCGCCGCGCGCTCGCGCCCGGCGCGGAGCGGCTGGTGGCCGAGGGCGGCGCGCTTCGGCCGGCGCGCGGGGGCGACATCGCCATCCTCTTCCGGCGCTTCACGTACGTGGAGGGCTACCGTCAGGCGCTCACCCGGTTGGGCATCCCCCACCGCGTCATCCGGGGCCGCGGCTTCTACGGCGCGCAGGAGGTGCTGGACCTGGCGGCGCTCCTGTCGCTGGTGGCAGACCCCACCGACGCGGTGGCCTTCGCCACGGTGCTCCGTTCGCCGCTGGTCGGGCTGAGTGACGCGTCGGTGCTCGCGGTCGCCGTCGCGGGGGGAGACCGGCTCTCGCTCGCCTCGGCCCTGCGGGAGGAGCACGCCGGCCGGTTCGAGCTCCCGCCCGCGGAGGCGGCGCGCCTGAGGCGCCTGCTGCGGCTCTACCCGCTGCTGCGCCGGGAGCGGGACCGGCTGGGCATCCGGCCCCTGTTGCACGTGGCGCTGGAGGAGACCGCGTACCGGGTGAGCCTGGCGGGCTCGCCCTACGGTGAGCAGGCGCTGGCCAACGTGGACAAGCTGCTGGACCTCGCCGCGCGCTGGGACGCGGACGGGACGGGAGAGTGCGCGGCGTTCGCGCGCGAGCTGGCCGGGCTCTCCTCCGCGGAGCCCACCGAGGCGCAGGCGGACGTCCTGGACGCGCAGGACCCGCGCGCGGTGCAGCTGCTCACCATCCACCAGGCGAAGGGGCTGGAGTGGCCGGTGGTCATCGTCCCGGACCTCGCCGCGCAGCGGGCCAACGAGTGGGCGCACATCCGCTTCGACCGCGGTCTGGGTCTCTCCATCCGGCCGTGGATTCCGGACGGAGAGCCGGCGGCGTCGCCGCGCTTCCTCCAGGTCAGCCAGGAGCTCTCCTACCGCGCGCAGGCGGAGCACCGGCGGCTGCTCTACGTGGCGCTCACGCGCGCGAGAGATCACCTGGTGCTCTCCGGGATGACGCGCAACCCGAAAGGCACCTGGCGCGCGCTGCTGGACGCCGCCATCGAGGGCAACCCGCAGCTGCGGCAGCTTGTCCGCGACGTGCAGGTGGAGGGGCTGCCGCCGCCTGCCGCGCTCCCGGCCTTCGAGCCGCCCGCCGACGACGCGGCGCGCGCGCGGGTGGACGCGGCGGTGGCACGGGTGCGGTCAGCACCGGACGTGCGCGCGGCGGGCGTGGTGCTCCCGGTGACCCACCTTCAGGACTACGTGGCCTGCCCGCGGCGGTACCTCTACGCGCACCAGGTGGGGCTCTCCGAATTTCCGCCCTCAGGCGGCGCGGAGGCCCCGGACCTGGTGCCGTTCGAGGTGGACGAGGAGCGCGCGGAGGAGCCGCCCGGCCGGAGCGCGGGCGACCGCCGGCTGCGCGGGACGCTCGCCCACCGGTTGTTGGAGCGGGTGGACCTCTGGCACGGCGCCGGCTCCGCGCAAGCCCTGCGTGAACAGCTGGAGGAGCTGCTCTGGCAGGAGGGGCTCTCCGCCAGCGACGCGGATGCCCAGGAGATTTCAAAGTGGGTGGAGGGCTTTTTGGCCACCGACTTCGCCCGCAGGCTGGCGAAGGCCGGGCCCGCGCGGGTGCACCGGGAGCTCCCCTTCCTGTTGCAGCTGAAGGACCCTGCCGGGGGGCCCGCGCTGAACCTCAAGGGGCAGATTGACCTGCTGTTCGAAGACGAGGACGGGGGCGCCACCGTGCTCGACTACAAGGCGAGCCGCCGCCACCCGGCGGGGCTGGAGGCGTACAACTTCCAGCTGGACTGCTACGCACTGGCGGCGCGCAGGATGGTGGCGCCGGGCGTGCCGGTGCGGACGGGCATCAGTTTTCTCCGGGAGCGCTCCCCTGAGCCGCAGCTGCGGCAGGGCCCGCTGGACTTCGGGGCGCTGGAGCGCTCACTCGTCGCCGTTGCGGGGGACCTGCTGCGCCGCACGAGGGAGCACGAGTGGCCCGGGTTGGCCCCCACGGCGTGTGCGCAGCTTCGCTGTGGCTACGTCTACCGCTGTCACTGACGCACCCCTGCTGTATAAGGCCCCAATGCCGAACGTCGTCGTGGTGGGAGCGCAGTGGGGCGATGAGGGGAAGGGCAAGGTCGTGGACCTGCTCACCGAGCACGCCCAGGTCGTGGTCCGCTTTCAGGGCGGAAACAACGCAGGGCACACGCTGGTGGTGGGAGGGCAGAAGACGGTCCTGCACCTCATCCCCTCCGGCATCCTCCACGCGGGGAAGGTCTGCGTCATCGGCAACGGCGTGGTGGTGGATCCGTCCGTCCTGGTGACGGAGATCGACTCGCTCAAGCAGCGCGGCTTCCTCAAGGAAGAGAACCAGCTGCTCATTTCGGAGTCCGCCCACGTCATTTTCCCCTGGCACAAGGTGCTGGACTCCTTCCGGGAGAAGGCGCGCGGGGGGAGCCCCATTGGCACCACGGGGCGGGGGATTGGGCCCGCCTACGAGGACAAGGTCGCCCGCCGCGGCATCCGCGTGCGCGACGTGCTGCGGCCCGGACGCCTGCGCGACCGCGTGGCCGAACGGCTCCCCGCGGTCCTTCAGGAGCTGAAGGAGCTGGCCAGCGCGGCGAAGCTGGAGGTGCCGAAGCTGGAGGTGGAGCCCATCGTCGCCGAGTACACCGGCCTGGCCGAACGGCTCCGCCCGCACGCGGGCGACGTGTCGCTCTTCCTCGCCGCGCAGATTGGCAAGGGCGCGCGCATCCTGTTCGAGGGCGCCCAGGGCACGCTGCTGGATGTGGACCACGGGACCTATCCGTTCGTGACCAGCTCCAACTGCGTCGCCGGGAATGCCGCGGTGGGCTCCGGTATTGGACCCACGGCCATCGACCGGGTGATTGGCATCAGCAAGGCGTACACCACGCGCGTCGGCGGCGGCCCGTTCCCCACGGAGCTGACCAACGAGCTGGGCGAGCGGCTTCGCAAGGTGGGCGACGAGTTCGGCGCGACGACCGGGCGGCCCCGGCGGTGCGGGTGGCTGGACGGCGTGGTGCTGCGCTACGCGGTCCGGGTCAACGGGCTCTCCGGCCTGGCGCTCACCAAGCTGGACGTGCTCTCGGGTCTGAAGACGCTGGACATCTGCACGGGCTACGAGCTGGACGGACAGAAGCTCTCGGAGCTGCCGGGAGACCCTGAAGATCTCGCGCGGGTGCAGCCAATCTACGAAACGCTGCCCGGCTGGGACGAGTCGCTCGCCGGGGCGCGCGTCTTCGAGGACCTCCCCACCAACGCCTGCCGCTACGTGCAGCGGGTGGAGAAGCTCTGCGGCATTCCGGTGGTCTGCATCTCCGTGGGCGCGGACCGCGGTGAGACCATCCTCCTCGACAATCCGTTTCGCGCTTAGAGCGCGCCAGGCTCCAGGACGACGCGGCTATCGGGAATGGCACACGAAGGGCTCGCGCGTGGAGCGCGAGGTGAATCTCGCGGGGTTCTTTGCGTTAATCTCGCGCTCGCAACCCCTGGGCGCGTCTGGTAGGGCTGGGCGCTCGGGCGTTTATCGGCGGAGGACCTCAGTGATGGTCGTTCGGTTCATCGTGCTGTTGGCAGCGCTCCCGTTGCTCATGGCGGCCGCGCCTTCTCCGGCGGCGAAGGCGGCGTTCGACCGGGCGGAGGAGTCGCTCAAGTCCAACCGGCTCGGCGAGGCAGAGGCTGCCTACCGCGAAGCCATCACCGGCTCCCCCGGCTACGCGGCGGCCATCAACGGGCTGGGCAGCGCGCTCTTCAAGCAGGGCCGCAAAGATGAGGCGGTCTCCGCGTTCAAGGACGCCATCGCCGCGGACACCACTTTCCAGCTCGCGTACTTCAACCTCGGCTACGCGGCCCGCAAGAGCGGCGACTTCACCACCGCCGCGGCGGCGTACGAGAAGTACACGCAGCTGAATCCCTCGGACCCGGACGGCTTCTACGGCCTGGGGGAGAGCTACCGGCAGAGCAACCAGGCGCAGAAGGCCATCGCCGGGTACGAGCAGTTCCTCGCCCGGGAGAAGCGCCCCAGCGAGCAGAAGTGGATAGACAAGGCGAAGGAGAGCATCGCCGCGCTGAAGGCGGAGCTCGCCGCCGCGCAGGCCGCGCAGCCGGTGGCCGCGCCGCAGCCGGCCACCGCCCCCACGCCCATCGCCGCGTCGCCGCAGCCCGCGCCCGCAGCCAACCCGCAGCTGAGCCCCCAGCCTCAGTCCACCGGCATCCCGACGGGCGGCACGCCGCAGCCGGCGCTGGCGAAGACGAAGATCGCCGAAGGCGACAAGTTCATGGGTGAGAAGGCCTACCGCGAAGCCTCCTTCGCCTATCAGGACGCCACCAACGCGGACCCGTCGAACGTCGAGGCCCTCTTCAAGCTGGGCAACTCCTACGCGGTCCTCGGCTACTACGCGCAGGCCATTGAGAAATGGAACAAGGTCGCGCAAATCTCTCCGGACGCCGCCATCCGCCAGAGCGCGCAGGACAATATCTCCAAGGCGCAGTCGAAGATGGCGCAGCTGGGCGGAGGCTCCCCGCAGTCGCAGGGGAAGGCCCCCGGCACCGGGCCGGTGGCGGACCCCACCCGCGCCACCGCGCGCCGCGCCTATGAGCAGGGCGTGCAGCAGATCAACCAGCGCAACTACCCCAGCGCCATCCAGAGCCTGAGCCAGGCCATCCAGCTGGAGCCCACCCTCGCCGTGGCCTACGTGGCGCGCGGCAGCGCCCACATCGGCGTGCGCAGGTACCCGGAGGCCGCCGCGGACTACTCGTACGCGCTGCGGCTCGACGGCAACATGGCCTCGCCCCTCTACGGACTGGCTGAGGCGTACCGCGCGATGGGGCGAACGTCGGATGCTCGGCAGTACTACGAGCGGTATGTGGCCTCGACCGCACAGGATGTTCGGACCGACCTCCAGCAGGAGGCCCGCTCCAAGGCCGACAAGCTGCGTTAGCCACCCAACGCCTCCCGTGTACGGAAAGGTCGCGTTGGTTTTCAGCGACCCCAGGCACTATTTTTGAGGGCATGGACGGGGGCAGGACCGGCTCAGCGCAGGTGTTTCGGCCGCGCGGCGTCTTCGCCGCGGCGATGGCAGCGGCAGGCGCCCTTTGGGTCGCTGTGCTCGCTTACCTGCTCACCTTCGAGAACGTCCCCGCGAAGACGTTCCTCTCCACGGTCTTCTTCGTCGTCTTCTTCGTCGTCTCGCTGATCTACTACGTGCGCACCGCCATCTACGTGGACGCCGGCGGCGTGACGTACCGCGGGATGGTGCGCACGCTGCACTTCTCGTTCACGGACATCCGCAAGCTGGACGTGCTCCCCGGACCCGTCACCGTCTACGCCATCCGCGGGAAGGACCGGCTCATCCACTTCACCAGCTTCTTCAAGCACCACCAGCGCCTGATGGAGCTGCTGGTGGAGCGCGCGCACCTGGCGCCGCTGCGCCCCTGAGCTTCAGGCTCCGGCGAGCAGGCACCCTGCGAGCACTCCTGCCACCGCGAACGCTGTCCCCACGCTGACGAGCGCCCACTCCGAGCGTTGAAGCAGCGCACACCGCTTTCGCTTGACGGGGGGCTCCGGCACTTCGGGAGGCTCCGGCGCTTCGGGGGGCTCCGGCTCAGCAGCCGCGTCGTCAAAGCGCAGCATCGAGTGGCCCAGCTCCACCACGTCTCCTCCGGCCAGCGCGTGCGCCCCCTTGAGCTTCGCGCCGTTGACGAAGACGCCGTTGGGGCTGCCGAGATCCTCAATCCAGAAGGTGGTCTCCTCGCGAAAGACCCGGGCGTGACGGCGGGAGACAGAGCGGTCACGGATGCGGAGTGCCACGTGCTCGCCACGGCCGAGCTCCACCTCGTCGTCGAGCAGGAAGACGCGCCCCGAGTCCAGGCCCGTCAAGCACGTCAGCGTGGCCGCGCGCGTCTTCTCACAGGCGACGTCCCCGCCGACCAGCTCCCGCAGCACCGCCACGGTCGCCTGCGCCTCGCGGTCCGCAGCGGCCGGCGCCGGCGCGCACAGCTGCGCTCCCCCCGGGAGCGTGAGCACCTCGCCCGGCAGCACGAGCCGGGGCACTCCCGCCGGCACCAGCGTCCCGTCTATTTCAACGACCGCCGCGGGCGTCGCTGTCAGCCGGTCGCCGTCCACCTCCAGCGCCAGCACGTGCTCCGCGAGTCCGGGGATGCACAGCCCATCGTCCGGGCCGCCACCCACGGTCAGGCGCCCGTCGGCCAGGTCCACCTCCGTTCGCTCCTCGCCCTGGCAGATGCTCAAACGCACGGAGGGCGGCCCAATCCAAGGAGCGGGCCAGCTGCAACTGCCTGACACCTCAGGCCGCCGTTGTCGGGCTCCGTCCGAGCCGGGGAAGTCGGGGTCCGGCGCTCGGGACGCCGGCGTAGGGTCGGCCGCCGGCGTAGGGTCGGCCGCCGGCGTAGGGTCGGGACGCCGCCGTAGGGTCGGACGCCGCCTGGCTCGGGACGCCGCCGTCTGGCGAATCGGCGTGCGTCGGGGGAGGCCGTGCGTAGGATGCGCGCCCCATGTCCGGACGCCTGACCTTGTCGCTGTGGTGCCTGTCCCTGTCGCTCCTCGCTGGTTGCCGCGACGAGCAGGCGGGGCCCAAGGGCCGCGCGCCCGTGCTGGCGCCTCCGGCGCAGGCGCGGCTTCTCGACGCCGTGCCGCAGGACCTCACGTTCCGGAGCGGGAAGACCTGGGCGCGGGGGAGCGTGGTGTACCTGGGCGCGAAGGTGTCCCCGCAGCAGCCGAAGCCTGGCGATCAGGTGACGATTACGCACTTCTTCGTCGCCACGCAGCCGCCGCCGCAGGGCTACTCCTTCTTCGTGCACCTGCTGGACGCGCAGGGTCAGTTCCTGGCGAACCTGGACCATGAAATCCAGAATGGCGCGCTCCCGCTCGGGTCGTGGCCGGTGGGCAAGATCGTGGAGGACTCGCACAGCCTGACGCTCCCCGAGGGCCTGCCGGGCCCGGTGCGCATCGCGCTGGGCTTCTGGCAGGGCGACTCCCGGCTGCAGGTGGACGAGCCCGCGGCGAGCGCCGGCGAGAACCGGATGATCGGCCCCGCGCTGCAGGCCCAGGCGGCCTCGCTGCCCGAGTATCCCCTCCACAAAACTGCCAAGCCGCCGAAGATTGACGGCGACCTGTCGGACCCGGCGTGGAAGGACGCGGTGGCGGTGGAGCTGGTGGGCAGCTTCGACGGCCGCAAGCCCGCCACCCGCACCACCGCGAGGCTGCTCTACGACGACCAGGCCGTCTACGCCGCGTTCGACTGCGAGGACGCCGACGTCTGGGGCACGCTGCTCAACCGCGACGAATCCATCTACACGCAGGAGGTGGTGGAGCTGTTCATCGACGCGAACGGCGACGGGCGCACGTACAACGAGCTGGAGGTGTCGCCGCACAACACCGTGTTCGACGCCTACTTCCCTGCGCGCCGGCAGGGGATGGACCTCTCCTACGACGCCAAGATGCAGACCGCGGTGAAGGTCCGCGGCACGCTCGACAACCCGTCGGACAGGGACGACGGCTGGTCCGTGGAGCTGCGGCTGCCCATCTCGTCCCTCGCGGAGGTGCCGAACATCCCGCCGAAGAAGGGGGACCGCTGGCGCTTCAACCTGTTCCGGTTGGAGCACCTCCCCCCGGACCGCCAGAACATCGAAGGGCAGGCCTTCTCACCGCTCTTCGTCGGGGACTTTCACAACCTGCCCCGGTTCGGCTGGCTGGTGTTTCAGTAGCGCTTCAGGAGTGCGGCTCTATCTCCCAGCCCGCGTCCGCGCGGCTGCGCTCTGACGGGTCGCCCAGAAAGCGCAGGAAGCCGTTCATCTCCAGCGTGTCGATGAGCTCTTCGGCCTCCAGCTCCGAGAAGCCCTCCTCCTTCACCAGGGCGTCGCGCATCATCGACTTGCCGCGCAGGTAGCCGACCGGCTCCGCGGGGCCCAGCCGTCGCTTCAGCTCTTCGGTGAGCGCCTTGAGGTCGAGGTCTTCCGGAATCATCGCCCGTCACGGTGCGCATCCGCGTCCTGGCTGACAACCCCTACGAGCGGCGAGGGCTCGGGTGGCAGGAAGGTCTCCACCCGGACGTTCGTGCCGTCGCTGTAGAACCGCACGGCGCCGTTGACGTCTGTGCGCAGGCACCTGGCGCCGGCGGTCTGGTAGCGCTCCACCACTTCGGCGTGCGGGAAGCCGAACCGGTTGCGGCGGCCCACGCAGAAGACGACGTACGCGGGCCGGGTGCGCGCGATGAAGGCCGGCCCGGAGGACGTCCGGGAGCCGTGGTGCGGCGCCTTGACCACCGTCACTTCGCCCACCTCCAGCGCCTCTTCGCCGGCCTCCTCCAGGTCCCCGGTGAGCAGGAAGGTTACCTCCCCGTGGCGCAGACGCAGCACCAGGCTGCGGTCGTTCACGCCCTCAAGGAGGGCACGGTCCTGGGGTGGGCCCAGCACCTCGAGCTGCGCGTCGCCGAGCTGAAGGGGAGGGTGGCCGACGTCCACCTCCTCCTGCGCCGCGCCCTTCGCCGCGCTCCGGACGAGCGACAGGAGCGACCCCTCGCCCGCGCCCCGCGGCACCCAGAGTCGCTGCACCGGGAGCGCCTCCAGCGCGGACGCGAGCCCCAACGCGTGGTCCGGATGGGGATGGGAGAGCGCGGCCAGCGTCAGCTCCCGCACGCCCTGTTCGCGCAGGTAGGGCAAGACGAAGCGGCGGCCGGTGTCCGTGCCGCCGGGGACGCCGCCGCCGTCGATGAGCGCATGGGCGCCGCGCGAGGACACGACGATGGCGTCCCCGTGGCCGACGGCGAGGAAGGTGACGGTGAGCTCGCGCGAGGGCCAGCCCGGCGCCCAGGCCCACGCGATGGCCAGCGGCGCGGCCAGCGCGCCCAGCCGCGCGCGGCCCCGTCCCAGGGCGAAGCAGCCCAGCCCGGCTGCGTAGAGCAGCGTGGCGGCGACGCTGAACGAGGGGACCTCCACCGCGGCGAAGGGGAGCGCGGCGAACGCGTCCGCCAGCGCCACCAGCGCCTGCGAGCCCCAGACGCCGGCCAGGATGAGCGGCCGGGCTAGGAGCGGGTGGATTACGTGGAGCCCGGCGCTCCCGGCGGCCGCGCCGGTGAGCAGGCCGCAGAGCGGGAGGGCCACGATGTTCGCGAGGAGCCCCGCGAGGCTGAGCCGGTGGAAGGTGGAGGCGATGAGCGGCAGGCTGGCGGCGATGACGGCCGCGCTCGCGCAGAGCGTCTGGAGGGTGCCCTCGCGCAGGCGCCCCAGGCGGTGGCGCCAGTTGGACGTCGTCGGCTCCGGCGCGGCCAGCGGGAGGGCCTCGCGCAGCGCGGGCGCGAGGAGGATGAGGGCGGCCACCGCGAGGAAGGAGAGCTGGAGCGAGAGGTCCGCGAGGGAGGCGGGATCCAGCACCAGCACGCCGAGCGCGGCCACCGCCAGCGCATTGAGCCCATCCGAGCGCCGCCACAGCGCCATGCCGACGAGCAGGAGCGACGTCATCACGGCGGAGCGCACCGCCGGCGGCGCCGCGCCGGTGTAGAGCACGTACGCCCAGAGGAGCGGGATGGAGAGCGGCGCCGCCAAGCGCCGGACGTCGAAGGTCCGCGCGCCGGCCCAGCTGCGGACCAGCAGCAGCCGTAGCGCGGCCAGGAGGCCGAAGGCGAGGGCCGCCACGTGCAGCCCGCTCACCGACAGGACGTGCGCCAACCCGCTGCGGGCGAACGTCTCCTCCAGCGCCTCGCCGAGCGACGCTCGCAGCCCCGCGGCCAGCGTGAGGAAGAGCGCGGCGCTCTGCGCGCTCGGGGCCAGCCGCGTGACATCCCGCTGCAGCGCGAGCCTGCCGGCGTGTAACCCGGCGCGCCACCGCGGCGCGGGCGCGAGGAGGACGGCGCGCCCGGGTTCGAAGGAGCCGGTGAAGGCCACTGCGTTGCGCGCGAGCGCCGGTGCGCGATCCTGCTCGCCCCAGTTGGCCGCGCCCTCCAGCGGCTTGAGCCGCGCGTCGAGCAGCAGCCGTTCTCCGCCCAGCCAGCGCGCCGGCGCGCCGGTGCTGAGCCGCGCGCGAAAGCGGCAGGGGACGAAGGCGCCCTGCGCGGTGGCTGCACGGCTGACGGCCAGGTCCACCTGCCAGAACGCGTCACCCTCGCGGACCTGCAGCACCTCCGCCTCGAGCCGAGCCGCGCCCCCGTCGGCCAGGCCAGGCGGGATGTCCGTCCGCGCGCAGAGTGACCCCAGCCCAACTCCGAGTGCGACCGCGCCCGCGAGCAGGGCGGCGTGGGCGCCCGTGCGTCTGGCTGCCACCCACGCGAGGGCGAAGAGTCCAGCTGCTGCGACGAGGAATAGCCTTTGGGAAGGCAGGGTTGGGTCGGACAACCCCACGCCCAGCGCCACGCCCATGGCTGGAAAGAAAACCGGGCGAACGCCCAGTTGTGACCAGGAGTAACGGTCCACCCACCACCTCCCCCACCACCCGAGCTACCCGTCCATTCCCGCTGGGCCCATGCTTCTGTGCGGCCTACGCCGACACAAAAAATCGCGCGACCTTAGTCGGCCCGAAGAGCTGGGGTCAAGCGGAC
This sequence comes from Myxococcaceae bacterium, assembly GCA_044230055.1. GTDB lineage: Bacteria > Myxococcota > Myxococcia > Myxococcales > Myxococcaceae > JBGART01. The sequence goes on along the minus strand of JBGART010000039.1, from coordinate 63,207 downwards.
CCGTTGAAGCAAAGTGTAGGTCGTGGTATGAACACCTGAATTTCCCACTCTGCGCGCCAGCGCAGCAGGAGGCAGTGAGTGCAGACCAGCTTCAAGACGGGCGACAAGGCGGTGTATCCGGGTCAGGGCGTGGGCGAGGTGATGGGCATCGAGCACACCGAGGTGGCTGGTCAGCGGCAGTCGTTCTACGTGCTGCGCATCCTGGAGAATGGGATGCGGATCTTCATTCCTATCAACAAGGTGGGCTCGGTCGGCCTCCGGGAGATCATCAGCGAGGAGGACGTGAAGCAGGTCTATTCCATCCTCCGTGAGAAGGACATTTCGGTCGACTCCACCACCTGGAACCGTCGGTACCGGGAGTACATGGAGAAGATCAAGACGGGCTCGGTCTTCGAAATCGCCGAGGTCCTTCGTGACCTCTATCTGCTGAAGGGCGACAAGGACCTCTCCTTCGGCGAGCGCAAGATGCTGGACACCGCGCGCTCCCTGCTCATCAAGGAGCTCTCGCTCGCGAAGGAGTGCACCGAGGATGAGATTGAGTCTGACCTGAAGAAGATCTTCAACATCGCGGCTTAAGTCCCGCCGCTGTTTGAACTCGACGCCCTGTCTCCCACAATCCGGAGGCAGGGCGTTCGCACATGAACTCCGCTCAAGAGCTCGAATCCATCCGCCGCCAGCGCGAGGAGCGCATCACCCAGCTGGAGTCCCGGCTGAGCAAGCCGCGCCCGCTGGGCGTCCGGCCGCCGCTGGCCATCGCGGCCATCGCAGGTGCGCTGATGCTGCTGTGGATGCAGCGGCTGGAGGTGGCCTACCTCTTCGCCCCGCGCGCGCCCCTCATCATCGGCGCGGAGGGCAGCTATGACTTCGCCGCGCTGCGCTCCAACCGCTACGCGCAAGTTCACGGCACTCCCTCGCTCCGGGGCACCTACTTCACCGACAGCAAGGGCCAGGGCCTGATCGTCGGCCTCAAGGACACGCCGCTGCTGGTCAAGCGCGGCCTCTTGCCGGGCGAGGAGTGGCGGGAGGGCGGCAAGCCCCCGCGGCCGGATCAGCGGCCCTTCACCATCGGCGGGCGGCTGCTCTCCCAAGACGACGCTGCGCGCTTCGACAAGGCCTTCCCGCTCCACGCGCAGTGGGGCGAGGTCCGCCCGCGCGACGGCAAGCTCTGGATTCTGGTGGAGGGGGAGCGCCCTGGAGAAGACCTGGGCGCGTACCTGGGGACCGGGCTGCTCGCGCTGGTCATCCTCGCCAACGCGTACCTGATTGCGGGGCGCTACGTGCCCGCGCTGGCCAGGCCGACTACTCGTTGAAGGCGTCGTCCAGCGAGGAGCGGTTGGCCTTGGGCTTCGCTTCGCCCTTGGACTTCGCGGTGGGCTTCACCGGCGGCTCTTCTTCGCCCGACTTGAACTTGGGCTTCATCTCCTCGTCGGGGTCCGCGCGCGCCGCTTTGTCATCGATGGGGCCTCCGCCGTTCTTCAGCCGGGCCAGCTCTGCCTTCGCATTGGCGTTCTGCGGGCTGTAGGTGAGGGCGGACTCCCCCACCGCGAGGCCCGAGAGCTCCCGGCGGATCTCCGTGCCGTACTTGGAAGCGCCCGAGGACATCTTCTTGTCGAGGTCCAGCGCTGACTTGAACGCGGTGATGGCGCCCGCGAGGTCCTGCGCCCCAAGCGCGTCCTGCGCCTTGTCGTAGCGGGCCTGGAAGCTGGAGAGCTTGGCGGAGAGCTCGTTCTCGCCCTGCTCCTTCGCCATCGCCAGCGCGGAGCCGACATCGCCTGCCTCGTACCGGGCCAGGATGGCGGCCCGCTTGGAGCCTGCGGCCGGGGCGGGTGCGGCCTCTGCGTCCTTGCCGGGCTTCGCGGCGGCGACCTTCGCCGTCTTGGGCTCGCCCGCGGTGCGCTTCGCCTCTGCGTCGTCCTTGGGGGCCTTGAGCGCGGCCTTGGCGCCGCCGCTCGCTTCGGCTTCGTTCGCCTTGGCCCGGTCCGCCATCAGCTTGGAGATCTTCTCCGAGACGGGATCCGCTGCCGGGTTGCCCGCCGGCTCCTTCAAGGCCTCGCCCGGCTGGGCCGCCCGCGCCGAGGGGGCCTGGGCCGCCTGGTACGAGGGGTCATGCGGCAGGACGAAGAGCGCCACCATCACCACCGTGGCCAGCCCGAAGCCCACCGCGCCGCCGAAGAGGGCGACGCGCAGAAACCCGGTGCCCTTGCGAGCGCGCTGCAGCTGCGCGGAGCTGTAGCTGCGGTCCGGCTGGCCCTGCGCCGCCGCGGCGGCCTGCTCCTTGGGGCCGCGCAGCTTGAGGAGCGCGTTGCCGAGGGCAATCTGGTCCCCCGGGAAGACCTCCAGCTCCGTCGCGATGCGCATCCGGTTGACGTAGGTGCCGTTCTGGCTGCCAAGGTCCTTGATGTAGAAGCGCCCGCCCTTGCGGGAGAGCTGCGCGTGCCGGCGGCTGATGGAGCCGTGCTGCAACCTCAGGTCCGAGATGGAGGCCCGGCCAATCACCAGCGAGCCGGCCTTCACCGGCACCAGCTGACCTGCGCCTGGGCCGCGGTCCACGAACAAGAACGCGGGACGGTGCGCGCCGGTGTAGTCCTCGTAGCCTGCGCCCAGCTCGGCGGCGTGCCGGTCGGCGTCGAATACGCTGGTGGGGATGGCTTCTTCTTTAGAGAGCATACGGGGATGGGACGGAAGCTGTGGGACGCGTTGAGGTCTAGGGTCAGACTCGTGAAGCGGTTCGATGTCGTCGTCCAGGACCAGGCCCGGTTGCCGGCGGAAACCATTCGACCGGGGACGCTTGGGGTTCGAGGGGGCCATGGTCAGCTGCTCATAGCAAAGAGGCGGCCACCTGAGTTTTCCGGGCGCCGCGAGGAGAGTTGCCTAACCGGGCGAGATGGAACCCGATTCCGAAGCCACGCGCCAATCTTCCACCCCCTGGCTGGCCGACTTTCGGACGTTCTTTGGACACCTGTCCACAATCCAGACGGGACGCTTCCTTGTGGACGACTGCTGGGCGACCTGGCTATGGCGTAAGCCCTCATGCACCTGAAGCTCCTCGCGCTCCTCCTCGCTGGCGCGGCGCCGGTGCCCGCCAAGCTCCCCCCGGCTGAACGCACTGCGGCGAAGCTCATCACCGCCCCCGCGCTGCTCGGCCACACCCGGTTCCTCGCCTCGGACCTCCTCGAAGGCCGCGCGCCGGCCACGCGGGGAGACCGCCTGGCGCAGGAGTACATCGCGGCGCAGTTCGAAACCCTGGGGCTCACGCCCGCGGGGACGGGCGGGACGTGGTTCCAGCCCTTCGAAGTGGTGGGCATCACCGGGAGGCCGGACGCGCTGACGTTCAGTGCGGGCAGCAAGCGGCTGGCGCTGAAGAACCACGACGACTTCATGGCGGTGGCGGGTGGGCCGCAGGCGCAGTCGTCCGTGCAGGACGCCGAGGTGGTCTTCGTCGGCTACGGCATCGTCGCGCCGGAGCAGCAGTGGGACGACTACAAGGGCGCTGACCTCAAAGGGAAGGTCCTCTTGATGTTGAACAACGACCCCGAGGACGACCCGCAGCTCTTCGCCGGCAAGACGCGGCTCTGGTACGGCCGCTGGGACTACAAGTACCTCTCGGCGGCGAACACCGGAGCGGTGGGCGCCATTCTCATCCACACCACGCCGTCCGCCGGCTACGACTGGGGCGTGGTGCAGAGCTCCTGGGCCGGCGAGCAGTTCGAGCTCCCGCCGCACGGCCAGACCCCCGCGCCGATGATGCAGCTGCGGGGGTGGACCACCGAGGAGGCCAGCCGCCGGCTGATGGCGCTGGGCGGGAAGGACCTCGACGCGCTGCGGGCGCAGGCGCAGCGCCGCGACTTCAAGCCGGTGCCGCTGGGCGTCCGGCTCACCACGTCCTTCAAGAACGCGCTGAACCGGGCGCAGACGGCCAACGTGCTCGCCAAGCTCCCCGGCCGGGATGCGGCGCTCTCGCCGCAGCTGGTGCTGCTCACCGCGCACCATGACCACCTGGGCCGGCTGGAGCGGGTGACCGGAGACAACATCTGCAACGGCGCGCTGGACAACGCCTCCGGGGTGGCCGCGGTGCTCACCTTGGCGCGCGCTCTCACCTCGCTGCCGGAGCGGCCGCGGCGCAGCATCCTGTTCGCCGCGCTGGCCGGGGAGGAGCAGGGGCTGCTCGGGTCGCAGTTTCTGGCCGAGCACCCGCCGGTGCCGCTGGGGCAGCTCGCGGCAGACGTGAACATCGACGGCATCAACATCTGGGGCCGCACGCGCGACGTGACGGTGATTGGCCTGGGCAAGTCGTCCATCGACGGGGTTTTGCGCGGGCTGGCGGCGACGCAGGGGCGGACGCTGAAGCCGGATCAGCTCTCGGACCGCGGGTTCTTCTACCGGTCAGACCAGTTCAATTTCGCCAAGGCGGGCGTGCCGTCGGCCTACTTCAGCAGCGGGATGGACTTCATCGGCCGGCCGGAGGGGTGGGGCAAGGAGCAGCGGGAGCTCTGGGAGAAGCAGCACTACCACCAGCCTTCGGACGAGGTGCGCGCGGAGTGGGACCTCTCCGGTGCGGTGGAGGACGCGCAGCTCTACTTCCACCTGGTGCTGGCGCTGGCCAACGCGGACGCCATGCCCACCTGGAACAAGGGGGACGAGTTCGAAGGCGCCCGGCTCAAGGCGCTGGGCCAGTGACGTCCATCAACACATCGGCTCCGCTTGACGCTTGCCGTGCGGGGCTGGGCGACCCTACTTCTGGCCCATGAACGTATCCGCCGCTGTGCTGTTGCTGGTTGCGATGTCGGCCCCCGCTGCGCAGGACTGGCAACCGGTGCCTTCGAGCGGACCGGTCACCCTCAAGGTCCGCGGCCGGGCCGGGTCCGACATCCAGGAAATCTCCGCGGTGGCAGAGCTGGACGCGCCGGCGTCCGAGGTCCAGGCCGCGCTCACGGACAATGAACGCCTGCCGAAGTTCATGCCGCACGTGAAGGAGTCTCGTCCCGTGCTCAAGCCGCACGGCGACGGCGGCAGCTATCTGTACGTGTTGCTCCAGCTGCCGATCATCGGCCGGCGCGACTACGTGGTGAAGACGTACGTGGATTCGCGCCTCAAGCCCGACGGCAGCGGCGAGTTCAAGAGCCACTGGAAGGCGGAGCCGGACGCGCTGCCGGTGCGGCACAACATCCCGCGGATCCGGGTCAACGACGGGTCGTGGAAGGTCACGTCCGTGGGGCCGGGCCGCAGCCGGGTGGAGTACACGGCGTTCATTGATCCCGGCGGCATCCCGGCGCCCAGCGTGAACTCGGGGAACCGGACGGAGATCCCGCTGACGTTCAAGGCGGTGGAGGCGGAGGCCCGCCGCCGGGCGAAGGGGCCGGGCGAGCGGTTTGACGGCGGAAGCCCGGGGTTGTAGAGCGCCGAGCCGCAAACCGGGTCGACCGCGGCGAGCGGGGGAGTTAAACCCTCCTCGCCATGCCACCTTTCAAGTTGGTCAGCGAGTACCAGCCCCAGGGAGATCAACCCCGGGCCATCGGCGAGCTCACCGAGGGCCTCGTGCGAGGAGATCCGCACCAGGTCCTCCTCGGCGTCACCGGCTCCGGCAAGACGTTCACCATGGCCAACGTGGTGGCCAACGTGAACCGGCCGACGTTGATCATCGCCCACAACAAGACGCTGGCGGCCCAGCTCTACGGCGAGTTCAGGGACCTCTTCCCCGAGAACGCGGTGGAGTACTTCGTCAGCTACTACGACTACTACCAGCCCGAGGCGTACGTGCCGTCGTCGGACACGTACATCGAGAAAGACTCGTCCATCAACGACGAGATCGAACGGATGCGGCACTCCGCGACGCACTCGCTGCGCACGCGCGACGACGTCCTCATCGTGGCCTCCGTCTCCTGCATCTACGGCCTGGGGACCGCGCGGGTCTACGTGCAGATGGCGGTCCGCCTGGAGAAGGGCCAGGAGATTGCCCGGGATGTGCTGCTGCGCCAGCTGGTGGATTGCCAGTACGAGCGCAACGACGCCGACTTCCACCGCGGCACGTTCCGGGTGCGGGGCGACACGGTGGAGGTGTTCCCGGTCTACGAGGAGGACCGGGCGCTGCGCATTGAGCTCTTCGGCGACACGGTGGAGAAGATCACCGAGTTTGACCCGCTGCGCGGGCAGCAGCTGGCCGAGGTGGCCAAAATCGCCATCTTCCCGGGCAGCCACTACGTCACCGAGCCGGAGCAGCGCCGCCGGGCGGTGGATCAAATCCGCATGGAGCTGGCCGAACGGCTGACGCTGCTGCGCTCCCAGAACAAGCTGGTGGAGGCGCAGCGGCTGGAGCAGCGGACGATGTTCGACCTGGAGATGATGGAGCAGCTGGGGTTCTGCAACGGCATCGAGAACTACTCGCGGCACCTCTCCGGGCGCGCGGCGGGCGAAGCGCCGCCCTGCCTCATCGACTACTTCCCGAAGGACCTGCTGGTCTTCATCGACGAGAGCCACCAGACCATCCCGCAGATTGGCGCGATGTTCCGGGGCGACCGGTCCCGCAAGGAGACGCTGGTCGACTTCGGTTTCCGGCTGCCGTCCGCGGTCGACAACCGGCCGCTGAAGTTCAACGAGTTCGAGGAGATGGTGAAGCAGGCGGTCTACGTCTCTGCGACGCCGGCGGAGTGGGAGCTGCACAAGAGCCACGGCGTGGTGGTGGAGCAGATCATCCGCCCCACCGGCCTGATGGATCCGGAGGTGGAGGTCCGGCCGGTGTCGAACCAGGTGGATGACCTGCTGGAGGAGATCCGCAAGCGCACCGCCGTCAAGGAGCGCGTGCTGGTGACCACGCTCACCAAGCGGATGGCGGAGGATCTCACCGAGTACTACACGGACGTCGGCGTGCGCGTGCGGTACCTGCACTCGGACATCGACGCGCTGGAGCGGACGGCGATTATCCGGGATCTCCGCCGCGGCGAGTTTGACGTGCTGGTGGGCATCAACCTGCTGCGCGAGGGCCTGGACATCCCGGAGGTCTCTCTGGTGGCCATCCTGGATGCGGACAAGGAGGGCTTCCTGCGCTCCCACGTGTCGCTCATCCAGACCATCGGCCGCGCCGCGCGCCACCTGCAGGGCCGCGTCATCATGTATTCGGACAGCATCACCGATTCGATGAAGCTGGCGCTGGATGAGACGAACCGTCGGCGCGAGGTGCAGCGCAAGCACAACGAGGACAACGGCATCACGCCCAAGGCGGTGAAGAAGAACATCCTGGATCTCTCCGCGGTCCTCTACACGGCGGACGCCTACGCGCTGCCGATGGCGGCAGAAGGCGGGGAGCTGCTCACCAAGGAGGAGATCCAGAAGCTGATGAAGGAGCTGAACCGCCAGATGCAGGAGGCGGCGGATGCGATGGAGTTCGAGAAGGCGGCGGAGCTGCGCGACCGGATTCTGGTCCTGAAGGAGATGGACATCGGGCTCAAGCCGCCGCAGCGGGCGCTGCTCGCCGCGCCGCCGAAGAAGGAGGAAAAGTTCCGCGTGCGCAAGGGGCCTCCGGCGAAGTACCGCAAGAAGCGCTGACGACCCATGGACCGCGCCCTCGAAGAGAAGCTGGAGACGCTGCCGACGGATCCCGGCGTCTACGTGATGAAGGACCGCCAGGGCGAGGTGGTCTACGTCGGCAAGGCGGTGAACCTCCGGTCGCGCGTCCGCTCGTATTTCAACCGCGGCAGCTCCGACAGCCGGGCCTTTGTTTCATTGCTGGAGCACCTGCTGAGCGACGTGGAGACGATCATCGTCTCCAGCGAGAAGGAGGCGCTCCTCCTCGAGAACGAGCTCATCAAGAAGCACCGGCCGCGCTTCAACGTTCAGCTGCGCGACGACAAGAACTTCATCTGCCTGCGCCTGGACACAGAGCACCCCTACCCGCGGCTGGAGGTGGTGCGGCGGTTCAAGAAGGACGGCGCGCGGTACTTCGGCCCGTACTCGTCAGCCAGCTCCATCCGGGAGACGCTGCGGATCATCAACCGCTACTTCCAGCTGCGGACCTGCACGGACCACGTGCTGGAGAACCGGAAGCGGCCGTGCCTGCTGCACCAGATTGGCCGCTGCCCGGCGCCCTGCGTGTACCCCATCGAGCGCGCGGTGTATCACCAGGGCGTGGACGAGGTGATCCTCTTCCTCGAGGGCAAGGCGACGGAGCTGGTCCAGGGGCTCAAGGGACGGATGAAGGCGGCGGCCGCCGCGCTCAAGTTCGAGGAGGCGGCGCGGGTGCGGGATCAGCTCTTCGCCATCGAGCGCAGCCTGGAGCGCCAGAAGATCGCCGTCATCGAAACGATTGATCAGGACGTCTTCGGGTTCTACCGGGAGGCGGACCGGCTGCTCATCTACGCGCTCTATGTGCGGCAGGGGCGGATCACCGGCGGCCAGGGCTTCCCGTTCAGCGGGCAGGAGTTCCCGGACGCGGAGCTGCTCGGGTCCTTCGTGAACCTCTACTACGACAACGACAACTTCGTGCCGAAGGAGGTGGTCCTCCCGCTGGAGCTGGACGGGCTGGAGGCGCTGGCCGAGCTGCTCTCGGAGCGGAAGGGGGAGAAGGTCCGGCTGCAGGTCCCCAAGCGGGGCGAGAAGCTGGACCTGGTGAAGATGGCGGCCAAGAACGCCGAGCAGGCCTTCTTCGAGCGCAAGCGCAGCAAGGACGAGACGGCGGCCATCCTGGAGCGGCTCAAGGAGCGGCTGCACCTGACGCGGCTGCCGCGCCGGATGGAGTGCTACGACATCTCCCACTTCCAGGGCGCCACCATCGTCGCGTCGCAGGTGGCGGTGACGGACGGCGAGCTCGACAAGGCGCGTTATCGGCGCTTCAAGATCAAGAGCGTGGGCACCCAGGATGACTTCGCGAGCATGCACGAGGTGCTGACGCGCCGGCTGCGCCGCGGGCAGGCGGAGTCGGATCTCCCGGACCTCATCGTCATCGACGGCGGCAAGGGCCAGCTCGCCTCGGCGCACGCGGCCATGAAGGACCTCGGGGTGGAGGGCGTGGACCTGGTGTCGCTGGCCAAGAGCCGGGATCTCGAGGTCGCGGACCGGGACGAGGAGAGCGCACGCAGCCCGGAGCGGGTGTTCCTGCTGCACCGGAGAGACCCCATCGTGCTGGCCCAGAACTCGGCGGAGCTCTTCATGTTGACCCGCCTGCGGGACGAAGCGCACCGCTTCGCCATCACCTTCCAGCAGAAGCTGATGCGACGGCGGAGCTTCAAGTCGGTGCTCGAGGACATCCCCGGGATTGGAGAGGGGCGAAAGAAGGCGCTCTTGCGCCACTTCGGCTCACTCAAGCGCATCCGCGACGCGAGCATCGAGGAGCTCTCCGAGGTGGAGGGGATGGGGCCCGCCGTCGCCGAGCGGCTCCACGCCCATCTGCACGGAGGGGAGACCGTTCAGGAGCTGGAAGAGGGGAGCGACGAGGTGCGGGAGGCGTCGTTGCAGGACGCGAAAACCAACGGCCCCGCCAATGCGACCGGCGGTGATACGCCATTGCAAAACTGAAAAACGCGCTCGTACCTGGGCTCCCTCTCGTAGGCGTGATGCCTAAATTTCCGCTCGGTGTAGGAGGGAGAGGGACAGAAATTCTGCGCGCTCCGAGGGGATTTTTCGTTGCGACTGTCGTCAGCCGTGATTTATAGCGATCGACCGCGATCAGCTCCGCTGCGCAGGAAAAGCGGGCGAGGGAAGGACTATGAGGCTCTATCCGAAGGTGATCCCGATCATTTCGCGGGAGTGCATCCAGAAGCTGATGCAGGACGGCGATATCGAGGTTGAGACCCTTCGGATCGCGGACGCTGAGATGGACATGTCCGCCATCATGCGGGAGTACCTCGCCAACGAAGAGCGCGTGAATCAGGCGACGCGCGAAGCGCTGGAACGCCGTGGCTACGACCACAGCAAGTTCAATCAGGTGAAGCGCGAGATGGCAGACGTTCGCGGCTTCAAGATGGGCGAAGAAGGCATCGAATACGCCATCAACCAGATGATTGAATTCCTGCTGATCAGCCGGAATGTCGAGGAGGTCTTCGCCGCGGACAACATCCTCCGCCAGAAGATCTTCGTCATCATGAAGAAGCACCTCGATGTCGACGAAGAGATCGACAAGGAAGCCCGCGCCCGCCTCAAGCACCTGCAGGAAGGCACGTCGGCTTTCGACATTGAGTACAACAAGACCGTCGAGCAGATCCGCCGCGCACGCGGTCTGATCTAGCCCCCTAAAAATTGACGGCAGGACGTTGGCCTGTAGCATTTGCGACATGGCCTCGACTGCCGCCCGAGAATCCTTCGACCTCCCACGCCCACGTGACGCCGTCCGGGAGGCGGTAGCGCGGCTGGAGGGTTCCCTCCCTCGCCGCGAAGACACCCAGGTCCTGGTCGACTTCCTGGAGGACGACCTCCGCGAAGGCCTGGCCGCGGTGAGCGATGTCGAAGCCCACTTCACGGATGTGCTGGACACGCTGCGCTCAGGACCGCTGACGCCCATCGCGCTGCTCGAGGCGAGCGACGACCTCCGCGTGCTCCAGCAGATTGAGCTGCTGCACTCCGCCGTCATCCGCGTCCGCAAGCGCCTGTCGCAGGCGGCGGGCCGGCTGAAGGCCTCGCCGCTCCGCTAGCCGTAGAGCGCTACCACTTCAGGCTCTCCTTGCCCTCCGCCTTCACCCGCTTGCCTCCGGGCTGACTGAAGGCGACGAGGGTGGCGCGCACTGCACCGAGGTCGATGGACCCAAGCGCCGCCAGCGGGAGCCTGCGCGCGTCGTCAGAGATCCACACGTGGACCTCCCGCTTCATGGACGGGTTGTCGAGCCGCGTGGCGAGCCCGGAGAGGTGCCAGGCGTCGAACTCGCCGACGGGCAGCGACACGTGCTCCTTGCCCTCCACCTTGCCGACCATCCGCCAGAGCGACCGGATGCCATAAACGTCAAAGCAGACCGGCTGGGCCTCCTTCATCGGCAGCTGGCGCATGAGGTAGATGGCGCCCGCGACGTCCAATCCCTCGTGCGCGTACTGGAACTGCCGCTCGCCCTTCGCCTCGCCAATCCGGTACGCGACGTGGACGTTCCGGTCCTTGCTGCGGAAGTTCACGTCCGCGTACTTGGGGACCTCGTTCTCCACCGCGTCTTCGACGTAGCGGACGGGCCGCAGCGTGCGGGGGTTCAGGTAGCTGGTCCCGGTGCCGGTGACGCGGCGGACCTTGGAGAAGAACGTGTTGGTCTGCGCGCGGACCTCGATGGGCAGCGCGCCATCCTTCTGCGGCAGCACCTTCATCACCATCTTCCCGGCCTGCGCGCCCATCGCGTCCAGCGCGAACTCCAACACCTCGCCCGTGTTGAACGCGAAGGGCGCTTTCAGCGGCGGCAGGGGTGTGCAGGATGGCGGCTCAGCCGCGGGAGGCGCGGGGGGCCGCGGCGGCGTCTCCGCGGCGCGGGAGTCGCTGGGGGAGAAGGTCAGGAGTGCCGCGAGGGCAGTAGGGATGAGGGCGCGCATTCGTAGCCAGGGAGCTTATGTCACTGGCGGCCTCGGACGGGGCCGACGCCCCGGCATTCTCCGCGCTTCTGAAGGTCGATGATCCGCCGGGTTACCCCCGCCCGCACCTCCCGCCAGACCTGAGGGGAGCGTTCAATCTCGAAGCCGCGCGGCGCCAGCCGGCCCGCCGCCTGCTCAGCCGCCGGGCGGTCCCCGCAGGCGGCGAGCAGCCGCAGGTATTCGTAGTCCTCCAGCCCATCCCGGATGGCCTTCAGCCTCAAGGACGCCACCGGGAAGTGGGCGTCACCCCCGAAGCGCTCCGGCGTCCCCGGGTAGAAGAGCGTGCCGTCCCCGTTGCCGCCGAACGCGAAGACGCTGCGCCACGGGTCCTGCGCGTTGTAGGCGTAGACCGTGTCGAAATAGAGCTCCCCGTCAATGCGCTGCGAGAAAGCCAGCGGCCCCATCGCGCGGTTCAGCGCCGCCGGGTGGTCCAGCATGTAGGACGGCCAGCCGCTGTAGGCCGTGGCCACCTCGTCGGCTGCCTCCGCCTTGGCGTCGCAGCCGTGCGAGTTGCAGCTCTGGTACCACCAGAGGCGCGCGGTTGCAGGCAGCAGCTTCCGCAGCGCCGCCGACGTCTGCACGTTGCGGCAGGTCTGCGGACCTTCGCGTGGGAAGAAGCAGTTGAGCGTGGGCGTCAGCACCCCCGCCACGCCCTGGAGGCGGACATCCCAGGGGGACGTCACCAGCACCGGCACCCGGCGCGCCTTCAAGAGTGGCTGGGCCTGCGTCCGGACAAAGGCCAGCTCCTCGGGCTTGGGCTCGTCCTTCGCGTAGAAGAAGAGCTGCGCCTTCCAGCCCCGCGCCTCGAAGTGTGCCGCCACCGCGCGCACGTAGGCCTCCCGCTCCTCCGGGGAGAGCCCCTTCACGTCCCGCAGCTCCGCGCTGGTGGCCCGCGCGCCGCTGGGCAGGACGGTGCCATCGAGCAGCGGCCCCACCTCCGCGTCATAGGCGCTGAAGTCCACCTCCAGACCGGCTCCGCCTCGCGGCCCCCGCGCCCCGCGCCGGACAACGGGTGGCTCCATCGACAGCCCGTGCGCGCTCAGCCGGTGCGCCAGCAGCGCGGTGGCGTAGTCGCGCAGGAGCCGCTTCGCCGCCGGGCTCTCCGGCGCCAGGTGATGGCCCTTGGCCAGGCTGTAGAGCGAGAGGCCGAAGCTGGTGGCCAGCGAAGAGGTCGCGGGCAGCTCGAACGGCGCGACGGTCAGCTCCAGCGCGGCGCGGGTCTCCTGGCCGCCTGCGCGCACCGCGACGGTGGCGGTGTACGTCCCGGGCGCCTGCCCCTGGGGGACGCAGGCCTCGAGGTAGACGACGAACGGCCGCGCCTCCGTCGAGCTGTGCACCTTCCGCCGCGCCCACGGCACCAGCGGATCCGGCCAGAGCCCCGTGGCCCCCTCGCGGTTGGAGGGTGTCTGCACCTCCACGTACTCCACCTGGAAGAGGCTCACCGCCACGTCGCCGCCCGGGCCCTTCAGCGGCGAGGCGCGGATGTCGAGCGCCTCTGCCGGCGGCGGCACCAGCAGCTGCAGACCCTCACACTCGCCGCGCGCCGCGGACAGCCGCCCACCCGCGTCGCCCGCCGGCATTGCGCCCGGGCGGATCTTCTCCATCGTGGAGACGAAGCGAACGTCGGGCGGGGCGGACACCAGCGCGGCCACCGCGAGGAGCCAGGAGAAGGTCATTCCGCTGGGGTAGGGATGGCGCGAGCAACGGGGAAGGGGCGGGCTGTTTTTCCGCCCAAAGGTGAACACCGTTCAGGTCCGGCGTTGCGTCGTCAGGCGCATCCCCCACCTCACCAGGTGCGGCCACATCGCGGGTTGCCCCCGTTCGCGTCGAGCGTTGCGCCGTCAGGCGCATAGTCGAGACGTCGGCAGTGCTTCCGGAGCTTGGCTCATGGGCCGCTTCGGTCTGCTCGAAACAACGCGGCAAAGTGCCGTGCGTGGGGATGCGCCACCTTTCGACTATGCGCCTGACGGCGCAACGCTCCTGACTAACTCGCAGCACGGAGGTTCAAGGGGTTGGGAAGCTGCACTGCCCGAGTGGGTACACGACAACCAGGCCGCAGGGCAGTGCAGCCAAACAACATCTCCGGGGCCAGGGAGGGTCAAAGAGCGAAATGGCTCCTGAGCGGGATCACGCGAGCGTGTCACCAATGAGATGTGGACAGCCTCCCCGGACCAAACTCCTAGACGGGTACAAAGACACCAGTGTGTGCGCGGCCTCGGACCCCGGCTATGTCTCAAGCGAGTTAGTCCCTAGAAATGTCGCGGGTCAACCGCGTCCCCCCCTCCTAGAGAACAGCTCACCAGAGCCCCGCAACATCGGGGTTGCCCCCGTTCGCGTCGAGCGTTGCGCCGTCAGGCGCATGGTCGCGACGTCGGCAGTGCTTCCGAAGCTTGGCTCATGGGCCGCTTCGCCCTGCTTGAAACAAACCGGCAAGGTGCCGTGCGTGGGTTTGCGCCACCTCTCGACTATGCGCCTGACGGCGCAACGCTCGAGGCGAGCGGGGGAGGTGCCCGACTGAGACGAGCTGTTCCTCCGACGAAATGGCCGGCCAGGGCCGGTTACCTCCTCGAGGCGAGCGGGGGAGGCGCCTTACTGAGACGAGCTGTTCCTCCGACGAAATGGCCGGCCAGGGCCGGTTACCTCCTCGAGGCGAGCGGGGGGAGGCGCCCGACTGAGGGGAGCTGGTCCTCCGACGAGACGCGCCTAGTTCCCGGCGAGGCCGGACGAGGGCGCAGTTGAGAGCGCCACCTGCCGGCCGGGCTTGAACTCCACCAGGTCCGCCTGGAGCTTGCCGACGAGGAACTCGGCCTCAATCCGCAGCGGCACGTGGACCGCGTCGGTCGTGAAGTACGCGTAGAGATCTCTCTTGGACTGCAGCTTGCCCGTGAAATCCGTTTCGACCCGGACCTTGTAGACATCCCGGTCCGCGCCGTTGTGTTTAATCGTCTGCCGGCCTTCCACCGTCCCGCGCAGCGTGAAGGTCCGCGCGCCGGTGAACACCGGCTGGTCGTAGGACTTGCCCACCTGGAAGTCGACATTGCGCAGCATGAACGTCGCTGCGGCCATGTCCGAGGTCCCGCTCTCCACGTCGAACGTCAGCTGCTCCTGCGGCTCGCCTTCCTTCTGTTTCTCTACGAGTGCCCGGTTCTCCGCGTGGTCCAACTTGATGCGCTGGCGGCGGCGCTTGCGGTTCTCCTCGGCGTACAGGTCGCTCCCCAGGGTGCGGCGCGTCGCAGGCTCGAAGTACGAAACGAACTTGTCTTTGATGGGGTAGAGCACGAACAGCGGATCGCTCTTCGCCACGGAGACGATGGGCCACACCTCTTTGCCCCATTGCTGCGTTGGCGCCCCGACGGTGATCTGCGCGGTCCCGGCGCCCACCCCGAGGAAGGAGATGCGGTAGGTTGCCTGCTCACCGGGCCCGAATGCGATGGCGTCTTCAGCGCGTGCGGCGAAGGGAAGCGCCAGCGCCAGCGCGGCGGACGCCGCGAGGAAACGAGCAGACTGCGACATGTCGACAGCTCCTTGCGCGATGCCAGGCAGTCACCCGAGCGGCGACCTGGCCACCCTCGACGGGTGCCTCCTGGCCGCATTCAGCCGAGGTGTCCCCCCAACAGCGCCTGCCCTAGAATCCCTTCCCCTGATGTCGGAGCGCCGCTTGCTTGACCGCCCTGTGTTCAAGCCTTTCGCCCTCGCGCTGGCCGCCTGCGCCGTGGTGTGTGCCTGTGCGCCCGCGGAGCCACCCCCGCCGGCGAAGCTCTCCACCACCTACCGGGTGCTGGCCGGCATCTCGATGGGCGCCATCGGCACCGCGGCGCAGGGGCCCCGTCATCCGGAGCGCTTCGACGCGCTCGCTGTCCTCGGCGGACCGCTGGACGCTTCGCTCCTCCTTCGCACGATGGATTCGTTTCAGCTGGGCGGCTTCTGCCCACGCGAAGAGCTGGAGCGGCTCGCCGCCGCCAATCCCGCCTCTTTGAATGACCCGGAGGCGCTCGCCGCCTGCTCCCGCCGGCCGGCGACGCTGCAGTGGGAGCACTCGCAGGACTTCAACCACTGGGTCTACACCACCAACGGCGGCTTCGACCGCGACCAGTACGCGAAGGTCTTCAGCGACCTCTCCCTCGCCTACGGCAACCTGCTCTACGAAAACCCCACCTCGCCGTACGCCCCGCCCGGCGTTCCCGTGGAGGCCCTGCGCAACCCGGCGCCGGACTTCTGCGCGCACCCGGTGCGCGTGAAGGGGCTGCGCAACGCCGAGTACAACCCCGACGGGCGCCACGACGCGATCACCTTCTGCGACGGCGAGTCGCCGCTCTACTACTGCCGAGCGGACCGCCTGCCCGTGGACTTCTGCGCGGTCGCCGCGCACCGCGTCACCCCGCTCACCTCGGAGCAAGCGGACGCCTTCGCCACCTCCACCTGCGCGGGTCGCGGCGGCGCCGCCATCGCCAACCCGGACGACGACGCGCTCCTCATGTTGCAGCACGGCGGCCGCTTCGACGCGTGTCGCCTGCCCACCCGCCCGCTGCTGGTGGCGCTGGCGCTGGACATCAATGGCAACGGCCGGCGCGACTACGGCGAGCCCCTCCTGAACAACGGGCAGGAGCGCTTCGACGACGTCGGCACGGACGGCTGCGCGGACGCGCTCGAAGACGGGAAGGGCGGCTGCGGCGGCAATGCGGCGGGCGCTGCGGACCCCAACGGCGACAACTACGACGCCGAGCGCGGCCCGCTGGGGACCGAGGCCAACTGGAAGTGGGACGTAGGCGAGCCCTACCGGGATGACGGGCTGGACGGCGTCCCCGGCACGGGCGACACCGGTGAGGGCAATGGCGCGTTCGACCTCTGCACCGGCCGCCGCCGGCTCTACGAGCTGGACCTGCGCACCCGCCTGCGCACGCTCAGCCCGGAGGCGCTGGCGCGCCTCAACTACCTCTCAGACGGCGGCATCCGCGACGTGCTCAACTTCGGGCTCGCCACCCGCCAGGTGCAAGGCCTGCTGCGCACGCTGCTGCCCGGGACCACCGGCGAGTACCGCGACTTCCTCGAGATTCCCGGGATGGTGGACGTCGGCGGCGGCTACCGCGGGTGGGGCGGCAAGTGGACGCGGGCGCCCGCCAACGTCTCCATCCTGTACGGCAAGGAGAAGCCGACCGACCAGGACCGCGTGGACGGCGACGGAGACCACGTCGGCACGAACACGCAGGCGTCAAACCGCGTGGCCACGCTGTTCAGCTGGGTGGGCGCGCGCTGGCCTTCCCTGCCCAAGCCCGAGGCGCCCTTCGTCGGCGAACCCTACGAGTCGCGCGTCTCCACCCGCCAGTTCGACTCCAAGGTGCTGGGCGCCAAGCGCGACTACACGCTCTTCCTCCCGCCTGGCTACGACCTCCCCCAGAACGCCAGCGTGCGCTACCCGGTGATGTTCATGCTGCACGGGTACGGCCACACCTCAGAGAGCCTCACCACCACGACCTTTCTCGCGGACGCCTTCATGAAGGACTCCGCCGTGCGGCTGCGGCCAATGATTGTCGTCCTGCCCAGCGGCACCTGCTGCTTCGTCCAGCAGGGCACCGGCGCGCGGGACTGCCGGGAGCACGACGATGCGGGCCGCCAGCTGGCCGCCCTCGCGGGGTGGCGACGTGAGTGCGGGCAGGGTTCGTTCTTCGTGAACCACTCAGGCAGCGGCGCGGCGGATGACTCCCGCTACGGCGATTCGCTCTTCGAGTTGATGGACGTGGTGGACGCGGAGCTGCGCACGCTCCCGCCGGCGGAGGTGGACGCGCGGTGAGCTCGACGTGGCAGAGCTCCCTCCATCCGCGGTGAAGGTCGCGTTGGAGCGCAGCGCCTCCTTCGGCGAGTATCTCCAAACGCTCGGGCGCGGCCCGGTCCGCGCGCTTCGCCGAGCTCGCTGAGTTTCTGGGGCGCTGGTAGCCCTCCTCGCCTTGCCTGGAGGAAGTCATGCCCATTGATGCGTATGACATGGACGACGACGAGAAGGAGTCCGGCACCAGCGGCGCGTCCTCCCGTTTCAAGGATTTCGACTGTCCCAGCTGCAACGCCAACAACCCGATAGAGTTCGGGGATGGCGACGAGCTCCTCTGCAACTACTGCGGGACCGAGTACCGGGTGAAGGTGACCGACGACGGGCGCGCCAAGCTGAAAGAGCTCTGACGACGGTTGCCTCCGTGAGGCAGCGTTCCTACCCTCTCCAGCCTCCCGTCTCGCCCTGCCATGACCTCCCCTTCGCCGAGCCCGCGCAGTCCGCGAGTCCCCCTCGTCCGCGCCGTTCAAATCCGCCCGGTGGACGTGCCGCTGGAGCCGCGCAGGTGCCTGTTGGCGGACCTCTCCCGCGGCGGGATGTTCATCCGCACGCCGGAGCCCTTCATGCAGGGGACCCGCCTGTGGGTCTCCCTGGAGGTGCGCGGGCAGCCGCTGCCCTTCGGGGAGGTGGAGGTGGCCTGGCAGCGTCCGCGCGGTGAGCCCCCCGGCTTCGGCGCCCGCTTCATGGACCTCGCGCCGCGCGCCCGCGCGCTGGTGGACCACCTGGTGTTCCTCTGCACGCCGCCGAAGGCCCCGCCCATCGCCGGCCCGCCCCGGCCCTACCTCTTCCCGCCCGGGTTGAAGCGGCGCCGGTAGCGTCGTCTCTCAGGTGGGCCGTTCTCCGAAGAGGGCCGTCCCCACCCGCACGTGCGTGGCGCCCTCCTCGATGGCGACTTCGAAGTCCGCGGTGGTGCCCATCGAGAGCGCGGTGAGCCCGTGCTGCTGCGCCAATTCCCGCAGCCGCCGGAAGTGAGGCCGCGAGTCCTCCGGCGTCTTGGGCCAGGGCGGCAGCGCCATCAGGCCCACGACCTTGAGCGAAGGCAGCCGGTCCACCGCCTCCCGCAGCGCGCGCAGCTCGCCCGGGGCGACGCCGCTCTTGGCCGCCTCGTCGCCCAAATTCACCTCGAGGAAGCAGGAGAGGGCGGCGCCGGCGCGGCGCGCGGAGAGCTCCTGCGCAATTTCCAGACGGTCCAGCGCGTGGAAGCTGTGCGCCGCCTTCGCCACGTACTTCACCTTGTTGCGCTGCAGCGGGCCGATGGCGTGCCAGCGCAGGCCGTCCAGCGCGGCCAGGGCGGCGGCCTTGTCCCGCAGCTCCTGCGCGTAGTTCTCTCCGAAGTCCCGCGCGCCCGCCGCGTAGGCCTCCTGGATGGCGGCTGCAGGCTGGAGCTTGGAGACGGCGACGAGCGTCACCTCGCTGGCCGTGCGCCCCGCGCGCTGGCAAGCGGCCTCCACCCGCGCCCGTACGGCGGCCAGGCGCTCTGCGATGGTCATGGCCCCACCGCCCAGGGCAGGGCGAAGCCCGCGCGCTCCAGCAGCGCCACCGTCTCCACCATCGGCAGGCCCACCACGTTGCTCGCGCTGCCGCGGATGGCACGCACGAAGAGACCCCCCGCGCCCTGGAGGCCGTAGCTGCCGGCCTTATCCATGGGCTCGCCGCCCTGCACGTACCAGGCGATCTCCGCCGCCTGCAGTGGCCGGAACTCCACCTCGGTCTCCACCAGCACCTCGCCTTGCGCCACGCCGGCCAGCGCTACCCCGGTCAGCACGCGGTGGGTCATCCCCGACAGCCTCTGCAGCATCTGCGTGGCCTCCGCAGGCGTCTCCGGCTTGCCCAGAATCCTGCCCTCGAGGACGACCGTGGTGTCGGCTGCCAGCACCAGCGCCCCCGCATGTCGCCTGGCCACCAGCGCGGCCTTCTCCTGTGCCACCCGCCTCACGTACACCGCCGGAGGTTCACCTGCGCGGACGGACTCATCGGTGCTGGCGGGGTCCACCTCGAAAGGGAGGCCCAGGTGGGCCAGGAGCGCCTTGCGGCGGGGCGAGGCGGACGCGAGGACGAGGGGAGGGCGCATGTCACCGCGCGGTTATCACAAGTCGCCAAGCGCTGGCGTCTGCTCTGGTCCCACGCCTAAGGTTCTCTCGCAGGCGATGCGGGCGGACCTTCCTCACATGAAGCGCTCGGTTCAGCAGCTCCAGGCGTTCAACGAGATCGCCAAGGCGCTGACCTCCACGCTCGAAGTGGGGGAGGTGCTGCGTCTGGTGATGCAGAAGGTCTCCCAGCTGCTGCGCCCCAGCAACTGGTCCCTCCTGCTCGAGGACGAAGCCACCGGCGAGCTCTACTTCGAGATTGCCGTGGGAGAGAACGCGGAGAAGCTCTCCCACCTGCGTCTGAAGCCGCGGGAAGGGCTGGCGGGCGAGGTCTTCGCCACTGGCGCGGCCAAGCGGGTAGACAACGTGGCGGCGGACCCCAGCGTCTCCCCGCGCTTCGACGGGCCCTGCGGGCTGCACACCTGTTCGCTGCTGGCGGTGCCACTGGTCTTCCGCGGCAAGGTTCTGGGGGTGATGGAGCTGGTCAGCGGCGAGGGCGACGCGCGCTTCTCCGACGAGGACCTGGAGACGGTGAGCGCCATCGCCGACTGCACGGCCATCGCCATCAGCAACGCGCGCACGTTCAAGCGGGTGCAGGAGCTGACGCTTACCGACGAGCACACGCTGCTGTTCAACTCGCGCCACCTGAACACCCAGCTGGAGCGAGAGGTGGCCCGTGCCGGGCGCTTCATCCACCGGCTGTCGCTGGTGTTCGTGGACTTGGACCTCTTCAAGCGCGTCAACGACACGCACGGGCACGTGGCCGGGAGCGCGTTGCTCAAGGAGGTGGGCGCGCTCATCAAAGAGAGCATCCGGCAGGTGGACCTCGCCTTCCGCTACGGCGGCGACGAGTTCGCGGCGATGTTGATTGAGACGGACATCGCGGGCGCGCTCACCACGGCGGAGCGCATCTGCGCCAAGCTGCGCAGCCACGACTTCTTGAAGGAGCAGGGGCTGGCCGTCCGGTTGACCGCCAGCATCGGCGTGGCCACCTACCCGGACCACGCGGGCAGCGCCCTGGAGCTCATCCAGGCCGCGGACCGTGCGATGTACCGGGTGAAGGAGGCTGGCCGCGACGGCGTTCAGACCGCCCGGATTCTGGAGGACACCCTCCGGCGTGGCGAGGACGGGAAGCTGCGGCCCGCCGAAGGGCGGACCGCGCACACCACCGGCTGGGACTAAGACTGCGCGGGATCCGGGCGCAGCAGCGCGTCGTTCGTGACGACGGTGCCCTGCTTCTTGAGCGCCTTGAGGAAGGACTCGCGCAGCTGGATCTGCTTGGCCTTCATGGCTTCGTCGCGCAGCGTGTCCCTCTGGGCGGTGAAGCCCTCCTCGGTGGGCTTGCTGCGGGTGTTCACTTCGGCGACCGCGAAGCCCTCGCCCACCGTGTAGACCTTCTCCAGCGGCTTGGGCGCGGTGAGCGCGAAGACGTCCTTGCTCAGCTCCGGCGCGGGGCCCAGCACAGGGACCGAGTCGCGGGTGGAGTCGAACGAGCCGGTCTCCGTCGCCTCCGGCTTGCTCTCGGTCTCAAAGCGCATGGCCGGTGAGGCCGCGTCCTTCTTCTGCGGCGGGTAGAGGACGGCGAGCTTCTTCCCGGCCTTGAGCCCGGCCAGCGCCTTCTCCGCCTCCGTCTTGGCGAGCACCTGCGCCTTCGCCTTGGTCCACTGCTGCTTGGCGATCTCCGCCTGGACCTCCTCCAGCGGCTTGGTGCGCGGCGGGGTCTTCCCCTCCACCTTCAGGACCACCACGCCGGCGCGGGTGTCGATGGCCTCCGTCATCTTCCCGGGCTCCAGCTGGAACGCCGCGTCCGCCAGGGCAGGGTCCATCGCCATCCGCTCCACCTCGCCCAGCTCTCCGCCCTTGTCCTTCGTGCGCGGGTCCTCGGAGCGCTCCTTCGCCACCTGCGCGAAGTCCTTCCCGCCCTCCACCTCCTTGCGCGCGGCCTCCGCCTTGGCGCGGGCCTGCGCCTTCTGCTCGGCAGTGGCCTCCGGGGCGACCTTGATGAGGATCTGCCGAGCCTTGAGGCGCTCGCGCTCCTGGTAGAGGAACTTGTTCTCCTCGTAGGCGCTGGCGATCTCCGCCGCGTGCTCCTTCTGCCACGTGGCGAGCTCGTCTGCCTTTGGCGTGCCCACCTTCTCCGCGAACATGGTGGGGAGGAAGCGGACGAAGGTGGCCTCCGCCTTGTTGCCCTCGCGGTAGAAGCGCGACTTCACCTCGTCGTCGGAGACGACGGCCGTGCTCTCCACCACCTTGGCCAGCTTCTCGGCGGCCATCCGGCGGCGCAGGTCATGTTCGTACTCGACCTCCGTCTTGTCGTAGTAGCGGCGCAGCACTTCCTTGTAGCGCTCAAGGTCGAAGTGGCCGTCCTTCTGGAAGCTGGGGTCCTTGACCAGCAGGTCGCGGATCTCACCGTCCGAGGTGGCGATGCCTCGCTTCTCCGCCGCCTGGGCGAGCAGCTCGGCGTTGACCATCTCCTCCAGCAGCTGCCGGTCCATCCCCATCTGCCGGGCGAGCGCGTCAGTGAAGGACCGCTCCCGGCTCTGCATGTAGCGGACCTGCATGTCGAAGACGCGCTGGAACTCCCGGATGGGGATCTCCTGGCCGTTCACCATCGCGGCTGCGCCGTGCACGGTCTTCTTGCTTGTCTTGCCTTCGAACCCCTTGCTTCCAGGGCCGAAAGAGATGGTGAAGACCACCGCGATGGCGAGGATGAAGAAGTAGGAGACGATCTTCCGAAGCTGGAACTTGTCACTCATGGGCTTTTCTTGCAGAAGCAGTTGGGTGAGGTCCGAGAGAGCTGGACGCCAGATGCGAAAGGGCGAAGCTCTTAGCGGCTTGACTCTGTAGGATCTGCGGATTGAAAATGCAAGCGATTTAGCCGAGTTAGGCCCCCTCCGCCACGCACAACCAAGCCCTCGCAGGAACGGATACCCAAAGAAGTGCTGTCTCTCATCAAGCGTTACCGGGAGCTGCTCGTGGTGTCCGCGCTCCTGCTCTACCCGTTTGGCACTTTCCTGGCGACGAAGAGCCAGCCGCGCGCGCCGCACTTCGTCGACCGCCTGGTCATCGCCATCAGCTCGCCGCTGCAGTCCGCGCTCAGCTGGATGGTGGATGGCGTGGGCGGCGGCTGGAAAGGCTACGTCTGGCTGCGCGGGGTGCGGGTGGAGAACGGGACCCTGAAAGAGGAGAACGCGCGGCTCCGGTCTGAGCTCAACGTGCTCACCGAGGCGCGCGCGGAGAACGAACGGCTCAAGCGGCTCCTGTCGTACTCAGAGAGCGTCACCGCAGGACAGCCCATCGCCGCGCGGGTGGTGGGCGTGAACCCGGTGCCGAACATGCTCTCGGTCCACATCAACCGCGGGGAGAAGGACGGCGTGCGCAAGGGGCTGCCGGTGGTGACCGCGGACGGCGTGGTGGGGCAGGTGCTGCGCGCCACCGCGAGCTGGGCGGACGTGCTGCTCATCACGGACCCCAACAGCCGGCTGGGCGTGCGCGTGCAGCGCGAGCC
Organism: Myxococcaceae bacterium; assembly: GCA_044230055.1. Classification (GTDB taxonomy): domain Bacteria; phylum Myxococcota; class Myxococcia; order Myxococcales; family Myxococcaceae; genus JBGART01. The sequence continues at coordinate 40,265 of JBGART010000039.1, read as the reverse complement.
CCGCTACCGCGCCAGCGCAGTGGGCGCGCGGGACAAGACGGGGTTGCCGCTCTTGCTGGAGAACGCGCCGCGCACGGATGATGTGCTGGAGGGCGACGTGCTGGTCACCTCAGGGACGGACGGCATCTTCCCTCCGGGGTTGGTGGTGGGGCGGGCGGCCGGGGTGGAAAAGAAGAGCTTCGGGATGTTTCTGCAGGCGAAGATCGTCCCCGCCGTGGACGTGACCGCGCTCGAAGAGGTGGTGGTGCTGCCGGAGGCCGCCGTGCCGCCCAGCGCTTCCGGGGGGCTCTTGCGATGAAGTTCGTGATCACCGTCGTGCTCGCGCTCCTCTTGCTGACGGTGGAGGCGGTCATCGTCAAATATCTGGGCTTCGCGGTCACCCGGATTGACGCCACCGTGGCGATCATCGTCTTCCTCGCGCTGCGGGCGTCCACGCTCGAGGGCGCGTTCTCCGCCTTCACCATCGGCTACCTGCTGGACGTGATGAGCGGCCAGCCCACGGGCCTCTACGTCTTCCTGGGTGTGCTCACGTTCCTGCTCGCGCGGCTGGCGGCGTCGCTGGTGGACGTGCGCAGCGCGCCCTCCTTCGCGGCCTTCACGATGGGCGCGGACCTGGGGCACGGGCTGCTGGCGGTCTTCTTCAGCTGGATGACGTCCAAGGCCACCGGCGCGTTCTTCTCCATCGGGTCGCTGCTGCTTCAGGTCTTGCTCACCGGCGTGGCCGCGCTCTTCCTCTATCCCTTGCTGCGCAAGTTCGACCCGGCCGACCGGCCGGAGGTCGGCGCGTTCGGACGGCGATGACGCTCGGGCAGAACAGCGAGGGCCGCGAGCTCAAGGGCCGCCTGGTCTACCTCGGCTTGGCGATGTTCTTCGGCCTGCTGATGCTGGCCATGCAGCTCTACCGGCTGCAGATCATCCGCCACGAGGAGTTCAAGGCGAAGTCGATTGCCAACTCGGTGGACGAGGTCCGCCAGCGCGCGGACCGCGGGATGATCACCGACGTCAACGGGGAGATTCTGGTCGACAACCGCCCCAGCGACGATGTCTTCATCACGCCGGCCTACTGCCAGAAGTGCTTCGAGGACGTCCTGCCCCGGCTGGCCACCTACCTCCGGTGGGATTTGGGTCAGCTCGCGAAGGTGGAGACCAAGCTCAAGTCGGTGAAGCGGTCTGACCGCTTCCGCCCGCTGCCGGTGAAGATCGACATCTCCGCGGACGAGCGGGACCTGCTCTACGCGCACATGGCGGACCCCGCGGAGCTCCCGGGCGTCAGCGTGCAGCACGTGCAGCACCGCAACTACCGCTTCCCGCGCTCGGACACCGGCCAGGTGATGACCGGCCTGGCGCACGTGCTGGGCTACATGAATGAAATCCAGCCCGACGAGTTCGACAAGCTCAACGCAAGCGGGAGCACCTACCAGCTGGGCGACTTCATCGGCCGAAACGGCATTGAGAAGTACTACGAGCCCAAGCTGCGCGGGGTGGATGGCTTCGAGCGGCAGATTGTGGACGCGCGCGGCCGGGTCATCCTGGACATGCCGGTCCCGGAGCCGCGCCGGGTGGCGCCCACGCCGGGCAACAACCTGCGGCTCTCCATCGACCAGCGCCTGCAGCTGGAGGCGGAGCGCGCCTTCCCCGGCACCGCCGGCGCGGTGGTGCTGCTGGACGTGAAGACGGGCTTCATCCTCGCGATGGTCTCCCGCCCCGCGTACGACTCCAACATGATGACCGGGCGGGTGAGCGCCAAGGACATGCTGGCGCTGCGCGAAGACAAGCTCGAACCGATGATCTTCCGCCCGGTGGCGCAGCACTACGCGCCGGGCTCCACGTTCAAGGTCGTCACGATGTTGGCCGCGCTGGAGAGCGGGCAGTTCAAGTCCTCCAGCACCGTCTTCTGCACCGGCGGCTACCGGCTGGGAGCGCGGACCTGGCGCTGCCACCTGGACCGCGGTCACGGCACGCGCGACGCGCGGCAGGCCATGCAGTCCTCCTGCGATACCTGGTTCTTCCGGGTGGCGGATTCGCTGGGCATCGACCCCATCGGCGAGATGGGCAAGTCACTGGGGTTGGGGGCGCCCACCGGCATCGGCTTCGGCGAGGTGCCCGGCATTATGCCGACGAGCCAGTACCACAACCGCGTCACCCCGGGCGGCTACCAGAAGGGCATGGCGCTCAACACCGCCATCGGGCAGGGCGATGACAACGTCACGCCGCTGCAGCTGGCCATGGTCTACGCGGCCATCGCCAACGGCGGGGACGTCTACCGGCCGCAGCTGGTGAAGAAGATTGAGTCCGTGGACGGCAAGTACCTGCAGGAGTTTCAGCCGCAGCTGCTGCGCCACGTGACGATGGCACCCGAGCACCGGCAGGTGGTGATGGACGGGCTCATCGCCGTGGTGAACGAGCCCGGCGGCACGGCCTACCGTTCGCGGCTCAAAGACGTCGTCGTCGCGGGAAAGACGGGCACCGCGCAGGTCCGCACGCTGGGCAAGGTGCGGCTCAAGTCGCACGAGATGAGCTACTTCGAGCGCGACCACGCGTGGTTCGCGGCGTTCGCGCCGGCGGACAACCCGGAGGTCGCCATCGTCGTCCTCAATGAGCACTCCGGCCACGGCGGCTCCGAAGCCGCGCCCACCGCGGCGGCAGTGCTCCGCAAGTACTTCGACCTGAAGCACGACGCGGCCCGCGCCGCCGCCGGCCCGTCGGACGGCGTGGGGCCGCTGACGGTGCCGCCGGTCAACGCGCCGCCCGCGCCGCGCCGCGCGCCGGAGCCGCCGGAGCGGACCGAAGCCCTCCCGCCGCCGCCGGACCCGAGCACGCTGGCGGCCACGCCCTCGGACGCGGAGGAGACCGAAGACGCAGTGGTGGCAGATCCGGAGGTCGCGCCGGCACCGGAGCCGAAGGACCGCACGCCCACGGGCGGCACGGGGGTCCGCTGATGATGCAGCTGCGCTTCGAGAAGCGGTTGGTGTCCCACGTGCCCTGGGGGCTCTTGCTCTTCGCCATGCTGGTGGCGGCGCTGGGCGTCTGGAACCTGGCCTCCGCGGCCCGCAGCGCGCCCGACGGCGGCGCGGCGCTCACCGTGGCCGCCTCCCGCGCGGTGAACCTGCCCACGTGGGGCATCCAGGGCGTGTTCTTCTGCATCGGGCTGTTGAGCGTGGTGGGGATAGCGCTGCTCGACTACCGGTTCATTCAGCGGATGGCCATCCCCATCTACCTGCTGAACCTGCTCGCGCTCATCGCGCTGCGCTTCATCGGCCACAAGGCGAAGGGCGCGGAGAGCTGGTTCGCCATCGGCCCGGTGCGCATCCAGCCGGCGGAGTTCGTGAAGATCGGGATGATCCTGATGCTCGCGCGCTTCTACCACGACGACTACCGGCCCAATCAGCCCGCCTACGGCTGGCGGCTCTGGCGGCCGGCGTTGATCATGGCCGTGCCGACAGTGCTGGTGCTGGTGCAGCCAGACCTCGGCACCGCGATGATGCTCGGGCTCTCCGGCGTCACCATCATCCTCTTCGGCCACGTCAACAAGTGGGTGGTGGGGGGCATGGCGCTGGGCCTCTTGCTGGCCAGCGGCATCATCTGGAACGACTTCGTGCGCAGCTCGGCCACCAACCGCGCAGACGGGCGGGTTGGGACCACGATCATCAGCCACCGGCTCAAGCCCCACCAGCGGGACCGCATCGCCAGTTGGTTGGATCCGGAGTCAGACCTGCGCGGGAAGAACTACCACTCGGCGCAGTCGAAGATCGCCGTGGGCTCCGGCGGGCTCACCGGGGTGGGCTGGCGCGAGGGCACGCAGACCGGCCTCTCCTTCCTCCCGGAGCAGCACACCGACTTCATCTTCTCCGTCTGGGCGGAGGAGCACGGCTTCATCAGCTGCGTGCTGCTGCTCATCCTCTACGGCGGCATCCTGCTCTTCTCGCTGGGCGTGGCTTTCAACTCCCGCGACCGCTTCGGCACCTTCGTCGCCGTGGGCGTGGCGGCGATGATCTTCTGGCAGGTGTTCGAAAACATCGGGATGGTGACCGGCCTGCTCCCCGTCACCGGCATCACCCTGCCGCTGATGAGCTACGGCGGCTCCTCCATCCTGTCCGTGATGATGAGCCTGGGGCTGCTGGTCAACGTCAGCCTGCGGCGGCACATCTTCTAGAGCAGGATGCCGCGCAGGAAGAGGCTGGCCGCGCTGAAGTAGATGATGAGGCCTGTCACGTCCACCAGCGTGGCGACGGCCGGGGCCGACGCCGTCGCCGGGTCCAGCCTCAGGCGCCGGAGCAGGAACGGCAGCATGGAGCCGATGAGCGAACCGAACAGCACCACGCCCACCAGCGCGAAGGCGACGGTAACGGCGATGATTCGGTAGTGCGGGCCGTACGCGCTCTCCCGCCACGGCCAGAGGGAGATCCGCGTGAAGCCGATGATGCCCAGCAGCACGCCCAAAAGCAGGCCGGAGCGCAGCTCTCGCAGGAACACGCGCCACCAGTCCTTCAGCTCCAGCTCGCGCAGCGCGAGCGACCGGATGATGAGGGAGGTGGCCTGAGACCCGGAGTTGCCGCCGGAGCTGATGATGAGCGGGATGAAGATGCTGAGGACGACGGCCTTCTGGATTTCGTGCTCGAAGAAGGACATCGCCGTGGCGGTGAACATCTCGCCGACAAACAGGATGGCCAGCCACGCTCCGCGCTTGCGGAACATCTTGAACATCCCGATTTCAAGGTAGGGCGCTTCGAGGGCCTCCATGCCGCCCATCTTCTGGATGTCCTCGGTGGCCTCCTCTTCGGCGACGTCCAGCACGTCGTCCACCGTGATGATCCCCATCAGGATGCCGCGCGTGTCGGTGACGGGGAGCGCCACGCGGTCGTACTTTTCGAACGTGCTGACAATCTCCGCGCGGTCCGCCGTGGCGGGGATGCTCACCAGCTGCCGGTCATGGAGCTCTTCCACCCGTGTCTCCGACGGCGCTACGACGAGCGTGGCCAGGCGGAGGTCATTGAGGAGCAGCCCCTTTTCGTCGGTGACGTAGATGATGTTGAGCGTTTCGCGGTCTTTCCCGTTGGCGCGGATGTAGGCGAGCGCCTCCGCGGCCGTCATCGACGGGCGGAGGGCCATGTACTCCGGCGTCATGTAGCGGCCGGCGCTGCGCTCCGGATAGCCCAGCAGCTGCCGCGCGGCCTTGAGCTCCTCCGGGCGCAGCTGGGTGAGGGCGCGCTTGGTCACCTCCGCCGGTAGCTCCTCGAACAGACGGGTCCGGTCGTCCGGCGCCATCTCGTTGAGGACGTTGATCAGCTGGTCGGTCCCCAGCGTGGAGACAATCTCCGTCTGTTGATCCAGCGGGAGGTATTCGAAGGCGGCTGCGGCCTGATCTCTGGGGAGGAAGCGGAACAGGATGCCGCTGTCGTCGGTGGGTAGATCGCGGAGGATCTCCGCCACGTCCGCCGGATCCATCTCGGAGAACGCCACACGGAGGCCGGCCCAGTCCTTGTTCCGGATGAGCTCTTCACACTCCGGCTTCAGGAACGTCCCGAGCATCCGATCTCCGCTCCACCCTGCGCGCGTGACATGGTGTATGAATCGTCCGCGTTTCGGTACCGGTTTCTTCGCCGCGGGAGAGGGACGCGCGATGGTCAAGAAGGTCGTCGTGAGCCGTCAGAGGCCTCTTCCGACACCGGAGGTGAAGGGAGGCGGGCCCAAGGCGCTGAAGACGCCGCCCCCACTCGACGCCAGCTTTCGGGGCGAAGAGCACCGACAGTTCCCTCGCGCGCGGCTCGCCGTCCGCTTCAACGCGTGGATTGGCGAAGGGGAGGACCGGACCTTCGAGGCCACCTTCCTCTCCAGCAACCTCTCCGTGAGCGGCGCGTTCCTCGAGAGCTCCTTCTTCCTCCCCATGAACACGGAGATGAGGGTGAGCTTCGAGCTCGACGAGGACGAAGACCCCGTGCAGGCCCGCGCGCAGATTGTGCGAGAAGAGCGCAGCGACCGGGGCAGCGACGGCCGCACCGGGTTCGGCATCCGCTTCGTGGAGTTCTTCGCCCAGAGCGAGGTCACCCTGGCGAAGCTGTTCCTGGGTCAGCAGCTGCGCGAGTTCGCGGAGGGCTACCTCTCGTCGAAGCGCGCCAAGTCCCTCAGCAACGAGATCGACCGCGTGATTGACGCGCTCGCTGCGTGGGAGCTGCAGAAGGTGACGTCGCCCAACGACACCTGGGCGGAGAAGTAAGGTGCTGTGAGGCGCTGACACCTTTTCCAGCGTAGGGAAAAGGTGCCTGTCGCCCTGTTGCAGCGTGACTCAGGACTTCTTGGACAGCTGCTTACGCCGCTCAGCCTGGTAGTGCGCGGAGCAGAGACCCTTGGAGCGAGCCTCGCGGGTGCAGCCCTCGACCTTGCAGCGGCGCTCCGGGGAGACCACGCCCGTGACGGCCTTCGGCGGGCGGCCGCGGCGGCGGGGCGCGAGGCCCGCGAGCACGCCGAGCTGAGACGTCTGCAACCCGGAGTTGATACCGCGTGAAACGCCACGACCCAGCGCTTCACCCAGGGACTCCGCCCAGAGGACCAGGTTTTGAGGAGCGGGGAGGGAAAGCGCTGAGCTGATTTTACGGGGACGAGCCATTTGAGGCATCTCCAGACGAAATAGGCCGCCGTCAAACCTTAAGCGGCGGCGCCTATTTCGCTGCTCGTGCTGGATGTGTCAACTGATGTTTGAAAAATGTTTCAATGCGACTGACGCCTGTAAAGGCGCCTTAGACAACGACCTTCTTGACGGCCTCTTCCAGCTTCGCCTTCGGGACAGCGCCGACAATCTGTTCAACCACGCGGCCTCCCTTGAACAACAGCAGCGTGGGGAGGGAGCGGATGCCGTACTTCTGGGGGACATCCTGGTTGTCATCCACGTTGACCTTCGCGATCTTGATCTTGCCCTTGTATTGAGCCGCCAGCTCCTCCAGCGCAGGCGCGATGGCGCGGCAGGGGGCGCACCACGTCGCCCAGAAGTCCACGAGCACAGGCGTCTGGGCTTCTTCAACCTCTCGCTGGAACTCGCTGTCTCCGATGTGAACCACGTCTCCCGCCATGTGATTGTCTCCTGATAGCTTTTCGGGCTCTCTGCGCCGATCGCCCAATAGTATGCGCCGCGCCCCGGTCGCAAGGGTCGGGAGGCCGCCGGTGTCGACGGACGCCAGATGAGCCACTCAGATGCAGCCCCCCCGGGCGCGTTTCACTCACCGGATTCGCGTTGAGCTTGAAGGTGTTACAGTATGCCCCGTGCCCCGACTGTTCCTGCCCCAGCCGCTGTTTGAAGAGTGGCTTGCCGACGACCGCGCCGACCTGAAAGAGGGTCGTCTGGTGGTGCCCTCCGAGCAGGCGAGCTACCCGGCCACCCCTGCCGTGTTGTTTCTCAAGTTGGTGTCTGGGGTGGATGACAAACATCTGTTGGCCAAGGTGAAGACCGAGGAGCAGCTGCGCAGCCTCGGGGGAGAACAGCTGGCCGACTCGGTGTTGCTGGGCGAGAACGCCTACGAGGTCATCCCGGGGTACCTTACCGAGGTCGCCGGGGAGAAGGGCAAGCCCGCGCAGGAGACGGACCTGCTGGCCGCCTACCTGCTGGACAAGATCGGCTCCTGACCGGGGCCTCGAAGGCCTCCTCCACTGCCATGACGCGAACGCTGCTGTCGATCGTCTGCCACCTCTACGGCGCCGCGGCGGTGGCGTACCTGGCCTACCTCGTCCGGCAGCTGAAGGGCTTCTCGCTCACCGGGCGGGCACTGGTGGCGGTGGGGCTGGTGCTGCACGCGGCGGCCATCGGGTCCTGGTGGGCGGAGCAGGGGCGGCCGGTGGGCATTGCCCAGGGGTTCTCCGTCGTCGCGTTCCTGCTGCTGGCCATCTTTCTGGTGCTGGATTGGAAGTACAAGATGCCTGTCATCGGCGCGTTCCTCACGCCGATGGCCGTCTCCGTGGTGACGGCGGGCTTGTTCATCCACAGCCCGCATGAGCCGCTGCCGCCCACGCTGCGCCAGCCGCTGCTGCCGGTGCACATCACCATCGCGCTGCTGGGCATCGCCGCCTTCGCGGTCGCCGCGGCGGTCGCGGTGATGTACCTGCTGATGGAGCGGCAGATGAAGGGGAAGAAGTTTGGCGTGCTGTTTTCGCGCCTGCCCCCGCTGCACTTCCTGGATGAGCTCAACCGGCGCCTGGTCATCTGGGGCTTCATCGCGCTGTCGGTGACCCTCGTCACGGGCATCTTTTTCGCCAGCACCGGGGGCGGGCTGTTCTGGCGGTGGGGCTCCCGGGAAGTGGCCACGCTGGTGGCGTGGGCGCTGTTCGGCACCCTGCTCAACTTCCGGTTCTTCGCGGGGTGGCAGGGCAAGCGCGCGGCAGTCCTGACGATGGCCGGGTTCGGGCTGCTGCTCATCTCGTTCTTCTCGTACACCAGTCCCACGCGCACGCTGGTCTTGTTCCACGGCTCATGAAGCTCTTGTGCATCGGGCTCTCGCACAAGAGCGCCCCGTTGACCGTACGCGAGCGCCTGGCCCTCTCGGAGGACGCGCAGCTGGAGACGCTGCGGGCGCTTCACGAGAGCGGCGCGGAGGCGATGGTCGTCTCCACCTGCAACCGGGTGGAGTACTACGTGGGCTGCGACTCGCCGGCAGACCTGCGCGACCGCGTGAAGCACGTCATCACCACGTTCGCCGGCTCGGAGTCCCTCCCGCACCTGTATGAGCACGAGGGCGACGGCGCGCTGGTTCATCTGTTCCGGGTCTGCTCCAGCCTGGACTCCATGGTGCTGGGCGAACCGCAGATCCTCGGCCAGGTGAAGGACGCGTATGAGCTGGCGCGCGGCAACGGGATGGCGCGCGGTGAGCTCTCGCGCGCGTGTCAGGCGGCGTTCGCCAGCGCCAAGCGGGTGCGGACGGAGACGGGGATAGGCCGCGCGGCCATCTCCATGGCCTCTGCCGCGGTGAACCTGGCGCAGAAAATGTTCGGTTCGCTCTCCGGCCGCACCGTGTTGCTGGTGGGCGCGGGCGAGATGGCAGAGCTGGCCGGCCGGCACCTGCGGACTGCGGGCGCCACGGAGCTGTGGGTCACCAACCGGACCTTCACCCGCGCGCAGGCGCTGGCGGAGGCGGTGGGGGGCAAGGCGCGGCCGTTCGAAGATCTCATCCCGCTGCTGGTCCCGGCGGACGTGGTCATCTGCTCCACCGCGTCCCCGACGCCGCTGTTCACCCCGGAACGCGTGGCCCCCGTCCTCAAGGCCCGCAAGTTCCGTCCGCTGTTCATGGTGGACCTCGCGGTGCCGCGCGACATCGACCCCGCGGTGGGGAAGCTGGACGGGGTGTACGCGTACGACGTGGACGACATCCAGCGCGTGGTGCACGAGAACGAGGCCGCGCGCGCGACGGAGGCGGCGCGGGCAGAGGTGATCATCGCGGAGGAGATCGCCCGGTTCGTGCGCCACAAGAGCGTGCGCGAGGGCGTGCCGGTGCTGGCGCAGCTTCGGGCGCGCGCGGATCAGATCGCCCGGGCGGAGGTGGAGCGCACGCTCGCGCAGTGCGGGGACGCGCTCACCGAACGGCAGCGGCGCAGCATTGAGGCCATGGGGACCGCAATCGTCAACAAGCTCCTGCATCAGCCCACCGCACGCCTGCGTGAGCTGGGGGCAGAGGAGCGGCTGGCGGGCGCGGCGGCGGAGCTCTTCGGGCTCGCGGAGGGCGGCCATGCCCGCGCCAGTCAGGATGACGAGGAGAAAGCGCAGAGCGTGGTTTCGCCGGTGAGGAGCGTGAAGGGATGAGGCCGCTGCGGATTGCCACCCGGAAGAGCCCGCTGGCGCTCTGGCAGGCACACCACGTGGCGGGGTTGCTGCGCGGGTTGGAGCCGGGGCTCGAGGTGTCGCTGCTGGAGCTGAGCACCGAGGGCGACCGGTTTCTCCAGGCCCCGCTGGCGCAGGTGGGAGGGAAGGGCCTCTTCGTGAAGGAGATTGAGGAGGCGCTCACCGCGGGACAGGCGGATGTCGCGGTGCACAGCCTCAAGGACATGACGTCGCAGATGCCCAAGGGCCTGTGCCTGGCGGCGGTGCCGGAGCGGGAGGACCCGCGCGATGCGTGGGTGAGCCCCTCCGGGCTGCGGCTCGACGCGCTGCCTGTGGGCGCGAAGGTGGGCACCTCTTCGCTGCGGCGGACGTGTCAGCTGTTGGAGCGGCGGAGCGACCTCCAGGTCGTCCCGCTGCGGGGGAACGTCCAGACGCGGCTGCGCAAGACGGAGGAGCAGGGGCTGGCGGGGACGGTGCTCGCGGCGGCAGGCTTGAAGCGGCTGGGGCTGGAGGGACGCATCACGCAGGTCGTGGAGCCGGAGGTGTCGCTCCCGGCGGTGGGGCAGGGCGTGCTCGCCATCCAGTGCCGCAGCGACGATGAGGCGCTGCTGGGACTGATGCGGCGGCTGGATGATGCGAAGACCCGCCTCGCCGTCGCGGCCGAGCGCGCGTTCCTCGCCCAGCTGGAAGGGGGCTGCACGGTGCCGCTCGCGGGCTACGCCACGCTGGAGGGCGACCGGCTCCGGCTGCGCGGGCTGGTAGGACGCCCGGATGGGACGCGGGTTATTCGCGGCGAGCTTTCGGGCGCGGCGTCGGAGGGCGCTGCGCTGGGTGAGCGGCTCGCGCAGCAGCTGCTGGCCAACGGCGCGAGGGAGATTCTCTCCGCCTTCGCCGGCCGCGCAGGCTGACGGACGGTTCTGGTCGCCTGCGAAAGCTGATAGAGGGGCGCGCATGTCCGGTCGGCTCGAGGGCGTGCGGGTGCTGGTGACGAGGCCGCGCGAACGCGCGGTGGAGCTCTCCTTCCTCCTGGAGGACGAGGGCGCCGAGGTGATGCACGTCCCTTTCCTGGAGCTCTCCGCGCCGGATGACCCGCGCCCCCTGCGCTCCGCCGCCGAACAGGTTCAGCGCTACCGGTGGGTGCTGCTGGCCAGCGCGTCTGCGGTGGAGGCGTTTCACGAGGCAGTCCGCGAAGCGGGGACGCTGTCGCGGATGGAGAAGGTCAAGGTGGGCGTGGTGGGGCCGGGCACCGCCGCCGCGGCCAGAGCGGTGGGCTGGGAGCCGGCCGTCGAGGCGGCGAACAGCACCGGCGCCGGGCTCTACGAGCACGTGCGGGAGGGGTTGAGTCCAACCGATGAGGTACTCCTCCCCGCGGCCCAGGACGGACGCAGAGAGCTGGAGGACGCGCTGACGGACCAGGGCGTGAAGGTGACGCGGGTGGCGGCGTACAAGAGCGGCGGGCGCGCGCTGGACTCCGCCGCGAGGCATGAGCTGCTCACCCTCCCGCCTGCCGTGGTGCTCTTCGGTTCACCGCGCACCGGCGAGGCGTTCCTCGAGCAGCTGGGCGAGGAGGGCAGGGCGCTGCTCGCGAGCGCGAAGGTCGTATCGATTGGGCCTACCACCGCGAGCGCGCTCACTGCGCTCGGCGTGAAGGTCGCGGGAGTGGCGGAGCGACCGACCAGCGCCGCCTGGGTCGAGGCGACGGTGGCCGCGCTCAGCGCAGCCTCGGCGTGAGGGGCGCGACGCGGGCTTGATGTGGCCGTTCCTGCGGCGGGCATGAGAACGCCGGGTCGACGGAGGGCTGAGCTTCGCTGCGCATGCTCGGGTTTGGACGGGCCGCCGTGCAGGGGCTCTTGGGGAGACGGGGGTCGGCGTGGCGTGGGCACTGCCTCGTCGGAGCTGGCCCGGACTCGGACCGCGGTGGAGTCGGAGCCGGGCTGTCCGCAGCGCACGGTTGTGCGGCTCAGATGCAACCGTTCGTCGAGCAACTCGCCTGCAGAGGCGGTTTTTCCGCGGTTTCAAGTCAGTTGGTCGACGAACGGTTGCATCTGGCTGAAGCGCGCGGGGGCCGCCGCCTCCACCGCGGTGCGAAATCGGGCCAGCCCCGATGAGGCAGTGCGCACGCCACGCCGTCCCCCGTCTCCCCAAGGGATGTGCTGCGTTCGTTCGTGAGTCAGGTATTCGCATCCGCCGCCGCGCACCTGAGTCATCCCGACGGCCCCGAGTGGGCTCTGGTCCGCGCCCAGCTCGACTCGCGGGTAGGATTGCATCCGTGTCCACCTGGCGGCTCGTTCTCCTCCTCCTCGCGTTCTCCCCGGTGGCGCGCGGCAGCTCGTCGCCCGGTGCGCGGAGCGTGGCTGAGCTGGTCGACCTCTCCGACCGCGTCGTTCTCGGCCGCGTCATCGAGATGAGGCCCGTCGACAGCGTTCCGCCTCGGACGGCGGTGACCTTCGAGATCGAGGAGCGCTTGAAGGGCGCACCGGGCGCCACCGTGGAGCTCCAGCTCCTCGGCAGGCGCGAGCCGGGATGGCAGCTCTTCGTCGCAGGCGAGCCCACGTTCAGGGTGGGAGAACGGTCGCTCCTCTTCCTGCGCTGCCTTCCCTCACTCGCGCCCGCATGTTCGCTGGCAGCTCCGGCACAGGGCGTCCTCAGGGTTGAGGGCGAGCGCGTGGAGGTGCCTGTCCCGCTGGAGGGCGCCTACGGACCTGCGCTCACCGACTGGCTGACGGGGCTCCGGGAGGTCGCGGCGCGCCGGCTGCGAGCGCACCGGCGCTCCTCGCAGCAGCCTGCGGCGGTGCTTGTCCCGGGTGCGGGCCCGACTGACGCAAAGGCCGGTTCGCGCGTGCAGCCACCGAGGTCGCCGTGAGCGCGCAGCGAGGCGCGGCCGCGCTCGGGTCGGTGGACGCACTGGCAACGCGATTGCTCGCGTCAGTGAGCACACGCGTGCAGCGAGCGGCGGCCGCGCTCCTGGCGACGCTCGCGATGTCAGCGCCCGCGTGGGCTCACTCCGACAGCGCGCTCGGCTTTCGGATGGTCTGCAGCGAGGAGGCTCCGTTTCCGTACTGGTTGGACGGGCGTGAGCCCTCGGTGCAGGGAGTCCCCCTGTCAGCCGCGGAGGCCGCCGCGACGTCCGCGCACGCGAGCTGGCAAGACGTGGCGTGCGCGTCCACCACCTTCCGCTACGAGGGCCGGATAGCCACGGCGCCGGACACGCAGGACGCGGTGAGCGTGACGGCCATCTGGGTGACCCGGCGCGAGGATCCGGCATATGCGCTCGCGCTGTCGGGCGGCGCGGCCACCGCGGCCGCCGTGCCGCTCGCGTATTCCGGCCGCCTGTATCAATGCGACGTGTTCCTCAACGCCGTTGATCGCACCTGGTCCACCGCCAGCGTCACCCCGCAGGGCGCGGTGGACCTCCAGACGCACCTGCTGCACGAGGCGGGGCACTGCCAGGGCCTGGGCCACAGCGCGGACCCCGCGGACGTGATGCACGCGGTTACGCCGCTGGGAGCGCAACGGCGCGCGCTGACCGCTCACGACATGCAGGACCTTTGCGCGCTCTACCCCCAGGCGGGTGCAGTGGGCTCTCCCTGTGACGCGTCCGGCGCCTGCGCCAACAGTCTCACCTGCGTGCGCCCGCCGATGCCGGATGGCGGGCAGGGCGCGGCGCTCTGCACGCGCGGCTGCACGCCGGGCCCGGCCGGATGCCCGGCGCCCTTCGCCTGCGTTCAAGCGGCGCTCGTGGCCGGCGCGACCCACGCGTGCCTGCCGGCGGATGAGAGCTCGGTCACCCAGGTGGGGAAGCCCTGCGAGGACGCCGGCGCGTGCGGCGCGGCGGCGGGCATCTGTCTGCGTGAGAACGCGCCGTCTCCGCTCCCCTCAGGCGCCCCGGCATGGCTCGCCGGCTACTGCACCCAGGCCTGCAGCGGCGGCGCGCAGGAGTGCCCGGCCGAGTCCGCGTGCGTCCAGGTCGCCGGCGCGGCGCGGTGCCTCAAGACCTGCCGTCCCGGGACGGGTGACTGCCGCCCCGGCTACGCCTGCGCCACGCCGTTGGCGCAAGCCCCGGCGGTCTGCGTCCCCGCCTGCGCGACGGACGCAGACTGCGCGGCGGCCGGGCCTCAGGGAGCCACCTGCAGGACGTGCGACGGCGTCTGCCTCGCGCGCCAGAACGCAACCGCCCTGCTGGGCGATGTTTGCACCGCGGATGGCCAGTGCGGCACCGGCCAGAGCTGCCTCTTCTTCGGGAGCTCTGCCACCGGCGTCTGCGCCTCACTCTGCGGCCACGTCTGCGCCGGCTGCCCCTTGGGCTTCGCCTGCCGCGTGGCGGGCGTCTCCGGCGAGCCCTACTGCCTGCGCGACTGCGCGGTGGCGGCGTGTCCCGCGGGCCTGCGGTGCGAGGACCTCGGGCAGGCGCGGGTCTGCCTCCCCCGCTGCACCGGCGACTTCGACTGCGCCGTCGGCGACCGCTGCCAGGAAGGAGAGTGCATCAACCCGTTCGCCCAGGACGCCGGACTGTCGGATGGTGGAACGGGCTCCTCCACGCCGCGCGGCTGCGGCTGCGAGCAGGGCCCGACCACACAGGCGGTGGCGCTCTGGCTCGCCGCCGTTGTCTTGTTGCGCGCCTGCACTGCTTGCGGACGGCGGCAAGGCCGAAGCGTCCGCTCAGCTTGAGAGCGGTTGCCCCCCCCGTTCGAGTCGAGCGTCTCACGATTGGTCACAAATCTTCGCCGTCGTTTGGCGCAAGCACCGCTTCGCTGTCCGGGCTTCGGGCTTCGGGCTTCGGGGAATGGTGTCTCGGGGCTTCGGGGAACGGTGTCTCGGGGAGGGGTAGGGAGCACGCGTTCGCGTTCGCGTTCGCCTTCGTTCACGGGTACGGGCCCGGGCAGGGGTTCGGGTTCGGTACACCGCGCCCGGCTCGTCCAGTCGCCGACCTGACGGGGTTGCCCCTCGTTGCGCTTCAGCCGGTAACCGACTGCCCGCGCCCGAACCCGCTCCCGTACCCGTGAACGAACGCGAACGCGAACGCGAACGCGTGCTCCCTACCCCTCCCCGAGACCCCGTTTCCCGCAGCCCGCAGCCCGAACACTCCGGCCCGGCACTTGACGCGCTCGAAAGCGCAACGCTTGAGTCGAGCGGGTGATGGCCCGTCGCTCGCCACCCAAGGCCCAAAGTTGTGCCAATCGTGAGTCGAGCGTTGCGCCGTCAGGCGCATAGTCGAGACGTCGGCAGTGCTTCCGGAGCTTGGCTCATGGCCCCGCTTCGGTCTGCTCGAAGCAACCCGGCAAAGTGTCGTGCGTGGGTTTGCGCCACCTCTCGACTATGCGCCTGGCGGCGCAACGCTCGAGGCGAGCGGGGGAGGCGCCTGACTGAGAACAGCTGTTTCTCCGACGAAACGGGCCGGCCAGGGCCGGTGACCCCTCGAGGCGAGCGGGGGAGGCGCCTGACTGAGAACAGCTGTTCCTCCGAACGAAATGGCCGGCCAAGGCCGGTCTCCTCCTCGAGGCGAGCGGGGAGAAGCCCGACTGAGAAGAGCTGTTCCTCCGACGAAATGGCCGGCCAAGGCCGGTTTCCCCTCGAGGCGAGCGGGGGAGGTTCGCCCTCCACCAGCAGCCTCACCGCGCCGCGTACAGGGCATCCCGCACCAGCGCCACGCGGGGGTGGTGGGCGGCGCCGGACCGGGTGGCGAGGTACAGCGCGTTGGTGACGGGGACCTTGGGGCGGTGCAATTCGACCAGCTCCCCCGCGGCCAGCTCCCGCTCGACGAGGTAGCGGGGGAGGACGCTGATCCCCGCGCCGGCCTTCACGGCCTCCCGGACCCCGCGCAGGTCATCAATCACCACGCTCGCAGCGCCGCTCAGCCTGCGGCCGAGGGCTGCGCGGAAGTAGCGGCGGACGATGGGGAGCTCATCCGCGAAGGCGACGAACGGCGACTCGTGAAGTCGAGACACGGGGATCCGCGGGCCTCCTGGAGCCCCCACCAGGACGAAGTCCTCGGTGGTGAAGGGTTCGAACGTGACGCCGGGCTGCGCGTGGCGTTCGGTGGCGATGACGAGGTCCAGCTCCGCTTCCGCGAGGGCGTGGACCAGCCGCGCGGTGAGCCCGGTCCGGCAGCGCAGGCGGATGCCCCTCGCCGCCAGCGGGGCGAGCGCCGGCAGCGCCCGCACGGACAGGAAATCCGCCGGGCCGCCCAGGAGCACCGTCCCTTCCAGCTTGACGGACCTCGGCGAGAGCGAGTGCGACACCGCCTCCAGCGCGTCGAGGTGGAAGGCGATGGCCCGCGCGAGGTCCTGCGCGGCGGGCGTGGGGGCGACCCCTCGCGCCAGCCGGAGGAAGAGCGGCCGGCCGACATCCACCTCCAGGGCCTTGAGGTGATGCGACACCGCCGGCTGGGACAGGTGCAGCGCCTTCCCCGCGGCGGTGAGCGACCCGGTGCGGTGGATGGCCAGGAACGTGCGCAGGTAGAGAAGGTCAGCCATTGGGAAACGAATGGGTGCTCCCTATTCATAGCATCGCTGGAATGGCTCGCCGCGCATTACAAGAGCGGCCCTCACGTTGAAGGAGCACACACATGACGAAGCGAATGCTGTTGGTGGTGACCTCGCATGACAGGCTGGGAGAGACGGGCGCGAAGACGGGCTTCTGGCTGGAGGAGCTGGCCACGCCGTACTACGCGTTTGTGGATGCGGGGGTGGACGTGACCATCGCCTCGCCGGAGGGCGGCGCGGCGCCCTTCGACCCGAAGAGCGCGGGCGAGGCCGCGTCGGTCCGGCGCTTCCAGGCGGACCCGGTGGCCCTGGAGAAGGTGCGCAACACCCTCCCGCTCTCCCGCGCGGAGGGCACGGCGTGGGACGGCATCTTCATCGCGGGTGGGCATGGGACCATGTGGGACCTCCCGGCGAGCCAGCCGCTGGCCCGGGTGCTGGGGGCGGCGTTCGACGGCGGGGCGGTGGTCTCCGCGGTCTGCCACGGCCCGGCGGGCCTGGTGGCCGCCCGGCGCCGCGACGGCCGGCCCCTCGTGGAGGGCAAGCGCCTGACCGCGTTCACCAACGAGGAGGAGGCGGCGGTCAAGCTGTCGGCGGTGGTGCCCTTCCTCCTGCAGTCGAAGCTGAGCGAGCTGGGCGGCCGGTTCGAGGTGGGTGGGATGTGGCAGCCGCACGCCATCCGGGACGGCCAGCTGGTGACGGGCCAGAATCCGCAGTCATCGGAGAAGGTCGCACACCTGGTGCTGGAGGCGCTGGGGGTGGAAGGGGCGAGGGCGTCGGTGGGCTAAAGTCGCTGCCCATGGCCCTCTCCCCCGTCCCGCCGGTGCGTGCCAGCTCCGAGTTCACCACGGCGTTCGTGGTTCAGGCGCTGGTGCAGGGTGGCCTGCTGACGATTGAGCAGGGCAAGGAGGTGCTGGCGAAGGAGGTGGCCGCGCGCGCCCGGGTGATGAAGTCCTCGGGTTCGAAGGACGGGCGCTACCACGTGTCGCCGGTGGAGATTGTCGCCGCCTTCCAGCTCCCGCTGGAGGGCGGGCAGGGCGTGCTGGATCAGGACCGGGTCACCGAGGCCGCCGCGGCCCTGGCGGGGGTGGGCTACCGGAAGATTGACCCGCTCAAGCTCGACATGGCGTTGGCCACCCGGACGGTCTCCAAGCCGTTCGCCGAGAAGCACGTGCTCCTGCCGCTGGAGCGCGGCGCGGACGGGCAGCTCATCGTCGCGGTGGCCAACCCGTTCGACCGCGAGCTGTTCGACAACTTGCGGCGCCTGGCGGGGATGGCCATCGAGCCGGTCCTCTCCGCCAAGGCAGACATTCTCAAGTCCATCGCAGACATCTATGGCTTCAAGCGCACCATCGCGAAGGCGGCGGACGACTTCGGCACCGCGTCTCAGGTCGCCAACTTCGAGCAGTTGGTGTCGCTCTCCGGCAAGCAGGAGCTGGAAGCGTCCGACAAGCCCGTGGTGCAGGCGGTGGACTACCTGCTGCGCTACGCCTTCGACAACCGCGCCAGCGACATCCACGTCGAGCCGCGGCGCGACACGACGGTGGTGCGGATGCGCATCGACGGTGTCCTGCACTCCGTCTACACGCTGCCCTCCGCGGTCCACGCGCCCATCGTGTCGCGCGTGAAGATGATCTCCCGCATGGACATCTCCGAGAAGCGCCGGCCGCAGGACGGGCGCATCAAGACCGAGCGCGACGGCCGCGAGGTGGAGCTGCGCGTCTCCACGCTGCCCACCGCGTTCGGAGAGAAGACGGTCATCCGCATCTTCGACCCGCAGACGCTGGTGCAGGACATCTCCGAGCTGGGCTTTGACCCGGCGGAGAAGGCCACCTTCGAGTCGTGGATTGCCCGCCCGCACGGGCTCATCCTCGTCACCGGCCCCACCGGCAGCGGCAAGACGACCACGCTCTACTCGGCGCTCAAGGCGCTGGCCGGCCCCGACGTGAACGTGACGACCATTGAAGACCCCATCGAAATGGTGTGGGAGGCCTTCAACCAGGTTCAGGTGCAACCCAAAGTGGGGCTCGACTTCGCCGGCGCGCTCCGCCACATCCTGCGGCAGGACCCGGACATCATCATGGTGGGCGAAATCCGCGACGGCGAGACCGCGGAGAACGCCATCCAGGCCGCGCTCACCGGCCACCTCGTCCTCTCCACGCTCCACACGAATGACGCCGTCGGCTCCGTCGCGCGCATGAAGGACCTCGGGGTGCCGCCGTTCCTCCTGGGCTCCTCGCTGCTCGGCGTGATGGCGCAGCGGCTGCTCCGCCGGGTCTGCACCCGCTGCGCGGTGGAGGACACGCTGACCCCCGAGCAGCACCAGGCGTTGGGTGTGCCGCTGCCGCTGCTGCCGGAGGGCATTCAGCTGCGCAAAGGCAGCGGTTGCGTGGCGTGCCGCGGCACCGGCTTCTTTGGCCGCACCGGCGTCTTCGAGATCTTCGACATCAGCCCGCCCATCCGGGAGCTGGTGAGCCAGTCCGCGCCTGCGCAGGACCTCCTCATCGCCGCGCGCGCCCAGGGCATGCGCGTGCTCCGCGAAGCCGCGGCGCGCCGCCTGGCCGAGGGCGCCACGTCCTTCGACGAGGTGCTCCGGATGACCTCCGACCGGTAGGAGCCGTTAGAAGCGCGCCTGCAGAATGGCGTTGAAGCCCAGCGCGTGCGGCTTCTCGAAGGTCTGCTGCGTGACGCCGGTGACGTCGTCGATGAACGTCGCCTTGTTGGTGTCGCGCGTGTAGTAGACCTCGCCGATCGCCGCGATCATCTCCGAGAGGTCCCAGCGGAACGTGGTCTTCGCGGAGAAGATGGGCTCGCAGGGCCTGCCGGTGCCCGGGCCGCAGCCGTCCGAGGGCAGGATGGAGACCAGGTTCGCCTCACGCACGACGACGGTCCGCGCGCCGACGAAGCCGGGGGCTGGGGCGTTCCCGCCCAGTACGGTGTCCGGGCTCCGGAACGCGGCGGGCTGCTGCACGCCCACGATGATGCCGGGTGTGAAGTGCGCGCGCGGGAAGTGGTAGTCAAACCCGACGGCCGCGAACATCTCCGGCTGCAGCACGGTGCCGTCCGGGAAGTCCTTGTAGGGCGGGAAGCCCGGCACGTCGAACTGGATGAAGGAGAGCGTCCGGTAGAGCGCGAGGACGTGGAACCGCATGAAGTTGACCTTGATGCGCGCCTGCAGCGCGGCCGCGTTCGCCACCTGCGGGACGGTCTTGGCGAAGACGTCCGGGTCTTCCAGCGACTGGACCAGCGTGGAGCCCTCGACGGAGACCGAGAAGGAGACGCCGCCCGGGTAGTTCTCCGGCCGGAAGAAGCGCTGGTAGACGTCGGGATCGTTCTTGTACAGGCGCAGGTCCACGCTGGTCCCGACGGGCTCGCCGCGGTGGTAGACGACCTGGACGGACGCGCCCGTGGCGTTCACCGGCGCTTCGATGCTCTGGCTGGCCAGGCCGGGGGCCAACCCCTTCTGGAAGTAGCCGCCGTTGGCTTCAATGCGCAGCGTGTTGTTCAGCAGGTCCACGCCCGCGCCCGCCAGCAGGCCGTACTGGGTCTCCTTCTCCTTGTTGAAGGGGAGGTCGTTGAGGATGAGCGCGGTCTTCCCGCCGACGAAGAGGTACCAGTTGTCGCGGGTGAGCTGGAGCTTCACGCCCGGGACGCCGTCGTTGAAGGCGCGGTTGGTGAAGATGCCGGTGCCGCCCCAGGTGATCCGGTACGCGTAGCCCAGCCGGAAGCGGTCCGCGGAGACGGGGAACCCGGTGAGGGAGAGGTTCTCGTTCTCGCCCCAGGACGCGGGCCGGTAGGCGATCCTGATGTAGCTGGAGTTGTCCCGGAGGTCGATGCCGCCGGTGGGCCGCTCCAGCACCAGGACGTTGAACGCGGCCTCGGTGGTGAGGCCCTCGAAGAACGCCGGCATGCTCTTGTAGAGCACCAGGTTGGAGAGGGTTTCGAACCCGGAGAAGCGGGTGTTGAAGTTGTCGTAGAACTGCGTGTTCTGGTTCCCCGCGCCGAAGCGGACGTTGGGGCTGTTGGGCGTGGTTTCGCCCGCCTTGGCCAGCAGGTTGTCGTCCGCGAACACGAACGACAGCCGGGTGTCGATGAAGTCCCCCGCGAGGGCGGGCCACGCCAGGGCCACCGTCGCCAACGCCAGGACTGCGCTCTGCCGTCTCACATTCTGCTCCGCGAAGTTAGAGGGGGCATCGTTTCAGCGGCCGGGGGCACTCCATGCCGGGCCCTGGCCTGCAGCAGAGGTCGTCTTGATCTCTGGGCATGATCATCCAGCGGGGCCGGCCGGGCTGCAGGTGGCGCAGGTGGCCGGTGACGTCGTAGGTCGCGGCGCGCAGCCGCTTGCACTGCTCCGCCCGGTCCGCGTCTGGATCCGTCTCGCTGCAGTCGGGATCCAGATCCGGCACCGCGTCCTTGGTGATGACGTTGATGCGGGTGTGCGAGTTGGCGGAGATGACGCACGCGTCCCCGGCCGTCACGCTGCCGGTGGGCAGCAGCGCCAGCCGGGCCTCGCCGGCGATGAGCGCGCGGTCGAACGACGCGCCCGCGGCCAGCACCGGATCCGCGGTGGTGGCGACGACCGTGGAGTCGCCGAAGCGGTAGTGGGCTCCGGCGCTGCACCACAGGTGCATCTCCGCGAGGAGGGGAAGATCCGCCGGGGTGCGCGTGGAGGCTCCGGCGGTGAGCGTGACGGAGACGCTCTTCTTGAGCAGCACCCGGTCCCGGCCTGGCTCCGCGCCCGCGCCAGGGGAGGGGAGCTCCATCACGTACTGGCCGAAGCCCACGAAGGTGGACCGCTCAGAACACAGCCGCTTGTCGTCGCTGCCCTGCCGGGTGGTGCAGCGGATGTTGCAGCACATCTCCCGCTCGTCGTTCGTCTTCGGGTTCGCGCAGTCCACCCGCGGCTGCTCGAAGGCGCAGTCGCGCCACATCCAGCCCACGCCCGGTTCGTTGCTCTCGCAGAAGAACGGGATGGTGCCGTCGCCGTTGAAGTCGCACTGCTCGAAGACCTGTGGAAAGCGCGCGTGCTGCACCGACACCAGTGCGGACTCCAGGCTCTCCATCTTGAGGTTGCGGCGGTTGTGGCCGCACAGCGTGTCGGTGAGGAACGGATCCGCCGTGTCCTCGAGGCCGCAGGTGCGGAGGTTCAGCGGGTACGGCTTGGCGAGCTTCAGGTACTTGTCCCACTGGTCCACTGGCAGCTGGCGCACGCGCTCGCGGATGCTCCAGGCGGGGAAGGTGAGCTGCGTGGTGGAGGTGAACTCCTGGACCGAACCGGAGAGCGTCCACAGCAGGTCCCCCGGGAACAGGCCCTCCGGGTACGAGTAGTTGTAGATGTACATCGACCCGAAGGTGCCGGGCAGCCGCCCATCGGGCTCCTTGGTGCGCACCACCACGGTGTTGGTCAGCGGATCCGTCGTCTCCTCGGTGAGCCGGCACGCGGTGAGGTCGGTCACGAAGAAGCCGCCGGGATCCATTCCGGTCACCACCAGCGTCGCGGGCTGCCCGTCGTTGACCGTGTCCACCGCGCAGCTCTGGCGGGAGATGCTGCCGCTCTCCGGGTTGCGGCCGATGACGAGGAACTGCCCCACCAGCGGCGAGCTCCGGTTGTCGAAGCCGTCTGGAATCTGCACCTTCGCCAGCGTGGGCTCTTCGAAGAAGACGGTGGGTGACAGGCCCGTGGCGTAACTGCGCACCGCCGGCTCCAGCGGGAGCTGCCGGAGATCTCCGGCCACGCCGCCGTCCGAATACTCCAGCTCCACCGGCGCGTCCTCCACCCAGACCCGGACCTCGCCGTAGATGTGCGAAGCCCGCACCGTGCCGCGCAGCAGCCCCGCTTCCATCGCCGCCCAGCGCTGGCGGTACTCACCGGTAATCCCGCCCGGGGTGACGCGAAAAGCGACCGGGCCCACCGCGTCGCTCGCGGGCCGGCCGCGGAAGTCCTTGGCCGCGCCCACCACGTCCAGCTCCACCTCGCCGCGCGGGAGCAGGTACGGACAGGCTTGCGTACCGCGCACCGCCAGCGGTACCGGATCCAAGCTCGTCCCGCCGTCCTGGTATTGCTTGACGCAGCTGGAGACCACGCCCAGCGGCACGCGCGGCGGACCCGGGAGGTAGACGCCGGTGACGGCGACATCGAAGCTGGCCACGCCGCTGACGTCGGGCGCCGGGAGCTGGATACAGGCGCCAGCGAGCAGGAGCAGAGGGAGAAGGAGGCGCGGGCTCATTTCACCTTCCGGGAGATGCGTCCGTCCTCGCCGCCGATGGCCACGGCCATGGAGGTGGGCGACTCACAGAACTGGCGCAGGGACTGGGTGACCGAGGTCCCGCAGCGCGTGGGGTTGTCCGCGCGGGTCTGCAGCGCGTCCAGGCAGGAGCAGCGCCCCAGCGTGGGCCCCTGCTGATCTCCGCAGTACTGCCGCACCAGCTCCGGCGGCACGTTCTCCGCCTGGCAGACGCCGGACCGGCCCGCGAGCAGGTCCTTGCAGGTACAGGACAGGATGGGCCGCGCCAGCATGTCGGCGAAGGCCTTGGCGCCGTTGCAGTAGCTCACCACCTGCGGATCAATCTGCCAGCGGCCGTTGCTGAGCGTGCCGCACGGCTGTCCGCGCGAGCCGACGACAATCCCCTCCGCGGTGGTCTGGTTGGCCAGCACGTCGTCGCAGGTGCAGAAGCCCTCCATGAAGCCCACCAGCGAGTCACGCAGCGAGATGCCGGTCTCAATGCGGGTGGTGTTGCGCTTGAGCACGGAGAAGCCGGAACCGCCCTTGGCGATGTAATCGTTCACCGCGACCTTGTAGGTCCCGGAGGGCGTGAGCGGCTTGCCGCTGATGCTGACGTCAATGGCGGTGTGGGCCCAGCAGCGCGCGCCGGTGGACGCGTCGTCCAGGCAGGTCCACGGGGCGCGGCCCTCGCGGTTGTCCTGGGGACACTCGGAGCCCAGCTGGGCGGCGGGGCGCTTGGGATCGCACGGGAGCCGCAGGTCATTCAGCTGGACCTGCGCGCAGTCCATGGTGAAGCGCACGCCGGAGACCTGCGCCTGGCTCTGACAGCCGCGGCTGGCGCTGCGCTCGGAGATGAAGTCGAACATCTCCTGCATCTCCACGCCCGAGAGGTACATGATGTTGATGGTGTTTTCGAACGGGAAGACGTTGAACATCGACTCCTGGGTGAGGGGCCCGGCGTAGAGGTTGTCGCGGATGCCCAGCGAGTTGGTGACGCCGACCTCGGCCTCCACGCGGCGGCGCTGGCGCATGGAATCCGTGGCGATGTTGCCCAGGGGCGAGTCGCCGCCGCTGGAGTTGTTGCGGCGGGCGATGTCACGAGGCGCGTAGGCGAAGACCGAGGTGAGCGCGAGGTTCAGGTCCAGCCCGATGATGTACGGCTGCAGGAGGTGGGTGGTCTCCCGGTCCTCCTGGTCCGAACACTTCGCGATGGCCGCCTTGACCTGCGGGTCGTTGGCGAACTCGCCCGCGCTCCAGAAGCGGCTGGAGTAGTAGGCGTGCATCGCGTCGTCGCACCAGAGCGAGTCGATGGGGAAGACGCGGTAGTCGTGCGTGAGGACTTCGGCGCCGTTGGGGTCCCCGCCCGGGGGCGGCATCTTCACGACGATGTCCAAGCGGCCGAGGTACTTGGCGAACGCGCCCGAGTGCGCCAGCAGCACGCGCCGGCCCGACGGGTCAGTCAGCAGCTGCGGCGGGTTGAGGACGACGTGGAGGTGGCCGCCGAGGATGACGTCGATCCCGGAGACACCGGGGATCTGCACCTGCACCACCGAGTCGTCGGCGAAGGGTTCTCCGAACCATTGGATGGCCTTCCACGGGTTCGCCTCCCGGTTCAGGAAGCCCTTCACCTTGGAGTATTGGTAGAAGGCCTCGTAGCCCTGAACGAGATCCTGATCCTCGTGCAGGCCCAGGTGGCTGACGATGACGATGAGGTCCGTCACCGGCTTGAGCAGCTCCACGTAGGCGCGCGCGGCTTCGTTCTGTTCGATGGGCGTGGCCTGCAGCGAGTTGCCGCCCTCGACGATGGAGTTGAGAGAGGAGATGTTGGCCATGCCGATGACGGCCACGCGCAGGCCTTTGAGGGTCCGCAGCGTGTACGGCGACGTGTAGAGGCCGGTCTGGTTGCTGTTCGGCTCCCGGTAGTCATCCCAGACGTAATTGGCCGCCAGCAGCGGGAAGTTGGCGTTGTCCCGCGCCTGCACCGTGAAGTTCAGCGCGCCGGCGTCGAACTCGTGGTTGCCCACCACCGCGGCGTCCAGGCGCATCTTGGAGAGGAAGCGGAACTCGGCTTCGCCCAGGTTCTGGTTGAACACCGGCGCGCCCTGAAAGCAGTCGCCGCTGTCCAGGTGCATCACGCGGTCGCCCTGTGCTCGCTCGCGCTTGATGAGGGCTGCCATCCGCGCGGCGCCGCCGAAGGGGCCGGCCTCCGGGATGAGGCCCAGATCCACGTCTGTCTTCAGCGGCGCGAAGTCATACGGGAGGATGCGGGAGTGGATGTCCGAGGTGTGCAGGAGCGTGAGTCGCAGCTCCTGCCCCGCGAGGTTCAGATCCGCGCCAGGCAGCAGCGGGAGGCAGGACGACACAGCCGCCGCCACAGCCCAGAGGACAGCGAGAGCGAGGGATCGTCTGGGCAAGGCTGGATCCGAAGGAAGGTGGGGTGGGTGGGGCGCGCCCGGGGTGCGGCAAGGTATGGGATAGGTTGGGTGTTGTTCAAGCGACGATCCGTGTGCCCGCGCGGCTCAGTCTTTTGGAATGCGAGATGCTCCGCCCCGACGCACGGGGCAGCCAGGAGGGACCGGTGACCGGAGAGGGGCGGAAGGTAGTGGAGCTGGAGATCGTGGAGGACTTCACGTCCTCGGCGCGGTGCGACGAGGGCTTCCTCCACGTCCGGCGGCTGCGCTGCCGCAACCGGCGGGACGACGGAACGAAGTCGCCGGTCTTCCGGGTGGACGTGGTGGACCGGCCCCGGCTGGACGCGGTGGCGGTGCTCATCCACCGGCAGGGGCCTTCGGGGCGGGAGCTGCTCCTGCGTCAGAACCTCCGGCCCGCCGCCTACTTCCGGAAGGACAAGGCGCCCACGGTGCCCGACGGCCGGACGCACCTCTTCGTCGAGGAGATTGTCGCCGGGCTCCTGGAGCCCAGCGACAGCGGGGAGGCAGGCATTCGCGTGCGCGCCGCCGCCGAGGTGAAAGAGGAGTCCGGCTTCGAGGTCTCTCCAGAGGAGATCCAGCTCCTGGGCGCGCCGTTCTTCGTCGCGCCGGGCATCCTGTCAGAGAAGATCTTCCTGACCGCGGTGGATGTCACCGGCAAGGTTCAGGGCGAGCCCGAGGGCGACGGCAGCCCGCTGGAGGAGGGCGGCGTTACGCGCTTCCTCGGCATCGACGAAGCGCTGAACGCCTGCCGCAGTGGCGTCATTCAAGACGCCAAGACGGAGCTCGCCATAGGACGGCTGCTGGGCTACGCGCGGCCGAAGATCTGATCCACGGCCTGCTGGTGCTCCTGGTTGACGTCGGGGTTCAACGCGGGATCCGGCAGCGGCGCGGGGGCCACCTGCGGCTGCTCCTGGTTGACGTCGGGGTTCAGCGCGGGATCCGGCAGCTGTCCTCCAAAGAGGGGCTGCTCCAGGCCCTGCGGTTGCTCCAGGTTGACGTCGGGGTTGAGCGCAGGATCCGGCAGCTGCGCCGGGACAAGCTTTCCCCCGAAGATCCGATCCACGGCCTGCTGGTGCTCCTGGTTGACGTCGGGGTTGAGCGCAGGGTCCGCCAGCAGCACGGGCATCAGCACCGCCGGCGCGGGCTGCGCAGCGGGAGCGTCGAACCCGTTCGCTGGCTCCCACGCCTGCGCCTGCGGCTCAACGACGGCCTCCTGCGCGGGCTGGCGGTCAAAGCTGATCGGCTGCGGATTGGATGGAGCCCGGAGATTGATTGGAGTGGTCATGACGCCATTCTCTCCAGGCCGGTGCCCTGTGTTTCGCGCGCAGACGTCAAGAGTCTTGCCTGTTCTTCTTCATATTTCAGCGTCGCGGCGCCTTCGCCGGAGGAGCGAGAACGTAAGCCAGAGCGCGGGCCCACACGCCCCGGTCGCGGCGCTGCAGCCTCCTGTCTTTTCGCCGTCCGGGGGGACTTCGCCGGCGGTGCCACCATCGCGGGTCGTCATCCCGCTACCGCCTCCATCGGTGCCGGGCTGCGAGCCTCCATCTGGAAGGCCCGCATCAGGCAGGCCTCCGTCTGCAACGCCGCCGTCGGCGTCCGGCATCAACGGGAGGACCTCGACGTAGAAGACGCAATCAGCTGTGAGCCCGTTGGCGTCCGTTCCCTTCACGGTGACGGGGGTGCTCCCGAGCGGAAAGGTGGAGCCGCTGGCCGTGCTGTAGCTCAGCGTGACGTTTGAGCCACCCATCACCGTGGCGGCCGGGTAAGTGACCGTCGCGCCAACGGTGTTCTGGGTCAGCACTGTCATCGACAGAGGGCAGGTGAGCGTGAAGGGTTCCACCTCCTTCAGCGCGGACAGAGGAAAGCTGAAGAGCTCCGTGTCGTGGGTGCCGTCATCGGCTGTGAAAACAAGCGAGCTTCCGAGCGGCAGGAACACCCGTGGGGCAGAGGAGCTGGGGCCAGGCCTCAGGTCCGTGAGCCGGCGGGTGCGGGCGGGCGAGCCGTCGGACACCCAAAGCTCCTCGCCTTCCCCGGGGGTCTGTGCGGCGAACACCAGCACCTCGGGCGTGGTCAGCCCGCGCAGCGCGCTCGAGGCGCCGTCCGCCGGGCCCGGGTTGGCGTCCTTCAGCATCACGGTGCCCGCGGCGGTGCCGTCCGTCGTCCAGAGCTCTCTGCCATTCGCGGGCGTGACCGCCGTGAAGTAGAGCCGCGCGCCGACCGCGCGCAGCGCAGCAGGGCTGCCGCCCTCCACTCCCGGGTAGATGTCCCGCAACATCGCGGTTCCGGCGGCGGTCCCATCGCTCACCCAGAGCTCCCTCCCGGCCGCCGGGGTCCAGGCGGTGAAGTAGAAACGCGGGCCAACGGAGATCAGCCCGTCGATCTCGCTGCTCCCTGCGCCGGGCACCAGGTCCGCCAGCAACACCGTCCCGGCCTGAGTCCCATCGCTCTTCCAGAGCTCCTGACCATTCGCCGCGGTGTAGCCGCCGAAGAACGCCGTCGAGCCCAGCGTTGCCATGCCCACGCCTTTGGTGAAGCCGGTCAGCCTGGAGGTTCCGCCCGGTGTCCCGTCGGTCACCCAGAGGTCTTGCCGCAACACGTCCCCTTCCTGATGCGTGCCGGAGCCGACGAAGGCCCGTGACCCGACGACGGTGAACCCGGAGGGCGACAGGGCGACATCCTCTTTGAGCAGCACCGTGCCGCCGGCTGTTCCATCGGTCCTCCAGATGCCTCCGGTGGTCGCCCCCGGCCAAGCCGAGAAGAGCAGGCTGGTTCCGAAGGGCGTGAAGAGGGTCGGGGAGGAGCCCTGAGTGCCGGGGAAGAGGTCCCGCAGCAGGCTTGCCACCCCGCCCTGGATGACCCAGAGCTCCGTGTCGCCGTCCGCAGCCTTTCCCGCAAAGACCAGCCTGTTCCCGATGACCGTCAACCCTGGCGAGCTGCCCGCCTCCGCGACTTTGCTGGTCCCCTGCGTCGTTCCGTCCGTCTGCCAGATGGCCCTCCCCTCGGAGCAATTGCTTGCGGCGAAGTAGATGCCCCCCTGCACCTGGACGAACCCAAAGGGAGACGCCGAGGCGCTCCCGGGGCACACGTCCGCCACTTGCACAGTCCCCGCGGGTGTGCCATCGGTCTTCCAGAGCTCGTCGCCCGTCACGCCGTCGTCCGCCCGGAAGTACGCGGTCCCGGAGAGGTCGACGAAGCTCGCCGGGTTGGAGCTGGTGCTGGAGACGACGAGCGACGCCACCTTCTGCGTGCCTGCGAGCGTGTAGTCGCTCTGGTAGAGGCCGGTGCCTTTGCCTTCGCTGGCGATGAACGCGAGCTTCCCGCCCAGCTCGGTGAACATCCCCGGGCGGCCGGTCGCGCGAAACGCGAAGTTCGTCAACGCCTGCATCCCCGCCGCGGCGCCGCCCGCGGTCCAGACCTGCTCTCCGTGCGCGCCGTCGTTTGCCCTGAACACCACGCGGTTGCCCAGCGCGGTGAGAAGCGCAGGTGAAGCGTGTCCTGCGCCGGGGTTGATCTCCGGCTGCATCCCGGTTCCCCCCGTCGTCCCGTCGGAAGACCAGAGCTCGACGCCCGAACCGCCCGTCCAAGCGGTGAAGTAGAGCTTCCCGCCCGCCTCTACAGCAGGTGGATCCTCAAAGGGTGTTGAACCCAGCTGCTTGACCTGGGTGAGCTCCTCCGCCACGCCGCTGGTCTTGAAGAGCGTCCAGTGCCCGCCGATGGGCGTCATGAAGAACGCTTCGTTCCCCAGGTGGAAGACCATCGCGTTGGTGACGCCGGCGGTGCCTGGAATCAAGTCCTTGATGCGGAACGTGCCGGTCTCTGTCCCGTCGGACCGCCAGAGCTCGCTGCCGTCATTGGGGCCGTGCGCGACAAAGTAGACGAGGCTGCTGGTGGCTTCGAGGTCGGCGACGTCGGACGTCCCCGCGCCCGGCACCAGATCCTTCACCAGCTTGGTGCCGGCGGGCGTTCCATCCGACACCCAGAGCTCAAGCCCCCGGGTGCCGTCATCGAAGGCGAAGAAGGCGCGGTTCGCGGTGGTGACAATGCGTTCGGCCTTGCCGAGCGTCCCGGACCCCACGCTGAGCAGCAGCACCGTTCCACCCGCGGTACCGTCCGAGCGCCAGAGCTGGCGCCCATGAACGCCGTCGTTGGCGAAAAAGAGGACGCGATTGTTGCCGAGGTTCACCAGTGAGGTGGGCGCGGAGCTGCAGCTGCCAGGGCAGATGTCCGCGAGAAACGCCGTGCCTGCGGCCGTGCCATCCGAACGCCACAATTCCGTGCCGCGGTGATCCGTCGCCCGGAAGTACGCCACGCCGTTGACGACCTGAAACAGCCGCGGCGAGCTTCCTGAAGGTCCCGGGACAAGGTCCTTCAAGAGCTGTGTGCCGGGCGCCGTCCCGTCGGTGACCCAGAGCTCCTGTCCGGAGACGCCGTTGTCGTTCGCGAAGAGTCGCAGGTTCCCCAGCGCGGCGAAGGTCGCGGGCGTGGCGGCTTCCACCGCGGGGCCCGGGGTCTGCCGAATGTCCTTGAGCAGGGTGGGGGCGGCGGCCAGCGCCGGACCGCAGAGCCCGCAGAGCGCCAGGCGAAGACAGAGGTTGAACGGTGTGCGCATGAGTGCGGCCTCCCTACCGGTTCGTGCCCCCTCAAGACAACCGACGGACCGAAAGTGGCGGCCTTTTTCTTCGGCGGGCGGAGCTAAGCCGCTGTTTCGCTTCATCTGACGCTGCGCGTTGAGCGTGTTTTGTTTTCAAACAAGCCGGGAGTTTTGGCCTGGTTTGACGAATCGCTCCGGGCTGTATCAGGCTTGTGTGTGTCAATCGGAGCGAATGTGATGTTTCGTCGTGGAATTTGGGCCGTGGTGGGGTTGGTGGTTGGGGCTGCGGGTTGTGCGCACGTGCAGCGGACGCAACAGGCCTTCTCGGAGCTGACGGGCTGCGCCGCGCAGGACACCCACGTTCATCCGATTGAGGACGGCTTCATGGCCGAAGGCTGCGGGCGGCGCGCCCGGTGCCGCGGCAGCGAGGGCCTCTGCGAGGAGCTCTTGCCGGACGCTGAGCGCATGGCGCTGGCGCGGGCCACGTTCTCCGAGCTCTCTGGCTGTGCGCCGGAGGAGATCCTGGTCACCGCCCACGCGGAGGGCGTCGCGGTCCACGGCTGTGGCGAGTTTGCCATCTGCTCCGGCAGCACCTGCGTCGCGCGGCACAGCCCCAGCTGCTCGGAGGTGGCCAAGCGCCGCTACCAGCGCTGCTCCGAGGGCGCTCGCGTGGCCGGTGGGTCGCCAAGCGAGCGCTGGTACGCCATGAACACCTCGGCCGGGATGGCGCGGAGCTTGAGCGCGAGCGTGGTGGAGAGCCGCGTCGTCGACGCGTGCGAAAAGCAGCTGCGCGCGGAGATCTCGGTCTGCCAACCCGCGGAGATTTCGGAGCCTCGCCCGCTGTGACGCGGGGGCCGAAAAATCGGCCTCCTCCGCGGTTGCGGTGCACCGGACGCCAAGGGTAGGGTTCGCCGCCGCTGTCTGGATCTGGATCGCGGCGTTCCGGAGGTTGGATCCCACGTGACTGCGCTCCCCGAGTGGCTTCGTCAGTTGCTGCCGATCGGTCTGCTTCTGGGAGTCATCGCGGTTGTCCTGGCGAGGTTGCCGAAAGTAGAGCTTGGGCATTCGCGCGCCTTCATGCGCCGCCGGGTGCTGAACTGGTTGCCGCTGGGCCTGTGCTACGCGTTCCTTTACTTCGCCCGCTACAACATCAATGAAGGCACCAGCGCGCTCGGCAAGCTGACCGACAACGCGGCGTTCGGGACCATCTTCGCGGTTGGCGCCTGGACCTACGGCTGTTCCTTCCTGATCAACGGCCCGCTGACCGACAAGCTCGGCGGGCGGATCACCATCCTCATCGCGGTGGTGGGCTCCGCGGTGGCCAACCTCCTGATGGGGATTCTGGTCTGGGCGGTCCTCAAGCAGGGCTGGGCGCCCCCGGGCGGGTTGGTGCTGTGGCTGTGTGTGCTCTACGGCCTCAACATGTATTTCCAGAGCTTCGGCGCGGTGTCGATCGTCAAGGTCAACTCCGCCTGGTTCCACGTCCGCGAGCGCGGCGTGCAGGGCGGCGTGTTCGGCATCCTCATCGCCCTCGGCATCTACTTCGGCTACGACTGGAGCCGGCTGATTGTCGGCGCGCTGCCGGAGTCCCCGTACTGGGTCTTCTTCATCCCCACGCTCTGCCTGAGCGTCCTGTTCGTGGTGGGGGCGCTGCTCATCCGCGACAGCCCGGCGGACGCGGGGCTGAAGGACTTCGACGTGGCGGACGCATCCTCTGCCAGCGTCAACCGGACGCCGCAGCGGGACCCGGTGGCGGCCTGGCCGCGGGTGGCGAAGCTGGCCGGGAAGGGCGCCGCGGAGGTGGTGGAGGTCTTCGCCCGGATGTTCAAGAACCGGGTCATCGTCACCATCATCGCCATCGAGTTCTGCACCGGCTTTTTGCGCAACGGGGTGATGTCCTGGTACCCCAAGTTCGCCAAGGCGGTGGGCAGCGACGGCGACTTCGTGGCGGTCAACTGGGGCTTGCTGCTGTGCGTCTTCGGCATTGTGGGCGGGATGTTCGCGGGGGTTATCTCCGACCGCGTCTTTGGTTCCCGCCGGGGGCCGGTTTCATCGGTGCTGTACGCGGGGATCACCATCGGCGCGGTGGTGATGGCCCTGACCCTGACCAAGAGCTGGGTGGGATGGGTGCTGGTGTTTATGGCGCTCAACTACGTGGGTGTGCACGGGATGCTGTCCGGGACGGCCAGCGCGGACTTCGGAGGCAAGAAGAACGCGGGTGTTGCGGTGGGCATCATCGACGGCTTCGTCTACCTGGGGACCGGCCTGCAGTCCCTCATCGTCGGGCAGATCCTCCCGGCCGGGGAGGTCCTCCAGCGCAGCCCGTCGAACTGGATCTACTGGCCGCTGGTGATGCTGCCCGTCGCCTTCGTGGGCCTCTACCTGTGTACGAGGGTCTGGAACGCCTCACCAGGGTACGACCGCCGCCCCGAGCCTGTGTCGCCCCCCGGTCAGCCGGTGACAGTCCAGGGTGAGTGACTGGGCCGCGGCCCACCAGATGCCCTAAGCTGTGGCCTGTGCCCGTGCTTCCGCACACGCTCTTCCAAAACCGGCTCGACATCCACGACCGGAAGCAATTCGAGATCAAGCTCGAGTACCAGCCCTCCGGCACGGATCCGAAGTCGAAGTACCTGGTGGAGACGTTCATCTTTCTCCCGGCGAGCCTCAACATCGACCAGGAGACGTACCCCCGCCACGACTTCTACACGGACATCCACAACTACCTGCGCCTGAAGACGCCGGTGTTGAGCCTGCGGGAGATGCTGAGCTCCGAGC
Organism: Myxococcaceae bacterium; assembly: GCA_044230055.1. Classification (GTDB taxonomy): domain Bacteria; phylum Myxococcota; class Myxococcia; order Myxococcales; family Myxococcaceae; genus JBGART01. The sequence continues at coordinate 7,968 of JBGART010000039.1, read as the reverse complement.
AGTCTCCGCTGGTCCGCCTGGAGCAGTGGCTGGCCAGCGGCCGCCCGTTCCCGGAGGCGGAGTCGGAGCTCATCTACCAGGCCAAGCTCCTCTCCTGCATCTTCCGGGGCGCGCTGCGCCGCTTCGGCAACTTCGTGGACGAGCGCTGCGATCTGCTGGTGAGAGATCCACTGCAGCTGCCCGTCGTCGCTCCGCTGGAGAGCAGCACCAAGGAAGCGGTGGAGACCGTGACCGAGGTGATGGCGCGCTTCCGGGCCTGGAGCACGCAGATCCAATCGCGCACGCTGCACGAACGCACCCGCGCGTCGCTCCGGCTGGTGGACGAGTACCTCAGCCTCACCGTCGAGCAGTTCTTCCGCAAGGCGGTGGCGGACATGGAGCAGCTGCCGCGCAGCGGGATCTACATCGACCTGCGCAAGAACTTGATGGCCGCGGTGGTCCGCGAGGAGGGCTACCGCAAGGAGCACAAGCTGCGCTCCGTCATCAGTCCCACCGGTGACAACGAGGAGTACATGCACCGGATTGGGTTCCTGAAGAAGTTCTGCATGAACATCCTCTTCCTCTCCGCGCAGCGCGAGTCCACCCGGCAGAACTGGGAGGAGGTCCTGTTCGCGATGGCCGCCGGCCTCTCCATGACGTTCGCCACGGTGGTGGCGTTCTGGGCGCAGACCCGCTTCCTGCAGAACAGCCTCAACTTCTTCACCATCCTGATCATTGGCTACATGCTGAAGGACCGGATCAAGGAGGGGCTGCGGCGGATCTTCAAAGACTACGCAAGCCGCCACCTCTTCGACCGCGCCACCTCCATCCTGGATCCGGTGACCAAAGACGAGATTGGCATCTGCAAGGAGAAGGTGGACTACGGCAAGGCGGCCCGCGTGCCGGAGGACATCTCCCGGCTGCGGCGCACGGACGACTTCGTCACGGTGTCGCAGGGCGAGCTCTCGGAGACGGTCATCCGCTATCAGAAGGAGATTGTCCTCAACTCCAACCTGCTGCCGCACATGAAGGGCGGCATCACCGGGGTGACGGACATCGTCCGGCTGAACGTGGACCGGCTCCTGCGCGACATGGACAACCCCGAGTACGCGCTGGAGTACGTGGACCTCGAGGACTTTTCGGTGGGGCGGGTGAAGGCGTCCAAGAGCTACCAGGTGGACCTGGCCTTCCGCTTTCACGTGGACGACGGGGACACCCAGCGGATGTCGCTGCGCCTGGTCCGGCTGGTGCTGGACCGCAATGGGATCAAGCGGATGATCCGCTTCGAGCCCGCCGTCCCGCCGGCCACGGGCGCGGAGCCTGGGCAGCCGCTCGCGCCCGGCTTGACGGGTTAGCCGTTAGGCACTGGCCCGGCGCAGGCAGATCCGCGTAGGGTCCGGCCGATGCGGGCAGGTACGACATGACGCGATTCTCGGATTCATTGGTGAGACCCGGCTGGGTGGAGGTGCTGCGGCGCGTGCTGTTGCGCGCAACGGCGCTCGGAAGCCAGGGTGTGGCCATCTTCGACCTCGACTCCACCCTCTTCAACAACCGGCCGCGGCAGGCGCGGATCCTGCGGGAGTTCGGCACCGCGTCGAACCTCTCCGCGCTGCTCGCCTGCACGGGGGACCACTGGGACTCCGGTTGGGACATGAAGGCGGCCATGCGCAACTGCGGGCTGCCGCCGCAGGACGTGGAGCGCGTGTTCGACGACGCCCGGAAGTTCTGGCTGGAGCGGTTCTTCACCAGCGAATACTGCGTGGACGACGAGGCCATCCCCGGCGCGGTGGAGTTCCTCAAGGCCGTCGTCGGGGCGGGCGTGCAGGTCTGCTACGTGACCGGCCGGCATGAGCAGATGCGGCAGGGGACCGTTCAGGCGATGGCTCGGGCGGGCATGGCGCTGCCGGGCGGCGAGGCCAGCGGGGGCGCGGCGAACGTACATCTCATCATGAAGCCCACGTTCGACGTCCATGACGACGCGTTCAAGCGCGACGCGCATGCGCAGGTGGCGGCGATGGGGACGGTCTTCGCCGCCTTCGACAATGAGCCCACCCACGCCAACGACTACCGGCGCACCTTTCCGGAGGCGATCGTCGTCCACCTCGCGACGGATCATTCCGGGCGTCCGGTGGACCTGCTGGAGGGGATTGTCAGCGTCCCGCACTTCGGGCTTCCTGCGGCTTAGAGGAGCTTTGGCAATTCTCCACCTGTGTTATGAGGCGCGCCCGTGCCAAGCCTGATCCCCAAAGACAAGCTGCTGTCGATGTACCGGAAGATGTTTCTGGTCCGCCGCTTCGAGGAGCGCGCCGGCCAGGCCTATGGACAGGGCAAGATCGCCGGCTTCTGTCACCTCTACATCGGCCAGGAGGCCGTGGCCGTCGGCGCCAACGAGGCCATCCGCGCTGACGACTACATGCTGTCCGCGTATCGCGAGCACGGGCACGCGCTGGCCCGCGGCGCGGACGCCGGCATGGTGATGGCGGAGCTCTTCGGGCGTGGGGCGGGGTATTCGAAGGGCAAGGGCGGCTCGATGCACATCTTCGACATCGAGCACCACTTCTACGGCGGCTACGGCATCGTCGGCGGGCAGATCCCGCTGGCGGCCGGGATGGCCTTCGCGGCGCGCTACCGGAACGAGGAGCGGGTGACGCTCTGCTTCTTCGGCGAGGCGGCGGCCAACCAGGGCTCGTTCCACGAGACGCTGAACATGGCGAGCAAGTGGAAGCTGCCCGTCATCTACATCTGCGAGAACAACCGCTACGGCATGGGCACGGCGATCAGCCGCGTCGCCGCGGTGCCAGAGATCCACAAGCGGGCCAGCGCCTACGCCATGCGCGGCGAAGCCATGGACGGGATGGACGCGCTGGCGGTCTTTGACGCGGTGAAGGACTGCGCGGAGTACGCGCGCTCCGGTAAGGGGCCCGTGCTCCTCGAGGCGAACACCTACCGGTTCCGCGGCCACTCCATGGCGGACGCCGCCAGCTACCGCCAGAAGCAGGAGGTGGAGGAGGAGCGGAAGAATGACCCCATCCCCAAGCTGCGCGCGCACCTGGTGAAGAACCGGCTGGCCACCGAGGCGGAGCTGGACGCCATCGACGCCGAGGTGAAGCAGCAGGTGGACGCGGCGGTGAAGTTCGCGGACGAAGCGCCGGAGCCCTCCACCGAGGAGCTGTGGCGGGACACCATCGTGGACGAGGGTGAGCCGGACGTGCACCCGCGCGAGCGCGTGCTTGGGCAGAAGGTGCCGTGGCCTCACTATCCTTCGGGCCAGGAGCTCAAGGTGACCTGGGAGCTGGAGCCGGCGGACGCGGGCGAGGACGGCCAGGTCGCCGCGGCCACCTCGAAGGCCGAGGAGAGCCGGACGGACAAGAAGCTGAAGGACAAGGCAGAGAAGAAGGCGGGCTGAAAAGCCGCCGCTTCGCTCCAAAGGACGTCACATGCCAGAGATGATGTACCGCGAAGCGCTCAACGCAGCGCTGAGCGAGGAGATGGAGCGCGACGCCAACGTCCTCCTCATGGGTGAGGAGGTCGGCCGCTACAACGGCGCGTTCAAGGTGTCGCTGGGGCTGTTGGACCGCTTTGGGAGCGCGCGGGTGGTGGACACGCCCATCTCGGAGCTGGGCTTCACGGGCATGGGCGTGGGCGCGGCGATGGTGGGCCTGCGGCCGGTCATCGAGATGATGACCTGGAACTTCGCCATCCTGGCGATGGATCAAATCGTCAACAACGCGGCGAAGCTGCGCCACATGTCGGGCGGGCAGCTGCGGTGCCCCATCGTCTTCCGCGGTCCGGGCGGCGCGGGCGGCCGGCTCTCCTCCCAGCACTCGCAATCGCTGGAGTCGAACTACGCGCACTTCCCGGGGCTGAAGGTCATCGCCCCCGCTACGCCGAAGGACGCCAAGGGGCTGCTCAAGGCGGCCATCCGGGATGACAACCCGGTGGTGATGTTCGAAGGCGAGCGGCTGTACGCGGTGAAGGGCGACGTGCCGGAGGGGGAATACGTCATCCCCATTGGCCAGGCCGAGGTGAAGCGGGCCGGCAAGGACGTCACGATCATCACCTGGTCGCGCATGTATTACTTCTGCGAGCAGGCCGCGCAGGAGCTGGAGGCCGAGGGGATCTCCGCGGAGATTGTGGACCTGCGGAGCCTGCGGCCCATCGATGAGGAGGCCATCCTCGCCAGCGTGCAGAAGACCAACCGCGCGGTGGTGGTGGAGGAAGGCTGGCCGTTGGCCGGGATTGGCGCGCAGATTGTCGACATCATCCAGTCCAAGGCGTTTGACTCGCTGGACGCGCCCGTCGTCCGGGTGACGGGGCTGGACGTGAACATGTCCTACGCGAACAACCTCGAGAACGAGACCCAGCCGGACGCAGCGAAGATCAAAGCGGCGGTGAAGAAGGTCCTCTACCTCTAGAAACGAGCGTTCTCCTCCATGGCAACCCCCATCCAGATGCCCGCGCTCTCCCCGACTATGAAGGAGGGGAAGATCACCAAGTGGTTGAAGAAGGAGGGGGACGCGGTGTCCTCGGGCGAAGCCATCGCCGAGTGCGAAACCGACAAGTCGAACCTCGAGATTGAGGCGTACGAGGACGGCTTCCTCATCAAGATTGCCGTGAAGGAAGGCGAGAGCGCGCCGGTGGGCGCGACCATTGGCCTCATCGGCGACAAGGGGGAGAAGGCGGAGCTGCCGGCCGCCGCCGCCGCGGCGCCTGCGGCCGCTGCCAAGCCCGCGGTGTCCGCGCCGGCCCCTGCGGCCGCTGCCAAGCCCGCGCCGCCTGCGCCTGCGCGCGCGCCGGAGGTCCGACCGGGCGCTGGCCTGGGCGGTCAGGTGGTGCAGCTGCGCCGGGACGCCGCGGAGGCCGGGGAGGGTGACGGCCGGCTGAGGGCGTCACCTCTGGCGCGGAAGATGGCGTCGGAGAAGGGGCTGGACCTGGCGGAGCTGCGCGGCTCTGGCCCGAGCGGGCGGATCATCAAGCGCGACATTGAAGCGGTGCTGTCGGACGGCGGCGCGGCGCGGAAGCTGGCGCGGACCGCGGCGCCGGCGCCCTTCGAGCGGCGCGCGCCGGAGGAGATTCCCCTCACCGCCATGCGCCGGGTCATCGCCCAGCGGATGAGCGAGGTGAAGCCGGGGGTGCCGCACTTCTACCTCACGGTCGAAATCGACATGAAGGCGTCGCAGCAGATCCGCGAGGAGGCCAAGGCGCTGGAGTCGAAGGTGTCGGTGAACGACATCATCGTGAAGGCCGCGGCCATCGCGCTGCGCCGGCAGCCGGTGATGAACCGCAGCTTCGAGGGGGACCGCATCCTCCAGCACCACAACGTGGACGTCGGCATCGCCGTCGCCATCGAGGACGGGCTCATCACGCCGGTGGTGCGGGACGCGGATCAGAAGTCGCTGAGCCAAATCTCCCAGGAGACCCGGGAGCTGGCCGAGCGCGCGCGGAAGCGGGCCCTGAAGCCGGCGGAGTATGCGGGCGGGAGCATCACGGTCTCCAACCTGGGGATGTTCGGCATTGACTCCTTCGTGGCGGTCATCAACCCGCCGCAGGCGGCCATCCTCGCGGTGGGTACGGTCGCGGAGAAGGCGGTGGTCCGCGACGGCCAGCTGGTGGCCCGGCCCATGATGTCGGTCACGCTGTCAGGAGATCACCGCGTCATCGACGGCGCGCTGGGTGCTCAGTACCTCAAGGAGCTCAAGGGGCTGCTGGAGCACCCGATGCGGCTGTTGTTCTGACGGCCCGGGGCGGGAGCGAGCTGCGCCGTTCCCGCGCTTGCAGCACGAAGGCCTGCTCCACGTGTTGCAGCTCGCCGCGGTACTGCGGGTAGCGCCAGACCTTGAAGGCGTCGCGCAGGCAGCTGCCGAACGGCCCGTCGTCCTTGTCCTTCTTCTCCAGCCGCGCCGCGTCCACCCGCCCGTCATTCGTCACGGTCCACTGGACGCGGTAGGTGACGGATGCGGGAGGCTTGAGCGTGGCGGCCTCCGCCTCCAGGCAGCTGCGCAGGGTGACGCCGTAGTGTTCGTTCACCGCCTTCACCTGCGCCGTGGAAAGCCCCTGGCCCGCCGCCCTCCCTCGCGAGTAGTCCCGGAAGGTGTAGTGGCCCAACAGCTGGAGCTCCAGCTTGCGGCAGCTGCCCTCGGACTGCGCCTCGTCCAGGCGCAGGCAGACTTTCTCCACGTCCGGCGTGCGCGCGTACATCCGCGCGTGCTCCGGCAGCGTCAGCGCGGCCAACTCCATTTCCTTCAGGAGCGCGCTGGCTGCCTTCTCCACGTCCGACTTGCGCAGGTGGAGCTGGGCGATGGCCTTGAGCGCGCGGCGGCGGACGCCGGTGCAGCGCTTCTCCTCGCACGCCGTCTCCGCCTGGGTCACCCGGGTCAGCGCGTCGTCCCCGCGCGAAGCCTCCGTCGCCAGGCGCAGGCCCCGGGCGAGCAGCGCGCGCGCCAGCATCAGCCGGTCGCCTGACTTGCGGTACGCGCCGAGCGCCGCCTCCAGGCAGGTGGGTGTGCTGTGGCCCCCGCGCATCTCGGTGCGGCGCACGCAGGCGTCGCTCTTGCGGATGAGCGCCACCCGCTGCTTGAGCTTGGCGACGTCGGCGCCCGGCTGCTTGGCGGCGGTCTCCAGCGCGGCCACCGCCTGGCCGCGGCAGCGCTCCACCTGTTCCGGACCACAGGCGTTGAGCCAGAGCTCCGCCGCGCTCCGGGCCTCCTTGGGGTCCTTCCGCGCCAGCGCCAGCTTGAAGCCGAGCTCCGCGGCGAGCAAAGCGTCCCGGGCACTCAGGTTCGCGGCTTCGGCGTTGAGCGCGTTGAGCGACTGTGCCGCTGCCTCCAGGTCTCCCCGGTTCAGCGCGCCGCGCGTCTTGGAGAGCAGCGCGCCGCCGTCGACGGAGGGTACGGTCGCGGGCTTTTGCGCGGGCGGGGCCTCCACGACGGCAGGGGAGGGCGCGGGCGCCGGGGTAGGGGGGGGCTTGCTGGACTCGAAGGCCGCCTCGAGCTCATCCGCGGAGGCGAGGGGGGGCGGGACATCCGCCGGGGCAGCGGTTCTGCTTGCGGACGGCGCCTCCTCGAGCTCGTCCCCGGGAGGGAGCGGCTTGGCGCTCGCGCAGGCGAGGAACCAGAGGGCGCAGACGCTCTTCGCCAGGGCGCGCACGGCCGGGGACTCTACACCAGTGTCCTCAAGTCGAGGCCCACACTGTCGAGGAAGGCGGTCGGGCTCCCGCTTGCGCGACGCCGTGCCTAGGTTTCGAGGCAATGGAACCAGACCTTCAGGAGCGCCCGGTCTACCCACTTGCGCAGCAGGTGAACGAAGCGCTCGCCGGGGCGGTGTTTCCGCTCCTGCCGCGACAGCTGGTCTGGGTTGCGCTGCAGAACGAAGCCCCGGCCACGCTCGTCAGTCTGCTCTCGGGACTGGCGCCACGGCGCTTCGGTTCGGTGGATGAGGTCATCCGCGCCGTGTGAGCCCTCCGCCGCCACCTCGGCCCTCCCCCGTTCGCGTCGAGCGTTGCGCCGTCAGCCGCATAGTCGAGACGTCGGCAGTGCTCCCGGAGCTTGGCTCATGGGCCGCTTCGCTCTGCTCGAAACAAACCGGCAAAGTGGCGTGCGTGGGTTTGCGCCACCTCTCGACTATGCGCCTGACGGCGCAACGCTCGAGGCGATCGGGGAGGCGCCCGACTGAGAAGAGCTGTTCCTCCGACGAACTGACCGGCCAGGGCCGGTCTCCTCCTCGAGGCGAGCGGGGGAGGCGCCCGACTGAGAAGAGCTGTTCCTCCGACGCGGGCCGGTCTCCCCGCTCGAGGCGAGCGGGGGAGGCGCCCGACTGAGAAGAGCTGTTCCTCCGACGAACTGACCGGCCAAGGCGATGTCCCGCGCGTAGTTGAAATTTGAAGGGGCGGCTCCCCGAGTCGAAGAGACTCGGGTTGCACGAAACAGGAGCCGCCATGAAGCAGACAAGCAGGAAGACGTCTCGGAGGGAAGTCCCAGAGCTCCGTCCCGC
>JBGART010000038.1:0-94409 GCA_044230055.1 Myxococcaceae bacterium | reverse complement strand
CCGCCCGCGCTCGTCGAGAGAGTGCTTCAGCAGCGAGTATCTCTGCGCAACCGGAGCGCCCCTGTCCACAGCGCCGACAGATCACGTCTTGGCGTGCCAGTCGATCAGAAACCGATCACTTAATTCCGTGACGGGCACAAATCCGCCTTCGGGCCACGGTTTGTCGACGAACGGTTGCATCTCGCGGGCGCCCACCTCGCCGAATCCGGGCGCCGACTCCACCACGGCCGGGATTTCCCACCGCGGAGTCGGTCGGGCCCGTGCGCTCGCCTCTGCGTCTCCCGGCCACCCTCTGGGAGTGCTGCGCTCGGACCCCTCCGGGTGGGGGCATAGGGCTGAAACCGAGTTGTTAACCGCTTCCAGGACATCGCCTCAACGCAACCAGGCGTGAGGACTGAAACATTTAGACACATTGTCAACGGCGATGTGTTGACAACTATGGGAGGCAATTCACCCCAGACACGGTGCTACCCGCGTCACCGCAACAGTTGTCGCAGCTGGGCGAGCCGCGCCTCCGGAGCTCCGAACTCCGCGCGGTAGTCTTGCTGGCTGCGGCGGATGACTTCGTGCGCCTCGTCCCGGCCGTAGCGACCGGCGATGCTCACCTTGCGCGGCGTGGCGCCCGGGAGCTGCTTGTACGAGAGGAAGTAGTGCTCCAGCCGCTCCACCATGCCCGGCGGCAGGTCCTTCAGGTCGCGCGCCGCGCCGAACGCCACGTCTCCCTCCAGCACGGCGATGAGCTTGTCGTCCGCTTCGTCCGCGTCCAGCAGGCGCAGGCCGCCCACGGGGATGACGCGGGCGAGGAAGTTCCCGGCGGGCGTGAACTTCTCCGTGAGGATGCAGATGTCCAGCGGGTCTCCATCGCCCCGGAGCGCTGGCAGCCCCGCCCGTTCCTGCCCGAGCGCGGCCACCGTCGACCCACAGTACGTCTGCGGCACGAAGCCGTAGAGCGTGGGACAAAGGCTGGAGTACCGCTGGGGCCGGTCAACCTTCAGGTGGCCACTCACCTTGTCGAGCTCGTACTTCACCGTGTCGGTGGGGACGATCTCCACGTACGCGGTGACCACGCCCGGCGCGTCATCCCCAGCGGAGACGCCGTGCCAGGGGTGGGCCTGAAACAACAGAGACCACAGCTCGCGCAGCTCCACATCCTTGTCCGGTGGCATGACCGCACCATACCCACCGGCACCGGCCCATGGCTCGCCAGCCGCACCGCGCGCCCGCGACCTGTGCTGGGCAGTTGAGACAGGCCACAGACAGGACGCCACCCTCGGCGTTCAGCTGTTGCGCAGCCGACACGGGCTCCGCGGTCGCGTGCAGCCGCTCCACCACAACCAGAACCGCGCTGTGGCCAGCTCCACCCGGCGGATGCCCGCCGTGCCCAGGCACAGCCCGCCACCCACGACTTTGCGCTGCGCCGCCCGTCGGGCGGGCCTACGACCTGCGCGCCGCGCCGCTGACCTCGGCGTTCAGCTGTTGCGCAGCCGACACGGGGTCCGCGGCGCCGTGCAGCGGCCGCCCCACCACCAGCAAATCCGCGCCGGCGGCGATGGCAGCGGCGGGCGTCTCCACCCGGCTCTGGTCGCCCACCTCCGCGCCCTGCTGACGGATTCCGGGCGTGCACAGGTACAGCCCACCGCCCACGACCTTGCGCAGCGCCGCCACTTCGAGCGGAGAGCAGACCAGCCCCTCCACGCCCGCCCCCTGCGCCAGCCCGGCCAGCCGCGCGGCGAGCGCCTCCGTGCCCTCCGCGTGCCCGGTGGCCGCCACGTCCTGCGCAGAGAGCGACGTCAGCACCGTGACCGCCAGGACCTTCGGCGCGGCCTTCCCTGCCCGCTGCGCGCCCGCTCGCGCGCCCTTCACGGCGGCCCGCAGCATGGCTTCGCCGCCTTGCGCGTGGACCGTGAGCAGCCGCACGCCGAGCGCTCCCGCATTCGCCGCCGCCAGCTCCACTGTGTTCGGGATGTCGTGGAGCTTCAAGTCCAGGAACACCTCGGCGCCCAGCTCCTGGAAGCGCAGCACGGCCGCGGGCCCGTGCTCGACGAAGAGCGACAGCCCCACCTTGGCGAACCCCACCCACTGCTGGATGCGCGAATAGACCGCCAGCGCCTGCGCCAGGGGGAGGTCCGCCGCGAACGCCAGCTGCTCCCGGGCCGCGGTCATTGTCCGTCCTGCAGCCCGCGGAACTCGCGGTTGAGCGACTCTGCCAGCTCCGGCGGAAGCGCGTTCTTCGCAGAGAACAGCGCGTAGGAGACGAACGCCTCCAGCGCTTCATAGGCCTTCACCCGCCCCAGGCGCGCGTCCGCCCGCGTGGCGTTCTGCATCACCCGGGGCAAATCCATCCGGCCGTCAGCGCCCAGCGTCACGCCCGCGAAGGCCTGCTCCATCCCCGGCAGCGGGTCCGACAGGAAGGACTCCAAATCCGCCAGCGTCTGCCCCGCATCCAGCAGCGCCTGGCAGATGGTGTGGATGAGCGCGCCATAGCGCTCCAGAGGTGAGCGGGCACCCGCCGGCGCTGGGCGCGCCTGGGGCTCCGGCGCGGGCTTGCCCGTCTCCACCGCCAGCGCGCCCTTGGCCAGCGCCCCGCTGATGCACCCGAGGAACGCGAAGTCGCTGCCGGCGAAGCGGTCCTGCAGCGACCCGACGGGCGCGCCGTCACCAATCAACGGGAAAAGGATGTGCTCCTCCGGCGTCTCCGCCTCACCTGTGACCAGGAGCCTCAGGTGCGACGGCAGCCGCGCGCGCCACAGGTGCGTGGCCTCCGCCCGCTTGACGCCCTCAAGGACCAGGTCCCTCACCTTCCCACTCAGCTTCACCGCGTCCTCCCCCGGGCTCTGACCCTCGAGGAAGATGAAGTGCCCGTCGGTGAGCTCGAAGAGGTTCAACACAATCTCGCGCACCAGCTCCGTCATCGCCGCGTAGAGCGCGCTGGCCTTCACCCAACCGTTCTTGCGCAGCACCTGACCCAGCTTGGCGCCCGGCTTCACCGCCAGCAGCGCCGCGTCCAGCTGGTCCTGCCGGATGACGCCCATCCGCACCAGCTTGCGGCCGAAGCGCTCGTGCGGCTCCGTGGAGCTGGCGAAGACAATCTGCGCGTCCTTGAAGCTGACCGTCTTGCGCGCGCCCTTGACGCTCACCACCAGCCGGCCGGTGCGGATGCCGGAGATGACGTGCGAAAAAATCTCCGCGATGGCCATGGACTGCAGGCTGCCCGCCAGATAGCCGGCCTGTGACAGCCCGTCCTTGAGCAGGAGGAGCGCGTCGGTGCCGTGACCGACCGCCGTCAGCTCCCCCGCGCGCAGCCCCGCCGCCCGGGGCAGCTCCACCTGGAGCCCCTCGCCTGCGGCGGTGACTGTGGCCTTCAGCTCCCCCGGCACAGGCGCGGCCTACTTCGTGGCCAGCTCCGCGTCGATGACCTTCTTGAACTCTTCAAACGGCTGCGCGCCGGAGAGGACGATGCCGTTGATGAAGAACGCGGGGGTGCCGCTGACGCCCACCTTGCGGCCCGCCTCCATGTCCTCCTTCACCTGGTTGGCGAACTTGCTGCTCTCCACGCACTGGCCGAACTTCGCCGCGTCCAGCCCGAGCGACCCCGCGTACTCCTTGAGGCTCGCCGGCTCCAGCTTCTCGCGGTTCTTGAACAGCACGTCGTGGTACTCCCAGAACTTCCCCTGCTCGTTCGCGCACAGCGAAGCCTCGGCGGCCTTCTGCGCGTGCGGGTGGAAGTCGAGCGGGAACTGCCGGAACACCAGCCGGAGCTTGCCGGCGTAAGCCTGCATCACCTGCTCCATGGTGTCGTGGCCGCGCTGGCAGAACGGGCACTCGAAGTCGGAGAACTCCACGATGATGACCGGCGCGTTCTCCGGACCGCGCGAGGGCCCCTTCGCCTCCACCTGCTTGCGCGGACGCGCGGGCTCCGGGAGCTTCACCACCACGTTGGCGCTCTTCTTCAGCGAGTCGAACAGCTCGCGCGCCTTGTCCTGCTTCTCCTGCTTGGTCAGGAAGTCGATGATCTGGGGCCGGTACTGGTCCAGCGTCGCGCCCGGCGGAAGCTTGCCCGCGCTCTGTTCGTAGAGCTGCTTGACCTTCTCCTCCGGCGGCGTGGCGACCTTGTCTTCAATCTCCGCCTTGATGAAGGCTTCGCCGTTGGCGAAGCCGCGCTTCTTGGCCTCCGCCTCCAGCAGGCTCTCCAGAATCATCCGGTCCAGCGTCTGCTGCCGGAGCTGGAACTTCTCCTTCTGGTACTTCTCCTCCGCCTCCGCGAGCTGCGGCTTCACCTTCTCATCCAGCTGCGCGGCGGTGATCTTCTGGTCGCTGAACGTCGCGACGACCATCTCAGGCGGGAGATCCGGCCCGGCGGCGGTCTGACCCGCAGTGCCGGCGGCGGTCTTCTGCTTGTCGCACCCCGCGAGCAAAAGCAGCGTGGTGAAACACGAGGCGAAGAGTCTGGAGGAGGAAGAGCGCATAGGGCCGCGCATCTTCCGCGCAGAGCTGCCGACGGGCAAGCACTACTGCCCGTCAGGCGACCAGCGGCTCCAAGGACGACGCGAGATCCGGCAGCCGGAGATCCAACCGCTCCACGTCCCGCGTGCGCGCGCGGACGACGACGTAGCTGCTCTCGTCCGCCAGCACCCGCTGCACCAGCCGGTGGTTCAGCGCGTGCCCACCCTTGTGCACCCGGAGGTTGGCGATGACCGGGCGCCCGAAGAGCGCCACGTCCCCCATCGCGTCCAGAATCTTGTGGCGCACGAACTCATCCGGGAACCGCAGCCCATCCGGATTCAGGATGGAGAACTCGTCCACCACGATGGCGTTGTCCAGGGACCCGCCGCGCGCCAGCCCCACCTTCTTGAGCATCTCCACGTCGCGCAGAAAGCCGAACGTCCGCGCCCGTGAAATCTCCCGCGAGAAGGACCGGTCGGAGAACTCCAGCTCGTAGGACTGGTCCGAAATGAGCGGGTGCTTGAAGTCGATGGTGCACTGAATCCGGAACCGGGAGGACGGCGTCAACGTCGCCTCCTTGTCCCCGTCGTGCACCGCCACCGCCTTCTTGAGGACGATGAAGCTCTTGGGTTCGCTCTGCACGCGGATGCCCGCGGAGCTGATGAGGTAGGCGAACGGCGCCGCGGAGCCGTCCATGATGGGCACCTCCGGGCCGTTCACCTCCACCCGGACGTTGTCGATGCCCAGGCCCGAGAGCGCCGCCATCAGGTGCTCCACCGTGCCGATGCGCGTCCCGTCGCAGCCCAGCGTCGTGGCCAGCGAGGTGTCCACCACGTACTTCGCCAGGCCCGGAATGCTCACCGGCCGCGGGAGGTCCGTGCGGACGAACACCACCCCGTGGTCCGCCGGAGCAGGCTGCAGCGTGAGGGTCACCGCACTGCCGGTGTGCAGCCCCACGCCCTGGCAGGTCACTGCCTTCCGGATGGTGCGTTGGTTGAAAGAGGATTGAGGCATCTTGAGCGTCGCTCCCGAAGTCCCCGACTTTTGTGCCGCTACCGTCTCTGCGATGCGGCGCGTTGCGCAGCAAGCTCGGTGCCAGGTGTGTGCTGATGCGTGTTGGGCGTGCTGAACGGAGCCGAGGCCGAACCCGGCGAAAGAACAGGGCTGACGGACTGAGGGGGAGCGAGCGCCGTCCGAGCCACACTCAGGACGTTCGATGACCGTGACACCGATGTCTCGCGTCCCAACGTCGCTCCCTCACGACGACCAAGCTCCGACTTCCGGCGCTTCGTCGCCCCCTGACCGGCGAACTGAGCCAGGGCTTACTCGATGTAGGAGGTCGAGCGCAAACCTTTTTACCCTTGAGGTTGCAGGGGCTTGGCTCACACTGGGTGCGCGGACCAGTAGCGGCTGAGGCCCCACCGAGCGCTCTTCAGGTCAAACGCCGAGGAGCGAAGGTCCGCGCGACGGCTCACTGCGGCAAAAGTCGCCTGGGCCACCTGCGCGAAGAGCCGGCAGTCTTCTGCCAGCCGCGCCCGCGCCACCGGCCCCTTCGGCACGCCTGACAGCTCGCCGATGATGGCGATGAACCGGTCGAACGGTTCGATGTCGCCGTAGCGGAGCAGCTGGTAGCTGACGGCCTCGAAGTCGACGATGCAGCTGCGCAGCGCGGCGAGGGCTGCCTCCGCCTGCTCCGCCTCCCCATTGTGGAACACGCCTTCCACCGCGCGGCACAGCTCCGCGAAGATCCACAAATCCCTCTGCAGCCGCATGGCGATGTCGAGGACCGACGTGATGCCGTCGAACGACGACTCCTCGCCCGGCACCAGAAGCTTGGCCACCCGCGCCAGCTGCCCGCGGAACAGCTTGGTGTAGCCGGCCGCCGCGGCCTCCGCCAACCCCTCCCAGGCCGCAGGCGGCGCGCGCGGCTTGTCGAGCGTGGCGGCGATCTCCGCGGTCCGCGCCTGAAGCTCCCCCGCCGCCTTCATCGCGAAGGCCTGGTGCTTGCGCGACCCCATCCGCTCCACCAGCCGGCTGGACAGCACGTTCGACAGGCTGGACGCTTCGCTGCGAATCAACGCCAGGACCACCTGCTCGCGCCCCGCGCCCGGCGCGGCCGAAGGTCCGGCGCCAATGTACGAGACGTAGTGCAACAACCGGAAGAGCGAGAGCGTCAGAATTCCGAACGCGGACCGCTCCGTCGGCTCCAGCCCGCGCAGCGCCTCCAGCAGCCGCAGGCTCTTCACCCGGTCGTACTCCAGCCGGAACTCCAGGGTGCTGAACGGGCGGAAGAAGCGGCTGCGGACAATGTCGCCCAGCAACAGATTCCCCACGTCCGCGAAGAGGGGGAAGCCCGCGAACGGCAGCGACAACAGGTGCTCCAGCACGCCCTTCAGCGCGGAGAAGCTCTCCCGCAGCACGAAGAGGCTCTCCGCCGGGCTGTCCTCGTCCAACTCCTCCTCCAGCAGCCGCCGCCGCGCGCGGTCATCCGAGAGCTGCGATTCGACATAGCGCCGGAAGACCCGCTTCTGGTCCTCGGCGGGGTCCAAAAGCAGCCGCGCCACGCCGATGACGCGGTTGAGCGCGTCCCAGATGTCGGTGAGCTCCGGCCGGAAGTCCCGGGTGAGCGCGGGCTCACTCTGCGAGGAGAGGTTCTGCAGCGTGAAGTACCGCTCCATGCCCCGCAGCAACATCTCCAGCTCGAAGAGCAGCTCCTCGCGCCCCTCCACCTTCACCGCGCGCAGCCAGCGCTCGCGCTCGGAGAGCAGGCCGGAGCGCGGCGCCTGGGACTCCGAGATGAGCTCGAAGTAGAAGTCCCGCGCGCGGCGCGGCCGCGGCACATCTGCGGCCTGCGAGTGCATCACCACAGCGTCCCCTGGTTGTTCGCGGGAGGGACCTTTCCGAAGTACTTGAAGGCGCGCGCGGTGGCCATCCGGCCGCGGGGCGTGCGGTGCAGGAGCCCCTCCTGCAACAGGTAGGGCTCGTACACGTCCTCGATGGCGTCCCGCTGCTCGCCCACCGAAGCGGCGATGGTCTCCACGCCGACAGGCCCGCCGCCGAACTTGTCGATGATGACGAGCAGAATCCGCCGGTCCATCGGGTCCAGCCCGCTGGCGTCCACCTGCAGCCGCTCCAGCGCGCGGTCCGCCAGCTCCCGGGTGATGCTCCCGTCCCCCTCCACCTGGGCGAAGTCGCGCAGGCGCCGCAAGAGCCGGTTGGCAATGCGCGGCGTCCCACGCGAACGCTTCGCCACCTCACCGCAGCCGCTCTTGTCCATCGGCACGCCGAGGATGCGGGCCGAGCGCTCCAGTATCTGCTCCAGGAACTTGGGCTCGTAGTAGTCCAGCCGCTCTTGAATCTGGAAGCGGTCGCGCAAGGGCGAGGTGAGCAGCCCGGTGCGCGTCGTCGCGCCGATGAGCGTGAACGGCGGCAGGTCAATCTTCATCGCCCGGGCGGCCGGCCCGGTGTCGATGGTGACGTCCAGCCGGAAGTCCTCCATCGCCGGATACAGGTACTCCTCGATGGCGGCGTTGAGCCGGTGGATTTCGTCGATGAACAACACATCGCGCGCCTGGAGGTTGGTGAGCAGCCCGGCGAGGTCCCCCTTCCGCTCGATGGCGGGCCCCGACGTGACATGGAGCGCGCTGCCCAGCTCCGACGCGATGATGTGCGCCAGCGACGTCTTCCCCAGCCCCGGCGGTCCGGAGAAGAGGCAGTGGTCCAACGCCTCTCCCCGCCCGCGGGCCGCCTTGACGTACACCTTCAGCTTCTCCACGACCGCGGTCTGGCCGACATACTCGCCAAACGTCCGCGGCCGGAGCGACGCCTCGAAGCGCACCTCCTCGGAATTCCCCTCTGCTACCAGCGACTCGCTCGCGCGCCCCATACCGCGAAGCAACCTAGCACCGGTGCCGCCGTGCGCGCCGGCCCGAACATCGACGGGCCCCCAAGGCTCGCCTAACCTGACACCCGTTTCGCCTCACGCGCCTGCATCGGAGAGTCTGGATGGCCAGCCCACCCGAAGGCTTTCGCGCCCTCCCAAAGCTTCAGGACGCGTGGCGCGAGCCCGGCGGGGCGCGGGTGAAGGCGCTGCAGCGTGCGGCGGCCGCGGCCCGCGACGCCCTCCTGTCCGACGGGACGGTGGCGGCGGTGACCACCTGCCCGCTGGTGACCTTCCCCTACCCCACCCTCTTCGCGTTCAGCGGCGGCGCCCGCTCTCCCGCGCCCTTCGCCATGCTCACGCACCGCATGATGGTGGTGCAGTTCGAGAGCGCGGAGGGGCGCAAGACGCTGCTGTTCAACGCCTCTGACGTGGACCGGGGAAACCACGCGCCGTTCTTTGCGGAGCTGCGCCGCCGCTTCGGCGACTTCGTCACGGACCGGGTGGCGTCCAAGCGGCACGGCACCGTCGAGGGCTGGCTCGCCAAGCTGGGCCTGCGGCCGGAGGACGTGGACTACCTCGCGTATGACCACCTGCACCTCCAGGACGTGAGGGGCTGGCTGGGCGGCGAAGGGGCGCAGGCGTTCTTCCCGCGGGCCCAGCTGCTGGTCGCTCGCGCGGAGTGGGCGCTGGTGAACAACCTGCACCCCATGCAGCGCGCCTGGTACGTCCCGGACGGCATGCGCGGCGTCCCGGAGGACCGGGTGGTGCTGCTGGACGGGGACGCCTGGCTGGGCACAGGCGCCGCGCTGGTTCTCACGCCGGGGCACACCGCCGGCAACATGTCGCTCGCCGTCGCCACGGACCGCGGCCTCTTCCTGGTCAGCGAAAACGGCGTGGCGACCGAGTGCTATTCGCCGGAGCGCTCGGAAATCCCCGGCCTCCGGGGCTTCGCCGAGCACATGGGTTGGGAGGTGGTGCTCGACGGCAACACCCGCGAGCACTCCCTGGACCAGTACTCCTCCATGCTGCTGGAGAAGGCGCTTGCCGGGCCGTCCCAGGTGGAGCCCGGCTACGTGAACGTCGCGCCCTCGTCGGAGCTCACCCCGTCGCTGCTCGCGCCCGGGCTTTCCCCCAGCTTCTCCCATGGGCTGCTGGAGCACGGCATCCTGCGCCGGCCCGTCGCGCGGCGAGCAGCGTCGGAGACCTGAGACCTGGAACCGGAAGCGCGCCCTGAGTCCCGCCGTGGCCCGGCGCGCTGGCTGAGCGTGGCCGTGCCGCTCGGCCTCGCCGCGGCGCTGGCGATGGTCCTCGTCGTGCGCACGCCGGATGCGCCGGACGGCATCCCGTTGAAGGCGCCGCTGCTCGGCGTCTGGGTGCAGCGCTCGGGAACGCAGAGCGCCACGCCGTGGGACGGGGCTCCGCTGCGTCCGGGGGATCAGCTTCAGGCCACGCTGATGCTCGCCGCCGCGGCCCACGGCGCGGTCTGGGCCAAGGACCCCTCCGGTGAGCTCGCGCGCGTCTTCCCCTCGGAGGCCACGCCCGCCGCCGGCGCGCTCGCCGCCGGCCCGGCGCGCGGAGTGGGACCGTCCATCAGGATTCCCGAGCGCAGCGGAGTCCTGGAGCTGATCGCCATCGTCCAGGAGCAGCCGATGGATGTGGCGGCCGTCGAGGGGGCACTCCGGGAGCGCAGCCCCACGTCGCTCGGCGCGCACGTGCTGCGCATCCCGTTCGAGGACAGGCCCTAGAACACACCTGGGAGCACAGCGCCCCACCCCGCTCAACTCCGCGGCATTCGTGGATGCCGCGCCGCATCCGGGTGGTGGGATGAAGGGAGAAGGAAGGGCCGCATATCCTCCGAAGTGATGACGAGGATTTCCTTGTGCGCCCTGACGGCGCTCCTCGCCGGAGTCGCCTCAGCAGCCCCGCCGGTGATGACGAACCTGAACCCCGCGGCGCGCCCGGCGGGACGGACAGGTCAGCTCACGGCGTCCAACCAGCTGAGTGCTGAAGTCATCTACCTGCTGGGCGGCACGAACCTCGGCGGCACCACCGCGCAGCTCTGGGCTTTCGACGTCACCGCCAACAACTGGAGTCAGCTCACCCCGACGAACCCGCCGCCCGCGCGCGCGTGGGGCGCGGCCTCCTGGGACGCGGCGCAGGGCCGGCTCATCATCTATGGCGGCTCTGCCGCACTCTCAGGCCCGCTGCGAAACGACGTCTGGGCCTACAACCCGGGCGCCAACGCGTGGACCCAGCTCACCGTGTCCGGCCCCGCGCCCCTGGCACGCTTCCTCCACTCCATGGTGTACGTGCCCCATCTGCAGAAGCACCTGGTGTTCGGCGGGGGGACCGGCACGACCGGGAACGCGGAGCCCACCACCGTGGTGAGCGAGCTGTGGCTGCTCACGCCGAACATCGCCGCGGGCACCGCCACCTGGCAGGCGCTGACGCCGACGGGCACCGCCCCCGGCCGCTGCGGCGCGTGCGTGGCGTACGACGAAGCCCGGCGCCGGATGATTGTCTTCGGCGGAGAGCTCGCCAACGACACGCTGGGTGACACGGTCCAGTACGACGTGGACGCCAACCGCTGGGAGGCGGATGCGCCCACGGGCACGCCGCCCTCCAAGCGCGGCGGCACCGACTGCGCCTTCGACCCGCGCTCCGGTCGCGTGCTTCTCTATGGCGGGGTGACGCAGTCCTCCGGCACGCCGCTGTCGGAGAGCTTCAGCTACGAACCTGTCCAGAAAGTCTGGACGCGGCTCACCCCGGCGACCAACCCTGGCGGGCTCACCTACAGCGGGACCGCGTACTCCACGAGCAAGAACGCGCTGTTCATCCACGGCGGACGCGATGGCGTCTTCACCGACTCCAACGCCACCTGGACGCTGAAGGCGAACGCGAAGCCCGTCGCGGCGGCCAGCGGCGGGCCGAACGTGGATGAAGGCGCGGTGGCCACGCTCTCCGCCGCCGGCAGCATGGACCCGGACGCGGAGACGCTCACCTACGCCTGGACGCAGACCGGCGGACCGGCCGTCACGCTCAGCGGAGCGACCTCCTCCACGCCGACGTTCACCGCGCCGTTCGTCACCGCCAACACGCCGCTGGCGTTCAACGTCACCGTGAGCGACGGCACCGACTCCAGCGCCGCGACGGTGAGCCTCACCGTGGTGGACCTCGGCCAGGCATCCGCGCTGAGCGTCCTCTCTCCGCCCAGAACCTTCACCGCCGGCGCCTGCCCGGGCGCTGCAGGCGCGGTCACCGTGCAGCTGCGGAACCTGCTCGGCGCGCCGTACAGCGCGGGACCGGGCGGCCAGGCCTTCACTGCCAGCTCTTCCTCCTCGGGCACGGTCACCTGGTTCTCGGACGCAGCGTGCACCACGGTCGCCACCGGCGGCGGCTTCGTCATCCCGGCGGGCGCGAACACCGTCACGCTCTACTACCGGGACACCCGTGTCGGCGCGCCCAGCCTGTCGCTCAGCAACGCCAGCGGCCTCACCAACCCTCCGCCGCAGGGCCACACCGTTCAGGCCGGCGCGGCCGCTTCGCTGCTGTTCTCCACGCCGCCCCGCCTGTTTCCGCTCGACGGCTGCTCCGGGCCCGCCAACGTCATCACCGTGTCCCTCCGGGACGCGTTCGGCAACGCCGCGGTCGCGGGGAGCGGCGGCGCGTCGTTCACCGCGACTTCGAGCTCGCCTGGCGCGCGCTTCTTCACCGACGGCGCCTGCGCCGCGTCCGCGCCGGGCGGCGCCTTCACCCTGCCCGCCGGCGCTGCGGGGATGAGCGTGTACTACCGGGATCCCCGTCCCGGGACGGTGAGCGTCGGCCTCACGAATACCGCCGGCCTGAGCGCCCCCGCGCCGCAGGACCACCGCGTGGCGGCCGGGCTCACGGCGCGCATCGTCGCCTCCGCGCTGCGCGGCGACGGGGCGCTCACGGTGGACTTCTCCTGCGACTGCCAGGCTCCCAACTCGCCCATCCGGTCGTACGCGTGGAGCTTCGGCGACGGCTTCGCGGTGGGACCGATGACGACGCGGGCGTTCTCCCCCGGCCGGTACCACGTCCGCCTCACCGTGGTGGACGAGTCCGGGCGCTCGGCAGTGGACCAGGTGGAGGTGGTGGTGACTGCCGGCGGCCGTGAGCCCCCGCTCTGCGCCGCCACCGCCCTGCCGGACAGCGGAGTGGCGCCCATGCTCACCGCGCTGCGCGCCACGTCCTCCCAGCCGCTGGGGAGCATCTCGTCGGCGAAGTGGACCCTGTGGGACGGCAGTGAGGTCAACGCGGCGCCCCTGGACCGCGCCCTCGACGTCGCCGGGACGTACACCGCGCGACTGCGGGTGGTGGATGACGAGGGGATGACCTGCACGGACGCGGTTCAGATCATCGCTCGCGCCGGGCCCAGCTCTGCCCTGCCGCCGCAGCTGGCCTTCGTCCCTCCCGCGGAGGCGATGTGCGGAGAGGCTGCGCGCTACCTGCCCGGCTCCGGCGTGCTGACGCTTGGCCGCGGGCCGTTCCAGTACAGCCTGGAGCCGGTGGCCGGAGTGGCGCTGCCCGCCGGGCTCTCCGTCGCTCCGGAGAGCGGCGACATCCGGTGGACGCCGGAGCGCCAGCTCGCCGGGAGCCACCGCGTCTTGCTGAAGGTGAGCTCGCCGGATGGTGTGGACCTGCAACCGCTGGATGTGTTCGTCACGTGCGAGCCGAGAGCGTTCGGGGTAGCGGCTGGCTGCAGTTCGGCCGGCGACACCGGGGCGCTCACCGAGCTGACCGTGCTCGTACTCATGGCCCTGATGCACCGTCGGCGCGCGCGTTGAGGCCTGTCCGGGGTGCGGGCTCCCGGGGGGACGGGCTTCGGGGAATGGTTTCTCGGGTTCGGGTTGCGGGGGACGGTTTCTCGGGTTCGGTTTTCGTGGCCGCGTTCGCGTTCGTTTCGGCGTTCGGGCCCGGGTTCGGGAAGGGGTTCGGGAAGGGAAATCGGGATGAGTTCGAGGCACTCAACCCGAACCCTTTCCCCTTTCCGAACCCGAACCCGGGCCCGGGCCCGAACGCCGAAACGAACGCGAACGCGGCCACGAAAACCGAACCCGAGAAACCATCCCCCGGTAGCCCGAACCCCGTAGCCCGAACCCCGTAGCCCGAACCCCGGTAGCCCGAACCCCGTAGCCCGAACCCCGGTAGCCCGAACCCCGGTAGCCCGAACCCCGGTAGCCCGAACCCGATCAGACCTCCGATTGGGCCAAGCGACGGCAGCTCACCGCGCCTCGCTGGACGTGAGGACCGCCTCCGCGGCAACGTCGACTCAGTCCGGGAGGGCGCGATGATCGACGTCACGACAGCAGAGCACTACGACTGGGGTGAGGGCTGCGAAGGCTGGCGCCTGGTGCGCACGGAAGCGCTGAGCGTCATCGAGGAGCGGATGCCGCCGGGCTCGGCCGAGGTGCCCCACTTTCACCGCGCCGCACGCCAGTTCTTCTACGTGCTCGCCGGCGCCGCCCGCTTCGAGCTCGGCCAGGAGCAACACCTCCTGGCCGCGCGCCAGGGCATCGAGGTCCCTCCCGGCGCGCCCCATCGCATTCTGAGCCTGGGTCCAGCAGCCTTGGAGATGCTCGTCATCTCACAGCCGCGCAGCCAGGGAGACCGCGAGCTCGTCGCCCCGCTTCAGGGCGTGCCGGCGTCTGACGCGGCGGGAGGCTCGGGCGGGGCCGGCGCGGCCGGAGGCGCAGGCGGCTGAGTGCGGTGCCAGTACTGCGTGCGCCCCAGGAGCGAGATGCCGATGTACCCGCGCACCTTCAGCTTCGCGTCGGTGCCCTCGTACGCGATGTAGCACCGGTACGTCTTGCCGTTCTTCGGGTCGAGGACAGTGCCCCCAGACCACTCGTCGCCGTCCTTCTTCAAGTCCTTGAGGAAGACCAGTCCCTCAACGAGCGCGTCCTTGAGCGCGCCCTCGCAGTTGAGACACTTGGGAACGGGCGGCTCCCCCGGGCGAACAAACACCTTCAGGATTTTCCCGAAGAGCTTCCCGTCCTGCTCGTAGATCTCAATGATAGACCGCGCCTCCTTCGTCTCATCATCGATGGTCTTCCAGTAGCCGACGGGGCTCCGCTGCGCGAGCACCACGCCGGAGAAGAGGACCAGCGCAACCCCCAGCGACCTTCCAACAATCCGTTGAACGTTCATGCGCGCGGAGCTTAGGGCTCCCGCCCAACGTGGACCAAGCGCGGACCCTCGGGAGATTCCGTGACGGACGCGGGCGCGGCAACCCAACCCCGGAAAGACCCTCACCGGAGGCCTTGAATGACCCGCCTTGCCGCGCTCACCGCGCTCCTCACCCTCGCTGCCTGCACCGCCCCTCAGCGTCCCGTCTCCTTCACCATCGTCACCGCGGAGGACCCCGTCGCCACCGTCGCCCGCGCGCTGGCGACCGAGGGACTGCCGCCAGCGACCGTCGAGCCGCAGATGGGCCTGCTGCAGACCCGCTGGGAGGACACCGGCTTCATGTACGGGCAGGTCCAGGGCCTGACCGCCACCGTCGTGCGGCGCTACTCCGTGCTGGTCACCCCGGCGGAGCGCGGCGCGAAGGTCCAGGTCCGGATGGAGGCCAAGAAATGCCAGCAGGGCGGGTTCTCCATCGGAGAGACCGACGTGCGCGGCCCGTGCGAGGTTCTGGATGGGCTGGTGGAGACGCACCAGCAAGAGCTGGACGCGCTGGGAAGGAAGCTCGCCGCGGCGCTCACGCCCGCGCGGGGATAAGGGCCATCGCGCGCTCGGCGAGCGCGGAGATGGTGAGCGCAGGGTTGACGCCGGGGTTGGCCGAGACAGCCGAGCCGTCCACCACGTACAGCCCTTCATAGCCGTGCACGCGGTGGCGGGCGTCAATCACGCCCGTCTCGCGCGAGTCACCCATGCAGGCGCCGCCGAGGATGTGCGCGGTCGTCGGGATGCCGCCCAGCGTCTCCGTGACGAGCGTCATCGCGTGACCCTCAATCTTGTCCGCCACCCGCCGCGCCAGCTCGCCCGCCTCGGGGATGTTCGACGTGGGGGCGGGCCCGCTGGAGAGCTCCGTGGTGACGCCATTCTGAAAGGCGTTGGACAGCCCGCGGCCCAGGCGCATCCGCAGGTGCCCATCCAGCGTCCGCATATAAAGGAGGATGAGCGTCGACTTCGCCCAGTCGCGGACCAGGTACGCCTGCGCGGTGCGCACCGGGTGCTTCGCCGTCTCTGCCACGAGGCTCCGCAACCGCCCGGCGAACGTCTGCCCCGACACGTGCGGCGCGCCGAGCAGCCGGAAGAACCCGGAGCCCTCGGGGTAGCGCACCGGCTCCAGGTGCGAGTGCGCGTCGGTCTCCAGAATCGAACCGATGGAGATGCCCTTGGAGAGGTCCACATCCTTGCGGCGCGTGGTGACGCCGATGAGCGCCTCCGAGTTGGTGCGCACGTAACGGCCCACCTGGTCAGAGAGCTCCGGGAGGCCGTCGAGGTCTGCCTTCAGGCGCAGGAGCAACGGCACGGTCCCCAGCACCCCGCCGGCGAAGATGACGTTGCGGGCGGTGAAGCGCGTCCCCTGCCGTCCGGCGCCCAGCCCCTGCTCGGCGTCGACCTCGTAGCCGCCGCCTTTGAGCGGGCGCAGCCAGGTCACCTCGGTCTCCGGAAGGACCGTCAGGCCCTTCTTCTCCGCGAGGTAGAGGTAGTTCTTGTCGAGCGTGTTCTTCGCCCCCACCCGGCAGCCGAGCATGCACGCCCCGCAGCTGGTGCAGCCGGTGCGGTCCGGCCCCTCGCCGCCGAAGTACGGGTCCTTCACCGTCACGCCGGGCTTGCCGAAGAACACCGCCACGTCGGTGGGCCGGTGCTCCTTGCCCATCTCGCGGCCCAGCTCCGCCAGCACCTGGTCCGGCAGAGTGCGCATCGGCGTGGGCGTGGCGCCGAGCATCCGCCGCGCGGTTTTGTAGTGGGCGGCCAGCTCCTGCTTCCACGCGCCCAGCGGCCGCCAGGAGGGCGCCTCGAAGAAGTCGTCCTTCGGCACCGGCAGCGTGTTCGCGTACACCAGCGAGCCCCCGCCCACCCCCACGCCGGAGAGCGCGGTGACGTGCGGGAAGAAGGACATCTGGAAGAGCCCGTGCATGCCCACCTTCGGCATCCACAGCCAGCGCTTGAGGTCCCAGTTGGTCTTCGGGAAGTCCTCGGCGAGCAGCCGCTTGCCCTTCTCCAGCATCAGGACGCGGTAGCCCTTCTCCACCAGCCGCAGCGCGCTGACGCTCCCGCCGAACCCCGAGCCGATGATGAGGTAGTCCCACGCCCCCATGGACGCTCCCTTCAGCTGGCGCGCAGGCTCTTGAGCGCCTCGCGAAAGAGCAGCTCGAAGGCGGCGGCTTCGCCCGCGCGCTCGGCGGCGACATCCGCCGCCTTCTCCGCCTGCTGAGGTTTGTAACCGAGGTTCACCAGCGCGGAGACCAGGTCCGACCGCGGCCCGCCCTGCCCGGCCGCTGGGCGCGCGTCCTCGCGCGAAGAGCTGATGGCGACGACCTTCACCTTCTCCTTCAGCTCCAGCACCAGCCGCTCGGCGGTCTTCTTGCCCACGCCGTGAATCTTGGTGAGCCGCGCCACTTCCCCGCGGCCGATGGCCTGCGCCAGCTCCCCCACCTCCAGGCCGGACATCACCGCCAGCGCCAGCTTGGGGCCGACGTGCGAGACCGAGGTCAGCAGCAGGAACATCTCCTCCTCGGCGCGGCTCAAGAAACCGAAGAGGTCGAACGCGTCCTCGCGCACCACGGTCCGCACGCGCACGTGGACCGACTGCCCCTCTTCAGGGAGCCGGGCCAGCGTCAGCAGCGAGAAGTGCACGCGGTAGCCCACGCCGCCCACGTCGAGCGTGGCGTCGTTCAGGTTCTTCTCGGCCACAATCCCCTTGAGCGAGGCGATCATCAGGCGTCCCCTAGAAGCGCTGGTAAGCCGGGGCGAGCCGGTTGGCAAGCAGCGCGAAGCCCTGGCGGCCCTTGCCGCTGCGGGAAGGGGCGGGCACCCCGCCGCCGCGCGCCTGGTTCAGGTGGCAGAGCGCCACCGCCAGCGCATCGCTCGCGTCAGAGCGCTCCAGCGGCGGCAGCTTGAGGAAGGTGGTCACCATCCGCGCCACGGCGTCCTTTCCGTCCGCGCCGCCCGCCCCCACCGCCTTCTTCACCCGCGCGGGCGAGTACTCGAAGACCGGAAGCTGGCTGCGCGCCGCGGCGAGGAGCGCCACCCCGCGCGCGTGTCCCAGCACCAGCGCGCTGCGGGCGTTGCGGCAGGTGAAGAGCCCCTCCACCGCCACCGCTGCCGGACGGTAGAGCGCGAGCGCCTGCGTGATGCCGTCGAAGAGGTCCACCAGCCGGAGCTCGAGGGCCGCGCTCGGGTCCACCTTGAGCACCCCATGGCCCACGTGCCGGAGCTGACCGGAGGTCTCCTCGACGACGCCGTAGCCCATGAAGCGGCTGCCGGGATCGATCCCCAGAACGCGCACGGTGTTTCGCCCCTCCCGAGCGGAACAGATGTGCAGACGTTCTACCGGAACACCTGTACCCTGTCGAATTTGTTAGAGCAGGCTGGCCATCAAGGCCTCATCAATCTCGAAGTTGGCGTGGACGCTCTGCACGTCATCGCTGTCCTCGAGCAGCTCCATCAGCTTCAGCATCTGCTGCGCCTGCTCCCCCTCGAGCCGCACCGCGCTGGCGGGCACGTACACCCACTTCTGCTCCCCCAACGCCACCCCGGCCTTCTCCAGCTCCGCGGCAGCGGCGTGCAGCTGCGCAGGCTCGGTCAGGACGTCGAAGCCCTCCGCCCCCTGGTCCAGCACATCCTCCGCGCCCGCGTCGATGGCCTTCTCCACCATCTGCGACTTGGTGAAGCCCGGCTTCGTCGAGATGAGCCCCTTCTTGTGGAACATCCAGCTCACCGTGCCCGGCGTCCCGAAGTGGCCTCCGTTGCGGGTGAGCAGGTTGCGCACGTCATTCACGGTGCGATTGCGGTTGTCGGTCAGGCACTCCACGAGGATGGCCACGCCGCCGGGGCCGTAGCCCTCGTAGACAATCTCCTCGTAGTGGACGCCCTCCAGCTCGCCGGTGCCCTTCTTCACGGCGCGCGAGATGTTCTCCGCGGGCATGTTCGCTTCGCGCGCGGAAGCCATCGCCACCCGCAAGCGCGCGTTGTGCGCCGGGTCCCCGCCGCCGAGCCGGGCGGACACCGTCAGCTCCTTGATGAGCTTGTTGTAGAGCTTCCCCTTCGCCGCGCCCTCGGTGACCTTCCGCCGCTTGAGCTTGCTCCAACGATTGTGACCCGACATCGCAGTCCTCTCTCTATCGAGCGGACCGGACAGGCCTTGGTCGTTCAGCGCGCGTGGAGCAACTGCCTGGCCTCCTCCGCGTGCTTTCCCTGCGGCTCCAGCTCGAGGTAACGGCGCAGCTCTACTTCAGCCTTCGTCCGCTGCCCAGCGTACAGATAGATGCTGGCCAGCAGCATGAGCGCCCGCCCCTCCTTCGGGTTCAAGTCCAGGGCCTCCCGGGCCGCCTCCTCCGCGCCCGCGGCATCCGAGGCGTCAAAGCGGGCCAGCCCAAGCAACAGCCACCCGGTGGAAGACGTGGGGTCCGCGTCCACCACCTCTTGCAGCTTCTTCACCGCCTCCGCCGTCCGGCCCTGCTCGTAGAGCGTGGTGCCCTCCCGCAGCGCTTCGGCAAGCGCGGCCTCGCCCTCTTCCGCGGCTTCCTCGAGCGTGGGACTCGCCGGAGCCTCGGCCGGCTGTACGACCGGCGCCGCCGCGACTGGAGCGCTCGCCGGTACGGGAGCGCTCGGCGCCTTCGGCAGGCGGATGGGCAGCGCCGTCACGACGGCAGCGGCGATGAGGGCCACCGCCGTCGCGCCGACCAGGACGCGCGCCAGCCCCTTCGACTCCGCTGCCATGTCCATCGGCGGCGGCGTGGTGAGCGAATCCTCGTCTGAGTCCTCACCGAAGAAGCCCGCCTCGGGGTCCTCGTACGTCGACGGCAGGATGACCGCGTTCGGAGGCGGCGCGGCCGAGGCGCCCGGGCTGTGCGGGAACGCGCTGGCCACCGCGGCCACCAGCGCCCTCGCCTCGCCCTTCGCCGGCGGCGCGCTCTCCAGCGCGTGCACAGGCTCGGCCGGTGAGGAGCCCACGTCCGCCGTGGCGCCCGCTCCACCCACCTCGGGGGCCTCGCGCCAGCTCGTCGCGCTCGACATGTCTGCTCCGCGCGAGGGAGCTCGCGGGCTCGTCGCCTCGGACGACTCGCGCCAGCTCGGGGCGTCAGCTGCGTGCGAGCCCGGCGTGCCGGACAGGACAGCGCGAGCGTCCGGCGCCGCCTCCCGCCTGCTTGCTGCGCTCACCGCAGCCTTGTCGTCCTCGACCTCGGTCCAGTCGGTGGGGCCTGCCGCCGCAGCGAGCGCGGCGGAGACTGCCGCGGGCGCGCCTGGCAGTGAAGCCTCGGCGCTCTCCACGACCGCCGGGCGGAGCTCCCTCGGACGGCGGTCGCCATAGCCCTCGACCCGCGCCGCGCCCCAGCGCGAAATCCCCTCGTCGTCCTCCTTCTCGCCCAGCGCGGAGTCCAGGTTCGCAGCCGCGCCGCGCTCTCCGGGGAGCCCGCTGGGCTCGGCTGCCTCCTGCAGCGCGCTGGCGAGCGAACCGTCCTCCCGTGCAGAAGAACCGCGCGCGAACGCGTTCACCTCTTCGGGACTCTTGGGCTCCACGGGCTCCACGATGGGCCGGATGCGAAAGGCCTCCAGCTGGCGGAGCACCTCCGGCGCCAGCGGCGTCATGCTCGGGAGCGCGGGGGCTGCGGGCTGGCCGGTACCGGAGAGCTGCTGCGACACGCGCGGCACGGACATCTCCTGCCACGCCTCATCGAAGAGCGCCGGCGGCTCCGTGCCGCCAAAGAGCATCCGCTCCATGTCCTCGCCCCGGTCTCCCGGGACGACCGCGCGAAAGTCAGGCTCCGCGGCCGGCTCGAAGAAGGCAGGCG
Source organism: Myxococcaceae bacterium (assembly GCA_044230055.1). Classification (GTDB taxonomy): domain Bacteria; phylum Myxococcota; class Myxococcia; order Myxococcales; family Myxococcaceae; genus JBGART01. The sequence continues at coordinate 74,093 of JBGART010000038.1, read as the reverse complement.
CCGTGAGCACGGGCGCGGCGGCCGGCAGCGGGGCGATGACGCCCAGCGCATACAGCCGGGTGATGACCTCCAGCGTCACCACCTCCTCCAGCGGCGCCTCCAGCACCACGGTCAGCACCTGCCGTCGCCCGTCGAAGAGCCGCATCACCGCGTTGATGCCGTCCGGGAGCTCCGCGAGGTGCTCCTTCAACTTGGCGAAGTCCAGCGCCAGCAGCGCGGTGAGCGGGACGCTCTTGCCGACCAGCTCTCGCCAACGCAAGGCGCGCGGAAAAATCCGGGTGCAGAACTCGCGCAGCCCCAGGGAGAAGGCGGCGCGCTCCAGCGAGGGTCCGAAGACGACGTGGTAGGGCCCCTCGCAGAGCAGCAGGATGCGCAGCAGCGCGTCCTCGCCGGACACGCCCTGGAACGCGGCGTCCACCACCCGCCCCTGCCGGAAGACGATGCGCGCCTTCGACGAAGCGCCGGTGAACTCCAGCCGCCCGGAGCGGACGCCGGCCAGCAGCGCCCGGAGCAACTCCGGCGCGGGCATGGTGCCGGTATCGAGCTGGAAGCTCCCGTCCAGCGCGCGCGGTGCGGACTTGAGCCGCACCAGCGAGACGATGTCGTTCACGTAGACCGGCTTGGCCAGGTAGTCGTCCGCGCCGGCGTGCGTCGCGAGCTCGCGGTGGAAGTGCTCCGACGCCCGCGCGAGCAGCAGGATGGGCAGGTGCGCGGTCCGCAGCTCCGCCCGCAGCTGGCTGGAGAACGCGAAGCCATCCGCTCCCGACAGGCCCACCTCCGTCACCACCATCGCCGGGAGCGGGCGTGCGCTGGAGAGCTCGCGCTGCGCCTCTTCAGCGCTGGAGACACCCACCGCCTCATACCCGGCCCGGGCGAGCGCGGCGCCGATGACGGAGCGCGCCCGCTCATCCGGCTCCACCAGCAGGACGCTCGGGACATCCGTGGGTGCGAAGGACGTGACGTGGAGCGCGCGCGAGGCCGGCGCGGAGGGCCCGTGACCTCGGAGCCCGGACGCGGCGAGGCGCGGTGCGGGTGCGACCGCCGACGCCGGCAGGGAGCGCGGCTGCGTGTTGGGGGGCACTTTGGACCTCCGCTGCGCCGGGGAAGGACCGATGGACAGGCCCTCTTTCAGCGGCCGGAAAGCTACCGCGCCGCAACCCCTCAAGTCGAGGCGAGGAACCGGCGGTGCAACGGAGTGAACCGACGAAAGCGCCGGTCCAGCGCCGGGACGGCGGCGAAGCCATGGCGGTCGATCAACGCCTGGGTGAGCAGCGCCAGCTCCGCCGGCGGAACGCCTTGAAACCGCAGGATGAAGCCCCGCTGGCTGACGCCTGTCACAGGGATGACGGCGGCCTTGAACAACCGCGCGCGCCCGGGGAGCGCCAGGTGCAGATGCAGCGTCCCCGTCCACTGCGGCGGGATGGCCAGCGGCAGCCGCGCCCCGCGCAGGGACACCTCCACGCCGCGGCCGACAGCGGAGAAGTCCTTCGCCTCCAGGAACCAGTCCACCTCCAGCGGCAGGCGCGGGTAGCGGCGGCGCCCGTGGTACAGACGCCCCCGGCGGTCCTTCCGGCGGTCAGCGGCGCTGAAGCGGAGCGTGTCATCCATCCGGCGATGAACGCCTCGCCGCGGGCGCAGGTCAAAATTTCGGCCAAGGGCCTCCACCCGCTGCCGTATAACGCGCGCCATGAGCTCCTCTCGCCTGCTGCGCGCCGCCGCCCTCGCCGCCGTCCTCGCCGCGCCCTGCGCCGCGCTGGCCCAGACGGACGCCGCCGCCCCCAGCCCCGCGCCGGCGGCGACCGCGGGCGCCACGCCGGAGCGCTACGGCGTGGCCGACAAGCGCGAAACCTTCGGCGCGGTGATGGCCCCGGCCGCGCTCCCCGGCGGCTCCAACTCGGCGTACGTCTACGTCGGCGTCCAGCACGTGGGCGCGGGCTACCGCCAGGGCGTGGGCGACTTCGAGATTGAAGGCCGCACCAACCTTAACTACCTGCTGGTCTCCTTCGGCCTGGACGCGATTTTGAAGTGGGCCGCCGTCCGGCAGAACGCGCTGGAAGTCGCGCCGTACATCGGCGTAGGGCTGGTGCTGGACACCGGCGCCCGCTTCTTCGACCCGGCCAACTTCTCCCACCTCGGCCTGAAGCTGCTCGCCGGCGCCACCGCCACGTACAAGCTCACCGACACGCTGCGCGGCATCCTGAACGTGGAGCTCCCGTACGATCTCTCCCTCAGCCCCGCGGGCGGGAACCTCTTCAACCCGCTGGTCGGCGCGGGCGCCGAGCTCTACCTGGGCGAGGACGTCTCCGCGATGGCGCTCGGCTCCATCGGACTCGTCACGCTCAAGGAGCCGCTCGCCGTCACCGCCGCGCGCTTCGGCTACCAGGTGCGCATCGGCGTGGGGTACCGCTTCTTCTAAAAGCGTGGCCCTCCCCCGCTCGCGCTGTCAGCGTCAGGTCATCCCGTAGCGGTCGAGCTTCTTCAGCAGGCCCTGCCGCGACAGCCCCAGCGCGTGCGCGGTGTGCGTCCGGTTGTGGTTGAAGCGGTTGAGCGCCTCTTCAATCTCCCGCCGCTCCAGCGCCTCGGTCTTCTGCGCCAGCGTGAGCTGACCGGTGGCGGGAGGACCCGCGCGTTCGGCGCCGGTGAAGGAGAGGTCCTCCGGCTGAATCTCCTTGCGCTCCCCCGCGAGCACCGTGGCCCGCTGCATCTCGTGCCGCAATTCGCGCAGGTTGCCCGGCCATTGATGCTCCGCCAGCGCCTCGGCCGCGGCGTCGGAGAGCAGCCGCGGGCGCCCGTCGGGGCACAGGTGCGCGCACTGGTTGAGGAAGTGTTTGGCCAGCAGCGGGAGATCCGACACGCGCTCCCGCAGCGGCGGCAACCTCACCTCTGCGCCTTTGATCCGCCAATACAAGTCTTCGCGGAACGCCTGCGTTGCCTGCAGCTGCAGGAGGTCCTTGTTCGTCGCGGAGAGAATCCGCACGTCCACCTTGGCCGGGCCCTCGGCGCCCACCGGGAGAATCTCCCCGGCCTCCAGCGCCCGGAGGACCTTCACCTGAAGCGACGCGGTCATGTCGCCAATCTCGTCCAGGAAGAGCGTGCCGCCGTCCGCCTCCGAGAAGAGGCCCGAGTGGTCCTTGAGCGCGCCGGTGAACGCGCCCCGCACGTGGCCGAAGAGCGCCGACTCCAGCAAGGTCTCCGGCAACGCGCCGCAGTTGACCGCCACGAACGGCCGGTCCTTGCGCCGGCTCTTCTGGTGCACGCTGCGCGCGAGCAGCTCCTTGCCGGTCCCGTTCTCACCGGTGATGAGCACCGGCAGGTCGCTCCCCGCAATCCGGTCCGCCAGCGAGAGCGCGTTCAAGAACGCGGCGCTCTGCCCGACCATGGAGCCGTCGGGCCGTGCCTGCGTGAGCCGCGTCTTGAGCGACTCCACCTGCCGCTCCAGCAACACCCGCGCGCGCGCCCGCCCCGCGACGACGAGCAGCACGTCCGGGTCGATAGGCTTGGTGAGGAAGTCGTACGCGCCCGCGCGCACCGCCTGCAGCATGTGCCGCGTGTCGCCCGCACCGGAGGCCACCAGCACCTTGGTGTCCGGCGCGCGCTCCAGCACCTCCTGGAGCTGCGCCAGCCCGGCTTCCACGGTGCCGTCGGGCGGCAACATCAGGTCCAGCACGACCAGGGGGAACTCGCGCGAGGCGAGCGCTGCCCGCGCGGAGGCGCGGTCGCTCGCCTCCACGACCGTGAAGCCCGCCTCCTCCAGCAGCGGCCGGTAGACCCTGCGGAAGGCCGCGTCGTCATCCACCAGCAGGAGCGGTAGCGCGGACTCGCCCACGGCCCGTTACCGGTTCATCGACCCGAGGAACTCCAGGTTCGACTTGGTGGGCCGCATGTGCTTGAGCACGAACTCCATCGCGTCGATGGGCGTGAACGGGTGCAGCACCTGTCGCAGCGCCGTGATGCGGACCAGGTCCTCCTGAGGCAGCAGCAGCTCCTCCTTGCGCGTGCCGGACTTGTTGATGTCCAGGCAGGGGAAGATCCGCTTCTCCATCAGCTTCCGGTCCAGGACGATTTCCGAGTTACCGGTGCCCTTGAACTCTTCGAAGATGACCTCATCCATCCGGCTGCCGGTGTCGATGAGCGCCGTACCGATGATGGTGAGTGACCCGCCCTCCTCGATGTTTCGCGCCGCGCCGAAGAAGCGCTTGGGCTTGTGCAGGGCGTTGGCGTCCACGCCGCCGGAGAGGATCTTCCCGGAAGGCGGAATCACCGTGTTGTAGGCGCGCGCCAGGCGGGTGATGGAGTCCAGCAGAATGCAGACGTCGTGCTTCTGTTCGACCAGGCGCTTGGCCTTGTCGATGACCATCTCCGCCACCTGCACGTGCCGCGTGGGCGGCTCATCGAAGGTCGACGACACCACCTCGCCGCGCACGTTGCGCGCCATGTCGGTGACTTCCTCCGGCCGCTCGTCCACCAGCAGGACGATGAGGATGATCTCCGGGTGGTTCTGCGCCACCGCGTGCGCGATGTTCTGCAGCAACACCGTCTTGCCCGCCTTCGGCGGCGCGACGATGAGACACCGCTGACCCAGGCCGATGGGGTTGAAGAGGTCGATGATGCGGGTGGTCATCTCCCCGCCGTCGTGCTCCAGCTTCAACTTCCGAGTCGGATAGAGCGGCGTGAGGTTGTCGAAAAGGATCCGCTCCTTCGCCTCCGCGCCGAACGGGTCAACGAAGTTGACCTTGTCGACCTTCTGCAGCGCGAAGAACCGCTCGGACTCCCGCGGCTGCCGGATGGGCCCGCTCACCGTATCGCCGGGGCGCAGGTTGAAGCGCCGCACCTGCGAGGGGGAGACGTAGAGGTCGTCCGGGCTGGGCTGGTAGTCCGAGTCCGCGCTGCGCAGGAACCCGAACCCGTCGGAGAGCAGCTCCAGCACGCCCTCCGCGTGCACCTCGAACCGCTTCTCGGCGATGCCGGAGAGCACCGCGAACATCAGCTCCTGCTTCTTCAGCCCCTGAGACCCTTCGATCCCCAGGTCCTGGGCCATCTTCGCCAGGTCGGTGATCTTCATCCGCTTCAGGTCATTCAGCTTGAGCACCTGCATCGGCTCGCCCGACGCCTGGCCCTCGCTCAGGTTCGGCACGTCCGGCGACGGCGGCGGCGGCGCCAGCTGCACGGGCTCTGACTCCTCGTCGTCCCCGCGCGGGCTCTCCTGAAGCTCGTCATCCCGCACCGGCCGGGAGATGGCCGTCAGCACAGGGCGCACGGGCTCGGCGGGCTGCTCGGCTCCCTCCTCCTCGCGCTTCGCCTTCCGCTTGGTCCCCTTCTCCTCCGGCTCCTTCTCGGCAGGCTTCACCTTCCGGCGCTTGGGCGCCTCGGCCTCCGCGGGCTCCGACTCCTGGACCTTCTCTTTGCTCGAACGGGCTTTGCGCATGTCGATGACGTCTTTGGTTGGAGGAGGGATTTGCTGCCCGAGACACCGGCCGAAGTACGCGCCACTGACTGACCGCGTCCCGCTTCGGCCTACCGGTGCTCTCTCTTCGGAAGTGCCCGGCCTGTTGAACTGGGGATTATGGGAAGGAGCGTCGCCTTCGGGCTAAAAGGCACGCTGCAACGAGCGGCAACTTATTGAGCGCCATATCGGGTGTCAAGGCATCGTTTTTACGGAGGAAGTTGCGGCACTTCGCGAAGGACTCTGTTGAGCGCGCTGCTCGACTTCCCCACCCGAGTCGGTCGATAACGCGCGCCTCAAAGACATGATGGCTACTTCGGACCTCTCGCGCGTCGCCCTCCGGATCCACGGAAGAGTTCAGGGCGTCTTCTTCCGCGAGAGCGCGCGTCAGGAAGCATCCCGGCTCGGGCTCACCGGCTGGGTCAAGAACCTCCCGGGGGGGGACGTGGAAGCGATCGCCGAGGGTCCTCGCGACCGGTTGGAAGCCTTCGTGGTCTGGTGCCGCCGCGGCCCGCCTGCGGCGCAGGTGTCGGACGTGCTCGCGTCCTACTCGGCCAGCACCGGCGAGTTCGCCGCGTTCCTCGTGGAGCGCACCCGATGAGCCTCGTCGCCGCGCTCTCCGTGCTGCTGGGCATCCGCGCCGGCTGCACCGTCTCCGTCATCAATCCGCCCTCCGGCTTCGTGCAGAAGTTGAACCCGCTCCCCGCCGGCGTGGAGTTCGCCCTCACCGCCGCCACCGGCCTGGACGTCATCCTGTTCTTCACCTCGGAGCTGGAAGAGCTGCGCACCCGCCTGCCCGCCCTCTCCCGCGCCATGGCCGTGAACGGCGCCGTGTGGATCTGCTGGCCCCACAGCGACGGCACCCGCGCCACCCTCACCGAGGCCGCCGTGCGTCAGGCGGCGCTCGACATCGGCATGGTGGATAACAAGTTCGCCGAATTGGATCCCATCTGGTCCGGCCTGCGGCTGGTCTGGCGCCCGCGCGGCCGCCCGGACAAGCCCACCCAGCGTCAGCCCGTCGCCGAAGCCTGACCGCTCACGTCGCGGCGGACGACCGCAGACGCGAAAGCTCCGCCGCCCAGCTGCGCGCGCTCTCCACGCCAATCCGCGCCAGCCGCCGGCCGTCGCTCGCGGTGAAGTCCACGTACGGGGTTCGCAGGACGCGGCCCCGCCGGAAGGTGAACGCCGCCACCCGCTGCAGCGGCAGCGACAGGAGCAGCCGCCCTGCCGTGAAGACCTTCAGCTCGTCCCGCGTGAACGTGGCCGTCCCGGGCGTGAGGAAGCCGCCGCGGCTCACGAACACCACCTCCTCCGGTGGGAACACCACCTCTCCCCACTGCGCCTTTGGCGGCAGCGCGCTCCAGCGGGTGTAGGTCCGCCGGAGCCCCCAGTAGAGGAGCCCGAAGCTGCCCACGGCCAACACGAACGCCAGCGCATGAAGCGCCCAGGCGGACCCCTCGCCCAGCAGGAGGAAGACGACCCCGACGAACGCGGCGGGGAGCAGCAAGAGCGGCCAGAACAGTCTGCGAAGCAGGGGCATGGGTACGGGCACCCCTTAGCCGAAAGGACGATTCCTTTGCATCCAGAGGGCGGACGTGAAAGGCTCCACGCCATCGCTTGTGCTGCTTCATGGGAAGCGGGCAGGCAAAGGTTCTTTGAGTTTTGACGGGAGCGTTTCTTTCCGGCGATTGCCGCCTCGGCTGAATCCTCTGTCCCCCCCAAGGTCCCGAAGTGATGGGCGCCGACCGGAACCAGGACAGGCGACTGAAGCCGGGACCCAGAGCCAGGACGGAACGCACAGCAGACGGTCCAGCCGGCGAGTGCCGGGCATTGCGGACCGGAAACGACATTTCGTGGGGTCCCGCGGTGACGGTCGACGCGGTCACAACCAGCCAGCCAGCCTTGATGCAAAGCGCGCTCGCTTTGCCCTTGCCTTGCGCGGCCCCACCCACAGCGTGCACGGAAGCTCGACGCGCCGCCGACCCCCGTCCGGCAGCGCTCGGTAGTCCGCGCCCGCGGTCAGGTACATCCGATGAGCAGCATTCTCGTCATCAATGCGGCGGGGCGGGAGACCCGCGTCGCCCTCGTTGAAAACGGCCACATCGCGGAGTTCTACCTCGAGAGGAAGAAAGACAAAGGGATAGTCGGCAATATCTACAAGGGCCGCGTTGTCCGCGTGCTCCCTGGGATGCAAGCCGCCTTTGTCGACGTCGGGCTGGAGAAGGCCGCCTTCCTCTACGTCACGGATGTCTTCTACGACGCCGACTTCTCGCGCTCCCAGTTCGAGCTGACCGAGGGCGAGCACGACGACGCGCCCGACGTCCCCGAGGAGGTGCCGGAGGAGATTCACGAAGGCACCGAAGAGGCGCTTGCGCACGACGCCGGCCACGCGATGGAGTTCGAGGTCCACGAGCTCCCCCCCGGCGAGCTCTCCGCCCCTGCCGACGGTCGGCGCGTGAGCGGTGAGTTCCCCGCTGTCGTCCCTCCGGGTGAGGGCGCCGGGGTGGCTGCGATCGCTGGAAGCGCAGAGGCGCCGAGCACCGGTGACTCCGCGGAGGCGAAGAGTGCGGCCACCCGCGTAAGCGCAACCGGCGACTCCTCGGACGCGAAGAGCGCCGCCACCGGCGCAGGCAGCTGGAACGCACCGAGCGCAGGCGACTCCGCGACCGGAGCGAGCGCTCAGGCGGCTGGCAACCTCGCCGAGACTGGCGCGGGGAGCTGGGGGGCACCGGCGAGCATCGGCAGCTCCACCGCGAGCGCAGTCGGCGCCGGCAGCACGAGCACAGCCTCGGGCACGACTCTCACGGGGTTGGAGGGCGGAGCCACCGGCAGCGCAGAGCCGTGGGGCAAGCCCTCGCTGCACAGCGTGGACGCTGCCGGAGGCGGGAGCAGCGCCGCCTCCTCCTGGAGCCCGGAAGAGCAGGCCCGCCCCGAGAGTCGGGTGACCGGGGAGTTCCCGGCCGTCGGCCAGCGGTTGGCGACGGGGGAGTTCCCCGCGGTCCAGCCGGACGCCGCGCGTGCCACCGGAGAGTTCCCCGCAGCCGTCCCGCAGGGCGCCGCTCCGGCTGCCGCCGAGGGCGCCGCACCGGAGCGCCGGCCGGACGCGCCGCCGCCTGGCCGCACGGATCCCGAGGTCCGCGGCGAACGCCGTGCGCCTCGTGAGGAGCGCAACCGCGAGAAGCACCGCCGCGACCGCGACCGCGACCGCCAGCGGACCCGCGACCGCGAGGAGGACAAGGGCAAGGCGGCCCGCAAGACGGCGCGCATCGAGGATCTCCTGAAGGTGGGTCAGGAGGTGCTGGTGCAGATCTCCAAGGACCCCATCGGCACCAAGGGCGCGCGGCTCACCTGTCACATCTCCATCCCCGGCCGGCACCTGGTCTTCATGCCGACCGTCGACCACGTGGGCATCAGCCGCCGCATCGCCAACGAGAAGGAGCGGAGACGGCTGCGGGAGATTGTCGACCGGCTCCGCCCACCCGGGACGGGCTTCATCGTCCGCACCGTCGCGGAGAACGTGCCGCAGGAGAAGCTGGAGGCGGACATCCGCTTCCTCATCGAGGTCTGGAACGAAACGGTCCGCAAGAACGAGAAGCGCGGTGGACCGGGGCTGATGCACTCCGACCTGGACTTGATCCTCCGTGCCACGCGGGACCTCTTCGCGCAGGACGTGGAGAAGCTGGTCGTCGATGACCGCGACGAGTACGAGCGAATCTGCAACTTCGTCTCAGCCCAGGATGCCTCGCTGCGCGATCGGGTCATCCTCCACGACACCGACGAGCCCATCTTCGACGCGTACGGAATCGAGGATGAAATCCGCCGCGCCACCCAGCGCAAGGTGTGGCTGAAGAGCGGCGGCTATTTGATCATGGACCAGGCGGAGGCGCTGACGGCGATTGACGTCAACTCCGGCCGGTACGTGGGCAAGAAGAGCCTCGAGGAGACGATCACCAAGATCAACGTCGAGGCCGCGAAGGAGATCGTCTACCAGCTCCGGCTGCGCAACATCGGCGGCATCATCATCTGCGACTTCATCGACATGGAGAAGCAGCAGAACCGCGACAAGGTCTTCAAGACACTCCAGGAGGCCCTGGGACGGGACAAGGCCAAGACCAACGTCCTGCGCATCTCCGAGCTCGGCCTGGTGGAGATGACCCGCAAGCGCGTCCGCGAGTCGATTGGTCGAGTGCTCCACGAGGACTGCGCGTACTGCGACGGCCAGGGCTTCGTGAAGACCGCCACCACGGTCTGCTACGAGATCTTCCGCGCCATCCGCAGAGAGGGCCCTGCCTACAAGGACCCCACGCTGGTCGCCAACTGCCACGGCGACGTCGCCCGCCTGCTGCAAGGCGAGGAGCGCCAGGAGCTCCGGCACCTGATGGACCGCTACAACAAGTCCATCCAGATCAAGGCCCAGCAGAACTACCACCGCGAGCAGTTCGACATCTACGGGCGCACCGCGTCCGGGAGCGATCACAAGGTCGCTGGCTCCACCCATGTCGGCTCGGCAGAGGGCTTCGGCGCGCCCAAGCAGCGCGACTCCGGCTCGGAGCGCTCAGGCGGACGCGAGCGGGAACGCTCAGAGCGCGACCGGGGAGGCCGCGGACGCGATCGCGGACGCGACCGGGGACGTGGAGACCGTGAGGGCGGCGGCAACCGTGAAGGACGCGACGGGCAGCGGGAGGGCGGGCGCCGCGACGAATCCGGCCGCGAGGGTCAGCGCGACGGCGGACGCGACAATCACCGGGAGGGCGGGCGCCGCGACGAGTCCGGTCGCGAGGGTCAGCGCGACGGCGGACGCCGCGACGAGCCCGGACGCGAGGGTCAGCGCGACAGCGGACGCGAGGGTCAGCGCGACGGCGGACGCGAGGGTCAGCGCGACGGCGGACGCGAGGGTCAGCGCGACGGCGGACGCCGCGACGAGTCCGCGCGTGAGGGCGGACGCGAGGGTCGCGCGATGGCGGTCGCGAGGGTCAGCGCGATGGCGGTCGCGAGGTCAGCGTGACGGCGGACGCGAGGGTCAGCGTGACGGCGGACGCGAGGGTCAGCGTGACGGCGGACGCGAGGGTCAGCGTGACGGCGGACGCGACGCCCAACGCGAAGCAGCGCGCCACGACGAGTCCGGCGGACGCCGCGACGAGCCCGGCCGCGACGGCGGCCGCGAGGGCCAGCGCGAAGCAGCGCGCCGCGACGAGTCCGGCGGACGCCGCGACGAGTCCGGACGCGAGGGCCGCCGCGACGAGTCCGGCCGCGAAGGTCAGCGCGACGCCGGCCGCCGCGACGAGTCCGGCCGCGAAGGTCAGCGCGACGCCGGCCGCCGCGACGAGTCCGGCCGCGAAGGTCAGCGCGACGAGTCCGGCCGCGAAGGTCAGCGCGACGCCGGCCACCGCGACGAGTCCGGCGGGCGCCGCGACGAGCCTGACCGCGAAGGTCAGCGGGATGCCGCACGCCGCGACCAGCTCGGCAGCGATGCACCGCGCGGCGACGAGCCGGGGCGCCACCACGACTCCGGCCGCGAGGCTCAGCGGGGTGATCAACCGGGCCGGGAGACTCCGCGCGGCGATGAGGCCGCGGCCAGCAGCGTCCGTCGCGCCGATGGGACCGCAGGGGACCGCACCGGCCACGCCGGCAACGAGCCCACGCCGGTCAGCTCCCAGGTGGACCCTCGCGACGGCTCTGGCCGGTCATCTTCCGCTGGCGCGACTGCGGCCGGCGCCGGTAGCGTGCCGCGCAAGCTGGAGTGACTGAAAACCCCTGACCGGAGCTGTGGGCATGTCCACCCCTCCCGTACCCGCGGACCGGCGAACAGATGTTCGCCGCACCATCAACCGGGAGTTCGCCTCCGTCGAGGAGTTCGTCTCCGAGTACGTCAGCAACATCAGCCGGAGCGGCATCTTCATCCGCTCCGACGACCCGCTGCCCATCGGCACCAAGGTCGCCCTGCGCTTCACCGTCATCATGGACGAGCTGGAGACCATCGAGGGCATCGGCGAGGTGGTCCGGGTGGTCCCGGCTTCCGAGCGAGGCGCGACCGGGATGGGCGTGGTCTTCGTGGAGCTCAGCTCCTACTCGCGCGCCCTCGTGGAGCGCATCCTCGTCCGGCGGTGAGCGCGGGATGAAGCGCGTCCTGCATGGGCTGAAGGACGAGAGCACCAAGGTCCTCATCAAGGCGTGGAAACCCGTCGCCCGCACGCGCGGCGGCCTCTTCGCGTCCGACACCGTCCTCGCGCTCAAAGCCGTGCTGCAGGGCTTCCTCGGCGAGCGCATCAGCCTGCGCGCGGCCGCGCTGACCTTCGTCAGCATCTTTTCGCTGGTCCCCATGCTCACGGTGGCGCTGGGCATCCTGCAGCGGCTGCACCAGAGCGAGTTCCAGGCCCAGCTGCGCACCTTCATCAACGACGTGCTCGCGCCGGGGATTCGCGACGAATCCGCCGCCCTGCTGGAACGGTTCCTGACCTCCTCCGCGACCTCGGCGGCAGGCGGCATTGGCGCCCTCATGCTGATCGTCTCCGCCGGGATGCTGCTGCACAACCTGGACGCGTCGCTCAATGAAATCTGGAACGTCCCCCGGAACCGGCCGCTGGCGCTCAGCGTGCTGCTGTACGCGCTCGTCCTCACCGTCGGCCCGCTGCTGCTCGCCACCTCGCTGACCTGGACGGCGGTCCTCAAGAACCTGCTCCTCGCGCTGGACTGGCCGGCCGCGCGCTTTCTGATTGGCGTGGGCGGGCTGCTCGCAGCGGTGGGCGGCTTCACGCTGCTCTACAAAATCGCCCCGAACGCGCCGGTCCGCACCCGGGCCGCGCTCGCCGGAGGGCTGGTGGCGGGCTCGGCCTGGGAGATTGCCCGCTACGGCTACGCCACCTTCGCCGCCCTCTCCTTCCGCTTCAACCCCATCTACGGCTCGCTCGGGGCCGCGCCGCTCTTCCTGGTGTGGCTCTACCTGAGCTGGCTGCTCGTCCTCTTCGGCGCCCGCCTCTCTTACGCGGTGGACCACGCCCGGTTAAGGGGCGTGCTCGCCGACCTCGGCACGCACCCGCGCGCCCGCGAGCTCATCGCCACCCGGCTGGCCCAACTCATCACCGCCGCCCACGAGCGCGGTCGCCCCCCGCCGACAGACAGGGATCTCGCGCGCATCCTCGGCGTCCCCGGACAGCGGGTGAACGACGTGCTGGACCTGCTGCTGAGCGCAGGCTTGCTTACCCGCCCGCACCGCAGAGGCGGGCTCACGCCGGGACGAGATCCCAGCCGGCTGACCCTCGCGGACCTCTCCGCCGCGGTCGGAGGCACCGCCCGCCTCCGCCGCCAGCCCTCCCCGCTCCTGAAGGGGTCGGAATACGAAGAGGTTGAGGCGCTCTTCACGGCCGCGGACGACGCCAGCGCCGCCCGGCTCGAGTCGGTCACCTGGTCGCACATCGCCACCCGGCTCGAGGCAGCGGCCAGTCTGGCCCTCGAGGCGCCGGTCCCTTCTCCCAGCGCTCAGGGGGGTTAGCGAAATCCATAGCAAGATTAGAGGCTTGGGGTGCCCGTCGGTTTGCATCCGAAAAGGGTTCTGCTATCGTCTCTGACCGAAGCGCCGCAGAAGTGCTTGAAATTCGCGGCCGTCTCGAACTGAAGGAGAGCTTCTGATGCTCAAGTCCGACTTGATCAACGTCCTCGTCGCAAAGCGCGGGGTCACGCAGAAGCAGGCCGAAGCGACGGTCGAGACAATCTTCGAAGCGATGAAGGACGCGCTCTGCCGCGGAGAGAACATCGAAATCCGCGGGCTCGGCGCCTTCCATGTGAAGAACTATCCGGGCTACCAGGGCCGCAACCCCAAGACGGGACAGGTGATCCCGGTCAAGCCCAAGCGCGGCCTGCTCTTCCGCACCGGCAAGGAGCTCCGCGACCGCGTCAACCGCGCGCCCGCCGTGACGGGCAGCTCGGATGATTCGGGCAGAGATCCGGGCTCGCTGTAACGCGGGCGTTCAAGCCGCGGCCAGCTTCCCAATCGGCCGTATCTGCAGGTCCGCGTTCAAGTCCCCGTACGTCAACACGGCAACGCCGGGATAGGCGCCCTCGCACAGCTTCCGCAGCGACCTGCGGACGTCGGGCGCCGCCAGCACCACCGTCCTCCCCCCCGTCGCGATGCGACGGAACCCCTCGAGGATAGAGGCGACGCGCTCCGGCGAGAGCCCACCGGACTTGCTCGCTCGCACAGCCTCCTCGACGCCCGGGTCCGCCAGGTACGCGTAGAGCGGACCTGCCGGAGCGTACTTGTGCGTGAGGTACCCCTGCAGGCCCTGCCGACAACGCTCTGCGAGCGCTGCAGCATCACCCTCAGTCGCTGGCGCCACGAGGGCCTCCAGAATGGCGCGCAGGTTGCGGATGCTCACCTCCTCCTGGACGAGCCGGCGCAGCACGTCCGTGAGCAGCGGCACCGGCACCTTCGCCACCGCCTCCTTCACCAGGAGCGGCGAGGACGCTTCGAGCCCATCCAGCATGCCCTGCACCTCCTGAACGCCCAGCAGCGACGCCGCCCGACGACGGAGAATCGACGCCAGGTGCTCGCACAGGAGCTCCGCCGGACGCCGCACCGCGACCTGCGCCAGCTCCAGGCGTGAGCGCGCCTGCGCGGCGACGCGGGAGATTTCACGGCCGGAGGAAGGCTCCACCGCCTTCTCCGCCGGGACCTCCAGAAAGCCGAGCTCCTGCGGCGCCACCAGCGCATACAGCCCGCCGGCCGCGAGCACCCCCTTCGCGACAGGGACCTCGTCGAGCAGAAAGCAGTACCCGCCCGCGCCCGCGTAGCTCGCCCCCGTGCGAATCCGGATACCCGGGATGCGAACGCCGAGCTCCAGGTAGAGCTGCTCGCGCAACAGCTCCAGGTCCTTCTTCACGAAGCGCCCACCCTCCTCTGAGACCAGCGAGGACAGCTCCACCGAGAGGTCCAGCGTCAGCGGCGACACGCCGACCCCCGCTTGCGCAGGCGGCGCGCCCGCGGTCTCCGGCGCCGCGGCCGACGGGTCCGCGCCCTCCTTGCCGGCCCCGCCTGCCCGCTCGCGGCGCCGCAGCGCCCATCCCCCGGCGGCGCCGAGCCCTGCCAACAGGAGGAACGGAAAGGCCGGCATCGCCGGGACGAGCGCCAGCGCCAGGCAGAGCGCGGAGACAATCCACAGCGGCTTCGAATGCCCGAAGAACTGGGAGCCCATCTGGCTGCCGAGCGACGCGTCGGCCTGCTCACCCGCGACCCGGGTCACCACCAGCGCCGCCGCCACCGCGATGCACAGCGAGGGCAGCTGGGAGACCAACCCGTCGCCAATCGCGATGAGCGCATACGTGCTCGCCGCTTCGGACGCGCTCATCCCGTTCTGCAGCACGCCGATGGCCACGCCCCCGAGGAAGTTCACCAGAACGATGACCAGGCCTGCGATGACATCGCCTTTGACGAACTTCATCGCGCCGTCCATCGCGCCGAAGAGCTGAGATTCGCGCTCCAGCTCCCGCCGCCGGCCCCGCGCCTGGGCCTGGTCAATAGCCCCCGCGCGGAGGTCCGCGTCGATGGACATCTGCTTGCCCGGCATCGCGTCCAGGGTGAAGCGGGCCGACACCTCCGCCACCCGCTCCGCGCCCTTCGCCACCACCAGGAACTGCACCAGCGTCAAGATGACGAAGACCACCGCGCCCACCACGTACTCGCCGCGGACGACGAACTCGCCGAAGGCCTCAATCACCCGCCCGGCATGGCCCTCGGACAGGGCCAGCCGCGTGGACGACACGTTCAGCGCCAAGCGGAAGAGCGTCGTCACCAGCAGCAGCGTGGGAAAGGAGGCAACCTTGAGCGCGTCCCGCGCGTAGAGCGCGGCGACAAGCAGGGCCGCGGCGGCGGCGAGGTTGAGCGCGAGGCCCAGGTCCACCGCCCACGCGGGCAGCGGGACAATCATCGCCCCCAAAATCGCCGCCATCACCACTGCCAGCACCACGTCGGAGGAGTGCTTCGCCCGCATCAAGACCTGTGAGATTCGCTTCAGCATGACGTCCGGCTCCTTGGATGGGTGTCCAGCTCCAGGGCCGTCCGCAGGACCGCCGCGGCCGCCCGGTAGAGCTCATCGGGGACCTCCTCGCCCACGTCGTAGTGGACGAGCGCGCGCGCCAGCGGCACGTCGCGGATGATGGGAATCCCCAGCGCCTGCGCCGCTCTTCGCAGCGCGAACGCGTCCTGCTCCCGCCCCTTCGCCACCAGATACGGCGCGTCGCACTCCTCGGGGGAGTAGCGCAGCGCGACGGCGATGTGGGTGGGGTTGACCACGATGGCGGTGGCGTTTTGCACCCCGCGTGCCGGGCCGCCCTGTGCCAGCTGCCGGTGCAGCGAGCGCCGCTTCTGCTTGTGGTGGGGATCTCCCTCGTTGCTCTTGTGCTCCTGCTTCACCTCCTCGCGCGTCATCATCAGCTCCCGCCGGTGGCGCCGCCGCGCCAGCAGGAAGTCGGCGCACCCCAGCGCCGCGAGGACCGCCCCGGCGCGCAGGACGGCGCCCAGCAAGAGCTCCAGAAGTCCCTGCAGCGCCGGACCGCCGGGCAGCTGCACTGCGCGCAGCGCCGTGCCGGCGTGCTCGCGCAGCAGGCTCCAGAGCACCAGCCCCACCACCAGGGCGACGACCACCGCCTTGGCGACCTCCCACAGCTGCTTGAGGCTCACCACGCGCTTGAAGCCGGCGAAGGGGTCTACCCGCTCACCCTTGGGCTTGAGCAGCTCAGGGTGAAAAGCGAACCCGGCGGAGGCGACGCCCGCCCCCACGGCGGCAATCCCCGCGCACAGCAGCAGCGGCAGGACGCAGCGCACCAGCACCTCCAGCGCCTCCTTCAGCGCCGCGCCCGATGAGACCTGCGGCGCCGAGAACAGATGAACGGCGAGCGCGCCCAGCTGCCCTGCCATCGTCGGCCCGCGCACCGCGAGCGCGGCGAGCACCGCAAAGGTCACCGCCGAGGCGCAGAAGAGACGGCTCCGCGGAATCTGCCCCTTGGCGCGGGCCTCCTTGAGCCGCTGCGCCGTGGGCTGTTCGGTCTTCTCGCTCAAGGCAGCCCCGCGAGCAGCGCCGCCAGGGCGTCCGCCGAACCCGCCACGCCCGCCACCGCCCGGTCAGCGAGGGCCCCAATCCCCAACCAGAGCAGCGCGCCCCCGCCGAGAATCTTCAGCGGCCCGCCCACCTCCTGGAGGTGAAGCTGCGGCGCCGCCCGGGAGACCAGGCCGAGGAGGCAGTCCACCGCCAGGACCAGCCCGGCGACGGGCGCGCCCAGCGCCAGCCCACCGCCGAGCGCGGCCGTGGCCAGCCGGACCACGCCGAACGCCACCGTCTGCGTGGGCAGCGCCCCACCCAGCGGCACCAGCGAGAAGGAGCGCATGACCGCCCCCACCACCAGCGGCAGGCCCACCCCGGTGACGGCCAGCGCCGTGAGCAGCTGGTACAGCCCATCCCCGGTGGCCGACTCCCTCGTCCCCGTCGCGGGCAGAGAGGCCTCCGCGGAGGTCCCCCGGAAGAGGTCGATGAAGCGGCCCCCCATCCGCGCCGCGTCGAAGGGCAGGCCCGCCACCAGCCCCATCGCCACGCCCAGCGCGCTCTCCCTCGCGGCGAGCGCCACGAAGGTCCAGGTGGAGAGGACGCGGTCAGGGGCGGCCACCGCCCCGGCGAAGTGGACCCCGAGGGCCAGGCTCAGCACCAGGCCGAGCTTCACCGACTGCGGCGCCGCCGCGCCTCCGAAGAGCGGGCACAGGAACGTGAGCGGCAACAGGCGCGCGCCGATGAGCGCCACCGCGACGACGTGCGGCTGCAGCAGGCCCATGAGCTCGCCCAACGCGGCGGCGTTCACGTGCCCACCGCCGGCAGCGCGTGCAACAGCTGCGTGGTGAAACGGGCGAGCTGGGCGGCAATCCACGGCCCCGCGAGGACCAGCGCCAGGACGGCGGCGCACAGCTTGGGCACCACGGAGAGCGTGGTCTCCTGAATCTGCGTGGTGGCCTGGAAGAGGCTCATCAGGAAGCCCACCACCAGGCTGGCGCCGATGGGCGGCAGCGAGGCCAGGACCATCAGAATCAACGCCTCGCGGCTGAGCGCGAGCAGCATCTGTTCGCTCATGACGCGTACCCGAGGACGAGCCCGCGCGCGAGCAGCGACCAACCATCCACCGCCACGAAGAGCAGAATCTTGAAGGGCAGGCTCACCTGGCTGGGCGAGAGCGATTGCATCCCCAGCGCCAGCAGCACGTTGGCGATGACCATGTCGAGCACGAGGAACGGCAGGAACACCAGGAAGCCAATCTGAAAGGCCTCCTTGAGCTCGGAGAGCACGAAGGCGGGGACGATGACCGCCAGGTCCGTCTCCGCGACGAGCGAGGCCTCCTCCGGCGGGCGCAGCTCGCGGGCCAGCTCCACGAAGCGGGCGCGCTCCTCAGGGCTGCCGTGCTTGACCAGGAACTCCCGCAGCGGCTGGGAGACCTGGCCCAGCCCGGCCAGAATCTGCGCGCCCGTCTCCACCCGGCTGTAGCTGACTTCGCCGGCGCGGTAGGTCCGCTCCAGCGTGGGCGCCATGATGTGTGCGGAGAGGACCGCCGCCAACCCGGTGAGGACCAGCGTCGGCGGGGCCTGCTGCGTGCCCATGGCCGACCTGGTGATGGAGAGCACGACGACCACCTTCGAGAAGCTGGTGAGCATCACCAGCGCGAAGGGGACCAGCGCCATCGCCGCCAGCAGCCCCAGCATGGAGAGCGGTTGACTGGCAAAGGAGCCCGCGCTCTCCACCGCGCGCGGCCCCATCCCCTTTGCGGCGGCGGGCGCCGACGCCAGCACCAGCCACAGCCACAGCCCGCGCGGCTTCACTGAGCACCGCCCGTTCCGACGAGCTGCGAGGAGCGCACGCGGCGGTGCCGGGGGAGCGAAGGCCGGATGCTGGCGAATCCGTCGCCGTGGACGACGAGGTACTTGCGCCCCTCCACCTCCACCAGCGCCATGGCGCAGCGGGGCGAGAGCCCCACGCGGGAGAGCACCTCCAGCGCCGGCGCGAGCTTGAAGGCAGCCGGGCGCCGGGCGCGGTACAGCCACCACGCGAGTCCGGCGACCGCGGCGAGCGCCAGCGCGGTCCGCGCCGCCGCCACGCCTCCGCGGCCGGCGAGGGGGATGACCAGGCCCAGCACCAGCACCAGCGCGAGGGCCAGCAACAGCTTGTTCTTGGGGAGTCGAAGCGCGTTCATGGGGAGGTCGCCTTGAAGTCAGGGGTTGAGGTGGAGGATGCGGGCGCCGAGCTCGCCTTCAATCTCGACCAGCTCCGCGCGAGCCACGGCGCGGTCGCCAATCCAGAGCGTCACGGGCTCGGCCGCGTTGCAGCGCAGGGCCAGGATGGAGCCCGGGCGCAGGGCTGAGAGCTCCCCCAGCGACAGCCGGACGCGGGTGAGCTCAATCTCCACGTCGACGCAGAGCGAGGGCAGCGGGGACGGAACCGGTGAAGGGTCTACGGGGACGGGTTCAAGGGACATGGAGTTCTCCGGGGGGAGCGCGTTGACGGCGGTGGTGAGACGAAA
This sequence comes from Myxococcaceae bacterium, assembly GCA_044230055.1. Taxonomy (GTDB): domain Bacteria; phylum Myxococcota; class Myxococcia; order Myxococcales; family Myxococcaceae; genus JBGART01. The sequence goes on along the minus strand of JBGART010000038.1, from coordinate 55,105 downwards.
GCCTTCGGGGAGCAGGTGGCCGGTCAGCAGCGAGGCGGCGACGCGCAGGCGGGCCTCCCCGGTCAGGACGCCCTGCTCGAGCCGCAGCGAGTCGAGCAGGACGACGTCGCCGGCAGCGAGTTGCTCGGCCACCGCCAACTCCAGCGTCGTGCGGCCCGCACGCACCCGCGCGGGGACGGTGGCCTTGAGCACCTCCGGGGCCAGGGCGCGTGGGGCGCGCTGCGGGAGCGCCTCCAGCGCGGACTGGAGCGGCTGCGCGGGGAGCCAGAGCCGGGCTCCGCCCTTCACCGCCCCCGCCTCGAGCGAGAGCTGCACGGTGAGCCAGCGCCAGGGCCCCTCCAGCGCGCGCTGCGCAGCCTGGCGGTCCGCGTGTGCCCAGACCAACCGGGGCGACCAGAGCTGCTCCACCGGGGCGCAGGTCCGCAGCGCGCTCACCGTCTGAAGGCACAGAAAACCGAACGCGGCCTCCTCAAGCCGGGTGAGGCCCGCAGCGCCCTCCGCGCCGGGCGCCCCGAGCAGCCGGCCGGTCAGCGCGGCGAGCATGGAGAGCTCCACCTCCAGGACGCACAGCTCGCCCAGGGTGGAGAGCTCGAACAGCGCGAACGCGGCGTGGGGCGACAGGCTGCGCGACGGGAGCACCGTCGCCTCCACCACCCGTCCCTGCGCGCGGAGCGACAGCCCCAGCTGCTGCCCGAGCCGCTCGCACACCGCGCTCAGCCCGTCCGCGGCCTGGGCGGAGACCTGCGGGCGCCGTCCCAGCGCGACGTGGGCCCGCGTCAGCCGGCGCGTCCCCAGCCGGGCCAGCCTCATCACCTTCGCCGTCTCCGTCGCTTCCAGGTCCATGTGGCGGGGGACCTTTCAGGAGTCCGGCCAAGCCAGAGACCAAGGATTCAGCAGACTTGGCTTGCCACCCGGGTCCGAGCCCAGAGACGGTCCCCTCGGATTCGCGGACGGACCGCGCTCACCGCGTGGCCTCCTTCGCCAGGCGCACGGCCCAGCCATCCCGCGCCGGGCACGTGGTGTCTGCATCCGGCACCGTCCCTGAGGCGAGGGCCGGGAAGGTGGTCTTCAAATAGGGCGGAAGCTCCCGGTACATCAGCCGCTGGAGGAGCGCACCTGCGCCGGAGAACAGCTCCCTCAACCGCGGCGCCGCGTCCGGACGGGCGCCGAAGGTCCGGGCCACGCGGGCCTGGCGGGACGCCGAATCCAGCGCGGCCAGCTCTCGGGCGAGCTGCTGGGTGCGCGCCCGCTCGAAGCGGGCGAGCCCGTCGAGCAGCCCCACCGCCTCGCCTTTGGCGAACCCGACGGTGAAGAGCGTGAGGTCCGCCTCGAACCGCCGCTGCGCCTCCGGGGCGTCCCTCGGCCGGGGCTTGAGGCACGTCGTGTCCGAGTGAACCACGCGCTGCCGCACCGTCGCCGCCTGCATCGTCAGGCCGCCTTCCGCGCCACGCTGGGAGCCACCACCGGCTTGGTCGTAGGACCTGCGCTGCGCGCGGCTTCGAGCGCCGCCCGGTAGTGCCGCAGCCGCAAGGTGATGAGCACCATCAGGAGCGCCAGGACCGACACCGCGCCCGAGAGGGCGATGGCCACCGCGCGCAGGCGGCGACCGGCCCCCTCCTCCGGCCGCTGCGGGCCGACCTGGGTGGCCACCTCGTTGAGGACCAGCGTCACCCCTTCCGCGGTGAGCCCCTCCACCGCTCCGGCCACCAGCGCCTTCAGCTCCTCGCGCGCCTGCCCTACCCGCTCCGCCGCCCCGGGGCGCACGCGCAGGAACGCGGACGCCTTCGCCACGCCCGGCGGTTGGCCCGGACGAGTTGGGCTGGGGAGCACCAGGTGCACCCGGGCGGAGGTCACTCCTTCCAGCGACTCCAGCGTCCGCGACAGCTCCCCCGACAGCGCCTGGAGGTAGAGGGCGCGCTCCTCGGTGGCCGTCGGCACCAGGCTCCCCTTGCCGAACACCTCTCCAAACCCCTCCGTCTTCGGTCGGGGCAAGCCGAGCTCGGCCAGGATGCGGACCGCGTCCGCCGCCTGTCCATCCTCCACCTCGATGGCCCAGGACGGCTTCTTCCCCTCCTCCGCCACCTTGGTGGCGGACAGGCCGCGCTCAAGCAGGACCGTTTGCAGCTCATTCGCCTGGCGTTCATCCAGACCGTGTTGAATGCGCGCCTTGCATCCGACGAGCAGCGCGAGCGCGAGGTACGACCACATCCGGGAGCAGCGGGACATTGGGGACTCCTACACCTGGGTCTGGAGGACCTGCTTCACGCCGGAGGTGGCCTTCTCGACAACCTTGCCGGCGAGGTCGAGCTCCTGGCTCACCCGGCAGACCTGCGCCTGGAGCGCCAGCAGCTCGGCGGGGGTAAACGTCTTGCCGCTCTGGGCAAGACGAAGCACCGAGTCCAGCTGCACCTGAGCCTTCGCCACCTGGTCCACCACCTGGACCGCCTTCAGGCCGGGTGACGGCCGGGCGCTCTCGCAGCCGACCGCCGCGACGGGAGGAGCTGCCGGAGCGGGATGCGAAGGCAGAAGCTCGGAGAACTTCGGCTTGAGTGGCTGCGTTCCAGCGGAAGGCGCGGGCGCGCCCACCGGAGCGACCGTGGGGAGGGACATGGGCGTTGGCCTCGAGGAAGGAGCGTCAGCGGATGTTGTTGATGGCGGCCTTCGCCGAGTCGTGCCGGACCTTCATGATGTTGCTCACGGTGTTGAACTGCCGGCTCTCCTTCTGCATCTCGTCCTGCAGCTGCATGTAGGCGAGGTTGAAGCTCTGGGACTGGGAGCTCAGCAGCTTCTGCGCCTCCAGCAGGTCCCACTGCTCGCCGCGGCCGGTGGTGCCAGCGGTGCCGGCGGTGGTGAAGAGCCCGTCCACGCGCTGGACGGACGCGGCGGCGGTGGAGGCCAGCCCGGAGACCGCGGCGCTCACCACCGGCGTCCCCCCTGCGATGGCGCCCATCAGGCCGGTGCCCATCCTGGCCACCTGGGAGACGGCCCGCGCCATCACGGCGCCGAACTCGTTCGCCGGCGTCTGGCGCGGGATGGTGGCGGTGACCGACAGCTGGGCGATTCGGTGGTTCGAGTCCAAGCGGTGCCTCCTTCGGCAGCAGGTTCAAGCCCGCCCACTTCACGGGCCGTGCCGAACACGCCGCAGAGGGCGCCCACGCCGCCACCGTCCACGCCGCCGGTCGCTTGCGTCTCCGACCGCGGACGGGGTCGAAAAGTTGCGGGCAGCTCCGGTTGATACAGACTGCCCGCACCCTGTAGCGAGGAGGAATGCCAATGCTCACGGGCTCCGTGGACGCCAAATCAACCGACGTCGAACGCTTCCACCCGCGCGTGGACGCCAACTTCATGGTGAAGGTGCTCCTGGAGGGGCGCGCCGTGCTGGCCAAGGCCAGCGACCTCTCCATGGCCGGCCTCTTCCTGCTCGCCAAGCCGCCGGCGTCCCTGGCGCGGCTCACCATCGCCATCCCGCTGCCGGGCGACCGCGAGGTGGTGACCACCGCGCGCGTGCGGCGCTGGCACCGTCAGGGCGTGGCGCTGGAGTTCGACGAGCTGGACTGGGATGACCTGTTCGCCCTGGCGCGCTTCCTTCACCCGCGCCTGCCTTAAAGCCGCTCAGCGCTTGCGCAGGCGCTCCACCAGGTCCATCAGCTCCGCGCCGCGGAAGGGCTTGTGGATGTACCCGTCCGCGCCGGCAGCGGTGGCCGCTTCGACGTCCGCCTTCCGCGCCTTCGCGGTCAGCATGTAGAGCGGGATTTTCGCCGTCGAAGGTTCGCTCTTGAGCATCCGGCAGACGGTGATGCCATCCAGCTGCGGCAGCACCACGTCCAGCAGGATGAGCTTGAACGGGCGGCTGCGGGCCAGCCGCAAGCCCTCCGCGCCGTTCGACGCGCACTCCACCGTCACCGCCCCGTCGCTGAGCATGCTGCGGACGAGCTCGCGGATGACCGGCTCATCCTCCACCAGGAGGATGTCGAACGGCTCTTCGCGCGCGCCGGTAGGCATGGGCGCACCACTATAGCCGGGCGTTGCGGGAGCGCGTCACTCGTACGCGAGGGCTTCGACCACATCCAGCCCGGCGGCGCGTTGCGCCGGGTAGAGCCCGGCCAGCACCGCGCACAGCGCAGAGCCGAGTGAAATCTGCGCGGCCAGCTGCCACGGGAACAGGTACGGAAAGGTCCAGCCCGTCGCCTGACCGCTGACCACCACCGTCACCGTGATGCCCATCACCACGCCCGCGGCGATGCCAATCACGCCACCGGACAGACCAATAAAGGCGGCCTCCCCCGTGAAGAGCCGGATGACGTGCCCCTTCGCCGCACCGATGGCGCGCAGCAGGCCAATCTCCCGCGTCCGGTCCAGCACCGCGGCGAGCAGCGTGTTGATGACCCCCAGCAGCGCGAGGACGACGGCGACCAGCTCCATCGCGTAGGTGACCGCGAACGCGCCGTCGATGAGGTTGCGGGCCTCGGCGCGGAGCTCCGCGTTGGTGAGGACGAAGAGGTTGTACTGCTCGCCGAAGCGGGCGGTGATCTCCTTGCGGATGGCCTCCGCCTTGGAGAAGTCGGAGAGGTAGAGCTCGAACGTGTCCACCCGGTCGTCCTTGAACTGGGCGACGAAGGTGGGCCGATCCATGAACACCGTCCCCTGGTCCGAGGTGTAGTCGGTGATGACCGCCGCCACGCGGTAGGTATGCACCCCGGTGGGCGTGTTCATCTCGAAGGTGCTGCCGACGTGGAGGTTGCGCCGTCGCATCAGGTTTTCGGAGATGGTCACCGCGCCCTTCGCGCGCTCCTCGGGCGGCGGCGGGCGGCCCTCGATGAGGGTGGGCTTGCCGCGCTGGTAGTAAATCTCCGGCGAGAGCGAGATGACGAAGATGCGCAGCCCCAACACCTCATGCGGGAAGATGCGCACCCGGTCCATCGCGTGGACGCCGGGCAGGGACTCGAACGCGTCGCCCAGCTGGGGCTTGAGCGGCACGTTCTGCACCCCGGCCATCTTCGAAGACGAGGTGACGAAGAGATCCGCCGGCACCGAGTGGTCAATCCACTTCTGAGAGCTCTCCTGGAACGAGTGCACGAACCCGCCAATGCAGACGGTCATCGCCACGCCCACCGCGAGCGCTGAGACCGGCACCGCGGTGCGCGCCGGGGCGCGGGCGAAGTTGTCCGCGGCGAGCTTCCCGGGGACTCCCAGTAACCACTCCCCGGGCCGCGCGTAGACCGTGTGCAGCGCCCGCAGCAACAGCGGCGAGAGCAGCGAGGTGGCCATCAGCGTTGCAAACACGGACAGGTACCCGCCGACGGGGAGGTTCTCGACCGGGGGCGGCACCAGCGTGAGCGGGTAGATGCTCGCCAGGAGCAGCAGCCCCAGGTACGTCGGCAGGCGGCTGCGCGTCCCGGCCGCAACCCCAGAGGCGATGTCCCGGCGCAGGGCCTCCACCGGCGCCACGCGGGAGGCGAGGACGGCCGGGCGCAGCGCGGCGAAGGCGCTCCCGCCGAGGCCGAGCAGCACGCCCAGGGTGATCTCCAGCGCCCCCACCTCCACGTCGCGTGCGTTCACCTGGATGTAGAGCGCGGACATGGTCTGGGAGACGGTGTGGATGGCGCCGCGGGCGATGAGCGCGCCCAGCGGCAGCCCCACCGAAGTCCCCAGCGCGCCCAGCACCAGCGCTTCGAGGGTGAAGAGTGCCCGGATGCGGAGCCGGGTCCCGCCCAGCGCGCGCAGAGTGCCAATCTCGCGGCGCCGTTGCACCACCCCGATGGCTACGGTGTTGTACACGAGGAAGACTCCCACCAGCAGCGCAACACCACTGCCGAGGTTCAGTCCCATCTGGAAGCTGCGCATCATCTTTTCGACGCTCCCGCCCCGACGGGAGGGCCTGTCGACTTCGAACGCAGGGCCGACGGCCTGTTGCAGGGCCAAGCGCACTGCGTCGAACTCCGTCCCGGGAGCGATGGCGACGTCGATGCGGTCGATGTTCCGGCCGCGTGCGAAGGCCTCCTGCGCGGAGCCCACGTACATCACGCCCACGGAGCCGCCGAACGCTTTGACCGGCCCGGATTCGCGGATGAGGGCGTGGACGACGAAGTCCTTCGCGCCCTGCGGGGTGAGCAGCCGGAACGGGCTGCCCGCTTTCAGGCCGTGCTCCTGCGCAAAGCGCTCGGAGACCAGCACGCGGTCCGTCGAATTCAGGAACTCCAAATCATCCGCGAGGCTTCCCAGGTCGCGGTCCACGCCCTCATAGGTCCGAAAGTGTCCGTCATCCAGCAGGTCCACTCCCATCACGAAGAGGCTCTCGCCCGGAGCGCCCACCACCGGCGCGATGGCCGTCAGGCCGCCCGACGCGTGCGCGACGCCCGGCACCTTCTTCACAATCTCGACGAGCCCGTCATCAAAGCCGGCCACCGTCGCGGCGACGGTGAGGTCAGCGCGGCCGGCGATGGTGTCGACGGTGGACCGGAACGCCTTCACGACGGCGCGGTTGATGGATGTCACACCGACCATCGTGGCGACTCCTACTGCGACGCCAACGATGGTGAGTCCGGTACGCAGCGGCGCCCAGAACAGGTGCCGCAACGAGATGAGTCGAAGCAGATGAATCATGGTGATTTCAGATTTGGCAGCGGGACGAGGCCGGCGTCCGGTTGTACCGCAGTTTCAAGTGATCGGGTCGCCCATGGGTAAGCGAGAAGAGAACAAGGCTCAGAAGCGGAACGCGTTGGAGCGGGCTGCGCTGGAGCTCTTCCTGAAGCAAGGCTACGCGTTCACGAGCGTCGAGCAGATAGTGGCTCAAGCCGACATCGCGCGCGGCACGTACTACCTCTACTTCACCGACAAAGAGGAGCTGTTCCGACACCTCGTGCAGCGCTGCCTTGCCCCCCTGCTCGCAAAGCTGGAAAGGTGCCGGGACTCGCTGGTGGCGGCGCAGTCCATCGAGGACGCGCGCACTGCGCCCACCCTCCTTCAATCGGAGATCATGACGCTCCTGATGGAGCATCCGGGGAGCGCCATGCTCTATCTCCGCGAGAGCCGGGCGATGGGCCCTGCCGGGGAATGGCTGCGGACGCTCGCGGCGCGGATTGATGACATGACGATGGACATCATCATCTCCCTGCAGCGCAAGGGGCTGCTCCGCGCCATGGACGCGCAGGTCAGCGCGCGGTCGGTGACCGGCGTGGTGGAGCGGCTGGTGTTCGACGTGCTCTCCGGCGCCACGAATCTGGGGACGCTGGAGGCCATCGCCCCGGAGATGATGGAGCTCTTGACCAAGGGCACCGCGCCCGGTGCCGTGCCCCGGGACCTCAACCCCGGACCGTCCGGGGCAGGGAATGCCAGCGCGGAGGCCGAAGAGCGACGTCGCGCGGGCAACCACTGACGCAAGAATGTGAAGGCGGCGCTTGTACGCGAAGGTCGCGCCGCCGACGATGCTCCCTCGTTCCTGGAGGGAGAGCCTCATGCGACGCACGCCGATAGTGATGGTCATCGCCTTGCTGGCCGTGGGTTGCCAGCGCGCCAAGCGGTTCGAGCGGACCGACTCCGGCTCCGGGGAGACGGCGCCGCAGACGAAGGTCGCCGAGTCTCCGCCCCCTCCCGCCGCCCCTCCGCCGCCCAGCGCGCCTGCGGCGGAGCAGACCTACCTCGTCAAGTCGAGCGGGATGGTTTGCGTCCGCGCGCCGTGCCCGTACTACCTCGCGTTTCCGGCGGGGAAGGCGGACGCGGAGCCGATTCAGGTTCATGAGATTGACTTCCAGAAGACCGGAGCGTCGGCGCAAGGCGCGGAGAAGTGGCTGGGCCAGCTGAGGAAGACGGGGCTGACCGTCCAGGGCTCGCTTGAGGTGAGGCATCAGGCGGGGCCGGCTGGGGACGCTACGGTTCTGAGCGTGGCTCGGGTTGGCGGGTAGCCGGGCTATCCGCTCCCCTCACGCCGCCGCGCCCTGGACCTGCTCATCGCCCACGATGGCGCCGTCGGCCAGCCGTACAATCCGGTCCCCCACCGCAGCGGCCTTCGGGTCGTGCGTCACCATCACCACGGTGAGGTTCCGCTGACGGGTGGCCTCCCGGATGAGCCGCAGCACCTCCGCACCGGTGCGCGAGTCCAGATTTCCGGTGGGCTCATCCGCCAGCAACAGCGCAGGCTCCGTCAGCAGCGCCCGGGCCACGGCCACGCGCTGCATCTCGCCACCCGACAGCTCATCCGGCCGGTGGTGCGTGCGGCCCTTGAGGTCTACCAGCTCCATCAACGCCACCGCCTTCGGCTCCAGCTCCGCGCGGCTCCTCCGGGCGAGCAGCCCGGGGAGAATCACGTTCTCCAGCGCGGTGAGCGTGGGCAGCAGGTTGAAGAACTGAAAGATGAAACCCAGCCTGTCCCGCCGGAAGCCGGAGAGCTCCGCATCTGAGAGCTTGGAGATCTCCCGGCCCTCGATGGTGATGGAGCCTGACGTCGGCACATCCAGCGCGCCCAGCAGGTTCAGCAGCGTGCTCTTCCCGGAGCCGGACGGGCCCATCACGGAGAGGAACTGGCCGCGGGGGACCAGGAGCGACTTGACGCCCAGCGCGCGGACCTCGGTCTTCCCGCGGCGGTAGACCTTGGTGGCGTCTTTCACTTCAATCATATGTCCGCAACCCCTTCGCGCTCAGCCCAGCCCTCAAGCCCGTTCGGGAGCCGAATCTTCACGAAACGGCCGGAAGATTCCAGCAGGCGGACCTTCAGCCCGGCGTGGACCTCGAAGGAGATCTTCGCGCTGGGTTTAGGCAATTCGCGAGCGGGCAGCGTGCCGGCGACGACGACCGCCTCCTCCAGGGTCTGGTCCACGTACACATGCGCCGCCAGCACCGCTCCGGTCGGCACGGCCAGCGCCAACCCGGCCACCGCCAAGGCCGTGGCCAGCGAGCGCGACGAGCCCACAATCAACCGCCGCGCACACAGCCCGGCGAAGCCCAGTACCCAGGCGCCGAGGAAGAGCCAGGTGATGACGCTCTCGGGGACGGCCAAGGTCACCCGGCGCAGGAACGGGTCCGCGGCCTGCGCGCCCACCACCTGGTCAATCTGCTTGGCCCGCGCCACGGCCAAATTCGCCTCCACGTCCTCCGCCCGCCCGCCAGCCAGCCGTGCGCGCTCCAGGTAGAGGACCGCTTCGCCCAGCTTTCCCTGGGCCAGGTACGACGTCCCCAGGTTGAACAGGACGTCCGCCCCGCCCAGCCCGCGGGTGAGCAGCTTCTGGTAGCCCTGCTCCGCGGCGGCGTAGTCCTCGCGGTAGTAGGCCTCGTTGGCCTGCGTGAAGAGGGCTTGCGCCTCCTCGGGGGTGAAGTACCCCTGCGACAGTACCAGCGAGAGCGCGAGCGCGGAGATCATTTCCGCCCCCACGCCTCCATCGCCGCGCTGGCCGCCGCCAGCACCCGGTCCCGCGCCTCCGGCCCCGCCGCGCCGGGGGCGAACCGGCCGACGTCGCAGTCATCCAGCACCGCGATGAGCCGGGCCCGCTGCTCCTCCGCCACACCCGCCTGGGTCAGCTGCGCGGTCAAATCCTCCCGCCGCAGCCCTCCCACCGGGATGCCCAGCTTCGCCTCCAGGAACTGGAGGAGCGCCTTCTCCACCTCGCCGAAGAACGCGTCTGCCTTACCCTTCGCCTTGAGCTTCTCCGCGGCGGCCAGGCGGCGGCGGGCTTCACGCGCCTGCTTGGACTTCCGGCTGGCGTCGTCCTCCTGCGAGAGGCGGGAGCGCACGAGGCCCACGATGGAGAGCGTCAGCCACAGCCCCACCGGCGAGAGCAGCGCGGGGAGGAAGAAGGGGCGGCGCCAGGCGGGCTCGGCCTTCGGTTGAAAGGCGGCGGCGTGCCGCAGAGACCGCAACCCGCCCGCGGTGAGCACGTTCTTGGCGGGGCCCTCGCCGGCCACCGCCGGCCCGTTGCGAGAAAGCGCGGTCGTCCCGCCGGCGCCGGGGGTCACCACCAGCGTGATGGGGTCCGTGCGGCTCACCTCGTACTTCTGCGTCTCCGGGTTGAAGAACGGGAACGCCAGGCCCGGGAGCGTGAAGGTCCCCGTCTGCTGCGCCATCACCAGGTACTCCTGGGTCCTCTGGCCGGAGATTTTCCCGCGGTTCACCGCCGGGCGGTCCGTCGTCGTGGGGTCGTAGATTTTGAGGGCCGGCGGCCCGGTCAGCGGCGGCGGCGTGGTGCCCTTCAAGTTTCCGCGCCCCTGCAGCACCACGCGCACGGTGACCGGCGCGCCGAGCTCCACCTGCGTCTGGCTCACCTCGGTGGTCAGCCGCCACTCACCCACCTGGCTGTTGGAGATGCCGGGCGGCGCGCCCGGGGGCAGCGGCTTCACCTTCAGCGCAATCTCATTGCTCTTCCGATGAACGCGGTGCCCGGCGAACAGGAAGCCGGTGGTGATGTCCGCTTCGGCAGAGTCGATGGTCACCTTGCCGGCCTTCACCGGGAAGAGGGCGCGGCGCTTGAGCAGGTAGGCGCGGTACGGGACGCCGTTAATGATTTTCTGCTCGCCGGCCAGCTGGTTGGGGCTCTCCACGTCCTCGCTCCAGAACCCATCCAGCTTGGGCATGGAGACCTGGTCCACCGACGACAGGTCCACGCGGGAGAAGATGTAGAGCGAGAGGGTGGCCTGCTCACCGACATACAGCTCCTGCTTGTCCACCGTCGCGCGCAGGATGAGGTCCGAGTCGGAGCTCGGGATGTCGATGTCCGGCGCGTCCGACTCATCCCCTCCTCGGAACGGGTCCGGCACGTTGTTGGGGAAGGGGAAGTTGCGGAAGGGGTCCGGCAGCTGCTGCCGCTGCGCCTGGGCCTGCGAGTCGTAGAGCCGGCCCTTCTTCACGGTGAGGGCGATGGCCTCCGTCCGGTACGTCTTGTTCGAAGTGGTGAGCACCGCGGACGGGATGCGCACCGTCCCCACCCGGTTGGCCCGCATCACCCGCACGTACTTCTGGACGCGCTGGATGACGCCGGAGCCGCCGCCGCCCAGCTGGTAGGAGGCCTGGGTGCTCTGCTGCGTGGAGAGGACCTCCAGCTCGTCGGACGCGGGGAACTTGAGCTGCGCGCCCTCGGGCGCGTCCGAGACGACGACGGTGAGCCGGAAGGTGTCCTCCACGCCGACCTCGGTGTGGTCCACCGTCTGGTAGAACTCGACGTCCGCCCGCGCCGCCGCCGCGAACGACAGCGACAGCAGGAGCGTGAGCAGGGGCCCGCTACCAGTCCTTCTCATCCGGCTTCCTCTTCTTCTTCTGCTGGAACCGCCACAGCTGGAGATTCTTTTCGTTCTGCTTGAGCGAATCCAACCGTTTCTCGGCCTCTTCTTTGGACAGACGCCCCTCCAACGCTTCGCCGGCGTCCCGCCCTCCCTCGGGCTCCTCGTCCCCGCCGTCTGGCTGCCCGGTGCCGCTGCCCGCGTCCTGCGGGTCTTTCTGAGGAGACCCGCTGCCGCCGTCGAACGGCTCCGGCGACCCCTTCCCCTGCCCGGCATCCCCCTCGCCCCCGTCCCCGGGCTGCGACGGCCCGCCATCGCCGCCGCCGTCCCGCCCACCGTCGGACCCGCCGTCCCCGCCGCCGTCACGTCCACCGTCGGACCCGCCGTCCCCTCCCCCATCCCGGCCGCCATCGGACCCACCATCCGAGCCGCCGTCCGTCCCCCCATCCGGCGCGCTCTGCGGCGGTGGAGGCAGCTTGCGCAGCAACACCTCCAGGTTGTGCCGGGCCTCGTTGTCCTTCGGGTCCAGCAGCAGGGACTTCCGGTACGCGGAGATTGCCTCCTTGTCCTTGCCCATCTGCGCCAGCGTGTTGGCGAGGTTGTAATAGTCCTTCTGCCGCAGCGAGCCCTTGGGCGCCTCCTGCACCCGCTGGTAGGCCTGCACCGCCTCGTCGTAGCGGCCCAGCTTGTTGAGCGCGTTGCCGCGGTTGAACTCCACTTCCGCCGACGTCGGCAGCTCCTGCTTCGCCGCGTCGAACGCCTTGAGCGCCTCCTCGTAGCGCCCCGCCCGGTAGGCCTCGTTCCCCTCCTCGACTTTGGGGTGGTTCTTCTCAAACGGGCCCAGCGCCTGCGCCGGGGGCGGGCGGGCGAGCGACGCCACGATGAGCGCGCTTAAAACGCCTTTGGCCACCGCGCTGCGACGCCAGCGCGCCCGCACCATCCAGGTCACCATCGCAGCGACCAGCAGCGCGAAACCGGGGATGGCGAACGCCTGGTAGCGCTCGTCGTAGCGGACGGTCAGCCGGCTCTCGAGCTCGCTCTTCTGCAGCTGGTCAATCCGCTTCACCACCTCGCCCATCGCCACCGCGCGCGGCTGGTAGAAGAACTCACCGTCGGTGGCCTCCGCAATGCGGGTCAGCCCGGCGCGGTCCAGCCGGGTGAGCACCGTCTCCCCGCGCTCGTCCTTCTTGTAGCCAAGAATCTCCCCGCGCTTGCTCACCAGCGGGATGGGTTCGCCCTGCTCAGAGCCGATGCCCACCGCCAGCACCCGGATGCCCGCGTCCTTGAGCGCCTCCGCGGCGTCCGTGGCCTCGCCGCCCAGGTCCTCGCCGTCGGAGAGCAGCACCACCACCCGGTCCGCCGCGCCGCGCTGCGCGCTCTCCAGCACCTGCTTGGAGAGCAGGAGCGCGGCGCCGAGGTTCGTCCCGCCCTGCTGCATCTGGTCCGGGTCCACCGCGCGCAGGAACATCTTCGCCGCGGCGTAGTCCGAGGTGAGCGGGCACTGAATGAACGCGTCCCCGGCGAAGACGACGATGCCCACCCGGTCGCCCTTGAGCTCATCCAGCAGCGTCATCAGCTCCAGCTTGGCGCGCTCCAGCCGGTCCGGCGCCACGTCCCGCGCCAGCATGGACTTGGAGGCGTCCAGCGCGACGACGACGTCGATGCCGCGGCGCTTGGAGAGCTCGCTGGCGCTCCCGCATTGCGGCTGGGCCAGCGCCAGCGCGAAGAAGAACAGCGCGCCGGAGGAGAACAGCGCGTTGAGCAGCGGCGCGGTGCGGGAGACGCCGGGCGCCAGCCGCTCCGCCAGCCTGGGTGCGATGAGCGCCTGCACCCGCGCGCGGCGGCGCAGGGCGAACGCCACCGCGAGCCCGCCCAGGGCCAGCGACCCCAGCGCGAGGAGCAGGTAGAGCGGCTGCGCCAGTCCCACCGGGTAGCCAAGCAGCTCAAAGCGCCAGGCGTTCATGGGAACACCCGTAGGAGTGTGGCGCGCAGGAGCAGCTCCAGCGCCGCGGCGATGAAGGCGATGAGCAGGAAGGGCGGGAAGTACTCCCGGTAGTTCGCCATCGCCCCGCCCTCGAGCAGCTTGGAGCGCTCCATCTTGTCCAGAATCTTCTTGAGGTTCTCCGAGAGCTGGGCGCGGTCCACCGCGCGGTAGTACTCGCCGCCGGTGCGCGCGGAGATCTCCTTGAGCAGCGCCGGGTTGATGGGAATCTCCATCTCCCGCCACGCCGTGTTGCCAAAGAAGTCCACGCCGGCGGGGAATGGCACCTTCCCGCCCTTGCCCACGAGGATGCTGAACACCGGAATCTTCAGCGCCTTGCCCATGTCCGCCGCGTCCAGCGGCGAAGTGGTGCCGGCGTTGTTGTCGCCATCGGTGATGAGGATGACCACCCGGCTCTTGGCGTCCGAGTCGCGCAGGCGGTTGAGCGAGGTGGCCACCGCGTCGCCGATGGCGGTCCCGTCCTCCAGCACGCGGGTGCGCAGCTGGCGGACCACCTCCTTCAGCACGCCGTAGTCCAGGGTCAGCGGCGCCTGGGTGTAGGCCGCGCCGGAGAACACCACCAGGCCAATGCGGTCGTTCACGCGCTGGTCCAGGAACTCGGTCAGCACCTCCTTGGCCACGTGCAGCCGGTTGTTCGGCCGGAAATCCCCCGCCTCCATCGAGGTGGAGAGGTCCAGCGCGATGACGATGTCAATGCCCTCCACCGACAGGTTGCGCAGCCGCGCGTCCTGCACCTGCGGCCGCGCCAGCGCGACGATGGCCGCCACCACCGCGACCACGCGCAGCACCGGCAAGAGCGGCAGCAGGAACGGCCGCAGCCCGCGGGAGCCCTTGAGCAGCACTGGCGTCCCCGAGAAGCGCAGCACCGCGCGCGTGCGGTGCTCGAACGCCGCGAAGACGAGGACCAGCGGGACTCCCAGGAGGAGCCAGAGCGCCAGGGGGTTATGGAACGCGAGGTTGGCTGGCATTCGTGGTGTCGTTCACCAGGCTGTAGGCGAGCTCCAGCGCGCGCTTGCAGGCGTCCTGCCCCAGCGGCGCCTTGGCGAACTTCGCCATGTCGGATTCGTGGATGAACTGGATGAACGCGTCCATGGGCAGGCCCGGCGTCACCCGCTTGCGCAGCGCCTCCAGGAGCTCCGTGGAGGTGGACTCCAGCGCTTCGAAGCTGTAGCGCTCGCCCAGATAGCCCCGGAGAATCTCCGAGAGCCGGAAGTAGTACTCGCGCACGCGCCCCTGTCCCGGCAGGTCCTCCGCGCGCAGCGCCTCCAGCTTCTCCAGCGTCCGCGCGTGCAGCGGCTTGGGCGCGGCCACCGGCACGCGCGGCGCGGCGCGCGGGCGTTTCCAGAGCCGGTACAGCCCGTAGGCCAGCGCGGTGGCGGCGAGGATGCCAGCCAGGAGGTAGAGCAGCCGCCAGCTGCGGACGGCGACCTCCTCCGGCGGCTTGAGGTCATACGCCTGGGCGCCGTTCTGCTCCGCGTCCTTCGGCAGCGTGCCCAGAATCTCCACGTCCGGCCCGTCCACCTGCACCGAGCCCGCCCTGTCCGGCTCCTGCACGTCGAAGGTGAGCGTGGGCAGCTCCTTCTTGCCCAGCGCAAAGCCGGCGAGCTTCAGCTTGAACGTCGTCGTCGCGCTCTGCGGCCCGTCCTGGCGGCTGCGCGTCTGGTCGATGAGCTCGAAGTCGGCGAGCTCGCCCGGCACGTGAAGCTCGTAGAGCTGGTTCTTCTCGTGGGTGATGACCAGCTCGTACTCGAAGGGCTCGCCCAGGTTCGCCTTGTCCGGGATGGCGCGGGTCCGCACCGCCAGCGGCTGGGCCAACGCCCCCGCGTCCGCCTCCGCGGCGAAGGCCTGCGTCGCGGCCACCAGGCAGAGCGCGAGCAGCACCCTCACGCGGCCATCCTCCGCGCCCGCATCCGGAAGAAGCGCGCCAGCGCCACGCCGTGCTCTTCGCCCGCGCGCAGCTCCAGCACGTCCAGCTCCAGCTTCTTGAACAGCTTGCGCCGTTCGTCGCGCGAGCGCTGCATCGCCTTGTGGAACTGGGCGCGGACCAGCGGGTCGCTGGTGTCCACCAGGCGCCGCGCGCCGCTCTCCGGGTCCTCCACCTCCACCAGGCCCAGCCTGGGCAGCGTCTCCTCCGACGGGTCCGAGATGGCCACCGCGATGAGGTCATGCTTGCGGCTGACAATCCGCAGCGGCTTCTCGTAGTCGCTGGCCAGGAAGTCGGAGATGAGGAACGTGACCGCCTTCCGCTTGGCAATCTGCGAGAGGTACGTCAGCCCCACGCTCAGGTCCGTCCCGCGACCCTCCGGCGTGACCGTGAGCATGTCCGTGATGACCCGCATCACGTGCTTGCGGCCCTTCTTGGGCGGGATGACCTTCTCAATCCGGTCCGAGAAGAGGATGAGCCCCACCCGGTCATTGTTGGCGATGGCGGAGAAGGCAATCTGCGCGGCCAGCTCCGCCGCCAGCTCCGCCTTGGTCCGCCCGCGGGTGCCGAAGTCCTTCGACGCGGAGACATCCACCAGCAGCATCACCGTGAGCTCGCGCTCCTCGGTGAAGACCTTCACGTAGGGCTCGTTCATCCGGGCCGTCACGTTCCAGTCGATGATGCGGATTTCATCCCCCGGCTGGTACTGCCGCACCTCGGAGAAGGCCATGCCGCGGCCCTTGAAGACCGAGTGGTACTGCCCGGCCAGCATGTCGGAGACGACCTTGCGGGTGGTGATCTCCAGCTTGCGCAACCGCCGGAGGAGTTCCTTGGGCAGCATCGTTCCTCTGGGAAGCCTTACGGAACCTCGATGCGGTCAAAAATCCGCTGGATGATCTTCTCGCTGGTGAGCTCCTCGGCCTCCGCTTCGTACGTGAGCGACAGACGGTGGCGGAGCACGTCAAAGGCGACAGCCTTCACGTCCTCCGGCGTGACGAAGCCGCGGTGCCGGAGGAACGCGTGCGCGCGGGAGGCGAGGTTCAGGTACAGCGTGGCGCGCGGGCTGGCGCCGTACTCCAGGTGGTCCGTCAGCTCCTTGAGCCCGTAGCGCGCGGGTTCACGGGTGGCGAACACGATGTTCAGGATGTAGTCCTTCACCTTCTCGTCGACGTAAATCTCATGGACCATCGCCCGCGCGCGGGCGATGTGGTCCGGCGTGATGACCTTCTGCGCCCGCGGCGGCCGGTCCCCGGTCATCCGGTCCATGATGATCTTCTCGTCCTCCCGGGTCGGGTAGCCCACCTTCACCTTGAGCATGAACCGGTCCACCTGCGCCTCAGGCAGCGGGTACGTGCCCTCCTGCTCGATGGGGTTCTGCGTAGCCAACACGATGAACGGGTTGGGCAGCGCGAAGCTCTGGTCGCCGATGGTGACCTGCCGCTCCTGCATGGCCTCCAGCAGCGCCGACTGGACCTTGGCCGGGGCGCGGTTGATCTCATCCGCCAGAATCACGTTGGCGAAGATGGGCCCCTTGCGGACGGTGAACGCGGAGGTCTGCGGGTTGTAGATCATCGTCCCGACCAGGTCCGCCGGCAGCAGGTCCGGCGTGAACTGGATGCGCAGGAAGTGGGCGCTGATGGAGTCCGCGAAGGTGCGGACCGTCAGCGTCTTCGCCAACCCCGGCACGCCCTCCAGCAGCACGTGGCCGTTGCAGAGCAGGCCAATCAGCACGCGCTCAATCATGTAGCGCTGGCCGACGATGACCTTCTGAACCTCGTTGTTCAGGACTTCGACGAACGCGCTCTCCGCGTTCACCCGCTCAGTCAGCGCCCGGATGTCGGTGCTCATGTCCCCTCGCCTCGTAAAAGGCCGCGAATCCTAGGGTCTGGAACCGAGCGCCACAACACCCGTGTCAGTCACGCATTCCTTCGAGCCACAACGCGGGTCATCCCAGGAACGCGAAGGCGTCCCGATCCCGGGTCAGCGCCCAGGCAAGGCTGTCCAGGAGCCTGCGCCCGCACTCCCCGAACACGCCCATCATCCGGCGGATGTAGGCACGCTGCCGGGGGGCGACGGGGAGGTGCGTGAGCGCGCCGGGCGCGGTCCCCTCTTCGTAGAGGAGGTGGCGCATCGCCCCGCTCAGGTAGACCAACTGCCCGCTCTCCGGGTGCTCCTGCCCGAAGCGCTCGGCCAGCGGGGCCAGCGCGCCCAACAGCGGGCGGAGCAGGAACTCCACCGAGAGCAGCGCCCAGTACTTGATGAGCGGGTCGCCATGAAAACGCAGGGCTTCGCGCCGGAACTCGTGCAGCGCCTCCAGCTCCGGGCGGCCGTGCACCGGGTGGAAGAACCAGAAGTCCATCAGCCCGGCCATGTCGAAGCCCAGCCGCCCGTCCAGCTCCAGCACGTCCCAGTCGTGGAAGAACAGCGGGGCCTCGGTGGCCAGCGCGGCGCCGAGCGCGTTCACCGCCTCCGCCGCGGGCCCGGTCACCGCCTCATCTACCCGGCAGTCGTACTTGTAGAATGCGCGCAGCGCGCAGATGCGCCGCGCCATCAGGAACGCCGCGCAGCGCAGCGCGAACGCCGCCTCCTTGCCGCGCGCCTGCCGCAGCAGCGCGAAGACCGGGTGGTCCAGCGAGTCCGCCAGCTGCCGGTGATAGGCGGCCAGGAGGTCGCTCTGCTCCGGGTGCGTAGGCCCCATCACGTCCCAGCCCGGCGGCGGCTGCGGGCGGTCCACGCGCTCTCGCACCTGCCGCAGCCCCGCCTCCTGCTCTGTCGCCAGGAGCCGGCCGGGCTTGTCCACCCGCTCGGCGTCCAGCGCGAAGCGCAGCATCTCCTCGTTCATCGCCACGGAGTCCGCGTGCTTGAGCGCCACCGTCTGGCGCGCGTACTCCGCCTGCTCGTCGGAGAGCACCACGTTGAGGAACTCCTCGCCGCCCACGTGGCCGCTCTCGCGCTCCAGGTGGTGCATCGCGAAGTAGCGCGGGACCACGGCGCAGCTCGCCTCAATCTCCTGGCCCTTCTGCGTGGACGAGGCGAAGAGCAGGTGCCCGTCCTGCTCCAGCTGTTCGATGTGCAGGTAGCGGAAGGGCGGCCACTCGTCGCGCGGATCCACCAACGTCCGGATGCGGCGGCTCATCACCTCCTGCGCCCGGTCCAGCCGGGGCGAGACCCACAGCGCCCAGAGCAGCGTGCTGGCTTTTTCAATTCCCCAGACGCTCTGGAGGTGGAGCTGCCGGAAGTCGTGCAGGAAGAAGCGCGCGTGCGTCCTGTCCTCGCGCGCGTGTTCATTGATGACCAGACGCAAATCATTGACGTCTGACTGTTCACCGCCGTACGCCAGATACTGCTCATTGTAGAAAGGAAACGTGACGATCATCCCCAGAATCGGGATGAAGCTGTCGTAGTGCCGGCGGGGATCCGCGTGCCGGCGGGAGACCATCCACGCATACAGCGGGTGGCCTTCCAGCCCTGCGGAGAGCTCTTCCAGATGACGAAGTATGTCTCGCATGGACCTCCCGGCGCGCGACAGACAAACCAGACGTCTGTAGACAGACCAATCCACCAGGATTCGCACTGAGAACAGCGGCCGGGCGCCCGGGCGGAGGGTCCAGCGCGCAACACCTGAGGTCCCGCAGACCCTCCCGAAGCGCAACCGTTGAACTTCGCTCGCGACACTTCAGCGTGCGGTCCTGCCTTGCGCTGCGCCGGCGGCTCGGCCTAGAGGACGACATGCCTGTCCATTTCCGATTGACGCTGTGCGCCTTCGCGCTGGGAGCCTCTCCTGCCTTCGCGGCCGAGGGGATGTGGCTGTTCAACGACTTCCCGGCCGCGCAGGTCCGCAAGGAGCTCGGCACCGCGCCGGACGCCGCCTGGCTGGACCACGTACGCCTCTCCTCCGTGCGCCTGGCGGGCGGCTGTTCAGCGAGCTTCGTGAGCGCGCGCGGGCTGGTGATGACCAACCACCACTGCATCCGCGGCTGTATCGAGGACCTGGCCGACGCGCAGCATGACCTTCTCGCGCAGGGCTTCTACGCGCAGGACGAACGCGCAGAACGGCGCTGTCCAAAAGTCGAGGCCAACCAGCTGCTCGAGATGACCGACGTCACCGCCCGCGTGCGCACCGCCACCGCGGGCAAGGAGGGCGCCGCGTTCCATGAAGCGCTGAAGGCAGAGACGCTGCGCATTGAGTCCGAGTGCGCCACGTCCTCCAACCTCCGCTGCGACCTGGTCACCCTCTTCCACGGCGGGCGCTACGAGCTCTACCGCTACCGCCGCTTCCAGGACGTGCGGATGGTCTTCGCGCCGGAGTTCCCGATGGCGGCCTTCGGCGGAGACCCGGACAACTTCAACTTCCCGCGCTACGGCTTCGACGTCGCCTTCCTCCGGGTCTACGACGCGGACGCGCCGGCCGCCACGCCGGACCACCTGCGCTGGGCGAGCGCCCCCCTCCAGGAAGGAGACCCGGTCTACGTGGCCGGCCACCCCGGCGGCACCGAGCGCCTCACCACCGTGGCGGAGCTGGAGTACCAGCGGGACGTGGCCCTGCCCGCCACGCTCCTGCGCCTGGCGGAGCTGCGCGGCCTGCTCATCCAGTACGGAAAGGCCGGCCCCGAGCAGCTGCGCGTCACCCGCGCCAAGCTGCGCACGGTGGAGAACGGGCTCAAGGCGCTGCGCGGCCGGCATGCCTTCCTCGCGGACCCGGCCTTCCTGGCGGGCCGCCGCAGCGAGGAGGAGGCCTTCCGCAAGAAGCTCGCCGCGGACCCGGCCCTGCAGAAGAAGTTCGGCGCGGCGTGGGACGACCTGGCGCGCGCGCTGGTCACCTACCGGGGCTTCCAGGCGGAGTACCGGATGATGGAGGGCGGCGAAGCCTTCCCGGGGGAGTTGTTCACCCTGGCCCGCACGCTGGTGCGCGCGGGAGAGGAGCTGCCCAAGCCCAACGCCCAGCGGCTGGAGGAGTTCGGCGAAGCCAAGCGGCCGGCGCTGGTGCAGCAGCTGACCCGCGCCGCGCCCATCGACGCCGCGGTGGAGGAGCTGCAGCTGGGCTTCGGGCTGCGGCGCCTGCGCGAGCAACTGGGCGCGGATGACCCGTTCGTCAAGCAGGTGCTGGGCAAGGAGTCGCCCGAGGAGCTGGCGCGGACGCTGGTCAAGGGCACGCAGCTGCAGGACGTGGCGCTGCGCCAGCAGCTCTACAAAGGCGGGAAGGCCGCCCTCGCCGCGTCCAAGGACCCGCTGGTGCGCTTCGCCGCGCGGGTGGACGGCGCCGCCCGCGCCATCCGCAAGCGCTACCAGGAAGAGGTGGAGTCCGTCCTCAAGCGCGCGGGAGAGCAGATTGCCCAGGCGCACCTCGCCGTCGAGGGCACCACCGGCTACCCCGACGCCACCTTCAGCCTGCGCCTCTCCTACGGCACCGTGAAGGGCTGGACGGAGAACGGAAAGAGCCCTCCCGCCCTCACCCGCATCTCCGGCCTGTTCGACCGCCACACCGGCCGCTTCCCGTTCGCGGTCTCCACCCGCTGGCTGGCCGCGCAGCCGCACCTCGACGGCGCCACGCCTATGAACATCGCCACCACCAACGACAGCATCGGCGGCAACTCCGGCTCACCGCTGCTCAATAAAGACGGCGAAGCGGTGGGCATCCTCTTCGACGGGAACCTCCCCTCGCTCGGCGGTCGCTACGGCTACACCCCGGCCACCAACCGCGCCGTCGCCCTCCACGCCAGCGCCATCACCGCCGCCCTCCAACACGTCTACGGCGCCCGCCGCGTCCTCTCCGAGCTCACAGAGCCGGTGGCGCAGAAGGAGCGGTAGGGCCGCTCACGTCCTGCGGCGGCTCCGCGGCCGTCGCCGGCGCCAGGGTCAAGCGCATCCGCAGATTGTGGGCGCGGAGCGTGACGTGGGCCTGTGGCTCGTAGATGATGCCGGGGACCTCCTCGAACGCGAAGCGCTGCGCGAGCGTCGCGGCGGTGAAGATGGCCTCCATCATCGCGAACTGATACCCGATGCACATCCGCTGCCCCGCGCCGAACGGGAGGTACGCGTACTTGGGCCGCGCCGCCGATTGCTGCGGGGTGAAGCGGCTGGGATCAAACCGCTCTGGATCCGTCCACAGCCGCGGGTTCCGATGGAGCGCGTAGATGCAGACGATGACGGGTGACCCCTTGGGGATCCGGTAGCCGTCAATCTCGTCCTCTTGTATCGCAAAGCGGGGCAGGACGTAGGCAGGTGGGTAGAGGCGCATCGCCTCCTCGATGGCCTGACGGATGAGCGGGAACCTGTGCAGGTCCTCCATCCCGGCTGCGCGCCCGCCGAGCACCGCCCTGGCCTCCCGCTCCAGCTGCCGGGCAATTTCGGCGCGACCGGCGCTGAGGCGCCAGAACCAGGCAAGCGCGTTCGCGGTGGTTTCGTGGCCGGCGAGGAAAATGGTCATCACCTCGTCCCGAAGCTGCAGGCGGGTCATCCGCTCGCCCGTCTCCGCATCGACCGCCTCCATCAACATCGACAGGAGGTCGTCCGCCTCCACCTTTCCGGACAGGCGCTCGTCAATCATCCCGTAGACGACCCTGTTGAGCTCGCGCAGCGCCGCGCGCAGGCCGCGGTCCCCGGGGATGGGCATCCACAACGGGAGCGGCGTGAGCAGACGCCGGTTCATCTGTTCGCTCGCGACGTCCATCGCCACCTTGATGGCGGGCGCCCGCTGCGCCACATCGCTGCTGAACAGCGTCCGGGTGACGATGTCCAGCGTCAGCCGAAGCATCTCTTCATAGACGTCCAGCACCTCGCCGACGCGGCCCTCCCAGCGCTCTGCCATGTCTTCGATGGCCTTCACCATCTGGAACGAAAGGCCGACCAGCCGCTCGCGGTGGAAGGCCGGCTGGGAGAGGCGGCGCTGGCGCTTCCAGTGGTCCCCCTCGCTGGTGAGCAGCCCCTGGCCGACGACGAGCTTCAGCGGGTCCTGCAACTTGCCCTTCTCGTAGCTCCGGCCTTCGTCCACCAGGACGTGCTTGCAGGCGTCTGCCCCGCCGATAAGGTGGATCCACAGCGGGCCGATGCGGAAGCGGACCACGTCCCCGTAGTCCCGGATGCTGCCGAGGAACAGCTTGAGCGGGTCGCTCCGTTGCTCTTTGAGGTTGCCCAGCAGCCAGTGGCCTCGCGGACCGGGAGCGAGGGGCGCTTTCCTGTCTTGCACGTACTCCGATGTAGGGCGGAAGCCGCAAGGAGACAAGTCCGCCAGGCACATACACGCGCACATCCCGTGACTGAACCCGGGGTCACCTATGCGTCCTTTCGCGACCTAGTTGCTAGGATCCCGCTCGAAACGCCGATGCCCACCCTTCAACTCCCCCTCCCGCTGAGCGGCCTGCCCCTCCTGGGCGAACGCTTCCAGGTCATCCGGGAGCTGGGGCGCGGCGGGAATGGCGTGGTGTTCGAGGCGGTGGACCTCCACCTCAACCAGCACGTCGCGCTCAAGGCGCTGCGCTCGATGAACCCCGACGCACTCCTGCGGTTCAAGAACGAGTTCCGCGAGTTCCAGAACCTCCACCACGCGAACCTTGTCAGCATGGGGGAGCTCTTCAGCAACGGCGGCGAGTGGTACTTCACGATGGAGCTGCTGCCGGGCCACGACTTCCTCTCGTACGTCCGCGCTGCCCAGTCCATCGGCCCCACCGCGGAGACGAAGGTGCTCCCGCGCGTGGAGGACACGCTCATCTCTCCGTCGCATTCGAGCGAGCCCTCTGGGGTGGTGGTCGCCGTTCCCCATGGCCTTCCCGTCGACATCGTCCGGCTGCGGGGTGCGCTCGTCCAGCTCACCCAGGGGCTGATGGCGCTGCACGAGGCGGGGAAGGTCCACCGGGACATAAAGCCGAACAACATTCTCGTCACGCCGACGGCGCGCGTCGTGCTGTTGGACTTCGGGCTGGCGTGCGACGTCGCCGCGGCAGACCCCACGGATGAAGCCACCATCGTCGGGACCGTGGCGTATATGGCGCCGGAGCAGGCGGCGGCGCGGCACGTCGGCCCGCCGGCGGACTGGTACAGCGTCGGCTGCATCATCTACGAAGCGCTCACCGGCGTGGCGCCGTTCACCGGACGCGCCTACGACGTGATGGCGAACAAGCAGACGCAGCAGCCCAAGCATCCGCTGGAGCTCACGCCGAACGCGCCGCCGGACCTGGCCGAGCTGTCCATGGAGCTGCTCCGCTTCAACCCTGCAGCCCGCCCCACCGGTCGCGAAATCATGCTCCGACTGGTCCCCGGGGTGAGCGAGCCAGGGAAGGGCGCACCCAGCATGGGGTCGCTCGGGGACCGCCGCTACATCGGTCGCGAGCGGGAGCTGGCAGAGCTGCGGGCGACGTTCGCCAAGGTCCGCGACGGCGTCCCCTGGGCGGCGACGGTCACCGGCGAGTCAGGGCAAGGCAAGACCGCGCTGGTGCGCCACTTCTCCAAGCAGGTGGAGCGCGACGGCGCCATCGTTCTCACCAGCACCTGTTACGAGCGGGAGTCGCTGCCGTACAAGGCGTTCGATGGCGCGGTGGACGCGCTCAGTCGATACCTCCTCCGGCTCTCTCGCACGGAGGTTGAGTCGCTCCTCCCGGAGAACGCGGAGCTCCTGGCGCACGTCTTCCCGGTGCTCGGCCGGGTGGAGGCCCTGGGAGAGAACCGCGCCCGGCCTGACGTGAAGGACCCTCTCGAGCTCCGGCGCCGCCTCTTCTATGCGCTGCGCCAGCTCCTGCGCCGCCTGAGCAGCCGGCACCCGGTGGTCATCGTCATCGACGACCTGCAATGGGCGGACGCCGACAGCCTCATCCTGCTCGCGGAGCTCCTTCGCCCGCCGGAGTCCCCCGCGCTGATGCTGCTCAGCACGCTGCGCGCGGACCATGAGGAACGCGTGCAGTGGGAGGGACGGGTCTCTGCGCTGGTGTCGGGCAACGCCACCACCCTTGCGCTCTCGCGGATGACGGCGGAGGAGGCGCGCGAACTGGCGATCACCCTCATGCGCCGGCAGAACCTGCGCGACGACGCGCTCGCCACCGCGGTGGCCACCGAGGCGGCAGGCCACCCGCTCTTCATCGACGAGCTCCTGCGGCACGCGATGGCCGGCTCCGACGTGGGAGGCACCGCGCTCACGCTCGAGGATGCGTTGTGGCAGCGCACCTCAGCGCTCTCGTCGGAGTTGCAGTCCGTGCTCCAGCTGATCAGCCTCTCCGTAGGCCGCTCCCAGCAGCGAGTTATCGGCCAGGCGGCGGGCGTTGACTGGCAGCAGCTCGCGAAGTGGGTGGGGCACCTGCGGGTGGCGCAGCTGGTGCGGACGTCAGGGTTGGGACAGGCGGACTTCGTCGAGCCCTTCCACGACCGCGTTCGCGCCGCGGTGCAAGCGCACCTGTCGCCCGAGACCGCCAGCCGGCTGCACCGGCGGCTCGCGTCGACGCTTGAGACGTCGGAGCACGCGGATCCGGAGGCGCTCACCGTCCACTGGCGGGAGGCGGGCGAGCCCGGACGCGCGGCTCACTTCGCGCAGCTTGCCGCCGACAAAGCCTACCGCACGCTCGCCTTCGACCGCGCGGCGCACTTCCTCTCCCTCTGCCTGGAGCTGGCACCCGGCGACGAGGAGACGACGCGGGAACGCACTGCTCAGCTGGGCGACGCGCTCTCAAAGGCTGGCCGCGGCTTCGAAGCGGCGGAGGCTTTCAGCCGCGCGGCTTCGGGCGCGCACCCTGCGCTGGCGCTGGACCTGCGCCGCCGCTCTGCGGAGCAGCTGTTCCGGGCCGGCCACATCGACCGCGGGCTGGCGACCATCGTGGACGTCCTCTCCGCGGTCGGCCTGCGCATGGCCAGCACGCCGCGGCGAGCGCTGCTCTCCTTGCTGGTCAGCCGCGCGCGGCTGTCCGCCACCAGCCTCCGGTTCAAGGAGGTGGAGAGCTCGCGGGTGTCACCCGAAGCGCTGATGCGGATCGACGCGACTTGGTCGGCGGCGGCCGGGCTCTCCATGGTGGACCCGTTGTGCGCGGCCGACTTCCAGACACGCAACCTCCTTATGGCGCTCAAGGCCGGCGAGCCCTACCGCGTGGCCCGCGGGCTTGCGATGGAGGCGGGGTTCGCGGCCATCGGCGGTCAGCGGACCGAGGAGCGCTCGCTGGCATTGGTGGAGCGGGCGCAGCAGCTCGCGCAGCGGATTGCCCACCCCCACGCCATCGGCCTGGCGACGCTCATCCACGGCATCGTGGAGTTCCACTGTGGCCACTGGCGCGAGGCGCGCTCCTGGGTGGAGCGCTCTGCGGAGGTGTTCCGGAGCCAGTGCACCGGCGTGACGTGGGAGATCGAGAACAGCTCCATCTTCAAGGTGGAGGCGCTGTTCTGGCTGGGGGAGATTGACCTGCTCTGCCAGGAGGTCCCGGGGATGCTCCACGAGGCCGAGGCGCGGGGCGATTTGTACGCCACGACCAGCCTCCGCCTGGCCCACGCGAACTTCGCCTGGCTGGCCGCGGACGCCCCGGCGGAGGCGATGAAGGAAGCCGAGCTGGCAGTGAGCCGCTGGTCCGGGCGCGGTTACCTTGCGCAGCACTTCTACCACCTGGGTGCGGCGCAGAACGTCGACCTGTACCGGGACGATACAGAGGGGGCGTGGAAGCGCCTCAAGGAGCACTGGCCGCTCATTCAGCGTTCGCTGCTCTTGCGCGGCCAGATGGCGCGGGTCTGGGCCTGGCACCTGTTCGGGCGCACGGCGCTCGCGCATGGGCTGGTGAAGGAGGCGGATGCCGCCATCCGGACCATCGAAGCCGAGAAGGTGGGCTGGGGGGATGCGCTCGCGGCGCTTCTGCGCGCAGGCAGGAGCTTCCAGGCAGGGGACAAGGACGAGGCCCGGAAGGCACTGGTCACGGCTCGCGACCACGCGCTTGCCTGCGACATGCGGCTGTACGCGGCGGCGGCGACCTGGCAGCTCGGGAAGCTTGAGCAGGGCAGCGCGGGGGCCGCACAGGTGGAGAGCGCGGAGCAGTTCATGACCGCGCAGCGAATCAAGGTGCCCTCGCGGGTGGCCCATACGCTCGCGACCGGGCTGATGCGGAGCTGACGGTTTCGTCCATCGGTGGGCGGTGGGCAGACGCAACCGCGTCCGCCCCTCGACTCCACCCCGGACAGCGCTACGCTCAAACCGCACGCGCACGGAGGGAGCATGGAGACGCTGGGAGGGCTGCCCGTCATCGCCGACGCCGAGGTCCTGCGCCGCCGCGGGCGCGCCACCTACCGGACGAGCCAGACCCTGGCCGGAGTGGTCCACGTGGACAGCGTGCCGGCGCTGCAGCGGGTGCTCGCGGACGCACGAGCCCGCAGCATCCCGCTCTACCCCGTCAGCCGCGGCCGCAACTGGGGCTACGGCTCCTCCACCCCTTTGAAGACCGGCTCCATCCTCCTAGACCTGAGCAGGATGAACCGCATCACCCGTCACGACGAAGGGCTGGGATACGTCGCCGTCCAGCCCGGCGTCTCCGTCGCAGAGCTCTCCACGTTCGTCCACGAGCAGCTCCCCTCCCGCTACCTCCCGGTGACCGGCGCTCCGCCCGAGGTCAGCGTCGTGGGAAACCTCCTCGAACGAGGCCAGGCGCTGGGCCCGATGGGCGACCGCTTCACCGCCGCCACCAACCTCGAGGTCGTCCTGGCGGACGGCACCGTCGTCCGCACCAACCTCGGCGCGACCTCCACCGTCGTGGCCGACCTCTGCAAATGGGGCCAGGGCCCGCTGGTGGACGGGCTCTTCACCCAGTCCAACTTCGGCGTCGTCACCGAGGCGACCTTCCTCCTGCCGCGCCGCCCGCGCTATTTCCAGACCTGCCAGGTGAGCGTCCCGACGGAGCCCGCCTTCGACGCGCTGGTGGACGCGCTGCACGAGGCGATGGCGGACGGCCTGGTGAAGGAGACCAGCTCCGTCTTCTGGAACGAGTACAAGCTCGCCACCCGCTTTGGCCGGTTCCCCGCGCGCGCGTCTCACACCGAGGCCCTGCCGCGCAGCCACCTGGAGTCCCTCCGCTCGCAGTGGGGCGGCGGCGTCTGGGGCGGGCGCATTGTCCTGCACGCGGCCACCTTCGCCGAAGCGGCAGGCCAGCGCGCCGCCATCTCCCGCCTGGTGCGCGGCGTGGGCGCCCGGCCGCTCTGGGCCACGGGCCTGGAGGACCGCGTCCGGCGCGTGCTGAGGGCCCTGCCGGGCGTGCGCGACCACGCGTTGGTGAAGCGCTGGGCGGACTTCGTGGAGGAGATGTACGCGCGCTCCATCTTCCTGGGCGTCCCCTCCGCCGCGGCGGTGGACGCGGTCTACTGGCGCAAAGAGGACGCCGCCTTCGCCCGGCGGACGCAGCAGCCGGACGACGACGGGTGCGGACTCATCTGGGCGGCGTTCCCCCTGCCCTGCCGCGGCGCGGACGTACGCGGGACGACGGACCTCATCGTGGACCACGTCACCCGCGCGGGCTTCGAACCCATGCTCTCCGTGACCTTCAACGGCGAGCGCTTCGTGAACGAGATTCTGAACCTCTCCTACGACCGCGACCGGCCCGGCGAGGACGAGCGCGCCGAGCGCTGCTACCTGACGCTCCTGGAAGCGCTGGCCGCACGCGGCGTGGTCCCCTACCGGCTGCCCACGCTCGCCATGCGCCCGGCGCCGGAGTGGACCCGAAGGCTCAAGGAGGCGTTGGACCCGGACGGGGTGTTGGCGCCGGGACGCTACGGGCTCTGACGGCCGGGAGGCGGCTTCGGCGAACGCCCGGCGCGCGCCTTCTGCCGCGCCATCAGCGCTTCGAAGATGCGGTGGACGTGGTCCGTGAAGCGCCGGAACTGAGAGCGGTGGGCCGTCCACTCCAGCACCAGCTGGCCCGGTTGAAGGCCGAGCGCCGCGTACTCGGTGGCCTCCTTCGAGCGCAGAAACACCCGGGCAAACCGCAGCCCCTTGCCGCGGAAGAACCGGATGGCGTCCGCCAGCAGCGCGGCGCGCAGCGCCTGCCGCCGAGGCAGCTCCACCGGCTCCAGGAAGTGGACGCGGACCGAGTTGAAGTGCTCCTGGAGGTTCAGGCCCGGCGACGCGTGCTCGATGACGGCGAACGCCAGCGGCCGGTCCTTCTCGAAGGCGAGCAGAATCCGCCGGCCCCGGTCCAGCTCTGACTCGGCGAAGCGCGCCGAGAGCCCGCCCAGCTGGAGGTACTGCTTCGTCAGGTCGTCCGCGCGCAGGAGCAGGTCCGGCCGCGTCCGCACGAAGTGCCGCTCCACCAGCCAGAGCCGACTCGCGTCGCACTCCTCCACCCGGATGCCGTCGTCCGCCCCGAAGGCGTGGGCGCTGGGGTCCGTGGAGAGCGCAGCCGGCACGAAGCCGCGCAGCACGGAGACCCGCGGGTCATCAATCCGGCGCGCAAAGCGCCCGAAGACGCGGGCCGGCCACTTGTTGTCCGCGAAGAAGGCGACCTTGCAGAAATCCACCTCGGTGACCTGACCGAACATCTCCGCGGCGCCCATGTTGAGCAGATACGGCGCGCGGTGCTGACCGGCGTCCGCGGCCAGGTGCTGGACCCAGAACGTCCGCTGGTACGCGCGCACAATGGAGACGTGGCCCACCAGCTGACCTTCGTGCCGGATAACGAGCGACTTGAACAGCGTGCCGCCCTGCTTGGCCAGCCGCTGAAACGTGAGGTCAATGTCGGGGAGGCTGGGCCGCAGCTGCCGGACGTACTCGTCCGAGAGCAGGTGCGTCCGTTCAAAGAGCGCGAAGAGCTGGTCGAACGGCACCTGCTCTCCATCGGAGAGCGGCGTGAGGTGCGTCCGCATCAGGAACCGGACGATGGCCAGCTGCTCCTCATCCGACACGTCGCGGAAGCGCAGGCCGCAGCGCACCGCCCCGGCGCGGCCCTCCAGGCGCACGCAGTGGGTAATCTGCGCCTGCAACACGAAGGCGCGCCCGTCCAGCTGCAGCCGTACCCGGTCCACCAGCGCGCCCGGCGCGACGGGGGCGCGGCTGGAGACCACCACCCCCAGGCCCGCGATGCTCAGGTCCGTCACCCGGCCAAACACCGGCTGGTCGAAGAGCGGCCCTTCGAGGCGGATCTCCAGCGGCTTGACCACCTGCCGGCGCTCGGTCTGGCGGCGCAGGCGCGCTTCAATGAGCGGCGGCGCGCGGAACACCGGCGCGTCTCCGCCTTCCAGCAGCGTCGTCGCGAAGGTGTGGGAGACGCCGGCGACCTCGAACGTGAAGCGAACCACCTCGAACGGAGGGATGTCCCAGAGCGGGTGATTGAGCCGGAACTCGTAGCGGACCGAATCCACCACCCCGCCGCGCAGATGAAAGGTGTCGCCCTCGGGGTGAACGAGCTTGAGGGCGCCACGCCGCAGCGCCGTCCGGACCAGCGCCAGACACCTCACCGGATCCTGGATGGTGTGGAGGCTCGCGGCCGCAGCTGCCTCCGCATCCACCCGGAACGCACACCCCACGCGGTAGCTGCTGCCCTGCGCGGACAGGTGCCGGACCTCGACGTGGACGCCCTGGATGCAGATGCGCCCGTGGCGCGCGAAGCGGACATCGTTCAGCGTAGAGCCGGGGACGAAGCGTTCGATGGATTCGGTGGAGGGGAGCTCGAAGGAGAAGCCGCCCGTGGAGAGGTCCACCACCTGATGTGACGACCCCGTCGCCCCCGCCCACACCACCCGCAGGTCCTCCAGCTGATGCCGGTGCTGCTCCACCCGCAGCGGCCAGACGAGGTCGATGAGCTTGTGGGGCAGCGCCTCCTCGTTCGACGCGAAGCCCACCCGGTGGCCGGCCGCGGCGTCCTCCACCACCTCATCCGGCAGCTGCCCGCCGACGTAGAGAATCCGGACCCCGTCGTTCAGCACCTGCTCCGGCAGGTGCTCACGCGCCCAGGGCCATGGGCACACCACAACGTGGACCTCGGACGTCTTGAAACACTCGCGCGCGGCTTCCCAGCTGTCCGCCTCCCGAAGCGAATAGCCCAACAGGAAGCGCGCCCAGAGCTTGCGGCGCTGGGCATCCGGATGAAGCAGGAGGACGCTGGGCGCCCCCAGGGTCGGACGGGCCGGGAGCGACGAATCGAGCGACGATGACACGCCCGAAGAGTAAGTGAGGCCACGTCGGACGGCGAGGAAACGGCGACGGGTGAAGGCATTTCCCGCCCGAGCCCGCTGCCCCCGCTAGCCGACGGTCTCGGCGTAGGTCATCACCAGGTACATGAGGGCCTCCTCGTCGCCGGGGTTGCGGTAGACGTGGGGGCGATCGGCTTCGAAGAGGATGGCGTCGCCGGTCTGGAGGGCGTGGAGCTCCTCTCCGGTGGCGAGCTCCAGCTGACCCTGGGTGACGACCAGGTTTTCGCTGGTGCCCGGGGGGTGAGGCTCCGCGCGCTCCTCGGAGTGGGGGGCCAATGCCAGCTGGTAGAACTCCACCCGCCGGGGCTCTTCGAAGGGGAAGAGGGCGCGGGAGGAGAAGCGGCCGTCGTGGGAGGTGAGCCGCTTGGCCTGCGCGGCCCTCAGCACCCGGGTGCCGGAGGAGGCCGCGCTGCTGATGAGCGCGGAGAACGGCAGGCCCAGGGCCCGGGCAATCTTCCAGAGGACATTGATGGTGGGCGCGCTCTGGCCCAGCTCCACCTGGCCCAGCATGGCCCGGCTCACCCCGGAGGCCTTGGCCAGCCGTTCCAGTGAGAGGCCGCGCTGGGTCCGCAGGCGCCGGAGGTTCTTGCCGACGACGGGCGCCAAATCCGCCGCGCCCTCGCCGTGGGCCACCTCGTGGGCCGGCGCCACCTCACCCTCCGCCCCAGCGGAGGGGCGGGCTCTGGCAGGCCTCGCAGCGGGCTTTCGTCGAGCGGTGTCTTTGGCGGAGGCCATTGGCCAAGATATCCGCTTTGACGGATGGTCCGTCAACCCAGTGCTGTCAGTGTTCGTGCCCCAGCAGCAGCGAGAGCCCGAACATCGCCGCCAGGCCCAGCGCCAGCAGGCTGCTGTTGCGCAGCCTCCCGTTCTTGCCGTGGCGGTTGACGTGGGGAAGCAGGTCCGACACGGCGATGTAGAGGAAGGTTCCGGCGGAGAAGGCCAGCGCCTTGGGGGCGAAGGACTCCAGGCGGAGGACGGCGTTGAGCCCGAAGTAGAAGGCGGCGCCGAGGGGGACCATCAGGCCGAAGAGGAGGACGAAGAGCAGGATGTTGGCGCGGCTGCGCTTCTCGGTCCGGAGGATGGCGGCCAGGGAGAGGGAGGACGGAATCTTGTGCGCGAGGATGGCGACGAACGCCGTCAGGCCCACGCCCTCCCCCACCGCGGAGCCCAGCGCCACGCCGTCGAAGAGGGTGTGGACGCTCATCCCGAAGAAGGCGGTCAGTCCCAGCGGGTGTCCGCCGCCGTGCTCTGCGCAGTCCGGCGGTTCCTCGCAGGCGTGGACCAGGACGTAGCGCTCCAGGAAGAAGAGGAGGATGAACCCGGCCGGGACGAAGGAGAGCGCGCTGTAGCCGCCGGCGTGCACGGCCTCCGGGAGCATGTGGAAGAACGCCGCGCCGAAGAGGACGCCGGCCGCGAACGCCAAGAAACCGATGAGCTTGGACCCGTGCGCGGTGAACAGCGGCAGCACGCTGCCTGCCATCGCGCCGAGGACGATGAGGAAGGAATAGAGCGCGACCAGGACGACAGGCGACATTGGGGGCGGCCCTTCTAGTGGCACTCCGCCCCCCGGCGCCAGGGGTGTTCGCCTTTTAGAAGGTCCGGACGGCGATGACGGTGATGCGGCGGGGCTTCACCTCCACCTCGCGCTGGACCTTGGTCCCGCCCGAGTCTACCCAGACGGTGTGCTTGCCGGCGGGGAGCGTGAGGCGCGCGAGCTGGAACTCCGCGGGCAGCGACAGCCAGGAGCGCAGGTCCGTCTGGTTGAAGAGGGAGAGCAGAAGGAAGGTGGCCACGCCCACCTCTTCGCTCTTGGCCAGCGTCCCAACGCCCGCCGCCAGGCCGGCTTTGACTGCGGTCCCTGCGAGGCTCTGGAGGAGCATCCGGCCAATGCGGTCATTGAGGTGGACCTTGGCCACCTCCTCCAGCGAGGTGACCGTCACCGCCTGCTGGCTCTGCCCGCGGACCGTCACCCGCGCCTGGCCGCCGCGCCAGCGGTCCCGGTACTCGGGGACCACGTTGGTGACCAGTTGCTCCGCGCGGCGGCTCTCGCGCTGGCCCGT
This sequence comes from Myxococcaceae bacterium, assembly GCA_044230055.1. Classification (GTDB taxonomy): domain Bacteria; phylum Myxococcota; class Myxococcia; order Myxococcales; family Myxococcaceae; genus JBGART01. The sequence goes on along the minus strand of JBGART010000038.1, from coordinate 22,788 downwards.
CGTCTTCTCGGGCGACAGGCCGTTCTCCACCACCACCACGACTTCGCCCTCGCCCGGCCCGGGTGGCCGGAGGTCCGCGTCAGGGAACTTGGCGGAGAGCTGGCGGTAGGCGTCGTCCCGGCCGGTCTTCTTGGCCAGGCGCACCAGCGGCGCGGCCAGCGCGCCCAGCCGCGGGTTGAGCTTGTAGGCCTCCTGATAGTCAATGAAGGCGCTGTCCTCTTCGCCCTGGTCTTCGTAGAGGACGCCGCCCAGATAGCGCGCGATGGCCAGCTGTTCGTAGGGCTTCTTCTCTTCGGAGATCATCTTGCGGAGCCGCTCGTTGACCCGGCGGATCTCCACCAGCGCGTCCTCGTCCTTGCCCAGCTGCGCGTAGTTGAGCGCCTGCAGGACGGAGATCATCAGCTTCTCGAAGTCCTCCCCGCGATAGGCCTTCTCGCGCTCGTTGGTGAGCAGCGCCGCGGCCTGCTCGCTGACGGAGATGAGGTCCAGCTCCTGGCTGAGCGCGTCCGCCTGAGCCAGCACCTGGATGCTCTCCGCGTACTTCCCCGCAGCGTGCAGCACCATCCCCTGGTCGAAGAGCACCAGGAGGCGGTCAATCTTCGGGCCCTTGAGCTCCTCCTGCTTGAGCTCCGCGACCGCGGACTCTGCGTCTCCCCGTTCATAGGCGAGGCGGATGCTGCGCGTACGGCTGACGTAGTCCCCCGCACAGGCGGAGGCCGTCAGCAGCAGCGCACAGGGGAGAAGCCGGAGGAGCACGGAGCGGTTACCAGCTCACGCCCTTCTTCTCGAACTTCTTGCGGATCTCCTTCTCATCCGTCCACTCGATGATGGCGGACCGCAGGTTGTGAAGCTTGGTGGTCATCTTGTAGTAGACCATCTTGTCCGCGCCGACCTGCTGGATGATGGAGGAGATTTCTCCGGTCAGCATGTAGTCCGCGGAGGCCTGCTGCCCCTTCCCCTTCGCCTTGGACGGGTCCACGTAGCCGGAGCCCTGGTACTCGTACTCCTCGGCAATCTCCTCGCGGGCGCCCTTGTCGAGGAAGGCGAACTTTCCGGTCTGGGAGAGCTGAACCAGAATCTTGTCGGACAGCGACCGCATGTCGATGTGCTCGCTGGTGCTGTTCTTCATCTTGCCGACGAAGATGAGCGGGCGGCCCTGAATCTGCGTGAACGCGGGAGAGCCGGCCAGCGAGGTCACCATCTTCTTGGCGATAAGCTGAAGGTCATTCTCGTTGAACTGATCCGAGAGCATCTCAATCTCGTTCGGATCCGCGTACTCGCCGCGCGTGAACTGGCGGTTGGTGGCGCAGCCGGTGAGCGCGAGCGCCCCGGCCGTGATGAGCAGGAAGGTCTTCATGGTGTGTGCTTTCTCCAAAAGGGTTTTCAGTTCCACTCGCACTCGAAGCGGCTCCCGACGAAGTTCCATCGGTACGCCAACACCGCGTCGCGCTTGTAGCCCGCGTTGAGGCGGCAGACGTTGTTGAGCGAGGCCCGGGGATAGTCGAACGTGTAGGACTGCGCGCCCTCCCGCTCGGCGGGGGTGAGCTGCGAAGGATGGGTGAGCGTGGGGTTGGCAGAGGCGGCCACCAGGACGCGGTGCATTCCGTAGGTCTTGAGCGGGATGCTCCCCGGCAGCCGGATTCGGCGCACGCTGCGGGCGATGAGCAGGTCGCTCCGGTCCACCATCTGCTCATGTGCGCGCGGGCGCCCGAGCAGGTCCGCCAGGTTCGCGGTGAACACGCGGGTCACCCCGCCATCGTCGATGAAGAAGTAGAGGAAGGCTTCGCGCGCCTGGTTGCTCTCGCCCACGAAGTCCAGCATCACCTCGAGGAACAGGGAGCGGTTGGGACGCAGGCCGTGCAGCGAGATGGCCTTCAACACGTCCTTGTGCACGCCCTGCCGCTTGAGCTTGATGAGCCCGTCGGCCGAGGCGTCACAGGCGCAGCGGCGCTCCTCAATCATCTTCACCAGGTCCCCCGAGTCGAAGCCCTCCTTGGAGAGCTTGGCGACGTCCTCGTCGGTGAGCGGGAGCTGCTCAGAGCGCTCGTAGATTTTGGGGAACTGGTTGGAGTCCCACTGGACGATGTTGATGGTCTGGGTGGTGCCGGTGGGAAACGGCAGCGGGGGAACGGGCGCCTGCGCGAGCGCGGCGGCGGCGAGAAGTGCGGTGGCGATCATGGCGGCTAGAACCTGTACCCGATGGTCATGAAGGCCCGGTGCGTGTCGTCTTCGCCGAACACGATGTCGTAGGCGTAGGCCAGCCCCGCCACCAGGTGTTCGCCCACGACCATGTCCGCGCCCACCACGGGCGAGATGGCGAAGCGGATGCCCGACGGACCGAACACCGGCCCCGCCTTAACGCCCGCGTAGAGGCTGACCGGCCAGAAGATGGTGCGGAAGCGGGGGCCGACGCTCACCTGCACGCGGCTTTGGTTGAAGTTGTAGATCGCGCCGGCATCCAGGACGAACCAGTCGTCGAACCAGCCGGACGCGGTGAGGCCCACCAGGAGCGGAACGCCGAGGGAGGCGGAGGGCGCGTTGCTCGCCGCCGCGCCGAAGTCGAGGCCCAGCGAGAACCGGCCCAGCGCGCCGGAGGGTCGCTGGTAGCCGCCCTTGCCGTACTCGGAGCCCTCAGGCCCGTCGGTGCGACCGCGCTCCTGCGCGTAGCTGACCGCGCCTGCGAGGAGGGACAGGAGCAGCGCTCCACGCCGAAGTTGAATCGATGTCATTGCGTCTCCACCTGGCTGCCGGCCGCCAAAGGTTGGGGCCCCACGACGGGGGTGCAAGGGAGTTATTCAATGTGGGACGTTTCTTCAAGCCCTCACACCTTCATCTGGACTTCCCGACTCTGCTGTTCACTGCGGACCGTAGGGAGCCACGCAGGCTGCTTTCCGATGAAGGCGATGACCTTCTCCCGCAGCAGGCAGCGCAAATCGAAGCTCTTCCCGGCGTCCGCCGCGCTCACCAGAATCCGCAGCAGCATGGACTTGTCGGTGGAGCCCGTCACCGCCACGTTCTGCACCCGGCCATCCCAGAGCGACTTGGCCTCTTGATTCAGGAGCCGGGTCACCTCCGCGCGCAGCACGTCCACGTCCACCCGGAAGTCCACCTGCAGCTCCACCGCGCCCAACATCCCGTCGGCCCCGCGGCTCCAGTTCTGGAACGGCTTCTCCAGGAACTGCGTGATGGGGATGATGAGCCGCCGCTGGTCCCAGACCTGGACGACGACGTAGGTGAGGTTGATCTCCGCCACCGTCCCCGTCTCCCCCTCGATGACCACGGAGTCGCCAATCTGGATGGGCTGCGTCAGTGAGAGCTGGATGCCCGCCAGCAGGCTGGAGATGGACTTCTGCGCCGCGACGCCGATGACGAGGCCGGCGATACCGGCGGAGGCCAGCAGCGACACGCCGACGCTGCGGACCACCGCGAACTGCATCAGGAAGAGCGCGGACGCCACCACGTAGATGGCCACCTGCAGCACGCCGCGCAGCACCGAGACCTGGGTGCGAAGGCGGCGCCCCTCGGTGGTCTTCACCTCGGTCTGGACGTACTGGGCGACGGTGGTGATGGCCCGGAGCGCGAAGAGCGTGATGGCGACGATAAGCGTGGAGCGCGCGACGAGGTCCGACACGTGCTGCGCGCCGGGGCTCAGGTAGAGGACGCGGGTCCCCGCGGCGACCAGCGCGCACCAGAGCAGCAGCCGCACCGGCCCCCGGGCGCCCGCCGCCAGCTTGTCGTCCCACCCCGCCGCGGTGAGCTTCACCATCCGCTTGCTGACGGCGACGAACAGCCAGCCCAGCATCCAGGCCAGCAGCGTGGACACCGTCAACACCAGGAGCAGGCCCACCCACTGCCACAGCTCCAGCTCGGCGAAGCTGTTCTCGAACCAGAAGGCCGGCAGCACCTCGCCCAGCGGAGGGCCGTACGCCTCGTAGAGCCGGTCAATGGCCCGCACCGTGTCTTCGCTGAAGAGCCAGATGGGCCCCTCCGCGCCGGGGGTGCGGTAGAGGCGGATGGGCTGCTTGGCGTTGCCCAGCGGCAGCGAGCCCAGCACCTCGTAGCGGGAGCCGCCGGGCTCGGGCGCGTCCTCGCGGCGGAGGGCGTTGAAGTCGAGGAACAGCTTGCGGTCGATGACGAAGCGCAGCCGCCGGGCCAGGCGCGGGCCTTCGCTGGCCTGCTGCGCCTTGGGGATGTGGTCCAGGTCCAGGTAGTGCGACGCGCCAGCGTAGTCGCCACTGTGGGCAAGCTCGGTGAAGCCCTCCGCGGTGGCGGCCGGCGTGGAGCGGTCAGGCGGCGGCGGGAGCCCAGCGTTCGCATTGGCGGCGGCGAGCGGCAGGCACAGCAGCACAGTCGCGAGCATCGTCCTCCTCTAGCGGGACCCCGGGCGCGCCTTCTTCTTCGCGGGCCGGTCCGGCGACGCGTCCTCGTCTACCGGGACCGACACCTTGAGCCGGCGCGCCTTCTTCGACAAGGTGTTCCGGTCCATCCCCAGCACCCGGGCGGCTTCACCGAGCTGACCCGCCGCTCGCTCCAGCGCCTGGCGGACCACAGCGCGGTCCATCTGGTCCATCAGCACCCGGTAGAGGTCTGGCACGCTCCGACCATGAAGCTGATCGAAGAAGTGGCCCAGCCGCTGGTAGAGCAGCTCCTCGAGCGGCAACTTCAGGAGATCCATCCCTCGCCCTTCCCTCAACGCGTGAAGCGCGTGGGTCTAGCTGCCGGCAGCCTCCGCGGTCAACGCCGATGGCCGTTCGTTCGTGCCTCTGCTACGAAGCTGCATTAAGAAGGCCTCCCGTGGACAAGCGCAAAATCCTGCTGATCGACGACAGCGAGATCACGCTCGCGATGGAGAAGGCGGTCCTCGAGGCGAGGGGCTACGAGGTCAAGGCCACGTCCACGCTGATGGAGTTCGAGAAGACGCTGCAGGACTGGCGGCCGGACCTCATCCTCACCGACATCCACATGCCCGAGGCGAAGGGCACCGACATCTGCCGCACGCTGAAGAACGAATACGGCACGCAGGACATCCCCATCGTCCTCTTCTCCAGCCTCCCGGACGATGAGCTGGAGAAGCTGGCCGAACAGGTCGGCGCCGACGGCGCGCTCTCCAAGGCCAACGGCCTGGACGCGCTCGGTGAGAAGGTGGATGAGCTGGTGCAGAGCATCCTGTGGTGAGGCAGCACCTCCCTCCCCCCACATGGCTGGCTGCTTCGCTGCTGCTGTCCGCCCTCGCGGTGGGCTGCACGCGCAGTCAGCCGCGCACGCCGGCGCCGGATGCGGGCGCGCAGAGCGTGGCGGTGTTCGTCGGCAGCGACCTGCGCGGATATTTAGGGCCGTGCGGCTGCAGCGAGAACATGCGCGGCGGTATCGCCCGCGCGGCGCACGTCCTGGCGGAGGCCCGCGCGCAGGGGCCCACGGTGTTCTTCGAGGCCGGCGACAGCCTCTTCCACAGCCAGAAGCTGACCGACGTCACCGTGCCGCAGGAGAAGCGCAAGGCTCAGGCGCTGGGCGAGGCCTTCACGCAGATGGGGCTGGTGGCGCGCGGCCGGGGAGAACGGGACGACGCGCTGGGCGACGCGTTCCGCACGTCGCTGCGGCTGCCGGAGCTGGCACCGGGGGACGTGAAGGTCGTCGAGGTGGCCGGGCACAAGGTAGCGGCGGCGTTCGCGCAGGACGAAGCCGGGATGGTGGCGGCGGCGAAGAAGGCGCGCGCGGCCGGCGCGGAGCTGGTGGTGGGGCTGATGCACGCGACGTTCGACGTCACGCAGAAGGCGGCGGCCAACCCGGCGCTGGAGGCGGACGTGCTGGTGGTGGCGCACTCGGCGCACGAAAACGACGGCGAGGAGAGCCGGCTCCTGCGCGGGCGGGTGCCGGTGGCGGTGGTGCAGAGCAAGGGGCGCGCGCTGCTGCGGCTGGACGCGACGTTCGACGGGCCGCCTGGGCGGATGGCGTGGGTGGGCTCGGCGGCGGACGTGGAGCGGGAGCTCGCGGCGCTGGACGGCCGCATCGAGCTGCTGCGCGCGGAGGTGAACGCGCCCGGCCTGTCGGACGCGCTGCGCGGGCTGAAGAAGGCCAAGCTGGAAGAGCTGATGGTCCGCCGCGAGCAGCGCGCGTCCGCGCCTCCGCCCCGCACTCAGGGCACGCGGTCGCTCTCGGCGCGCTTCGTCCCGCTGGAGACCAGCGTGCCGATGGAGAAGGTCGTCGAGGAGCTGGTGCGGGTCTACGACTTCGACGTGGCGAAGCTGAACCTCGAGTACGCCAAGGCGCACGGCCAGGACTGCCCGAAGCCCGCCAAGGGCGAGGCCGCGTTCGTGGGCAACAACGCCTGCCGCGAATGCCACGAGGAGACGTTCCCGGTCTGGGAGGCCTCCAAGCACGCTCACGCGTACAAGTCGCTCGAGGAGAAGGGGAAGCAGTACCACCTGGACTGCGTGCGCTGTCACGTGGTGGGGATGGACCGGCCCGGCGGGGTGTGTCGGGTGGACCGCGTGGAGGGGCGCAAGGACGTGGGCTGCGAGAGCTGTCATGGCCCCGGCTCCCTCCACTCCGAGGACCCCACCGGGGACAACATCGCGCTCGGCAACACGCCCGCGGACTGCGTGGGCTGCCACGACGCGGAGAACTCCCCGCATTTCAACTTCACCACCTACCTGACGCAGATTCTCGGACCTGGGCACGGGAAGGCGTCCGCAGCCAAACAGTAGGTGCAAGGAATGGCCTGTCCGCTCGGCTGTTTGACCGCCTCCAGAGCCCCCGAATAGGCTTGCCTACACCTCGACCGCATGAAGATCCTCCTGCTCGCGCTCGCGCTGAACCTGGGGCAGGCCTCGACCCGCGTCGACCTCCCGATGCCGCCCCCGCCGACGGGGATGCAGGTGCGCCAGGCGCAGGCTCAAGCTCCAGCTCCAGCAGCGGAGGGGGAAGAAGACCCTGACTCGGAGGACGCCTCCGCGGAGCTCGAGGAGATGCGAGCGATGGAGCAGGTGGCGCTGGACCCCGGCGCCCAGCCCAGCGCGCAGGTCCTCCAGTCCATCCAGCGGCTGGGCTACGCCAACCCGCTGCGCCAGCGGATGCGCTGCGCCCTCGAGGAGTCCGCCCTTCGCGAAGATCTCCCCACCGGGGAGCTGCCGCGCATCACGGACCTGGCGCAGTTTGATGTCGGGCAGGTGCAGGACAAGTACGACATCCCGGTGGAGATGCAGCCGCTGGTGGCGATGTACATCCAGTTCTTCCAGGGCTCCGGGCGCAAGTGGTTCCGGCGCTGGATGGGCCGCTCCACCCGCTACATCCCGGCCATGCAGCAGGTGCTGGAGCGGCAGGGCCTGCCGAAGGACACCGTCTACCTGGCGATGATTGAGAGCGGCTTCTCCGCCAAGGCCTACTCCTGGGCGCACGCGTCCGGGCCGTGGCAATTCATCTCCAGCACCGGCAAGCAGTACGGCCTCAAGCAGGACTTCTGGGTGGATGAGCGCAGAGACCCCATGAAGGCCACCGTCGCCGCGGCCACCTACCTGCGCCAGCTCTACAAGGAGATGGGCCACTGGTACCTGGCCTGGGCCGCCTACAACGCGGGCGGCAACCGCATCCGCCGGATGGTGGAGCGCGCGGGGACTTCGGACTACTGGCAGATGTGCTCGGTGAAGGGCCTGGCGCAGGAGACCAAGCACTACGTGCCCAAGCTCATCGCCGCGGCGCTGGTGGCCAAGCACCCCAAGTCCTTCGGCTTCGAGGACGACGAGTTCGAGTTCCTGGAGCCCCTCGAATACGAGGAGGTCCCGCTCACCGAGGCCACGGACTTGGAGGTCATCGCCCGCGCCTCGGGCCGCGACGTGGAGGAGATTAAGGACCTCAACCCGGAGCTCAAGCGCTGGTGCACGCCCCCCGCGAGCGCCAAGTCGCCCTACCTGCTCCGGCTGCCCAAAGGCACCGGGCCGACCTTCGCCCAGGCCTTCGCGAAAATCCCCGCCGGAGAGCGGCTCTCCTTCCGCGTCCACCGCGTCCGCCGCGGCGACACGCTCTCCCGCATCGCCCGCGCGTACAACACCGCTCCGGAAGCCATCATGCGGATGAACGGGCTGCGCTCCTCGCGCGCGCTGACCCTCAACGCGGAGCTCGTCGTCCCCGTCCCGCCCCGCGGCGCCGCCGCGGACCTCACGCACCACGTCGCCCGCGCCCGCCGCGCCGGCTTCGTCGCCCTACGGCCCGAGCAGGAGATTCCGGCCGGCAGCAGCAGTGCGCGAGCGTCGGGCAAAGGCGGGAAGCTGAAGACCGAGTCGGTGGGCGGCAAGACCAAGGTCACCTACGGCGTGACCAGCGGTGATTCCCTCTGGGCCATCAGCCAACGCTTCAAGGTCACCGTGGATGACCTGCGCAAGTGGAACCGCCTCTCTGGCCGCGGCGGCCTGAAGGCCGGCGCCGTGCTGACGGTCTGGGTGAAGTAGCGGCGACTACCGCTCTTCGAGCAGCGTCTTCAGCTCCCGAATCCGGCGAGTGACGTAGTCCCGCTCCAGGTTCTTGTACACGTCCGGCAGGAGCTCCCGGCTGGTGCACTCCTGGACCGCGGCCAGGTTCTGCAGCTCAATCTCCAGCGGGTACGAGGGCGGCACGAAGTCGGCCAGCACGGCCTTCACGTCCTCCACTGTGACCTTCTCCCGTCCTTCGGCGAGCGCGCGGAACTTGGCGCGGACGAGCACAGCTTCGATGTCGGCGCCGCTGAAGCTCTTGGCGGTCTCCGGCATGACGGCGGCGAGGCTGGGCAGGTCCAGGTCCACCTTGGTCTTCTTGGAGACGACCTTGAACAGCTCATCCCGGTCCGCATCCGTCTGCGGATAGAAGAGCGCGAGGTGTTCCTCCGCCCTGCCCTGCCGCTTGAGGTCGATGGGCAGGAGGTCCGGCCGGCAGGTGAGCAGGAACCAGATGATTTTCCCGCGGTACTCCGTGTTGCCCATGAACGAGGCGATGGACGCGAAGATGCGGCTGGAGGTCCCGGAGTCGCCCGAAGAATCCCGGTTGCCCAGGAACGCGTCCGCCTCGTCGATCATCACCGCCACCGGCCAGAGCGCCTTGAGCAGGTTGAAAATCTTCTCGAGGTTCGCCTCCGTCACGCCCTGCCACTGGGAACGGAAGTTGAGGAACTTCACGCACGGGACGCCAATCTCCCCGGCGAAGCAGGTGACCATAAACGTCTTCCCGGTGCCCACCGGCCCGGAGAAGAGGTAGCCCATCGGCATCACCTCAATGCGCCCCTTCTTCAGGGCGGAGGCGGCCTGACGCAGCATCTGCTTGGCCTTGGCGTGGCCGGCGACCGCGTCCAGCGTGTACGGCGGCTCGATGAACTCCAGGAGCCCGTGACACTCGGCCTGGATAATCTCCCGCTTCTGGTCCCGGATGAGCTCCGCGGTGATGCGGACGTCGCGCTCAGTGGCCTCGGTGAGGATGCGGTCCAGGTTGATGCGGGAGAGGCCGGCGGTCATCTTCGCCAGCCCCGCCATCGGCACATCCGAGTGCGAGGCCAGCTTTCGCCCCTCCAGCTTGCTCTTCACGAACTCCAGGCGGGCGGGCTCGTCCGGCAGCGGCAGGTCAATGGAGGCGATGTACGGGTTGCGGGCAATCTTCGGGGAGATCTCCGCCAGGTTCTCCACGATGAGGATGATGGACAGGTCCCCCTCGAGGAATTGCGGGTCGTGCGCCCACTTGGTCAGCGTGGCCAGCACGAAGCGGTCCTCCGCGGACAGGTGCGAGAGGTCCCCGCCCGGCACCAGCGTCTCCGCGAAGTCGATGATCAGCGCCAGCGACCGGCCGTCGGACAGCCGCGTGCGCAGGTAGTTCTCCAACAGCTGCAGCGCGCGGCCGGGATCTCTGGGCATCGACTTGGCGTAGTCGGTGCCGAACATCGCGTCGTACGCGCTCATCGCCCGGGAGAGGTCCTGCTGCGTCTCCGGCGACGAAGCGCGGATGCCGGAGGAGCGGTCATAGAAGAGGACCCGCTCGCGCGAGGCGAAGAGCTCCGTGGCGAGGAAGCCCTTGAGGGGTTCGAACCCGCGGACGCCGTCCTCCAGCGTGACCGGCTGCAGGTCCCTCACGTTCCCGTGGAGCAGGAAGGTGCTGACGGTGCGGGTGTAGTACCGCTGCGCGAGCTTCTGCGCCCACTGCGGAAGATCCGAGGTCGGATCCGCGGGGCCCTTCCGAGGCTTGACCATGCTGTCTATTTAGCAGCCGGTCAGCGGCAGTTCGGCCTCTTTCGGAGGAAGCCGCTGATGGGCGTGCTCTCCTTGGGGTCGTCCGGGAGCTTGACCGGCACGCTTGCGGGGTCGAAGCAGCGCTTGGTCAGCGTGAGCTCCGTCACGCCGATGCGCACCCGGATGTTGGCGGGGGTGGTGCCCAGGATGTTCTTCCCGCCGGCGGTGATGGTCGCCCCCGGGGGGTTGGAGGTGACCACCAGCGGGAACTCCACCGGCGTGAGCAGCACGTTGGAGCGCACGGGGTCTTCGGTAGAGGTCGCCTTCACCCGCCGCTCCTCGCGCTCGTAGCCCTCCTTGCGCACCTCGATGAGCGCCTCTTCACCCACCGGGATGTCCGCGGTGAAGGCGCCGTCCGGGTCCCCCAGCACGCGCTCGCCGTTCACCCGCAGCTCCGCGTCCGCGGGCTGGGTGAGCACCACCAGCCGCGCCATCCGCGCGTTCCGGGTGGGCCGCGCGTCCACCACCGTGGGCTCCACGCCTGACTTCACCTCGATGGGCAGCTGCAGCTCCTTGTACCCGTCGGCGCCCACCACCAGCAGCGTCTTGCCGGCGCGCACGCGCTTGAGCGGCGCGCCGCGCCGCAGGTCGAAGTCCTTCCCGTCCTGGAGGTACACGCCGTCGAGGCTCAGGCGGACATTCCGGCCGATGAGCTCCCGCGGGAGGTTCACCCGGACGAAGCCCTCCGGCGCGGGCCGCAGGAGGAGAATCATCACGATGAGGTTGGCCAGCAGCAGTGCGCCCAGGCCGCCCAGCCCATACATCCAATAGCGCCCGAGCTTCTGCTGCAGGCGCCGCGTGGCGCTGGCGGGGTCCGCCCCCTCGTGGACCGTGGCGGCGATGGCGTCCGGGCTGGTGGTGAGGTCCGTGTGGGCGGGGCTTGCAGCCGTCACCGACGCGGGCGTCACAACCAGCTGCCGGCGCGCCGCCGGCTCCGGCTGACGCAGCGCCGTGGCGGAGAGCTCCGCGGGTGGGGTCTCCAGACTCTTGGGCGGGATGGGGGCCGGCTCCCGTCCGTCGGAGGTGGCCTCCTCGGAGAAGTCCGCCACCGGCTGGCCGGTCACCGTGGGCGGCTCGCCCTCCAGGGTCGGCGCGCTGCCTTTGAAGTACTCGCGCTTGTTGTGGACCAGCACCGTGGAGTCGGCCTCATCCCCCGGACCCAGCGACTTCGTGGGCTCGGCGCCATCGCTGGGTGGGGCAGGCTCGTTGCGGCGGGCCACCAGGGGGATGAGCGTCGGCGGCAGGGTGAGCGCGTTCTCCCCCGCCGGCCGCGGCGTCTGCGACGGGCTGGCGGGCGGCGCGCTGGCGGTCGCCTGCGCCGGGGCGCCTCCGGGCGTGGTGGCGGTACTGGCCGGCGGGTCTCCCAGCAGCATCCCTTCGGGCGGCTTCACCTCGCCGTACTCCTCCAGCCGCTGCTGCTCCCGCTCCACCTCCTCGGCGAAGGTGGTCTTCATGTACTGCGAGAGCTCCTTGCGGGTGAAGACCGCGTCGGAGCTGATGAGGAAGCGCTGCAGGTCGTCCGCCACCTCGCTTGCGTACTGGTAGCGGTCCTCCACCTCCCTCGCGAGCGCCTTGGAGACAATGCGCTCCAGCGCCTCCGGGACGTGCTTGTTGTAGGTGGAGACCGGCAGCACCTCCGCGGTCCGCACCTTCTCCAGCACGGAGAAGTCCGAGTCGCCGACAAACAGGCGCTCGCCGGAGAGCATTTCGTAGAGGCAGACGCCGAGCGCGAACACGTCCGAGCGCCGGTCCACCGGCACTCCGCGCACCTGCTCCGGGCTCATGTACCCGAACTTGCCCTTGAGGATGCCGGCCTGGGTCTTGGTCGCCTTGCCCACCGCCTTGGCGATACCGAAGTCGATGACTTTGACCTCGCCCTCGTAGCTGATGAGCATGTTCTGCGGCGACACGTCCCGGTGGACGATGTTCATGTCGCGGGACTGCCCGTCCTTCTTGCGGTGGGCGTAGTCCAGGCCCTCCGCCAGCTTCGCCACCACGTAGCAGGTCAGCGGCACCGGCGCGGGTTCGCCCTTTTTGCGGCAGCGGTCGAAGAGCGCCCGGAGGTCCTTGCCCGGGATGTACTCCATCGCGATGAAGTAGGTGTTCTGCTGGTGCCCCAGCTCGTAAATCTGCGCGACGTTGGCGTGCGTCAGCTGGACGGTGATCTTCGCCTCGTCGATGAACATGGCGATGAACTCGTCGTCCTCGGCGATGTTCGGCAGAATCCGCTTGATGGCGACGAGCTTCTCCGCGCCGCCCGCCGCGAACACCTTGCCCCGCCACACCTCCGCCATCCCGCCGATGTTGATGCGGTCGAGCAGGAGGTACTTGCCGAACGGAATCGGCTTTCTGGTGGGGGCGGGCGCGTTCAAAGGGGTCGAAGGTAGCGCGTCGCAGGGAAGCCTAGTGACCGCAAAACAAGCCCGTCAACGTTGAGAATCTAGGGCTTTGCTGAGCCTGCCTACCCGGCCTCACCCGGCCAGCGTCCGGGCGGGCTCCGTGGCGGCGGCGCGCCGGCTGGGGAAGTACGCGCCCGCCAGCGCCGCGAAGAGGCCCACGAGCGCGCCGCCCGCGAGCACCGCCGGAGGAAAGGCGAAGTAGGTGTCCGGCTTGAACGGGAACGGCGGGAGGTAGGAGGCGGAGAGGCGGTCCACTCCCAGTGACACGAGGACCGCCACGAGCGTCCCCGCCAGCCCTCCACCCGCGCCGATGACCGCCGCCTCCGCGAGGACGAGGTTGCGCACGTCGGACCGCGCCGCGCCCACCGCCTGCATCACGCCAATCTCCTTGGCCCGCGCCCGGACCGCGGCGGAGAGCGCGTGGGCGATGTTGATGCCGGCGAGCAGGCAGATGAGCACCGACAGCAGCGCGAGCGCGGAGGTGGTGAGCGCCACCGCCGCCCCGGCGTTCTCCGCCAGCCGGCGCTCCTGGTCATCCACGTTGAGCCCCATCTGCTTCACGTCGTCCAGAATGCGCGGCGTGGCGGAGGGGTCCTGCGCGGCCAGCGTCACCGCGGTGAAGGTCTCTGCGTCCGCCTCGGCGTCGCGGTTGAGGCGCTGGGCGACCTCCAGCGGAATCGTCACGCCCGCCAGCAGCGCGCGGCTGGAGACGCCGACAATCTGCAGCTGCGTGGAGGTGACCGGCCCGGGCGCGGTGGCGGCCACGAAGGAACGGTTGAACTCCACCGGGAAGACGAAGCCCACCAGCAACTCCGGGGACAGCTGCGGGAGGTTGCGCGCCGGGGCGAAGGTCTTGTTGTAAATCTCCACCAGCCGCGTGGAGACCAGGCACGGGATGGGCTTTCCGGCGCCGGGGTCCTTGAACTCGCCCATCGCCACGTCCGCCCGCACCAGCTCCGGGTCCACGCCCACCGCCAGAATCTCCAGCCCCATCCGCAGCCGCGAGCCGAAGAAGTCGCCCTCGTAGCGGCTGACCGCCGGCACCCGCACGTTCATCTTGCGGTGGACCTTGGCGACGCCGGGCAGCGCCGCCAGCCGCTCCACCGCCGCCGCGTCCAGCTTGCCGCCGCCCAACAGCGCGCCCAGGGACACGGTGGGAGGCACGACGTCGATGAGGCTGGTGTCCACCGGGAAGACCCGCTCCCGCACCACCCGGCCCACGCCCAGCCCCAGCGCCACGAAGAAGACCAGCGCCCCCACGCCCACGGCCACGCCGAAGCCGGAGAAGAGCGCCCCGCGCCGGTCGCGCCGCAGTGAGAGCCACACCAGCCGCCAGAACGCCGCAGAGGTCACGCCGCGCCCTCCGGCACCAGCTTGCCGGCCGACAGCCGAAGCACGCGCGTCGCCGCGGCGCTCACCCGGTCCTCGTGCGTGACGGCCAGCAGCGTCATCCCCTCCCGGTGAAGCTCCCGGAAGAGGGCGATGATCTCATTGCCCGTCACCGCGTCCAGGTTGCCGGTGGGCTCGTCGCAGAAGAGCAGCTTGGGCCCGTTGAACAGCGCCCGGGCGATGGCCACCCGCTGCCGTTCGCCGCCGGAGAGCTGCGAGGGCACCCGGTCCAGCTTCGCGCCCAGGCCCACCCGGGTGAGCGCGGCCTTCGCCTTGTCGCGCGCGGCCACCGACGTCCCACCGTCCGCGGAGAAGTAGGCGGGGAGCAGGACGTTCTCGATGGCCGGCAGGTTCTGCACGAGGTGAAAGGACTGGAAGACGAACCCCACCTGCGTGTTCCGGAACCGCGCCAGCGCCCGGTCCCCCAGCGACTTGAGCTTCTGGCCGGCGACTTCAATCTCCCCCTCGAAGTGCACGTCCAGCCCGCCCAGCACGTGCAGCAGCGTGCTCTTCCCGCTCCCGGACGGGCCGACCACCGCGACGAAGTCCCCCGCGCTCACGGTGAGCTCCAGCCCGTCGAGCACCTTGAGCGTGGTGCCCTCCCCGTCCTGGTACGCCTTGGTGAGGCCCTTCGCGGAGATCACGGCGCGGTGAACCTCAGCCGCACCTCGGTGACCAGCGCCCCCTCCTGCGACCGGGCGGTCACCGAGAGCGCACGCAGGTCCGACATCCCTTCGAGCCAGCGCAGGGCGCTCGCCTTGATGGCGAAGCCGCCCAGGCCCCACGCGGAGGCGGGCAGCTCGCGCACCGCGGAGGCCAGCTTCTGGAGGTCCACCACCACGCCCACCGCCTGGCCCTCCAGCGGCGCCAGGAGGTCCTTGGCCAAAGGCTCTCCACCTGCCCCCGCCGCCAGCGCCTCCTCCATCCGCTTCATCGGCGAGGCGACGAGCAGCCGCTGCCCTTCGAGCGCCACGTGCGCGCCCTCGCCCTGGGAGTAGGTGGTCTCGTAGACCGTCTTGCCGCCCTTCACCGTCGGGGTCAGCGTGGCGCCAAAGCTTGAGGCCAGCGGCGCGACCTTGGCCAGCGTGGCCGCGCCCTTCGCGCCGTCCTTCACCTGCGCCACCGCCACCAGGTTCAGGTACCGGAAGGGGTTGGTCCGCCGCACGTCCAGCTCCGGCACCCCGCCGCCCAAATTCACGTTCGGCGACAGCGCCAGCGCGGCCAGCCAACCCGGCTGCAGGTTGTCCAGCACCTCCGCCTTCACGTCCACGCCCGCCTCCGCGAAGGCCTGCAGCACTCGCGGCGTCACCACCCGCGGCCAGACCACGGCGAGCAGCAGCGGGTCCCCGCTGTACTTGAGGACCGCGAACGCGTCCTTCGGCAGCGAGCCCTCCAGCGACGGCCCCTTGCGCGGCTCCACCAGCGCCGCCGCCTCCGGCGGGGAGAGCGGCACGTGCGCGGTCACCACCAGCGCCTTGCTGGACACCTCCACCGCCAGCGCCGCAGAGCGGAACGCCGGGTTGGGCAGCTGCGAGGAGCCGGGCGGCAGGTACACCACCACCTCGCGCGCCGCCGGCAGCACCTTGAGCGACCCCGCCAGCGCCGCGTCCCCGGCCAGCGAGGTCTCCTTCGTGAGCGCGACCGCGGCGGCCAGCGCCTCGAAGGACTCCGCCGGCGCCACCAGCGCGAAGCCGTCCTTCACCAGGTACCCGAGGGCCGGCCTGCCCGCGGCGTTGGAGAACGTGGTCAGCGTGGCCCCGCCCACCGTCGCGGTGCCCACCGTCGAGGCGCCCAGGCGGTTCTTCGCCAGCGTGGTCAGGTAGCCTTTGAAGGCCTCCGCGTCCTTCACCGCGACGACCGAGTAAGCCCGGCTGCCGGCGGCGTCCAGCACCGCCACGCCCGCGCCGCGCGCGCCGTCGATGCCCGCCTTCTCCAGCGACTGCGGGGAGCGGGGATCCAACCCCAGCTGCGAGAAGACCGCGGTGGCGTAGGCGGCGCCGGAGGAGAGGCCCTGCAGCTGCGCGGCGAAGGTGAAGAGCTTCATCCCCTGCAGCTGCGTCACCCGCTCGCCCAGCCGGTGCACGTCCGGGACGAGGATGACCGACTGCGCCTTCTGCGGCAAAAGGCGCAGCACGTCGCCGCCTCCGGTGGAGGAGCCGCAGCGGGAGCAGCCGCCGGCCAGCCCCAGGAACAGCGCGAACGCGAGGAGACGGGAGGAAGGGCGCATCGGGGCGGCAGCGCACACGCGATGCCGCTCCAAGTCAATCTCCGTCTACCGTCAGAGCCCGCTCATGGGCCCATCACGATGGGGCCAGGGTCGATGACGATGAGGCCATTGCAGACGTCGTTGGCCTTGGCGGCGCAAGCGGACGTCCAGTTGGACGTGCAGCAGCCGGCGTAGCCCGTCTGGTTGCAGACCCGCGTCGTGCAGAAGTTGCAGTCCTTCCGCAGCGGCCGCGCGTACGGGCTGCCGTTGGCGGAGTACGGCGAGAACGGGCAGTAGGTGGTGCGCGTGTCCACGTACAGCAGCGTCTGCTTGCCGCGCTGGGTGAGCGCGTTGGCCACGCAGGTGGACCGGGAACCCTCCTCGAAGCGGGCGTTGGCCGGGATGAGGCGCGGCTTGTGGCTTCCGGGCGGGCAGTTGGCGCCGTAGCAGGGGAACTGGACGAAGTAGGGCTCCTCGCACGCCAGACCCAGCGACTCCCAGCGCGCCTTCTCCACGCACAGGGCACCCTCTGCGTTCCAGGCGGACTCAGCGGAGAAGCCCGGGATGTCCTCGTACTCGGAGGTCTTCCGGACGAAGCCGTAGACATCCCAGAGGTCAATCAACGTCCCGTCGTTGGTGTACGAGGTGAGCGTGCCGCAGTAGTCCGCCATCCCGGCGTGCACGCAGGACTGGTAGAGCGGCTGCAGCGAGACCGGCGCGGCCGCGGGGTTGTTCGGCGGCGGCAGCGTCTTCCACGGCATGTAGCCCCAGCGGATGCACTTGGCCGACGTCCCATCCAGACAGGAGAAGCCGAAGCTGCGGTTTGAGGGCGGGTTTTCGACGACGTAGTTGTCGAACAGGTCGTTGTTGGACCAATAGCCCGCCGTGAACATCCCCCAGTTCCCCTCTTCGCCGTTGCACAGCGGCGCCCAGGTTCCGTTGCCCTGGCTCACCTCAAGCGCGTACTGCGTAAGGGTGTCCGTCACCCGGCCCTGGGTGAGGTTCACCGGGTTGGCCGCGTCGCTCACCTCGGTCCGAATGGCGGAGATGCGCACCGGCACGACCAGCTCCCCCTGCCCGGTCCAGGCAGCAAAGGTGTTCATCACCGTCCCCACCCGGGCGTCCACCCAGCTGGAGCCGCGTGCGTTCGTCGCCTCGACGGTGTTGCCAGGATGGAGGACCAGCCCAGGCACCAGAAAGCGGAGCTTGGAGCCCACCACCTGCACCTTGTCGTAGCCGTCCACCGTGAAGGTGCCCAGCAGGCCGTTGGGCACCTGGGCGAACAGCTTGTCAATCCGCAGCACCGTCCCGCCGGAGCCCTGCGCGGTCCTGCCTTGCGCGGTTCGCCCCTGCGCGGTCCGGCCCTGCGCCGTTCGCCCCTCCTGGGCCACGGTCCCGAGTGCGTCGCTCCCTTGCGAGTCCGCCTCCGTCGCCCCACAGCCGGCGACCAGCAGACCCAGCAGTCCCCACCCCAAGCGCTTTGGAATCATGGTGCGCGCCTCTAAGCACGGCGCGTTCCAGGTTTGCAACGCGTGTGGTTTCCGGGCTGTGGGCCTCGCGCGCCTGTCTCGTTTCCGCTCAGCCGCGCCGATTCGGCGCTGTAACTCGACTACAGTCAGCGCGCCGTTGAAGGCACAGCACCGTTGGGCCGTGAACGCATGCCTGCGCCGATGTGGATTCCCCCCAGAGAGTTCGACGAGTACCGCCTCCTGGAGCCGCTCGGCCACGGGGCCATGGGCCAGGTCTGGCTGGCGACGGACACCTTCCTGGACCGCCGGGTGGCCATCAAGTTCATCGGCTCCGCGGAGGACGCGCCAGACGTCCGCGCCCGCTTCCTCCTCGAAGCCCGGGCCGCCGCCCGCGTGCAGCACCCCAACGTCATCGCCGTTCACCGGGTGGGAACCGCGCTCGGCCACCCCTACACGGTGACGGAGCTGCTCGTCGGCCGGAGCCTGGACCGCCTGGAGCGCCCGCTGCCCATGGCGCACGCCCTGGAGCTCGGCGTCCAGCTCGCCCGCGGCCTCGCCGCCGCCCACCGCCGCGGCGTCCTCCACCGCGACATCAAACCCGCCAACGCCTTTCTCACCGACGCGGGCGAGGTGAAGCTGCTCGACTTCGGCCTCGCCAAGCTTGACGGCGTGGCCCAGGCCCCCGCGCCGGTCAGGGGCTCCCCGCCACGGGCCCCCTCTCCCGGGGACACGCAGGCACTGGCGCCGCCGGCCGACGCCCACCCGATGAAGGTGATGCTGCGCGACGCGGCCACCGTCGCGCCCGCGTCTCCGCCCGCGCGCCGCGCCGAGGCCGCGGCCAACGTGGACCCCGCCGGGCTGAGCGCGGCGGGCGCGGTGATGGGGACGCCGCACTATCTGGCGCCGGAGTGCTGGGCGGGCGCGCCGGCCACGTTCGCGAGCGACCTCTATTCCCTGGGGGCGCTCCTCTACGAGCTGCTCGCGGGCAGGCCTCCCGCCGCCTATTTGCCGCAGGGCCCGTCGGCGTGGGCGATGACCACGCACGATGCCCGACCGCTCGCGGAGGTGGCGCCCCACATCGAGGAGGGCCTGGCGCGCGTCGTAGACCGCTGCCTGGCGAGGGACCCGGCCGGGCGCTTCCCCTCGGCGGACGCCCTGCGGGACGCGCTGGAGCGGCTGCTGCCTTCCACCGCGAAGCCGCTGCCGGAGGGCAACCCGTACCGCGGGCTCCTGGCGTTTGAAGCGGAGCACCGCTCCGTCTTCTTCGGGCGGCAGCGCGAGGCCCGGCAGGTTCTGGAACAGCTCAAGTCAGATGGCTGCGTGGTGGTGGCGGGGGACTCCGGTGCCGGCAAGTCGTCACTCTGCCGCGCGGCCGTGCTCCCCGCCTGCGCCGAGGGCGCGTTGGGCGAGGCCCGCGCCTGGACCGTGGCCACGCTGGTCCCCGGGCGGCGCCCACTGCACGCGCTGGCCTCCGCCCTCTGCGCGGCGCTGGCGCCGGCGCGGGAGCAGGACCGCCGGCGCGCGATGAGCCTCTCCCCTCCGCCCGGCGCGGATGCGGCGCTGGAGCAGGAGCGCCGCGGTGCGATGGGCCTCTCACCTCCGCCCGGCGCGGACGTGGCGCTGGAGCAGGACCGCCGCCGCGCGCTGGGCCTCTCTCCTCCGTCCGAGGTAGAGGCGGCGCCGCCTGCACCCGCGCTGGAGCAGGACCGCGCCCGAGCGCTGAGCCTCTCTCCTCCGCTCGACGCGGACGCGGCGCTGGAGCAGGACCGCACCGCCGCGCTGGGCCTCTCTCCTCCGCCCGGCGCAGACGCGGCGCTGGAGCAGACGCACCGCCGTGCGCTGGGCCTCTCTCCTCCGCCCGGCGCGGACGCGGCGCTGGAGCAGACGCACCGCCGCGCGCTGGACCTCTCTCCTCCGCCCGGCGCGGACGCGGCGCTGGAGCAGACGCACCGCCCGCTGGGCCTCTCTCCTCCGCCCGGCGCAGACGCGGCGCTGGAGCAGACGCACCGCCGTGCGCTGGGCCTCTCTCCTCCGCCCGGCGCGGAGACAGCGCCGCTGTCCCTGGGCGCGCCGGGCGTGGAGCTGGACGAGGCGCAGCTGCTCGCGGCCCTCATCGCCGCGCCGGACGACGCGCCGTCGCTGCTGCGGCGCGCGCTCGGGCCGTCCCGGGGGCTGGTGGTCTTCGTGGACCAGCTCGAGGAGCTGGTGACCGCGGCCGACGAGGAGAGCGCACGGCTCTTCGCGCGGCTGCTGCTCGCGCTGCTCGCGCGCGGCCCGTCGTTGCGCGTGCTGGGCTCCGTGCGCAGCGACCTGCTCGGGCGGGTGGCCACTGTGCTGCCCTCGCTCGCGGAGGCGCTGGGCCGCTGCATCCTCTTGCTGGGCCCGCCCACCGAGGAGGGCTTGCGCGACGTGGTGACCGGCCCCGCCCGGCTCAAGGGCTACGCGTTCGAGACGCCGGAGCTGGTGGACGTGCTGGTCGCCTTCGCCGCGCGGCCGGGCGCGCTGCCGCTGCTGCAGTTCGCGCTGGCCCAGCTGTGGGACGCGCGGGACGAAGAGCGACGCGTGCTGTCCCAGGCCGCACTGGACCGGCTGGGCGGAGTGGAGGGCGCGCTCGCCCGGCACGCGGATGAATGCTTGGAGGCGCTGGCACCGGCCGAGGCGGCCGCCGCGCGCGAGGTGCTGCTGGCGCTGGTGGCCGCGGACGGCACGCGCCGCCGCTGCTCCTCGGAGGAGCTGGTGGGCGGCGCTCGCCCGCGGCAGGCCGCGCTGGAGGCGCTCGCCCGCGCGCGGCTGGTGGTGGCGCGCAGCGGCCCGGGCGGAGAGGGGTACGAGCTGGCCCACGAGGCGCTGCTCACCGCGTGGCCCCGGCTGCGCGGCTGGCTGGACGACGACGCCGGCGCCCGCGCGCTGCGGGACCGGCTGGCCCGCGCCGCCGCAGAGTGGGCGCGGCTGGGCCACCCGGCGGAGCTGCTCTACGGGAGGGCGCAGCTGGCGGAGCTGGAACGGCTGCCGCAACTGCCGCCAAGGGCGGCGGGCCCGTTCGTGGACGAGAGCCGCCGCGCGGACCGGCTGCGGCGCCTGCGCGCGCCCGTGGCCGTGGCCACGTTGGTGCTGGTCGCCGCCCTGGCCTTCGCCGGGACGCGGCTGTGGCAGGACCAGGCGCTCTCCGCGCAGGTGGCCGGCCGCCTGGCGGAGGTGGCCGAGGCAAGCGCGCAGGTGACGGAGCTGCGGGTGCGCTGGGAGCGCGCGCGGGCGCAGGCCTACGCCGCCTACGACGAGGGCGACTGGTCGGAGGGCGAGCGCCGCTGGCGGAGCGCGCGGCAGGTGCGGGAGTCGCTGGATGAGGCCGCCGCCCGGACCAGCGCGGCCTTCGAGGCGGCCGTGCTGCTGGACTCGCGCCGGGCGGACACGAGAGATCGCTACGCCGACTGGCTGTTCGACCGCGCCGCCGAGGCCGCCGCGGCCGACGAGGGCAAAAGGCTGGAAGAGCTGCTCTCGCGCCTGGCCCTCTTCGACGCGGACCG
The DNA here is from genome assembly GCA_044230055.1 of Myxococcaceae bacterium. Lineage (GTDB taxonomy): Bacteria > Myxococcota > Myxococcia > Myxococcales > Myxococcaceae > JBGART01. The sequence continues at coordinate 1,563 of JBGART010000038.1, read as the reverse complement.
GGCCCGCGCCGCGCGGTTGAAGAACCCGTCGCAGGTGACCCTGGCGCTCAGCCCGCCCCACGCCACCGCGCGCATCGCCCGGGAGGTACCGGAGCGCGGCCGCATGTCGCGCGGCCCCTGGACGCCGTTCGCCGGCGGGGCGCTGGAGCCCGGCAGCTGGGTGCTGACGGTGGAGGCGGAAGGGCACGCCCCTGCGCGGCTGCCGCTGCTGTTGCGCCGGGGCGAGGTGCGCGAAGCCAAGGTGTCGCTCGTCCCCACCGCCCGGATGCCGGAGGGCTTCGTGCACGTGCCGGAGGGTCGGTTCCTGTTCGGCGCCACCGGGGACGATGAGCTGCGCAGCGTCTTCTACGAGGCCGCGCCGCTGCACGAGGTGAAGACCGGGGAGTTCCTCATCGCCGCCCGGGAGCTCACCTACGCCGAGTACCTCGCCTTCCTGCGCCAGCTCCCCCCGAACGAGCGCGCGACGCGGCTGCCCAAGGGCGGCTTCGACGTCGGCGGCGGCGGGCGCACCTGGCTGACGGAGGACGCCCGCGGCTTCACGCTCCACTTCCAGATGACCGGCCCGGAGGCGCGCGCGGCCGAGGGCGAACCGCTGGTGCTCCCGGGCCGCAAGGTGCGCGCGGCACAGGACTGGCGGCTGCTCCCGGTGACCGGCATCTCCACCGACGACGTGGAGGCCTACGCGCGCTGGGCGGACAGCAGCGGGAAGGTGAAGGGTGCCCGGCTGTGCGCGGAGCTGGAGTGGGAGCGCGCGGCCCGCGGCGCGGACGGGCGGACGTACCCGCACGGCGAAGTGCTCTCGCCGGAGGACGCCAACTTTGATGAGACCTACGGGAGGACCGAGGGCGCGTTCGGGCCGGATGTGCCCGGCAGCCACCCGGCCAGCGACAGCCCGTTCGGCGTGCATGACCTGGCGGGAAACGTCTGGGAGGTCGTCCGCTCCGCCCGCCGCGGCGTGGACTGGGTGGCTCGAGGCGGCTCCTTCTACGTCGGCCAGCTCACCCTGCGCTCCATGAACCAGTGGGCCATGACAAGGACCTTCCGCAACGTGGAGACCGGCGCACGCCTGTGCGCGGACGTGCCCCGGTAGGCCAACGGCGTTCGTGCTAGGGCTGAGCAATGAACCCGCTGGAGCGCGATACCAGCCCCGCTCAGCTTGAGGAGTACTACCGCCTGCTGCGGCAGCTGACCCCCGCGCAGCGGTTGCACGTGGCGAGTGAAGCCTCTCGCAGGTTGCGCACGCTGGCCGAGGCGGGAATTCGGATGCGCCATCCCGAGCTCAGCGAACACGGGGTGCGTGTCGCCCTCGTGCGCTTGCGCTACGGAGACGAAGTCGCACGCCGCCTCTTTCCGACGCCATGGAGCTGAAAAGGGCGAAGTTGAGGAGCCAGACCGGCTGCCGTTCCGGCGCGGAGGCAGTCTGGGCAGGGAGACACAGGTCTTGCGCTGAGCTGTCCGTGTGCCTTCGCAGTGACGGGCTCGTTGCCGGCGCGGAGGCAGGTATCCCTGAGGGTGGTCAAGGCAGGCGGGATAGTCCTGGGCGGCTGCCGGCGGGCGCCCGCC